>DATJSG010000016.1:0-364530 GCA_035504195.1 Terriglobales bacterium
GCAGGATGGCTGACCGTCTATCAGCAGGGACGGGTTCAATTCCCGTTAGCTCCGCCATAAGTTTGCGGGAGATTCGTCCAGCGGCTAGGACACTGGCCTCCAGATCCAGTTACGAGGGTTCGAGTCCTTCATCTCCCGCCAAGGGCGAGCATGGTATAGCGGCTGGTGCCTCGGGCCTCCAACCCGACGACGCGAGTTCAACTCTCGCTGCTCGCTCCAAGATTTTGTGAGGGCGGAAGTCGTCTAGTGGCCAAGACGCGACGTTGCCAACCCGTTCGACAACTTCGCTTCGCGAAGTTGCTCAGGGCAGGCTAAGTACGAGAGCGCGGGTTCGAGTCCCGCCTTCCGCTCCAAATGTATGAGGTGGCGTAGCCAAGACAGCAAGGCGTCTGCCTGCAAAGCAGATCATCGGGAGTGCAATTCTCCCCGCCACCTCCAGAGTTTTTCGCTGGTGTAGCTCAGTGGGAAGAGCGCGGGCCTCGTAAGTCCGTGATCGGCGTTCGAATCGCCGCGCCAGCTCCGCTGGTATAGCTCAACGGGAAGAGCAGGCGCACGGTAAGCGCCCGACCGCAGTTCGAGGCTGCGTGCCAGCTCCAGAGTTTGCTGGTCTAGCACAGTGGCAGTGCAGAGAGCTTGTACCTCTCCGACGAGTGTTCGATTCACTCGACCAGCTCCAAGTTTCGATGGCGGGATTGGCCGAATGGCTTAGGCACTGGATTGTGGCTCCAGTCACGAGAGTTCGATTCTCTCATCTCGCCCCAGTGGGCGGTTCGTATAAGGGGATTACCCACGGCCTGCACCCGTGAAATGCGAGTTCAACTCTCGCACCGTCCACCAGATTTTGGCTCGTGGGGAACTCGACGGCAGAGTGCTGGTCTGAAAAGCCAGTGGATACGGTTCAATTCCGTGCCGAGCCACCAATGTCCGGGTGTAGGGTAGCGGCCACCCACATGCCTTGGGAGCATGTCCACGCAGGTTCAACTCCTGCCACCCGGACCATTTCTTTTTGCGTTACGAGGGTTGTAGCCTCATTACAATAGCTGTTTGTCCACTTCCGAAGAACACACCCGTAGCTCCTCCGAGCTCGGTGGGTTATGAACCGGGTCGGGATGGGGGAATCGTACTGACCATAGCGTGCTGCACCATTGTGCAGCGAACATCTGAGCAAATTTCTCGCGAGCAAATCTGAGGCGCTTCGAAGGTGCGTCTCCATCAATCAACTGCAGGTGGCCGAGCTCGTGCAAAAGCACGTCGTAGAGCATGAATCGGCGAACGGCCAGTGCTGGCCACTTCTGGCCACATTTGGCTCCGAACTGCTCCGGTGTCTGGCCCTTCGCGAGAGCAGCTTTCAGGCTCATGCGGGGAGGGAGAGCACAGAGAGCGATTTCCCGTAGTCCCTGGTTGACATAGCCGAGAGTGCGGGCACCGCGGCTCCGATCATTGAAGTGAACTGCGCGCACGCGATGCCATACTTCGATGGGAAGGCGGCCCAAGACGGTGCGCACGTCTTCCGCCTTTACATAGTGGATTCGATCCGCGCCAGGAGTTAAGGACGAAAATCTGACTCGGGCAAGTCTAGATTCTAATGATTGGTTCATTTTAAGGTAATTCTCTTTCTGAAAATCTGGTGCCAGCGGAGAGATTCGAACTCTCAAACACCTGTTTCTAAGACAGGCCGCTATTCCAATTCGCGCACGCTGGCACTCTGGTGCACAGGGAAGGATTTGAACCTCCGCGTCCCACTTGGGGAAACCGGGTTACAGCCGGTCCGTTTCGGCCGGGCTCACGCACCTGTGCAAACTTGGCGGAAGGTAGACGAATCGAACGCCCATCGCTCATCACGATGCCCCGGTTTTCAGGACCAGTTGCCGGCCATTCAGCAGTACCTTCCGCATGGCGGAGAGTACGGGAGTTGAACCCGTTAGCCTCTTGCGAGAACCCTTGTTTAGCAAACAAGTGCCTTACCGTCCGGCCCACCCTCCGTTGAATTGTCAAAGAACGACAGAATTCTGGTAGGCCCGGTGGGAGTTGAACCCACAAGAAGGCTGCTCTTGAGACAGCTGCGTATGCCAGTTCCGCCACGGGCCTGAAGCTATAAATTGTGCAGAAGTTAATAGCTCAGTCGGGATGGACTGAGTCGTAATGACGATCGAAATTGAAGCAGGCGCTTCACAAAGTCAATTTAGCATGAAACCGTTGGTCGTGCACGCGTTTTTCGGCGGCCAGCCTTGGAACGGCAAGCTATCCACGACTGATGCAAATTTGGCAGCGAGTGCTATTCGAGAAGAAACCAATTCGTTTTCCAAAGAGACACCATCCCTAAGCCTTCGGCTTAGGTCCTGACGCAAGGCGCCGGCCACATCGAACAACAGTCGAATAGTGTCGATCGATGATCGGCTCTATTCGAGAACTGTTGCAACCATGTTCGATAATTGTCTCAAGAACGCAGGTTTAAATTTGCGACGGGAAAACTCTGCGTACAGGTCTGGAACTAAGCAGTGCTCTCTTTTGGGCCCATTCAGAATTCTCTTCCGATCCGGACACGATTCAGTGCCGCTGAAATCCAGCCAGCCAGGTAGGCAGCGTACAAACCGGTGACTATGCCAGTGAAAACGTCCATCGTGTAATGGGCCCTGAGAGCCAAAACAGTTGCGATTTCGAATATCGCGACGAAGATGCCGAGTGCGGTGAGCCAATGCTTACGCAAGCGAGCGATTTCAGTGACGGCCAAAACCGCGATGGCGGTATGGCCCGAGAAAAAGTAATCGTTGCTTACGCTGTACGTCACCAGCAGTGAAGGAAACCCGGGATAATGCCAGATCGAGTTAGGCGGAGCGGGGAGGGCTACCAGCGACTGTATGATCTGGCGCAGGCCCAGAACGATCACCAGACCTAGGAATGGTCGACGCGAGCCTCCGAAAATCCATCGCGCCAGAAGGAAAATACCGAGCAGATCGATAATCCCAGAACTAACGATCAATAAAAGACTGGCAGCCGAAGGGTGAGCGTGCAGGTAAAGGTTCACAGGAGCCGTGAAATCCTGTAGTCGGTCGCCAATTGCGATAGTCGGCGCGCCACGAGCGCCAATGAGCTTTTGACTCCAGAACCAGATGATTAGAGCAATCGCGGTCAGTGCAACGCGAATGAAAAAGGAGCTGCCCATCCGGGCAGAGGATGCATGGCGGGTGACCTCTTCTTCTTTTGTGGCGACCTCTGTCATAAGTTCTGGATTCACACCGCAGTCCCCAGTGCGATTTCCTTTAGCCTCCTGAGATCGAGCTTACCTGTCCCGAGGTACGGTAGCGACGACACATGCATGAACTGATCAGGACGCGGCTTCCAGAGGGGCGGCAGATCGGATTTGCTTAGCTGGGAAAGACATTCCTGCAACTTTTCATCGGGCAGAGTGTGAAGGACGATGAGGCGCTCGCCTTTTTTCTCTTCGGGTACGGCAGTCACGGCGAAGGTCTGCTCCGTAGCGCCAACAAGTTCGTGAAGTTTATCCTCAACCTTGATGTGGGGAACCATTTCTCCGCCGATCTTGCTGAAGCGACTCAAGCGATCGGTGATGCGCACGAATCCATCTTCATCCATTGCGGCAATATCGCCCGTGTTATACCAGCCATCGCGGAGCACCTCGGCGGATTTGTCGGGCCGATTCAGATAGCCTTGCATCACGTTGGGTCCGCGAACCAGCAACAGTCCTGTTTCACCTTGTGATAAAGGAGCCATTGTTTCAGGGTCCACGATCCTGACGCTGATTCCCGGCAAGGGATGACCGATGCTAGCTCGTTTCGCGCCCACTTGCCGGAATTGCGCCGCGCGGAAGTCGCGAGTATTGACGGTTACTGCCGGGGAGCACTCCGTACAGCCGTAGCCTTCGAGTGGCCGGATTCCGAAGCGATCTTCGAAAGCGACCGAGACCCGCTCTGGTAGCTTTTCTGCCCCAGCCATCACATATTGCAAGCTGCCAAAGTCCTCGGGAGAGCAGCGCCGCATGTAGGATTGCAGGAATGTCGGCGTCGCGAGCAAAAATGTAATCCCATATTGGCTGACCAGCGCACCGATCGCGCGAGCCTCCAGCGGATTGGGATGGAAGACCACACCCATTCCAATCGACATTGGCAAGCAGAGAGTGCCGGTAAATCCGAACGAATGAAAGAAAGGCAAGATCCCGAGGATTTTGTCGTTGCGCCCAAGCATGAAGACCTGGTTGAGTTGCTCGACATTGGAAGCGACATTGTAGTGGCTAAGGATGACACCTTTTGGATCGCCGGTACTGCCGCTGGAGAAGATGATCGTAGCAGTGTCATCGAGACTCTGTTGCTTCACGGCGCCCACAGATTTCTCGATGAGCTCCACGGGCAGGAGCCAAGAAATCACGGCTGCGGTGAAACGCTCGACGAAACGAGGTTTGTCGGCGAGATCTTCCAACATGATTGCGTGCACCGGCGGCTGCACATGGACCCGTTCCAGGAATGCCTTGGAGGTAATCACAGTCTGCAAGTCGCACTGTTTCGCGCACGAAGCAAGTACTTCGTTGGAAGCTGTGTAATTCAAGTTGACCGGGACTTTACCCATTAGAAGTGCCGCCAGATTCACGAGCGCGCCGGGGACGGAAGGCGGAAGCAAGATGCCGACCATCTTCTGGTCGCGCCAAATAGACCGCAGTCGGCGGGCTAGGAACACAGTGCGTGTAAGTGCTCCGCCGAAGCGGAGCTTGGGCGTGCGCCCATCGGCCATAGCGAAGCGAAATGGATGGCGGCGAGCCGTTTGCATGAACGAGCGATGCAGCGGCCTCATATATCGCTTGCGGAACTTATAGGCCTCTGCGCCCAGTTCTTGCACCGCCTGGCGCACGCTCTGCGCACTAGTAGTGGACGGCATTGCTTTCCCGAAAGTCACCGTCACCGGATATGGAATGTTTCGCGGGAGCTTCCACAAAAATCTCCCGCGGTCGAAACTGAAAATGGAGCCCCACACACCTCCGAGATTGACTGGAATGATGGGGACATCCACGCCTTTAACGATTCGTTCCATACCACGCCGGAACGGCAGCATTTGACCGATCCGCGTCATCTGCCCCTCGGGAAAGATGCACACGACTTCGCCATCTTTTAAGGCTTGGGTTGCCGTACGAAGCGAAGTGATCATCTCGCGAGGGCGAAGCTGCGACGAGATCGGAATAACTCCCATGATCTTCGCAAAGGGCTTCACCAGCGCATGATCATAAGATCCCTTGAACATAAGGAATCGAATCGGCCTGTCGATGGAGGCGATCAACAAAACGGCATCGACCATAGAAACGTGATTCGGAACCAGCAACGCTCCACCTTTCGACGGTACATTCTCGCGGTTTTCCAGACGAATGCGGTACAGAGTGTGGGTTGCGGTCCAGAGCAATAGGCGGAGTAGTGCATCGGGCAGCAGGTACAAGACATAAGCTGTCGCTGCGACCGTCACCAGCGAAACAGATAAGAAAATAACGGACGGGTTGAAATGCGCGAAGTGCTGGAAGACGTAGTAAACGCCCGCCGCTCCGCCAATGCCAACAAATGAAAGCAGGTTCGCAGCCGCGATCACTCCGCCCTTGTCTCTTTCGTCGGGACGATGCTGGATCAGGGCGTTGACAGGAACCGCAAAGAACCCTGCCGAAAAGCCGAGGGCAGAGAGCAAGATCAGGACGTGTGTAAACGAGAGATTCGGTGAGGATAGTAAAATTCCAAGCACTGTCATGCCGACAGAACCAAGGGGAATCAGTCCATACTCAACCTTGCCGCTTGAAAGATAACCGGCTGCAAGGCTACCGAAGCCGATGCCGATCGCGACCGCAGCCTGGAGAATTCCCGTGCGCGTGGAAGTGGCGTGCAGCACGTCTTCGCCATAAAAGACGATGTTGGCAGACAGCAATGCGCCAAGAAACCAGAAATATGTGTTGCCAAGAACTGCGAGCCACAGGACACGATCTTTGCGGATCAAAAGCACCTGCTCCCAAAGATCCCCGAGCGGGTTGGCTCGATACTTCTTCGCAGGATCAGCGGCAGGGACCTTCGTAATTCCGAGGCTGAAGAGCAATCCGACCAGAGATAGGCCGATAAAGATCAGACCTGACCAGCCTTGGCGCCCGTGAAAAACATCCGCGAGAAATGCGCCAGAAACCAGCCCCGCGATGGCTGCGAGAAAGGTTCCTAGTTCAATAACGCCATTGCCCCAAGAGAGTCTTGGTTCGGGCAGCAGTTCTGGCAACAAGCCATATTTCGAGGGACCAAAGAATGCCGCCTGCGTGCTGGCGAGAAAGATCGCGGCCATCTCCAGGTGCAGATTCTGCCAGGCTAGTCCGGCAGCGGCGAGCAACATGACAACAATCTCAAAGACTTTCGTCCCGATCGTAACAGTGCGTTTGCTGAAACGATCCGCGAGAAAGCCTCCCGTCATCGAGAACAAGATGAATGGAACGGAGAACAACGCGCCAGCGACCAAGACGAGCCGATCACGATCGGCTTTCGCCAAACCTGTGCCAAGGATGAGGAAGACGACGAGATTCTTATAAGCATTGTCGTTGAATGCACCCTGGAACTGGGTCACGACCAGCGACCAGAATCCGTGTTGCCATGATTGCAAGGCAAGAGGTTTCTGGGGACGCTCGGCGGAGGAAGTAGGCTGTTCCAGCACAGCGAGGACAGGATCTTCGCTCATAAGAGTATTCGATAAGCGCCTGATAATTCGGGAGTTCTGCACATCTTGTCACAACGACGGCTTACTTCCAACCACAATGCAAAGAACGCTCGTTACTTCCGGGCTTGCAGGCAAGAATAAAGCGCAACACGGGGTTGCTCCGGCGTTCTACTATTTAGGCTTGCAGAACTAGTTATATACGGGGCAGCCCTTGGAGCTTCTTGCCGTATTGTTAGCGCTGTTAGTCTTAGCCACTCCTGTTCTGGCCATCTCTGCCGTGTGGCGGCAGCGGAAGTTGCGCCTTCGGGTCGAAGAGTTGGCGCACCAAACATCGCAACAGAACGATGCGCTACACCGCGAGCTTCTGGAGCTTCGCCGACAGGTAGGCACCCTATCTCCATCGGCAAGTCCATCTGCGCATCCGGACGCGTCCGGGCCTGCAGTTTCTGTTGTCACATCGAAGCCGCCGCAACCCGCCATTGCCGAAAGATCAACTGAACCTTTGGTTAAAACTGCGCCTGTCGTGCCAGGTAGCGCTCAGCCACCGGCGCCAGCTGCCAAAGCTGAACCTGTCCTTTGCCCTTGGTGCAGCACGGTGCATGCCGGCGGGGTAAACAACTGCCCACCCAAGCCGGTTGTGCCATCGACCTCGACAATGCGCACGGAATCTGCACCTCCTCCTGAAACTCCACTGAGAGTGGAAGTGCCCCTCCGCACTTCGATTCCGCTGGAGCAACAGGAGCCGATCACAGCCAAGCCACAAGAAGAACTTGGTTTGACCGGCAAACACGATGCGACTAAAGTTGGCCCGACACTTGCCCATATTGACGCCAAGTCAACGAAGCCGTTGCCATCCCCGGCTCGATCAATTCCAGCGACTCCATCTAAATCGACAGTGCCACCGACTTTGCGGCACGAGCACTTGACGCCTCCCCCGACTCCAGTTACCCCACCTCCGGTCAGTGCTCGTGTTGTAGAACCGCCGCAGTTCGCCGCCTTGCGGTCTTCGACTTCAAGGGCAAGTGTTCAGCAGCGAATGAAGTCAGTGTTTGCGCTGGAAGAGACTCTGGGCACGAATTGGCTGAACAAGCTTGGCATCACGATCCTTGTTCTAGGACTTGCGCTTTTTGGAATCTATGAGCTCGGCCAGTTGGGGCCTGCAGGCAAGGTCGGACTATCCTACTTCGTCTCGTTGGCGCTCTTGGCGGGAGGCGTGTTTTTCGAAAAGCGGGAGCGCTACCGCGTTCTCGGCCGCACGTTAATTGGCGGTGGATGGGCTCTGCTGTTCTTCACGACGTATGCGCTGAACCATGTCCAAGCGATGCGAGTGATGAGTTCAGAGAATACTGATCTCATCCTGATGCTAATTGCGGCGTTGGCGATGGTCGCCCACACTTTGCGCTATCGCTCGCAATTGGTGACTGGGCTAGCGTTCCTGCTCGCGTATACGACAGTGTCTCTAAGTCACGACACCGTATACAGCCTCGCGTCCGGCGTAATTCTCGCGATTGGTCTGGTCAGCACTGTCATCAAGATGGAATGGTTCGAACTTGAAGTCTTTGGCATTCTGTCGAGCTATCTGAATCATTTTTATTGGTTGTATCGTCTGCTGGGCCCGGAAGGTGCGCATGGCAACGCGTTCTCCGAATATCACGCGAGTACGGCGCTCCTGCTGTTTTATTGGATCATTTTCCGAGGGTCCTACATTGTTCGAAGAGTGAAGTCTCCCCGCGCCGAGCATGTATCCACTGCTGCGGCTCTGCTGAATACGCTCCTCTTGCTCGGGACGATGAAGTTTCAGTCTGTGCAACCAGAGTTGGCATTCATCGCCTTGCTCATCATTGGTGCTGTGGAATTCGCGCTTGGACAACTGCCGATCACGAAACGTCGCCGGGAAGCTTTCGTGGTTCTGAGCGTGCTTGGTGCGGCGCTCATCATTACCGCTGTACCATTCCGCTATTCCGGAAACAATGTCGCCATTCTATGGCTGATCGGCGCCGAAGCATTGCTGGTGGCCGGCGTCTTGTTCGGCGAAATGGTTTTTCGCCGGTTGGGCCTGTTCGCAGGAATGCTGGTTGGGTTGCACCTGGCTGCTATCGATTTCCGCCAACTTACGGCGGTGAGGGAAAACAGCGAAGATCTTTTCTTAGCTGCTGGCGTGATGTTCGCGCTGTGTGCAATCGTCTTCTATCTCAACACGCTTCTCGTTGGGAAACGGTGGAGACTGTTTTTTGTTGAGTTCCCGGATAGCCAACTGTTGTCCGGCCACTCCTACCTCGGAGCGTTCGCTGCTGTCTCGGCTGGTTGGGCGCTGTGCTCGCGAGATTGGTCTGCACTCGCTTTCGCGGGCATCATGCTTGTGCTCGCAGCACTGGGCTACAGATTCAAGTTACTTCATCTGCAGGTGCAGTACGGTGTGATTGGCGCACTGGCTGCCTATCGAGTCGCAGTTGTCAATCTCCACAGCGAAGCGGCACCGCATGTCCACATCTCCGCCAGGTTGATCACACTGCCAATAGTGGCTGCGATGTTTTATGTCGCTGCCAAGTTTTCTCAGCTCCGAGATGATTCCAATCAACGGGTGTTTCGAGGCCTGTTTGCACTTGCGGGCACAGCCCTCCTCACGGCACTGATTTACTACGAAGTGCCTGAACTTTGGCAACCAGTGGCAGCCATCGTCTTTGCTGTGGCTCTCCTTGAAGTCGGGCGATGGGTCGGCTACGGCATACTCGCCTGGCATGCTCACTTGCTGAGTGGACTGGCGGTTCTGGCGGCACTTACTGCCGATCAGGCTGGCGCGCAGCGTTGGCACGATGTACCGCTCCATGCGTTTGGCGCATTGCCTGTGGTGGTGGGGCTGTACTGGCTCGCTAGGCGCATCGTTCTGCCTAACACCGATCACGTCAATCTTGCTCGTATCGCCTATAGCTGGGCTGGAACAGGCTTGATGCTGTGGGTGCTGAACGAGGCCGTGCCGCTGCCATGGGTCGCCGTTTCATGGGTCGCATTCGCGGTTGTTATCGCACTCGTCATGCGGAGAATTGGTTATCGGCAACTCGCATGGCAGGCGAATGTCGTCGCAGCCTGTGCGGTAGGACGCGTCTACACGGCAAACTTCACTCTGGAACAAAGCGCATGGAGTGGCGTTTCTCTTCGCCTGGTTACCGTTTCGATTGTTGCCGCGGGGCTCTATTTCCTGTCTCGAAAAGCGACGATCTCTGATTCTCCAATCAAGCCTGCGATTACTTATCTACACACATTTGCCGCCACCGCATTGCTTGCGTTCTTAGCGTGGTATGAAGCACCGGGGGCGTGGCTCGCCGCAGTATGGGCGACATTCGCTCTCATTCTGGCGCTGGTAGATCGCCGATTTGAGTTGGATGACCTTCGTTGGCAGGCGCATGCACTCGCCGCGCTGGCTATGGTGCGCGGCGTCAGCTTGAACTTGTACATCAACGAAAGCTGGCATGGAATCAGCGTTCGTTTGCTGTCGCTCGCGGTCGTGACGGTCGTTATGTATGCGCTTGCACAACTCATCCGTATGCCGCAGGAGTGGCGTGCGCGGGAGTTCCATCACATCTACTCGTGGGCAGCGTCAGCACTCATTTCACTCCTCATGTGGTATGAATTGCAGCCGCTGACTGTTGCCGTTGGTTGGGGCGCGTTCGGACTTGTGCTCTTTGAATATGGCCTGTTGCGGAAGGTCCGGCAGTTCCGATTCCAGTCATACGTGGTGCTAGCCGCTGCGTTCGGCCGCATTTTCTTCGCGAACTTAGCGGCTGGTAACCCCGGTGAGCTCTGGAGCCCTCGAATTTACACCGTCTTGCCCCTCACGCTCATTTTCTTTTTTGTGTACGCGCAATTGGAAGGCGACGACAAGGAGACGGGAGATGACCGTCGCTTGCACTTCGATGATTTTATCTGCTATTTGGGGACCGCGAGTGTAGTTGCCTTACTGTATTTCCAATTTGTAAACGATTGGTTGGTGACGGCGTGGGCTGCCATAGTATTTGTTCTTTTCGGATCGGCACTGTTGCTGGATCGTTCGATCTTCTTGCATCAGGGCATCCTCCTAACAGTCGGTACCTGCGTACGCGGCATCATGCACAATCTTTTCGGAGCCAGTTATTTCAGCGGCGGCGACTGGACCGGACGATACTTCGTGCTTGGTTCGGCTGTGGCCGTTCTATTGGCATGTCTGCCGTTTGCGTTTCGGCTGCGCGAGCGCAATAAACAGCAGGCTCTTAGGTTCCGTTGGCTAGCTGCTCTGGTCCACCGTCCAGAACAGTTCATGTTCTTTGCGCCTGTGCTTCTGCTAACCCTGATGCTCGCGCTTAAGATGCGCGCTGGCATGGTGACGGTCGCATGGGGCATTGAAGGAGTCCTGATTGTGCTACTGGCGCTTGCTGTCAACGAGCGCAGCTTCCGGTTGACGGGGCTGGTCCTGCTATTGGTGTGTGTGGGGAAGATCATGGTGCGCGACGCCTGGGGACTGGCTCCTCGGGATCGTTACATCACTTTCATCATCCTTGGAGCCGCATTGCTGTTGGTATCGTTCCTTTACAGCAAGTATCGCGAAACTATCCGGCAGTTCCTATGAAGCGAATCGGTTTGTTCATCGGCGTGCTTCTGGTCGCCCTATCGGCCATCTACTTCAGCGAGCGGCGGCACGATTCGACCCCTGTCTCGGCGAACGCCGTCGTGGAGGTCGCAGCCGATGCACAACGCGATCTAAGTCGAGTCCCAATGCGGTTGACGCGCCTTTCTGACGATCAAGAAATCGCGATCGGGAATGAACTTGCTGAGCAATACTCCACCATCAGCGACAAAATGAGCCCTGAAGAACTGGCGCTCGACGGCTACATTCGCCGGGTGGGAGGCACCGTGGCCGCGCATGCTCACCGGCATCTTCCTTATTCCTTTCATTTGCTGCCTAATCCGTCCATCATCAATGCCTTCTCCCTGCCCGGAGGCCCGGTTTACGTCGGGGAAGGCCTGGTCAACTTGATGACCAGCGAAGACGAGCTTGCGTCGGTTCTCGGACATGAAATCGAACACATTGACCACTATCACTGCGCCGAACGAGTACAGGTCGAAGCGAAGCTGCGCAATTTGAAACTTGAAGTGATCGGTGCGTTGGTGCAGATTCCACTCGGTGTGTGGGAGGCAGGCTATAACAAGGATGAGGAACTAGAAGCAGACCGGGAGGGTATGCGGGTCGCGGTTCTGGGAGGCTATTCGCCTTATGGAGCGGTGACTCTATTTGAGAAATGTGCCAAGCTGCACAAGGAATACATCATTCATGCGCAGAGCCCCGAAGAGGAACTTTCTCAACTCGCAGTTCAAAGTCTGGAAGGATATTTTCGTTCACATCCTCAACCCTCGGAACGGCTCGCGCAGGCAGATGCAGTGATTGCGCACGAGGGGTGGCAGGACCGCAAGGTGCAAAAGCCTTTTCGCGTCGAATATGAAACCCACAATGGCAAGTACGTGAAATGAGAAGCAGGTCAGACACGTTCTAGTTGGCTTTCATTCGGCCGAGGACGGGCTGAAGCTGCATTCAAAACCGGCTGGCGTTTCTTCAGCATTCGCAAGATCCAGTAACCGGCGGCAGCGGCCGCCAAGTGCTTGAGAGTGTGGCCGCTCACAATGTGTCCCACTGCGAAAATCGGCTGGTCGAGAGTTTCCAAAGCTTTGGCCAAAGCATAAAAACCGACCACGATAGCCAAGTCAGATGTGCGCGTGTAGCGCTTCGGAAATACGAGCGCAAGCAACAAAGCCAAAGCCGAATACGCTTGCACTCCCGCATAAAAGCGCAGGTCACCAGCACCCCTCGCTTCGCTCGCGTACCACTGCAAAACGCTGCCCATTCCGATGAGCAAGAGCAGTGGCAATAACCACAAGCCGGTTCTGAGACTAATCCGCTCCGTGATGATCGCAGCTACCATCGCCATGAATGCGATCGTCATCGGCAGTCGATCCCAGACCAGTCGCGCATTGTTCGGAGACAGGTGATAGTAAGACGAACCAAATGCTGTTAGGAGCAAGCCGATGAAAACCAGCACATAAGGCCATCGTTCACGCGAGTCAAGAAAGTGGTTTTTCAACTGGCCAGGAGTTGAACGTAGCAGGAACAGCAGTCCACAGATTCCGATGACACCAAAAGGCACATTGGAAACAACATCGCCGAAGTTCGGAATTCCCAAAAAGCCGCGCCGGTCGGCAAACGAGTGATAAGACTGTGGCTGGGGAATTCGTGGCAGCAGAGAAAAGATCACTGTCACCACGGCTGTGAGGGCTAGTAGAAGTCCCGCGCTGGTCCTTTGCGAAATGACTTTGTCTGACATGCGAACCTTGAACAACCGCCCGAACGAAAACTGCCTGCTACTGTCGGATGGGTTCTGTCCCTTCACTCAGGATCTTCAGATAACGTGAATATCCGAAGACACGGGCTCGGCGTTTTCCCGTGACCTCCTTGGCTATACCAAGGCGAACCAGGTGATCCAAGGCAACCGTCACCGTGGGGATGGATAGCTTAAGCTCGTCGGAGACGGCGCCGATAACCTCCTGGAGTCAAAGTCAGTGGCGCTCTTTCCTCCGTTGCAGCACGACTTGCGACTCGGGTGATGTCTCTACTGGCATCTTCTGCAACGTAACGGTCCCTGGTGTCGTTGGTGGCACTTCACGCGCGCTGGCAACCCGCATCCCCAAGACGAATCCGAGTGCTAATGCGGCACTCGCAACAACTGGCAGCCATGTTGCCCAGATCTGTTTTTCCAGCCTGACGATGAAATCTTCCATCTGTTGGGCACGAGTTGCAATGCTTCGCAGGAGCGAGTCATTGGCACTTTTGGTTCCCGCAATTACCCCGATGTCAGGGGGTGCCCCGCTTTGATCAAACGGATCAACCAGCGGTCTCGGAATGCCGTTGAGGCGATGCTGGAGACGGCGTCTGACATCAAGTCGCCACCTGACAAATTTGCCATCGATATCATGCTTGGACCGATGGCGGGCGCGATGCGTTCCTTACTGGAGACTGGACCCTCCCCCGCGACAGTCCGCAAAGCGCGAGAGCAACTCGTACTCCTCTGTCAGTCATACATGACGGCCGCGACAGCGAAGCG
Source organism: Terriglobales bacterium (assembly GCA_035504195.1). Taxonomy (GTDB): domain Bacteria; phylum Acidobacteriota; class Terriglobia; order Terriglobales; family Acidobacteriaceae; genus Sulfotelmatobacter. The sequence continues at coordinate 13,800 of DATJSG010000016.1, forward strand.
CGTTTGTTGACCTCCCTTGGGGCGCCTAGTTTATACGTCCGGTGGACCTCCCGCTCCTGCCAGATCCTGCCGCCGATCTTCCCAACGGTGAATTTTGCTGCGCTCCCGCGCATCGTCGTTTGTCGGCGAGCGTCGCACTCAAGATCGACCCCAGCTTGCCCGATTCTAACGGCACAATCGAAGCGCATCCGAACCTTTCGAGTCATTGGTTGCGAGTCCCACGGTGATGCGACAAGATGCTGACGCCGTTGGAGGATGCGTCGAGAGTTCTGGAGCCCGAAATCACCGGAGGCTGTGATGGCGATCACAGATTCCTGAGGGGGGCAGTAGTAGCTTCGCAACATATTGAGAGGTGTGTTTTTCCCGATCGTAGAACTAAAGGAGATATCGTTATGGCAGTGGCAGATGTGGTCAAGCAAACCTCCGTCCAGGAAGCGGTTAGCACGCTTCGTAAGGGCGGTGTCAAAGCGAAATACGACAACTTTATTGGCGGCACGTGGGTAGCGCCGCTGAAAGGCCGGTATTTTACCGACTACAGCCCGATCAACGGCGAGCCGATCTGTGAGATCGCCCGTTCCTCGGCGGAAGATATCGAGAAGGCTCTCGACGCAGCACATAAAGTCAAAGATCTCTGGGCCCGCACTTCACCCGCCGTTCGCGCCGGCATTCTGCTCAAAATTGCCGACAAGATGGAAGAGAATCTGGAGCTTCTGGCCCTGGCCGAGACTCTGGACAACGGCAAGCCAATTCGCGAGACTCGCGCCGCCGATGTTCCTCTGGCCATTGACCACTTCCGTTATTTCGCCAGCTGTGTCCGCGCCGAAGAAGGAACAGTAAGTGAGATCGACAACGACACCATCGCCTACCACTTCAAGGAGCCGCTGGGCGTAGTGGGACAGATCATTCCCTGGAACTTCCCGCTGCTCATGGCGGCGTGGAAGCTGGGTCCGGCACTGGGCGCGGGAAACTGCGTAATCCTCAAGCCGGCCTCCAATACCCCGCTCAGCGCCTTGGTGCTGATGCAACTGATCGCAGACGTGATTCCGGCTGGCGTAGTTAACGTAGTTACGGGACCGGGTGGCGAGATCGGCAAAGCTCTGGCCACCAACCCACGCATTGCAAAGATCGGCTTCACCGGCGAGACCACAACTGGAAGGCTGATCATGCAATACGCTTCCGAGCCCATCATTCCGCAGACGCTGGAGTTGGGCGGAAAATCCCCGAACATTTTCTTCGCCGATGTGATGGACCAGGACGACGAGTTCTTCGATAAAGCTCTAGAGGGTTTTGCCCTGTTCGCCTTTAACAAGGGGGAAGTCTGCACTTGTCCTTCTCGCGCGCTGATCCAGGAATCGATTTTCGATAAGTTCCTCGAACGCGCCGTAGAGCGGGTGGCCAAGATCAAGGTCGGCAACCCTCTCGATCCCAACACCATGATGGGCGCGCAAGCCTCGCGCGACCAGCTGGAAAAAATCCTGGAGTACATCAAAATCGGCAAAGAAGAAGGCGCGAAGTGTGTGGTTGGCGGAGAGCAGGCTCATCTGGGCCACGATCTGGAGAACGGCTACTACGTCAAACCGACAGTATTCGTCGGTCACAACAAAATGCGCATCTTTCAGGAAGAGATCTTCGGCCCGGTGCTTTCGGTGACGAAGTTCAAAACTCTGGAAGAAGCCATCGCCATCGGGAACGATACGGTTTACGGTTTGGGCGCGGGCGTATGGTCACGCAACGGAAACAACGCCTATCGCGTGGGCCGCGAGATCAAAGCGGGCCGGGTGTGGACCAACTGCTATCACCTGTATCCAGCGGGTGCGGCGTTTGGCGGCTACAAACAGTCCGGCTTTGGCCGCGAAACTCACAAACTTGCCCTGGGACACTATCAGCAGACCAAGAACCTGTTGGTGAGCTATAGCCAGAAGCCCTTGGGATTTTTCTAAACTACTGTGGGCGGACGCAGGGCGGAGGAACGCCTCCGCTCTGCATCCCGTCCGATTCCACTCTCCGGCAATAGGCAGCCCTCGCTTCTCGTGACCTCGCACTACACTTGACTGTCCCCCTGGTCGCTGCCACCAATGTGGATCTCGAGAGCGCGACTGATGCGGGACGTTTCCGCAAAGATCTTCATTCCCGCCTTCCGCCGTTGGGACAGAGCACCGGACGATCAGAAACAATCGCAACTACGAATCCCTGAATCGCGCGAGTTCACTGCCAGAACAATCCGAGTCTCACCTCACTTCTTCGCTTTCGCAGGAGAAGCCAGCGCGACAGCGGCCTCGGTGGTAAGAAGAAGGAAAGTGAATGTCTCCTGCAGGTACAAGTGGACGGCGGCATCGGCGTGGCTGAGATAGCCGATGGAGACGTCCTGGCCGATGTGCAGCTCGAAATCGCCCCCACGCGTAGTCAACACGAAAGCGCCGGTGATGGCGGGCGCCCAGATGATTTGATCTTTTACGAGCCGCTTGACGTGCTCCAGCACCGGGTATCCGTGGTCGCTGGTCTCAGCTAGTGCGGTGTAGGCATCGGCGCCGAGCAGCACAGAGTAGGGGCCGTTGACACCGACGAGACGCAACTGGCTCAAGCCCTGGGCGATGGCTTGCGGGTACTCGCGCACGTCGGCGGGGAGCGTCATGATCGGGTTGCTCGTCCCTTGGCGAATGCCCCCAATTCCGGCGGCGGCGTAGCCCTCGAATATGGCCGCGTCCTCTGCAAACGCGATCTGCCGCGCGGCGTCTTTCGCCGGTTGCCAGTCGGAGTCGTTCGCGCCACGATCGACGTCGTCGATGGCGCTGCGATCCAGTTCGAACGGGGCACGCAACTCGACGATCGCCTTGACCTCGCGCTGCCGCGCGACGACGCCTTTCGCTGGGGCTGTGATGGTCCGTAGGTGGCCGGTGCCGACGGCGGAGAGGCCGGTGCCGGCCGGTCCCTTTAGGTCGACAACGCGCCGTCCGGCGAGGTAGCGCTTGAGCGTGCGCGTCGTTTCCTCTTCGATTTGAGCCCAGGCCGAATCGGAAATGGGTGCCAGCTCGCGATGCAGATTATTCATGCTGTGTATCTCCTTTGAGTGAGCCGATGTCGAGCGAACCATGGCGCTCCGATGGAATGGATGAAGACGGGCTGAATGAAGATGAAGAGTTTTCGGCCACCGCTGCGGCGGATTCCGCAAGCGCAGCCTGATCTTCAATCGCTTGGTCATCAGCAACGTTGTCCAGAAATGTTGCCGAAGGCGCGAAGAACAGACCTCCGGTGACGGCACGGCTGAAATCGAGCAACCGGTCGTAGTTGCCGGGCGGACGGCCGATGAACATGTTCTCGAGCATCTGCTCGATGGTGCGGGGCGACCGGCTGTAGCCGATGAAATAAGTGCCATATTCACCATGCGCGGGCCGGCCGAAGGGCATATTGTCGCGCAAAATCTTGATTTCTTTCCCGTTCTCGACGATGGTAGTGAGCGCGTTGTGCGCCGACGCAGGTTTGACCGAATCATCCAGTTCGATGTCGGAAAGCTTGGCTCGGCCGATGATGCGTTCTTGCGCCTCCGTGGAGAGCGCGTTCCATGCACCAAGATCATGGAGATATTTTTGCACGATGACGTAGCTGCCTCCGGCGAATGCAGCATCCTCCTTGCCGATGAGCACGGCTTCGGTTGCGGCCATACCTCGAGGATTCTCCGTGCCGTCGACGAAACCGATAAGATCGCGATCGTCGAAGTAGCGAAAGCCGTGCACTTCGTCCACTGGCGACACGGCGTTTCCGATGCGCGCCATAATCTGGGTTGCCAGCTCAAAGCACAGGTCCATGCGCTTGGCGCGGATGTGGAAAAGCAGGTCCCCTGGAGTGGACACAGCGTGGCGCGCTCCGGCGCGAATCTCACGGAACGGATGCAATTCTGCCGGACGCGGCGGCGCGAAGAGTCTGTCCCACGCCTCCGATCCAAATCCCATCACGCAGGAAAGTCCTCCTTCGAGGTCGCGAAATCCCACGGCGCGCAAAAGAGCGGCCAGGTCTCCGCATAATGAGCGCACTGCACCGCTATTTTCAGAGCCTGGGTTGAGCGTCGCGACCAGAAAGATGGCGGTGCGAGTGAGCGGTGCGTCCACCGGCTGGGCGACAACAGGCGATCTAGCGGCGGCCTGGGGCGCGATCGTTGAATCGGGGCCTGAATCGGAATCTGAATCGGGACGGAGATCGGGATCGGTTTCCATCGGGTATCGTTTCCGGTGGCGCGCGCAGATTTCTCTTTCCGAAAGCCTACGATCGCCGTGCGCGTAAAAGCTCGCTCAGCCAGCTTACCCATCAGCCGCCAGACCTGCAAGCGCTGAGGCCGTCAGCCAGTATTGAGACGGCTCTTTAGTCTTGTTCGCCGAGAGTCTGGACGAAAGGCTTGCCGTAGGGATAGAAGAGATCCTTGCGGCCTTGCTGCCACGCCGCTCTGAGTTCAGGCGCGGTGATGTCCCAATCCGGCCGGCATTTCTTCAGGACAGCCCGCAGATCCTGGCGCAGATCTTCCACGGTGGGTCGTCCGAAGAACCAGTAGCCGTTGTAGACCTTATAAACCACCAGACCGGGCTCGAGGACGATCACGTGCGGGATCATGGGATTGTGGATGGGATCGGTGTATTCGGCAATGTCGAGATCTTTTTGCACCACGCGGCCGGCGTCGGAGAGGAATGGCCAGTGGGCGCCGACGGCGGTGCGATATTCATTGGTCTCGGTGATGTTGTCGGTGCTGATCGTGACCAGGCGGCAATAGGCAACCTCGAGCTCACGATGAAGTTGAACCAGTCCTTCCGCCTGGCGCCGGTCCTTGGGGCAGAAACCTCCGCGGCTGAGGACGAGAACCATGGGATGTTGTGCTTGCAGTTCGGAGAGCTTGCGCCGCGTCGCGGTGTGGTCGGAAAGCTCATAGTCGGGAAAAGTGGCGCCTGGAATGATGTCGGCTCGCATGTGAGATCCTCGGCTCTTGGATGCGCAGAGGCTGGTCACGGTTCAATCATTCGCAGCGGGTGCTCTCTTGGCAAAGCATTCAACGCGGCGCTCCCGGGCGTCTAGGCGAATGTTGTCGGGTCGGGCAGTCGCTGTGCCCGGCTCGATGAGGCGCGCGAAATGCGAGGCGAAACATCTCCAGGGCCAGTCTCAGAACGCGAACTTCAAACCCAGTTGGACCAGGCGCGGGGCAGCCGCGCTCACGACTTGTCCGAAGTGGGGATCATTCACTTCGCCATCCACTGCGGCGGCACCATAAAACTGGGCATGATTGAGCGCGTTGAAGGCTTCCAGGCGAAATTCAAACGATTTTGACTCGGTCACTTTCAACATTTTTGTCAGCGCGAGGTCAAAATTATCGATTCCGGGGCCATAGAAAAAACGCCGCGGAACATTCCCCAGTTGCCCGCGCGTCTCGGTAGTGAAGGCGGCGAGCGCGTTGTTGAACGCGGGCCGGCCGTTTCTGGGATTGGTATTGATGTCGAGCGGCGCCCCGTGATACTCCGGCGTATCGAGCAGGTAATTGTTAATGCCATTGCCCAGGGTTCCGAGCAGTGAGTTATCCGAGTCGTCTAGCAGGGTTACCGGCAGACCAGTGCTGAGACGCGCAGTGCCGGCGATGCTCCATCCCTCGCTCAGGCGGGTATTGTGCCCGGAGAGCAGATCGAACGGCAGATCCACCTTGAAGCTTCCCACAAAGTTGTGTTTCATGTCCCAGGCGGAAATTGCGCGCGTGGCCGCGTGGTTCAAAGGATCGAGTTGTTCGCCAAGATTTGAACCTTGATCAATCGATTTGCTGTACGTGTATCCAAGCAAAAAGGTGGATCGGTGTCCAACGTAGCGCAGATTGGTCTCCAATGCGTTGTAACTCGAGTTCTCAATGGTTTGTTGCCAGGTATCCTCGTGATAGTTGGAGCCGAGGCCATCTCGTACTCCTTGATACACCTGCCCGCCGGCGCTGGTGATGACGGCATCTTCGCCAAACGGGCCGCAGGTGGGGCTTCCGGGCGCTACCTCACTGGGTTGACTGAGGCTGAGGCAGAGAGCCTGGTTGGCGGGGTTGTTGGAGACTACGGCGAGAATGTGATGTCCTTCATTTCCTACATAGTTAATGGTGAGAAGCGTGCCGGTCGTGATCTGCCTCTCGAACGAAAGCATGTAGTTCTCAGTGTAGGGAACCGCATCGCGATAATAGAGAGAGACGTCGGCCGAGATCGGGATTACGCTGGCGAAACTTTGTGTATCCGGGTTCGTGGCTGAGACCTTATGCGGAGGAAACGCCAGTGGGAACGGATTCGTATTCTGGCCGCCATCGGCGGCATTGATGAAGGGCGTCGCAAACAGGGGCGGTTCGGGTGAAAGGTAGTTATCGCCGAATGGGGCAACCCCATACATGACCCCCGCTGACAGACCTGGAAATGCAGTGTAGAAGATCCCATAGCTCGCCCGGATGCTGCTCTTACCGTTGTCTCCAAAAAGTTCCCTCAGAATTCCGTGGTCAAATCTCGGCGCGTAGGCAAAACCGATCCGTGGGGCAAAGTTATCGGGCTTCGACGGCGAAATGGTGCTCGGAATTCCGGGATCGCCAGGAACCACCAAGTCCTGGGGCAACCCCGGGTACAACAGCGACTGCCTTCCAGGGATGACGGTCTGAATGTTGTTGTACTTCTCCCAGAAGGGCATGATGTAGTCCCAGCGAAGGCCGGCGTTGATGGTTAAATCGCTTCGCGCTCGCCAACTGTCTTGCGCAAACAAGCCCGCATACCGGTTTCGCGGGTAAAAGGGCTGGCCCGAGGACTGCGTGAAATTGCTCGGGACACCGATCAGAAAATCGGCGAAGGCTGAGCCAGTTTCAGTTCCATCGATGTTGAAGGTTCCATTAAAGGTAGCGTTGGGATGCTCGTTCACCTGATCCCAGTGAAACTGCCCGCCAAATTTCAAAGTATGTGTGCCGATCACTTTCGACAACATATCACTCAAATACAGAGTGTTGTTGGTCTGGGTTTCGTTGGTGATGGGAACGCCCATTACGAAGGAAGGAAAAACAATGTTTTCAACGCCTTCAAATTGCGGCGCCTGCACCAGGAATCCGCCCGCGCCCGTGTTGGCCGAGAAGCCCTGCGCCGCCTGGCTTATACCGAGGCCACCGTGCGGTTGGCCGATCACATTGGCATAGCGAAGATACCCTGAATGGAATTCATTCACCGTGCCAGCTCCAAAAACTTTTGTGTCGCCGAGGCTGATGAGTTGGGCGCGTCCGAATGTCAGAGCATCAAAACCGGGGATGCTTGCTCCGCCTTGTTGTCCGGGATAGGGATTGTCGAGGCGGTAGTCGTCGAAGAAGTAGTACGCGGAAAACTGGCCCCATCGCCCAACGTTGGCGTCGATTCGCCCGGAGGATTTATCGTCACGCACCGTTTGTGGATATGCGGAAGTAGAGAATTGATCAGCGCCGGAGTTGGGGGAAGGAATGTATGGCAGCAGCGCGAGAGCCGGCGCCGACCACGCTGCCACGGGAATGACTGCATTCGGAAACACGCACGAAGAGTTCGTGGTGCATCCCGCAGTGTAGTAAGGTTCACCCGCGGTGACTCCGTAACCCAGGTCTTGCGAAAGCATGCCAGCCAAGGATGGACCGCTCACGGTAGTGGGGACGGTATTTCCGTTGACGTCCGTGGTCACGAATGACCCAGCCTGATCGAACAGATTGCCGGTGCGGTCCTGGACGGAAGGAACCGAGATGTTTCCGGTCTCGACGCCCTCATTGGTTCGAGTGCCTTGATAGTCCGCAAAGAAATACACTTTGCCACGCTGGATGGGGCCGCCGAGAGTGCCGCCGAATTGATTCTGCCGGAAAACGGGACGGCTCGGATCGAAGTAGCCGCGGGCATCCAAACCCGTGTTTCGCAGAAACTCGAACGCGTTGCCGTGGAAGCGGTCACTGCCCGACTTGGTGATGACGGTAACCATGCCCCCGTTGTAATTTCCGTATTCCGGGTCGAAGTTATTGGTGAGAACACGAAATTCGTCGATCGAGTCCAGGTTCGCGACGATGGAGGTTCCACCATTCATATGCTCCTGCACATCGATTCCATCCACCAAAAAACCGTTCGACGATTCTCTCTGTCCATCGATCGACAAGTTTCCCGGATTCAAATCGCCTGAGGGCGAAAGTCCGCCCGTCACTCCGGCCATGATTACCGAGTTCGGAAGTAAAGTGGAGACCGGAGCAACTCCAGGCTGGATCGGAAGCAGGTCAGTATAGCTGCGCCCATTCAAGGGCAGCGCGGTCATCTGCGAACTGGTTACGAGTTCGCCCAGATGGGTTGCCACGGTATCGACTTGCACTTCGACCGCCGCCGATTCCCCTTCTACCATAATATTTTCAGAGCGCTCGCCCAGACTGAGCACGGCATCCAATGTGAGGGCTGCGTCGGTATCGATCGCCAAATTAGTTTTCTCTTGGGTTTCGAACCCCGTGGCGTCGATCGTCAGATCGTAGCTGCCGACCGGAAGAGCCGGGAATGAATAGAATCCCTCACCGTTCGACTTCGTTACATATTCCGACTTGAGCACCGTATTGACCAGGGTAAGTTTGGCTTCGACAATCACGGCGCCGGTCGGATCTTTCAAGGTTCCAGAGAGGCTGCCGCTGGCCGCGGCAAACAGCGAAACGGAAAAGCAGACGAGAATTGCCGCGGCCCCAGCGCGAGCCAGCAGGGAAGCGATCCGGATGGCGATCTGAGGTCTAAGCAAGATGCTCGAAATGAGAGAAGCGACACGTGGATGGGGGCGTCTGATGCGCGTTCTATAGGATTTTGGCATAAGCATGAATATGAAATTGAAATTCATTTTCATAATGCCCCTAGAGTTGATTCCTCGCTGTGATTGGGATCACAGTCCGCTGTGCGACCTCCCGGCGTGGCCGTTGGGCTTCGATATTACGTTGCTGTGATTCGTGCTACGGGATGGTATAGCACGAAGTCAACGATCGTGCTACAAGCGCCCGCGCGTATTTTGATGTTTTATTTCCGTATCTATAACTTTCCCCGGCTTGCCGATAGGAGATTTCCCGGCGGGAGTGTCATCGGCGTGGGGGATGATGATGAGGATGGGGATGGGGATGAGACACGGTCTCTGGGGAACTCATGACTAGCCGCCCATGCTGCACTCCTTTTGTGCTGATAAGGCGGTCGGCGAGCTTTTGAACGTCTTTCGACTTGCCGCGAAGTACGACCACCTCCAGGCAGTTCTCATGATCGAGGTGGGCATGCAGGGTGGAAATGACGATCGCGTGGGACTCGTGCTGGAGATCGGTGAGTTTTTCCGGCAGCAGGCGAGTGTGGTGATCGTAGATGAGGGTGACGGTGCCAACCACAAGCGCATTGGCGGCGACGACTACCGAGCCCACAAGCCGGTCGCGAATCAAATCACGGAACGCCTCGGAGCGATTCTCATAGCCTTTCGCGGCGATGAATGAGTCGAACCGTCGCAGCAGTTCCGAGTCGATGGACACTCCGATACGGCTGAGATCTCCCATGGGGACCTTCCAAACGTCGATTCGCGATTAGCGTAGCACAGGCGCGCGATCTCATTGAAACGTTCGGCCCGTCGAAGTCACTACTCTGCACGGTTCGATCGCCTGCGGATGGTTTGCAGGTGAACGCTTTCTCCCCACTCGTCTGAAAACAGAAAAAAATCGGAAAGCCGGTCTGCTTGTCTTCCTGTCTTTGCGGCTGAGACCAAGAATTCACGAACGGGCCGTTTAAGTCTGCCAAGAATCGCAGTTCGTCTGCGATGACGCAGGAGTATGTGAAGGAGAGAAAGATCATGAGTGCGAAGAAGAATCAGAGTTCCGCTCCCAGCGCGGGAAGTGCGAAGAAAGCCAAAAACATTTCTATCAACCAACTGCCGGTCGAGCAGGCGCGCGCGAATCTGCGCATGCTGCTGCTCGCCAATCCAAACTATTTCGGGAACCTGGAACAGAGCGGGCTCAAACCGGTCTTGAACATCGCCGGCGACACCGCTTACGAGGAACTGGGCTGCGTGGGGTTCTCGCTTGCGTTGAGCCGTCTGGAAGCCGTGGTCTCAATCAAGCAGACGACCGGTTACGAGGGCGGCGTCTGCACGAACGGATCGCAAGAGTATGTTCGGTTCTACTTGTCCTTCGATGGCGGCACGACTTGGCAGGACCAAGGCGTAGCCGGTTTTACGGTCTACGATATTCCCGGGCCGAAGCCGCTGGAATACAGCGTGGCGTTGCCTGTCACCCTGCCGGAGGATATTTGTTTCATCGAGAACCTGCCGCAGGTGCGGGCGATTCTTTCGTGGAACTTTATCCCGCCGGCAAACACGCCTGGGTATTCACCCGTGTGGGGCAACGTGGTCGACGTTACTATCCAGAGCCCGGCGTGGGAGTTCATTATTTTTGAAAATCTTCTGGCGCTTTCGAAGGTGCAGCTTCCAGCCAACGTAAAGCAGGCGGTGGATCTCACCCAGAAGATCGCGGCTGCGCCGAAGAAGGCGTTGAGCGCGACTGAACTCGCTGAACTGTACAACGGCACGCCGGTTCCCGCAGCTCGATTCCTGTACCCCGAGATCGTCAAAGTTTCGGAGAGCCAGGGTTCGACGAGTCTGGCGAGCGTTGCCACCGGAAAGGGCAAGAGCGCGCTGGACGCGATCAACGTGAACCTCGGGGACGTCGTTGGCAGCATTTTGTCGACCAGCGGCAATACCGATTACGAGCAGTTGGATTGCGTCGGCCTCGACACGAACCGCAGCACGCTGGTAGGCGTGGTCAACGTCAAGCTGCCTTACGGCTTCAACGGCGGACTGTGCACCGCGGGCAGCACCGAGTATGTGGCGTTCTGGGTGGATTGGGGCAGCGGCTATCAATATGAAGGAACGGCCACGATCAACACGCATGACATTTCTGACATCCCTGCCGACGGCCTGGATTATGCGGCGGTGCTGCCTATCGACCTGGCGAGCCACATGCAGCCCTGCACGAACGGGGCGCAAACGGCGAACGTACGGGCGATTCTGTCCTGGCAAACGCCACCTCCTCCGACCGATCCGAATTACGTTCCGGTGTGGGGCAATCAGGAGAATGCTCTGGTGCAGATTCCCTCTGGACAGCCCGTGCAGGCTGGAGTGCCGAACATTGCGATCATCGGAGGAATCGGCGTAGCTCAGATCGACACAACCGGAGCGACGGCGCGGCCAGGAACTACGCTGCCAGGGGCGGTTTTTGCTCTTCAGGGAACGCCTGCCGATCCGTACGATAGTTCGCGGCAGTGCCCCTTCGGACAGGAAATCGTGGTGCAGGGTTTGCCTTCCGTGGGCTTCAAGTATCGCGCGTGGGTGCAGGACGTCAGTTTACCGCTGCCGATTCCTCTCACGCATTCGATCGTGACCACGGACCAGTTCGGCAATCCAACTACGCAGTTCCCAGATCCAGAAGGATTCTTCACCTATCTGCCGAATAGCCAGAACATCGACAACAACCTCGCATACTGGTACTCGAACGGAAACGATTTGTACAACCTGTGGCTGGAGATCGCGGATCTTTCAGATAACGTTCTCGGCCGAACCGTGAACTATCTTATCCAGCTGGTGAACACTCAACCGATCGCCAACATCAATCTGGCGAGCGGCGGTGATTGCAAGCAGTTCAATCCGAGCACGACTCCGACGCTCAACGGCGTTTTCGTGGCAACGGAGGTGGGCACGGGAACAACCGGCCAGATTGGCCACTACAGCCTCGAGACACTGCCGAGCGGCAACGCTCCAGTGCCGTCCAGTGGAATCTCGGACACGGGAGCAGCGGGAGCGGCCTGGTCGCTTTCGTTGACCTCGCCAGCCGTGATGCCTCCTTGCGGCTACGTGGTTCTGCTCGACGTCTGGGATAACACGATTGTCAACAGTGCGCCGGGGAACTGGAACGGTAATTCGGGTACCGCTGGCTTCTGCGTTGTTTCAGGCGACTAGTTGCGACAAAACCACGCGCCGGGTCAGGGCTTGCTCTCTGGCCCGGCGCATTTATCTACATTTAATAAGGAGAAAACCATCATGTGTTGCGGAGAAAAGCGAAGCAACTTTCGGAGCAATTCAACTTCAACCACTACAAGGCAAGGCGCGGAAGCCGGTCCGCGAAGCTTGATCCGGCAATCTGCGCCAACCCAGGTGACGCCAGGGAAACCTGGGGTGCGGATTCGCGGGCCGATCATCGGAAGGCGCTCGTCTTCGCAGTAAGGGGGACGAATCTGGCCGCGGGGTCTCTTGTCGGGGTTCCCGCCCGGATTCGGATCTGAATTCCGGTCTAGATCCCGCGCAAATTTCTTTGAAACGATTTCGAGGGTTTCTGCACTATCCCTACAAGTAACGCAGATCGCGACGTTAGCGCGATCGGCCGAAGGGACCCAGCCCGGCAACCACTAGGTAGGGTTCTCATAAATGTGCCGGAACCGAAGGGGGAAGCGGTTCCGGCACTTTTGAAATTAAGTCTTCTCCAAAGGGCGCAGGACCTCTACTCCTTCGATTCCGAGTTCACAGGAGTTTATCCAGTTAGTGCGCAACACGCGACCCATCTCGCCCACCGTTTGCCGACGTAGCATCCACCTGCTTCCAAAACGCCCGTCCTTACCTGCGCAAAACCCGGAAAACGGCGACGGTGGGTCTCTTCCAGTGCTACACTCTGTGGCACTGCGAAATCCCCGGGGCACGTACTTGGTCTTCCAGTCCTTTGACGAATCCTACATCGAGCGTTTGCGCGCCGGCGATTTTCGGACGCAGGAACACTTTTCGACGTATTTCAGCAAGCTGATCAGGATCAAGCTGTACTCGCGCCTGAAATCTTCCGAAACCATCGAAGACGTGCGCCAGGAGACCTTCTCCCGGTTCTTTGTGGCTCTGCGGGACGGAAAGATTCATCAACCAGACCGCCTGGGCTCGTTCGTCAACTCAATATGTAACAACGTGGTGTTGGAGTACTTCCGCTCGAACCTGCGAAGCGCCTCCATGGACGAGGAGGAGGAAAAGAGTGTTCCCTCCCCGGACTTGGACGTATTAGAGCAAATGCTTTCCAAGGAAACGCAGAAGAAAGTCAGGGAGATCCTGGATACGCTTTCCGAGCGCGACCGGCGGCTGTTGCGCGAGGTTTTTATTGAGGAGCGGGACAAGGATGAAGTTTGCCGCGATTTCGGAGTCGATCGGGAGTATTTGCGAGTGCTGTTACACCGTGCCAAGCACGCATTCAAGTCATCGTATCTGAAGCACATGGGCGATAATCCCCCAGATTTCGCTCCGGCCTAGGAAACCTTGCGATGCTTTCTGGCACTTAATGATTAGCGAGGGGGAAACCATGGACCACAATGCGGTGGTTCAACAGAAAATGACGGAAAGATATCTGCTGAATGAGCTCGAACCCGAGGAGCGGGACGAGTTTGAAGAGCACTTTTTCGACTGTCAGAAATGTGCTCAGGATATTCAAGCAGGATCGGAGTTTGTGGAGCACAGCAAGGTCATCTTGGCAGAGAGCTCCGATCCGATCCCGGTCCGCGATAGCAGCCGGGAAACAGTTCGCTCGGGATGGTTCGCGTGGCTGCGGCCGGCATTTGCGGTGCCGCTGCTGGCGGTTCTGCTGGCGATCGTCGGATATCAGAATCTGGTGATGTATCCGAAACTGCGGGGGCTCACGCAACCTCGGGTCTTGCCGTGGGCTTCGGTAGCCGTTGGGACATGGGGCGCAGCCAGGCCACCACTTACCGTGCCGGAGGATGGGGCTTTTCTGCTGTTTGTCCGGATTCCACCGGACGGGAACTACGCGAGCTATACAGCGGACTTGTATAACCCAAAAGGGAAGCTAGAATGGTCACTCACCTTCCCGGCCAAACCCGGCCAGGACCAGTGGCCGATGCAAATCCCGGGAGCCGATCGGGAAGCAGGAACCTATCGGATGTCAGTCCGCGGCGTCACCGCCGCAGGGGATAGCAAAGACCTCGGTAGCACTTCGTTTGAATTGCAAATTCAAAAGTAACCTCTCTGGAGCGAACCATGGCAACCATGACCGAAGCACAAGAAGCAGCCTCGAACATCACGCCCTCGCACGATTATCATGCCGAAGCGCACGTGCTCAGCGGACACTTGAAGCGTCCTATCGAGCAGAAAATCGAACTGCAAGCGCCAGTCAGTTTGAACGACCGGCGAGGCGGTCACCTCACTCGCTACGTCGACGACTTCAGCATTGAAGGACTGATTTCCTTCACCAAGGGAGAGACGCGCGTCTCGGGCGCACGCAGTTTGAAGACCAACGGCTGGGTTACACTTTCGACATCGATTCTGGAAGGGCTCAACGTATTCGAGATCATTGCGGCCGACCGGATCGTATCGCAGGTTTCGACCGAACACCCTTATGTAGACGGTCACGTGCCGAAAGTGACCTTTCTGGGCACGCAGTTCAAAAACTTTCAGGTTGGCGGTTTCCCGGTTACGCTGACTCTCAATCTCGGGTTCTGCGGAGATCGTCCGGCTGGCGGAAGAGCTTACTTGCAGGATCCGAACTTTCTCGAGAAAGTTCGCGGCCAGACGGCAAAAATCGCCGGGGCACGCGGCCTTCCCAAAGCGCTGAAGGAACAGTACGATGAGAGGCTTGCCTACATTCAGCAACTCATCAGTATTTGTGACGAGGGCGATACAAGCGAGCGCAAACCCATCACATGTTCCCTGGTCCAGAGCATCGGCGAGATTCCGATTCCGGGAGTGGAATCGTTTGGGCATGTGCTGGTGATTCCGGAGTTCGGCTCGGTAGCGCTGGGCGAGGTCGAAATCGGCGAGAAAATGTACGAAGGTTCGACAAGGGCCTGCGTCTACTTCACGCTAACCACCGTCAAGATGAAACTGGGCTGCGTGGGAGACGGCGAAGCTGCCGCAGGGAGTTCGACCTCGAACGGCCATACAGTGCCCTAGTTCTCGGTCTATGTCTTCTGGTGGCCTGTGGGTTGGGCTGTAGTCGTGACCATCCGCAGGCCGCCTTCGACCGCGCGCAGAAAGCCTTCCAGCACGGTGATCTAACAGCGAGCCAGGACGAATCCGAGAGGCAGTACAAACGACTTCACGACTCGGATCCGGCGTGGGCGTTCCGCTTCAGAATCCTGGAAGCGGAGTCGATGCTCTGGCGAGGGATGAGCCAGGAGGCATTGCATCTGCTCACCGCTGCCCCCACCCCTGCAGACGACAGAGATTCAATCATTCAGGCCCTCTCAGTGGAGGGCGTAGCATATGCCCGCTTACACGCGTTTTCCGAAGCGGAGGGCGCTTTGAGCCGAGCCGAACAGATGTGCGTCTCGCACGAAGAGCGCAGCTGCGGGATTGCGGATCGGGCGCGTGGCATATTGGCTGTCGAGCGCGGACAAATGACCGACGCTGCCCGGCTCTTTCAGCAAAGCCTGTCTTTTGCTCGTCTTCATGCGGATCGGTTTCTGGAAGCAACTGCGCTGAGCAATCTGGCTCTGGTTGCGGGTGCCGAGGAGCACTTCGACGAGGAGAAGGACCAATCTGACGCCGCATACCAAGCCGCGGTTGCTCTGGTTGCGGATCGAGTCGCCTTGGTGGCGAGAGGAAACTCCGGCTGGGCTTCCTACAGGCTCGGAGATTCCGAAAACGCGCTGGAATCGTTCCAGCAGGCGGAGCAACGCGCCGCTCAAGTCGGCGACACTTTCGACCAGGAGAATGAACTTACCAACATTGGCTACATCTACATGGACCAGCGCAAGTTCGATCTGGCGGCGCAGTATTTTCAGCGGGCCTTGGACCTTGCCGAGGGCATCAGGGCCAGGCAGGACGTTTACAACGCCTTACGCGTGCTGGCTCGCTTAGCGTTGCAGACCGGCGATCTCGACAGGGCCGGGCAATATGCTGCGCGGGCGCTGGACATCGCTCACGAGAGCGGCAATCATGTGGATGAAATCTATCCCGTTCTTGTCCAGGGACAGATCGCGGCGCGGCGCGGCGATGCGGCCAAGGCGTGGCAAATCTTCAAGGATATCGAGCAGGAGCGTGACTGTCCGGAGTCTTTCAAATGGGAGGCCGAACACTCGCTGGCGCGGCTCGATGAGGATCAGAAGCAATGGGATGCTGCCGACCGCGAGTATCGAGCGTCGCTGGCTACATTCGAAGCGGCCCGACTCAGTGTTCGCCACGAGGATTCGCAGCTTTCGTTCCTCACGAATGCAGCACACATCTACGACGACTACGTTCATTTCCTCGTGGCGCAGGGAAAGACGAACGAAGCCCTGCGTTGGGCCGACTACAGCCGAGCCCGAACGCTGTCGGAGGGTTTGCTCACGAATGAAGCTCTCGGCGCGCAAAGGGACAACGGGGCGGGGAAGGGAACAGAGCTCGCCGCGCCGCTGTTGGACGCCAAGGCAATCGCCAGCCGCGCGAAGGGGGTGATCCTTTATTACTGGCTGGGCGAAAATCGGTCGTATCTGTGGGCAATTACGCCGCGAGATATCAGATTGTTCACGCTGCCGGCACGCGAGGAAATCGAAGCCGCCGAACAGCGCTATCGCAATGCTCTTATCGGGCCGGCCGACGTTCTGGAATCTGCCAACGAAGATGGCCGATCGCTCTATCGCAGTCTCATCTCTCCGGCGAGGTCGCTGTTGCCGAAAGGCGCCAGGGTTTTCGTAATTCCCGACGGCGGTCTGAACAACCTGAACTTTGAAACTCTGATCGTTCCCGACCCGTTTCCCCACTACTGGATTGACGATGCTGTCATCACCGATTCCAGTTCTCTGCGATTGCTTTCGGCTGCGTACAGCGGAGAGAGAAGCGGGGAGAGAAAGCGTAGCCGGCGCAGGTTGCTGCTGATCGGCAACGCTGTCGCGCCGAACGAAGAGTATCCCGCATTGCCGAATGCTCAGGCTCAGGTGCTGAGCGTTGCCGGGCATTTTAGAAACGCCCAGCGCCAAATATTCGCCGGCGTTGAGGCGACACCGGTGGCATATCTGAGCAGTCATCCGGAGCAGTTTTCGTACATCCATTTTGTCGCGCATGGGACAGCCAGCCGCCTGAGTCCGCTGGACTCGGCCATCGTGCTGTCAAAAGATCCGGCGGCTGGCGATTCGTTCAAGTTATACGCACGCGACATCGTTCAGCACCGTTTGCATGCCGACCTGGTCACAATTTCTGCTTGTTATGGCGCCGGCGAGCGCGCCTACTCCGGCGAGGGATTAGTGGGACTCGCCTGGGCTTTTCTGCGAGCGGGCGCGCACAACGTGATCGCCGCCCTCTGGGACGTGACCGACGCATCGACAGAACAACTGATGGATCGCTTCTATGACGAACTCAATAAAGGAGCCACTCCCGACGCGGCCCTGCGCGCCGCCAAGCTCTCGCTGCTTCACGGCAGTCCGTTCCGCAATCCTTTTTACTGGGCGCCGTTTCAGTTGTACGCGGGGTCGTGAAGACCTGCGAGTTGGTCTTGCCGGACCTCTGGTGCTAGACTGCGCCAATGACCCCTCGAAAAAAGACCGCTCAAAAGAAGACCGGGAAGAAGTCAGCCAAGAAAGCGGCTCGTAAGAAGACGACGCCGAAGAAGAAGGTGAGTCGTCCCAGCAAGCTGCGGAATCGGTTGGCGAAGAAGAAATCCGCCGCGAAAAAGGCGGCGCCCGCCAGTTCGCTTAACAGGCAGGTTGGCAAACGGGGCCGGCGTTTAGCTGCTGCGCCGTACCTGGAACGTGGAGGATCGCAATCCGGCGAGCAGTCGGGAGACTTGCAGGGATTGTCTCGCAGCGAAGCCGCTGATTCGGAGAGCGTCGATGAATTGCTCGAAGAGGGAAACGCCTTTGAGGCGGATGCAGTGATCGGCGTCGAGGACGCCGAAAACGCCGATGAAGGCGAGGTTCATACTCACGAGGTTCCAGAGGACGACGTGCCCAGTGAGTATCTCGACAAGGACTAGACCGGCATTTGAGTTCTAACGACACTCTTGTTTGAAATGTGTTCCGGCAGCAACCTGGGTTGATCGTTCTCTACGGAGTCGCCTGTGCTCCGTCATAATCTTCCCCTCAGGCCCGAAGCGTCAACAAAGGGAGCCGCAAGTCCCCAATGCTGTTAAAAGCGAGCGTAGTAACAAAACGTCTTCTGCTTTCGCCGTTGGCAAAGCCACCACGCCTGCCTGAGTCGATCAAAGCCTTTGCAATGCTCGCCATGCTCGTTGTCGCGAGTTCTGTCTTGTGGGCTCAACAGTTGCGGCCGGATCCCGCTGCGATTGAAAGCTCCTGGGAAAAGTCCGTAAGCAAGTATGACGGAGCGCGCCGCGAGATTCTGAAAGAGGTCAAACGACAAGCCAATGAGGGTCCTTTTCGTCCCAATTGGGAGTCGCTGCGAAACTACCAGGCGCCAGTTTGGTATGAAGATGCGAAATTCGGAATTTTCATTCACTGGGGACTGTACTCCGTCCCTGCATTCGCCAACGAATGGTATTCGCGCAACATGTATCAGACAGGTTCTGCTGAATTCAAACACCACATCGCAACCTATGGACCGCAAAGCAAATTTGGCTACAAAGATTTCATTCCGATGTTCACGGCCCAGCACTTCGACCCGAAAGCCTGGGCGCGCCTGTTTCGCGAAGCCGGCGCAAAATACGTGGTTCCGGTGGCGGAGCATCACGACGGCTTCCCCATCTATGACTCCGGCCTCACAGATTGGTGCGCCGCAAAAATGGGCCCAAAGCGCGACCTGTTCGGCGAATTGGCGCAAGCCATCCGGGCCGAAGGTCTGCACCTCGGGGCGTCGTCGCATCGCGCCGAACATGACTGGTTCTTCGACGGGGGGCGCACGTTCGACTCCGATGTGAACGATCCGCGCTACGCCGCATTCTACGGGCCAGCGCAATTCCGGCTGGTGAAACCGGGATACGAGGACAGGCTTTACGAAGACTGGACCTATGTTTCGCCCGAATTCATGGACGATTGGATGGCTCGCACGGCGGAGATCGTCGAAAAATATCATCCCGATTTGATCTATTTCGACTGGTGGATCGGCCAGCCCTCGTTTCGCAATCATCTCGCCGAATTTGCCGCCTTCTACTACAACCAGGCTGCGAAGCGCGGCACCGGCGCGGTCCTCAATTACAAGAACGACGCGTTCGAAGAACACTCGGCCACGCTTGACGTCGAGCGCGGCCAGCTGTCCGACATTCGTCCGCTGCACTGGCAGACCGACACTTCCGTCAGCAACGCCTCATGGGGATACATCCAGAACGACACCTTCAAGTCGCCGGAATTCATCGTTCATTTGCTCGCCGATGTAGTCAGCAAAAACGGGAACCTGCTGTTGAACGTCGGTCCGCGACCGGATGGCACGATTCCAGAGCAGGCTCAAGAGATTCTGCGCGAAGTGGGCGCGTGGCTAAAAGTAAACGGCGAAGCGATTTACGGCACGCGCCCCTGGACTCACTACGGAGAAGGACCGACTGCGGTCGAAGCAGGGGCGTTCCACGAAAAGGATGCGAAGCCATATACGGCCGAGGACTTCCGCTTCACCACCAAGGGAAATACTCTCTACGCCATCGAATTGGGTTGGCCAGTGGATGGAAGAGTAACGATTCGTAGCCTGGGCAGCAGTACACTCCACGACCAAAACATCATGGACGTTAGTTTGCTGGGATCAGACGCGAGGGTCGAGTGGCACCAGGACGCGGATGGACTGCACCTGCAACTCCCCGGGCAACCCGCCGGGAGGTACGCCTATGCGTTGCGCATTCCGCTGCACAGCAAACCCACGGCCGGAATTGCCAAGCGATAGTGGGTGCGTCGAGCAGGAATGCCGGGGTTATTCCGGACTCACGCTCAGTACTTGCTGCAGCTTGATGTCTGCCGAAGAACTTCCCACCTTCACGTTCACCTGATCCGGCTCCACTTCAAAAGTGCCTCTCGCGGTGTTCCAATAAGACAGAGCGCTCGCTTTCAGCGGCAACGAAACCGTTTTCCTCTCGCCGGCACCGAGCGCAACGCGCTTGAATCCTTTCAGTTCTTCGATCGGCCGATCCACTTTCGAGTTCACGTGCGAGACGTACATCTGCACCACTTCGTCTCCGGCGCGCGATCCAGTGTTCTGAACATCGAAGCTCACCGTGATTTCGCCGTTGCGCTTCAATTGCCCAGAACTTATCCGCAGATTGGAGTAAGCGAACGTGGTGTAGCTGAGACCGTAACCGAACGGATAGAGCGGCTTCCCACGGAAATACATGTAGGTGCGGCCGTGCCGGAGGTCATAGTCCATCATCGGTGGCAGCTGATCGAGCGACATCGGCCAGGTTACCACCAATCGCCCGGCAGGATCGTAGTCGCCGAACAGCGCGTCGGCCAACGCGTTTCCTTCCTCCTGGCTGTTGTGCGCCATGTGCAAGATCGCCGGCGCGTGCTCCTGGGTCCACTGGATGGCGAACGGAAAACTCGAGATCAGCACGACCACGGTCCGCGGATTCACCGCCAGCACCTGCTTGACGAGTTCTTCCTGCTCGAGCGTGATGGATTTCCGGTCGATGGCTTCTTTTCCGTCACTGGGCAGTGGACAGACATTCCATCCCGCGTTGCAGGTCGGATGATTTCCGACGATCATGATCGCGACATCAGCTCTACGCGCAATCTTCAACGCGGCGTCATCCTTGTTGTCCCGCGCGAAGTCGACGTTGACGCCGCTTCCCAATTTGTTCCTGATCCCGTCTAGCGGGCTGACCGCATAGGCTGGCGTTCCGCTGTACCAATCGAGTGCGACCTGATCGGCGTAAGGTCCGATCACGGACACGCGTCTCAGCTTGCTTCGATCGAGGGGTAATAGCTTTCCCGCGTTCTTCAGCGCCTCGTTCTTGAGCAACACAATCGATTCCTGGGTAATCTTTCGGGCCAAAGCTTTATGTTCTTCGTTATCCCAGACCGGAGTGCTGCCTTTGATCGAGGAGTAGGGAACGAGTTCCGGAGGATCAAGCAGGCCAAGCCTGATCATCACTCGATAGACTCCGCGCAGGTTCTCGTCGATTTCCGAGAGATTCACCAGTTTCTTCTCGATCGCCCCGGTTGCCCCATCACGGTAGTTGTCGAGGAACTGATTGATGCCGGCATGAACCGCACCTGCCGTCGCCTGATCGATATCCGGAAAATATTTGTGCTGCGTCACCATATTGGTGAGTGCGCCCGAATCGGTGCAGATGATCCCGTCAAAACCCCATTCATGCATGGTCATGTCGCGCAGAATGGGTTGCGCGGCCATGGGAATTCCGTTGTAGGCGTTGTAGGCGGTCATGTACGCGCGCGAACCGCCCTCCATCGCCCCCATGCGGAAGGGGACTGAGTAATATTCCCTCAGCAAGCGCTCGTCGAAATTCGAAGAAGAGCCGCCGCGGCCGTCTTCGTTGCTGTTGGCCAAGAAGTGTTTCATGAGCGAAGCGGTCAGCCAGTAGCGTGGATTCTCTCCCTGCAGCCCATGCACGAAAGCGACCGCCATGGTCCCGGTGAGAAAGGGATCTTCTCCGTAGGATTCTTCGCCGCGCCCCCAGCGCGGATCGCGCGCCAGATCGGCGTTAGGAGCGCGCACGACTATGCCCTCCCGGCGATGCTTGCCTCGGCGGCCCTCGGTAAAGTTCTCCTCGCTTTGAAAGATGTAACGAGCCTCATAACCCTCGATTGCAGCAGCTTTTTGCAGCAAGTCCGGATCCCAGGTTTCACCGAGTCCCACCGATTGCGGAAACTGCGTGGTCGGCAGCGGCTTCAGGCCTCGCCCCTGCCAGCCCCCAGGACCGCCGTAAGCTACGCCATGCAATCCTTCAATGTGGCCGGACCCGTGAATCCCCAGGCGCGGCACATCAGGGTTTGTGCTGAGCGCGCTGATTTTTTCATCCAGAGTCATCAGCGAAAGAATGTTGTTGATGCGCGCTTCCACCGGCAGGTTCGGATTCTGAAACGGATATTGATACTGCTGCGTCCAAGCAAGGCTTGCGGCCAGCAAAATGGAGGCGAACGCGAATCGGCGAGTGTTCATGAGTAAATCTTTCCTGATCTCCTTCAGCATTCAGCGGTGATCGAGAGCGACGGCGATGCCATACGGTGGCAGGTCGACCGCGTCCGCCGGATGGCCTTCGAGCACGAGCGTCATGGAGTGCGGCAAATTCACTCGCCGGCTCTCCTGTGAATAGTTGATGAGAAGAAAAACCTGCTTGCTGGGACCGACGCGGCGGCTGACCTCTACGCCGTCCGGTACCGGCCCGAACGCAGGCGTAACCCCGGATTTCTGTGTTATCCATTCCGCCGCCGTCGCCATCAGCTTGTCGTCGAGCACCGCTCCGATGTAGGTAATCCGTCCTTTGCCGCACTCCTGTGTGATGACGGCCGGTTGATCATCGAGCCATCCGTTGCTCCTGCCATAATGCAGAAGAATTTCACCGCCGGGGGCCACGCTCTTTAGTTGCTCAGCCCAGATGCTAGCCTGTCCCGTGCCCCAGGCGCCCGAAACCGGCACATCTTTTTCGAGCGCGTAGTACTGCTCGACGCGCGCGCCCAGTGCTTCGACCAGAAATCCCGGCTGCCGCTGCGGCAGCAGCGCATCGAACTCATCTTTCATGCCGGAGCGCGGACCCAGAACGAGATGACCGCCCTTCCGCACATAATCGAGCAGATGTTCGGCGAGATCTTTCGGCAGCACGTTCAAACTAGGCGCGGCTACCAGCTTGTAGCCCGCAAGCAGAGCGTAGGCGCTCACCACATCGACAGATTGTGAAATATGCCGCAGCGCACGGTAGTAACTCTTGAGCAATCCAATGTCGTCATATTTCTGGGTGTGTCTCTGAAACTGGATCGCCCAATGGCTGTCATACGAATAAAGCAGCGCCACCTGTGAAACTGGGGCGGTGTCGCGGAAACTCTCTTCAGCTTTCGCAAACTCGTGAGCCGTCTGGGCGGCTTCGTCGTAGAAAGGCACAGGAGTTCCGTCGGGGCCGACGAGAACACCGTGCATTTGTTCCTGCCCATTTAGCGCGCTGCGCCACTGCCAATAGTTAACGTCGTCAGCGCCGTGGCCAATGGCTTGCCAGGCCATTGCGCGTGCCTCGCCGCGATTCAGGAAATTGTTCAGCGAACTCCAGTTCACCGCGCCTGGCTGCGTCTCCATCACCCAGAAATTCTGACGCTTGAAGCCGCGGGTCAGATCGTGCGAGAGTCCGTTGTAGGCGGGGTCGACGTGGCCGGACCCGACATAGTCGTCCCAGGAGGCAAAAGTAAGCGGCTCTGTGATGATGTAGTGGTCGAATCCATCAAAAAATCCCATCAGATTGCCGGTGATGAACTGACGCGCGTCGGCGTGCTTGCGGATTACGTCAATCTGATTCTGCTGGTAAGAACTCCACGTGTATGTCACGAAGTGCTTCCACTCGAGCATCAGGCCGGGGTTATGCTCGCCCACGGGGATCGGAATCTCAGCCCAATTATCGTAAGTCTGGCTCCAGTAAGCCGTCGTCCATCGCGCGTTCAGGTTCTCAAGCGTTTTGTATTTCGCTTCGAGCCAATTTTGAAATTGCCGGTGCGTACCCTCGTCGTACGACATCAAGGCATAGCCGTATTCATTGTCGATCTGCCAGCCCACGACGTTGGGATTGTGCCCGAAACGAATTGCCATCTGCTCGGCGATCTGGCGGCAAAATTCGCGATAGCGTGGAGAACTGGCCGAAGCGTGTGCGCGGTTGCCATGCGTAACACGTTGACCATCCGGTTCCACACGCAGTGTGTCGGGATATTTTTGCGTAAGCCAGGCGGGCGGAGTCGCCGTCGGCGTGCCCAAAACCGAAACGATGTGATGTTTCGCCGCCAGGTTGATGGCGCGCTCCAGCCAGTCGAAATCGTAATGGCCCTCGGAAGGTTCCATCCGGCTCCAGGCAAATTCGGCGATGCGAACGACTTTCAGATCCGCGGCCTCCATCAAGCGCAGGTCTTCTTCCCAGCGCGATTCAGGCCACTGTTCGGGGTACCATGCGGCACCCATCAGAATTGCATCTTGCCCTGGGATTTGCGTGGGGATCGTGGTGTATGGCGCTGAAGCTTGTCCGAACGCGGCAGATCCCGCAACAATCAGAAACGACACAGTGCGAAGAAAAGATGAGCGATACATGAACGCTCCTGAACGCGTCTAGGGGCTAACGGTGATCTGCTTGCCAGAGTAGTGCACGACCTTGTCTGCGGTCTCGGAAGGCGCGATACCGACGCCGTGATTTTCACTCACGAAGACGACGCGGAACGTGCGGCTGGCCAGCATTCCTGGAAACTCACCTTGCCGGTCGCCGATGATTAGGGTGTGCTTCGCGTCGTCCCAGCGGAACGCGATTGTCGCGTGCACGCCCTTCTCGTAGGCGTAGTTGTCGTTTTCATCTTCGTAGAGCGTGAACTGGCCATCCGCGCCGCAGTAGACGCGCAATTCAAGCGGATCGGCAAGCTTCTCGGTCGACCACTCCTCATCGGGTCCAAGGGGAACAAGCGATCCGGCGCGGATGTAAAGGGGCAGGCGATCGAGCGGGGCTTGCGCCGTGATCTCACGCCCACCCTGAACTGATGTCCCGCTCCAGAAGTCGTACCACTTCGCATCCGGGAGATAAACCTGGCGGCTTCCGGTCGCTGGTTCGGTCACGGGATTTACGAGAAACGCCGGGCCATACATGAATTCGTCGCCAGTGTTTTGCGCGCGCACATCGCTGCGAAAATCCATTACCAGCGGACGCATCGGGGTATAGCTCTTGTTGGTTGTCATCCAGGCGAGTGAATAGATGTAGGGCAGCAGACGATACCGCAGGCGATCGAAGCTGACGAGAATCTTCTGCGCCTCGGGCCCGTACGACCACAGCTCGTTCTGATCGGTTTTGCGCGTGCCGTGAACGCGCAGGATGGGGTTGAATGTGCCGAACTGAAACCAGCGTACAAATAGTTCACGATAGGCCGGATCGTCCGGATCGCCGAAGACGAATCCCCCGATGTCGGTGGTCCAGTAAGGAATGCCGGAAAGCGCAAAGTTCAATCCGGCGGGAATCTGCCGGCGATAGCTGAACCAGTCGGAATTGATATCGCCTGACCATGCAGTAACGGCATTACGCTGCGATCCCGCGAAAGCCGAGCGGGAAAGAATGTAGACGCGCTTCTGATCAGACGCCGCGCGCTGGCCCTCATACACCGCTTCTGTGTCCAGCAGTGGATAGAGATTTACATACCGGTCGCCACTACCGATCGCCAACTTGTGGCTCAGTTGAATGTTTTCTTCCTGGCCTTCCGTCTCCGGTTCGGTCGTGTCCATCCACCACGCGTCCACTCCGATCTTGAACAGCCCCTTGTCGACCTGGTCCCAATAAAACTTGCGGGCTTCGGCGTTAGTCGCGTCGTACACGGCCATGCCATCGGCGTGATATGGAGGCTTGGCGTACTTAAATTTATCGATGAACCATCCCTGCTTGTCCATGAAATCGTAATTGGCCGATCCTGGCTCGAAGAATGGCCAGATAGAAATCATGAGATGGAAGTTTTCGCGGTGGAGATCGTCAACCATCCCTTTCGGATCGGGATAGTTCTTGTTGAATACGAATTCCCCCTTGCGCTTCCACCAGAACCAGTCCTGCACGATGTTGTCCACAGGGATGTGCAGTTCACGATACTTGCGTGCAACGCCCAGAATCTCATCCTGCGATTTGTAGCGATTCTTGCACTGCCAGAAACCATAGGCCCATTTGCCGTAGAGCGGCGCCTGCCCGGTGAGCGCGCGATAGCCGGCAATGACCTTGTCCAGGTCGGGGCCGTAAAAAAAATAGTAGTCGATCACATCGGCGACTTCGGAACTGATGTAGAGATAATTGGCGAAGCGGTTGTTGAAGCGGCTGCGCGAATCGTTGTTCCAGAAGATTCCGTAGCCGTTGCTCGACACCAGAAAAGGAATCGAAATGTTACTGTTGTCCTGCGAAATGTCGACGGATTCGCCGCGATAGTTCCACACTCCAGCCTGGTGCTGGCCAAGTCCATACAAAGCCTCGCGCGACCCGTAAATATTGACAAACGACTCGGCGCGATAAGTGTCCTCGCCATTCACTTTTACGGGAACCAGCTTGCGGGTTGCTTCCTGCACCAGTTGTTTGCCGGCAAGGTCGCGATATGTAATCGCACCGTCTTTACGGGTGACGATAACCTTCAACTGCAATGTGGCCAGCGTGACTTCATCGTCGTTGACCTGCATGGTGAACTTGGTCGCGGGCCAGTTCGTCTTGATCACGACGGGATCGGGTCGGCTCGGCGGAAATGCAGAAGTGGGAGAATAAAGCACGTGCACAATCGAATCCGAGCAGACCTGCAGCCGAAGAACGCCGGACTTCATCGTGAAAGTCGCGCCGTCAGTTTGTGGCTGGATTTCGACCACGGGATTCATCGGTTCCCATTGCGCGGCCGCAGCTGAGGCGAGCGCGAACACAAAAAGCCCAGTTAGAAAGGCGCGAGGAAAGCGGGGACGATTCTGTCGCATAGAGGTGACGCAAGCTCTCCGAAATCGATTTTTTTGCTCCGAGAGCGATTCCGGTAAAGCGCCACAGTTTCTCGGCAGTCACTCTCTCACCTTGCGGGCGCCGGTGTCAATCGCAGCGTGGATGCAACCGACGGCGCTTCTTTAGCGGCAAATAGCGTGCAAACGGCGAATTAAAGACATACAGACGCATGGAACTTTTGCGGGATTGGAATCCTTCATGGCCCCGCACCGCTCGTCCCGGCGCTGGTCACCCCTTGCTTTTTGGGCAGTAAACGATTACGTTACTTTCGGCGCATGCCGAGACCGCTTTGTTCTCCCCGTCTCGTACATCACTCGGCCCATCGCCGTCGCTATTATGATTCTGGGTGCGATGCTCGCCCCGGTGGCCGACCTTTTGCACAGTTGCAAATAACTTATTTTGACCAATCAGGGACTTTATGTCGCATCTTGAACGATCAAATCGGCAACTAAGCCGGCAGTCCGACCAGCAATCAAATCGAAAACAGGCGATGACATTCGGCTTGATTGTGGGCAACCGCGGTTTTTTCCCCGATCACCTGGCGAAATCGGGCCGGGAGGAAATGCTGCGGGCTTTCGAGCAAGCGGGTATTGGCGCGGTCGCTTTGGATTCCGGGGAGACCAAGTATGGCGCCGTCGAAACCTATGAAGACGCCAAAAGCTGCGCCGCTCTATTTCGCAAGCATGCCGACCGCATCGACGGCATCATCGTCACGCTGCCGAACTTTGGGGACGAGCGGGCCATCGCCGATACGCTGCGTCTGGCTCGGCTTGATGTTCCTGTACTGGTGCAGGCCACGCCGGACGATCCGCGAAAAATGACGATCGCGTCCCGCCGTGACAGCTTCTGCGGCAAAATGTCAGCCTGCAACAACCTGCGGCAATACGGAATTCCGTACTCGCTTACTTCTTCGCATACGGTGGCTCCCGATTCGCTGGAATTCCGCAACGATCTCGAGTGGTTTTCCGGGGTTTGCCGCATCGTGAACGGTCTGCGCGATCTGCGCATCGGCAGCATCGGCGCGCGCCCGGCGGCGTTCAACACAGTTCGCTACAGCGAGAAGATTCTGGAAGCGAACGGCATCACGGTGGAAACCATAGACCTCTCGGAGATTCTAGGCCGGATCGCTCGCCTGGCGGACGGTGATGCGAGCGTGCAGGAGAAACTCGACGCGATCCGCAAATATGTAACCACCAGTGGCGTCCCCGACGCGGCCCTGCTCAAGATGGCCAAACTCGGCGCGGTCATCGACGACTGGATGCAATCGCGCGACATCAGCGTGAGCGCTGTGCAGTGCTGGACCGCGCTGGAAGAATATTTCGGCGTGGTTCCATGCACCATCATGAGTATGATGAGCAACGACCTGATTCCCAGCGCCTGCGAAGTGGATGTCTGTGGCACCCTCAGCATGCACGCCCTGCGTCTGGCTTCGGAAACGCCGAGCGCGCTGCTCGACTGGAATAACAACTACGGCGACAACCCCGATAAGGCAGTCTGTTTTCATTGCAGCAACCTGCCAAAGCATTTTTTTCAGGAAGTGCGCATGGACTTTCAGGAAATCATCGCGGGAACGGTTGGCAGGGAGAACACGTTCGGCACCTGCGTGGGCCGGGTGAAAGCGGGTGCGATGAGCTTTGCGCGCTTCTCCACCGACGACCGTGCCGGGGTGGTTCGCGGATATGTCGGCGAAGGCGCGTTCACCGACGACGCGCTCAACACTTTCGGAGGGGCCGGGGTCGTAGAGATTCCCCGCATGCAGAAACTCCTGCACTATATTTGCGAAAACGGATTCGAGCACCACGTGGCCGCCAATTTCTCTAGGGTCGCGGCCGCAATCCATGAGGCAGCTACGCGCTACCTGGGGTGGGCGACCTACTGGCACGGGCGGGATGCGACTGGCTGCTGAGAGCTGGGCTACCCGAAGTATTCCACCAATTCCGGGGACGTGCTTTGCTGCCGAGTTGCCAGCTTAGGGGTCGATTCCAGAGACTGCCGCTTCAGAAAAAAATCGAGATTGCCGCGCATCACCAGATGCGGCGCCAGCGTCACCTGGAATGACGGGCACTCGCCCTCCACCAGAAATTCGTGCAACACCCGAAATGCCATGCGCCCCTGCGTGCGCGGCCGCTGATAAATCGTTGCCGCCACGGCTCTGGATCGGATCTCCGGCACCAGCGACGGAAACAGATCGGTGGTAATAAAGGTGATCCGGTCCAGCATCTTCGCGTCGCGGGCGGCGTTCAGCACAGGGATGGACGCTTCGGTCGTCACGTAAATGCCAGTCAGGTCCGGGTGCCTCCTGAAGAGATCGATACTCTTTTCGTACGCCTCGGATTCGATGTCGTGATCCTCCACGGCCTCCTGCAATTGCATCTGCGGATACAGTGACTGCAGAGTGCTGGCGAAAGCGTTGTGCTTCTCGGCATGTTCGGTGATCGCCAACGAACTCAAAGTGACGGCAACTTTCCCCTTGCCGCCCAGAAAACTTCCCATCAAATCGGCGGCCAGCGAACCGCTGGCCAGAGTATCGATCGACACAACCGCCAGCCTGCCGGTGTTGGGTGCGTCAGTGGCCACGCACACCACGGGGATATTGTTTCGCGAGGCGCGCCGCATGCAGGAATGCAGGGCCTGCGGCCGGCTGGGAAACGTGATGATTCCATCCACGCCCGATTTGAGGGCCGCTGCGAATGCTTCTTCTTCACCCTCTCCCAGACGCGGGTAGGTTCGATACTCGATTTCCACATTTTCCATGACCAGCGCGTGCGCTTCTTCGTTAATTCCAGCTCGCACTTCGTCCCAGAACGAAGTGGTTCCATGGAGTGTGTTGACCGAGACCCGCAGGTTTCGCTTCGAGGATAAATAACGGGCCGCCAGATTCGGGCGATAGCCCAGATGCTTGGCCATCTGCTGCACTCTGGTCTTGGTCATGGGGCTGACGCCGGAATGATTATGCAGCGCGCGGTGCACGGTGCCCGTCGATACTCCCAATGCCTCGGCGATATCCAACAGCTTGATTTTTCGGTTCAAGGCAACACCCGGAAGGTTTTGGGCGCCGCATGGACTGGTGACAAAAACGCGCTCACTCTCATAAGCGGGGTCCGCCTTCTGGCCGGACCGTAAACGTTAACGAAGGTAAATTGTAACCCCGTGGCAGTCAATCAAATTGTTTGGCGGGAACTTGGAGAAGGTAATACACGCCGATCTCGACAGGGAAGCGGGCAGGGAGCCACGTTGGGTCAGCACCCGGACAAAGTCAGCGAGTCGCGGATTGGCTGTCGGGCTTGAATCCGATTCTGTCGAGTGCGGGTGCAATCTCAGGATTCGACATGAAGAGTTTCCAGATCAATCCTGTGCGGTAGTTCTCGACCATCACCACGATCGGCGCCTGGTCAAGGCCCATGTAGACAGGAGAAAACCAGTTCCGGCCAAGATTGAATGCGTCGCGCGGCCCGTAGATGCCCCACACCCGGTCGCCCAGGTCGCGATAGAAATGTTTGAACGCCGCCATCGACGCCTCCGGCGTGTAGGGGAACGAAGCCAGCGCTCCGGTGGGCGTGATGGTGCCGTCGTCATTGGCCGTGTCGGGCGCGTGCGCCAGGTAGCCCAGGTTGTCATCGCTGGCGGTCAAGCCCCAGTCATCCGCACCATAGCCCGCGAAGTGACCCGGATTCTGAATGCAGTACGCCAGATCGATCAGCGCAATATTCCGGTTGTTGTCGAAGTAATCCGTATAGCGATCGTGAATGCCCCGGGGATCGAAACCCATGAACGAATACTGCGTGAAAAAAAGCGGCCCGCCGCTGCCCACGCCTACATCCAGCTTGATCCCGTAATAGGTGTGCCCATTCTGATAGTGGTTTCCTTCCGACGTGCCTGACCACCCCGCTCGATATTGCACCGCCGCCTGCGACTGTCCAGCCCAGCCCGTATAGTAGAGATCGGCGGGAACGCCGTAGGTGGGCGACGCGATCGCCAGCAGATATGTGATCATCACCTCGTTGAAGCCGGTGAGCCGGTGGTCGATATACCAGCTCCACTGCGGCGACCAGTGCCAAAGCAGCGCATCGCTCTGCGTAGCACGGCGATACCAGCTCCACTCCACGGTTTCCCATAAATGCGAGATGCGTGCGTAGAGGCTCTTCTCCGCGTCGCTTGGCCCGTTGAAATATTGCCGCGCCGCCAGCAAGCCCTCCATCAGGAACGACGTCTCCACAAGATCTCCGCCATCGTCGAACATGCCGAACAGCGGAAGCGTACGAGTGGTAAACCCGTTCATGAAGTGAGACCACGCCCCGTGATAGCGCGGAGCTTTCTCGAGAAAGTCCACTAGCTTGGTAAGCCGCTCCAGCCCTTGTTCGCGTGTAATGAATCCTCGGTCCACGCCCACGACCAGTGCCATGATGCCAAACCCTGTCGCCCCGGTGGCCACAATGCGGTTGTCGCCAGGGATGTTTTCGCGCGTGCCGCCCGACTCCGGGTCAGCCCCTTCCCAGTAGTAACGGAAACAAGCCTCCTCAAGCATGTTCAACAATTCGTCGTCACTCATCTGGCGCGTTGCCGCGTTTACCTGTCCGGAAAATGGAGATTGCCGGTAATTCTTGTCGATGGCGACGACCTTGTAATAAGCCCGTTGGTCCGGCTTTCCAATAAAGTCGGCGTAGCGTGTCAGTCCCGGCCGCTGGACGCCGATTGGCTGAAACTCCTTCCCGTCAAAGGACCGGTAGATCGTGTAATTCTGCAGGTCGTCGCGGTTGGGTACCGCGTCCCAGGTGAGATCGACGTGACGCTCGTAGCCGGTGGCTCGTAGATTCTGCGGAGCGGGCAACTTCGCCTGCGCGGCCGAATCGGCCAAATTATTGTCAATCTTGAGTTCGTCGACGATCAGGGTTCGCGGCGTGTCATCCGTCGCACTCTGGGCGAAGTAAACGCTGTGCAGCCGCCGCGGATCGAACGAGCGAAGCGATGCGGTCGCAAACGCGCTCAACGGAAGCTTTACCTGCACCCATGTGTGCGCTGGCAGATCTGCATTCGGCAGATCGATTCTGACGCGCACCGAAAAGTTGTAGGCCTCGTCTTCCAGTTCGATCGAAGGCAAATCGGGCGAGGGAATCGCATCCGGCGAGTAACACCAGAAGGCCAGTGTGTCGCCATGAAAGTCGGCGACCCGGTTGCGAATGCTGACCACTCGGATTTCGCCCTCCCAGCTTCCGCCTCCAACCGAGCGCCAGGCCAAACGAATCGCGTTCGGAGGAGAAAAGAAAGTCTTCGTCTCCACCGGAAGCTTGCCTGCGTAAAGTTCCAGCGTGCTGGGAAATACGGCCGTCCCGCCGCTGTAGTAATACGTCTTCGGCGTCAGGCTGTTGTCGAAAACCATGTGCTGGTAATAATCCGGATCGGCGAAAGCTCGCACCGAGAGCGCACAGTATGCCAGAAGGCAAATGAACAGAGCGCAAAGCCGCAACGTCAGAACATGGGTCGCCTCAGTCAAAAAGACACGAGAATCCTGTGTGGAAGACCGGGAAGTGGCCACAATCATGGGCAACAGACGTTCCTGAAGGCGAATTACTCGCATCTTTTCAGGACTCTTCCGCGAAGTCAAGCGACTGAGGTGCGCGATGGCACGGAATCATGTTGCCGTGGCATTCATATTTTCCCGCTGTCACCGTTTGTCACCACATAGCGTTAGGGCATAGCCTGTATAGAGGAGATTTCTATGAGCACCGCCGAAGCTACGCCCGCCGAAGTTGTCGAACTCAGCCCATACTCTCCCACCCGCTCCACCATCGCCGGAACCCCGCTCAGCCCGGAAGAATTGCAAAAAACAGAAATCTACTGGCGCGCCTGCAACTACCTGAGCCTCGGCATGATCTACCTCCGCGAAAATCCGCTGCTGCTCGAACCGCTAACCCCCGAGCACATCAAGGATCGCCTTCTCGGCCACTGGGGATCGAGTCCGGGTTTGTCGTTTCTCTACGTTCACCTGAATCGACTCATCAAGAAGTACGATCTCGACATGATTTTTCTCGCCGGCCCCGGCCATGGCGCGCCCGGCGTTCTCGGTCCCGCGTATCTCGAAGGCACATATTCTGAGATTTATCCCGAGAAAAGTCAGGATGTCGACGGCCTGCATACCTTCTTCCGCGAATTTTCTTTTCCGGGCGGGATTGGCAGTCACTGCACCCCCGAAACGCCCGGTTCGATTCATGAAGGCGGAGAACTCGGCTACGTCCTTTCGCACGCTTGCGGCGCGGCCTTCGACAATCCTGAACTGATCGTTGCCGCGGTTGTGGGCGACGGAGAATCGGAAACCGGACCGCTCGCGACTTCCTGGCACATCAATAAATTTCTGAATCCCGCACGCGACGGCGCCGTTCTGCCTATCCTCCATCTGAATGGATACAAGATCGACAATCCGACTCTGCTCGCCCGCATTTCGCACGAAGAACTGGAAAATCTTTTCCGCGGATATGGCTGGACCCCCCATTTCGTCGAGGGCTCCGACATCGACTCCATGCATCAGGCAATGGCTGCGACCATGGAGCATTGTGTCCTCGAAATCCGCGAGCATCGGCAAGCCGCCCGCAAGCAAGGGGTGACCACGCGCCCGCGTTGGCCCATGATCGTGCTGCGCTCCCCGAAGGGTTGGACTGCGCCTCGCGAAGTCGAAGGCCACTTTCTAGAAGGTTTTTGGCGAGCACATCAGGTCCCGCTGCCCAATGTGAAAAAAGATCCTGAACAGCTGGCCATCCTCGAAAAGTGGATGCGCTCGCTGCAGCCCGATTCCTTTTTCGACGGCGGCGGAAAAATGGCGCCGGTGTTCGCCGAGTTGGCGCCAGTCGACGACCGCCGCATGAGCGCCAACCCTCATGCCAACGGAGGCAGACTCAAAAAGGCACTTCGCCTCCCGGATTTCCGCGACTACGCCGCCGTGATTGAAAAACCGGGCAAGAGCCAGGCCGATAACACGCGGCCCCTCGGTGCTTTTCTGGCGGAGACGATGAAGCACAACATGAACAACTTCCGTGTCTTCGGACCGGACGAAACCACTTCGAATCGCCTCGACGCCATCTACCAAGTCAGCAAGAAATTCTGGATCGAGGAATTCTTTCCCGAAGACAGCGACGGCGGCAACTTAGCCGCCGACGGCCGCGTCATGGAAATGCTGAGCGAGCACACCATGGAGGGGATGCTCGAAGGTTACCTGCTCACCGGCCGTCACGGTTTCCTGTCAACCTACGAATCGTTCGTGCACATCATCGATTCCATGTTCAACCAACATGCCAAGTGGCTGGAGGTGAGCCGTCATCTTTCCTGGCGACAGGCCATCGCGTCTCTCAATCTGCTGATTACTTCCACCGTCTGGCGTCAGGATCACAACGGTTTCACCCACCAGGATCCCGGCTTTCTCGATGTGGTCGTGAACAAGAGCGCGAACGTCACACGCATTTATCTTCCTCCCGACGTAAACTGCCTGCTCTCGGTGGCCGACCACTGTCTGCGCAGCCAGAATTATGTGAACGTCATCGTCTGCGACAAGCAAAAGCATTTGCAGTACCTCAACATGGATCAGGCCATCACCCACTGCACCAAAGGAATCGGCATCTGGGATTGGGCCAGCAACGATGAAGGCGGGGAGCCCGAAGTCGTGATGGCCTCGGCCGGCGATATTCCCACGCAGGAGGCCCTCGCCGCCACTGTGCTGCTCCACAAAGAATTTCCCGATCTCCGAGTCCGCTTCGTCAATGTCGTCGATTTATTTAAGTTGCAACCGGCCAGCGAGCATCCCCACGGGCTCTCCGACGCCGATTTCGATTCTTTGTTCACGGTCGACAAGCCGGTCCTGTTCAACTTCCACGGCTATCCGCAGCTGATTCATCGCCTGGCGTATCGCCGCACCAATCACAACAACATCCACGTGCGCGGCTACAAAGAGAAGGGAAGCATCAACACGCCGCTCGAGCTTGCGATCGACAACAACATCGACCGCTTCAGCCTGGCCATGGACGTGGTCAACCGCGTCCCCAGATTGCAAAAGATCGGCGGCCACGCGAAAGAAAGATTCCTGAATCGACAGATCGAATGCCGCAACTACGCGCACGAACACGGCATCGACAAGCCGGAAGAAGCAGACTGGACGTGGCCCTACTAAATCGTGCCCGCGCGTAATCAACAAGGCAGGACCTACGACGGGTGTGGCTCACCCTTGATGACTCGCACCGTGTCGCGGGCGATCAGCAGTTCCTCGTCGGTTGGAATCGCGTAGGCAAGCAATTTCGAGTCGTCGGTGCTGATCACGCCTTCGCATCCGACTGTCTGTTCATTTTTTGCGGCGTCCAGATGGAGCCCGGCCCACTCCATCCCTGTGCAAATGCGTGCCCGTACGTCGGCCGAGTTTTCTCCGATGCCGCCGGTGAAAACCACCGCGTCGGCTCCGCCCATGGCTGCCAGATACGCGCCAATATATTTCCGTGCTCGGTAGCAGAAGATTTCAATGGCCAGCCGCACTCGCCGGTCGTCATGCTCTTTCAGTTCGGCCTGTAATTCGCGCATATCGTTCGTCAACCCGGAAATGCCCAGCAATCCGGATTGAGTATTCAAGAGCGTGTCGACTTCGGAAGGCGACAATCCTTCTTTCCGCGCGATCACGCCCACAACCGCCGGATCGAGATCGCCCGAACGCGTGCCCATCACCAGGCCTTCCAATGGCGTCATCCCCATCGAGGTGTCCACCGAAAGCCCTCCTTTAATTGCGGCCGCCGAGCAGCCATTCCCTAGATGCAACGTAATGATATTAGTTTGCTCCCGCGTCAGCCCGCGCAAGGCGCGATAACGAAACGCAACATAGCGGTGCGACGTACCATGAAATCCATAGCGGCGAATGCGATGCCGCCGGTAGAGATGATAGGGAATCGCGTAGAGACTAGCCTGCTCCGGAATCGAATGATGAAACGCCGTATCGAACACCGCGACTTGCGGCACATCCTTACCGAAAATCGCCTGCGCCGCCTGAATCGCTTTAATGTTATTCGGATTATGCAGCGGCGCCAGTTCGATGCAATCCTCAATTCCCTTCAAGACCTCATCATCGATCCGCGCCGACTCTGTAAAGCGCTCGCCGCCGTGCACTACGCGGTGTCCAACGGCATGTACATCGGCGCTGCTCCTGATCTCGCGCACCCCCGACCCGTCCGACGCGATATAGCGAACCAGATATTCCAGCGTCGCAGCCATGTCTCGCAGCGAAGCGGTCAAGGTGCGGCCGGCCTCGCTGCGATATTGCAGGCGAATGATCGCCTCGCCGCCAATGCCCTCAATTTCTCCGCGGCAGATACGATCGTCCGTGTGCTGCTTGATTCGCTCCAGATCGGTGGCGATCACCTGAAACTTCAGGCTGGAGCTACCTGAGTTGAGGACCAGAACGTTCATCCCGAGCCTTTCCAATGCCCGACTCGCTGCTCAAGAAGAACGATAAACTCCGTGCCCTCATGTCAGCAAACGGCGTGGGAAGCGCCACAGGGATGACGATGCGAGGAACCACCAAAAAATGCCATGAACGCCCGCAGGAATCGGGGCGCTAGTCCGCGAAAGCTCCGGCTCCGCCGATCCACAACTGCGCCAGCATTCGCAAATTCTTTTTGTAGGTGCGGCTGACCGTGTACTGGCGCCCGCGGGCCCGCAGCACATATTCGCCGGTGGACCAAGGTTGAATCTCTTCCACGCAAGCCGCATTCACCAGCACTGACCGGTGAATCCGCACGAAGCCGTGCCGGTAAAGCTTCTCCTCCATCGTGGAAATCGACTCGCGCAGCAGGTGCGAGTTCACGCCTTGCTGCACCAGGACATAATTTCCCTGCGCCTCGACCGCAATCACGTCCGCCGGATCGATCAGCAAAATCTTTCGCTTGGCGCGAATCGCAATTCTGACCGGGGCTCGCCGAGTCGGCCTGCGCAACTGTGGCACGGCCTCAATCACGCTCGGGTTGTGCTCGGTGAGAGTTTGATTTGCTGCTCCGCTTCCATTCGTCGGTTCGAAGTTCATCCATGAATTCATAATTAACCTGCGCCAGAGATTCGCACCGCGGCGACAACTTCCCACAAGTAGTTCATCCCGGAAAGTGGTAGCGTGCAATACCCACTTGACCCAATTTCGACATAGCCACTATGATCCGCCCAATGAAGCGCGTCGCCTCTGGAATTCTCCCCATGATTGCAGTCGACCGGAAGGTTCCAAAGCCTCTGCAGCGGCAGATTTACGACGCCTATCGCGCCGCCATTGTCGAAGGTAGCCTGCGCTCCGGCCAGAGAATTCCATCCACCCGAGTGCTCGCAACCGAACTCCGCGTGTCGCGTTTTCCCGTACTCAATGCCTACGCGCAACTGCTGGCCGAAGGGTACTTCGAAAGCCGCGTGGGTGCGGGCACGGTCGTTTCCAGTTCACTGCCCGACCAGTTCACGGCGAGCGTCCCAACCCAGGGTGCAGGTGCCGCCGCAGCCCGATCCCACACCCGACCCGGCACTCAGTCCGGAGCCCGCCCGGTTGCGCGCCGCACATTACTCGCCGATGGTCCCAAATATTCCCCCTGGCTCGGCGGCCTGGGAGCGTTTGGCGTGGGGCAAGTGGCGTTCGATCAATTTCCCACTCCAGTCTGGTCGCAACTGGTCGCGCGCCACAACCGGAATATCGATGCCCGTTCGTTTCACTATGGCGATGTAATGGGCTCGCTGGCTCTTCGCGAAACCATCGCGACTTATCTCCGAACCGCACGATCGCTGCGCTGCGAGGCCGAGCAAATCATGATTGTCAGCGGCTCGCAGCATGCGCTCGAACTTTCGGCTCGGGTTCTGTTCGACCCAGGCAGCCGCGTATGGATCGAAGAACCTGGCTACCGCCTGGCGCGAATCGTCTTTACCTTGACCGGCTGCCAGCTCGTGCCCGTGCCCGTCGACGAGGAAGGCCTCAACGTCGCTGCCGGCATCAAGCTTTATCGCAAGGCGCGAGCCGCATTCGTCACGCCCTCGCATCAGTTTCCTCTCGGAGTCACCATGACCGCGTCCCGTCGCCTGCAGTTGCTGGAATGGGCCCAGAGCTCCGGCTCGTGGATCATCGAAGACGACTACGACAGCGAGTATCGTTACGAGAGCCCGCCCATCGCGTCGCTGCAGGGACTCGACGCCAACGCACGCGTCATTTACGTGGGAACCTTCAGCAAAGTCTTATTTCCCGCTTTGCGCATGGGCTATCTCGTCATTCCGTCCGATCTGGTCGATCGCTTCCTTACTCTCCGGCGCGCCATGGATCTGGCCCCGCCAAGCTTTCATCAGGGAGTGCTTGCCGATTTCATCGGCGAGGGTCACTTTGCCCGCCATATCCGCAGGATGCGGATTCTCTACCAGGAGCGCCGCAGAGTGCTGACAGCCAGCTTGAGCAGGGAACTCGGCGACGACGTCGAAGTGCTCGGGTCCGAAGCGGGCATGCATCTGGCCGTTACTTTGAAAAGCGGTGCCCCGAAAAAATTCGCCAGCGACGTGGAAATCGGGGAGCGAGCCGCGAGGCAAAATCTTTGGATCTGGCCGCTCTCGAATTCTTATCTGGGCAAGCCGTCGCGGCAGGGATTCATCTTAGGCTTCGGCAGCAGCGCGGTAGAAGAAATCCCCCGTGCAGTCTGCAAACTTCGCAATCTGCTTGCCGCGAAATAATGCTTGAAGCGGCATCTTACTCTGCATCAAGCGTGACAATTTTCAGCAATCTGAATTCAGTGCGCAGCCCAGCTGGCGGGAACTTCAACATACGACCGATCTAAAGCGGACATCGCCGGGCAGCCCAGCAGCCGGATCGTGCGCTCGATATCAGCCCGCAAAATGTCCAGAGCCCGTGCCACCCCTGCGTAACCCGCAGCCCCAAGCCCGAACGCGTACGCTCGCCCGATCAGCACGGCACGCGCTCCCAGGCAAAGCGCCTTCACCACATCGCTGCCCCGCCGGATGCCGCCATCCATCAGCACTTCGATCTGCCCATTCACCGCGGCTACCACTTCCGGAAGCGCGAGAAGCGTGGGGAACACAGAATCCAACTGCCGCCCTCCGTGATTCGAAACTACCACCGCTGCTGCTCCTTCGTCGATCGCGCGCCTCGCGTCATCGCCCGTCAGAAGACCTTTCACCACAATTGATCCCGGCCACGACTCGCGAATCCATTTCAGGTCCGCCCATGTCACGGTCGACGCCGCCAGGGCCGCACTCACGTCGTTCATCTCCATCGGCCCTTTACCCGGAATTACCACGTTTTCCAGGTTCGGCACGCCGCCATCCCGCAGAAAACCGAAAAGCCATCCCGGATGCGCGAGAATATCCAGCAAAAAAGGAATCTTCGCAAATGGCGAACTGCCCATCAGCTCCTTCATTCCATTGCGCGGATCGCGCTCCCGCATCCCCGCCACCGGGGTGTCCACAGTGATCACCAACCCCGCAAAACCGGCGCGCCGCGCCCGATCCAGAGCGCCCTCGGCCGCCCTACGCCCTCCCATCAGATAGAGCTGGTAAAAAACCGGCCCCTTCGATGCCGCCTTCACATCCTCCAGCTTGTGGCCCGAGATCGTCGAGAGAATGTATCCCGTGCCCGCTTCGCCCGCCGCCCGCGCCGCCGCCACTTCGCCTTCAGGATGCATTAACCGGCTGTAGCCGACCGGAGCCAGCATCAGCGGCATGGAAATCTCCTGCCCCAGCACCCGCGTTTTCAAATCGCACTGCCCCATCGCCACCGCGCCACGCGGACGAAATAACACCTCGGAAAATGCCCGGCAGTTTTCCCCGAGCGTCATCTCCGCTTCGGCGCCGCCATCCATGTAATCGAACACGGACTTCGGAAGACGCTCCTGTGCCAACCGGCGCAGATCGCCGATGTTCACCACTTGTGAGGATTTCAGTGCGCGACTCATTGCGGCCATGACCAACCCTTAGAATCGGGAAGCGAAAATCCTTCCCTGGCTCCTCTCATGGCAAGGTTTCCTTCGTGTGACTTCGTGTCCTTCGTGGTTGTGCTTTTTCCCCCGCTATTCAGACGGAGCAACTGCGGGAACTTTCGCCAATTCCAAATGCCCGACTGCCTTGCCATTGAAATCAGCCGTTCCAACCTTGACGATCGTGCCCGGAGGCTTTGGTTTTGCCGGTTTCGCATCCTTCTCGTCTTTTCCCTCTTCCGGCTTCTTCTCCGCTGTTTCGGTCTGCTGCGCGGGCTTCTCCATCCACACTCCATAAACCCGCCCGCCATACGCCGCAAGGCCGGTGTAGTCGCCGAAGAAGACGCCGCTCGCCTCAAACGGATCATTCATCCACGCATAGTTCGCGAAGCTGTTGCCGCCGTCGGTCGACCGCGCCAGCACCACAATCTGCTTGCGGTTCTGCGGATCGCCCCTCCGATCATAGAAAAGAACGTTCACCGCTCCATCTGTCGGATCGACCGCCAGCCACTGAAAAAATTGTTCCGCGCCGTCATGCACCGGATCGTTATTCACCCGCACTGGATCGCTCCAGCGTTTCCCACCATCGTCAGAAGTCGCAATGAAAACGTCGAGATCGCCGTTGCGGTAATCGCTCCACGTGATGTAAAGGCGCTTGCTCTTCGGATCGATTGCAATCTGCGGAAAGCCGTTCGCGCGTTCCAGCGTCTGAATCGCAAACATGATCGGCGCGGTATGAATCACCGCCCGCGCGCGCGAAAAGGTCTTTCCGCCGTCGCGCGACGAAGTCAGCATAATCTCGTCGTCCTGGCTCCAGATCGCATAAAGCTTGCCGTCCGGCGCGACCACGCCGTCGAATCCCTCCGCCGCACCGTTGTCGTCGCGCGGCAATCCAGGATGCGCATCAATCTCCACCGGCTCCGACCATGTTTTTCCGTCGTCCGTCGATCGCGACAGGACCATCTGCGAATCGGCAATCCTCCACCGCGTCCACCCGATATAAAGATTGCCCGCATACTTGCTCTTCGTATTGTCTGCAACGATGTAAGGCTTGTCTTCAAACGGAATCCCCGGTTCGCTCTTCTGTTCGGCCACAGGAATATGATCGGCCTCCCAGGTTTTTCCGCCGTCGAGCGACCGCCGAATAAAAATTCCATTGCGGGTCGCACCGTGCGCCCAGTAGTTGAACGTTCCCAGCCGGTCGAACGCGATATAGCAGACGAACGCATGACCCTGATTATCGAAAGTCGTCGAAACATCGCCCGAAATTCGGTAATTCTTTGGAGCTGCATCCTCCACGTTCCACGTATGCCCCGCGTCGCTGGAGTACGCAGCGTGCACGTTGTCCTGAAACACGGCAACCACCTGCTCAGGATGCGCAGGATTCACCGCGACCGATGGCTCCGTGAAAAATCCCGGCGTCGGTGTCAGCGTGAACACCTGTGCCTGCGGAGCCTTCGGCAGTTCCTGCGCGCGAAGCAGCGTCGCACCCATGACGAAGCCAACAAATAGCTGTAATGCAATTGCGAATCGCGATCCGAGAGTCATTCAAAGTCCTTGTGGTACTGACGATCGAATTCTATTTCTGTTCAGCCGGCGCACAAAGCCGCCCCGCCTGCAATTCCCGCATCCGCGCCGTAGTGCGCCATCAACAGCGGAATCTCGGCCGCATGCGGATTCACAGCCCAGCGCGGCAGATTCTTCTTGATGTCTTCGAAAAACGGCCGAAGCATCGCCGCCACACCTCCGCCCATTACCAGCACATCCGGATCCAGCAGGTCGACAATGTTTCCGAGCCACACCGTCAAAAGTTCCACTGTCTCCTGCAGAATCTCGCGAGCCAGCGCATCGCCAGCAGCGTAAGCCTTACCCACGATCTCGCTGGTGATCGCCGCGATGTTCCCGTTTGCCAGATCGAGAATCGCCGATCGCCGCGCTGGATCGTCCCGCCGCGCTGGATCAGCCGCAAACCGATCAGCCGCAATCGGAGCGCTCGCAAACTTACCGCGTGCTCGCACTCCGATCGCCGGACCCGCCGCCAGAATCTCAATGCAGCCCAGCTTGCCGCAGTGGCAGCGCGGGCCGCGATAGTCGATGCTCATATGCCCGCCCTCGCCCGCCGATCCCGTGTTTCCGTGATAGATTCGCCCGTCAAAAACAATCCCAGTGCCAATTCCGGTTCCGACCGTAGCATAAAAAACATAGCGATACCCGCGCGCCGCGCCCCAGCGGGTTTCGGCCAGCCCAGCGGCATTCGCATCGTTATCCACTTTGACCCGCAGGTTGTATTTTCGCGAAACTTCGTCGGC
Source organism: Terriglobales bacterium (assembly GCA_035504195.1). Classification (GTDB taxonomy): domain Bacteria; phylum Acidobacteriota; class Terriglobia; order Terriglobales; family Acidobacteriaceae; genus Sulfotelmatobacter. The sequence goes on from DATJSG010000016.1 coordinate 55,619, forward strand.
CAGCGGGAAGTTTCGCCAGCAGGGAAGATTCGGGGGATTGATCACCACACCAGTTCGCGGATCGAGCGGCCCCGGCGCGCAGATTCCGATGCTGCGAACCTCGCGACTCCGCACCAGAGTATCGATCGCGGCTAAAACCGCCTGCAGCCCGGCTTCCGCGGTGCCGTCGGCGACCATGGGCTTGCGGTCCTGCACCAGAATCCTGCCTTCGGGGTCCACCAACCCGACGGCAATCTTGGTGCCGCCAATATCAACGCCCAGAACTACGGAATCTTTCGCAGCAGTCTCCTCGTTCATTGGCCGGCCGGCGCTCCCGCAGCTTTTTCTGACGTCGACGCAAACTGCACCTTCACGGTCTTAATCTCATACGGCTTCGTATGCACCGTCAAGATGTCGTGATCCACCGCCACGCTGCCGATCGGCTTCTCCATCAAATCGGTCTCCGACGCCGCCAGCACCTTGCCATGCACCGCCACTTTCACGTCGTTTTCTTTGCCCGCCCATTCATAGAAGCGCACAATCAGCGAGTCGTCATCCTCGTCCTTCTTCACCGCCGTAACAATCACGTTCGGGTCGGTCTGCAGGAACGAGAATACGGACCCCAGCGCGCCAGTATGTTTTTCCGTCTGCATGGCGATCAGCTTGTAGTTGAGTTGGTAGCCCTGCAGAATCGTAAACGCATCGCGCCAGCTTCCGCGATGCGGATACAGCGAATAAGTAAATTCATGATGCCCCTCATCGGCATGCGGATCGGGCCACTCCGGCGACCGCAACAGCGACAAGCGCAGCACGTTGCCCTTGGCATCGTATCCGTACTTGCAGTCGTTAAGCAGGCTGAATCCGTGGGTCGCATTCGAAATGTCGGCCCAGCGTTGCGCCGGCACCTCAAACTGCGCCTGTTCGGCCGGAGTATTCCGCGTAGTCGGACGCTCCACCGACCCAAACGGAATTTCATACGTCGCCTTGTCGCTGTGCGCGCTCACGGGAAATGCAACTTTCAGCAGAATGTGCTTCTCGTGCCATTCCGCCTGCATCTTTACATCGACCCGCGGCACGCCTGCGTACAGAGTAATGTCGCGCACAAACGTCGAATTCTGAAAATGATTCTTTACTCGGATCACCGCGCGCAGCGGCCCGCTCTCCAAGAGCTTCACTTCATCGGCCTTATCCAGGTCCCAATGCTGCTTCTCGAAATCCGCGTCAATATTCCACGCATCCCAACGCTTCGGCTTGTCGACGAAAGTTTGCAGCAAATTTCCGCAAGTTGAATTCTTCGGTCCGCCGGTGTCGGTTTCAGCCGGAGCCAGGGCATCGCTCGCACTCTGCTTGTCGAACAGGCTGGTCATGCACCCAGTCTGCCGATCTACCCTCAGGCGCACAAATTGATTTTCCAAAGAATCTGACCCAGAAGTTTCCGAGGCCCTCAGCATCGAATGAACTAGCGGCGCCTTCTCGACCGCCCGCACAAAATAGGTCTGATACCCCAGCGCCGGGATGGTCGCGAGCAGCAGAAAGTGCGCCCGATGCGTCGCCGCGTCGATCGAAAGCAACTGAGACTCGGCCACTTTGCCCTTGGCGTCCACCACTTCAATCGCCCGCGCCGCCGCCGGAAGTTGCGCCTCCGCTTCCACCACGTCGGTCCGTATCCACGACAGCGAATTAAAAACCATGACCGGCACGCCCACGCCCTCGGTGTCAGCATGCGCCGCAATTTCGCCCAGCGCTCCCTGCGTCACCTCTCCGGCCGAACGGTCCACGTCTTCCAGATTGCGTTTCGCATCCAGATAGTTCACCGCAATCCCCGAGCCCGGCATGATGTCGTGGAAATGATCGAACAGCAGATTCTTCCACGTCAGTTCCATTTCATCCTGCGGATACGGCCGCCCATACAGCGACGCCATCGACGCAAACTTTTCCGCCTTCAACACTATTTCTTCCGCATGCCGGATTCTCCGCTTCGTCTCGGCCTGCGTGGTAAAGACTCCGCGGTGATACTGAAAATAAAGTTCGCCATCCCAGGTCGGAACCTGCATCGACGGCAGCTTTTGCTCCATGTCGCGGAAAAAATCGCCGGCAAAGCTGAACTGCAATTTCGGAAACACCGTCTCCGGCGCCCGCAGTTCATCGGCATGATCGAGCATCATTCGCGTCGGCCCGCCGCCATGGTCGCCGACTCCATACAAGTGCATCATCTCGGGACTATCCGTCAGCTTCGGCCCATAAATCGATGGCATCCAGATCGACAGATCCTTGCCGAGCGACTCGCCATCGATTCCCCCGGCATAATCGTGCGGAAAATAAGTCAGCAGCCGGCTGCCATCCGGCGCCTGCCACCAGAAAAGCTTGTAAGGGAACGTAGTGAATTCGTGCGCCCAGAGCAGCTTCTGGGTCACAAAATAATCCATCCCCGACTTTTTATAAATCTGCGGAAGCTGCCAGTTGTAGCCAAACGAATCCGGATTCCATCCGATCTTAACGTCTACGCCAAAGTTTTTCTGGAAATATCGTTTGCCCACCAGAATCTGCCGCACCAGCGATTCACCGTCCGGCATGTTCAAGTCCGGCTCAACCCACATGCCGCCAATCACTTCCCACCGGCCTTCTTTCACGCGCTGCTGAATCTGCGCAAACAAGTCGGGATATTTTTCCTGCATCCACTCATACGCTCGCGCCGAAGACATAGTGAACTTGAAGTCGGGATATTCGCGCATCAGATCGAGCACACTCTGAAACGTGTTGCGCACCACCTCCACGGTCTCCGTCCACGGCCACAGCCACGCCATGTCGATGTGCGAATTGCCCACCAGGCGAATGGTGAACTGTTGCAGCCACGGCTTGAGCACTTCCAGTTTCGCCTGCGCGCTTTTCAGCGAAGCATCGAAGCCAGCCTGATCTCCACGATCGAGCGGCGAAAAATCAATCGCCTTCACCGCTGCATCCAGTTCCTGCTCACGCTCGGTTTTTCCATCTTCATAGGCCGCAATCACCGGACGCGCCGCCAGAATCTGCGTGCGCAATAGCGAAGGATCGGGCCGCGTGCTCGGCGGTTCGATCACAAGCTCGCTATGAAAAAATTCTGCCTGCACATCGTCCGGCGTCACCACTCGAGCCGCGACTAGAAACTTCTGTCCCGGCTGGGCGTTCTCCGTGAGCAACACCGGAAGAATGTCGTCATCGTCGCCGCGATAAAGAATTGCCCCGTTCGAGAACACCGTGATCATCAGCGTGCCCGGACTGCCAAATCGCAAGTCGAGCAAAACCCGCGAGCCACTCGTCGCGTAACCGTTGATCTTGTCCGGAATTTCCACCCAGCGCCGGAACACGCGCGTGCCTTTCCACTGCTGCTCGTTCGCATGATTTCCCCCCGGCCCCGACACGTTCTTCACCCCAAACACCGGCCAATCCGCGTCGCCAAGGCCCGGATTCTCCGGATGCGGCACGTCCTCATGCCAGCGCCACTCCGCCTCGCTCTGCTGCAGAACAGATTGCAGACGGTCCAGCGTCGGTTTGTAAGGATCGGCAGCAGGCGAACTTTGCGAAATCAGAAATGTGGAAAAAAGTACGAATGGCAGCACAAACATCGAACGATTCATCAAACTCACCTTTCACCCGAGATCGTCACTTCAACCGCGCAGATATCTCCGCGCAGCCTGTTTTGGCCAAGCGAAGATTATCTCTCAAGATGTGATGGAATGCAGATGTGATGGAATGCAGATCAGACCTTCCAGACCGTAGCCTACGACCCCGCCAGCTTCAGCTGCGGAGCTACTTGCCGCAACAGCGCGATAAACGCCGTGGTCGCTACCGAGAGCGTGCGATCGCGCCGGTAGGCCAGCCCTAATTCGCGGTAGAGTTCCGCGTCTTCCAGATCAATCAACTTCACTCGTCCGGAGTCCACCTCGTCGCGCGCAAACGACGCGCTAATGAGCGACACGCCCAGATCCGCAGCCACAAAGCTCTTGATCATGCCAATGCTTGGCAGCTCCATGCGCACCTGGAGTTCGGCATTGTGCGGCCGAAATAATTTGTCGAGCAGCCGGCGCGTGTGCCCGGTTTTGGGGAACAGCAACGGATGTTTCACAATCTCGCTCACCGGCACGACCTTATGCTTGGCCAGCGGATTCTTCGGGCTGACCATCAGCATCAGCTTGTCGCGGAAAATCGGCTGGATCTTCAGGCTCGGCGACTGAATCGGCAGCGTCAAAATGCCGACCTCAACCTGTCCGTTCTCCAGCTTCTCCACGATCTTGTAACTGAAATTTCGATAGATGCTGATCTGCACCAACGGATACTTTCGGCAATACTCGGCAAACACCTCCGGCAAAACATAGAGGCAGGTCGCTTCATTCGCGCCCACCCGCAATGTGCCTCGCGGAGTTCCGCTGTGGTCGGCGACCGCGGTCAGCGACTCGTCCCGCAGATTCTTCAGCCGCTCCGCGTACTCGAAAAACACCTGCCCCGCCGGAGTCAGCTTGACCGTCTTGCCCGATCGGTCGAGCAGCCGGTCGCCATACTCCTGTTCGAGCTGGCGAATCTGGGCGCTGACCGCCGACTGCGACCGGAACACTTTTTCTCCGGCGCGCGAGAAGCTGCCCTGCTTGGCCACTTCCAGAAAGGTGATGAGTTGGTCGAAGTCCATTCGATTGTTCTTGATAATGAATCGAGGGATGATTATAGCGGAGTCCGTGCAGTCCCAAGGTTAACTGCCGGGAATCCGCACACGAATCGCTCATGCGGAATTTTGCATCGCTAGCATCGAAAATCCTGAAGCACGCCCGCCGGCGCGATTTGCCAATGTCTGCGCCCGCCAGGCTCGGATGACTGGCGTAAGATGGCTGCTCAACAATAAAGATCATGATCGAACTCTCCCACATCCAGGCCGCGCTGGCCCGCATTCGCGCCGACATTCGCATCTCACCCTGCACCCACTCCGAAACATTTTCCGGGCTGACCGGCAATTCCATCTTCCTCAAGCTCGATAACCAGCAGCGCACCGGCGCGTTCAAAGAACGCGGCGCGTTGAACAAACTGCTCACGCTCACACCCGACGAGCGCGCACGCGGCGTAATCGCCGCCTCCGCCGGCAATCATGCGCAGGGAGTCGCTTACCACGCCGGCCGACACGGCATTAAAGCCCGCATCTTCATGCCGCTGCCCACGCCGCTCACCAAAGTTTCTTCCACGCGTGCCTACGGCGCCGAAGTTGTGCTGCACGGCGCTAATTACGACGAAGCTTACGAAAAGGCGGTCGAGGAAAGCGCGAAATACGGACTCACGCTCATCCACGCCTTTGACGACGAAGCCGTCATTGCGGGGCAGGGAACTCTCGGTCCGGAAATTCTGCAGCAGCATTACGATATCGAGGCCATCGTCGTTCCCATCGGTGGCGGCGGGCTGATCGGCGGCATCGCCTGTGCCGTGAAAGAAGCCAATCCTGCGGTAAAGATTTTCGGGGTACAACCCTCACGCATCCCCTCGATGAAAGCCGCAGTCGCCGAAGGCAAGCCGGTTACGCTGAACGCTGCCAAGACCATCGCCGACGGCATCGCCGTGCGTCGCGCCGGCGAACGCACGCTCCCGCTGGTGCAAAAATATGTCGACGACATTGTCACGGTGGAAGAAGAAGAAATCGCCAACGCGATTCTGCTGTTGCTCGAGCGCGAAAAAACTTTAGCCGAGGGCGCCGGCGCCGCGGCTCTGGCCGCCGTTCTGAACCGCAAGCTGCCGCTGCAAGGCAAGCGCGTTGCCGTGCTGGTCTGCGGCGGCAACATCGACGTCACCCTGCTCTCCCGCATCATCGAACGCGGCCTCGTGAAAGACGGACGCCTGGTTCGCCTCCGCGTCCATCTCCCCGACTATCCCGGCGCTCTCCATCGCGTCACTGGAATCCTCGCCGAGCATCGCGCCAACATCGTCGAAACTTCTTACGACCGCGCCTATCATGGCGTGAACCTGGGCGACACCGCCATCGACATCACCATGGAAACCCGCGGCCCCGATCACATCATGGAACTTCTCGCCGCGCTGGAATCAGCCGGATACACCCACGAAAGAATTCTCTGATTGCGACTTGTTAAGATCGTCAGCAGCAGAGGTAAGCGGCAGGATTGATTGGAGGGATCCTTCGTTGTGGTTGAGCGTTTTGCGTCGCCAGCAGATTCACGGCGACGACGGGCTTACGCTGCTCTGCCCGCCGCTGCTGTGGATCAGAAGCCAGATCAAAACGCCCGCGCCCGCTGCGCCCGCCGCGATCCATTTCGGATTGATTCCGCTGCCGGGGCTTGCGGGCCGTGCTGCTCCGCACATTTCTGTTTCGTTGTAATTTTTCTCTTGCCCCTCGTGAATCGTTCCGCCGTTCGCCGAATTGCCGCCACTCACATTCACATCGCTTTTTCGCGCCACCACCTGCACCGCTCCGGTCAGGTCGCTCACTTCATATTGCGTCCATGCACTGAGCGCCGGCGTCGCCGTAAGGCACTTGACTTCCACCTTGAAACTCTTCGAGGTCCCTACGGCAACGCTGCCGTGGTCCAGTTCGAGCGAGTCTCCGTCAAATTTCGCTACCGTCTCCGGTGCCAGCAGCAGCTCGGAGCCGTCCAGGTTCAAGGTCGCCGAAAATCCCGGCTTGGTTTCCAGCAGATCTCCAGAAAAAATCGCGGTCGAATCCCGCGCCTCGGAACCATTCACCCAGACCCCGCCCTGGGCATGAAGAATTGCCGCTGCCGGACCCTGTGCCGGTGGTCCTGGCGCCTGCGTATCCTGATTCGGCGAGGCCTGAGTCGGCGAAGTCTGGCTTGGCGAAGTCTGTTCTGGCGAAGTCTGCGCGGGCGGGCTTTGGGACGTAGTTTGCCCCAGCACTGACAGCGGAATGCCAACCGCCAGCGCCGAAACCAGAAGACAACGCAAAATCAATACACTCATCCGAAGCCGGATTCCCACTAAAAATCCTAGCGGGCCCCGAAGGCATCGTCTATTAGCAGTCTGGATGCCGCCTTCTCTTCAGTCGGCACGACACCGCGCAGAGCGTTCCGGATAAGACTCGTCCCACAGGGTAAAACTTTGTAAATCACCCAGTTGCGCAGCCCGCGAGGTTGTAAATTAGAAGTGCAGGCATGAACGCCAAAAGCCCACAAATCCTTGCCGCTCTCTTGTTCTTTCTTTTGCCGGGAGCGAGCTTCGCTCCGCCGTGTCTCGCCTTGTCACCCGCAAGCGCCCCGGCCGGGCAGACTGCGGCCACCATCGCCAAGGCCATCGGTCCCATCAAGTCGATCAGCGGCAACGTCATCACCGTCGCTCCAGCATCCGGCCCCGAGATCACCGCCACTGTCCAGCCTACGGCGCGGATCCTGCGCCTCGGCGCCGACAAAGACCTGAAGAACGCGATGCCGATCCAGCTTCAAGACCTGCAAGTAGGCGATACCGTTCGAGTCCGCGGCTACGCTTCGACCGACGGCAAATCCATCGCTACCCTTGAAGTGCTGGTCATCACGCGCTCGGCGGTCGCCGCCGTGAGCAACGAGATTCGCGAGGATTGGCAAAAGCGCGGACTCGCCGGCGTCGTTGCCTCCGTGGACCCCAGCAGCGGAATCGTGACTATCTCGATCCCCGGCTTTGGCGAGAAAAAAATCGTAAACATCCACACCAGCAGCAGCACGATCATTCGCCGTTACGCCCCCGATTCCGCCAATTTTGAAGCCGCTAAACCCAGCACTCTGCAGGCGATCCACGTGAATGACCAGCTGCGTGCCCGCGGCGACCGTAGCCCCGATGGCAACAATTTCACCGCGGCCGAAATCGTTACCGGCACTTTCCCCTATGTCGAGGGCACCATCAAATCCGTGGATGCAAGCGCCAACACCATCAGCGTTCAGGATGTATTGAGCAAGAAAACCGTGCAGCTCAAAGTGACCGCCGACTCGCAACTTCACCAAGTCCCCGCCGATATGGCACAGCGTATGGCTTTCATCCTGAAGCGGGCCAAGGCGCAGGGCGGCGCGAGTCCATCAGGTTCTTCAGCTCCGGCAGGCGGCGCTGCGGGCTATCGCGGCGGACCACCCTCCGGCGGCATGGCGTCAGGCGGTGCCGGCGGCGGTGCCGCGCACGGCGGCGGAGCCTCTGGACTTCAGCGCATGCTCGACCAGACCCCGGCGGTGACGCTCGCGGACCTTCACAAGGGTGACGCGCTTGCAATTTTAGCCACCGAAGGCACGGAGTCCGGTGAGGGCACCATTATCAAGCTGTACAGCGGTGTGGAACCGATCCTCGAAGCTGCTCCGAACGCCATGATGTTGGCGCCCTGGAGCCTGGGAGGCGCTCCCGGCGGTGACGCCGCCAATCAATAACCGTCTAACAACTTTCTGCTTAATTTTTTCTTGCGGATATTCTTACGAAGGAAAGCTCTTACTAGGAAACGTTCTTACGAAGAAATGGAAATGGTGGAATGAACGTCTATCGTCGTATCGCTCTCATCTTCTTGTCGTTTTTTCTATGCGCGGCTGCGGCTCTGGCGCAAACGCCTACCGGCGCTCTCCGCGGACAAGTTACCGACCCCTCCGGCGCGGCCATCCCTGGCGCCAGCGTAGTCATGACTCCCGCCACCGGATCGCCCATCGTGGTTCAGAGCAACGGCCAGGGATTCTACGAATTCAAATCCCTGCCGGCAGGCAAGTACTCCCTCACCGTTGCCGCCCAGGGATTCACTCTCTACCAGAATGAGAACGTCGTCATTACGAACCAGGCCCTGCGCCTGAATGTTCCCATGACCATCGAGGTCGAAACCCAGAAAGTCCAGGTTTCTGACACCGCGCCCACTATCGACGTAAATCCCTCGAACAACGCCGGCGCCATCACCATCTCGGGCAAAGAACTGGAGGCCCTTCCCGACGATCCCGACGAACTGCAGTCTGATCTCGAAGCCCTCGCCGGACCCTCCGCCGGTCCTAACGGCGGCCAAATGTATATCGACGGATTCACCGCCGGCCAGCTTCCGCCCAAGTCGTCGATTCGCGAAATCCGCATCAACCAGAATCCCTTTTCCTCCGAATATGACAAGCTCGGCTACGGCCGCATCGAAATCTTTACCAAGCCTGGCACCGACAAGCTCCACGGCCAGTTTTTCGCCGATGGCAACGACTCGCCCTTCAACGCGCCCAATCCTTTCGCCGGAGCCGAGCCGCCTTACTATTCCACTCAATTCAACGGCAGCATCGGCGGTCCGCTGAGCAAGAATGCCTCGTTTTATGTGGATCTCCAGCGCCGCGACATCAACGAACTCTCGGTCATCAACGCCACCGATCCTGCGACCGGCAACCCGCTCGCCGAATCCATCGGGAACCCCCGCCATCGCACCGACGGTGGACCGCGCCTCGACTGGGCTCCCACCAAGAACAACACGCTGACCGTCCGCTACCAGTACTATCGCGATACCGAGACCGGCGACCTGAGCAGCCAGCTCTACCTTCCATCTCAGGCCTACTATTCGAAAAGCACCGAAGATACAATTCAGGTCAGCGACACTCAGGTCTTCGGCACCAAGATCGTCAACGAGACCCGCTTCCAATACCTGCGCGACAACAACATCCAGAATCCCAACGACGTCAATCCGGCGGTAAGCGTGCTCGGCGACTTCGTGGGCGGCGGCAATAGTGAAGGCACTCTCAACGATCTGCAAAACGCCTACGAACTGCAGAACTACACTTCAGTCATTCACGGCAATCACACCATGAAGTTCGGCGCCCGCTTCCGGGCTACGCAGGATACGAACTATTCCAACGCGGCCTTTAACGGCTCGTTCACCTTCCCCACCTTCGCCCTATTTCAGAGCGCCACGCCCAGCCAGCTCACGATCACCACCGGCTCGCCCAACGCGTCGGTCAACTACTATGACTTTGAACCTTACTTTCAAGACGACTGGCGCGTGCGGCCCAACATCACTCTTAGCCTTGGCCTGCGCTTCGAGACCCAGAACGCAATCAGCGATCACGACGACTGGGCGCCTCGCTTCGGGTTTGCCTGGGGCATCAAGGGCCGCAATAAGCCCCCGATCGTCGTGATTCGCGGCGGTTCCGGAATTTTCTACGACCGCTTTCAGCTCAACAATCTCCTGCAGGCCGATCGCCTGAATGGAATCACCCAGACCGCCTACGTCATCACCAACCCAGTGTGCTACACCGGGCTGGATATGCCGCTGGCGACTTCCAGCCCCACCACCGACTGCGTCGGACCAAGCAGCACCAGCAGCATCGCCTCCACCACCTATCAGATCAGTCCTCGCCTGCATGCGCCTGGCAACTGGCAAAATGCCATCAGCGTCGAACGGCAGCTGACCAAGTCGGCGACCCTGAACATCACGTACCTCGGCTCTCGCGGCTTCGATCAATTCGTCACCGTCAATGCCAACGCTCCCTATCCCGGCACAGATTGCTATCCCAATTGCCCTGCACCCACGACGAATCTTTACCGCTACGTCTCCGAGGCAAATTTCAAGCAGAACCAGCTCATCGCTAACACCAATATCCGCGTCGGCTCCAAGTTGCAGCTATTCGGCTACTACGTCTTGAACTATGCCAAGAGTGACACCGGCGGAATCTCCACCTTCGCGTCGAATTCCTATGACATCAGCCAGGACTGGGGCCGCGGCTCTTTCGACATCCGTCATCGTCTCTTTCTTGGTGGCAGCCTCGGCCTGCCCTATCTGTTTCGCCTCAGCCCGTTCATGGTGGTCAGCACCGGCAGCCCTTACAACATCACCGCGCCTTACGATTTGAACGGCGACGCGCAATTCAACGATCGCCCCGGCTTCGTCTCGAGCGCGACTTGCCCGACGGTTCAAAACCCGAGCGGCTCCATCTACTGCACGCCGCTCGGCACATTTGACGCCTCTGGCGCCACCGGCACGCTTCTCCCCATCAACTACGGCACCGGGCCCAACCACTTCGTCCTGAACCTGCGTCTGACCAAGACCGTTGGTTTCGGGCCAACGCTCAAAGGAGAAACGGGTACAGCCGGAGGCGGCGGAGGGGGCCATCACCACGGCGGCCCACTGTTCGGAGGAGGCGGACCCATCAGCATGTCCTCCAACTCCGATCGCCGTTACAACCTTACTTTCGGCATGAGCTTCCGCAACGTTTTCAACAACGTCAACGTGACCAATCCCGGCGGCGTATTGGGATCGAAGTTATTCGGTGTTTCCAACGATATCGTCGGATTCCCGTATTCCCCCGGCACCACCGCCAACCGCCGCATCGACTTGACGGCCCAATTCACCTTCTAATGACAGTCCGGAAAACTGTTCGATGGGCGAGCCATCAGTCACAAACACAAAGAACGACCTTAAGGATCACGAAGGACTTTCCTAGGCAAGGGCTCCTTCGTGAACCTTCGTGTCCTTCGTGGTTCATGGTTTTGCTCCCGCCACCAGCAAATGCCCCAGAGCCATGTCTCGCTCTACCCCGACGCCTCCCGCTCAGGTTATCCTGAAAGGTGAGCGATACCGCACCACTCCCGCAGGACAAGGCACGAAATTCATCGGCGCTCTTCTCCACCACCAGGCGGAAATTCATCGGTCTCGGGGCTGCCGCCGGTGTGGCCGCACTCGGCGTGGATACCGTTCTGCTCGAGCCCAACCATCCCCGCCTAGTCCGCCGCGAAATCCTGCTTCGCCGCTGGCCCGACCGCCTCGACGGGTTCACCATCGCCATGCTCAGCGATTTTCACTACGATCCGTACTTTTCCGTTCATCCTCTTCACGCCGCTATCCCCATTGTCAACAATCTCCATCCTGACCTGATCGTGCTCACCGGCGATTTCGTTTCCGTTCCAATCCTGAATACAAGTGAGAGGGACAAGCCCGCAGCCGCGGCAGCCGAGCCCTGCTCGCTGCTCCTCCGGCAACTCCAGGCCCGTCATGGACGATGGGCATGTCTGGGAAATCACGATTATTTCTCCGATCCCGACCGCGTCGCCGCAGCCTTGCGCGCCCAGGGCATTCAAGTCCTGATCAACCAGTCTTCCGCCATCGAGAGCAACGGAGCCCGCTTCTGGCTCAGCGGCGTCAACGACATTCTCGGTGACGACGCCGATCTCGACGCCACGCTGCGCGGCATCCCTCCCAACGAGCCCACTATCCTGCTCGCCCACGAACCTGACTATGCCGATTATGTTGCCCAGCAGCGCCGCGTCGACCTTCAACTCTCCGGCCACACCCATGGAGGCCAGGTCCGCATTCCGCTTCTGCCGCCTCTGTATCTGCCCGATCTCGGCAAGAAATACGTCTGGGGCCAGTACCAGATCGGCGCGCTCACTCTCTACACCAATCGCGGACTCGGCACCTTCGGCGTGCCCGTGCGCTGGAACTGTCCTCCGGAAATCACTCTGCTCACCCTTCGCCGCGCCATCGTTTCCTGACCTGTACCGCTAGCCCCGGTCGGATTCTTGTGCAAGGGCTTTCACACAGTCCAATGAAGCTCTTGAAACATCGCTCCTAACCCATTGCTGTACAATCGCTTGGCTCTGTTCAGGGATGGTCCGAAACTTGCCCAGCAAGTAGCTGAACCTCACCCCAGAGAGTAGAGTCTGAAACTCATGTTTTCTCGCATCTGGCCTGCGATTCTGCTTGTGGCGTTTCCCGCCGTCGCGCTAGCGGCTAACACTTCCGCACCGTCCGTCTCTGTGCCATCGCTTCGGTCCACCAGCCTGGGGCCCACCACGCTCGAGCAGCGCGAACTGCATCTCTCGAAATCTCTGGCCCGCGCCTCGCAATTCGCTAACATCGCGCACATCAGCTCCCGTCCCTCCTGCGAGGATGTGCAGCCACCCGAAGCTCTGGCTACCCCCGATCCTCTTTTCGCTCTCGGACAACACGGCAAAAAGGTGAAGGTAAGCTTCATCATCGGCACTGACGGCCGCGTGCATAGCCCGCTAATCCTTGAAAGCGCGGGCCTGGCTGGCGACCGCCACGTTCTGCAAACCGTCCGCACCTGGAGATATCGTCCCGCAACCTGCAACGGCGTCCCCACCGAGACCGAAGGCAAGATCGAGTTTTCTGGCCGGTAGTCGGCCTCTGGGCTAGAATGAGCCCAGCCGGTCACGAAAACCGTGTGGAATCATCCGTGGATATCGTCCATGGATGACATCAGCGGATAGCATCAGTGGATAACGTCACTGGATAACGTCAGTGGATAACATCGGTGGATAAAGACAAAAAGCCTCACGCCCATTCGGCCCCGCCCGGCGCTAAAGGCAGCGACATGCAGTCTGCGCCTGAGCCCGCGACCACTCCCGAGCTCGAGGAATTCTTTCGCAAGCTGAAGCCGGAGATGCGGCGTCCCAAGCCCAGCTCCGACGCCATCGCCGCCGCGCTCGAATCCGCGCAGCGCCTGGCCTCCGAAGCCGACTCCGAAGAAGCCGCGGAAACCGCCGCGCAGCATTTTTCCGGAAGCGAGCGCTCCCGGAATCGTTCCACCCACAATTCTGCTGCGGTTGATTTTGCCGGCAAGGACTCGTCCGGCGACGATTCGCCGGGAGAAGCGACGATCGTCCTCTGCGGCGTTTGCGGACATCGCAATCGCTCCACCAACCGCTTCTGCGGCATGTGCGGAGTCGTGATTGAAGGCTCTGCTTCGGCGAGCGCCGGCCCGTCGCATCCAGCGCACGAAATTTCCCTCGGTCCTGACCCGTTTCTCGATTCCGGCTCAGAAGACGAACCACGCGTCTCCGCCCGCCGTTCCCAGCCAGACTATCGAGCTTCTTCTCAGACGCGCCCCGAGGAATATCTGGAACACGCCGAGCGGCACGCCGACGGTCATCCCGAAACCCATCACTATCACCACCACTATCATCATCATTATTTTCCAGGCGGGCAGGAGGGTATCGCTTCAAGCGTCGCTCCGCGCGCCGCCGATCCCGCCCGCGAGGCCGAGCGTTTTCGCTCCACGACCGCGCTGCGCGGCGATATGAGCCGCGCCGAAGCGACCGTGCGCCGCATCGCCCAGGAGTGGGTGGTGGCCTGCAATACCAAGCATCTCGACGATCTCCTCGAACTTTATGTCGCCGACGCGCTGGTGCTGCGCTCAAACCTGCTGCCCATACGGGGAGCGGCTGCGGTCCGCGAATTCTTTTTCGGCGCCCTCGACTCCGGCCTGGGAGAAGTCGAACTTGAACCGCTGCGCGTGGAAGTGGTCGGCGACCTGGCCTACGAAGCGGGACGCTGCAAAGCTCTGGTTCCCAGCGCCACCGGTAAACGCCGCGAGGAGCGCGGCAAATATCTCTGGGTCTGCGCCCGCCAGAGTGGAGGCGAATGGAAACTCACTGCCGACTGCTGGTCCAGCGACCTCACCCTCAGCACACTCGAGTCCGACGTTCCCGCCAGCGCGCCCGTAAGAACCAGCCAGCCCCGGAAGAACTAAAAAGAGAAGAGCTAAAAAAGAAGAGCTAAAAAAAGAAGAACTAGAAAAAATTGTCCGATTGTCCGATAGCCGACTGTCGACTGAAACTCGCGTCGCCGAGCTCGGGTCTTGCAATCGAAACTCGGCAATTGTCAATCGACAATTGCTAGCTGACCCCCAGCTTCGCCAAATCCCCGCGCAATTGCTCCAGTCCCTTCATCTGGATCACACGCATTCCCATCTGCGCCGCGCACTCCAGATTCAGCGCACGGTCGTCGATGAAGCAGCACTCCTCGCCGGGAATCTGCGTGCTTTCCAGCGCCAGCCGGTAGATGTCACGCTCCGGCTTGCGCAGGCCTACAAAACAGGAGCTGAAGAAAATCCGGAAAATCTTCCGCAATCCGAACCTGTCGATGCGGTAAGAATTCAGTTCGCGCGATTCGTTGTTGATCGTGCCCATAAAATATTTTCCGGAATCGGCGAGGCCCTGCGCAAACGCAATCACCTCCGGAAACGGCTGTGACAATCCGTACAGGAACTCCCGAAACGCTTCGCGCGTGAATGGGCGCTCGCGGTAGAAAATCGTGCGGTCGAGATATTCGTCAAGCGTCATCTTGCCGCATTCGAACGGCGACACCACCAGCTCGTGCCGGGCGTGAAATTCCTGTTCGTCCAGATGAAAATGGTCGAAGGCTTGGCGGCGTTCGGTGTGGTCCCAGGCGTTGGTGAGCAGCACGCCGCCGACATCCCAAAATAAGGCGCGAATGGCAGGCAAAGGAGTCCCTCCGGAACAGAGCGTACGGAGAGTTTAGATGAATCGAAGCCGTGGCGGAGCCTTCGATTTTCAGGAAATCGCCGCTTAACCGTTTCGGCGGCTTCCGTTGTTCAACCCACAGTTCAGACGAGGGTGGCAGAGGGTTACTCGGACTCGATCGTTCCGGTTCGATCCTTCAAATTCGATCGACCAGATTCGATCAGATTTGAGCGAATGGCGAGGAGCAATTTCTCCTGTTCCAGCTGCAACGAATCCAGTTGTTTGGTCAGTCTTCGGGTCCTGCGGACGGTCTTACGCTGTGCCGCCCACAGTTCGGACGATTTCGCCGCCAGCAGCCCCCCGGATGCGATCGCATAGCCAGTTGCCTTCGCTTCCTTCCTGCGCGCCCACAATTCAATCTCGTCAGGAACAGCCACCACCGGGCTGCAATGCCCGCCGGACACGCGCCGCACCGGCAACCCCAGACGTTCCCATCGCTGGGCCGTCCGCACACCCAGGTGGATATGGGCGGCAATTTCCTTCCATCCGCTGAGAAGTTCCACGGGGTGACCTCCTGAGATCGTCAATCGAACATTAAATCCGGTTCGTCATCCGATCTTTCTCATCCGACTCTTGTCACCCGATCTTCGCCGAAACTCGGCACCCGACCCTCCGGCACCGCAGTCCGAAATCGTGTCGTACTTCGGCGCTAGGCTCTTTGGTCCCGATCCGCTAGGCTTGCACTCACAGGGAAGCGTGACCCGGCTCACAACCCGTAAGTCTGTGGGGCATTACCAATATCAAGAGACGCGATTCCTTTCCGTTCGGGACTGAACCCTACTTTGGCAAGGCGGTTCGGAAACCGAACCCTACTTCGCAAAGGAATCGCGTCCAGCATTCTACGTCCGAAGTCTCGCCCAAGCGCAAAGAAAAACAGCGCAAAGAAAAAACAGCGAAAGAGCGATGGGAATCGCTCAATTCCAACATCGAGCCACTACCGCAGATAGTAGTGTGTCATAAACGTGTTGGCTGGCACAACGTTCATGGCCACGTTTCCCAAGACCCTCCGAATGAACGATTCTGCTCTTCCGTGTGCGAAAGTTTGCACCTGACCGGCACACGCGTGGCTTTTCTTACACAACCCACGTTCAGGTTTCATCAACCAATTGATTGAGTAAAGTCTGCTGGCAGAGAGGCATGCGCGCTGGCCGCAGGAGTGGAACGAGAATTGCTCCTTCTGTCGTGGATCTGCCTGAAATCGGCTGTGCCGCACCTGAAGCCGCCGTGGCGGGTAGGAACGAGATGAGCTGGTTATGGCCGGTATGGTTCCAACCCGGATCATTTACTTTCTCCTGTTAGCCACATGTGCTGGGCTGTGCCAGCGGCCGGACCGGCTCACAGCGAGCTCGTTGCCCGAAGCGCCCTCGGCCCAATCGCGTTCCCTTCAAGCTCCAGGCGAAGCGAAAATTTTCCGCGAGTATGTAGACTCGTCCCGACTTCCCATCACCGGACCCTCCGCGGCCGGCTTCTTCGCGACTAGCTTCTCCGGAATAGGTACGGCAAACTCCAGCCCGGCGCCGCGATTCGATTTTGCGCATTTCGATCAGCGCTCTCTGCCATCGGAAGATAATTCCTTGGACTTTATCGCCAGACATCTTTCAGCTTCATCGCCGGCACCCAGCCACAGCGACTATGACTTGGCCGGCGCTGGGCTGGTGGGGCGCGCCACTTACGCCGCGTCCAGTGCCGTGATTGCCCGTGACGGCGCGGGCACAAGCCGCCTGAACACGTCCTACCTTTTGCGCGTGCTCGCTTCAGCCGTCGCCCACAGCGCTTCT
This sequence comes from Terriglobales bacterium, assembly GCA_035504195.1. GTDB lineage: Bacteria > Acidobacteriota > Terriglobia > Terriglobales > Acidobacteriaceae > Sulfotelmatobacter. The sequence goes on from DATJSG010000016.1 coordinate 72,595, forward strand.
CGCCCCTATTGGCGGCGTTCGCTTTCCCAGCCCTTCAGCGACTTCGGGGCTACCATCGGAAATGACGCCGGCATGAATGTTCTCCACGAGTTTGAGCCTGGAATCCGCGATCTGGTGAAGAGCCACGAGCCCAAATTCGTCTCCCGCATCCAGGACCGAATCCGCCGCTAGAAGCGGTTTCCGCGCCGCCCCCATTCTCATCTTTACAGAAACAAACCGATCAACCACAAAGGACACGAAGGAACACGAAGGCTTTTCATTGCTAGGCATTCCTTCGTGTAACTTCGTGTCCTTTGTGGTTGATCGGGTTTCCTTCCGCCAAATCAGGCCTCGTGACGAAAAGATTTCGCTTGACATATTCCTATATGGGAATATATTGTTCTCATGCCGCGAGCCGCTACCTCTTCGGACGCTTTTAACGCCGTAGCCGAACCCCGGCGGCGCGAGATCCTGCACTACCTGGCCAACGACGAGCGCGCGGTCGGCGATATCGTCGCCAGCCTCGGCATGGAGCAGCCCTCCGTGTCGAAGCACTTAAAGGTTCTGCGGGAGGTGGGCCTGGTGCGCGTGCGGCGGAACGGGAGGCACATGTTTTATCGAACCAACGCCGAGGCAATTCGTCCCATGCACGAGTGGACCAAGATGTTCGAACGTTTCTGGCAGCATCAACTGAATCGCGTGAAAGAGCGCGCCGAAGCCAAGGCCAGGGAACTGGACAAGGCCTGACCGAATTGTTGATCTTGATTAGAAAGCATCCCGGCGCGGGCAGTTTGGTTCTCAATGAACAATGAACAACGAACAGTCAATAACTAACAATCAACAAGTGCCGTAAACCGGAGGAACGCATGATCGCAGCTCCAACCGAACTCGAAGCTCTAACCATCAACATCACCCAGGAAATTCACGTGCGCGCCCCGCTGGCAGTTACCTTTGAGACGCTGCTCGAACAGCTTGGGCCGGAGAACGAGCGTCCCGACGGCGTTCGCATGAACATGAAAATCGAACCTTGGCCCGGCGGACGCTGGTATCGCGATCTGGGCGACAACAACGGCCATTTCTGGGCGGTCGTGCAGGCTATCAAGCGGCCCACGCTGCTTGAGCTCCACGGGCCGTTGTTCATGTCGTATGCGGCGATTTCGAACTTGCAGTACCGGCTGAGCGAAAAAGATGGCGGCACGCTGATCAGGTTTCATCACAAAGCTTTCGGCTTCATCGACGACGAGCACAGAAAAGGCGTGAGCTCCGGATGGACGCACACCCACGAGAAGATCCGCAAACAAGCCGAGAGCAGGGCCTCGCGGTAAAAGTCATCTAAGAGCTAAGAGCTAAGAGCTAAGAGCTAAGAGCTAAGAGCCAAGAGCTAAGAGCTTAAGGAGGTTTCCATGTGCCCAGCATGCATCGCAAGCACCGCCGCGATAGTCGCCGGAGCCGGATCCACGGGAGGAATTCTGGCGGTGTGCATCGGCAAGGTCAGAAACTTTTTCAGAGTGAGCCGTCCCGGCCCATTTCAGAAAGCACTGCTTCAAGAAACGACGATTCAGAAAGCGAAGGAGAAATGATATGGCAACCAGCAACAGGAAAGACAAGATGAAGACACCCCCGATCGTCTCGCAGCAGGAGTGGGAGGCTGCGCGGCAGCAACTTCTTGTGAAGGAGAAGGTCTTAACCCGCTCCCGTGACGCGCTGGCCGCTGAACGCCGGCGGATGCCGTGGATGTTGGTGGAAAAGAAGTATGAGTTCGATGGACCCAAGGGCAAGGTAAGCCTGCTCGATTTGTTCGAGAGCCGGCAGCAGTTGATCCTCTATCGCGCCTTCTTCGAGCCCGGAGTGTTCGGTTGGCCCGATCACGCCTGCCGCGGCTGCTCTTTCGGCGCCGATCAGGTCGCGCACCTGGCCCATCTGAATGCCCGCGACACCACGCTCGTCTACGCCTCACGCGCGCCGCAGGCGGACATCGCCCGCCTGAAAGCGCGAATGGAATGGGACATCCCCTGGTACACCATCACCGACAGCTTCGACAAAGATTTCGGCGTCGATGAATGGCATGGCCACAACGTGTTTTTCCGCGACGGCGACAAAGTGTTCCGCACATACTTCATCAACAACCGCGGCGACGAGGCGATGGGCAGCACCTGGAGTTTCCTCGACCTCACACCATTCGGCCGCCAGGAAACATGGGAAGACTCGCCCGAGGGTTATCCCCAGAGCGCGCCCTACAAATGGTGGAACTGGCACGACAATTACGGCGCCGAGACCGCGCCCAACCCCAAGTGGGTCGACATCATCACCGACCCCGCGGGCGCCGCCGCCCGAAGGCGCGACGAAGAGGAGAAAGCGAGCTGATCGACTATTGATCTTTGAGCGCTGTCATCCTGAGCAAAGCGAAGGATCTATGCAACCTGCCGGCAGCGCCCAACTGGCAGCGCTTGTAAGGATCCTTCGTTCAGAAAGACAGCTCAGAGACGACAGCTCGGAGAGAGACAGTTCAGAAACGGACAGTTCAGAACGACAGCTCAGAAAGGGAACCACCATGGGCAAAATCACCGAACCAATGTTAGCCGAACTGCGCCAGGAGGCGGCCATCACCCGCCGCGTGCTCGAACGCGTTCCAGAGGCGAAACTCGCCTGGAAGCCGCACCCCAAATCGATGTCGCTCGGCGAGTTGGCCTTGCACACCGCTGGCATTCCCGGCGGACTGTCGAAGCTGGCGCTGCTCGAAGAATTCGACGCGGGCCAGGCGAACTTCAATCCGCCATCTCCGAAGAACGTTGAAGAAATTCTCGCCGCCCACGATCAGGGTGTCCGCGAAGCCGAAGAACGCCTGCGTGGCATGAGCGATCAATCGGCTGTGGGAACCTGGCGTCTGCTGGTCAACGGCAAAGAGCTGTTCACCCGGCAACGGATCGACATGCTCCGCTCCGTCCTGCTCAACCACTGGATCCACCACCGCGGCCAGCTCTCCGTCTACCTGCGCCTGCTCGACGTTCCCGTCCCGGTCATCTACGGCCGCAGCGCCGACGAAAATCCGTTGGCCTAGCGCAGTCGACGCCAAGGTATAGCTATAGAAAGATGTAGCCGGTTGCGGGCACAGAAAATGCCCCGGTTCCGCGAAAGCGGTTCCGGGGCAGTGCATCGAGTTCCCGCGCAGTGTGCGGCTTTTACTCCGTTGCCTGCGGCGTAAAGTTTTGGTGATAGCTCAGGTTGTCGACCTCCTGGAACATCGGCGTGCCTGGGGGCAGATCCGACGGATTCAGGAACAGCGTGTCGAAGTAGAATTGGCGCGTAGGAGCCCCGTATACGACCGTGCAACATTTGAACGTGCCGGTGTTGTATTCGGAGTAGTACATACTCACCAGCGATCCGTTGTAGTAGATCGTACCGCCCCAGTCCTCCAGGTAGCGCAGGAAGTTGTGCAATCCTCCGTCGGTGCCAAAGTCGTTGGAGACGCCGGAGAAGCCTGGCTTCGGGAACGGGACGTTTTTGCCGGCCGAAATCGCCATCCGATAGTAGGTGTTACTGGGAACGCGGCTGGATAGCGCGGTCGGGTTATTCAAGCTATTGAGATCGGTCCAGCTGTTGGAAAGCAAAGTGACCGAGTCCGCAATAACCGAGGCATTAGAGTGCGGAGTCGCATTGCTCCCGCCGGTCCAGAAAGGATCTGACGAAGCCGTGTTGTAGTTGCCCTGCACGTAAACCGGATTCTCCGAGGCCACGGTGAATCCCGGCATGGGCAGATAGCTGGTGGCCGCGCTATTCATGCCGCCCGCTACCAGCTTGAGCACGTGGCGCGCACCGCTGACCGCATTGGTCAAGCCGGTCGTGTTGCAGGCGTAGGTGGTGTTCGGTGAGGCGTTGATCGGAATGTACGGATTTGGCGGCGTCGTGTTGGTGTTGACGTTGAAGCCGTAGCCGATGTTCACTCCGCCCCAGTTGTCGAGGACGCCGTTCTGATCGACGTCTTCAGGCGAATAGGTGTAATACGAGGCCGGCTCCAGCGTGCCGTCGGGAGTGGTCGAGGTCAGCGGTTGCGCCGAGTTGACCACATCTTCCAGCCCCGATTCTCCGCTGATCACGCCAGCCGGAGTGTTTCCGCCATTGGACGGATGAGGATCGGTCAGCATGCCGCGATGGTCGGAGTAGTAGAGGATGTAGCCGTTCTCGTTCGAAGAATTGACCGACAGGCCCACGTCGCTGGCATACGGCGCCTTCCCGGCCAGCCACAGGCCGAGATTGCCCACGTTGATTTCGACGGCACTCATAATGCCGTTGACCGCGCAACCGTTGGTGTCGTCGCGCATCTCGCCTTCGCGTGCGTCGTAGAGGTTGATGGGGTAGAAATTTCCCGAGCTGCCGACCGGAGTGGTGGCCGAAGCGCTCAGCTGCTGCAGGATGAGGATCGCGGCTGGGTTGATCGTATCCGCCCCGGCGCTCCCGTAAGGGGCGGTCGGCGCAGTGTTGTATTTGCGGGCAAAGCCGTATCCCAGCCAGTCGGTCGTAATGCCAACCCAGGTTCCACTATTGTTGAGATACTCAACCCGGATCCATGCCCCCTGCCCGTTTTTCGGAACGCTGCTGGTTGTCACCTCGCCCAGCAAGGGATAGGTGGTCCAGCCGGCGCTCTTGTAGTTGTAAGGCGCGACCCAGTAGTTGCTGCCGATTGTGGCCAGGCCGAAGTATTCGGAGCCGCTCACGGTAGTGCCGCTGGTGTTCTCGGCGTGCGCGTTCGCGTTGAGGGTCACATACGTCTGGCCGGTCGCATCGAATTGATAGTCCTGCCCGTCGCTGATGGTGCCGCGTTCCGGATGAAGATCCGCCTGAGTATCGGCAATCAGAATGCGAATCTGCGCCTTGTTGTATAAGCGCGAAGTTCCGATGGTACCAGTCGGGGATTCGCCCACCTGCGGTTTACGAATAATGGTGATCGGATCGACGCAAGGTGGCGGATTGGTGGTGCAGGTGTTTCCCTGCACAAACGGCAACTGCATGTTGGTGGCGCCGGTCAGAGAGTTGGTCAGATAGCCGTTCAGCGTTCCCGAAGAAAGGCTGGGGAAGGCGGCGTTGGCCGCGCCAGCCAGCCCGGGATAACCTCCGCTCCAGCTGGCATCGCCCGGCACCGTCCCGGAACTGGTAAGCGTCTTGCAGTTTGCTCCTGTCGGTGGAAAGGTCATCGGCACCGTGATCGGGCACGCGCCGCTGGCGATGGGGAGATAAACCGTTCCATCGTAAGTGCCGTTGGTGATAAATCCATTTTCCAGGCGATCCAGAACAACCTGTTTGTAGGCTGCCACCTTGTCGGTGAAGACCAGATCGGCTTCGGTAGCCAGAAACAGGTTCGAGTTGGTGTGGACGCGTCCGGCAAAACCGAAATTCGGACCGGCGAAGTAGCTGCAGTCATACCCGCAGAACACTCCAAACTGAAACACGGGAATCAGCGCCACTTCCACCGAGCGCGTCATATTGACGGTCGCCCCGGAGGGACGAGTGGCCAGCACCTGCAGCGTCATGGGAATGATTTCGGCGTACAGGCCTTGATTGGAGCCCGAACTGACCGTGTCCCAGCTGCTGACCGGAGTGCCGTTGGCGTTCAGGGGGTACGTAATGGTTTCGTTGTAGGTCATCGGGCCGACCATCGAAGAAGATGGCGGAGAGGTCACCAGGTTTTGAATTTGCGCGTTGGTGGGGGACATGTACTGGTTGTAGAGCGCGGAGAGATCGGAAGTGAGCTTCTCCATGCCCGACTCTGCCCCGTAATAGGCCAAATTCGACTCCAGGTCGTTGCCGCCCATCTTGGCCTCGTTGCCGGCCATGTACATAAGGCCGACCGCTACGCCCGAGAGCAGCACCAGAATCAGCAGTGCGGCAATCAGCGTGAAGCCTCGCGAATTGTTCTTGCTTTGTCCCATTGGTTTGGACCCCTCACAAATTTCAGTCATAGCGGTTGCGAAATGCCATGTTGCGGGCGCTCACATCGGTCGCCAGGTACATGTTCTGCGACCTTTTCCCGTTATTGATAATGCTTTGTCCCATCACCACCAGGTTGATCTTCTGGATGTTATTGGGGGATTCGCCCACGCCGATCGGGTTGGCCTGGTTGGCGTCGAGGGCCCCGGTGGTTGTGTTGTAGACATCGAATGCGAATTGCAGGTTGATGATGTCATCGGCTACTGGCACCGGGGTGAGTCCGTTCACCTGGCGCATCAGGCGAGGCGTCTGTCCAGCGGGGGGCACGGTCAAGTAATAGGTCACCGCGAACAGCCGGTAGGCTACGGTGTTCGCTCCGCCGCTGATGGCCTTGATGTTGTTCGAGGCGGCGCCGCTCTGATTGATGTTCAGCGGGTCGAGATTGGCGAAATCGATGGTGGTCGAACTTATGCCCGTCACTTCGCCCACCGCTGTGCCCACGGTGTTGCTGAGCAAGATGAGATCCCCAACCTGAATTCCGCCAGCCGAGTTGATAGCGGGAGGCGCGGGTGAGTAAGTGGCAATCGGCGCCAGCGTAATCGAGCCGCCGTTGGCGGCGACCGTCACCGTGTACTCGTAGAGCGGAAAGTTGTAATCGCAATAGATCGAGGTGATGCTGTCATCGATGGCCGGCGGTGGCGCGGCGGGAATCACCGTGTCGTCTTCGACGCCATTGGAGTAACCGGGAAGCAATCCATACATGTAGTTCCCGCCTGGGTAGGTGTAGGCCGTAACATGGCAGGTGCCACTCTGGTCGCAGCCGAACTTGGACGCCGTGGCTCCGGCTCCCGTGGGCAGCTGAATGCCTCCCGAGGGCAACCCGGCACCCGCCAAGCTGATGTCCTTCACCATGAGATCGACGGCGGCGCGCATGTTCTGCTGGTTCTCGACGCGTTGCGTGACCAGCATGGTGGAGTTCATGCCAATCTTGAACAGACTGGCTATGGCCGCCAGCACGAACAGGCCCACCGCCATGGAAACCATCAGTTCCAGGAGAGTGAAGCCGCGGCGCGAATTTTCTTTCTGCATTTTCATATTTCCCATGACTCGTTTAGCGAAATTCCGAAATCAGTGCCGTCACCGTGTAGACGTGCGGAACGGTCGACCTGCCGGTCTGGTACGTGATGGTCACGACGATCTGCTTCAGACTGGGATTGGCCGTCACACCGTCCGCTTCCATAACCGGATTGATCTGAATCTGCCGGGTGAAGTTGGCCAGGCTCATGGCCACGTCATCGGGAGTGCCCAGGATGCCGTCTGGACCGGGCAGGACCAGGCACTCGGGCCCGGTCGGGCAGGGGCCACTGGCGGCGTAATCCACGTCGTCAGCGGTATTGACCAGCCCATCGGGACCGGCCGCCAGCAGCTGCGTGGCGCCGGTGGTGAAGATGCCGCCGCTGGAGATGTTGGCGATTTGCGCGAAAGTGATCTGCTGCGTGTTGCGCGCCGTGTAAATGCTCTCCATCGCCTGCAACGCCTTCTCGCGGGCGATCAGATTCTCCTGACCATTCTGGGCCGCGTTGACGGTGACGCCAAAAGCGGCGATCAATGCAACCAGGCCGACGCTCATGATCGCGATCGCAATCATCACTTCAATCAGCGAGAATCCGCGCTGTTCCGAGGGCTGTTCCCAGAACTGTGCGGAGGACTGTTCCGAGCACCGAGATCTGCCTTGCTTCATTGCTGCACCCACTTGTTGACTCCACCCTGGCTGTAAAGCCGCCATCCCCGCACTCTTCCGGTCGCGCCCCACACATCGATGGCTCGCGAACTGTACAGGACTCCCGGACGAGTGAGGTACAGAATGCCGCTGTTGTAATTTCCCAGATCATCCTGGGAAGAGCCGTCTGGGTAGAAAATGATGTAATCCTGGCTGCCCAGGCCCATGCCTTGATCGAAGTCGATGGCGGTCACGCCAGTCCCCCAGCTGTCGGGAGCAGCCGCGGGGAATCCCGTCTCCACCGCGAACTGGACATCGGGCGGCAGCTTATAAGTCGCCACCGTCACTGGAGCCGGCGACACCGGCACGGCATAACCCCAGAACTGCACCGTAATCGTCCCCGGCGCGGTGAACGTTAGGATGTAGCGGTTGCTCTGCGCGATGGCCAGATTTCGATACGTGCGAATCGCCGAAAGTGTCGTGTCGTAGGCCTGGTCGACGTGGTTCTCCTCGAACGAAGGCATCATGGTCACGAAGGTGATGGCGACCATGGTCATGCCGATGGCAACGACGATCATCATCTCCAGCAGCGAGAATCCGCGATCTCTCTTTACTCTCATAGATCTATTCCGGAACCACATCCTGCCGAGCACTTCCCAGCCCGTCCTGCGCCTGCGATGACAGATCGGGGGAAGACTGCGGTTCAGCCCACAAACAACAGTGCGGGCGCGCTAGTCCTTCATCGCGTCACATCTGATCCTAGGAAGGGGTGAGGATTGCGTCAAAGCACCACAGTGCATTGGCCCGACATTGGCCTTTTGTCATGTGGCGGATTACTGATGTCACTGATTGAAAGCAGGTCACTTACGGCAGTCCCCGAAGTTTGCGTATGACTCCAGTAACTTGTAGGTAGAACTGAGGGAATCCTAGGATAGTGCAGCTATGACTCTATCTGCTCTGCTGGTGTGCGTGGACAAAGCCGCGGCCGAAGTGCTGCAGCAGGTGCTGCAGGAACTGGCCATCGGGGTTGAGGCTTGTCCGGAGTTCGCGCGGGCGGCGATCCGCCTGGCGCAACAACGCTTCGATGTGCTGATCGTCGACGGCGAGTCCAACGCCGACGTCATGAGCCTGCTGCAGGAAACGCGCCTGTCGCGGATGAACGATGCCACGCTGGCGGTGGCCGTGGTGTCCGGGCAGGAGAGCATCCGCGAAATGTTTTCCCTGGGCGTCAATTTTGTGGTGTACAAGCCCGTGGCCTACGAGCGCGCCCTGAGCAGCCTGCGCGCCGCCCGCGCCGTCATGCGCAAAGAAAAGCGCAAGAATGCGCGCGCCACCGTGCATGCCCACGCGACGGTGGACTATGCCAACGTGCAGCAGGAAAAGGCTACGCTGGTCGATATCGCGCAAGACGGCATGTCGATGCTGTTTGGCAAGAAACTGCCGCCCACCAGTAAGGTCTATTTTCAGTTCCAGCTGCCGGGGCAGCCGGCGAGCATTCGCCTCTCCGGACAAGTGGTCTGGCAGGATTGGAATGGCCGCGGCGGGGTGCAGTTCATCGACGTGCCCAAGACCTCGCGAAAACTGCTCACCGAATTTCTCGAGGCCAACCTGCCGACCACGGTAAGCCTTGAATCCGGCAAGGAACGTCTTCCGGAAGTTACTGTCGAGATGGAAGAGCCGCTGCAACTGGCGACGATTTCGGTGGCCGAGCAGACGCACGGCAAACCGAAGTCGCGTGAAGCTTCGGCAAAAGCAAAGTCTGAGACGCACTCCGGCGCGACCGCGGAAGCCGACAATCGCCGCACCGAAGCTCGATACTCTTGCCGCCTGGGTGCGGAAGTCTACCGCACCGGCACTTCGGTTCCACACCACTGCCGGCTGACCGACTTGAGTTCGCGCGGATGCTATCTGGAACTTTCGCTGCCCTTTCCGGGCGCGTCGTCGGTTGAGATTGTGGTGCGAACTCACGAAATGAAACTGCGGCTGCGCGGAGCCGTACAAGCCTCCCATGCCGGCTACGGCATGGGCGTGGCCTTCGAGCTGAAGACCAAAGACGAACGCGAGAGCGTGAAGAAGTTGCTCGACTTCGTGGCGGCAACCACCGAACCTTCGTAAAAAATCTGCAATATAGCGCCGCCGTCCCGGCGACAGCTTTGTCATCCTGAGCGAAGCGAAGGATCTATGCAACTTGCCGTCAGCGCCTCAGCGCCAGTGCCGCGGAAGTCTTAGCGCGAAAGCAATGCCCTTTGGTGGCGATTGGTTTGTCCTTCGTGGTTCATCGTTGTCTCTGGCGTCATCGGTCGCTTTCCATTTTCCCCGTAAGTTGTTGAGTCTTCGTGTAAGTTGTTGAAATGTCGTAGAGGGCCCCTGGCGTGCCCCAGGACGCGTGAATTTCTCCGCAATGACCCTTACCTCAATTCCGGGACCGATCGTTGTTCCACGGGCCTCGTTGGCTCCGCAAAGGGCACTTTGGAGGAGGATCCCATCGCCGTTGCCGACGCCAGGCACTCCGCGCGTCTCATAATGAGACGTTTTGTGTATAATATTGTACATACATATAACGCAATATGCGCTCGTAAGCAATATCTCGTAGCTACCGGTTTGACATTACATTGTTCCATATTTCTTCGCCTGGAACAAAAAGCGAACCATGATTCGCGGGAGAGCTTGCGTCTAGTTCCTGGCGGCGGATTCCTCTGCCACGGCTCGCTTGAAGTACTCCAGCGAGAGTCGCAGGCCGGTTTCAAGATCGATCTTCGGTTCCCATCCCAGCAACTGTCGAGCTTTCGTGATGTCCGGACGGCGCTGTTTAGGATCGTCCTGCGGCAGCGGTTCGTAGCGAATCCTGCTCTTCGATCCTGTGACTTTCACTACCATCTGCGCACATTCCAGGATGGTGAACTCGTTCGGGTTGCCGATGTTGACCGGCAAGTGCTCGTCGGACTTCGACAGCCGAATGAAGCCGTCGATCTCATCGCTTACATAGCAGAAACTGCGCGTCTGGTTGCCGTCGCCGTAAACCGTGAGGTCTTCGCCGCGCATGGCCTGCTTCATGAAGTTGGGCACAACGCGTCCGTCATTCAGTTGCATGCGTGGTCCGTAGGTGTTGAAGATGCGCACGATGCGCGTGTCCACGTTGTGGTAGCGGCGGTACGCCATGGTCACCGCTTCGGTAAAGCGCTTGGCCTCGTCGTAAACCGAGCGCGGGCCGATGGGATTGACGTGTCCCCAGTAGGTTTCCTTCTGCGGATGTTCGAGCGGATCGCCGTAGCACTCGGACGTGGACGAGACGAAATATTTCGCTCCATACTTATGCGCCACGTCGAGCGCGTGAAAAGTGCCGAGCGATCCCACCTTCAGCGTGGGAATGCCGTGAATGGAGTAGTCGACCGGGCTGGCGGGGCTGGCGAAATGAAAAACGTAATCGACGCGGCCGGGATCGAAAGGCTCGCAAATGTCTTTTTCCAGAAGCTCGAAACGCGAGTCGTTGCGCAGATGCTCAAGATTGGCGGTGCGTCCGGTGAGCAAATTGTCGACGACGATCACGCTCCAGCCTTCGGCGAGCAGGGCATCGCAGAGATGCGATCCCAGAAAACCGGCACCACCCGTGACCAGCGCGCGTTTTTTATCCATATCTTTTTGTAGCGCCGGCGTCCCGCCGGCTGTCGAGGGAGCGACTCGCTCGCGCACCGCGAGGCAACCAGAACGCGTTACGCTGTCCTCACAGCCGGCGAGTCGCCGGCGCTACTTTTCTTTTTTCAGCGCCGCTGCGGGCACGCCGTCGGGATGGCAGGCGGCCCGGCCCACGCTGTAATACGTGAAACCCTGCGCGGCCATCAGTTCTGGATCATACAGGTTGCGGCCATCGATCACGATCGGATACTTGAGTTCGCGGCGCAGCCGGCTCAGATCGAGATTGGCGAACTCTTCCCACTCGGTGAGAATCAGCAACGCGTCCCCGCCCTCGGCGGCCTCATAAGCGGAGTTGGCGAATTTGATGTTGGGTCGCAACGATTCCTTTATAAACTCCTGGACGCGATCCATCGCCGCGGGGTCGTAAGCCGTAATCTTGCAGCCCTCCTGCAGCAGGGTCTGCACCACGAAGAGCGCGGGCGACTCGCGGATGTCGTCGGTGCCGCCTTTAAAAGCGAGTCCGAGCACGCCGAGATTCTTGCCGCGCAGGGTCCACAGCGCGTTGCGGATTTTGCGCAGGAAGCGCTGGCGCTGCTCCTCGTTGATGCGCACCACTTCGTCGAGCAGGCGGAAGTCGTAGCCGGATTCGCGGGCAACCGCGCGAAAAGCCATCACGTCTTTAGGAAAACAGCTTCCGCCGTAACCGATGCCGGGATTCAGAAAGCGCGGCCCGATGCGTGAGTCGGTGCCTACGCCGTGCACCACCTGGTGAACGTCGGCGCCCACCGACTCGCAGACCGAAGCGACCGCGTTGATAAACGAAATCTTCATGGCGAGAAACGCGTTGGAGGCGTGCTTGATCAACTCCGCGCTCTTCGTGCTGGTCACAATGATGCGCGCGGGCGTGACTGCGGCGTCGGGCGCCGGAATGGCGTCGGCACGCTGATGGTAGCTCTGGTTCTTCTGAGCATCATCGCGAACGTCCTTTTGAACTTCCTTGTAAACCCCGGTCAGCGGCCGATAAATTTCGCGCAGCACCTCGGCCGAGCGCTCGGAGTCGCAACCGATCACAATGCGATCGGGAAAAAGAAAATCGGTGACCGCGGTGCCTTCGCGCAGAAATTCGGGGTTGGAAGCGACATCGAACATTTCCGGGTCGGCGCCGTTGCGCAGGATGACCTTGCGCACCCACTCGCTGGTGTAGACGGGAACTGTGCTCTTCTCGACGATGACCTTGTAGCTGTCGATGGCTCCCGAAATTTCACGCGCCACCGATTCCACATAAGACAAGTCCGCTTCGCCGCTCTCGGTCGGAGGCGTGCCCACGGCGACGAAAATCGCAGCGCTGCGGCGCACGGCATCCTGCAGGTCGTCAGAAAACGTGAGCCGCTGGCCGCGGTGCCGGCTCATGAGTTCAGGCAGAAACTTTTCGTGGATCGGCAGCTTGCCGTTGCGCAGGGCAGACAGCTTGCGCTGGTCGTTATCGACCAGAATAACGTCGTGGCCCATGTCGGCAAAACAGGCTCCCGCCACCAGTCCCACGTATCCGGAGCCCACGACCGCAATGCGCATGTTTGAACTCTCCCGTGAAACTTTGAAAGCTCTAACAAAAGACTACCATCGCAGCCCGAGAAACGACTGCATCGGCTTCTCTATTGTTTATTCTGCTGTCGTTTTGGAACGCAAGGCCGGCTGCGGGGGGTGGGCCGGGGACGAATCGGTTCGACCCCGTGGCGGATCAGCGAATCGGGCTGGATCGAGGGTGAGATTAGCGGCCGGAAAGTGCCCTGCGCGGGCCATTGACAACCCTCGGTTTTGAGAGGAAACTCCGCTACAGACGCTGATTTGGCGGTTTTTGCGCTTCTCGACTTATGCCGCGCTCTCCGTTGCCGCAACCCGAATTTTCCGATCCGAATGCTTCCGCGGCGGACCAACCTCGCGCGCGTCCTGAGGCCAGTTTTGAGACCGACCTGGCCGATCTGTCCGCCCGTTTTTCCGCCCTAGGAGGGTCTCCTGAACTTTCCTCCGACCTGGCGCTGCAAATCGTGTTGAACGAGATCGTGGAGCAGGCATGTCTGGCGACTGGAGCGAGCGGGGCGGCAATCGCGCTGCAGCGCGATGTTGAACTGGGATCTGAACTGGTGTGCCGCGCCTGCACCGGAACAACTGCGCCGGAACTGGGCACGCCGGTCGATACGGGACAAGGATTGTCGGGCGAGTGCGTGCGAACCGGCGAGGTTCAGGTCTGCGACGACACGCAAACCGATTCCCGCGTGGACGCCGTAGCGTCGCGGCACCTGGGCGTGCGTTCGGTGATCGTGCTCCCGCTGGTGCGCAGAGACGATCGCGGCGATGCACTGGCAGGCGTGCTGGAAGCGTTCTCCACGCGTCCGTCTGCGTTTGGAATCCGCGACCAGCGCACGCTGGAAGCGCTTGCCCAGCGCGTGCTGAATAACATGAAGCTGGCCGCGCAGTGGTCGCCGGAGGCCGCCGCAGCACCTCGACCCCAAGCTGTGCCCGCCGCAGAGCTGCCTCAGCCGAATTCATCTGCCACGGCTGTGTTCGATGCCGGTTCGTCTACTCCACTCCCGCCCAAACCACTTTCGCCGGATTTAGTCTTGTCCGGTCTAGCTTCGCCGGACGGTTTACCCGATGCAGGTTTGCCCGATCTGCATTTACCCGATCCCGTTTCGCCGGCGCGCGAGATGTCGGATGACGTCGAAACGCGTGAAAGGGCGGCTGAGCCTGCGATGGCGATGGCTGGGGCCGAGAGCCGGGTGCGTCCAAACCATTCGACCGGCGCGCTGACCGCGATCCTGGGCGTGATTGTTTTGCTGACCGCGATTGGACTGAGTGCGCGGGCGTTGCAGCGCTTGGGATGGATCGGAACGGAATCTCATTCGTTGGCGCGGCCAACGACAGCGGCGGCGAGTGGCGGACTCGCCAACGCAGGCAGCGCCAATCTGGCGGCGAATTCTTCCGGTGTCAATTCGACTGCGAGCGCGGCGCCGGCAGCGATTGCCGGAAGGCGGAGTTCGTCTGGCTCCGCCTCGAATGTCGCCGCTTCTTCTGTCCGTGCTTCGAATTCGCTGTCGAGCGCGGCCAGGTCCGGTGGAGTTGAACCGGCCCTTCCTCCGGGAGGGCTGCGGGTTTACGAAAACGGCAGGGAAGTATTTCACATGTTGCCGTCGGGCCCGGGCGCGCCATCCGGAGAGCCAGGCTCACAGCAGAACCCAGCCATGCAAGAGGCAGCCCAGATCGAGCCGGAGGCCTCCACGCCCAGCGCGAGCAGTGCAAGCGGCGTGATGCAATTGCCTGCCAGCCTGGCCGAAGCGAATCTGTTGAGCCGCGTGGAACCGGAGTATCCGGAAGAGGCGCGGCTAAACAATATCCGGGGTCTGGTCGTGCTGGACGTGCGCGCGCGGCGCGACGGCTCGGTCGAACAAGTAAAACTGATGAGCGGCCAGCCCCTGCTGGCGGCGGCGGCGATCGCGGCCGTAAAGCAGTGGCGCTTCAAACCTCAGTTGGTCAAGGGACAGCCGGTTGCGATCGAGACCACGGTGACGTTGAACTTCCGTTTGCCGCAGTGAAAGTTTTGCGCTTTACGTTGCCGTCTTGCGAATGTTGATGGGGCGCGGGTTGTCAGTTGCCGTGGGGCGGGGTGCGGTCGGGGCAAGCCGGCGGATGGAAGCTGCCGGAGAGGTTGAGGCGTGCACCGGACCGCTGTTGCGAACCGCATAGAGCACGACCTCAACGCGGCTGGAGACTCCCAGCTTGTCGAAGATGCGAAACAAATAATTCTTGACCGTATGTTCGGTCAACTTGAGGCGTTCGGCGATCTGGCGGTTGGTGAGTCCCTCGGCCACGCAGCGGACCACGTCGGTCTCGCGGGCGGAAAGCAGGCCGGCGCGCAGATTCAGATCCGTGGGCAACGCGGGCTGCGCCAGCGCCTGCAGCAGGAATTGCAATTCGCTGCTGTTGGCCCAGATCTGCCCATTGGCCACACACTGGATGCACTTGGCCAGCAGGCGAAAAGGTTCGGTGCGGCAGAATACTCCGTGCGCTCCGGCGCGAAACGATTCGGTGACGCTGACTCGTTCGGAAACGTCGAGCAGAACGATGATGCGCGTATCGGGCGACTCGACGCGCATCTTGCGGATCAGATCGCTGCCCTCACGCT
Organism: Terriglobales bacterium; assembly: GCA_035504195.1. Taxonomy (GTDB): domain Bacteria; phylum Acidobacteriota; class Terriglobia; order Terriglobales; family Acidobacteriaceae; genus Sulfotelmatobacter. Next base: position 88,029 of record DATJSG010000016.1, read on the forward strand.
TAGGATCTTCCAGGTGAGAACTGATGACGGCGACCTGGGGCTTCTCTTTTTTGGTTAACTGCAACAGGGAGCGCGGGTCGGAGGGCGATTCGATGAGCTGAAATTGCTCCTCGCGCGCCAGAGCTTCCACCAGCAACTGGGTGCTCATCGAAGTGGTGTCCGCGGCCAATACGCGCGGCTTGATCGGACTGGAAACGGTAGAGAGATGGGCCATAGAAATTATTTTGAGCGCTGCGAATTGCCGGATTAAGCAGAAATAGCGAAGCCCTTATATCCCCCAGAGACCCAAGCGAAAGGCTTCCGCCGAGCAAACGCCCCACTGGTAGCCTATGAGAAGTTCGACTCTATGTAAATGGCACGACCGGGGGATAAAACACACCTCCGGGAGCCAGTCTTAGGGCTGAAGGGCAAGCCGATTGCGGGGTTTGGGCGGGATGCGGAATGGCACTTCCGTGTTATTGACAATCCGCTCCTGGGGTTGGCCCAGATTCAGTGGGAGGGTGAGCGGAATTCATCGCGCTGTCCTGACGCGGACCGACCAGTCGGGTCGTAGCGTCCTTGAAATCAGCTGCTTACCTGCCCGAATGATGTGCAACCGGGCGAGTGCCCCGAAGCGGCCGTAGAGCCTTTGGACTCCGCACTTTCTACTCTTGCAGCAATTTGCATAGCACCATAGAATCCGTTCAACGATTGGGGCACCGACCCCAACTCTAGGGTCTTAAGCATTCTGTTCTCCCCCTAACTAGACTTTTAGCTTTTTCGAGCCGTTCCCCCACGGTTGCGTTTTCAGCCGCCACTCAACGTCTGTGTTGCCGAGTTTGAAAGGCCAAGGCCCCAAATGGGACTGAGAGGGCGGAGCTGTGAGTGGGGCCCTTGCGCGCGGCGAGTCGCGCCAAATTCCAACGAACACCGCATTCGAAAACCGAGAGGACACGGCGCTGCAAGCTGACGCTTGCTTCTTTGACATGGGGATCGAGAGATGAGGCGCGAGACATGGGGAGTGAGACATGGGGAGTGATATGAGCGACCTACTGACCGGAACAGAAGCGCGAACCGAAAGCAAGATCGACGATACGATGAATCGTGCGGCTGGTGCTGCGCGCAACTTGAGCCAGACGCCGGAATTGTCGCTGCGCGTATTTCGCGCCGAGGCCGAGATGCATGCCATCAGCAGCGCGCTGCACAAGACGGGCTGGAACCGCAAACGGGCGGCGCAGTTGTTGAGCATCAGCTATCGCGGGCTGCTCTACAAGATTCGCCGCCATAATATTGCGCCTCCGGCGCAGCAGAGCTAAGACTTTGGCGGACATCTTCCGCGTTTTGTCAATAGCACTCGAAAGAGAGACTTTGGACTCCAGGTTTGGCCAGTCTTTCTACCACTTGCAGGGACTTGCAAGGTCCGTTATCGTCCGGATCAAGGTACACGCCTGCTACAAAGCCAGGCGTTCTGTTTCAGTAATCCCCCCTTTCGAGAACCAAAGCGAGTCTTGTGCAAGGTCGCAGCCCCCGACGCGGCAGCTCTGAGCGTCAGGAACTGGTGTTCTCGAGCTGTTTGCAGTCACGGATGTGACTGAGAGGGCGGAGCTGTGAATACGACCAACCAAATCGCGAATGCAGGCGGGTTGCAGGTACCTTTTTCCATGACAGAGACCGAGGCGCGGTGGTATGCGATTCGCACGCGCTCCCGCCACGAGAAAGTTGCCGCGCGTGACCTGGAAGCGCAGGGGATTCCGGTGTTTCTGCCGCTGGCGACTTCCATGCGGCAGTGGAGCGATCGCCGCACGAAAGTAGAGATGCCGTTGTTTCCCGGTTATGCGTTTGTGCGCGTCGACTTTCTCTCGGGCGACCGGGTGCGGGTGCTGCAGGCGACGGGCGTGGTCAGCTTCGTCGGGCCCAAGCCGGCCGAGGCGTCGATTCCCGATGAACAGATCGAATCGATCCGCACCATTCTCCTCCGCAAGGTTCCGATCGAAGATCATCCCTTTCTGACCGTGGGCCAGCGCATCCGCGTGCGCAGTGGAAGCTTGAGCGGAGTGGAAGGAATTCTGGTGGCGGTGAAGGGCTCGCGGACGCTGGTAATTTCGGTCGAGCCCATCCAGCGCTCGGTGTGCATCCGGCTGGAAGATTACGAAGTAGAAACGGTGTAGGCAATGTCGAATATTCTCCACGAAAATTCGGTGGTCGATTTAAATCCGGATGTGCATCCGGAGCAAGCCCGGGGCGAGACGCTCGCGACGTCAGCCGAAGGGCGAAAGAACGACTCGTCCGGCGAGCCGGCCGGCGAACCGGCGACCCTGCGGGGAATTCTGAATGCGGCGGAGACGCAGGTGATCCTGCAGGCGCTCGAGCATACGGGCTGGAACCGGAAACGGGCGGCGGCGCTGCTCAAGATCAGCTATCGCGGGCTGCTGTACAAGATTCGCAGCCACAGCATCACCAAGCCGATGGCGGGCGACTCGGCGGGCGACTAGGAAAGTGCGGCGATTCGGGTTGGGAGGGCAAGAAAGAACGTTGACTTTTTGCTCCCCGTGGATTTGACTTTCAAGCGGAACGAATAGGCGGATGCTTATGAATTTAAGGCGTACGAATTTAAAGAGTACGAATTCAAAGAGTACGAATTTAAAGATTATGACCATGAAAACAATGACGGGAATCTGGGCGATGGTGCTGCTGGGGGCGAGCCTTGCCGCCGGACAGAATCAGATCATCGCCGAGGGCAACAAGCAAGCGGACATCGCAGCCTCGAAAGACAAGAATTTTCCGGAGCGGCAGCCGCGCTACAAACTGGAGCCGGGCGACGTGTTCGACCTTTCCTTCGAACTGAACCCGGAGTTCAACCAGACCGTCACCGTGCAGCCCGACGGCTTCATTACGCTGCGCGGCATCGGCGACGTTCAGGTGAAGGGCCAGACGGTGCCCGAACTGACCGAAACCCTGCGCACCGACTACAGCAAGATTTTGAACGCTCCCATGATCAGCGTGATTCTCAAGGATTTCGAGAAACCGTATTTCATCGCCGACGGGCAGGTGAGCAAGCCCGGCAAGTACGAACTGCGCGGCGACGTCACCCTGACCGAAGCGGTCGCCATGGCGGGCGGATTTCTGGATAGCGCCAAACATTCCCAGGTGCTGCTGTTTCGCCGGGCCGGGGATGGCTGGTACCAGGCGGAAACTTTCAACCTGAAGAGGATGGAGAAGCGCGGGAATCTGAAAGAAGATCCCACCTTGCACGCCGGGGACATGCTGTTCGTTCCCAAGAACAGTTTCTCGAAGTTCAAGGCATTTATACCGGGATCGAGTATGGGGGCGTTCGTACCTTTGGCTGTACCGTAGAGGGAGCGATCCGCAAGCCAGCAGCAGAGCAGCAGAGGAAACCAAAATCATGACAACTCAAAACTCAATGCAGACGGACGGACGCGGCGGATTCTCTTCGTTCTCCTCATTCTCGGCGCGAGATCTGATCGCGATTGGATTTCGCCACCAACGCACCATCCTGATCACTTTCTGCGCGGTGCTGGTGGGCGCCATCCTGGCGGCCGTGCTGACCCCGGCCGACTATCAGGCCTCCACCAAGTTCCTGATCGAGCGGGCCCGCATGGATCCAGTGGTGAGCCCGGCGCAGGATACGGCCCAGATTCGCTCGGAGGTGACCGAGGAAGAGCTGAACTCCGAAGTCGAGCTGTTGCAGAGCGACGACGTGCTGCAGCAGGTGGTGGTCGCGGCCGGACTCAACCAGCACAAGCACCTGCTGGACTACGTGCTCTACTTTAACGACACGCCCCAGCAAAGGATCGCGCGCCGCGCCATCCGTCTGCAGAAGCAATTGAAGATTGAGGCGATCAAGAAGAGCAACCTGATCTCGGTCACCTACAATAATTCCGATCCCAACACGGCGCACAAGGTGCTGCAGGCGCTGGACGAAGCCTATCTGCAGAAGAACGAGGCGGTGCACCATCCCAAGGGCGAGTTCGAGTTCTTCAATCAGGAAACCGAGAACTACAAGAAGAACCTGGCGGATGCGGAAGCGCAGCTGAAGAATTTTTCGGAGCAGGACGGCGGAGTTTCGCCGCAAATGGCGCGCGACATCACGCTGCAGAAGCTGAACGACTTCAACGCCACCCTGCAGCAGACCTACGCCGACATCGCGTCCACGGAAAAACGCATCGACGCGCTGCAGGCGCAGGCCGGCACCACGCCGCAGCGCCTGACCACGCAGGCCAGCGCCTCCGATGACGCTTCGGTTCTGCAAAACCTGAAGTCGACGTTGATGACGCTGGAACTGAAGCGCACCGAGTTGCTCACCAAGTACAAGCCGGACTATCCGCTGGTGCAGGAAGTGGATAAGGAACTGGCCGACACCCGGGCTTCGATTGCGGTCGAAGAGAGCAGGCCGCTGAAAGCGGAAACCACCGACCGCAACCCCACCTACGCCTGGATCAACGAGGAAATGGCCAAGGCCAAGGCCGACGAAAGCGGGCTGCAGGCGCGGGCGGCGGCGATTCACACCATCGTCGCGCGTTACCGGGAGACGGCGCATGAGCTGGATCAGAAAGGCATCCAGCAGCAGGACCTGCTGCGCCAGGTGAAGACGGAAGAAGAAAATTACCTGCTCTATCAACACAAGCGCGAGGAAGCGCGCATGACCGATGCCCTCGACCAGACGCGCATCCTCAACGTGGCCATCGCCGAACAGCCCGAGACGCCGGCCCTGCCCTCGAACAATCGCTTGCTGATCTTCGGCCTGGGCGCGCTGCTGGCGCTGGCCGCCAGCCTGGGCGCGGCCTTCCTGCTGGAATACACCAACCCGTCGTTCCGCACGCCCAGCGAAGTTCTGACTGAACTGAACATTCCGGTGCTGGCCGCCGTGCCTCACCACTCCTACGCCTTTGCCGGCAACGGCAATGGCAACGGAAACGGCAACCACGTGAACGGCAACGGAAATGGAAACGGAAATGGCAACGGCAACGGCAGTGCCCAGGGCGCCCGAGCCTACGTGAATCACGACGCCACCGTCGAAAACTGAAACGGGGCACAGCCAAGGACGAGTTCGGCAAGGAAATGCCAGGCAAGAAAAAAGCTTAGGCAAGGAAAAAGCATAGGCAAGCGAAAGGTTAAACGATCCATGTTTCTTGATTTCTACGGTCTTCGGGAACAACCCTTCGGCGTAACGCCGGATCCGCGGTTCCTTTATCTCAGCCCGACCCACCGGGAAGCTCTGGCGTCGATGTTCTACGGCATCGATGCGGAGCGGGGATTCCTGGCGCTGATCGCCAAGCCGGGCATGGGCAAGACCAACCTGCTGTTTCACCTGCTGCAGCAGTTCCGCTCGAAGGCGCGCACCGCCTTCGTGTTTCAGACCCAGTGCACTTCGCGGGAGTTCATGCGGTTCCTGCTGCTGGAGCTGGGCTGCGAAGTGAGCGGGGAGCAGGATCTGGTGACCATGCACGAGCAGTTCAACCGCTGCCTGCTGCAGGAAGCGCACGCCGGACGGCGGTTCATCGTGGTGGTGGACGAGGCGCAGAACCTGGAGCCCTCGGTGCTGGAGACGATCCGTCTGCTCTCCGATTTTGAAACCCCGCAGGCCAAGCTGCTGCAGATTGTGCTCTCCGGGCAGCCGGAACTGGCCGACAAACTGGCGCGGCCGACGCTGCGGCAGTTGCGGCAGCGGATTTCGCTGCTGAGCACGCTGACTCCGCTGCCGCCGGAAGAAGTCGCGCGCTACATGAATCACCGGCTGCGGGCGGCAGGACGCCAGGAAGGCTCGCCGTTCACGGCGGGAGCGGTCAAGCTGATCTCGGAACTGAGCGAAGGGATTCCGCGCAACGTCAACAACATCGGCTTCAACGCGCTGTCGATGGGTTGCGCCCTGCGCCAGCCCACGGTCGACGTGGACGTGATCCGGCAGGTGGCGGCCGACTTCGATCTGTCGAACCTGCGGTCCGAGCCGGGGATGACGAATCTGGAACCTTTGGCGCGGGCGGCTTCGGAAGCCCAGGCGCTGCTGGCCAGAACCAATCCGGCGCCCGGCCTGGCGCCAAGCCACATTCCGAATCTGGCGCCGAATCTGACTCCGGACGCGGCGGCAAAATTAGCTGCCCATTCCGCGCCGCTGCGGGCGCGCCGCGGGGAGCCGCTGAATCCGGAAGACGCGCTGGCCTATATCCAGGAATTTATCCGGCGCTTGAAGAAAGATCCGTACTTCGCAAATTAGCCCGCGCTGGCCGGCGGGCAACCAGAACCAAAGCAGAACCAGACCCCAGGGGAGGACCCTTTGAGCAGAAACTTCGAACTGTTGTCGGAAGCGGGCCGCATGCACGAACTGGTGCAGCAACCACTGGAGCCAGGCCTTGGGGCCGTGGCTCCGGCTGCGGTTGCGCCGCGGCTGGTGGAAGACGATTTTTCGCCGGCAGCCGCGCTTGAAATGAGCGAGCCGGTGCGCGACGAGATTGGCAAGCTGGTGCAGAAGCTGTTTCTTGCGGCCCAGGGCCCGCGGCGCGTGGTCTTTGCCGGAACCGAACCTGGGGCCGGCTGCAGCTGGATGATCGCCCGCGTGGCCGAGAGTCTGGCGGCGCAGGGCCGCGGCTCGGTCTGCGTGGTCGACTGCAACCTGCGCTCCCCAGGCCTGCACGAGCAGTTCGGCTCGGAGAATCATCATGGGCTCTCAGACGCGCTGGCCGGAACCAGTCCGATCCGGGAGTATGTTCGCCGCTGGTCGCGGCATCTCTGGTACCTGAGCTGCGGCGCCGAGTCCGAAGCCGGGCAAAGCCTGTTGGGATCGGACCGGATGAGGATGCGGCTGGCGGAGATGAAAACGGTTTTTGATTTCGTTCTGATCGACGCCTCGCCCCTGAATGTGTGCAATGACGCGATCGTGCTGGGCGGGCTGACCGACGGCGTGGTGCTGCTGCTGAAAGCCAATGCTTCGCGCCGCGAGGCGGCGCGCAAAGCCTTGCACGATCTGGAAAGCGCCAACGTCAAGGTGCTGGGCGCGGTGCTGAACCAGCGCACGTTCCCCATCCCGGAAAAGCTTTACAAGAAACTGTAAGCCGGCAGTAGTCCTACGCCGCACCGCAATTCCGGGCGGCGGACAAACGATTCCATCCTTATACTCACCCTGAACATTTCAGCCAGAAGCACAACCCAGACCAGACCCAGCCCACCCCCCGAATGCCAGCCAGAGCGTCCCACGACGTGCGCCCGGCAGTCCGCCGTAACCGGTAAAGACAGTAAATCGAGCTCGAGACCCAATTGAAGGGCGCAATGCCAATTCGACTTTCCTTCCTTCCATTTCCACTTCCACTTCCTGGTGAAGAAGAGGTTCTGCAATGAGCACGGTTCGACGCCAAATCTTTGTCTATTCGTTCCAACTGGTGGACCTCCTTTTGCTGGTCCTATCGTTCGCAGCCGCTACACTGCCGGTGCTGTTCCAGCAGGGGCTGGCATCGTTTGCCGAATTTCTGTCGCTGAAAATCAAGCTGCAGAACTTCGCCGCCTTCGTGATTCTGGTGTGGCTGTGGCGCTTCGTGTTCGCCGTGCTGGGCCTGTATGGCTCCAAACGCCACACCAGCCGCAAGGTCGAGGCCTTCGACGTTTTCAAGGCCACCTCGATCTGCGCCGTCATCCTGTTTTCATTCTCGCTGGTGCTGCGCTTCAATATGGTGGACGCGCAGTTTGTGGGCATCTTCTGGGCCGCGAGCACGGTGCTGATCGCCGGCACCCGGCTGACGGTTCGTACCTGCCTGCGCCACTTGCGGGCCCGCGGCCATAATTACCGCAACATGCTGATCGTCGGAAGCAACCCGCGCGCCATCCAGTTTGCCAACAGCGTGCCGGCGCATCCGGAGTGGGGATGCCAGGTGACCGGCTTTGCCGACGACAATTGGGCGGGCGCGGAGGATCTGCGCGCGGCCGGTTATCAGCTGGTGTGCGACTTCGCCAGCCTGCCTATGTTCTTGCGGCGCAACGTGGTCGATGAAGTCATGATCGCGCTGCCGGTGCGGTCCTTTCATGAAGACGCCAGCCGCATCGCGCAGATGTGCGAGCAGCAGGGCATTGCCGTGCGCATGCTCTCCGACCTGTTCGATCTGAAGACGTCGCGGCCGGCGCAGGCGGATTTTGACGCCCGCCTGATTACCCACTATGCCGGCCCCACGCCGCATGGCTGGCCGGTGGTGATCAAGCGTTTCCTCGACATTGTGCTGTCGAGCCTTGCGCTTTTGATTCTTGCTCCGGCCATGATCCTGACCGCGATCCTGATCAAGCTGACTTCGCCCGGGCCGGTGCTGTTCGTGCAGAAGCGGGTTGGCCTGAACAAGCGGGTGTTCCACATTTTGAAGTTCCGCACCATGGTGATGGATGCGGAAAAGAAGCTGGCTGAACTGGAACATCTCAACGAAGTTTCCGGACCGGTGTTCAAGATCAAGCGCGATCCGCGGATCACGGCGATCGGATCGTTCCTGCGCCAGACCAGCATCGACGAGCTGCCGCAGCTGTTCAACGTGCTGCGCGGCGACATGAGCCTGGTCGGCCCGCGTCCGCTGCAGATGCGGGATTACGAGCTGCTGACCCATTCCGGGCCGGACTGGCAGCGCTGCCGCTTCAGCGTACGCCCGGGCATTACTTGCCTGTGGCAGGTAAACGGCCGCAGCGCGATTCCCTTTGAGCAGTGGATGGAGCTGGACCAGCAATACGTGCGCAAATGGTCGCTGTGGCTGGACATGCAGATTCTGGCCAAGACGATTCCGGCGGTGCTGAAGGGATCAGGCGCGGCTTAGAGAGTTTTCTGCGGCAGAGAAAATCCCCGCTTTTCGCGCAGAGAGCGCGCGAGAAATGCGGCACCCGGCGAACATGAACCTCCGAGCCATGACCCGAGCGAGAATATTTTGAACGACGGAAGCTTCGAGACACTGACGAGCATCAGCCCGGAAGCGGGAAACGGGGAGTATTCCGATTCCAGCTGTGGCGTGCGCGAAGATTGGAAAGCCAGCCTGGTCGATGCGCCGGCGCTGGAGTTGCCCACGGACCGTCCGCGGCCGGCGGTGCTGGGACAGGCCATGGGCGCGGAATCTTTACGCTTGCCTGCGGAACTGGGCGACAGGCTGCGGCAGTTGAGCCGCGAGCTGGGCGTCGGGCCGGCGTCAGTCGGGCTGGCCGCGTTCGCGGTGCTGCTGCACCGTTACACGGCGCAGGAAAAATTCGTCATCGGCACTGCGGACGAGCGCGCAAAAATGCTGCCGCTGGTCGTGGATTTTTCCGGGCGGCCATCGTTCCGGCGTCTGGCGCAGCGGCTGGATGCGGCGGTGAGCGCGGGTTCGAGGGCGAAAGAGATTTCGAGAGATCTGATTCCGGCAGATCTGGCGGGCAGGTTGGGACGCGAGCCGGACGCGAGCCGCCACGCCATTTTTCAGGTGGCGTATTCGGCGGAGGCGCCAGTCGCTTCTTCTTCCGTGTCGAGCGGGGCCGGACTTGATCTTTCTCTTCACCTTGAGCTGGCCGGCGACAGCCGGTTGAGCCTGCATCTGCATTACAACCAGGATTTGTTGGAGCGGGCCACGGCGGCGCGTATGCTCGGGCACTTGCGGCAGCTGCTGGCGGCGGCGATGGACGATGCCAATCGCTCCTCCGCCGAGCTGCGCATGTTGACCGATCGTGAGTTGAACGAGCTTCTGGTGGAGCGCAACCATACGGCGCGCAATTTTCCCCGGACCTGCCTGCACGAGCTGGTGCAGGCGATTGCCGAAAAGCACCCGAGCGAAATCGCGGTCGAACATGCCGGAGAGCGGCTCAGCTACGCCGAGTTCAACGCGCGCTCGAACCAGATGGCGCATTTCCTCGGCCGGCGCGGCGTGGGACGCAATGTGCGGGTTGGCATCTGCCTGCCGCGCTCGCTGGATTTTGCGGTAGCTTTGCTGGGCGTACTGAAGGCCGGAGGCACGGTAGTGCCGCTCGATCCCAATTATCCGAGCGAGCGCCTGACGTTGATGCTGAACGATGTCGTGGCGCCGGTGGTGCTCAGCGAGCGCGGGCGGCTGCAGGCGAAAGTTCCCGGCGGCACGAAAGTTGTGCACCTTTCCGAAGAGCGGGCGGCGATGGCGGGCGAGCCGCGCACCAATCCTTCGACGGGCTCTGTGCCCAGCGACATTGCGTACGTGATTTACACCTCGGGTTCGACCGGCAGGCCGCGCGGAGTGCTCCTGCCGCATGCCGGCCTGGCGAACTACACGCAGGCAGCGGTCGAGATGTTCGGGCTTCGTCCCGGCGACCGCATGCTGCAGTTCTGCTCGATCAGCTTCGATGCGGCCATCGAAGAGATTTTTTCGACTTGGGCCTCGGGCGCGACCCTGGTGTTTCGCCAAGACGAGGTATCGCTGGAGCCGAGCGAGTTTCTGGGCTGGATGTCGGAGCAGCGCATCACCGCAGTCGATCTGCCGACGGCCTACTGGCACGAGTGGGTGTACGCGCTGCCCGAGTTGACCGAGAAAGTTCCGGCTTCGCTGCGCCTGGTGATTGTGGGCGGAGAGAAAGCTTCGCCGGAGGCGTTTGCCGCGTGGCACAAGGCGGTTGGCGGCGATGGCAAAAACCCCGAGGGCAGCGGGGTGCGAAAAAATCAGCTGCGCTGGGTCAATACTTACGGGCCGGCGGAAGCCAGCGTGGTAGCAACCGCGTATGAGCCGAAATTGCAGCCTGGAGACCGGGCGCCGGCACAGCTGCCCATCGGGCGTCCGGTGGCGAATGCGCGAGTTTATCTGCTGGATGCGGACTTGAATCCGGTTCCGGTCGGAGTGCCGGGCGAGCTGCACATCGCCGGTGCGGGTGTGGCCCAGGGATATTTGAACCTGCCGCAGCTGACGGAAGAAAAATTCATTCCCGATATTTTCGCGGACGAAGCATCTTCGGAAAATCCGTCCTCTGCGAATCCAGCCCGCATGTACAAGACCGGCGACCTGGCGCGCTATCTGCCCAGCGGCGAAATCGAGTTCGTCGGCCGGCGCGACCACCAGGTAAAGATTCGCGGCTTCCGGGTAGAGCCGGGAGAGATTGAGACCGTGCTCACCAAGCATCCGGGGGTGAATGAATCGGCGGTGATTCTGCGCGAGGACGCGACCGGCAACAAACGGCTGGTTGGATATGTGGTTCGCAGCGAGCCGGGAAGCGCGACCGAGAGCGAGTTGCGGCGGCACGTGAAGAAACATCTGCCGGAATATATGGTGCCTTCCGAGTTCGTGTTCCTCGAGGCCATGCCGCTGACCCCGAATGGCAAGGTGAACCGGCGGGCCTTGATCGCATCCACGGCGCCGGCGACGGCTTCCGAGTCGGCGTCGGAAACAAATCAGAAATCGGCAGTGGCTGAGAACGATCCGCTGCAGGCGCAGTTACTCGCCATCTGGGAAGAGTTGCTGGGGCGCAAGCCGATCGGACTTGAGGACAATTTTTTCGAACTGGGCGGGCACTCGCTATTGGCGGCGCGGCTGATGCACCGGGTGAAGCAGGCCATGGGCAAGACGCTTCCGCTGGCGGCGCTGTTGCAGGCGCCGACGGTCGAGAAACTGACCGCAGTGCTGCGCCAGGATCTTTCCGCGCTGTGGTCGTCGCTGGTGGCGATTCAGCCGGAGGGAACCAAGCCGCCGTTTTTCATGGTGCACGGCGTGGGCGGCAACGTGGTCGGCTTCCACGAACTGGGGCGGGCGATGAAGCCGGATTATCCGTTTTACGGGTTGCAGTCCCAGGGACTCGACGGAAAACAGCCGCTGCTGACCAGCATCGAAGACATGGCCGCGCACTATCTCGTCGAGATGCGCACGGTGCAGCCCAAGGGGCCGTATCATCTGGGCGGATTTTCCATGGGCGGGCTGGTGGCCTATGAAATCGCGCGGCGGCTGCGCGCCGGCGGAGAAGAAGTCGGATTGCTGGTGCTGTTTGACACCTACGCGGAGAATCCGAAGCCGGTGAAGCTCAAGGATCTGCTGCGGCATCCTTCGCGGATCAGGCTGAGCGAGCTGCCTGGGGAAGTCCGCCGGAAGATTCGCCGCACTATTCTCGCTTTACGTTTGCCGGAAGAACTGAAAAAAATCATGCGTACCAACGCGCAGGCGGCGAACCAGTATCGCTTGCAAGGCTACGACGGAAAAGCCTTCCTGCTGCAGGCCGGCGACGGCTGGCTGGTGCAGCAGGATCCTTATGCGAAGTGGACGAAGCTGATCGGCGAACTGGAAACCATCGCCATCGGCGGCGCTCACATGGACATTTTGCGCGAGCCGCAAGTGCATCATCTGGCCGAGCGTTTGCAGGGCTGCATCGATGCGGCGAAGGCGAATCCAGATGCGCACGGCGACGACGAAGCCGAGCGGCTCAACCGGATTGAAGCCGTGGGAGCAGGTGTGGTGGGAGCAGGGATCGTGGGAGCAGGGGTCGCGGGAGCAGGGCAAGAATGAATACCGGAACAGCCAAGCAGGAAGCCGGCGGCACCGCGACTGCGACCGGACTGGAAACGATCGGTGCGGCGGAGCAGGCGTTGCCGGGAGGCTTCGGCGGACGGCTGAGCCTGACCCAGAAACTGGTGCGCTGGACCAGCAAGGGCGGGCTGGCGATTCTGGATCAGGGGCTGATTTCCGGATCCAATTTCATCATCAGCATCCTGCTCGGGCGCTGGCTGATGCCCGACCAATACGGCGCGTATGCGGTGGCGTTCGGCATCTGGATCATGCTGTCGCTGGTCTACCAGTCGCTGGTGCTCGAGCCCATGGGAGTTTTCGGCGGCTCGACTTTCCGCAGCAACCTGCGCGGCTATGTGCGCTCGCTGTTGTCGATCCACGGAGTGCTCTCGGTTTCGATTTGCGCGGCGCTGGTGCTGGCCTGGGCGGCGGCGCACCGGCTGGGCGCGGGCCCGGCCACCACCGGAGCGCTGGCGGGAATTGCCTTTGCTTCGCCCTGCCTGATGCTGTTCAACCTGGCGCGGCGCACGTTTTACGTGGAGCTTTCGCCGGCTCCGGCGGCGGCGGGCGCGTTCGTCTATTCCGCGGTGGTGCTGTCGGGACTGTTTCTGGTCTACCGGCGCGCGTTGCTATCTCCGCTGACCGCGTTCCTGCTGATCGGCGCCGGCGCGCTGGTTACCGGCATCGTCTTGATGATCGCCTTGCAGCGCGGCCTGAGCGGCTCGGGACCGGCTCCGGCAGCCGGCGAAGCCTGGCACCGGCACTGGCGCTATGGACGCTGGGCGCTGGCCAGTTGCATTGCGGGCTGGCTGCCTTCCTACATTTATTTTCCGTTGCTCAGCAGTTTTACCGGAATGCAGGCGTCGGGCCAGCTGAAGGCCCTGATGAACCTGACCATGCCCTTCGAGCAAACCAAGGGCGCATTGCTGATGCTGGTGTTGCCCTTTGCCGCCGGAGTGATGGCCAAGGATGGACGAGCCGGGGCGCGCATGTTGGGCACGCGGCTCACGCTGCTCGGGATGGCGGGCGCCATCGTGTACTGGGCGGCGATTATTCCTTTGCAGAAGCCGGTATTTCATCTTCTTTACTCCGGCAAGTACATGGATGTGGCCTATCTGTTGCCCGCGCTGGCGCTCGGCCAAATTTTCTGGAGCGCGACCTTTGGGCCGGCGGTCGCGTTGCGGGCCATGGAGTCTCCGTCGCTCGTGTTTGTGGCGCTGGCGGCGGCGACGGCCGGATCGCTGCTGCTGGGGGTGCCGCTGACCTGGGCCTACGGGCTGAAAGGCGCGATCTGGGGCAGCAATGCCGCCGACATTCTTTCGCTGGCCGCGCTCTGGTTTGTCATGCGGCGCAAGCTGCAAAGCTTCGAGGGCAGCGGGGCGGCGGCGAAGTGGCTGGGAGCGCGAGGCGAATTGCAGCCGGCGCTGGCCCTGGAAATTTCCGAAGAAAGCTAGCCGGCCGATGAACGACAAGTAGGCGAAGGATTCGCTCCAAGCCGGCGCGACGCGGCCGGAATCGGAAACATTGCACTACTGTGAAGAGTTGCAGGCTTCAGCGGCAGAGACAGAGACAGAAGGTTCGGACTCTGCCTGTAAGCCCAGGAGACAGGAGAACGGAATGACAGAAGGAAACAATGGCGGCGGCAAACCGTCCCAGGACGCCAACCCCGGCCGCAAAGCGAAAAAGCCCACTTCCGCCTACCGCAAGCTGCGCCGCAAATTTGCTCAGACGGCGCTGCGAGCCCCGCTGGTCTGGCTGCGCCACCGCAACCTGGAGCCGACCGACATGTTCTTCGCCGCCTATCCCAAGTCAGGGACCACCTGGGCGCGCTTCGTGTTGTACGAAATCCTCTCCGGCAAGTCCTCCGGATTCAAGGCCACCAACCAACAGATGCCGGGGATCGGCCTGCATGCCAAGGCTTTGCGCTTGTTGCCCGGCGGCGGGCGGCTGATCGCGACGCACGAGTATTATCGCAACGACTATAAGCGGGCGATCTACATGGTGCGGGACGCGCGCGATGTGCTGCTGTCGGAATTCGCCTTCCTGAGCGCGCTCGAATTCTACGGCGAAGATCTGGCGCAGTTCGTGCCCTATTTTCTGTTTACCTGCGTCAGCGCCTACGGGCCGTGGCACAAGAACGTGACTTCGTGGCTGGATTCGCCGATTGCCGGCACCAGCAACATGCTGCTGGTGCGCTACGAAGACCTGCGGCGCGATCCGCTGCCCTGGTTTGCCCGGATGGCGGATTTCCTGGGAGCGCCGGTCGACGAGGAAAAGATACGGATCGCGGTGGAGAACAATTCGATCCAGAACATGCGGGCGAAAGAAGACAAGGAGCCGGTGCGAGCCTCGATCAAAGGCCGCTTCGTGCGCGACGGCAAGGTGCGAGGCTGGGTCTCGAAGCTGACCGCCGAGCAGGTGCGCCTGATCGATCAACATGCCGGAGAGACGCTGGTGCGGCTGGGCTATCCGCTGGCCTCGGAGTTGAAGGCCGAGGTGGAGGCAAATCCGGCGCCGGTGCGCGAGGTCAGCGATGCGGCGGTGCGCGTCTGATCCATCTTGCGGGGCTTTCTTGCTGGCCGGCGGTAATCTGGCGGAGCCGGCTGGTTCCCGCCGATAATGTGGAGCACTCCCGGTAAAGAAATAAAGAAAAAAAGAAATTAAGAAATTAAGGAAATATGGCAGACAAAGGCAGCACATGGTTCAGCGGAGCTGGGAGCATCGCCGGCACAAGGCCGGGGATCGGGACGCCGTCCGTTCCGCCCTCTTCCCCTCAACCTCATCCCACGCAACCCCATGCCACGCAACCGGCGGCAGAGCCGAAGGGCTGGGGAGTGCGGACGATTCTGGCCGCGGCGGCCGTGGCCGCGGGCTCGGCGCTGCTGCTGACCTTCACGCCCACGGACTGGACCTGGGAACTGCTGCGCATTCTGGGCGTGCTGCTGGTCCTGCTGGGATCGTTCTATTTCCCGCAGAGCGCTCCCAAGCCGGCGTTTGTGATCTGGTGGATCATGCTGATCGGGGAATGCATCTTCTTCCGCGAAGGCGACGCCAATTCCAACGCCAACGCCTACGCCGGAAATTTTCCCACGGCGGCTTACGGCGAAGCCATCGCCTGGATCATGTGCCTGCTGGCAACCTTGCTGTGCTCGGCGCGGGTGCGGGGATTTTTCCGGCAGCTGTTCCAGGGAGACTACAAGTGGAACACGCTGTTCGCGCTGGCCTGCATCGCCTCCTGCGCCTATACCCCGCGGTTTTCCCTGGGCGCGGTTTGGGGAGTCAAGATCTGCCTGGTGGTTCTGCTGTTGTGGGCCTGCTCCAGCCGGATGCGCAATCTGGAGGATACGATCTCGTTCCTGCGCTTCAACGTCTGGGCCTACGTCATCATCGTGCTGCAGCCGGTGATTATCGCGGCCATGCGCGGGGATATGTTCGACGAAGAAGGCCGCATGAGCACCATCGTCTCGCCGAACGCGCTCTCGCCCAACGCCGCCATCCTGCTGCTGATGGTGCTGGCCATATTTTCCCGGCGCAAGGGTGAAGGGATGTACAAGTGGGCGGTGCTGTGGGGCATGGTCGGGGTGGCGGTAATGATCCTGGCGGGGAGCAAGACCGGAGTGCTGGGTTGCGTATTTGCCGGGACATTGTTCTTCATCGTCCGCGGGCGGCTGGGCACCGCCTTCACATATATTGCCACCACCGCGGCCCTGGTGATCGCGCTGGTCCTGACCACGCCGCTGGCGGATTATCTGCATCTTTATGAGGACCGGGCCGGCGCCGAATCCTTTTCCGGGCGCACCATTCTGTGGAAAGCGGTCATCCCGGAAATCGAGCACCGGCCGATCGTCGGCCATGGCTATATGGCCTCGGAATTCGTGATGTTCCAGGTCAACGCCGTGGGCTGGGCCGCTCCGCACCTGCACAACGGCTTTCTGGAATCGTTGTACAACACGGGCGCCATCGGATTCATTTTCCTGGTGATGATGCTGTGGGTGATTCCGAAAAATCTCATCAAGGTGCTGCGGCGCGTGCCCAAAGACGAGTATCTGTACCGGGTGGCTGCCGGCAGCCTGGCGCTCTACGCTTTCCTGGTGATCAACGGATTTTTCAATTCGAGCTTTGGCGGCAAATGCACTGCGCCCTTCATGTCGATGATGGCGCTGGTGGTGGTGAGCCAGAAGCTGCTCGCGTTCGCGCCCAATCCGGCCCCGGCCTGGAAGCGAATCGGGTAGTCTTCAGTCATGCGCATCCTGTCCGTACACAACCAATTCCGGCAATATGCCGGCTCGGACATTGTGGCGGCGGCCGACGAACGGATGTTTCGCCAGCACGCCGAGGTCGCCAGCTACGTCCGCAACAGCAGCGAGATCGCTTCTGCCGGAACGCTCGACAAGGCGCGGCTGGCCCTGGATACGATTTATTCGCGGCGCACGGTGCGCGAGATCGCCGAGGTGGTAAGAGACTTCCGGCCCGATATCGCTTACGTACACAATGTTTTCCCGCTGATTTCGCCATCGCTCTATCACGCGCTGGATCGGCTGCGGGTGCCTTCGGTGCACGTGATCCACGACTTCCGGCTGTGGTGCCCGAATTCGCGTTTCTACATCAATAACCAGCCTTGCCGGGATTGCCAGCTGGGGAATTACTGGCCGGCCGTCGCGAAACGCTGCGTGCAGGGCAGCACGGCCTACAGCGCGCTCTATGCGGGATCGCTGTACCTGAACCGGAAACTGGATTTCACCCAGAAAATCGGCGGCTACATTTGCCTGACCGAGTTTGCCAAACAGCTGCTGGTTGAATCGCGGGTGCCGGAAAACAAGATTCACATCTGCCCCAACCATATCGATACCGCCAGCTTCACTCCGCAGTACGACGGCGGCCAGTATGTGCTCTACCTGGGCGGGCTGTATCGCGACAAGGGCGTGATGACGGTGGCCAAGGCCTTCGCCCGGCTGCCGGATATTCCAGTGAAGTTTGTGGGTGCGGGCGATGCGGACGAGGAGTTGCGCGAGTACATCCGTGAAAACGGGATGGCGAACGCCGAGGTGGTGGGGTTCAAGGGCGGCGCGGAAAAGCTGGAATATCTGCGCAACAGCCTGTTCACTATCTGCGCGACGCATTGTTACGAGACCTTTGGCCTGGTGGTGCTCGAGGCCTACGCCAGCGGCAAGCCGGTAGTGGCGTCGGCGATTGGGGCGCTGCCCTATATTGTCGAGCCGGAGCAGACCGGGTTGCTGTTCGAGCCGCAGAATGCGGAGGACCTGGCCGCCAAGGTTCGCTGGCTTTACGAACAGCCGGTAAAGATCGAGAGCATGGGACGCAAGGGCAGGGCACTGGTCGAACAGAAATACGATTCCAGTTTTCGCTACGCGTCGCTTCATGCCATCTTCGAAAAAGTGATTGAGAAGTCGCGGCTGAACTAGCTGGGATGAACTTGCGAAATGAACCTGCGGGCCGTGCCGCGACCTGCGGTTTCTGATCTCTGTTCTGGCATCTATGTTCTGAAATCTGTTCTGATATCTCTGTTCTGATATCCAAGCTCTGGTATCCAAAGCAAGCGCCACTCCGACGAATCCGAATCGGAGTTGAAAAAATGGGAGACATGTTGAACTCGGCAGGCGTGGAAGAAAAAATACAGAAGACCGGAAACCTGGCGGTCGAGCGGGACCACGTTCCGCCCATCTTCGTGGTGGGGGTTTGGCGCTCGGGAACGACCCTGCTGTATTCGCTGCTCAACCAGCACAAGGACATCCGGCTGTTCTACGAATCGGATCTTCCCGTGCTGTGGCCGATGTTCCGGCTGGGGTGGCAGAGGAAATCGTGGGTCGACAAATGGGAATACTGGAACGCGGGCGTAAGCCGGCACGATTTCGATCCCGCCCATCTGGCTGCTCCGGTGAGTTCTCTGGCGGACGCATTCGAGTTGGCCGGTCGGCAGTATGCGGCGGAAAAGGGCAAGACGCGGTGGGGATGCAAATCGCCGTCGTACTACGACCGCATGGATTTTCTGGCGCGCGCGTTTCCGGATGCGCGATTCGTCGTGATCTGGCGCGATCCGGAAGAAGTCGCGCTGAGCGTGATCAAGGCGAAGGCTACGGCGCTGTGGTTCACGCGTCCGGGCATGAACCTGAAGGCGCTGCTGGCTGCCGAGACGCTGAAAAGGCAGGTCGAGAAGCTGAAGCGGATGGGCGTTCCCGTGCACCAGTTGCACTTTCGCGATCTGATTGGCGATACCACCAATACCATGCGGCAGATTTGCGAGTTTCTCGAAGTGCCATTTGATCCGGCGACCACCGTGTTGGACCGGGCAGACCGCTCGGCGGTATTCGAAGGCGCGCACCACACCCTGGCCAAAGGCAACAAGATTGTGGCTAGGAAAGAGAACAAGAACAAGAACCAAGAGACGCTGCCGCCGGAGTTGGCCAGCAAGATCCAGCGTTACAAAGCGCTGTGGAAGGCGCAGGCGCGCTCCGGCGACGAGTGGGTTTTGTCACAACGCCTCTCTGACCCAGGCACGGCCAGGGCGGGACTGTGGGAGCGCGGCGTCGATCGACTGAAGTTTATGGCGTTGCGCGCCTGGGACATCGCCCCGCGAATCGTGTTTTCCCTGCTGCCGATGTCGGCGTGGCAGGCTTACCGGCGGCTGAAATATAAAGACGCGGAATGGGTGCATCGCCAGATCACCAGCAAGCCAACCACGTTGCATATGGGCGCGGGCCACGCGTTGCCGAGCGAAAGCTCGTCGCCGCTGGCGGCGCACGCTTCGCAACCGGAGGGCCCGCGCTGTGCGGTGCGGCTGGGAAAAATCCTGCTGCAGTCGATGGCTATGGACGACTTGCTGTCGAGCGCCGTCGACCAGTTGAAGCATGTGGTCACGGTCAACAGCGAAATCTTCGTGTATGCGCATGAAAACCCGGAACTGGAATTGGCTCTGTGGCGCACCGTGAACACCATCGATGGCCGGATTGTTCATCTATTCTGCCGGTTGTTTTATCCGGGGCGGAAGCTGCGCAAACTGGCGGGCTCGGACTTCATCTACAACCTGGCCGAACATGCGGCGAAGCGTGGCGAGCGTATTTTCCTTTTGGGCGCGGATCCGGCGGCCAATCGGGGAACCGTCGCGGTGCTGAAGCAACGCTGTCCCGATCTCGTCATAGACGGATATTCTCCGGCATTCTGCTCGAACATTCAGGAGCAGGCGTGGAACGAAGATATTCTCGGCCGCATTGCCGGTTTTCGTCCGGCGCATCTGGTGGTCTGTTTCGGTCCGGTCAAGCAGGAGATGTGGATCCAGCAGAACGCGAATTATCTGTTCGGGCTGGGGGTGCGCTGCGCCTATGGCCTGGGCGGAACCCTGGATTTTGTCTCGGGAAGAAAAAAACGCGCGCCGCGCTGGATGCAGGTGGTGGGCGTGGAATGGCTGTACCGGGTGGTGGTGGAACCGGCGCGGCTGGGGCGAACCGCCAAAATGTTCAAGATGCCGTATTTCGCATTGCGCTATTTCAAGCGCCAGGTTGCCTGCACGGGAAGCCGTGAGACTTCGCGCGTGGGTTTGCAGTCGCGGGTGAACGGTGATTAGTTGTAGGGATGGGCAGTGACGTCTCTTGATTGGGGGAGAGACTTTCGATGAACGAACAGCTTGGGCAAAGAGCGGGGTTGAGAGAAGAAAACCTGGGAAAAGAAAACGCGGGAAGAGAAAAAAAAGAGAAGTACGTGACCATCAGCGTGGACGATGGCCATCCAACCGACCTGCGCACCGTCGATCTGCTGCATAAATATGGGCTGACGGCGACCTTCTATGTTCCGGGAACGAATCACGAGCGGGCGGTGATGACGCCGTCCGAGGTGCGCGATCTCGACCGGCAATTCGAAGTGGGCAGCCACACCATGAGCCATATCCGGCTGACCTGGATGCCGGCGGCAAAAGCGCGGCAGGAAGTGATCGACGGAAAAAAGTTTTCCGAAGACACGCTGGGGCACGAAGTGGTCGCCTTCTGCTATCCGGGAGGGAAGTTTAACCGCCGCATCGAACGATTTGTCGAAGAGGCGGGTTTTCTTGCCGGCCGCACCTGCCGCTATTTTCTGAACGATTACCCGAAGAATCCCTTCTCCTGGGATATCAGCACCTACGCCAATACGTATCCCGCGTACGTACAAGTCCGTCATTGTCTGATGGAGGCGAACTTCGCGGGCGCCTACAAATATCTCACCACATTCAAGGCGCGGGTGCCCTGGGTTGACCAGTTCGTCTGCGCCCTCGAGGATGTCTCCCGAAACGGCGGCATGGCCCACCTCTACTTCCATAGCTGGGAGATCGAGCAGAACGGGGAGTGGGACAAACTCGAGGGATTATTCAAGGTCATCGCGCAATATTCCGACCTGAAGCCGGTGACCAACAGCTTCCTTTACCGCCGCTGGCACGAACGCCGCGGTCTGGCCGGCGAGCCAAAGCTGGTCAGTTCGCAGCCTCCAGCATGATCGGCTTCACGCTGACCGGCACCGGCTTTCCCGGAGCCGCCTGGCTGGTGCTTCCGTTCAGACTCCGATAGTCGACCGCCCCGGCCGGCGGCGTGTACTGCGCGTCACCATTAAAGGTCCAGGCAAAAACAGCGTGATGGCCGTTGGCCTGGATAAATGGGCAGGTCACAACCCCGCCCGAGGGCGAGCAATGATCGGTGAAGCGGCCGCCGACCAGCCAATCCATCATGGTTTTGTACGCGGCGGAGTACTCGGGGTTACGGCCGATGGTGGTGTTGAAGAAATACCAGCTCAGCTGCCGGGCGCCGAATGAGAAGTGGATGATGTGCCAGCGCACCATCTGGCCGATGCACTCGTCGGAGGTGTAGCGGCTGTCACAGGCAAAGGTGCGGGCATCGAAGTTGGTTTCCGTGTTCATCCAGGGCGTGTCGCTCCAGCCGGGCGTGCTGTTCTTCAGGTCGAGCATTTCCTTTACCGTGGCGAAACGCGGCTCGGGACGGTTGTTCTGCAGGTAAAGATGGAACGAATAGATGTCGGAGAGCCGGCCGTTTTTGTTTTCCTCATGGAGCCAGTCGCGCATCCAGTCGGTGTCGCCGCGATTCGCAGGCGGAGTCAGAACGAAAGCGCCGGGGACTTTGCTGCGGATCATCGCCACTGCGGGCGCCATTAACTGGTACAGCTGAGAGACCGAACCGCTCCAGTAATGCGGGGCGTTGGCCTCGTTCCACAGTTCCCAATATTTGAGGATGTCTTTCACGCAGTGGCCGGCCGGGGAGCAGTGGCCGAGCAGGGCGGTCACGAAGGCGTTGAACGACGGGCTGCCGCCCGCAGTCAGATCGTCGGGCGGAAAGGGCGATCCCCAGGCGCGCTCGCACTCCCCCTTGGTGGCCCAGCAGGGCGTGTAGCCGAACGTGTACATGGCGTCGCGCGGCTGGTGGGCGGCGATGGAGTCGAGGTAGGCGTCGAGATTGTTCCAGCGGTAATTTCCCGGCGCGGGATTCAACAGGTGCCACTGCACCTGCGAATCCCAGAGGCGGATCATGCCGGGCTGGGCGATCGTCTTTGGCCAGGTGGCTCCGGGACAGTTGGTCAGCATGCCGGTGCCGCACTGAAATCCGAAGCTGGAGGCCGTGATACTGGCCGTCGACTGGGCGCCGGCGGAAATTGAGAGCAATCCGGCAAGCGCCGAGAAGACGAACCCGTACCGGGCGAACCAGCCGAAACCAAGAGTCGATTTCACGGGAACGCGCATAAACGTTTCCTCGAAAGCATTACGACAGCGAGCCTCACGACATTAAGAACGGCGATGCGAGATCCGAACCCGATTCGCCGACGATGGCCATTGTTGCACACTGACGGGAAGCGTTGCCGAAGCCATCACCCCCCTTGCCCGCGGCGAAAGCAATTGATCGCGCTGCGGGAGAGATTATTTTGCCGCACGGCGAGCGCGGGTTTGCTCTCGCTAATGTACAACGGTTTTTTCGCGGAACAGCCCACCCCCAAAATTAAAAGAGAGGGTTCAACCAGGGGTTGAACTAAGGAGAGCACCATGCAGGCTGTGAAAATGAAGAATCGTTCGAAACTTTCGAATCTGAGCGCCACGATTGTTCGCGGCGCCGCGATCCTGGCTGCGCTGTCCGGAGGGCTGATGGCAGCTCGTCCGGCGCAGGCTCAAACCGAGGCAGCGCTCTACAACTTTGCCGGCACTCCGGACGGCGAGAATGCCTACGGCGGGATTACCTTCAATGGCGGCAACATCTTTGGCACTACCTATGACGGCGGGCTCTACGGATACGGCAGCGTGTTCGAGCTGACACCCAACGGCAGCGGCGGCTGGAACGAGAGCGTGCTCTACAGCTTCTGCGCCGTGGCCCCGGCCTGCAGCGACGGACAGAATCCGACGTTCGGCAGCGTGGTCTTTGACGCCAACGGAAATCTTTACGGCACCGCCTATGCCGGCGGCAGCGATGGCAACGGCGTGGTGTTCGAGCTGAGCCCCCCGGCGAGCGGCAGCACGACCTGGACGTATCATTCCGTCTACAGCTTTACCGGCGAGCCCGACGCGGCCAATCCGGTGAACGGGCTGATCATCGATGGATCGGGCGATCTGTTCGGCACGGCCTATAACGGTGGTGCGGCCAACAACGGAGCGGTTTTTGAAGTGAGCCCCAACGGCAGCGGCGGCTGGACGGAGACGGTGCCCGCCAGCATCAACGCGCTCTACGGCGGTCTGGTGATGAACAGCACCGGAGTTATTTTCGGCACCACCTCGACGACCGTGTTCGAGTTGGGAAAGAACAGCGGCGGAACCTGGGTTGAGCTTCCGATCTTTACCTTTACCGCCTCGGAAGCAGCGGCGGAGGGAGAAGAGCCGAACGGCACCTTGTGGCTTGACAGCAAGGGCAACCTTTACGGCACGACGGTGGAAGGTGGCAAGAACAATGACGGCGTCGTTTACAAGCTGACTCTGCAAACCAACGGAAGCTACAAGTACAAGGTGCTGTATACCTTCGGAGCGGCCGGCACCATGCCGTACGCCGGTGTCGTCGGCGACGCCAACGGAAACCTCTACGGCACCACGACCAAAGGCGGCAAGGACGGAGCGGGCACCGTGTATACCTTGGCCTACAACGCTACCAGCGGCGCCTACGCCGAACGAACCAGCCAGAATTTCATCGGCGAAAATGGAGCCGTGCCCTACGCTGGCGTGATCTATAACGGCGGCTACCTCTATGGCACGACTTATCTCGGTGGAAGCGATGGGGACGGGCTGGTCTACCAAGTAAACCCGGCAGCGTCGGTGACCAAAACCACCTGCGTGTCTTCGGTGAATCCGTCGACGCTGGGCGAGGCGGTGACCTTTACGGCGACCGTGACTCCGGCGCCTCCGGACGGAGAGCCGATCGTATTTGAGCCGGTCGGTCAATCGAACATGGTGGGTGGCGTTGCTACTTTCACCGTGTCCGATCTGAAGGCCGGCAAGACGAACATCACGGCCGTGTACGGCGGCGATTTGAACTTCCTCACCAGCCACTCGGTGACCTTCCAACAGGTCGTAACCAAGTAGCTTGACCAAGTAGCTTGACCAAATAGCCTGACCAAATAGGACAGCCTTAAAGCTGGAACCTTGGTGGTTTCAGCCTGCATGGAAGCCGCGCAGGGGAGGGAACGCACTCTCTAGTTCCTTCCCCTGACTTCTTAAGTCTGGCACTTCTCAGAGCGGCGAAGGCGACGAGGCCGTCTGGCTTTAGAAGCTACTTCGGTTTGGAATCCGGCGAGCCGCCGTTTGTTTTCGCAGGTCCGAAGTAAGCCGGATTGAATTCGGTGGTAACCGGTTTTTCGACCGCCTGGATCGCTTCTTCGCGGCGCTGGTTCGCGATCATCTTGTGAATTTCATCCTTCACGTCGGCCAGCGCTTCGGTTTCCTTGCTCATCACTTTGTAGATGTAGTGGCCGGTGGAGTCCGTGAGCACTTCGGAAACTTCGCCCGGCTTCAACTCGAACACGGCAGCGTGTTTTGCGGGAATTTCGTAACGATGAACTGTGCCCAGGCTGGGATTCGGCGGAACCTCCGTCATGCCTGCGGCGGTGTAGGCTTCTTTCTGCAGCGCCAGGAAATCTCCTCCCGTGGCGGCCTTGCGGCGTAGTTCCGCGGCTTCCTGTGTCATCGCCTCTTCCGCTTCCTTCTGTTCGGCTTTTTGATTTTCCGCCGTGGCGTTGTCTTTGGGCAGAGGATTGAGACGCTTGCGATCGGGGATGAAGATCCGTTCCAGGGTTACGCTCTGAAATTGCGTGGTGTGGCTGTGATAGTAGTCTTCTAGTTCCTGGTCGGAAAGCTTGGCCGCTTCGTCGTCGATCTGGCGGATGTATTCCTGCGAAAGTATCTGGACGCGCGCAAAAGCCAGGCGCTGCTGGAAGCGCGGAGAATTTTCGACTCCATGGGCTTCGGCGGCGCGGGCCATGGCGAGCAATCCGGGATAAGCGTTCGCCAGTTGGCGCTTTCTCGAATCTTTCATTTTTGATAGCAGCGCCTCGGCGAGATTTTCAAACTGCGCTTTGGTGATCGTAGTCTGGCAGTCGGCGTCGGAAGAAGATTTTCCCGGGGCAGCGGCGCACACGCCTTTGATGGTCATGATCACGGTGTCAGGCGCCAGTGTGGCGGCGGATGCAGGCAGGGCTTTTCCCGCGTCTTCGTCGCGCAGAACCGGAGGGCGATATTCCGGCGGTAGGTCCGGTTGCATCGGTTGTTCCTGCGCGCCGGCGAACGAGGCCAACAACACACACACCAGTAGCAGATAGCGCATCCCGCACTTCCTCCAAGAACAAACAAGAACTAAAGTTGAGATTTTTTCAGATCGTAACACACCGTCGTTCAGCCCCAATTTGGCCGCGCCGGGTGCTGCGGCCTGAGTGAATTTCGCCGCGTTTTGGCGGCCAGCCGGGAAATTGAGAGTAACTTGCAAGCGATAGGAACCAAAGAACTTAGCAACTACCATGGATAGTTGAGTTGCAAGTTCTTGCATCTTGACAGTTTTCTGCATGCGGACCAGAATGATCGAGCCGCATCGTCTGCCTCCCCGCCCAAAAATTTCCGTTGTACAAAGAACTCGGGTTTCCAGAGGATTCACTTCATGAATCGGAATACGCTTAAGCAATTCGTCGGCGCAGGAATGCTCCTGGCGCTCGTCCTGGTTTGTTTTGCACCCGCGAATGCCCAGTTCGCCGGCGTCCTGACCCAGCACAACGATGTGGCCCGAACCGGACAGAATCCGAACGAGACCATCCTCACCCCGGCAAACGTCAATTCTGCGACGTTCGGCAAGCTCTTTTCCTACTCGGTGGATGGCCAGATTTACGCCCAGCCGTTGTATGTGCCCAACGTCAATATTCCGAGCCTGGGCGTGCATAACGTGGTTTACGTCGAGACCCAGAACGACAGCCTGTACGCCTTCGACGCCGATGGCCTGCAATCCACGCCGCTGTTCCAGGTGAGCTTCATCAATCCGGCGGCGGGCATTCTGCCGGTGCCGTGCAAAAGCGACGGCAACACCGACATCAGCTGCGGCGTGTATCCGATTTACGGCATCAATTCGACGCCGGTCGTCGATCCGACGACCAACACGATCTATCTTGTGACCCGCACTTGGAACACCGGCCTGAACAAGTTCTACCAGACCCTGCACGCCCTCGACATCACCACCGGCGCGGAGAAGTTCAACGGGCCGCTGAATATTTCGGGCGGAGTCGCAGGCACGGGCGCGGGCAGCAAGAACGGCATTATCTACTGGGATCCGCTGGCGGATGTGCAACGTGCCGGATTGCTCGAACTCAACGGCGCCATCTACGTGGGATGGGCCGGCGCGCAGCATGGCTGGATCATGGGCTTCTCCGCCGCCAACGTGACCAAGCATTTTGCGACTTTCAACACCACGCCCAATGCGCAGCTGGGCGGCGTATGGGCCGCAGGCAACGGCTTGGCCGCGGACCCTGCCGGAAATATCTATGCCGCGGTAGGCGATGCGCTGTTCGACGCCAGCACCGGCGGCGCCGACTACGGCGACAGCCTGATTCAGCTCAACGCTCATCTGCAGGTCGAGCAGTACTTCACTCCCTCCGATCAATCCTGCCGTTCGGGGAGCGACCTTGACCTGGGTTCGGGCGGGCCGATGGTTCTGCCGGGGCTGGACGAATTGCTCGTCTTCGGTAAGGGCGGCGCGCCGTGCGACTCGGATCCAGTGGCGGCCCGCATGTATCTACTGAGCACGCAGACCCTCGGCGGATACAACGGCACCACCGATGCCTCCCTGGAAGATGTGATCGGCGCTCCCGGCGGATATTGGAGCAGTCCGGCATACTGGTCGGGACAAAATTCTTCGGGACAAGACGTGGCATTCGTCTATTCCGCCGGCACCGGCACCACGCCGAGCAATGGCGATTACCTAAAGATGTTCAGCGTAGGATCGAACGGCCTGCTTTCCACGACGCCGTATGCGCAGAGCTCGAACACTTTCCCGTCAGGGGCGACTCCTTCCACCTCGTCGAACGGGGCGACCGATGGAATCGTGTGGGCGATTGCGCGTCCGGAAGCGATTGGGGTTCAGCCCGGCATCGGAGCGGCCGTGCTTTACGCCTACGATGCGGCCAACACCACCAGCGGCACCATGAACCTGCTGTACAGCAGCACGCAGGCGATTGCGGGCGGCGTTTATCGCGATCGCGGCGGCTGCGCCAACAAGTTCCAGGTGCCCACCATTGCCAACGGCAAGGTCTATGTAGCCACGCAGAATGAGCTCGACGTTTTCGGATTGCTCGGCACACAGAGCGGTCCCGGCGTGTACTTCGGCAATCCCTGCTATACGTTTGCCGCCACGGTGATTGGGACTCCGGTCAGCGAGCCGATGTCGATGATCGACAATGGAACTGCGGCCTTGACGGTGAGCAGCATCGCCATCACGGGCACGAATGCAGCCGACTTCACCCAGACCAATACCTGCTCGTCGCTGGCCGTTGGCAAGAAGTGCGTCATTACGGTGACGTTCACTCCGTCACTGGCCGCGGTCGAGACCGCCTACGTGACCGTGACCGACAACGCTGTGGGCAGCCCGCATAACATTTATCTGGTGGGAGTAGGAAAGAAATAGAAACGCGCTGCGCTTTGGCAGGTGAGCTTTATGGCGGCGTTGAACGGACACACTGAGAGTCCGGGAAGTTCCCGAGGCCGCGCACCGACGCATGATATTGGCGACCGAAGGCGGATTCGCGGAAGTGCAAGAATTTTCACCCGATCGACCGCCGGCTTGAAATGCGTGCATTTTTGTTTCCTGTAGTATGCACGGAATTTCTCCAGGGCAGGTGGAGGGGTGGGCTGCAACTGGTTGTAAACAAACAGTAAGAGTCGCACAGCTGTGGTATGGAGATTGCTGTACTCTCTTTGGGGCTTGGGGACGCAAGAGTCGGGCAGTCAACGTACTATCCCAAAAAGAATTGAAGAGGAAAACTATGCGCTTGAAGAATTGGGCTCTGGTGGTCGTAATCCTGGCGACACCATCGTTCGCCAAATCGCAATGCAAGGGTGATTGTCAGCCGGGCACGATTACCGGACCTTTCACCTCCGCCCAAGTCGCGGAATACACGAAGACTGCCCCCTTCGCGATCTGTAAGTCTGCCTCCTGCACCAGCGGCACCTGGAGTGGAACCTCGATCGAGGGTATCGATGCCCAGCAGAACATCGGCACTGGATATCAGTTCTACGATAGCCAGAGCCCTGACATCGACGACAACATCGCTGTCGGTCCGACGGTGAGCGGAGAAAATGCCCAGGTTCTGGAGTGGCTGAATGCCGAATACATTCAGGCTTTCGACAAAGTGACCGGAGAACCGATCTTCACCAAGAGCGGCGGCACCACCGCCGAGCCGGTGAACGTGGCCGCGCTGTGGTCGGCGTCGACGCAGCCGGAATGCGAAGAGAATCTCTCCGGCAATGTGATGGTGGTGTTCGACCGCGTCGACAAGGCGTTCGTGATCAACCGGCGCGTGGTGTATACCATGTCCAGCGGGGTTCACGCGTCGGCGTGGTGCATCGCCATAAGCTCGGGCACCGACCTTTCCAGCTCCAGCACCAAGTGGTATGCCTACGAATACAGGATGAGCACGGTGATTCCGTGCACCCCGGCTTCGGACGACTGCACCACCGGCACCTACTGGTACTACTTTCCCGACTGGCCGCGTTTCGCGACCTGGTCGAACGGCTTCTACATCACGTTCGACCTGCAGGATCCGAACTCGGGCTATATCGAATCGGGCTTTGAAGCCTGCCAGCTGGACCGTGCCGATATGGTGAAGGGCGCGGCCGCCAACCCGATGACGTGCTACGCCTATACCGTTCCGACGGCAGACCGGCCAACCCTGATCCATTCGGTGGATATCGCCGACATCGACAGCGCCACCGGCCCGCCCAGCGGCGAACCCGAATACTTCCTGTCGATTGTGAATCCCAGCAACGCGCAGCAAGGGTCGGCGGGATTGCACGTATGCACCAGCACCACGACTCCCTGCACATCAACGCAACTCGCCCTGTTCACCTGGGGAGCGAGCGGCCTGACCGGACCGGGCGCCATCAACGTGGCCGCCTATACTCCCGGCTGCTACAACACCACCACGGGCGAAGAAGAGAACACCTATTGTGTTCCCGAACCCAGCACTAACCCGCTGGCGATCGGAGCTTATGGCTCACCGTCGTGCGGAAACTACGACGTGTCCTGCCTGGACTCCCTCGGCGACCGTCTGGCGAACCGTCTCACCTACAACAACTTTTCGGTTTCCGGCGGGCCGAACGGAGAATTCCTGACCGCATCGCACGTGGTGATGGAGAGCGCGGCCAACCAGCGTACGGGCATTCGCTACTACGTGATCCAAGTGTCCGATGGCAAGACGGCCTTGGCAATCAACAGCGGGACGGCGGGCGGGCCTCCGGACCTCCAGGATCCGAACGGCGTCAACTGGTACTTCATGCCCAGTGCGGCTCTCGACGAAGATGGCAACATGGGCTTCACCTACACCACCTCTGGACCGGAATGCTCGTCGTGCACGAGCCAGCCGCATCCCGCTCTGAATTTTGTGGTGTTGCCGTGGGGCAAGACGAGCTTCGATACCCCGACCACCATCGTGCAGGGAACCGCTGACCAGGAGAATACCGACCGTTACGGAGAGTATGCCGCCACGGTGGTGGACTCGACCGACGGTTTGACCTTCTACGGGGTGGGCGAATACTACGACGTGAATCAAACCGGCACCACGGACTGCTCAGTCGCGTCGTCCGATTGTTATACCTGGCAGACGCGCATTTTCCGCGGCCAGTACGGCAACCCGTTCTAGAAGAGGTTTCATGACTCATAACAACAGCGGCTGGGATCCGATCCCAGCCGCTGTTTTTCTATCCAGTCGTTCCGCGCGTGTTTGGCCGCTTACGGTTTCGTCTCAAACATGATCGGAATCAATCCAATCGTGGTGGCTTCTCCCGCCGAGATGGTTTTCGTCGCGCCGCCGTAGGTGCCGTTAAACTCCCGGTAATCCACGTACTCAGTGGCAGGAGTGTAGCTGCTGCTGCCGGCGCTATTCCAGACGATCAGGGCGGTTGCGCCGCTGGCCTCGGTGAGCGGGCAAGTCCAGACCGTGCCGCTGCTCGAGCAAGAGGCGGAGAACGTCGCGCCGGTCAGCCACTGCATCATCGTGTAATAGTAGGTGTCATAGCCGCCGCTCTTAATGCTGGGCCAGTTGTACCAGCCGACGTGGAAAGCGCCGCCCGCGCCTCCCTGATAAGCGTATTGCAGCACATGCCAGCGCACCAGCTGGCCATCGCAGTCTTCGACGCTGCTGGTGCAGACATCGGTAGTGACTTCGAAATTTGTTTCCGTGTTCATCCACGGAGTTGAGGTCCATCCGGCGTCGTTCTTGGTGTCGACCATGCGGATGATCATGTCGATGCGGGTTTCCGGCTCATAACCACTCAGATACGCGTGGAAGCCGTAGTAGTCGGAGAGCCTGCCGTTGGTGTTTTCCAGGCTCAGCCAGCTCGCCATATACGACGTGTCGCCCCCGCAGATCGGCGGAGTCGAGATCAGCGCGCCGGGAACGTTGGCGCGGATAATCGGCACCACCGGCTTGAACATGTCATAGAGCTGGTTGACGGTGCCGCTCCAGTAATGCGACAGGTTGGGCTCGTTCCACATCTCCCAGTACTTGATGTAGCTCTTCACGCAGTTGCCCTTGGCCGAGCAGTGCGTGGTCAAGGCGGTCACAAAGTTGGTGAAAGTTTCGCTGCCATTGGCGTTCAAATCGGTGGGCGGTCCATAGGACCAATACTTGGATTCGCCCTGGTTCTGGCTGTTGCACGGTACGCTGGAGATAAAACAGGGTACGTGGCCGAAAGTGAAGATGACCGCCGCCGGCTGATGGGCGGCTACCAGATCAAGCCAGGCGTCGAGATTAGTCCAGTTATAAGTGCTGCTGCCGGTCTGAAGAATCGACCAGCTGGTTCCGGCGTCCCACAGGCGGACCGTGCCGGGCTGTGAAGTGGTCGTGATCCAGGTGCCGACGCCGAGACTGTTCACCCCGCAGGTACTGCTAGCCACGCATTCAAAACTCCAATTCGTAGGCTGGATGGGATGACTCTTCATGGGCACGGCTGTGGTGCTGCCGGCGTACGCCTGAGAGCCAATTCCAAGCACGCACATCAAACCGAACGAGGCGACCGCAACAAAATTCCGCATTGGGGGAATCTCCTAAAAACGAGACAATAAAATTGAGCCGATAGCAAGCGAACGGATTGACCAGATCAATCGAGCACAGAGCAAATATCTATGAAATGCGTGGGGCGCTGACCGACTGGCGCCGTCGTCTGGTCCGCGCCGCAATAAGTCCTGGCTTGGACCGGCCCCGGTACCGCTGTTAGTTTGTCTTGCTGGTAACCACAGTATGGGCGCTCCGCACAAAGGCTTGCTAGGTCACGAAAGTTCATTTTCAGAATAGCCGAGGAACCAGCAGTCAATGGCCGGCCAGAAGCCGTCTCAAGTCCAGCCAGCCAGGACGGGAGTGCGAATCTGGTCCTGACGCATCTCGCAGGCAAGCAATCCTATTTCGTTGACGGCTTGTCAGCGCCAACTCTCCCCGCAACGAGATCCGCGGCCTATGCAGGATATTTCACATTGACACCCGCCACCTGCCCCTGAATAATTGCCGGCAATTGTTGACCTTAATTTGTTGGCCTTGCTTGTTGAGCCTGTGGTTTTGCAGCCGCGTCATCCCCCCGAGACCGAATCTTGGCGTGCAGAAGCATGCCTTGCCGAAATTAGGAGATTTTGTATGAAGCTACGTTCTCGAAGTGAAGGCTTGTCAGCTGGCCGTGCTGGCGCGACGGTTCTGGTTCTGCTTTTGGTCATGTTGTGCGCGGCCAGTTCCGCGCAGGTATCGGTGCTGACTCACCACAACGACCTCTCGCGCACTGGTCAGAATCTTAGCGAGACGTATCTGACTCCGTCGGTGGTCAACGTCGAGCGCTTCGGCCAACTGTTCTCTCAATCGCTGGACGGCATGGCGGTTGCCGAGCCGCTCTATGTGCCGAATCTGCAGATCAATGGCGCAACTCATAATGTTGTATTCATCGTGACGCTGCATGACGGCGTCTACGCCTTCGACGCCGACAGCAATACCGGCAGCAACGCATCCCCCCTGTGGTACACCAGCCTCATTGATCCCCCGAATGTGACCACAGTTCCCATCGGAGACCAGGGTTGCGTCGGGCACAACTTCACGGAGATGGGCATCTTGGGGACTCCAGTCATCGATCCCACTAGCGAAACGATGTATCTGGTAGCCAAAACGCTGGAGAGTGGAAACTACGTCTTTCGGCTGCACGCGTTGAATATCCTGACAGGCCAGGAGATGTTTGGCGGTCCGGTAGAGATTCAAGCATCGTACACCGACAGCGCCGGCAAGGTAGTCACCTTTACCCAGCAGCATCGGATGAATCGGCCAGCATTGCTCGAGTACAACGGAGTGATCTACATCGAATTTGGCACCATGGGTTGCAAGGGCGCTCCGCCTTCAACCGGATGGATGATGGCCTACAGCGCCAGCACACTGCAGCAGCTCGCCGTGCTCGATGTGGGCCCGACCCAGAGCGCCACGCCGGGCATCTGGATGGCTGGCGCCGGTCCGTCGGTCGACAGCAGCGGCAATATTTATCTCGCCACCGGGGAGGGGATGTTCGATTACGGAGTTGGAGGTCTCGACTACGGCGACACGCTCATGAAGGTCAACCTGAACAGCACAGGCTTCAACCTGGTTGATTACTTCACTCCTTACAACCAGGCCTATCTCAGCGAGAACGACTTGGATCTGGGATCGGGAACTCTGGTTCTCCTTCCGCCCCAGCCGGGTCCGTACCCGAATCTCGGCGTGATCGCCGGAAAAGAAGGGACGATTTACCTGATCAATCAGGCCAGCCTCGGCGAGTACAATCCGGTGGCGGATCAGGTGGTGCAGGAGGTGCCATTCAACCCCAACGAAGTGATCAATCTCGATGGCCAGGGTATCTACTGGAATCAGAACCTGTATTTCGGCGGTGTAGGAGACGGAGGAGTGGGCATTCCCGTCGAAATGTTTTCCCTGAGCAATGGGTTGCTATCGACCTCGCCCGTGGCCACGACTGCGAAGTCGTACGCCTTCTTTAGTCTGCTCTCCATCTCCGCCAATGGCGAGAACAACGGAATCCTGTGGGGCGTCGAACAGCAAAAGACCGGCTCGACCCTGGTCGCATTGAACGCCACGAACCTGGAGCCACTGTATGAGTCGCCTCAATTCAATCTGACTTTGCACTTTGACACGCCCATGATCGATAACGGGAAAGTCTACGTGACCACCCAGAACAGCGTGGTGGTCATGGGTCTTCTCAACGAAACGCTAATTAGTGGAGGCAACAATCAAACCAGTGGGGTCGGTACGACGCTGGCCAAGCCGCTGAGCGTGAGAATCCTAAATCCATATAGCGGAGCGGTCATGCCGGGCGTGACCGTTAACTTCAGCGATGGCGGAAGTGGCGGCAGTTTCAGCGATGCCAGTCCGGTCACCAACAGCGAAGGATACGCATTTACGGCTTATACGCTGCCCGGACAGGCCGGCGTCTACAAAATTACTGCGACGAACGCCGGATTCACGACCGCCCACTTTACCGAGACAGCCACAGCCAGCGACAGCCTGGCTGGACACTGAAGCAGGTATTTCGCACGCTTGCGTTTCAAATCAACCGTCAGGCGGAGCACTACTGCTCCAGCATGAACGGCTCCACGCCAATCGTGATGGATGTCCCCGCAGTTACAGTATGGGTGTTGCCCTGCAGGTCCTTGTAGTCGGTGTAGCCGCTGGGCACGGTGTAGCTGGTGCCCGCTTCGTTCGGCGTCCACACCCACAGCGCTTGCGTGTTGTTCGGAGGAGCTTCCGTGAAACTGCAGGTCCAGGTGGTGGCTCCGTTGGCCGCGGTGAACGAGCAGGGCCCGCCAAACTTCCCGCCTACCAAGTACTGCATCAGGTTGTAGTAGACCGTTTCGTATTGGGGATTGCTGCCAATCGTCTCGTTCCACTTGTACCAATCGACGCTGACCGCTCCATTCGAGTCGTGCAGAAGTTGCCAGCGCGCGATCATGCCGGCACAATCGTCCGCGCTGAAAGTGACCGGTGGACTGGGACTCGACGATTGCGGACAGCTGTAATTCAGTCCCGGCGGCGGCGCACCGTTGTAGTTGGTTTCGGTGTCCGCCCAGGGAGTAGTCGTCCACCCCGAGGTCGAGGCCTGAATGCTGAGGAAGTTCACGTTATAGGTGCCCCATTGCGTCTCGGGCGTGACAATTTCGTTCTGGCTGTTTCCCACCGTCAGATACACGTGCCACGCAATCCAGTCCGAAATGCGCCCGTGCTGCGTTTCATAGTTCAGCCAGTTCTGCAGGTCGGCCTGGTACCCAAGGCCAGTGTCGCTGTCCGGAGTCGTCGATGGCGTAAGGATGACGGCGTCCGTAATGTTGCTTTTGATGATCGATGCCGCCGGCGCCACCATCTGGTACACCTGCGCCATGGTTCCAGTCCAGTGGTAGCTGATGTCCCACTCGTTCCACATCTCGTAGTACTTGATGTAGTCCTTGACGCAGTTATTGTTCGCGCTGCAATGCGTGACAAATGCCGTCACGAAAGTGTTGAACGAAGGACTGCCGTCGGCGGTTAAATCGCCTGGAGGCGTGTTGGTGCCAACCGGAGAAGTCGGCGGCGACGAGCACTCGGTATTTGGGTTGGGCACGTCCCAGCAGGGAACCCAGGTAAACACCTCGATGACGTCGAGCGGCTGATGCGTCGCGATGGCATCCAGCCACGCGTCCAGATTGTTCCATTGATATTGGCCGGCGCCAGCCCCTTCAATGTTAGCCCACTGGGTGCCGGTGTCGTGCAGCCGAAGCATTCCGGGCTGAGCTTGCGTGGAGGGCCAGACAACCACGGTACCGTTGGCATTGCCGCAGTCGGCAGTGTCTCCAATGCCGCACTGGAATCCGAAATACGAGGGTGCAATCGATCCTGTGGGCAGGGCGACGACCGTGAAATTAACCCCGTTGCTGGCGTTGCCGTCGACGGTTACGACTACGTTGCCCGTCGTCGCTCCCGAGGGCACTTTCGCCACGATCGTTGCCGGGGTCCAACTTACTGCCGAGGCCGTTTGCCCGTTGAAGGTAACCGTGCTCGACCCTTGGCTTGTGCCGAAATTGGTTCCGGTGATGGTGATGGCCGATCCAAAAACTCCAGAGCTCGGGGAGAGGCTGTCGAGGCTTGGAGGTCCGGGCGGCACGCGGGGCGTGGGCGATGACGACGAGCCGCCACAGCCGAAAAGAAACAGCATAAAAATAAAGGGCACGATTCGCGCGAAAAGTCCGGTGCCCGATTGAACAGTGGGGAGGGTATGACGCATTTTTCCTGTACTCCGAAGCAGGCAGAGTCGGTTTGTTGGATCACAAATCTTAACACGCGAGTTTATAGAAAGTTGCGCCCTGGGAACCCTCGGTTGGCCGTTTAAGATCCGGCTGTAAAAGGGGGCTTTGGACTATGTTTTCTCGGTTTTTGTGATGAGGCACGCTTTCTTTTCGTGGCGTCGTCGTGGCGCCCGCGACACGGGTTGCACGGGCAGGGCCAAGCGACGCCCAGGCCGAGCCTTACGTTTCTCAACATCCTGATCCTGACAAGCCAATCATGCGGCAAAGACTCACCCCAAAAGAACGCAGCAGAATACGGGCATTAAATTGTTCTATCCTAGTGACTGGATTTGCACTATTGTGCTCAGGACAGGAGTCAGGCCTGCCAGGCTAGAGGATGAAATACAGGATCAAACCCGATGAAAACTCAATTTGACACCATCGAGAGTGGACAGGAGTTTCTGGCGCTTTTGCGCGAGGCTGTGGATGAGGCCAAGGGCAATGTCGACAGCGACATTGTTGCGGAATCGGAGTCCAATGCGTCGCGCCGTCTCTCCGCTCTGCGCCTGGTCTCGTACAAGCTGGAAAAACTCGAACAGCATCTGAAAGCCAGCGGCCGTTTGCTGAACGATCTGCGCACCTTGAGACGGCTGCTGCTGGAAGAAAGAGCGGAGCCCGCAATGGCCGGCCAGGTCGAGACGAAGGCGTAGCCGCGGCTTGCCCCGCATGGGCGTCAACGCCGATCTCAACCGCAACGACCGAGTCGGGTGCGCGGAGGTGCGGCAGCCTTCCGGCGCTCATTTCTCGCGATGACCCAGGTAATTGAACCCCTTTTGCTGGATTTGGATGGGCGACGCCTGAGATGATTATAAGATGCTTGTTTTCAGTTGTTTATATCGATTTTCCTGAACCCCTCGACTCAGGATGCAGGGCGGGAGCTTTAGCACGAAAGTGTGGTATCTGAACTGTCGGCTCCATGCTAAAGTCAGACAGATTCCCCTGCGCCACCTGAAAATCGATAGTCATTTAGGTTTCTTTCCTGGCTGAACGAGCGGAGGAGCCAGCGAAGGCGCCGTCACTTCGTAACGTCTGTAACTTTGGAAAATCAATTCCGCTTCTCGGCTAGCGCGACTCGCACTACCTCGGCCCGGCCGGGGACGTAGGTTGATCACAAAACCCGGTTAGAGAAAGAAAGAGGCAAGCAGCATTATGGAAGAAGTATTGACCAAAGTGCAGACCGCGTTTAAGTCGGCGTTCGACCTTGATCCGAGAAGCGTCACCCTGGAAACCACGCCCGACCACGTTCCTGCCTGGGACTCGATGGGCCACGTCACCCTGGCCAGCAGCCTGGAGCAGACGTTCGGATTGACTTTTGACGTGGACGACCTGATGGAGATGGAAAACGTCAGGGAGATCTGTAGAGTGGTGCAATCGAAACTCGCCAAGGTCGCTCATGCGCAAAGGGCGTGAAGGGAATTTCGCGGGGCGCATCCTCGACCGGCTGGGCGAGAACTCCGCGCTGATCGAAGCGGCCAGCGGCCAAGCGCTTCGCGGGAATGAAATTGCCGGGCGGATTACGGGCTTCGCGGCTGGATTTTTATCGAACGGCCTGCGCCCGCGCGACCGCATGCTGATCAGTTGTGCTTTGAGTCCGCCGAGCACCCTCGCGTATTTGGGCGCTCTGTATGCCGGAATCGTGCCGGTGCTGGTGGATGAGCGCACGCTTACGACCTCCGGAAGCAAAGTTTTTGCCAAGGCCCATGCGAAAGCGGCCTGGACCGGCGGACGGGTTCCCTGGGATTGGGCTAAGAAAAATGGATTCCTGCACCTCGAGGGTGATTTCGACTCTCCTCCTCCGGATTCACTCCCACCTGCGCCCTGCTCGGAAAACGATCTCGCAGCGTTGATGCACACCTCCGGCTCGACCGGCGTGCCGCGGCTGGTCATGGTGACGCACGGCAACCTGATCGCCAACACCGAAGCCATCATCCGCAGCCAGCAGATCGGCGCGGATGAAACAGCCATGCTGATCATGCCGGCGAGTTACTGTTTCGGCGCCAGCATCCTGCACACCCATTTGTATCAAGGCGGCGGAGTTGTGTTCGACTCGCGCTTCATGTTTCCCGATAAAGTTCTGCAGGCGATCAATACTTACTCCTGCACCACTTTCGCGGGCGTGCCTACGGTTTACAGCATTCTGCTGCGGCGGTCGAATCTGCGCTCGATTCCCTTGCCGACTCTTCGGCGTTTTCTGCAGGCCGGAGGCGCATTGCATCCGGAGAGCGTTCGGGAACTGCGCGAGATCGTGCCCGGTGCGAATTTTCTGGTGATGTATGGGCAGACTGAGGCCACCGCGCGAATTTCCTGCCTGCCCGCCGCTCGCCTGGGCGACAAGTCAGGCAGCGCGGGTCTGCCGCTAGACAATCTAACGGTGCGCGTCGTGGACGGTCAGGGCAAAGAGCTTCCGCACGGGCACACCGGCGAGATTCAGGTGCGCGGTCCTTCGATCTGTGCGGGGTATCTCGACGAGCCGGAAGCGACGCAGCAAAAGTTTGGCGAGGGCTGGCTCAAGACCGGCGACCTGGGCTCGCTGGATGCCGACGGATATTTGTGGATCAAAGGACGCAGCAGCGATTTCATAAAGATTCGCGGCTACCGCGTGAGCCTGGCCGAAGTGGAGGCCAAGGTCGCTGCCGTTCCCGGCGTCGGCGAATGCGCGGCGATCGGAGTGCAGCATCCTGAGGCGGGGGAAGCGATTGCACTCTTCGTGGTGGGCGAGAGCGGCGAACCCAATGGCGGCGCTCCCGAAAAAGCGCTCGCCAAAGAAGTGCAGCGGGCGCTGCCTGCGCAATGGACATGCGCGTCGGTAAAAATCCTCGCCGAATTGCCCAAGACGCCGAACGGAAAAATCGCCCGCTCTGAGCTGCAGACGATCGCATGACCCCACTGGCGGAAATCGAGCAGGGAATCGATAGCCTGCTGGCGGAAGCGCCCTACGGCGTGGATCCACGGCAGCGGCGCGGCGCACTGCTCGCACTTTTCAAAAAGCAATTGGCTCACGCTGGTGAGCGGAATCGGCTGTTTCGCAATTATGTGGAACATTGGCCCGTCGATTTTCGCGAGGCACGGGAAATTGCCGATCTGCCTTATCTTCCGGTGGGCGTGTTCAAGACAGATCCGCCGCTTGCCTTAGTGGATGCCGGCGAGATCAAGCGAACTCTCACATCGAGCGCCACCACTGGCCAGGCGCCCAGCCGCATCGTTCTCGATGCCGCGACTGCCCGGCGGATGACCAAGGGCGTGCTGACGATCGCAAGGGATTTTATCGGGCCCGAGCGCAGGCCTTACTTGGTCGTCGACACTCCGGAGAACCTGGCAACGCAGAGCCAACTCGGGGCGCGGAGCGCGGCCGTGCAGGCTTTAGGCTCGTTTGCCACGGAAATCGTAAGTTGCTTGCTCTCCGGGCCAGACGGAACTTCCAGCCTGGATCTGGAAAAACTTCTTGCATATTCTTCCCGATGGCAGCGCAACGAAATACTGGTGTATGGGTTTACCTATGTGCTCTGGACGCAGCTGGTTGAGCCGCTGCGGCGGCAGGGCGTCAGGCTCAACCTCCCGAACGCGCGGGTGCTGCACAGTGGGGGATGGAAGCGTCTGTTGCAGCGGGCAGTCACGCGCGAAGTTTTCGCGGAGGGAGTTACGTCTGTGTTCGGCTGTGCGCCGGAACGAATCATCGACTATTACGGGATGGTGGAGAACGTGGGCGTGATTTATCCGGACTGCGATCATGGCAACAAGCACGTGCCGGCCTTTGCGGAAGTAATCGTGAGAAATCCGCTGACGCTGTCGCCGGTAAAAGCCGGGCAGCGGGGATTGATTCAAGTGTGCAGCGCGCTGCCGACGAGTTTTCCCGGGTTTCTGCTGCTGACCGAGGACACGGCGGAAGTTGTGGGCGACGACAACTGTCCCTGCGGCAGACGTGGAATGACTTTCCGCTTTGCGGGTAGAGTGCCCAAGGCTGAAGTCCGTGGCTGCGGCAATCTGGAGCACACTCGCTTTCGGCAATTGCAAACAAGCGGGGCGGCATGAGCGAGGTGAGCGCAGTCATGAACCCAGTCGATGCCAGGTCCGTTGACGGCAAGGCGGACGATATCACGATGGTCGGCTCTGCGCAGGAGATCGCCGGCGCGGCGGAACAGCTGCGCGCCGTGGTTCGGGCTGAAGAGATAACGCCGCAAGGCATCCTCGACATTTTTGAGAAGTGGGCCGCTGCCCTCAGCGACCGCGAATTGCATGATGTACCCGGAGCGACGTTTCTGCGGCTGTGGCTGCGCCGCGGCACTCTGGAGCCGGTCCTGCTGCGCGAGTTGGGCGCGAATGCGCTGCGCGGAGGCTGGTGGCAGGATGGGCGGGCCAAGCTGCGGGCATTTCCGCTCGGCGTGGTGGGACACTGGCCGGCCGCAAACGTCGAGATCCAGCCGGTGCTTTCCCTGACCTGCGCGCTGCTTGGCGGCAATGGATGCCTGGTTCGCGTTCCGAGCGCTCTGGTTGACGTGACACGGCGCATCATGGAGAAATTGCGCGAGGCCGATCGCGAAGCAGTGTTGACCAGACGCATCTGCATGGTCAGTTTCGATCATGCGCGCACCGATCTGCAGGAAGCCATGGCGCAGGCAGTGGATGGCGCCATGATTTGGGGCGGCGCCGAAGCCGTCGCGCAGGTGCGGCGCTTGCAGTTTCCGCACTGGGCGCGGGTGCTGGTCTTTGGGCCGCGCGTTTCCACGGCGGCAATGGATGCCGAAACCTGGGGCAACGCCGCCGAACGGCCGGCGTGGTGCCGGCGAATCGCGCGCGACGTGTGGCAGTTCGATCAGCAGGCTTGCTCGTCGCCGCAAACCCTTTTTCTGGAGCGCGGCGACGGGTGCGATCCGTCTGAATTTGTCCAAGCCCTGAAAGTCGCGTTTGAAGAAGAGAACCAGGCGCATCCGCGGCGGGAAATTGAACCCTCGCTGGCCTCTGCCATCTGTCTGGCGCGCGCTTCGTGGCTGCTCGGCGATAACGGCCACAGCGCAGTGTTCTCCGCTTCGCCGGATTGGACGATTCTGCTGGGCGAGGGCGCAGAAATGCCCAACCCAACTCAGGGCCGCACGTTGAGCGTGCTGGTCGTCGACGACTTGCTGGAAGCGATCTCAAAGTTCGACGGAACGACCCAGACTTTAGGATTAGGAATCGCCGACGCAAAGAGGGAAGAAACGCTCGCCCGGGCCGCCGGCCGCAGCGGTGTGGATCGAATCGTGAAACTGGGCCGGATGCACGTTTTCAGCTCTCCCTGGGACGGCACGGAACTGATCCGTCCGATGGTCCGCCTGGTGCGGCACATTGCGTCTCAGGATTGATTTCGACAAGGGTGACCAAGATGGAAGAAGCGCAACTCTTTGTAGAGGCTCTGGATCGAAAGGCGAAGATGTTTGCGCGCCACGCGCGGGCAACTTTCGAGGCGAACCGGGAGCTGTGCTCGTGGCTGTTGAATCCGCTGGCGCGCTGGGCCGAGGCCGCGTATGGCAGCGATGTGTTCGATGTGGCCGCCCACGGTTATGCGGAGTATTGCGTCGGCGTCGCCAAGGCAAAACGTATCTACGAAAGCGCCGGCCACTACACCCCGGAGAGCATGCCCGAAATTGTTTCCGGGGTCTATGAGGACGCAGGCTACATGATCCCCTACATGTGGGCCGCGATTCTGATCTATCCGTTCTGGCCCTCGATGATCGGACACATCGCGATGTTTCGCGATGACTTCGTGAGGCAATTGCCGCGGCACGCGAGCGTGGTCGAGGTAGCGGCGGGGCACGGAGTTCTAAGTCTGCTGGCGGCCGAAGAGCGGCCCGACCTGCAGATCGAGGGCACCGATATCAGTCCTCCGGCCATCGCGGTCGCGAACCGTTTGCTGGCTGCCTCGGGACATTCCGGCCGTGTCAAGTTCACCGTGAAGGATGCGCTGAATGGCGATGATCACAGCAGCGACGGAAAGTGCCACGGCCTGATTTCGGCGATGCTGGCCGAACACCTCTGGGATCCCAAGCCGCTGTTCCAGTCGATTTCGCGGCAGATCGCTCCCGACGGACTCGTCTTCTTCAGCACCGCGCTGGAGTCGCCGCAGCGCGATCACGTTTTTGAATACAACCAGGAAAGCCAGCCTCTGCAGATGGCCGAATCCGCCGGACTGCGCGTGAGCCGGCTGGTTTCCGACGCCGCCGCCGTGGCTGCGGGATCGCGCTTCCTGCCACGCTCGACCGCCATGATTCTGAGGTCGCGTTGAGATGAGCGCGCCGCTGATGACATTTGAGGAAGTGCGGTTGGTTTTGAAACAGCGCTTTCCCATGCTCATGGTCGATACAGTAATTTCTCTGGAGCCGGGAAAGAATATTCGGGCAACCAAGAATGTTACCGGGAACGAGATTCAGTTTCTGGGTCATTTCCCCGAGCACGCCGTGATGCCGGGAACCTTGATTGTCGAGGCGATCGGCCAGGCGGCGTCGATTCTGTTTGCAAAAACCACCGGAACGGGAATGGAGCCGGGAGAATTTCTGGTGCTGGGAACGATCAATCAGATGAGATTTCTGGCGCCGGTAGTTCCGGGAAATACATTGGAGATTGACGTAAAGGTCTTGAAGTTCATTGCAGGTTTTGCGTTGGTCGAAGCCATGGTCATGGTGGGTGAGACAATCGTGGCGAAGGGCAGCCTGGGATTCGCTAGACGAGGCTTGCTGGCGAATGATCCGGTATAGTGAGCGGTAGCAGCCAGTCTTTCGCATTTGCTCCTGCGGCTGTTACACTTCAGAAAAAGTAGCCGCCGGAAACCAGACTGCGTCCACCACTCATCTTTTATAAGGCAGGGAAGGAAGAACGACATGGCTGTGCGCCCGCTGGCTGAAGC
This sequence comes from Terriglobales bacterium, assembly GCA_035504195.1. Lineage (GTDB taxonomy): Bacteria > Acidobacteriota > Terriglobia > Terriglobales > Acidobacteriaceae > Sulfotelmatobacter. The sequence continues at coordinate 130,376 of DATJSG010000016.1, forward strand.
CGACATTCCCCAGGTGGTGGATCTTTATTGGAAGTACATGCGAAAGCGCGAGGGCTCGGCCCCGCCAGCGCTGCGGACTACGTTCCACAACCTTTACTTCATCAACCCCTTTGTCGACCCCGCTTTTCCGCCGCTGGTTTATGAGGACAAAGGCGGGAAAATTGTCGGTTTCCTGGGCACCGTTGTACGCAAGATGAATCTCTGCGGCGAACCCATTCGGGTGGCCTTTGGCGGCAATCTTGTGGTTCATCCGGATTCCCGATCGCATCTTGCGGCCCCGCGCCTGTTGGGGACGTTCATGGCCGGAAACCAGGATCTTTCCTTGACGGATTCGGCGAATGACCTTTCCCGAAAGTTAATCGAGCGGCTTGGCTTCCACGCCGTGCCGGCGCTCAACATTCATTGGGCGCGGCCGCTGCGGCCCAGCCACTATTTGGTCTATGCATTGTCCAGGGCAACCGGACCGGCAGTCGCCACGACCTTAAAGATTGTTTCGAAGCCTTTTTGCGCGGTTGCCGACGGCCTGGCGGCGAGACTTTCCTTCAGTCCGTTTCGCCAGACCACGCCCGCGTTGCAGGGCGCAGAAGCTGATGTGGAAACTCTCTTGCAGTGCCAGGTGGAATTCCGCCAAACCTATTCCCTGTGGCCGGAATACGATGCGCAGTCGCTGAAATGGCTTTTGAACTTCATGGACCATATGCCTGTGCGCGGCGACCTCCGCAAGATCGTGCTGCGCGACGCTCAGCAGAAAATTGTCGGCTGGTACATCTACTACGTGAAGCGGGGAGCCATCGGAGAAGTGGTCCAGGTCGGGGGCAATCCCAAATCGACCAAGAATATTCTCGATCACCTCTTCCATGATGCCCGGCAACAGGGAGTCATCGGTTTGCATGGAGTTGTAGACAGCCGGCGCATGGCCGACTTCTCCGACAAGAATTGTTTGTTCACATGCCGCGGAGGCTGGTCGATGGCCCATTCCCGCAACCTCGAACTTCTCGATGTGCTGGATCGCGGAGCCGGTTTCCTTTCGCGCCTGGATGGGGAGTGGTGCCTGGATCCCGGCGAGTGAAGGCAGTTTCGCCGCCAGCCGCGCAATTGCCAGTGTAGAATCTGGAACATTGAAAGTCCTTGCCCTGAAACGAAGTGACTTGGGGGGTCTGAACTTGGGACCAAGCTTCGTGTTGATTCTCGAAATCTAATTGGTTGCCGTTTCTGAAGCCAGCGCCGCCGGGTCTGCTATCGGACAGCGCGGATTCAGCCTATTGAATTCTCACCCTGTGCAGGAGGCATAACTGCGTGTCCGTTCGTCCATTGACTCAGGCCGATATTCCCCAGGTGGCGGATCTCTACTGGCGTTACATGCGGCGCCGGAAGGGATCGGCGCCGCCCGGCTTGCAACCCTTTATCCACGAGCTCTATTTCGCTTCTCCATTCCAGGACAGCGACATCCCTTCGCTCGTTTATGAAGAGAGCGGCGGGAGAGTTGTCGGATTTCTAGGCGGAATTGTTCGCAAGATGTCTCTCTGCGGGGAACCGATTAAGGTCGTTTTCGGCGGCAATCTGGTGGTTCATCCGGACTTCCGGTCCGGCCTTGCAGCCCCCCGCCTTTTAACCGCCATGATGAAAACCGATCACCATCTTTCGCTGACCGATTCAGCCAACGATATCTCCAAAAAAATATTGGAGCGAATGGGATTCCGCACCATTCCGGCGCTCAATCTTCACTGGGCGCGCCCCGTGCGACCGAGCCAGTATGCTGTCTTCGCCATGTCCCGAGGAACGGGAGCCGCCGTATCCACGGCTCTGCGATACGCCTCGAAACCTCTTTGCAGCCTTGCCGACAGCGTGGCCGCGCGGGTTTCGGCCAGTCCTTTCCGGCTGACTGGGTCTCGCTTGCAGGGTTCGGAACTTGATCTGGAAGCTCTGCTGCACTGCTTCCTCGAGTTTCGCAAAGGCTATTCGCTGTGGCCCGAGTACGATGCGCATTCGCTGCAATGGCTTTTCAGTTTCATGCAACGCAGGCCGAACCGCGGCGAACTGCGGAAGGTTGCGCTGCGCGATGAGAACCAGAAAATCGCCGGCTGGTACATCTATTACGTGAAACCTGGCACGGTGGGGGAAGTGGTGCAAGTGGGCGGCGATCCGAAATTTACCAAGGATATCCTCGACCATCTATTCCACGACGCCTGGCAACGAGGCTTGATTGGCCTGCACGGGCTCGTGGATAGCCGGCGGATGGCCGATTACTCAGATAAAGGATGCTTCTTTACCTGCCGCGGCGGCTGGACGATTGCGGCGTCCCGCAACCCCGACATACTCAAGGTTTTGGAACGAGGCGACGCTTTCCTCTCGCGTTTGGATGGCGAATGGGCTCTCGATCCAGGAGATTGATGGCAACCGTGGCGTACCGGGACCACTAACGGTTTTTCGCGCCTCTGACTTGTTCGAGCAGGCGCCGGAAATCTTCGAGTGTCTGCGCGATGTCGTCGCCAGTGAAGAGATCGGGATTGTATTGCGCGCGGCCCAGCAATCCCTCCACGCGATCGCTCATCTCCAGATACAAATCCCACCGTGCGCCGCCGCTCTCCACGTCCATATATGTCATGCTCCACCCGGCCGGAAGCTGCGGAACATCGGGTGCGACCGAGAGCGCGACCGTGAAGAAAGGGTGGCGGCTGGGATCGGGCTTGAGGTGAAGTCTCTCGGCAATCATGTCGAGCGTCACATCGTCGTTGGAAATTGCGCCCAGAGTTACCTCGCGCATCTGGCGCAGCAACGCGCTGAAGTCAGGCTTGCCGCGCAGATCGGCGCGCAACACTACGGGATTGAGGAAATACCCCAGAGATCGCTGGAATTCAGTCTGCTTGCGCCCGCAAGGCGCCAGCGTGCCCACGACGATCTCGTCCTGTCCAGTGTAGCGCTGCAGCAAGGTCACCAGGGCCGCGAGCAGGATCATGAAAAGCGTTACGCCTTCCCGCCGGCCCAGATCCTTCAGAGACTGCGCTAGCTCCCCAGGAAGCATGAACGAGTGCATCGCGCCCCGATATGTCTGTTGCCGAGGCCGTAGACCGTTATTCGGCCATTGCAACACCGGCAACTCGCCGCCAAGCTGCCTCTGCCAATACGCCAGCTGACTTTCTGTTTTTTCGCCCCCGAGACTTCGACGCTGCCACGAAGCGAAGTCCGCGTATTGCATTTCCATCTCGGGTAACCTCGACGGCGTACCTGCGGCGAAACTTTCATAGAGAGTCGTCAGCTCGGTGGGGAAAATATCGAATACGGTGATACCGTCGACGATGCTTTGATGGGCCGTCACATACAGGCGATGCTCGGCATCGTCGAGAGTAACGAGCCTGGCGCGTACCAGCGGCCCCTGCTGCAGATCGAAGGGCAGGGCAGCGTCGTGCGTAGCCAATTCCAGAGCTCTGGCTTCGCGCGCAATCTTCGGCAACGCCCGGAGATCAGACAGGGCCAACGGGAAGGGCGCGGCCGGATGGACAATCTGGACAGGCTGCCCTGCCATGGTTTCAAAAGTCGTCCGCCAAATTTCGTGGCGCCTGACGATCTCCGACAAGCTTCGTTCCAATAGAGCCGGGTCGCACGGGCCGCGGCGGTGTATGGTAATCGACTCGTTGTGCAGCGGCGCCAGTTTGCCCGCGCTCTGGTCGAGACGCCAAACCTGCTCTTGCGCCAGCGACAGCGGCGCGGGGATTGCTCGTGGGTGGCGTTTTATTTCAGATATGGCTGATGCGGAGCCTGTCTGCCGCGTCTGCAGTTCGAGCAGTTTCCGCTTGGCCTCGGAAAGGCGGGTTTCCTTTTCCATCCAAAGTTTCTTCTTAATATCAGACGGCGGCGTGAGAACTCTGAAACTTCACTGGCAGGGCAATCATGCCTCTCAGCCCCAGATTATTTCGCCAAGTCAGAGGACCCGGCTGTAACTCCAGCTCGGGTAAACGGCGAATCAAAGCTTCAAAGACTTCCTGCCCTTCCACGCGCGCCAGCGCGGCGCCGAAGCAGAAATGTGCGGCGTATCCGAAGGCGAGATGGCGGTTATCTTTGCGCATGAGATCGAAACGGTCAGGATCGGGGAAGCGTTCTGGGTCGCGGTTCGCCGCCGCCATCACTGCCATCACCGCCTGACCTTTGCGGATGACCTTCCCTCCCAGTTCGACGTCCTCCGGCGCGATGCGCCCGGTGTGCTGGCTGGGGCTTTCATAGCGCAGCATTTCCTCGACCGCCGACGGAACCAGGGCCGGATCCTCCCGCAACTTCTTCATCTCTTCCGGATTGCGCAACAAACTTAAAACACCGTTGCCGATCAGATTCGTCGTCGTCTCCAGCCCACCCACCATGGTCACGATGCTGGTCGCGACCACCTCTTCCTCAGTCAGCCGGTCGCCATCCACTTCGGCGGTCATCAGGGAGTGGACCAATCCCTCCTGCGGATAATCTCTATAACGCCGAATCGTGTCCCGAAAATATGCCGTCATATCCTGCACCGTGCGCAACATCCGCGGAGCATGCTCGGGATTGTGCTGAAAATTTCCCAGCATTTCGGCGAAGTCGGCCGACCACGATTTCAGCTGATGGCGGTCATTCTCCGGGACGCCAAGCATTTCCGCGGTCACGATTGCAGGCAGCGGCTCACCCAGATCGGCAATGACATCCATCTGACCCTTGTCCTGCACCGCGTCCAGCAGGCGGTTCACGATCTCGCGGATGTGCGTGCGCAATACCGCAACCCGGCCGGGGCTGAAGGCGTAGGATGCCAGGCTGCGCAGGCGCGTGTGCGCGGGCGCGTCCATGAACAGCATTTGCTTCACCATCAACTGCGCGATGGGACTTATCTGCGAAAGCCCCAGTGATTTCAGTTTTTCCGGGGCGTGGGTGCGGTCGGCGGAAAAAGTGTGCAGCACTTCGAGCACGTCCGCATAGCGGGTGACCACCCAGGTGTGCAGAAAAGGGTCCCAGTGCACGGGATCTTCCGTGCGCAGGCGGTGAAATAGAGGATAAGGATTGGCCAGTACTTCCGGGTCCAGAAGATGATAGAGGCTTAGAGCACTGGCTCCCGTACTTCTGGATATCGCGCTGTTGATGGAGGTACTCATGCGCTGGCTTGCTCGGTGTTCAGGGCGAGCAGTCGCTGCGCTTCCTCTTCACTCATCGCATCGAGGCGCGCCACAATGCGGCGTTCGATTTCCGCGGCCAGATCGGCCACCGTGGGGTGATCGAACAGCTTCAACAATGAAATCTCCACGTCGAAAGCATCGCGCACGCGGGCGATCACTTGTGTTCCGAAAAGCGAGTTGCCGCCGAGATAGAAGAAATTGTCGTTCACGCCCACTCGCTCCAAACCCAGGAGCCGAGCCACAATCGCCGCCACACGCTGCTCAGTAGGCGTCCGCGGTCCAAGGAAGATTTCCTCGCGCAGGATGTTTTCATCGGTTGGAGCGGGCAATGCCGAGCGATCTACTTTCCCGCTCGAGCTGACGGGAAGCGCATCCAGGCTCACGAATGCAGCGGGCAACATGTAGTCCGGCAAATCCTTCGCCAAGAAATCGCGCAGTTCGCTGACCGGCGGGCAAGAGGATGCAGGCACGACATAGGCCACTAATTGCTTCTCGCCTACGCTGTTTTCGCTGGCGACGACCGCGCTTTCACGGAGCGCGGCATGACGGCGCAACACGCTGGCGACTTCGTTCAACTCGATGCGATAGCCGTTGATCTTCACCTGCTCGTCGACGCGGCCGCGGAATGCGATCTGGCCATCGGGAAGAGCACAACCCATGTCTCCGGTCCGGTAGAGCCGGGCGCCGGAGCGGAACGGATGCTTCACGAAACGCTCCGCCGTCAGTGCAGCATCGTTGAGATAGCCTTGGGCGAGGCCAGCTCCTCCGATGTAAATCTCGCCGCATTCTCCCGCCGGGACTTGCCGCATCTTGCTATCGAGAATGTAGATTTCAGCGTTGTCGATCGCACGGCCGATCGGTGGCAGACAGTCCGATCTCAACTCGGCAGACCCCTGAGGAGGGATGCTCGTCGAAGTCGCTACAACCGTGCACTCCGTGGGTCCATAGTTGTTGACCAGCGCGAAGGGCAGATTGGCCGGCGGATAGTTGTGTAGAGTGTCGGCGCCGGTCAGCAGAAAACGGAGCGCCGTTTCCCGCGGCCAAGACAATTTCAACATCTGCTCGGCCAGGGGGGTGGGAGCGAAGCTGATCGTGATCTTTTCGCGCACCAACCAGTCGCGAAGCTTTTCCGGTTGTGTGCGAGTGTCGTCATCCACCAGATGTACGCTGGCTCCGGCCGCCAGGTTCGGCCAGAGTTCCCAAACAGCCGCGTCAAACCCAATCGATGCCAACTGGGTTGCGCGATCTGCCGCCGTCACGCCAAACGCACGATTATGCCATTGGATCAAATTGAGCAAGCTGCCGTGGCCAACCGCTACCGCCTTCGGAGTTCCCGTCGAACCTGAGGTATAGATGACATAAGCCAGCTGATCGGGACTGAGGGGAATTTCAATCGCGCCGGTGGAGCAGCGGCCAATCTCTGCCGCGGAGTGATCGATCGCAATCAGCTTTCTGCCGTCGCCAGCAAGCGATTCAAGCAGGCCCGAAGTCGTCACAACCACCGAGACTTGCGCTGACTTCAACATCGTCTGCAGGCGCCGGCCAGGAGCCCTGGTTTCAAGCGGCAAATACGCGCACCCCGCTTTGAGAATCGCCAGCGCGGCGATGGGAAATTCGATGGAGCGCTCGAGGCACACACCAACCACCTGGCCGGGCCTTGCTCCCGCCGTGCGAAGGTAGTTCGCCAGCTGATTGGAGCGACAGTCCAACTCCTCATAAGTCAGAAGGCTGGAGGCCGAGCGGATTGCCAGGCCGGCAGGTGTGCTTTTGGCCCGGCGTCGAATCAGATCAGGGACGCAGGAATTCGATGGGTTCTCGTTACACGCCGTTGGGTGGCCGGAACCTGATCCCTTGCTGCTTTCCATATCCGAAGTTGCTCCTGTCACGAATGAACCAGGTGTTCGATACGCATAACCGTTGGGGAAAGTGGACGCATCAGGACACAAGGCTGCAGGGGATACAGCCTCCAAATAACTAATGGATTATACACGAAGTAGTCAGTCAGGAAGCCTGAAATTGGCGGGATGAAAGTAGCCTCTTGCTCGGAACGGGACTGCCCGGATCGAAACTGCCCGGATCGAAAATGTTCGGATCAAGACTGTCCGGAGCGAGGAAGAACTCATCCCTCCGCATTTCGCCTGCAGGATTCGGACCTATAGGCTGGAGTCGCCGTCGAACAGAGATGGTTCCCAGACATCCGCGTTTTTGAGCTTCTCCGCCAGCCCCGGACTACTTGCTTTGTAAAAGTAGAGCCAACTGGAAAGCGAACGCGTGTGCGGCGAAGTGCGCTTTAAATCGCTTTCTAACTCGGCGTCTACCCCCACCAGTTCCAACATATGGATGGACTCCTGGCGGCAGCGCTTCATAGCTGCGTGCAGCATGGCCCTCAGCAACTCCAAAAAAAATGACCGGTCCCGCTCCAGACATTGGAAGTCCACCAGACGCATGCGCGTGAGCCCGATTTGCCGGTAGTCGCTGCGCAGAAATACCGAATACGCCGACAGTCCCGAGCCATCTTCGACGGTGAAGATCCACGCCGTCTTGTGCTCCAGGGCAAATTTGAAGTGCCAATCCAACGCTTCCCGGCTGCGCACGGCAAGCAGCACGTTGGATTTCTTTTTCCGCAGAGCTGCCCAGAACCCGTCGAATCGATCGTCGAACCCCAGACAGCTCTGCACCATGATTCTGCGCCCGCCGCCAGGGACGCGGCTTCCCATAAGCTGGTCGCGAAGAAATAGTCCGGCTGAAAGTGGATAGCTCAACGGTTTGGCTATGGCCCAGCCTTTATTCCGCAGAAAGCTTTCCGTGAAGCCCCGATAATCCGTAATCCAAAACAGCGCTCGATCCCACGCCCCCCGCGGCACGCGGATACCCTCAAAAATACTGTATGCGGGAGCCGACTGAGCGTTTACGGTCGTGCTGAGGAAAAGGTCTACGTTCGGCTGCTGAAAATAAGTGCCCAACAGCAGCGGAGAGTACGACCGGTAGGGCGTGTCCACTACCCAGGCGCGGGTGGTTGCAGCCAGCAGTTTCTTGCCTTCCAGTTCGTACTGCAGAGGAACATTGCCGAGATAGCCGCAAATCGCGCCATCACCGTTTTCCAGCACCCATCCCATGGGGAATTTGTCTTGATCAATACCCGCGATTTCGCGGTATGCGGGGTTGTCGCTCCACAAGTGCGTCCATCCCGAGTAGTCTTCGATATGCAAATCGAACTTCGACACCAGCGCGGAGATCTGGGCATGATCGTCAAAGCGCACAACCCGCAATTTCAGTGGTTTCTTCGATCTGGACAGGGGCACGGATTGGTTTTGCGGGTAGGCATTCATGAGGGTCGAACTGCGAAAAAACCGGTAGACTCGTGCCCCGCACGCCTTACTGGACGCTAGATTATACACTCCATAATCTACGCCGCTTGGAGCGCGTTCCGAGGCGGAGATTGGTTACTCCAGTAACGCCACGTTCGAGCCATTCTCAGGCTTGCCACGCACTGGTACTCTCACTCTTGTTACTGGGGTTAGTTGCAAAACCCCTTGACAATAAGCCGCTCCTTCGCGGCTGCCAGGGCTCCTCAGATTTTCTGTAAAGAGATTAAAGAGATTTGAGTGTCTTCCGCAAGCCTGGCATAACTCCCCTAATCGAAGGAATAAGGAATCAAGCAATCTAAGCAATAAAGAAATCAAGATTCGCTGTCGCTTACGGCACAGCTGAGTAACACGATTCCGTTTCACTGTTCGCCTGGAGGCAATCCGAATGCGTCTACGTCGTCTTCAAATTATCCTTCCGGTTCTGATGTTGTCGCTCCTGCTCGCCAGCTCCGCCTTTGCTAACTCGGTGGTTCACATGCACTATCTGGGCGGCACCAACGGTGGCATCGGTCCCTATCCCGTTTATCCCTACGCCTTTAACATCAACGGCAGTTCCACCGTCACCGACCTGATCTGCGACAGCTATAACAACCAGATCAGAATCGGCGAAAGCTGGAATGCGACCGTCACCCCCTTCCTGCAAGGGAGCGGACTATTCGGTTCGACCGCATCGCTCGATTACAAAGCCGCCGGCCTGATCTTCAAGAGCGTGTTGTCTGGATCGATCAGCGTGACCGCCGGACAGTGGGCGATCTGGGGTCTGTTCGCCTCCAACGCCACGACCCAATCCACTTACCTGAACGTGGGCGCGGGCGCCATCGCCGCCGAATATCTCGCGCTGGCAGCAACCGATCCCAACAGCGCCTATTCCGGGCTGGTGCTCTACACGCCGGTTTCCGGCAGCCAGAGCTGGGGACAAGGCGGCTTGCCGCAGGAATTTATCGGCTATGACGCCGTTCCCGAGCCGAGCAGCCTGCTGCTGCTGGGTACGGGGCTTGTCGGCCTGGCGGGAACGATCCGCCGCAAGCTGGGCAAAGCCTAACCCGAAAACGTAACCATGAATGGGGCTGCCCCAAAACAGCCTGAGAAAAGTCGAAACCGCGTTGCCGGCCAGCAACGCGGTTTTTCTTTTGCTCAATGAATTTCGCCGCAGCGCTGAGAGACAAGCCATTCGTCCGCCGCGCCTTCACCCCGTCGAAAATTTAGAACGGAATATCTTCGTCGGTGATGGGGCCGGCGGCCGCGGGCTCGTGCTCCGGAGTTCGCTGGTCGAAGTTGTTGCCTCCACCTGCGGAAGATGATGCGCCGCGCGAGCTGCCGGCAAAATCTCCACCGCCGCCTTCGCCGCGGCCGCCGAGCAGGATCAGATCGCTGGCGACCACTTCGGTCATGTATTTTTTCTGGCCGGACGTTTTGTCGTCCCAGGAGCGGGTTTGCAGGCGGCCCTCAATGTAGACTTTGCCGCCCTTCTTCAGATATTCGCCCGCGATCTCGGCCAGGCGCTGCCAGAGCACGACGTTGTGCCACTCGGTGCGGTCCTGCCATTCGCCGGCCTTGTCTTTGAAGCGCTCGTTAGTGGCGATGGTCAGCTTGGCCACGGGCGTACCCTGCGGCGTGTATTTGACTTCGGGGTCCTTGCCCAGATTGCCGATCAGTTGAACCCGGTTGAGACTCTTTCCAGCCATGGCGGTGCTCCTTTGTTGCGGTTCACTATAGCAGAATGGACCCGGTGAAGATCATGTGCGTATCGCAAAGTCGGCCGCGATTCTCATTTTGGGCAAGCGCCCTCAATGCTGTCATCCTGAGGAGGGCGCAAGCCCCCCGAGGGACCTTACAATGCGCGTGCAGCGGCAATAGCGCCGACGGGAGCGCCCACGTCGTGTGCAGCGCGGTTGTTTCCCATCCACACCACCGAAGCGTTCAGCCCGCGTTCGGTCCCTCACGCCGACTGCGTCGCCGCTCAGGATGACGACGTAGAGGGTTTCGATTCCGCAAATTGACCCCACGATCGGGTAGAAGACTGCTTCATAACCAGCGCGGCTCGGGTTATAATCCCTCACATATGCCTCCTGCACCCGGAGCCACCAAGGCCGTCGGGATGGTTCCCGACGAGCTCAAGTTTGAACCAAAGTCCAAAGGCCTCGCCACCCCGCGCAAGAAGAAACCGAAAGAATTGGCCGTCATTACCGAGTGCTGCACCGGATGCGCCGGCTCGCCCGCCTGCGTTGAATATTGCCCGGTCGAAGACTGCATGTTCTGGGTACCAGACGAGGATAATCCGCCGTTTGGCCGCATCCAGGTCGATCCAATCCTCTGTATCGGCTGCAAGAAATGCCTGAGCAAAGGCCCCGACGGCTGCTTCCTCGACGGCTGCCCCTGGGACGCGATCGTCATGCTCGACATCGCCGAAGTCGAAAAAGAAGTCGGCCCGATGGCGATTTAGCTATCAGCTCTCAGCCATCAGCTCTTAGGTGTTAACGGTTTCGGTGCCCCGTGTTTCTCCGACGTTTGTCATCCTGAGGCGCGGTTTTTGTGCGCCGAAGGATCTATGCAATTTGCGTGTAGATGCACCGATGCCGGCAGAATTGCATATATCCTTCGCCTCGCAAATTGCGCGAGCCTCAGGATGACAACGGTTTCGAGAGGCGAAAAGGAAAAACAGATTCCTTGCCGCGCTCGAAATGACAAAAGCTCAGTGGCTCCCCGCCCGTGCCTCTATCACCTTATCGGTCTCAACAGCCTGCTGTCGCACATCGTTGGAAATGTCCGGCAGGTCGCGTTCATAAGGGCGCACAGCAGGGAGTTTCCACCAGTCGGCCAGAAATCACTCGTCAGCTTTCAATTCCAGCAAATCCCATTTATTGCCGTATAGATCCTCAAACACCGCAACCGTTCCGTAAGCCTCCTCCTTCGGTTCTCGGCAGAACCGCACACCGCGCTCTGACATCGCGCGATAGTCCTGCCAAAGGTCATCAGTGTGCAGGAATAGAAAGACGCGCCCGCCGGTCTGATTGCCAACGCGACTCTCTTCCTCAGGCGTGGACGCCCGCGCCAGCAGCAGCTTGGTGCCGTGAGAATTCGGCGGAGCAACCAGTACCCAGCGTTTCGCCTCGCCGTTGCGGTCTTTCGAGAGCGAATCCTCGATCAGATCGAAGCCCAGCTTCCGCGTGAAGAAAGCGATGGCTTCGTCATAGTCCCGAACCACCAGCGCGACGTAACCGATGGCTTGTGCCATTTCTACTCCTCAACTTTTCCACAGAACAATCGCTATCCATGTGACGAGTAACCTTTACTGAGAATTCCGGCCAGCCATAATGGAATCATGCGCGCACGCCAGAGAGGCACCGGCAGAGCACCAGAAATCGTGGCGGGTCGGGCAAGCATTCGTCCGAATCTGGCACTTGTGCGGAGCAGACACGGTCGCACGCCGAAGGCGCCTGAGTCCTGCAGTTCCGCCGCTAACCCCTTATCCTGGAAGATTTTACCTGGAAGTCATTGCGCCACAATATTTTACGAAGATCTCGGCCAATCCCATCGCCCTAAACATCATGGAATCAATATCTTGGGGGAATCCGAAAATAATATATTTTGTTACCAGGAAGTAAACAGGCTAGTTCATGCCGGCACGCTTGCGGATCGCCTTATCCGTTTCAACAGCCTGCTGTCGCACATCGTTGGAAATGTCCGGCAGGTAGCGTTCATAAGGGCGCACAGCGGGAAGATCATCCACCTGGCCGACCAGATACAGCGCGCGCAGCGCCTCCCAAACCTGCTCGGTCCCAGGGTCGACCACGGCCACTTCCGCGCCAGCGGCGACGTTGGCCCCAGTCTGCGCCACCGAGCGAATGCGGCCGGGAATCGGCGAACGCAGTTCGAATATTTGCGAGTCATGCTGCAGTTTGGCGAGCAATCCACCTTGATGGATAGCTGTGCCGGGGCGGTCGGAGTCGACGATTCGTCCAGACTGAGGCGCGGAGATCTGCGCGGGTTGCAGCAGGGCTACGATCTGCGGACGGCCGGTCGCGTCCCCGAAGCGCACCAGCGACAGCGCCGCGTTGCCCCGCACCATCAGCGACGAATCCTTGAGCATCTTCAGCAGCGCGTCGTGAAATCCCGCGCCCGACGTGTCCTGTCCCATGACCCAGGCGTCGGTGTTGCGGACTTGCTCCACGGGATCGTTCGCCAGACGCAGCAGATCGGGATACCACTGCTGCACCGCGCTATCGTGATGGCTGATGCGCTCCTCCACCTGCACCAGCGCCTGCTGAATATGCCGCGGCTTGTTCGTGTCATGCAGATATTCCGTCAACTGCTGATCCGAAAGATGCCGCCCGAACCACGTATTCCACCAGAACAGAAACGGCATCAGCACGATCAGCCACCCGGTGGCAAAGAACAGAATCTTTTGCGTGCGCGTCATCGAGCGCTTGGGCAAAGGATGCGACGCAGCCGACTCGTCAGCGACGGTCTGTGGATGGCGCGCAGGAATCTCGGAAGGAACGGGCATGGATCGCGGCCACTATAGCAGATCGCCCCGCCAAGTCTGTGCTCGTAGGGCGAACTACTTCTCCCGCAGCATATACCAGGAACCCACTGCGATGCAGGCGAGCGTGATGCTGATGCCGAGCAGGGTGGTCCCGGTCAGCGGGCCGAGCCAACTTTGATTGGCCGAGCCTTGATGAATCAAGCCTCGGCTGATCCAGCTTTGGTTGATAAGGCTTTGATCCGTAAAGGAGAAAGAGCCCAGGCCAAGTTCGTGGAGCCAGGCAAGAGCGTGAATCAACTGGGGGACGAGCCAAGGCATGCCAAGAATGGCGAGCACAAGCGCGCAAGTGCGCATCATGCGAATGGGTAACGTCGCCTTCGCCAATGCCTGTTCCCTTGCCCCGGCCTGCGCCTTGCGCCAGATCAGGCCGGGATCGGGAAGTTCCCTCAGTTCGGGGGCGGCCAGTTGGGTTTCTTCCTGCAGGAACTTGGCGATGAGCCACACTTCTGAACAAACCGGGCACGTCTGGGCATGGGCCACGAGGTCAGGACTCGCATCCCCGTTACGAATGGCCTGCAGGATCTCCGGTTCTCTCTCGCACTCGGATGGATTCACTCGGAAACCTCCTGACTTCTCGGCCGAAGGTGCGCGCGGACCAACTTCGCTAATTTGCCGCGCGCCTGGAATAACTGTCTGCGAACGCTTTCCGTCTGCAGACTCGTCGCCGGCGCAATCTTCTCATGGTCTGAACGCTCGACATAAGCTTGCCACAACAACTGCCACTCGCGCAGCTTTAGCCGCCGCAGGAAGGCATTCACGAGCAGAATCTCTGAGCAGACTCGACACATCTGCGCGTGCATCGCAATCTCGCGATTCGCCTTGCCGCCGCGAATCGCGGCCAGAGTTTGTCGCTCTTTTTCGCAGCGTTGGAGGTTCACTTGGAAGCCTCCCGGTCTGCCGATTGATCGTATCCTGCGAGCAGCCCAAGCAGCTTGCGGCGGGCGCGGAACAGCAGCATTCGGACGCTGCCAGCTCTGAGCCCGGTGCAGTCTGCGATTTCCTTGTGGTTTGAGCCCTCCACATAGGCCAGCCACAGGAGTTCGCGCTCGCGCGGTTTCAGTTGCTCGAAGGCTCGCCTCATTTCCAGCTTTGAGTCGAGGAACGGAGCAGCGGACGTCGTTTCGAGCAAGCTATCGGGCAGGGGATCCTCTTTATGTCTTCGCCAGCGATCATGGAGAAGGTTGGTAGCGATGCGGAACAGGTAGCGGCGGCTCTCTGATCGGCTCATGTCAGGCAAGTCGGCAGACAGAAGGCGGCAGTATGATTCCTGCATCAAATCCTCGGCCAAAGCGCGGTCTCCTGAGACGCGCAGCAGATAGCCGAACAGTGGGCGGGCAGTTTCCGCGTAGAAGGCGCCGAAAGCCGCCTCATCCATGTTCGGCTCCTTTTTCGCGATGGCGCGAACGCGTGCGCTGTCGTTCAAGAGATCAAGATTCGCTGCGGAGATGGGCAGATCCCATGGCATTGCGGCTGTTTCTCGCTCCTGGTTCGATGTGCGTCCAGGTTCGGTGTGCCCTATTTCGACGAGCTGTGATTGGATGCGCCGTTCAGCAGTCCAAAGGATTTCGACAGATAGTATGAAGCTACGCTCGACAGGACGAAACCAAGCCCCAGAGCGGCGATCAGCGAGCCCACGATGGTGAAAGGCTCGGTCGCGTCAGGAATGTAATTTCGCGCGGCCAGCATGCCTCCGCCGAAGACGAAGAGAACGATGCCGATCTGAAGCGCCATGATAATTTTGCCGTGAGGAGCGATTCGTTCCACCTTGAGCGATTCCAGAAGTTGCCTTCCGGCGTCTGTCTGTGCGTAGGCCAAAAGCTCCTGGCCGCTTGCGATTTTTTCGAGCAGCCGGGATTGCAGCTCCGCCTGCAGTTTGGCGATTTTGTACCGGCGGACCGTGCTGAAGGTGATCCACACGCATGAAATCAGTACGATCGCGACTATTGCACCATTTGGATCCATTTGCTCCCCCGATTACTTTCGCCTGCCAACGGGCTCCCATCGATTCGATGAAAGCGTTTTCACTAGCCATAACGTCTGGAAGGAGCTTTGGTTAACAGCCGGGGAAGATTAATCACAGGTGGCATCAGAAGGCTGACGCTAGCTACTCCACATCCGCGTCGAGCACGCGCTCCTGCTCCAGGTAGTGCGACATGGCATATTGGGCCAGAAGCGGCGTCTGCAGCCGGATTTCGGCTCCGATCCATTCGCCCTTGCCATGCGGAGCATCCGCGGGATGGTTGCAGCGGCCGCCGCTGCCGAACTGCGGGCCGAAGTCGGCGCTCTGGATCTGATCGAACTGCTTGATCTGTTTCCAGGCGGCGTCGCCCACGGTGCCGGAAACATCAATCTTCAGTTTCAATGTTGACATTGAAAATACACCGAAACACGACGTCATCCTGAGCGCAGCGAAGGATCACAACCTAAATCACCTCCCTCTAACTATGCGGGAACCATTGATACAGCATGAAGTACACGATCACGCCGGTCACGGAAACGTACATCCACAGCGGCCATGTCCAGCGCGCGATCGCCCGATGCTGCGGATAGCGAGCCCTCAGTCCGCGGCTCAGCGTGATGATGACCAGAGGAACGATGACGATCGCGAGCGTGACATGCGGGATCAGGATCACAAGATAAATCGCGTGCCAGAGGGGCGGGCCCAAAAAGCGAATATCGCCGACGTGCCAGTGAAAATAGAGGTAGCAGGCCAGAAATAACGCCGACGCGACGACCGCTGCAATCATGCAGGCGCGGTGTGCGGCCACTTTCCTGCGCATAATCAGGCTGCGGCCGGTCAGCAGCAGCACCGCGCTGGCTCCGTTCAAACTGGCGATCAGGGCAGGGAAGTAGGCGTAGGGTTCGGCAATGGAATTTCCGACAATCGAATTTCCGATAGTCAAGCGGCGGGCCTCATTTGGTGGAAGATCGGGTACGGCGATTTGCCATCAGGAATGCCAGAGCGAACATCACCAGCGAAAACAATAATAGCGTCGCCATGGACGACGGCAAAGGAAACGTGATCTGCGCGCCGGGATAGAGTAAGCCACGCAGTGCTTCGACTCCGTAGGTGAGGGGATTCAGGCGCATGATGACGCGAATCCATCCCGAGGCGCCTGAGATCGGAAACAGAGCGCCCGAGACCAGCCACAGCGGAATCAGAAACAGATTCACGATGCCGTGAAAGGCCTGCGAAGAATCCATCGGCCAGGCAATGGCGAAGCCGAGCGCAGTCAGGGCGAACGAAACCAGGAATACGACCACCGCGACCAGCAAAACTTGCATGAGATGCAGATGCACCCCGGCGAACGGAGCGAAGATCAGAAAGATCATGCCCTGCACCGCGGCCAGCGTCGTTCCGCCCAGAACCTTGCCGAGCACGATGGCCGCGCGCGGCACCGGCGCCACCAGTACCGACAGGAGAAAACCTTCCTTGCGATCTTCGATGACCGACATCATGGTGAAGATCGAGGTGAACAGCACGATCATGATGAGCGCGCCGGGATAGAAGTATTCCAGATAGTGTTGTTGTCCGGGGCCGCCGCCGGAGCGGAATGAAGTTCCGAACCCAGAGCCAATAACCAGCCAGAAAACGAGCGGGGAAGCGAGCACGCCGATCACACGCGTGGTCTGGCGATAGAAGCGGACAATCTCGCGCCACCACAGCGTGAACGCGGGCAGCAAGAGTCCGGCCGAAGCTTGCGGCATGGGACGCGCCAAGGTTGCAGCCTGAGTCGCCATTCGCTAACTCGCCTTCGCCGCGGGAGTCTTTGCGGACGCTTCCTTTTTATGCAAAAAGGCCAGCAGGCCGCGGTCGCGCATCTCCCAGTAAGCATTCAACAGGAAGCATACCGAGAGCGCCAGCAGGATCAGGGACATGAAGAGTCCGTCCACTGTCGCCGAAGGCGGCCAGAGTCTGATCATGCCGCTAGCCAGAATCCATCCGATGCCGGCCAGCGGCAGCAATCCGAGAACGAGAGAAAGTGCGAGGATCATGGAACGCAAGCTACCCCCTGTTTTCGTCAGAATTATTTTCGCCGCCTTCGCTCCAAAACTTGTGCCCCGTGCGGCGGATGAACACATCTTCCAGCGCGGGCTTGCTCACGGAAATCGCCTGAATTTCTCCAGGGAAAGCCTCAACCACGTCGGGCACAAAACGATGTCCACCCTCCTGTTCGATGCGCACTTGATTGCCCATTACGGTTGCCTCGACGCGAAAACGAACCCGGATATGTTCCGCCAGAAGCGCAGCGTCGTGCGCGGCGTCGAGCATGATGACGTCGCCGCCAATTTCGCTTTTCAGCTCCGCAGGAGTGCCCAACGCAACCAGATTGCCTTCGCTCATGATGGCAAGGCGGTCGCAGCGCTCGGCCTCTTCCATGAGGTGCGTGGTGACGAGGACGGAAACGCGCTCTTCATCGCGCAGGATTTGCAGGTATTGCCACAAATCGCGGCGCGCGCCGGGGTCGAGCCCGGTGGTCGGCTCATCCAGCAACAGCACACCGGGCCGGTGCAGCAATCCCTTGCCCAGTTCAACCCGCCGCTGCATGCCTCCAGAAAATGTCTCGACCCGCTCCTTGGCGCGGTCGGACAGTCCAACGCGAGCAAGAATTTCGGCAATGCGCTTTTTCAGCACTCCTCCGCGAAGGCCGTAGAGATGCCCCTGGTGCCAGAGATTTTCGTAAGCCGTCAACTTTGGGTCGACGCTCTGTTCCTGAAACACCACTCCAATCCGGCGACGAAGGCTGGCTGCGTCCTGAGCGGCATCGCACCCCAGCACGACCGCGCGTCCACTGGTTGGGATCATTAGTGTGGAAAGAATCCGGAAGAGCGTCGTTTTTCCGCTGCCGTTGGGGCCGAGCAGCCCGAACAGTTCCGCGGGGTGCACCTCGAAGGAAACTCCGTTGAGAGCGGTGCGGTTCTCGTAACGGTGCACCAGATTCTGTACCGAAATGACAGGAGCTGCGGAAGTGTGCTCGGCTTCCGGCCCGGCATCAGCGAGGGCAGAGACTTTCGAGACCAAAAAGAACTCCCTTGGGACTGCAACCAGTTTACGACATCGCGGCCGGAAACCGGGAAGATTGCCGCGAGCAGTGCAACCTTCGGCTCATGCCGCGGATGAGCCGCGTTCCACCTGCGGCAGCCGCTCTTCAAAGGCTACCGGAGCGTGTCTCCAAACCTGAATCGAGAGAATGACCGTGGTAGCCAGCAGCAGCGCGCCCACAGCGACGTGAGCCACGGTCGACAGCACCATGGGAAGCTCCGGCTGGACCGCATCCCGGCCCCAGGCCACGCGCGTCAGAAACGCGATGAATCCCAGGCACAGCTGGGCGATCAGCAGTGACAGCATCAAAATTGCTGGCCGGCGAATCGCGTCAATTTGCGAATAGACGCTCAAGGCGCGCACCGCGGTCCACGCCAGCACGAACGACACGACGACGGCGTTTAATACGTGCGGCCACCAGCTCAAGCCGTGATGGCGGAACATCGCACCCAAAATCAGCTGCACGTAGAGCACAAAAATCGAAAGCAAAGTCAGGGTGAACAGGCTCGGGCGGCGCTCGTCGAATTCGACTCGCGGATTTTCTTCGATCCAATTCCTGCCCGTAAACATCGCCATGGCGACGGCGAGACAGAAAAACGTTTGCGCCAGCGCCGCATGCGCGGAAGAGACTGCCGGCGGCAGATAATACAGAACCGTGATTCCCCCTAAGACTCCCTGAACGATGACAGTTCCAACCGCCGCATACGCCAGAATCCGCAGCCAGCGCCGCTTCTCGGCACGCCAGGTCCAGACCGCAAAAACAATGGTCAGCAGTCCGGCGACTTGCGCAATCATCCGGTGGGTGTGCTCGAACTGCACTCCACCGACGAGTTTCGGAATCTTGTACCAGGATCCGAAAGAGGTGGGCCAGTCGGGCACTGAAAGCCCGGCATCGTTGCTCGTCACCAGCGCGCCGGCGATGATGAGCAGGAAAGTCCAGGAAGCCAGAATCACGGCGAACCGGTGGTGGCCGCGGTTATAGGGTGTAAAGATTCCTTTTGGAGAAGTTCCCATGGGTCGAGAGAGGCGCGAGCGAGCGGAAAACGCGCTTTTCATTATGGGGCTGGAGCGAAATGCGCGTGCACTCCGCTCCGCCCAACGCAGTATTCCTGTGAACAAACGTTAGCAGGAACAATTTTAACAAACCTGCGCGCTAGTCAGCGGCGGGTTTGAAGCTTTCATCGACTGTCTTGGTCTCCTTGGCAGCGACGGTAACTTTCTGGTCCTGTTCGCCCAGCTTTTCCTGCACAAACGCGATCGTATAATCGCCCGGCGGCAGGCCCGTGATCGTATATTTTCCGTCCTTGTCGGTAACGGCATAGAACGGATTCTTGACCACGTTGATGTACATCTTCATCCACGGGTGCTGGTTGCACTTCACCGGCAACATGATTTCCTCGCGAGCGAAGTTTTTCTCGATATCCGGCGAAGACGGCGGCTGCGACTCGTTCCACTCACGATTGTCCTTGGGCGTGGGATGAATGTTGTGGGTGGTGGGATCGGCGTTCTTGATATCGACGGTCTGTCCGGCCATCACGCCCAAAATGTGCGGATGATAACGGCAGCCGTGCTGCTCCAGCACTACGGGAGTGCTGGGGACGTCGAAGGTGCGAGTGCCCAGACCATCCTTGACGTAGACGAAAACGTTGGCCAGATCGCCGCCGTTGACTACGATGGTCTCCGCTTCGTTCGTGCCCTTGCAGCCTGGGTCCTGGCTCATATCGATTTTCGCCATTTTCGGAGCGGGCCCGTCAAATTTTACGGTGCCGTTGATGGTGGCCACGGTGTTTGGATCGATCGGAGTGGCCGGTTGTGCAGCCGGTTGCTCCGCCATCGGGCTGGAAGCCGGAGCTTCTTCTTTCTTATTGCAGGCCGCCACGATGAGGAGGCCGCATAACGCAAGAGTAGCTGTCGTGATGGTTACCCAACCTGCTTTCTTATTCATGATGTCGCCCTTTCCCTGAAGTTCACTGCATGATTCTGTCATTGCGAATTCTGTCATTTCGAGCGAGCCGGAGCAAACCATCGGCGACCCGAGAATCTGTTTTCGGCAGTGCGAATTCTACCGCGATCCTCCATTTGCGGCGGGATACGACTCCACGGCCGCCTGTTTGCGACTGCTGGAATGTTGTACCGAAGCCTTGGCTCTCGGCATGGAAGCCGCAACCCGGCGCTGTTCTTCCGGCGTCAGCTGGAAAATGTAATCGGTCAAGAGCTTGCGATGATCGCCCGAATATCCGTTAAACGTCGGCGGCGTCGGCCCGGCAAATACCCATTGGTTGTTGACTTCCTTGAACAAGCCGGAGGGCATGGACGTTCCCGGACTCACGGCCTGCGGATCGGTAATCCAGCGCTCGACCCAGTCTGGCTTCAAGCGCTCCTTGGCCAGCAGGAAGTTGGGCGCCGTGGCGAACTTGTCGTGCGCCGGATCTCCGGTAGCGTGGCACTTCAAACAGGGTGCAGCGGTGCTCGAAAACAGGCTGCGCGCCATGTCCGTTTCTTTTGCCGTGAGGACTGGCACTTCCTCCGGGATATAGGGCATCGGCTGCTGCGAGAGTGCCTGGAAGAATCGCACCAGCGTTCTGAGTTCGTTGTCGGAGAAGTAAAACGTCGGCATGCGCACTTTCAAGTACGGCCGCACGCCGTCGCGATTGGTGTCGGTCGTGCTCAACGCCGGGTTCGACAGGAACTTGCGCAGCCACTCGGGATCGACACGCGCACCTTCGGTGAGCAACTTCGGCGGCAATTGGTCCTGCGCGTCCTGATATTGCTTGAGCCCCATCAGGATTGTCCGTTGCCCCGGAATGAACTGGTGGCATCCCATGCAGTTGTATTTCTTGACGATCCACCAGCCTTCCTGAATGTCGTGCCGCGAGTCGCCCGGCTTGTACAGGTAGCTGGAGGGCAGGGAAGTCTCCTCGCTGCCCATAAGGAAGGTGGTCAGGTCGAGCACCTGCTCTTTGGTCAAATGCAGGTTCGGCATGCGTAGTTTTTCGGTGTCGCTCTTGACCATGCCCTCGTCGTAAACATTGGGTTCGGCAAGCTTGTGCTCGAAAAATCCCTTGTGGTCGTACCAGGGCTTGGTTGCAGGACCGTCGGGCAGGCGCGCCAGGTCTTCCTTATCTTTGATCGGCTCCGCATTTTCACCGCCGCGCTGGGCTACGGTTGTGAAGAGCGCGAAGTCGAGACGCTCGATCGGCTTGCTGCCTTCGAATGTCAACTCGGTGCCAATGCGGCCCTCATCCTCGAAGCCGGCAATCTCATGGCATCCGGCGCAGCCGAAGTGCCGCACCCAAGTCTTTCCTTCCGCTTTCAACGACGGATCGTCCATGTACGCGGCGTCGGGATACGATGACGGTTCCTTTTTCTTCTGCGTCATCAGGTAGGTCGCGATATCTTCCGCGTCTTCCGGACTCAGCCGCAGGCTCGGCATTACCGTCATATTCTGCACTTGCAGTTCATGGCCGTCGTTGGGGCAAGTGCTGTGATCCAGATCGAAGACGTAGGGAAGTCCCTTCTTCGCGTAATCCTCGGGACCGATATCTTTTTTCTCATACGGACAATAGGGCCGCGTGCGCTCGCGCGCGTTGTGAATCCAGCGAACCAGGTAATCGTAATTCGCCTTCTCGCCCTCGCGCGACAAGTTCGCCGCGAATGTGCCGCCCTGCATCTGATCGCCCTCGCCGATGGAATGGCAGGCGAGACATCCGCGGGTTTGGAATAATTCTTTACCGTGTTCCGCGTTACCGGGCTTGTGTTTCGGCAGCGGATCGGTGAGTCCCGATTGCCAGATGAACGCCGAAATCGCCTGAATCTGATGGTCGCTCAGCCGGAAGTTCGGCATCTTCGTCGTGGGGCGAAAATCCGTGGGTTTCTTCAGCCATACCGGAATCCAGTTCCGGTTCAGCTTGAGGCGCACATCTTTCAGGTTGGGTCCGACCTTTTTTTCATCCTGCATCAAGCTATGCGACTGGAAGTCGAGTTGCTGCAAGCGCCCATCGAGCTTGCTGTTGGCCACGCGCAAGTCCACAGCCTGGCCATTGAGTGCGTTGGCTTCCTCGTTGGTTTGGGCGGCGTCGGCCTGCTTCATCAAATAGGCGGCTTGCTTTACGTTGTCCTTTTTTTGATTTTCGATCTGCTTGATCTGCTGCGTGATCGAATTCAGCTCCTCGGGCTCCCGGTCGTAGCCCTCGTAGCGATGGCAGCCCATGCAGCCACGCTGCCGGTAGAGATCTTTGCCGTCGTTAATGACGTTAAATTGCACGTCTCCGCTCACCAGCACCATGTCTGCCGCGTGACAAGTCTGACAGCCCGCTTCCGAATTCTCCCTGGGAAACAGAGGCCAGAGCCAGTGTTCGTAATCCCCGTGCGCCTTCACCACGCTGGTAGTCGCGCGGCCGTTGCCCTGGTGGCACGGCGAGCAGCCGAACTTCTCGGGATCGTGAATTTGCAGCAGTTCCGGGTTGGTATGGCTGACGAATGCCTGCGCGTACTCGTCGGGTCTTTTCTCGCCTCTGGGAGTCATGCTTGCTTCGGTGATCTTCAGAGGTTCGCGGATGCCCATGTGGCAGGATTCGCAGCGGTCGACGATGTTGGCTTCGGCGACGTTGATCTGAACGATCTTCGGGTCCCAGTTGGCGGTTTTCGTTTTCAATCCGTCAATCTGCGCGGGCGTGAGATCGACCATGTGGTCGGAGACGTACTCATCCATCTTCGCCTTGGCCGCGGTCGTCGGTTTGAGCACTTCTCCGAGTTCCAGGCTGCGCTTGGTTTTCTCATCCCGAATGTCGTTATAGGTTTTTTCGAGCTGCGGAAAGGTAAACTCTTTCTTGCTGCCGTCGGGGAACTTCACCGTTGCCAGTTTGGCTTTGTATTCGTCGATTTCCTTCTGTTTGCTGGCTTTCGCCGAAGCGCTGGTGCTGGTTTCCCACTCGTAAGTCAGCGCGTTGACGTACGCGCGGCGGTCGGTGAAGACGCTCTGCACGGCGAGCAGCCGCGCGCTGGTGTCGTCGAGTTTCCCGCGGGCTTCTTCCGCTTGCGCCTTGGAATCGTCATAGGCCTTCTGGTAAGCCTGTTTCAGAGCGAGGTAGTCGGGGCTCTTCTCGACGTCGGTCTGCGACGTCGCCGATTTCGATCTCTCCGTATTCAGAAACGCGCTGTAGCGATCCTTCCATTCATCCTGGAAGGCTTTCCACGGCCGCTGTCCCCAAGCCTCGTCATAGAGGGCCCAGAACAGCGTGCCAATCAGGATCGCCGTCGCGATCAGATAATGCAGAGCATACGACTTGCTTGTGATCGGATCCTGCTCGGGGATGGGTTTTTCAGGCACCGCTTCCTCCGAAATCAGTCGTTGGTCGTGAGTCGTTGGTCGTTGGCAAACTCCTGGCGCACAGGATCGTCGGGCGAACGACGAACGGCCGGCGACCGGTGACGGGTTTCAAATATTGAACCAGGGCGTAATCCATACGTACTTGATGTGCCACAAAAGCCGCAACGACATCTTCATGGGCAACGCCACCATGGTCAGCAGTAAAAACTGCATGATGCCAAATTGCAGCAGGCCCATGCGCTGAAAATCTTTTCCCATTTTTCGCCGGAACAGCGAGTACACCAGGCCCCCGCCCAGCAGGTAGTAGCCGCCGACGATAATCGCTCCGAACACGCCCTTGCCGAGATTCGACGTGATCCCGAAAATATCCGGCAAGTCGCGATTCACCTCATAAATCAAGCGATTGTGGTCCCACGTTTGCCCCGGCCAGAACCACTGCCAGCCAGGGCCTCGTATAAACGTTCCAATGAGGATCATCGAAACCCATAAGATGATGAAGCCGAAAAGAAAAGTCGAAATCGAAAACTTGCGCTGCTTCCAGGTGTAATAACCGCTGCCCAGCGGATTTGTATCGATGTAAGGAATCACCATCAGCCCGACGATGATGACCGTCGGCATGACTACGCCCGCAATCCACGGATCGAAGTAAACCAGCATCTCCTGCAGTCCAAGGAAATACCACGGCGCCTTCGCCGGATTCATCGTCAGGTTAGGATTCGCCGGCTCTTCCAGCGGTGCATTCAGCGTGATCGACCAGACCATCAGAATGATCGTGATGATGATTGCAGCCAGGAATTCAATGCGCAGCAGAAATGGCCAGACGTGAACTTCTTTCGCCCATCCCTGTTTGAAGGGCCAGGTCTTGCGGTGATGCGTCTTGGCCAGCGCCGGATCGGCTTCAAGTTGCTCGATGAGTTGATCGTTGGCCCGCGCCTGCTTGAGGGCGAGATAAATGTAGAAGGCCAGCAGCGGGATCAAAGCCACGATCGGCACATTATCCGGCGCCGAACAAATTTCCCAAAGTTGTCGCCAATCCATAATTTCTCCACGACTCATGTGGCGACAGCCGCCCTCGGCTGTCGGGCCGGGCAACGCCCGGCAGTTCTTTCTCGCCCAGAGACCGTCGAGCCTCGCTCGACCGAACAGCCGAGGGCGGCTGTCCCTACATAAATCTCACTCGCCTGCCGCCTTCGGCCCTCTTCTTGGCTTGTCGGCTTCTGCTTCCAGCATCACCGGAGCCGGACCAGAAATCCCGCCGTCTTTTCTTACCCGCCAGAAGTGCACAATCATCAATACCGAAGCCACAATCGGAATCCCGATGCAGTGCCAGATGTAAGACCGCAATAGCGCATTCGCATCCACGATCGATCCGCCGAGCAATCCGAAGCGCACGTCGTTATACGGAGTCATACCCAGCATTGAACCGAATGGCCCTTCATGCCCGAGCAGCGGCGTCGCGCGCGCCATGTTCGTTCCGACCGTCACGGCCCAGAATCCCAGTTGATCGTCAGGGAGCAAATATCCCGTGAACGAAAGCAGCAGAGTAAATACGAGCAACAGCACGCCGATATTCCAGTTGAACTCGCGCGGCTTCTTGTACGAGCCCGTCAAAAACACGCGGAACATGTGCAGCCAGACGGCAATCACCATCAGGTGAGCGGCCCAGCGGTGCATGTTGCGCAGAATCTTTCCGAACGGGACATCGTGTTCCAGATAAAGCACATCGCGGAAGGCCTGCACCTTGCTCGGGTGGTAATAGAACATCAGCAGCACGCCGGTGTAGGTGAGGATGATGAACAAATAAAACGTGATCCCGCCCATGCCCCAGGTATAGCTGTAGCGCACCGCGTCGCGATTGATCTTCGCCGGATGCAGGTGCAGAAACACGTTGGAAAGCACGCCCAGCGCCCGGTTGCGCGGAGTGTCATCGTGCTTGTGACGGAAGATCGAGGTGTAGACCTGCGTCTTGGTTGGATCTTTCAGCCCTTCGATCTGGTCTTTCGCTTTGCTGGGA
Organism: Terriglobales bacterium; assembly: GCA_035504195.1. GTDB lineage: Bacteria > Acidobacteriota > Terriglobia > Terriglobales > Acidobacteriaceae > Sulfotelmatobacter. The sequence continues at coordinate 155,806 of DATJSG010000016.1, forward strand.
ATATCGGTCTTGAGGGCCTGAATGTCGTCTTTTACTCCCGTCGTGACGCGCTCCACCAGCCCGACTTTTCCGTTTTTTCCGTTTCCACTTCCGCCGTTCGGATTATTTTCGTCAGCCATAAGAGTCCTGAGCTAGAAAGATTCCGCCAACGCTCGCCAAAGCCCTTTGTCATTCCGAACCGGGCAAGGCCCGGCGAGGAAATCTGTTTTGCTTCCTTAAATCCTTCGCTACACTCCGGTCAAAAACGCTCCTGGATCGTTAAAATGCGTGGGTTGCCCCTTCGGCCACTGATAGAGCTTCGCGGTGTCGACAAGAATCTGGCCATCCGGCGCCAGCTCGATGTGAGCCCGGTCCATGGGACGCGGCGCAGGCCCCTCAAAGTTGATGCCCTCACTGTCGTACCCACTGCCGTGGCACGGACACTTGAATTTGTTTTCGCTTGGCTTCCAATCCGGAGTGCAGCCGAGATGCGTGCAGCGCGCGTAGATCACGAACAGCCGGTCCGGAGTGCGATCGACCCAGATGCGATATTTCTGCTGAAACTTAGTATCGACCCCGAGCGCGAACTCCGAGGGGTAGCCGATCTTGAAAACCGTATTAGGCTCGAAGAGCGTGCGAGGCAGGAAGAAACGAAAGAATGCAAGAAACCATGCGACCAGAAAGCCGGTCACCATGGTCCAGACAAAACGCCGACGGCGGCGGTCGATCTCGGTCGAAGGGGCAGTACCGGCTACGCCTGCGGCGGCCGCTGCTTTCGAGGTTCCCACCGCCGGCGTCCCTACATATTTCGTGGGATCGGCCGCGCCCTTAGCTGCGGGCTTCGCCGCTTCGGGATTCGGAGTGACCTTCTCGGTCGTTTCCGCCATGAGTTCCTCCTGTGATCGAAATCTTTGCTCTAATCCAACCCCGCGGCCGTTGCGTACTCGGGAACGGCCAGCTGCCTTTCAGTATTGCGAACCGGAATCAAAGAATGAACCTGCTGCCCCAGAGCCTCGCGGACGATCTGCCCTAGAGCACGAATGAATTTTGGCGAATCATTCAGACCGGCGCTCATTTCAAACTGAGTAAAGCCCAGGCGCCGCGCCTGCTCGCGCGCCTCGTGATCGATTTCGCCCAGCGTTTCCACGTGATCGGAAACGAAGGCCACCGGAACCACGCACACTTCGCGCACGCTTTCGCGGGCCAGCACTTCCAGCGAGTTGCGCAGGAAAGGCCGCAGCCAGCGGCTGGCGCCGACTTTGCTCTGGTAGCAGAGGCAATGGGAATTGCTCCACCCTCCGCGCTCCATGAGCAAGTGCACGGTCTCCTCGATTTGCCTCTGGTAAGGATCGCCCTTCTCGATGACTGACAAGGGCACGCTGTGGGCGCTGAAAAGAATCTGCGGACGCTTGGGCTCGGGAAAGCGCGCCAGCGCTTCGTTGACCTTCTCGATAACCGCGTCCAGATACATCGTATTCCGATAGAATGGCTCCACGCAATGCACCGGCGCGTTCTCCGGGAACAGTCGCCGCCATTCGTTTACACTCGAACCCGTCGTGGTTGAGGAATACTGCGGATACATGGGCAGCAACACGACTTCATCGCACTCGGCCGCGCGAAGGTCTTCGATCGCTTCGCGGGTAAATGGATGCCAGTAGCGCATGGCCACGAAACATCGGGCATCGACGCCCTGACTCTGCAATTCCTCTTCGAGCGCATGCGCCTGCCGTTCGGTGTGTTTCCGAATGGGCGATCCTCCGCCGATGGTGGCGTAGTGGTGCTGCACTTTGCGGGCGCGTGTCGTGGAGATCAGCTTGGCGAGAGGTTTGCGCCCGATGCGGGCAAAAGGGAAGTCAATAATGTCAGGATCGCAGAAAAGGTTGTACAAAAACGGCTCAATCGCTTCCAGGGTGTCAGGCCCACCGAGCTGAAAGAGTACCACCCCCACACGCCGTGATGTGCGCGTCATTCCCCAGAAACTCCAGAACGGGCGAATTTACTCCGTTGCCGCGTGTGAGTCAATGGCGGAATTCGCAAAAGTTGGCGAGCGATTTGGGAGGGTCGCTCTCGGAGCGAGCAAAGTTGTTTGCCAAATCTGCGGGCCGCCGTGCAATCTGTAAGCATTCCTTATGCCCGAATTGCCCGACATCTCCGCCTACATCGGCGCTCTCGAATCACGCATCCTGGGTCAGGTGCTCGAGCGGGCGCGCGTGGCGAGCCCATTTCTCTTGCGCACCGCGCAGCCTCCGCTCGCCAGCGCAGAAGGACGCAAGGTGCGTGAAGTGCGCCGAATCGGCAAGCGCATAGCGATTGGCGTAGAGGGCGAAGGCGATCTCTGGCTCGTGCTTCATCTCATGATCGCGGGCCGGCTGCACTGGCGGCCCAAGAACGCGAAGCTCGCAGGACGGCAGAATTTGGCGGCCTTCGATTTTCCTGAAGGTTCGCTCGTGCTCACCGAAGCCGGATCGAAGAAGCGTGCCTCGTTGCATGTGGTAGACGGAGAAGCCAGTCTCACTGCTTTCGACGCCGGCGGAATCGATGTCTTCGCCGCCGATCTCGACTCCTTTCGAGCGGCCCTGACCGCTGAAAACCATACGCTCAAGCGAGCACTGACCGACCCACGCCTGCTCAGCGGCATCGGCAACGCCTATTCCGATGAGATTCTGCACGCCGCGCAACTCTCTCCGATTACCTTGACGCAGAAGCTGACGCCCAGCGAGTGGCAGAGGCTGTTCGCTGCGACGCGTGAAACTTTGCGGTTCTGGATAGATCGGCTGCAAGCCGAAGCGGAAAAAAGCTTTCCGGAAAAAGTGACCGCATTTCGCAAAGACATGGCCGTCCACGGCCGCTATGGTCAGCCCTGCCCGCGATGCGGCGACAAGGTTTTGCGGATTCGCTATGCGGATAAGGAGACGAACTATTGCGCCCGCTGCCAGACCGGAGGCAAAGTGCTGGCCGATCGCAGCCTCTCTCGCCTGTTGGGGTCAGACTGGCCGCGAACTCTGGAAGAATTGGAAGCCCTGAAGCGGCGTTGAGCCGGGAATCCTCACGCGAAAGCTTCGCGTGGTCGGCCATCAGGCGGATGGCCTGGACATTTCTTCGATGACCGCGTCGGCAAACTCAGACGTTCCCGCTTGCCCGCCGATATCCCGCGTAAGTTTTTCCGGATGCCGGTACACGCGTTCCAGCGCGTTGCGAATCTGCGTGGAAGCCGCGTGCTCGCCCAGATGCCGCACCATCAATAACGCCGACCGCAACAGCGCCGTCGGATTAGCCAGATTCTTCCCGGCAATATCGGGCGCAGACCCATGCACCGCCTCGAACATGGCGCAATCGTCGCCCAGATTGGCGCTGGGCACGAATCCCAGTCCGCCCACGAACGCGGCACACAGATCGGAGAGAATATCGCCGTAAAGGTTCTCCATCACCAGCATGTCGTACTGATACGGATTCATCACCAGCTGCATGCAGGCGTTGTCCACAATGTGCTCGCCGTAGGTAATCTCGGGATAATCCTTCGCCACGCCGCGGCAGCATCGCAGGAACAGGCCGTCGGACAACTTCATGATGTTCGCCTTGTGAATCGCGTGAATTTTCTTTCGCTGATTCTTGCGGGCGTAATCGAACGCAAACCGGGCGATGCGGGTCGAGGCCTTTTCCGTGATGATCTTCAGGCTTTCGACCACTCCCGGCACAACTTCGTGCTCCAGCCCGGAGTACAAACTCTCAGTATTCTCGCGCACAATAATGAGATCCACGTCGGGATAGCGCGTGGGAATATGCGGCAAGTTCCGGATGGGCCGGAAATTCGCGTACAACTCAAACTTTTTTCGCAAGGCGACGTTGATGCTGGAAAATCCCCCGCCTACCGGCGTAGTCACCGGACCTTTCAACGCGACCCGAGTGCGCTCAATCGACTCGATCACTTCTTTGGGAATGTACTCGCCGCTTTTCTGGTAGGCGTCCGCGCCGACGGCAAAAGTTTCCCATTCAAACTTGATGCCGGTCGCCTCCAGGATCCGGACCACGGCCTTCGTGACTTCCGGGCCAATGCCGTCGCCAGGAATCAAAGTTACTTTATGACTCATGATTTCTAGTCTTCTCCGAGGAGTGAGTTGCCGTGCTGAGGGCGAAAGATCTCAAGAGTCGGTTGGGCCGATCGCGCTGACTACTGGCCCTTCGCCTTCACCAGATCCTTCAACTCGTTCATGAACTCTTTAATATCCTTAAAATCGAGATAGACCGAGGCGAACCGTACATAAGCTACTTTGTCGTAACGCCGCAACCGGTTCATGATCAACTCGCCGAGTTCGCTGGTCTTGCGCTCACGCTCGGTCGACTCAATCACGAACGACTCGGCCTCATTGACGATCTGTTCCAGTTTACTGATCGGCACCGGCCGCTTTTCGCAGGCCCGCAGCAATCCGTTGAGCACTTTCTGGCGGTCGAACTTTTCCCGGCGCCCGTCTTTCTTCACCACCATGTAGGGAATTTCGTCGATGCGCTCGTAGGTGGTGAAGCGCTTGCCGCACTTCAAACACTCTCGCCGCCGCCGGATCGATTCCGCTTCCTTGCTCTCGCGCGAGTCCACAACCTTGTCATTGGCAAATCCGCAAAAAGGACATTTCATGGCGCTGGGGAAACTTTCTTGTTCTGTCGGGTAACTTGAAATTGTAACAGTTGAGGCGAAGCTCGAAGGCGGATGGCGGGGTGCCGGAAAGGGCACGCCTGGTCATCTCTCGTCGTCATTGGCCATCGACAAAACGGCGCTCGCACCCCCTGCGGTGCGAGCGCCTGTTTTTCCCCAGGCCCTCCCGGTGATGGAGGGCTGAAGCTCTCGATCCCAACTTCGGGGCCAGCAGGGAAGTTGGCCGCTCCAGGATCTGGCTCTAACTCTGCCGCGCATCTCGGCTTCAGTTGTCAAAGCGTTGTAAAAAAAACGGCGGGACGTGCTTCTGTTCCGCCGTTGGGCCGACTGAGTCCGCTAATGCCCTTGGTAACCGCGATCGGCTTCCGAACGGCTGATATCATGAGCGTTCCCCCTCGTCTAATCCCTGTGCGCACTATCTTCCATTTCGCAATCCTGCTGGCTGCTCTCCCGCTCATGGCACAGAGCGACGCTGGAGAACTGCACCTCAGGATCACAGACCCTCAGGGCCTCGGCGTCAAGACCACCGTGGAACTGGTCAGCGAGGCCAACGAATACCACAACACGCTCGCCACTGACGACGCGGGCGTGCTGGTAGCAAAGCGCCTGCCCTTCGGTTTGTATCGGGTGCAGGTTTCGCAGCAAGGTTTCGCCGAAGTTTCTGAACCGGTGGAGATCCGCTCGGCCATCCCGGTTGACTACGCGATCCGCCTCAGCGTGGCGTTGCTGACCACCTCAGTCACCGTGCAGCAGGTCAACACTCTGCTCGATCCGGACCGCGCCGGATCCTCCAACGAGATCGGCATGGAGACCATTCAGACTCGACCCACATCGCTGCCCGGCCGCTCGTTACAGGACTTGGTCAACTCCGAACCCGGCTGGCTCTACGAGGGCAACGCCGTCCTGCACCCGCGCGGTTCGGAATACCAGACGCAATTCGTGGTCGACGGCATCCCGCTCACCGATAACCGCTCGCCCAGTTTCGGCCCTGAGATCGAAGCCGACGACGTCGATTCGCTCAATATCTACACAGCCGGAATCCCCGCTGAATTTGGCCGCAAGATGGGCGGCGTGGTCGAAGTCAACACGCTGCGCGACCAGCAGCCCGGACTCCACGGCGACGCCGTTCTTTCCGGAGGCAGTTTCGATACCGCCGGCGCCTTCGTCCGCGGCCAGTACGGCTGGGGACACAACTCGCTCGCGGCCAGCGCCAGTGGCAACATGACCGGCCACTATCTCAATCCAGTAGTGCCAGAGAATTACACCAACGACGGAACCACCGGCAGTTTTTCGCTGAGCTATGAGCGCGATCTGACCCAGAAAGACCGCCTCACCCTCAGTGTCCGCCATGAACTGGCGCGCTACGAGATTCCCAACGAATTTGTACAGGAGAACGGTGCCTGGGTGCCGAACGCGGACAACACCGTCGGCTGCCCGCCCGTTCCCGCGGAAGACGAACCAAGCGACTGTGTATACATTCCCGGGGGACAACTGCAGAACGGCGATAACTTTGAAACTCTGGGCAGCGTTTCCTACCAGCACACATTTTCGTCCGATGCGATCGGCTGGCTGCGGGGCATGTCCCGCGACAACTCCAACGATTTTTACTCCAACCCGGCGTCGTGGCCGATCAACGTTACCCAGCACAACGACTTCAAGGAAATCTACTTCAACGGCAGCCTGGCAGTTCACCATGGCAGGCAGGAATGGAAGGCGGGCGTCGAATCCGACGCCATCTTCCTGCACGAAAATTTCAGCGACTACATTCCCGACTGCTCCGGTGCGCTGGGTACGCAAGCCCCGCAATGTCCCATCCAACTCGGATTATTCGATCCCGGCAGCGCGGCTTCGTTCGCCTTTGCTGGCAGCCGTCCGGACCTTGAGCAATCGGCCTATGTTGAAGATCTAATCCGCCTCGGCAACTGGACCGTCAACGCCGGACTCCGCTGGGACCATTACCAGCTGCTGGTGAATCAGAATGCGGTGAGTCCGCGTCTTGCCGTTGCGCGCTACTTTCCCTCCGCCGGCCTGAATTTGCACGTCTCTTACGACCGCATCTTCCAGACGCCCTCATTCGAAAACATTCTTCTATCCAGTTCCACGGCTGTGCTGGATTTCGATCCCATTTCTTTGCGCCAGAACGTTCTGCCCTCTCACGGCGACTACTATGAGGCGGGATTGACCAAGGCGTTTCTCGGAAAACTGCGGTTGGACACGAATATCTTCCGCCGGGACGTGAACAATTACGCCGACGACGATGCCATTCTCAATACCGCCATCAGTTTTCCCATCGCCTTCCGGACGGCCGTGCTCTATGGGGCGGAGGGGAAGCTGGAAATTCCGCACTGGGGGCGATTCTCGGCCTCCGCCAGTTATTCCTACATCGTGGGGAATTGCTGGCTTCCTGTCGTCGGCGGTCTTCTTCTTGGGTCGGAAAGCGGTGTGGCCGTGGGACCTGGGGGCACGCTGGTCAACACCCAACTGACCGGACACATCCCCGATTCGCAGGACCAGCGGAACACTGTGCGCGGCCGCGTCCGCTATCAGGTCGCGCCGCGCTTGTGGGTTGCCGTGGGAAGCGCCTACAACAGCGGCCTGCCGTTTGAACCCGACGAATCCCCGCAACTCTACGCCACCGAATACGGCCAGGTGGTGATCAATCACCTCAACTTCAACCGCGACCGCATCAGTCCCTACCTCACCGAGAATGTCTCGGTGGGAGCCGATCTCTACCAGCGGGAAAAACGCTCGGTGCGATTCCAGGCCGATGTAGAAAATCTGAGCAACCAGCTCGAATTGATCGATTTCGGAGGCTTGTTCTCCGGCAACTCACTCGGCCCGTCGCGCCAATACAGCTTTCGTCTCGCCACAACATTCTAGAGGCCGGTTTATGCAGGGACAGCCGCCCTCGGCTCTCCGCCCAGCGCGGGCCGGTGATGCAGCGATCACACCACGAAGTACTTCGCCCCGGGATGATGCACCACAATCGCCGATGTGCTCTGTTCCGGCTCGAGCAAGAACCCGGAAGTCAGCCGCACTCCGACATTTTCTTCCGGCTTCAACAGCGCGAAAAGCTTCGTCTGATCTTCAAGATTCGGGCACGCTGGATAGCCGAACGAATACCGCGACCCGCGATATTTCTGGTGAAATAGATCGCGAATCTCTGGCGCATCCTGGCCTGCGATCCCGAGTTCTTCGCGCATCTTCTTGTGATGGAACTCGGCCAGCGCCTCGGCCGTTTCGACGCTCAGGCCGTGCAGATAAAGATATTTGGTGTACTCTCCGCCCTCAAATAACCGCTGCGTCTCGACGCTGGCCTTCGGCCCGATAGTGACCAGAGAGAGTCCAATCACGTCCATCTTCCCGGACGATTTCGGCGCGAAGAAATCCGAGATGCACAGCCGTCGCCCTTCTCTCTGACGAGGAAATGTAAATCGCAAGAGCTCGGTAGCGCCGGCGTCCCGCCGGCTGTCGCGGGGGAGTCCCGCACTCGCATCGCCGGGCTCATACACCACCACATCGTTGCCATCCCCCTGAGCAGGGAAGTATCCGTACACAACCTTCGGCTCAAACAAGCCTGATTCCGCGACTTCATCCTCCAGCTTGCGCAGAATCGGCCGGAACTTCTCCTCCACCAGCCGCAGATAATCCGACTGCGACGCCGTCTTCAGCTGCCACTGATTCTTGAACAGCGCGGTCTCATTGATGTAGTCGAACACTTCCCGCAAGTCGTAATCCTTATCCTTGCGCACCCGCACTCCCCAAAATGGAGGCGCCGGAATATCCGGAGCATCCCCGACAACCGGGCTGCGTTCAGCGAATACCGGCCCGGTCTCTTCGTCGACGGCGGCAGCTTTGGCATACTCCTTGACCGTGCGCCCTTCTGTGATCCGCGCATCCCGCGCGCCGTCTTCGGTCGACAAGTCCTCCATGATGTGCAGGCCGGCAAAAGCATCGTCAGCGTAAAACACACCGCTCCCATACTCGCGCCGCAAATCATCTTCCACATATTTGCGCGTGAGCGCCGCTCCCCCACAGATGACCGGAAACTCCAGCTTCTGCCGCTCCAAATCCTGAATCACATATTTCATCTCGAGGGTCGATTTCACCAGCAGCCCGCTCAGCCCGATCGCGTTGGCCCGATGTTCCTGCGCCGCCCGGATGATTGCATCTCCCGGCTGCTTAATGCCGAGATTGACCACCTTGAATCCGTTGTTCGACAAAATGATGTCGACCAGATTCTTCCCGATGTCATGCACGTCGCCTTTCACCGTCGCCAGCACGATCGTGCCTTTCTGCGAGCCGGCCTTCTTCTCCATCTTCGGTTCAAGATAAGCGACCGCCTGCTTCATCACGCCGGCGGAATCGAGCACCGAAGGCAGCTGCATTTTGCGCGCGCCAAATAAATCGCCGACCGTCTTCATTCCGTCAAGCAGCACGGTGTTGATCAGTTCCAGCGGCGAATACTCCGCTAGCGCTTCTTCCAGCAAAGTCTCAAGAGGCTTTTTGTTCGCGCCTTCGCCAACCGATTTTTCGCCATTGATGATGGCGAACTTCAGCTTGTCCTCGACCGAGAGCGTATCGACGTGCGCTGTGGTCGACGCCGCCGGCTTGCCTTTCATCCCGGCGAAGTGCGCCATGTAGTTCTGCAGCGGATCGCCAACCGAACTCGCATCGCGGTGAATCAGTTTCCTCGCCAGCTCCACTTCTTCCTGAGGAATCTTGTATAACGGATAGATTTTGGTGTAGTTAACGATCGCCATGTCGAGCCCATGATCGACCGCCTCGTGCATGAAAACCGAGTTCAGCACGCGCCGCGGATACGCATCAAGACCGAACGAAATATTGCTCACGCCCAGAATCGTTTTGACCGAGGGCAATTCTTTCTTGATCCGCTCGACCGCCTTCAGCGTTTCCATTCCCGCAGTCCGATATTCTTCCTGCCCGGTCGAGATCGGCAGAGTCAGCGCATCGAAAATCAGATCAGTGCCGTCGAGCCCATATTTTTTCGTGGCCAGATCATAGATGCGGTGCGCAATCGCAACCTTCTTCTCCGCCGTCAGCGCCATCCCCTCTTCATCAATCGTCAACGCGATCACCGCTGCCCCATAGCGCTTCGCCATCGGCAGAACTTTCGAGGTGCGCTTCTCGCCGTCCTCCAGATTGATCGAGTTGATGATCGCCCGGCCCGGAATGCGCTTCAGCGCTTCCTCGACCACGTCCGCCTCGGTCGAGTCCACCAGGATCGGCGCCGGTACGCGCGTGGCGATTTTCTCCAGAATCGAAGTGATGTAGCCCTTCTCGTCTTCGCCGACGATGGCGCAGCACAAGTCCAGCATGTGCGAGCCGTCGTTCACCAGCTTCTTCGCGAGCGCCAGAATGTCGTCGTATTTCTTGGCGCGCACCAGATTGCGGAAATGTTCGACGCGCGTGGTCGTGTTCATTTCCTCGGCCACGATCAGCGGCTTCGGCTCCAAGTCCAGCGGAACCGTCGTATACGCGCTCGACGCCGCGCCCACGCGCTTCACCTCGCGTTTCCCAGGCTCGACTCCGGAAACCGCATCCACCACGGCCTTCAGATGTTCCGGCGTTGTCCCGCAACATCCGCCCACGATGCGCACGCCGTAATCCTGAACGAAGTGCCTGTGATATTCCGCCAGTTCCGCCGGAGCTAATTTGTAAACCGCCTGACCGCCCACGTTCTGCGGCAACCCGGCATTCGGCAGCACCGAAACTTCTTTGGTCGAGTTCAGAGCCAAATAGCGGACCGCGTCGTTCATCTCTTTCGGGCCGGTCGCGCAGTTCAGCCCGATCACATCCACCTCGAACGGTTCGAGCGCAGTCAGGGCCGCGCCAATTTCGGTGCCCAGCAGCATCGTCCCCGACTCTAGCAGCGTGACCTGCACCTGAACCGGCAGCCGCCTGCCCGCCTTCTTCATGGCTTCGATCACACCGATAGTCGCGATCTTGGCCTGCAGCAAATCCTGCGCCGTCTCGATGAGCAGCACATCAACGTCGCCTTCCATCAGCGCCGCCGCCTGCTCTTCGTAGGCCGTTACCATTGCATCGAAACTGATGTGCCCCAGAGACGGCAGCTTCGTCGTCGGCCCCATCGACCCCGCCACGAATCGGGGTTTGTCGCTGGTTGAGAACTGCTGCGCGACTTCTTTTGCCAGCTGCGCGGCCTTTACGTTGATCTCGTGCACCCGATCGCGCAGCTCAAATTCGCCCAGCACGGTACTGGTCCCACCGAAGGTGTTGGTCTCTACAATGTCGCAGCCCACGCGAAAGAAATCAGCGTGAATGTCGCGAATAATGTCAGGACGGCTCAGCACCAGCACTTCGCTGCAGTTTTCTTTTCCCCAATAATCATCCAGCGTCGGATTGCGCTTCTGGATATTTGTCCCCATCGCGCCGTCGTAAACGACAACGCGTTCCTTCACGATTTGTAAGAAATCAGCCATACAAGCTTCTAGCTTCTAGCCCCTAGCTAAAGTCCGTTCAAGACTTGGGTTGGATCCGTGTTCATCCGTGCGAATCCGTGGCCAGTCAGTTGTTCGCTAATTGCAGGAACGCCGGTCTCGAGGACCGGCGTGTCGTTAACTCGAAACTGCTCTCGAATTCAGCTTCCCGCCACCATCTGCGCGGGCGCCCCACCGTCCACGTCGGCTTGATTGAATACCACGTTGGCTCCCATGTGTGCTGGCCGGGGGGCCAGCATTTGCTCCTTGCGGTAGACCAGATTGGACGCGTTAAACGTCGCCAGCTCAAATCCGTGGCCATGCGTGATCGCGTCGGTCGGGCAAGCCTCCACACAATAGCCGCAAAAAATGCAGCGGTTGTAATCGATGTTGTAAACCTTGGCGTAGCGCTCCGCGCCGCTGACGCGGTTCTCCGCGGTATTTTCCGCCGCCTCAATGTAAATGCAATTCGAGGGACACGCTGCAGCGCACAGAAAACACGCAACGCATTTCTCCAGCCCGTTCTCGTCGCGCTGCAACACGTGCGCTCCGCGAAAACGCGCTTCAAAACGCGCGCCCTTCAGCGGTCCCTTGCCGTCGGGATAATTTTCCACCGTCGTCGGCTGAAACATCTCCATGAAGGTGATGCTCATGCCCTTGGCAATCGCGGCAATATTCTTCAAGACCGGCATACACAACCAGTATACCGGAAGGCGGGTATTCGCAGACGTGGAGGCCTCGGCAGTGCGCTTAGCCTGACGCCAGGAGGCAAGACCCTCACCACAAAGGCCACGAAGTCGCACCAAGGAACCCCTGCCGATCCAGTTCCTTTGTGATCCTTCGCGCCCTTAGTGGTTGACGGTTTTCGCACCGCGCGAAGGCGAGAACAATCGCGCTATTTGGCAACCGGCGGTGCAGCCGGATGTTCCGCCGGCACCGGCGCCGCACTTTCCAGCCACGCCGTATACCAGAGATCGAGCAGCATCTGCGATCCCGCAGCCAGCCGGTGCGTCGTGAAATCGAAGGCCTCGGGAGTGCCTTTGCCGGTAAAGCCTCCGGCTTTGTCAAGCGCGTATACGTTCTCCACCAGGCTGTTCGATTGCCTGAGATACGCCATGTAGTCGGCGAAGGGATCATCGAGTCGGTGCGGGCTCTTTACCAGGCCAGCAAAATCTGTATCTTTGATGTTCGCACCCACATATGCGGTCTCGAACTGCGCATGGATTTTGTGGTCAGTCGTGTATCCCTTCGGATTCGGGCCCACCCACCCGTTGTACTGAATGGTGGTGTGCAGGGGCTGCGAACCGTCGGCCACATAATGGCCCAGCCATCCGGCGTAGAAAATAATCGCCTGCTGCACGGCCGCCGTCGGCTGATGCGCCGCCCGCATTTCCCGGTATTGCCGAAACGCCGCCTTCAGCCGCCCGTAAACTTCCATCGTGATGTAAGGCTGCAGACCGACGTGTTCCGGCAGATAGTCATCAGGATGGTCTTTGGTCTCGGCTCGCTTCTCGTAGAGTTTGCGATAGAATTCGTAACGCCCCGGAGGTAATGGGTTAAGCCACGCAACTCGCTCAAGATCAATAAAATGATCCGGTTCCTGGGCATTCTTTAAAGCAAATTCCGAAGGACTGCGCCACCGGTCCGGCTCCGGCCCCAGATAAGCAATCTCCATGACCGCCCGCCGCAAAAATCGCGGCATGTCCGCCGGAATCTTCTCCGCCGCCACCCGGTTGACGTAGGTGTGCCCCTCACTCCCCCACGCGAACCCCGGCACACTCTGCAACAGAACAAGGGCCGCCAGCGCCAGGCTGACCAGTCCTCGTTGAAACCGGCCGTTTTTCATTTCACGATGCAGAATTCGTTGGCTCCTCTTAGGCTCCTCTTACCTCAATCAGAATGCCAAATGCAGCTGAAGCTGCAGGAAGCGCGGGCTCCCAATTGTGTGCTGAATCACGCCCAGGCTACCTTCGGGGGGAATCGTTGGCGGACCGTAGTAATTGGGAAAGAAGGTCACGTCGTTGTTCGGAGTATCGAAATCGGGATGGTTGAAAATATTGAACGCATCAGCTTCAAACCTCAGCTGGTAGCGCGCTTTGAACAGGAACTGCTTAGCCAGGCTTGTGTCGAAACGCACCTGGAATGGGCCTCGAAAAGTGTTCCGGCCGGTGGTTCCATACAAGGATTCAAAGTCATCGCACCCGGAAGCGTCGCAGGCGGGTACCCCGTAAGTTCCCGGAGCCACGAACTGCGGGGCGAAATCAGCGGAATTGAGCTTGCAAAGTTCCGCCGAAACTCCCGCGGGGCAATTAGCGCCCTTTGCCGCCTGCTTGGAGGTTACGCCCGGTAACAACGGCACAATGGGGTTCCCAATTTCGTCGAGGGTTCCGAGGTAGAGACTCGCAACCGAACCCGAATAGTCATAGACGCTGTAGGGCTGCCCGCTTTGCGTCACAGTCTGGCCACCAATGGTCCAGCCATTGGCCACGTAACCCAACGCTCCGTTCTGCACCAGCTTCGGAATCGCATAGCTGTAGTTGATCAGAAAAACGTGGGTCTGATCGAAATCCGACGAGGCATAGTTGGCTCGGGGGGTGAGCGGATTGTCCCCGGTGAAAAAGAGGCCCAGACCGCTCTGCTCGTCAAGCGCATGGGACCAGGTGTAAGACGCGGTGAATTGCAGGCCGTTCGAGTAGCGCTTGTGGGCCTGGAGCTGCAATGCGTCGAAGTTCGATATGCCCTCCGCCTTGTACGAGACCGAGTTCATGTCGTATCCGGGATAGGGCACGCGGATCGGCGCATTGCCTGAATATTCGTTGGTGTAGATCAGCTCGGTATCCAGAGGGCCCGGCGGGGTGGGCCCATAATAGTTCTGGTTGGCCAAGGGACTGGTTCCCCCGTAGGAAGTGGTCTGATTGTTGACTGGATTCGCTGCCGTGGCGATGAGTGGTTGGTTGAAGGGAATCGGCAGCACCAAATGGGTACCATGATTGCCGACATAACCGACCTCGAACAGCCAGCTGTTGGAGGGCTGAAATTGCAGGTCGAGTGTCCAGTTCTGCGTATAAGGCAGTTTGTTATTGATATCGTAACCGCCAAACAGGAAAGGACCATAAAGATTGCCCGTCGGCCAGCATCCCGGGTAACCGCAAGCCGTCTGCTCCAGGTTCGGCAGGTAGGCGAGGAAGGCTGCTCCCGTGGCTGGCGGCGGTGGCGGCAGAGTCGTGCCGAAAGGCTGCGAGAGTGTCGCGCCCTTCGCCACCGAGATCGGCTGCACAAACGGAGGCGCGAGTGTGACGCCGAATGGGCCGTTAAATCCTGATCCCGCGCTCGGCGACAAGTAGCTGAACAGCTCGCCGCGGTCGAAGTAGATACCGTACCCTGTGCGCACCGTCAGCTTCGACGTTGGAGCCCACGCAATTCCAATTCGTGGCGCAAAACCCCACTGGTGATTCTTCATCAGCGAGTTGCTGGCTCCCGGCGTGGCGCCAGTCTTATTATTCCCAGCGATTAACAGACCAGAGCCGGTAATTACGTCAGTCCCTGAGTCACAAGTGCCATAGTTGTACTCAGTCAAAGCCGGGTCTGCCGGAACTCCATTCACGGTGCATTGCACGTAGCTGTATTTAGAAGGGTCAAAATCTGTGAGCTTGCCGTATTTTTCCGAGAGTGGCCCGTCGACATCCCAACGCAACCCGGCCGTTATCGTGAGATTCTTGCTCATCTTAAAGTTGTCGTTGACGTAGGTGCCGACGGTGTTGGACCGGTAGTAACGGTGAGCCGAACCAACGAACTCATCGCCCCCGTGCAAGGTGCCTTTTACAAAGTCTTCGAAGGTCTCGAAGTCAAGCGTATCGGTATTTGTGTTGTTATTGAGGATGTTGAGCTGGGTGTGGTCCCACGTCGTCCCTACACTCAGGATATGTTTCCCTTTCACCCAACTCGCCGAGGTCCCATATTCCCATTGATTCTGAAACAGGCCGCCGTTGCCAAAACTGGGGCTGGGACCAAACTCCAATTCATTAGTGACCGTAGGGTCCGCGGTCTCGATTTGGAACTGAGGGAAAGTCGCCGTTCCCGGCAGGCTGACCCCCAGCGAACTTGGCGTAAATCCGTTGGTTGTGTTGGCATATGCTCGCAGGCGGGTGAAACCCACATGCTGTTCCCAGGTGAGGTTTGGCGAGAGCAGCACGGAGTTAGAAAGCGAAAAAACCTGGCTGCCGGCGGAAAGCTGTTGTGGAAATCCCAGCAGCGATCCGACCGAGCCAAAAGGATTGTTGGTGGGATTGCTCTGAATGTAATATCTCGCCGACAATCGGTCCTTGGAACTTACAACGTAATCGATGCTGGCAATCCCCTGGTTTACGGTGGCTTGCGTATTGGGGCCTTGCACCACGGCATCGTAGCCTAGGATTTGGGCCTGCGTCGGAGTGTACTGCGCGCTCGGTATTAGATACTGCCCGTTAGGCAGTTTGGCATTCAGGAGGTTCGCGGCCGCCTGATTGATGTCGCTCGAACTAAATGTGGTGATGTTGTAGCTTGAATTAATCATGTTGACGATGCCCTGCGTAGTGCGGTCATTCGTCAGGCCCAGAGGCACGGTCACATCTTTGGTGGAGGCTTGCGCATCGGCAATGCGCACTCCCTGATAGGACCCAAAAAAGAACAACTTGTCTTTGACAATCGGCCCGCCGATCGTCCCGCCAAAAGCGTTTCGGTTCAGAAAAGGACGAGGCAGATACGGCTCATTGGTGACCGGGTTGATGCCGGCATCATTGTAGAAGTACGGTGTGGCATTCATATCGCTGTTCTGCCACAGTTCCCATAGCGAACCATGCAGCGCGTTCGTACCGGACTTGGTCAGTACGCTGATGTGCGCTCCGCTGTTGTTCCCCTGTGTGGCGTCGTACATCGAGGAGTTGACGGCGATCTCCTGAATCGCATCCGGCGGCGGAGTGGGAAGAGCCTGTCCAATCGCCCCATACACTGATGTACTGGTCTGGATCGTACCGCCCGCGCCGAAGTTCTCACCGGTGTTGAGCACGAAGCGGTTCTCACCCACCTGGCTGGTCGAGTTGCCGTTAAAGATGTTGTTGGTGCTGATACCGTTCAAGGAAAAGCTGTTGCTGGTGTCCCGGTTTCCGTTCGCGAAGATGGCCTGGTTGCCCAGGCCCGTGTTGGCGCCCCCTCCACCGAGGAAGTCCGCATGAACGCCAGGGCTAAGAATGGCCAGTTGCGTGAAGCTGCCGGTGCCCAGTGGCGTCGTCTCGATCGTGTTGGTATCGACGACATACCCGATCGTGGTGTCCACCTGGTTCATCAACGGAACGGCGTTCACTTCCACCGTGGCGCTGATCGAGCCCACCACCAGAGTCGTATCCACCGTCGTCGTACGGTTACCGAACACCAGAATTTTCGTGTGGGTTTCCGTTTTGAAGCCTTCTTTCGTCACCGTGACCCGATAGGTTCCGGCGGGAAGATCCGGGATCTGGAAAGAACCGTTTGCTTTGGTATGAGCGACCACTTCAAGGTTGGTCGCGATATTGACCGCTTTCACGGTGGCGTCGGAGACCACAGCTCCCGACGGATCAGTCACTGTGCCGGTGATAGCGCCCAGAGTTTGCTGGCCGAGCGCACAAGGCGATAAGCAGCCATAAACCAGCGCCGCGATGGCAACCAACCGGTAAACGGAAAAATGCAAACGAAGGGAAAAACAACGACCTACAGAGGACATGGCGCAGGCCTCCTTGAGGTTCGGAAAACGAGGTTTGAAAACCCACCCTTATAGCAAAGCCGGTTGCCAAGGTTCAAGCAGACTCTGATAATTTCTCAGTAAATTTATTTTCGGATTTGAGCGATTGATTTTTTGGGTGATGCCGCTCCAGGCGCGGCGTTTCAGAGTTGTGCTCCTCCGAAACGTGAGCCCCCGCCGCGCCCGCTCCGGCCCGAAGATTCGAGGCAAGAACTCATGCGTCAAAACAACAGCCTAAACGGCCCACCGCGCGCCGGCTTATGCGCGAACTGCCGTTTCATGCGGCGGATGCAATCCGATCGCGGGTCCACTTTTCTGTTGTGCGAACTTTCCGCAACCGATAAGTCGTTCCCGAAATATCCTCGCCTGCCGGTACTGCAATGTTCTGGATATGAGCCGTCGGACGCGACCGAAGAGCCTCAGGCCGATTCGTCTGCGTGAAGCGTCTATCCGATCCCCAGTTCTTTCGCCAGCGTCTTCCACTTGCCGTCGACCAGAGCCTTGGTTTTCGCATCCATCACAATCTCGTCGGGCCACGGGCGCGTGAAGCCTTCGCTAGCCCACTTCCGCGTCGCATCAATGCCCATCTTCGACCCATAATTCGGCAGCCTCGAAGCATGGTCCAGCGAGTCGACTGGACCCAGCGTGAATTGAATATCGCGTTCAGGGTCGATGTGATTGCAAACCTTCAGCACGACATCCCCGAGATTCTGCACGTCCACATCTTCATCCACCACGACAATGCACTTGGTGAACATCGCCTGGCCGAGCGACCAGATGGCATTCATCACTTTGCGTGCCTGCCCCGGATACGACTTCCGGATCGACACGACCATCAGATTGTGAAACACGCCCTCGATCGGCAAATTGATATCGACGAGCTCGGGAATTGTAAGCTTCATCGCGGGCAGAAAAATGCGCTCCACCGCCTTGCCCATATACGCGTCTTCCTGCGGAGGCTTGCCCACGATCGTGGTCGCATAAATCGGATCCTTGCGGTGCGTGACGCAGGTGACATGAAACACTGGATAAAGATCCTCCAGCGAATAAAATCCCGTGTGATCGCCAAACGGCCCCTCGCTGCGAAGCTCGTCGAGATTGACGTAACCCTCGAGTACAATCTCGCTCGAGGCCGGTACTTCCAGATCGACGGTCTCGCACTTGACCAGTTCGACCGCTCCTCCACGCAGGAATCCGGCAATCAAATATTCCTCAATCTCCGGCGGCGCGGGAACAATGGCAGAAAAGGTCACTGCCGGATCGGTCCCAATCGCAACCGCAACTTCCATTTTTCCCGCCGGCCGCTCGCCCTCGGCCAGCACGCTTCCGCCCGAAGAGCGCGCCATAATGTCCACCGCGGCAGACTTTCCTTCCACCGCGGCACGCATGCGCTCGCGAGCATGTTCGGCCGCAACTTTCTGCCTCTGCCAGTGCATTCCCGTCGTGCGCTCGTCATAGATCTGCATCCGGTACATGCCGAGATTGCGCTTGCCCGACTTCGGACTGCGCGTCGTCACGCACGGCAGAGTGATGAATCGCCCGCCATCTTTCGGCCAGCATTTCAAAACAGGGAAGTCCAGAAGGGAAAAATTGTCGCGCTGGATCACCTCTTTGCACGGCCCAGTGGGTACCGTCCGCGGGAAAAATTTCCCGGCCTCGGTCAACAAAGGCAGCATCTTGAGCTTGTCGAGAAAGCCCTGCGGGGACTTCATGTCCATGAACATCCGCATGCGGTCAGCGATTTCCTCAAACGAACTCACGCCCAGCGCCAGCTTCATGCGCGCGTCCGACCCGAATTGGTTGATGAGCAGTTGCGAACCAGGATGGCCCGAACCAGGATGGCCCGAACCAGGATGGCGCAAACCAGGATGGCCCTTTACATTCTGAAAAAGCAGCGCCGGGCCCCCGGGCGATCCCTTGGCATCGCGGCCTTTTGAAATCCGGTCAGTGATTTCAGCGATTTCAAGGATCGGGTCCGCTTCGGTCTGGATGCGCTTCAGTTCGCCCGCGCGTTCCAGCGTGGCGATCCACTGGCGAAGGTCGTCGAAGGGCAAAAGGTTCCTCTCTGTGACTGACGATTATAAGGGATTCGCTGAAAGCAGACGGCCATCCTTGCCAGTTGGTAGTGGGCTAATTCCGTCCGCTGGCCGCCCCCCTTTATTTTGGCCCTTCGCTGGATAGTCTTGCGGCCCTCGCCGCTCGGCTCGGCCCCGAGTAGCTTTCTCTTGGACATTGGAGCGCATCTCCGCATATCCTTAAGGATTGCGCCCAAAGAATTGACGAAGGCCCGGACTGGCATCCGGGCTTTTCTATTTCAACTGTTCAAACTTCCCCATCCGTACCTGAAATCCTTCGCAGTGGCATATCTGCCGCTCTGGGTTGCCGTGTTCCAACTGTGGCAACAGGTCAGTATGGATACATCCGTTTCGTCGGTGCTCGGACTTCGGATGGTCGCATCTCAGGCAAAGACGGTCATCGTCACCATGAGTCATAAGGGGTTCTCTCGCCGCTAACCCGTCGTGGCAAGAATGAATCCTACTAGCAACACGGAATTAGCCAATACCCGCCACTTGCCTGTTTCCCGAACGGGAAAGTTTCCGCTGCCCGTCACTTGTCAAGCAATAAATAATCCCGAGCTCCTAACTCATTCTCTCTGAAGCAACTAAACCCAAGCCCTCCCAGAGGCAGACCCTACCGTTCCTGCTAAAATAGATGTAGTCGTGTTTAGCCGCAGCAAATGGCCCATTGCCAGCGGGAAGCCACTCCAGAATCGCCCAGGTAAACCCTTATTCCGCAATATTTTACCTATAAGTCCTTCGCTTTCAAGATTTTGCCGGGAATTGCAGGGGTATACCCATCCTAACTCCAGGCAAACAAAGATCTTAGCCGATCCGCATAAAAAAAATTGCGCGACCAGTCTTGCCCTCCTATCCCGCCCGTCCTTCTTGCCAACCGGGTTCTTGCCAACCGGGTTTCGGAGCCGTACCATCGCCCTTCCGTTCTCCGAGGAGGCTTGATGATCGATCGCCGTCATTTCTTATCGACTAGCTTCACTGGCGCGGCCGCCGGAGTTGCGGCCTCGCTCGCGCTTCGCGGACACCTGTTCGCGCAGCTCGAAAAGAACCCGCCGCTCCCCGATCCTTCGCTGCTCGACAAGAACGAAGACGCGTATTGGGATGAAATGCGCCACCAGTTCCTCATCCCCGAGGACGAAATCTATCTGAACAACGGCACCGTCGGATCGAGCCCCATTCCTGTCCTGCGCGCCATTTTCGACGGCTACACCACGACCGAGAAAATGGATCAGCACGATCCCGAAGACTATCCCATCTGGGGTTATGCCGCGTGGAACGAATTCCGCGATCCACTCGCCGAATTCGTCGGATGCAAGCGCGACGAGATCGCTCTGCTGCGCAACGCCACCGAGGCCAACAACTACATCGCCAACGGCATCGACCTGAAGCCGGGAGACGAAGTGCTCATGACCGATCAGGAGCATCCCGGCGGCGAGCATCCCTGGAACTTGAAAGCCAAACGTTACGGCATTGTGATCAAAAAGGTCACCCTGCCTCGACCTGTGAAAGACACGGCGCAGGTGTTGAACCTGTTCAACGACGCCATTACGCCGCGCACGCGCGTGATCTTTTTCAGCCACATCACCACGTTCTCTGGAGTAGTGCTCCCGGCGAAAGAGATTTGCGCCCTGGCGCGCTCGAAAGGAATTCTCTCCGCGGTCGATGGCGCTCACGTCGTCGGCATGATGCGCCTGAACCTGCACGACCTCGGCTGCGACATGTATTCGTCCAGCCCGCACAAATGGCTCTTCGCTACGAAAGGCTCGGGGTTTTTGTATGTCCGCGACGAAATGATCGACCGTCTCTGGTGCACCATCGCCACCGAAGGCTGGGATGAGCCCAACCTGCGCGCCGAACGTTTTCAACGCATCGGCAGTTCAAACGTACCCTCGCTGTGGGGATTGCGCGCCTCGATCAAGCTCGCCAACGACATTGGCATCGATCACATAGAGCGCCGTCATCGTCAGCTCGCCGACTATATTCTGGCGGAGATGCTGAAGCGTGGCGCCGAATCCTGGACCTCGCCCGACCCATCCCTGCGTTGCGCCATCATCAGCGTGAACGTCCCGCCCGTGCAGCGCATGGAACTCGAGAACTGGATGTGGACCACCCACAAGATCAGAATCCGCGGCGGTGACCCATACAAGCTGCGCCTGTCGACGCCCTATTACCTGCGGAAGACAGACATCGGCCGCTTCCTCGCCACCTTCGACGAGTACAAGAAGGAGAAGAAGTTGGTGTGATGTGTCTATGGTCATTTCGACTTGACCACGTCTGCTAGAATGAATCTATGAAGACGATTCCCGCAGCGACGTTCAAGGCCCAGTGTCTCACTTTGATGGACGACGTACGGGCCACCAAGCGCCCGCTGGTGATTACGAAGCGCGGCAAGCCAGTTGCGAAACTGGTCCCAATCGAGGAACCAAAGGACGACTTCATCGGTCGACTCAGAGGTGTGTTTGAAGTGGTCGGCGACCTCGATGCGGACCCGCCAGAGGAGTGGGAGTCCGCGTTTTGATTCTGCTGGACACTCACGTCCTGTTCTGGGCGGTAGATAATTCGAAGTTTCTTTCGCGTCCGGCCGCATCGGCCATTCGTCGCGCCCGGCGACAAGGTGGGATCGCAATCTCCGCCATCACTGTCTGGGAACTCGCTTCGCTCCTGGCGCGAGGACGGATTCGCCGATACGGCACGATTGAATCCTCTCTTAAGCTGCTCATCGAAGGAGTCACGGTGCTGCCAATCACGCCCGAGATTGCCACGCTGGCGACCCAATTCCCACGCGACTACTCCGGCGATCCCTCCGACCGCATCATCGGCGGCACCGCCCGCGCCGAAGGTTTGACTCTAGTCACCCACGACGAGAGAATCCGCCGCAGCCCGCTCCTCAGGACCGTGTGGTGAACACCGTTGGCCGGGCGCGAACCGGGACTAACTCCTCAATCGTAGTACTCCAGCCCCAGGTGCGTGATCAGTTCCTCGCCTTTCAGATGACGCAATGTGTTCTTCAGCTTCATGAGCTGGATGAACAGGTCGTGCTCGGGATACAGCCCCGGCACCGTCATCGGCGACTTGAAGTAGAAGCTGAGCCATTCCTGAATGCCCAGGCCTTTCAGTTCGGAGCAGCGCTGCGCCAGATCGAGGAACAGCACGAGATCCAGCACGATCGGCGCGGCCAGGATCGAATCGCGGCAGAGGAAGTCGACCTTGATCTGCATGGGATAGCCGAGCCATCCGAAGATGTCGATGTTGTCCCATCCTTCCTTGTTGTCGCCACGCGGCGGGTAGTAGTTGATGCGGACCTTGTGGTACATGTTCCCGTAGAGTTCGGGATAGAGCCCCGGCTGCAGGATGTGTTCGAGCACGCCCAGCTTCGACTCTTCCTTGGTTTTGAAAGACCCCGGATCATCGAGCACTTCGCCGTCGCGGTTGCCCAGGATGTTGGTCGAGTACCATCCGCTCAGTCCGAGCAGCCGCGCTTTGAAGGCGGGCGCCAGCACGGTCTTCATCAGCGTCTGGCCGGTCTTGAAGTCTTTGCCGCAGATGGGCGCGTCGTTCTTGCGTGAGAGCTCGAGCATCACCGGCAAGTCGACGGTGAGATTGGGCGCGCCGTTGGCGAACGGGACGCCTTCCATCAGCGATGCGTAGGCATACATCATCGACGGTGCGATCATCTCGTCGTTGTCGCGCATTGCCTTCTCGAATGCCTTGATCGACTGATGCGCCGCGCTCGGCTCGATGTAAGACTCGGTCGATCCGCACCACATGGTGATCAGGCGAGTTGCGCCGCTGGACTTCCTGAAGTCGCGAATGTCCTGGCGCAGTTGCTCGGCCAGATCCATCTTCGACTTGCCCTTCTTCACGTTGGGTCCGTCGATCTTCTTGACGTAGTTGTGATCGAAGACCGCCGCGCGCGGCGTGATCGACGACAGGAACGGCTTCAACTGCTCAAGCAGACGATAGTCGAGCACGCCCGCGTTCGACGCCGATTCGTACATGTTGTCTTCGAAGATGTCCCAGCCGGTGAAGACCAGGTCATCGAGCCCGGCGAGCGGGACGAACTCCTTTACCTTGGGAGACCGGCCTTCGGTGCGCTTGCCGAGCCGGACGGTACCCATCTGCGTGAGCGACCCGATGGGCTTGGCGAGTCCCTTGCGGATGGCTTCGACGCCGGCAACGAACGTGGTCGCGACCGCGCCCATGCCGGGGATCATGACGCCGAGTTTGCCTCTTGCAGGCTCGATGGTGACAGTATTCGACTTTGGTGACGCTTTCTTTTGGCCACCGGTGCGGGAGGCCAGCTTCATCTCGCGGCTGGCGCGTTCGGCGTGAGCGAGGGCGGTCTCGCGGTGCTCGTGCTCACGTGCTGACGCGGCGTTGGCGAATTGTTTGCGATGACGGCGGCCGTCGGCATCCCACCAGTCGGCCATGAAGACCCCCGCTTTTTTCTGGTACATGATTCTCCTTTGGTGGTGGCGGTGGCTGGCCACCGTCACCAAATAAGAATGCTCTCATGAGGCGGGAGAGTTTGGCAAACGGTGGCGGGTGGAGCGCGGGAAATACGGATTCGACGGCGTTGGATGAGGATTGAGCAGTAACGCTCGGTGCGGTTCCCCTTCGCAGCGCCGCTCGGGCGATACCAGAATTTCTTGCTTCTGGGCGCCGGGCTTCGCCCCTGGCTTGGACGGCCGAGGCGGCCGTCTCCACATGAGCATTGCCACATGCACAGTGACGCCGCATTGTCGCGCTGAACGATTCGGCTGCATCGAATCTTTGAGTTGGACTGGTGCACTGGTTCTGATGCATAGTGAAATCACTTCGCGGCCGTCTCTGTTGGCTGGTCCCGCGGAGCTGATGTTTGCATGTCCGCCTGGCAGCGGTCTTGCAAATCTGCTGACCTCGTTGTTCTCCACCAAAATCTGAGTTCACGCCTACCGCTTTGCGCGGGATGCGTGCTCTTCAGAACCGCTCTTGCGGATTCCTGTCTCCGGAGTCGTTTTTCTGGATTCAATCTGACGAAGAGCAGAAGGAGAATTGCATGACCTCGATTCAGATGAGCACGATTCGCAGATTCGCTTACGCCGTTGTGTTGGCGTTGACCACCCTGAACTTTGCGCCCACCCTGGCTTCTGGCCAGGAGACGGCGCGGGGAAGATTCACCCTGGCGCATGATGTGCGCTGGGGAAGTGTTGAGGTTCCGGCGGGAGAATACAAGTTCTCGCTGGAGTCCAACGATCTGGTGCACGTGGTGACACTGAACGAACTCAACCATAACCAAAAGGGCTTCTTCCTGCTGGTGCACGACGTGGACGATACGAGACCGACGGACCGAAGCATGCTTGTGTTGCGAACCACGGCCGACGGAACCAGCTACGTCAGCGCGATGCAGCTGCCGGAGTTTGGCATGACGCTGCGGTTTGCGAAGCCGTCGGGACGAGCCGAGAAGCAGATTGCCAGAGCCGGAACCGCGGCTGCGGCATTGGGCCAATAGGTTTTGGTTGGTTCAAGTTGCTGTCCAGGAAAACCGGGGCGGGCGCCAAACCAGGCGTCCGCCCTTGGTTTTTGCGGTCGGAATGCATGACAGAAGAGCAACGCACACGGATAACGCACGCGCGGCGGGCGAGGACGCCCGCCGGACAGCCGCCGGGACGGTGGCGCTACTACTAGGCCGGGCGGATTTGGGAGTTTTCTTTTACTTCGTCGCTGAGCACGATGGCCTCGGCGATTTCTTTCATGGGCTTGCGTTTCTGGCGGCTTTGGCGCTGCAGGGTCAGATAGGCTTCTTCTTCGCTCAATCCGAGATCGCGCTGCAGAATGCCTTTGGCGCGTTCGACCACTTTGCGCGTCTGCAGTTGCTGGGCGAGCGAGGAGTTTGCTTCCTCAAGGCGAGCGAGTTCGATTTCAGCGCCGACCAGAAATCCGATAGCGGAGATCATGCGGATTTCGCGACGCCGATATGCGTGATGCTGGCGATGCTGCAAGTTGATGACGCCGACGACACGTCCGCGGCACATGAGCGGAACGGAAAGAAAAGCTTCGTAGCTGTCTTCCGGCAGCTCGTGGAAAAATTGGAAGCGCGGATCGTGCGCCGCTTTTTCTGGAATGGCGACCGGCTCGCTGTGCGCAGCGACCCATCCCGTGATGCCCTGCCCGATGCGGAGTTTGAGGCGATCGACCACGTCGTGATGCAGATTGCGTGAGGCCCGCAGCACCAGTTCATCGCCTTCGAGCACGTAGATGAGGCAGGAGTCGCACTTGACCAGAGCTGTGGCAAATTCGACGACCCGGTTCAGGACGTCGTGAAATCCGTCGGCCGATGCGAGGCGAACGCCAATTTCGTGGAGTACATCAACATGTGAGTCTTCAACTGATATGAAGGAGTCCATAACCTACCCTAGCGGACCGCTTGGGATTATGTCTAATTCCAAATTTCGATAGAGGCGATAAAGGAATTCCTTGAGGATTGTTACGAAGAATTAACATCGTGGGCGTGGCGGGAGCATCGTGGCGGATGTGAAAACAGGTTCCTCACCGCCGCTTCGTGCCGGTTCGGAATGACAAGCATTTTCCGGGTAGCCCGCAAGTCTCTTCTGGGCCCATCCGTCTGAGTCACCCGCGAACTCTACTGTTCCGGATCGAGATCGACCGTATTGCCAGGCAACTCCCATGTGTCCGGGGGTTTTGCAGGTAGGGATTCTTCGACTGCGTTGCCGTTCGCTGCGTGCGCGGCGACTTTGCTCAGGGTGACAATGCGCTTGAGTCATACTAGATCGATGGCAGCCGGTGACGAACAACAGATTATCGAGCTGTTTGAGGATGGGGACCGGGCGCTGATGTCCGCCGACGTGGACAAGCTGTCGCGGATCTACGCGGACGACTACCTTCAGTATGACGAATCCGGAACAGTGGTCAGCAAGGAAGAGTTGATTCGCAGGCTTACATCGGGCGCAATTCGATTTGTGTCGATGACCTCGACGGGGCGCCGGGTGCGGGTGTTTGGGGATTTTGCCATCGTTCATGGATCGGAGGAGGATCAGATCGAGCAGGATGGGCGGCGGTTTTCGATGCGCTATTGGTATATGGATGTGGTGGTGAGGCGCGAGGGCAGGTGGCAGATTGTGGGATCGCAGTTGGCGAAAGCTTAGGTTCGGGATACGCGGCCACTTACTGGGGACTAATGGCTCGTGGCTGACTACCAATCCGATTCTGCCAGTGATTCCATACAAACCAGATAGCGCCGATTACGAGCGCCAGCAGAATCACAGCGTCGAACTTGTGGAAATATTTTCCTAACTGACGCCAGTTTTCGCCGAGCTTCATGCCGAACCAGGCGAGGGCGAAGCACCAGGGCCAGGATCCGAGAAATGTGTAGATGTGGAAGCGGGCGCGGGGCATGCGGGCGATGCCGGCGGGCAGCGCGATGAAAGTGCGGATCACGGGCAGCAGGCGGGCGATGAAGACGGCAAGGTATCCCCAGCGGGCGAAGAAGCGGTCGGCCCAGTCGAGCTCGCGGTGGGACATGAGGATCCAGTGGCCGTAGCGCTCGACCAGCGGGCGTCCGCCATAGTTGCCGATTTCGTAGGCGATGAGCGAGCCCAGATTGCAGCCGACGGCGCCGGCGGTGGCGACCCAGAACAGTTTGAAGGCTCCCTGGAAGATGAGATATCCGGCGAAGGGCATGATGAGTTCGGAGGGCAGCGGAATGCAGGCGGACTCGATGGCCATGAGCAGCGCGACGCCGGCGTAACCAGTGGCGGCGATGATTTTGCTGATAAAGATGAAGAGGATGGCGAGGATTTTTTCAGTCATTGGGGAGCAGGGGTCAGTGGGCAGTGGTCAGTAGCACCGTTTGCTTAAGTTAGTTGGGAGATGCCTGACCACCGCCTTCAGTAGTGTAGCGGAAATTTGTCGATGAACGTTATCGCGGAGAACAGGTGGCCGCTTGCCCTGACTACTGATTACCGCTCGCCGATCGCCAGCTTTAAAGCGATCGCTAGCTTTTAAAACGAGCCGTCCTGGGTAAAGGCGTAGCCGGGGAGGGTTGCGCCCTGGGCAGATTTAGAGACTTTGATTCTTACCGTGGGGGCGTCGGGAGCGGTGATTCCCGCGGGTCGCAGCATGGCGTACTGGGTGAAGACTTCGTTATAGACCTTGGTGACGAGGTAATCCTGACCGTCGGCTTCGCTGCGCCAGACTTGCCCGAGTTGGATGGAATTTACGGCCACGGCTGATTTCCTTCGGCTGCTGCTTGAACTCCTCCCAGATTAGCGTCGTGCGGTGGGCGCGTCAATTGCCTGAGAGGTTACCGACGGACAGGGTGCATTGCCGATTTTCTATGGGTGAATGCCGATTGAAAGCACACGGTTATCAGAGTCGTCGGCACCATTCTTTTGTCCATCCGACCAACCGGCCATTGGCAATCGACAATGGGCAATTGCTATGATGACCCGCACCTGCCCTTCAGGAAAGGATCTTCTTCATGCCGCGGGGAATCGTTCCACGTCAGCCAGCCCGCACGGGACGCCAGGACCGGGTGGCGCGGGTGGTGATGCCGGTAAAAACCGGACGGGCGAAGGCGCCCGTCGCCACACGAGCAAGAGCAAAAGCTGTTGCCAAAAAATCTCCGTTGAAGACAAGGTCGAAAGCGGGCGGCTACAACCCACTGGCTCCGGAACGCGTGGCGGAAATCCTGAAGCGGCTGGACCAGCTTTATCCGGAGGTTACCTGTGCGCTTACGCATTCGAGTGCGTGGGAGTTGCTGGTGGCGACGATTCTGTCGGCGCAATCGACGGATGTGAATGTGAACCGGGTTACTCCAGAACTGTTTCGGAAATATCCGACGGTGGAGGCGTTTGCTGCGCTTACGCCGGAACAATTGGAGCCGGATGTGCGGTCTACCGGATTCTTTCGCAACAAGTCGAAGTCCGTGGTGGGCGCGGCGCAGAAAATCGTCGCCGAGTTTGGTGGGCAGGTTCCCGACGACATGGAGAAGTTGTTGACCCTGCCGGGGGTGGCGCGCAAGACTGCCAACGTTGTGCTGGGGACGTGGTTCAAGAAGGCCGAAGGCGTGGTTGTGGATACGCATGTGCACCGCATTTCGCGGCGGCTGGAACTGACGAAACAGGATGATCCGCAGAAGATCGAGCAGGATCTGATGAAGGAGATCCCGCGGGCGAAGTGGATTCTGTTTTCGCACCAGATCATCTGGCATGGACGGAAGCTGTGCATCGCGCGCAAGCCGAAGTGCGCGGAGTGCGCGCTGGAGAATTTGTGCCATGCCGGAGATAAGACTTGGAGCACGGTGGAAGTGCATAAGGGCGCAAAGGCGTAGTAAGCGAATTTCGCCTCGAATTCCTCTGCTAGACTTTTCTTTCGCCTTCGAGAGGTTTCATTCTTCATGCGCGCTTTTGTCCTCTTTGCTATCGTCATATTTATGAGCACAGTCGTGGTAGAAACCGCTGCCCAAATGCTGCCTGCGCCGCAGGCGGTAACTGATCCGAAGAAGATTTCGTCGACGCCCAATGCGGAAGTAGAACCGCGCAGCCTGACCATCGAGAAGCTTTATATGACGCGGCAGATCGGGCGAGCGACCTGGTCGCCCGACGGCAAGAGCGTTGCGTTCATCTCGAACATGAGCGGGCGAAATAATTTGTGGATCGTCCCGGCGGAGGGCGGATGGCCAGTGCAGTTGACGGTTAGCGATCAGCGGCAGACGGCGCCGGCATGGTCGCCGGATGGAAAGTGGATCGCGTATCAGTCGGATTATGACGGCGACGAGCAGTGGGACATTTTTCTGGTTTCGCCCAAGACGGGCAGGGTGGTGAATCTGACGCAAACGCAGGAGATTGCGGAGTTGAATCCGACGTGGTCGCCGGATGGGCGATATCTCGCGTATGAAGTGAAGCCGAAAACTTCGGCGGCGTATGAGATTGACGTCTACGACATGATCATGCGCGAGGTAAAGCACATCACGACAGGAACGCCGCAGGATAGGCGGAATGTGAATCCGATCTGGTCGAAGGATGGGAAACAGATCGTTTACACGCAGGATCAGGCGAAGGGGACGGACTCGAATGTTTTTGTTGCTGACGTCGCGACGGGAAAAAGCACGCTGCTGACCCCGCATGAGGGCGAGCAGCTCTATTTCGCGAACGATATTTCGCCGGACGGAAAGCAGGTTCTGCTGACTTCGAACGCGGCCAACGGATTCGAGAACGTCGGTCTGGTTGAAGTGGCGACCAAGAAGATCGCGTGGCTGACGAAAGACAAGTGGGAAATTCGCGGGCACGAGTTCTCGCCGGACGGGAGGCGCGTCACTTTCAGCGCCAACGTGGATGGCAATGAGGATATTTATCTGCACGATTTGACCTCGGGAAAATCGACGGCGCTGGCGATTGCTGAAGGGGTGAATGAGCCGGTGGGCGGGCATTCTGCGTTCAGTCCGGATGGAACGCGTTTGCTTTATAACCACAACGGGCCGACGGCTCCGGGCGACCTGTGGGTGTATCACCTGGCAGCCGGAAAGTCGGAGCAGATTACGCATTCGCTGGTGGCGGGCGTGCGATCGGAGGATATGGTCGAGCCGTACCTGGTGCATTATCCGAGCCGCGACGGGAAGTGGACGATCTCGGCGTTTCTGTATGTACCGTTCAACATGGCGCGGAACGGGGAGAACGCGGCCATCGTCTACATACACGGCGGGCCGACGTCGCAGACCATGAATTCGTTCAACCGCTTCATTCAATACGCCGCCAATCAGGGATACATGGTGCTCGCGCCCAACTATCGCGGGTCGACAGGATACGGAAAAGAATTTCAGCAGGCGAATCTGTTCGATATGGGCGGCGGAGATTTGCAGGATGTGCTGGCGGGTGTGGACTGGATCAAGCAGACGGGGCATCTCGACCCGAAAAAGATTGCGGTGATGGGCGGCAGCTACGGCGGCTACCTGAGCATGATGGCGGTAACGAAAGCGCCGGATGTCTGGGCGGCGGGCGTGCCGATTGTGCCGTTTGTGAACTGGTTCACTGAGATTGAGAATGAAGACCCGGTGCTGCAGCAGTCGGATATGGCGACGATGGGAGATCCGGTGAAGAACAAGGCGCTGTATGAGGAACGGTCGCCGATCAATTTCATCGATCAGATCAAAGCGCCGTTGTTGCTGTTGGCGGGAGGGCACGATCCGCGCTGTCCGAAGTCGGAGACCGAACAGGTCGTCGAGGCCATCAAGAAGCGCGGCGGGACGGTTGATTACAAGATTTATGAGAATGAAGGCCATGGATTTGCGCGCGTAGAAAATCAGATTGACGCTTACCGGCGGGTGGCAGATTTTCTGCTGGCGCATGTGGCGCCGGCGGATTGCGGTTGCTCAGTGACGGAGTAATTCAAAAGCTTTTACTACCGAGGACACAGTTTCAGGATCGCGCGGCTGCACATCTGACGATTGCAGCGATCAGGCCGGGGATGGTGAATTCCTCGGCGGCGATGTCGACCGGGAGGCTGAGGGCTCTCAGAGTTGACGAAGTAACGGGGCCGATGGAAGCCATGAGGATTCCGGCGAGCGCGACGCTGCGCTTGTTCGCCGCTTGCTGGCCCAGCAGTTCGACGAAGTTCTTTACCGTGGAGGAACTTGTAAACGTCACGATATGTGGGCGACGCTTCGGATTCTTGAGCGTGCCTTGCAGGCGGCGCCGCGAGCTTCGCGGAACGACCGTTTCGTAGGCTTCTACAACGTCGACTTGCGCGCCAGCCTTGCGCAGCTCGCGCGGGATCACATCGCGGGCAACTTTGGCGCGAACCAGCAGCACGCGTTTTCCTTTCACCTTTTTCTTTAAACTGCGCACGACGGATTCGGCGACGTATTCTTTGGGAACAACGTCGACTTTGACGTTACGCTTCTCGATGGCCTTTTTCGTGGCCGGGCCGATGGCTGCGATGCGGAGCAGCGGGGCTAAAGCCCGACTATTTCGCGCGTCTGAACGCGGGCCTGAAGGCCCGCTCTTCCGCGGTTGTAGCATCCGCAGTTTTTCGAGACGATCCCACATGGCTTCGACGCCGTTGACGCTGGTCAGGATCAGCCAGTCGTAAGTGCCGAGATTTTTCAGCGCGGAGTCGAGTGGCTGGAACGAGCGCGGTTTGCGAATTTCAATGAAGGGGATCTCGATTACATCCGCACCCAGATTCCGTAGTTCAGCGGACAATGCACCGGCTTGATGGCGAGCGCGGCCGACCAGGATGCGGACTCCAGCCAGCGGCCGACCCTTCAGCAATTTCGTGTTCGTGCTCATGATTAGAGTTCGCGGGCAGGAGTTCCTTCGACTTCGCTCAATAAGGTCCGCCCCGCAAGATCTCAGTCGCCGCCCTTCTTCTCGCCCAGTCCCTGCTCCCGCATCAGGCGCGATACCCCGGAAATAATAGTGTCCTCGGCTTCCTCGAGAGATGCAATCACGTTGCTCTGTTCTTCTCGGGTGCGGTTTTGGCTGAGTTTGAATTTGGCCTCGATTTTCGTGACGGCGATTTCGAATCCGACGATGTGGCTGAGCATACGCTCGCGATACGAAGAACTCAGGCTGGACCACTGGTCCGCGTAAGCCGGCTCGAACATAGGGATCAGCTCGTAAAGGACGGTAAGCAGTTCCTCGGGCGCGGCAAACACGCGGGCGTTGCCGTAAACATGCACGGCTCCGTAGTTCCATGTGGGGACGTTTTCGCGGGTGTTGTAGTTCGAGGGCGAGACGTAGGCGTGCGGGCCGTGAAAGATCGTCAGGCAGCGCGGATGATGTTCGAGGCGGCGCCAGTGCGGGTTGGCCTTGGCAACGTGGCCACGCAGAATGACCTGTTCGCCGGACTCGCGAATAATGACCGGCGCGTGGGTGGCGAAGGGACCATCGTCCGTGGATGAGACCAGAACCGCGAAGGGGTTGGCGCGCATGAAGGCGATGGCGGAGGCGTGATCGCGGACGCGGAAATGTTCGGGAATATACACAGTTTCTTTCGCCTCTCAGGGCTGGTGGCAAATTTTGTGCGATCCCCGCGGCTCATGCCGCTGGGGGCGATCGTTATTCTAGCAATCATGGCTGCGGCAGCACGGCCAGCCCGCGGCCGTAGACGGCTTCGAGGATCTTGTCGCCTCCACGGGCCAACAGGGCCGCGCCGGCGGCGTTGCCAAGCTTTTCGGGATCGTCGCCGTCGCGGGAGTCGCGGAGAAGTTTGGAGCCGTCGGGGTCGGCAACGATGGATTCTAGATGCAGTTTTCCGTTGCGAGCGTTCTCGCGAACTTCTGCGAAGGCGCCGATGGGGACCTGGCAGCCGCCGCCCAAGCTGTTGAGCAGAGCGCGCTCGCAGGTGGTCGCGGCCCGGGCGGCAGGGTCATTCAGGAACTCGAGATGTTTGCGGGTAGCCGCATCGCCCTCGCGAATTTCGATGCCGAGCGCGCCTTGTCCGGCGGCGGGGCACATGATTTCGGCGGGAATAATTTGCTTGATCAGTGCTGTTTTGCCGAGGCGTTTCAGTCCGGCGGAAGCGAGAATGACGGCGTCGTATTGTTCCTCTTCGAGCTTGCGCAGGCGCGTGTCGACGTTGCCGCGCAGCGGATGAATGTCCAGATCGGGACGGATGGCCTTGAGTTGCGCCTGACGGCGCAGGCTGGAAGTGCCGACGCGCGCGTTTTTGGGCAGGCCTTCGATTTGCTCGAAATGCTTTGAGCAGAAAGCGTCGCGCGGGTCCTGGCGTTCGGTGATGGCGGCGATTTCGAATCCCCCGGGAAGTTCGGTGGGCAAATCTTTCAATGAGTGGACCGCGAGATCGACGCGGCCGGCGGCGAGGGCTTCTTCGATTTCCTTGGTGAACATTCCCTTGGTACCGACTTTGGCGAGGGCAACGTCGGTGATTTTGTCGCCGGTGGTGTGGATGATCTCGATTTCGACTTCGTGGCCACGGGTGCGCAGGAGCGCGGAAATGTGGTTCGCCTGCCAGAGCGCGAGTTGCGAGCCGCGAGAGCCGATGCGGAGTTTAGGCATGATTAGCACTCTAAATCTTCTGCCACACGACGGGTTTAAGTCCATGCTTTATCAGGTATATGTTGGCTTCTTTAAAATGGCCGCATCCAACAAAGGGGCGGCGGCCGCGATAGGCGGAACGCGGCGAAGGGTGCGACGCTTCCAGCACAAGATGCTTTTCTCCGATCAGCGCGCGTTTTTTCTGCGCGTCGGAACCCCAGAGCAGAAAAACGACGGGCTCGCGCTTTTTGTTGACGGCGCGGATAATGGCGTCGGTGAATTCCTCCCAACCTTGGCCCTCATGCGAGCGGGGCTCAGCCTCCCGCACGGTCAGCGTCGCGTTCAGCAGCAGTACCCCCTGCTTTGCCCACGCAGTCAGGTCGCCATCGCTGGGCATCTTGCTGGGGTCGATCTCCTTGTATATATTCCTGAGGCTCCGCGGAATGTCGACGCCAGTAGGGACCGAGAGGCAAAGGCCATGCGCCTGCCCTTCGCCGTGATAGGGGTCCTGACCGATGATCACCACTTTAATATTCTTAAATGCTGTTGAGTTCAGAGCGTTGAAAATCTCGGTGTCATCCGGATAGATCTTATGTCCCGCGGCTTTCTCGCTCTGCAAAAACCGTTCGAGCCTCTGCAAACAATTGTCCAGCTTCTCCACCTTGGACCGGTCGAACTCGCAGCTGATAATGTCGCGCCAATTTCTCTCAAGCCTGCTGCATAAGGTCGTCATCGCCGGGTAAGGTGGCCTTGTCCTGCCGCACAGAGGAAAACTCCCCGAATTGCTGGCGGTTGTGCAAGCTTATAGGGGTCCTTCGACTTCCTCTGGCGATTCGCTTCGCGCATCGCCAGACTGCGCTCAGGATGACAGGGGGTGGACAGGCTGCGGGGGATCCAGTGCTCACGCAACGACAGCCCCTGGCTGACGCGCGGCGGCAGGGGAGACTGAGATCCTTCGGCCCGCGAAGCAAAACGCGGGCTCTCAGGATGACAGGCTTCGGGGATGGCGCGAACGTTTTGGATGGCGCCGGCCCTCCGCGAATGGCGCTTGGAGCGGGGCATCATTGCCGCGTCCCCACTTCGTCTTTCTTCGCTACTGGCTGCGCCGATGCGTTCTTGTCTCTTACTTGCAGATTGAATAGGCGGCGCACTACATCCACGACCGTTGTGGCTTCCGATTCTTTGGCCGCCGTTTTCAGCGTGGTGATCGGGGTGTGCATGACTTTGTTGATGATGCCGCGGGTCAGGGCTTCGACGGCGATCTCCTGCTCGGGGGTCAACTGGCCCATGCGGCCGCGGACGCGGTCGATTTCCGCCTGGCGGATGGTCTCCAAATGATCCTGCAGGCTCACGATGGTCGGGACCACGTCGAGCGTGCTGATGCGCGCTTCGAACTTTTCGACTTCGCTGGCGATGATGGCTTCGGCGCGCTCGGCTTCTTTGCGGCGGTCGGCGACATGGCTTGAAACCGCTTGCTGCAGGTCGTCGATGTCGTAGGCGAAGATGCCGTCGAGCTTGGCCATTTCGGGCGAAACGTCGCGGGGGACGGCGATGTCGATGAAGAACATCGGGCGGTTCTTGCGGCGCGAAAGGAATTGCTCCCCGTGCTCGCGGCGGAAGATAGCGTGGGGCGCTCCGGTTGAGGTAATGACGATGTCGGCGCGGTCGCAGGTGGAATAAAGATCTTCGAATCGGATGGCTTGGCCGTTGAATTTCTGGGCCAAGCCAATGGCGCGGTCGTAGGTGCGATTGGCGACAAATATGGAAGTGCAGCCGTGGGCCATCAGGTGGCGGGCGGCGAGTTCGCTCATCTTGCCGGCGCCGACGATGAAAACGGTTTTTCCTTCCAGCGTCCCGAAAATCTTCTTGGCGAGCTCGACGGCGACGGATGCGATGGAGACGGAAGACGATCCGACAGCGGTTTCGGTGCGCACGCGCTTGGCTACGGCAAAAGCGCGGGTAAAGAGTTGATCGAGTTGTCCGCGGACCGCGCCGACAGCGCGAGCTGTGGCGTAGGCTTCCTTCACCTGGCCGAGGATCTGGGCTTCGCCAACTACCATCGAATCAAGGCTGGAAGCGACGCGGAAGATGTGGCGCACGGCGTCTTTCTCGCGAAATTCATAGAGGTGTGCGTCGAGTTCTTCAGGACTGAGGTGAAAATGGTCGTGGAGGAATCCACGCAGGTCGGCCGAGCCGTTGGTCGTGTGCGTCACCACCTCCACGCGATTGCAGGTGGAGATAACCATGCCCTCTTCGATTCCGGGATAGGCGGTGAGATCGCGGCAGGTATCGGGCAGGCGCGACTCGGGAATCGCCAGGCGCTCCCGCACTTCGAGTGGAGCGCTTTTGTGATTCACGCCGATGAGCTGGAATCTCATAATACGAGCCTCATGAGGCAGCGAACCTGTGGATCGCGGAGAAATAGTTAGCCGCCCACGCCGCCAACGCGGCCACGAAGGCGAAGGTGGCCAGCACCGCGGCGCGGCGTCCGCGCCATCCGGAGTTCCAGCGGGTGAAGACCATGAGCATGTACACGACCCACATCAGCAGCGAAAGCAGAATCTTCGGGTCGAGAAAGTCGACGTGGCCGTAGGTTGTCACCGCAACCACAGAACCTGTGATCAGGCCCAGAGTCATGAACGGGAAGCCGAGCAGCAGCGAGCGATAGCCGATCTGGTCGATCACTTCGAGAGCAGGGAGGAAGGAGATGAGGCTGGTCGGCTTCTTCGATTTGAGGCGTCGTTCCTGGACAAGGTAAAGGAGGCTGGCGCCGAAACTGAGCACCAGGGCTGCATAGCCGGTGAAAATGAGAATGATGTGGGCGATGAGCCATCCCCGGCGCTGGACGAACGCGGTCAGTAGAACCGGCTGCTCATCAACGGCCGCGACGAACGTCAAGAAGAAGACGACGGGAAAAACGACCACGCCGGGCGATGTGGTCTTATAAATCGCATAGATGATCATGAAGAACGACATGGAAAAGAAGGCGAGCAGCGATTCGCCGTTGTGTACCGACGCCCAGACGACCTGGCCGGAAAGGAATAATTCGACCAAGGAGACGAAATGGAAAACCATACCCAAGCTAGCCGCGTGCAGGGCGATACGGCTGAAAAGATCGCTGGTGCGGTTCAGCGCGACGAAGGCGTAGACCAACCCGATGAAATAGCAAGCCAGAGCGAAGCGCAGCCAGAGCAATGACATGTAGGCCTTCTTACGTTATTCGCAAAGCATCTTTCTGAAACGCCCGAATCCCAATGAGTTTACTCCAAGTTGCGGGTTCGGTCTTAACCTTCTAGTACATACCTCGACCATTGTCCACGGGGGTGGGGGATACGGTAAGCCAAGGGAGTCACTCTGGGGTGTGATCAGGATCACAGACTTCTTTTCCTGTGGTTTTATCGTGGCGCGGATAACCTGAGGCGGTCCCGGCAGCGTCTAACTTAGCGACTGAAACGGGACAGAGGTGTCTTCTTTGGGGGTTGCGGGCGGGCGTATAATCCGGTAAAGGAGTACTCCTATGAAGTTCCGATGGCTGGCAGGCGCGGTGGCGATGGTAGCGTTCAGCGTGGCCGCATTCATCTGTTCACCCAGGATGTGGGCGCAGACAAGTCCGACGCAGACTCCGCAGCAGTCTCCTCAACAAACTCCGACGCAAACCCAACCGCAAGCTCCGCCGAATTCGGATCCGGATGCGGGTCAGCCGAAGGCGAGTGACGTACAGAATGCACCCAAGCAGCAGCCTGCCGCGCTGCCCACAAAGGAAGACAACCAGATCAAGCACGACGGCCGCATTGATGACGTAGACGCCGTGGGCAACCGCGACGTGGGATGCGGACGCGGCGTGGGCAACTGGTACAGCATCGAGCGCCAGGTGGCCATGGGGCGGGCGTATGCGCAGCAGATCGAGTCGCAAGTCAAACTGGTGAATGATCCGGTGGTGACTGAGTATGTGAACCGTATCGGGCAGAATCTGGTGAGGAACTCGGACGCGCAGGTGCCGTTCACCATCAAAGTGATTGATTCAGACGTGGTCAACGCGATGGCGCTGCCCGGCGGATTTTTCTACGTGAATTCCGGGCTGATTCTAGCGGCGGATGAAGAAGCGGAACTGGCGGGCGTGATGGCGCACGAGATTTCGCACGTGGCGGCGTGCCATGCGGCACGCGAGATGTCGCGAGCGAATTTGATGCAGATCGCATCCATCCCCTTCATTTTTATGGGCGGCGGCATTGGTTATGCCGGGTATGAGCTGGCTGGGCCCGCGGCGATGCTGGGCATTTTGAAGTTCTCGCGCAACTTTGAGGCTCAAGCGGATTATCTGGGTGTGCAATACATGTACCGCGCGGGGTATGATCCGTCGGCCTTCGTCTCGTTCTTTGAAAAGATCCAGGCAATGGAGAAAAAGAAACCGGGGGCAGTATCGAAGATGTTCGAGACCCACCCGCAGAGTGCGGATCGCATCGAGAAGTCGCAGGAAGAGATTCGCAAGATTCTTCCGGCCAAGGCGCAATACATCGTGACGACTTCGGAGTTTGACGAGGTGAAGGCGCGGCTGGCGGCGATTGAGAACAAGCATAAGGTTCTGGACAACAAGGACGCGAACAAACCCAGCTTGCGGCGAACGTCGAATACCGGCGACAACAGCGGCAGTACAGATGACGATCGTCCGACGCTGAAGCGGCGGGACGATTCCTCGAACTAACGCAACGGATTGGGCCGCAGTTCGCTGTGGCGGTTTTAATCGAAAAAGACCCGGCGGCTGCGGCCGCCGGTTTTGTTTTTTTCGGGGATGAACTTGACGCGCCCCCATTATCATTGTGAATCGGCGGGGTAAGCCATGCGTGGCGATTTTCGGCGAATACTGTTTCCTCTAGCTGCTGCACCTTTTCTTTGTCTCCTGTGCCTGCCTGCGGTATCGCAAGAAAATGCGGTGGTGCGCATTGCTGTGGCGATGCCGAGCAACGGTGCCAGTCCAGTGTCGGACCTCGAGGTGCGAGACAGCATAGTAAAGATGCTGAACCAATCCCGATTAGAAAGGAAGCTGAAGATGTCGCTCGAAGCAGTTCCGCTGGATGCAGCGCCGGGCAACCAGGCGCTGGCGGAAGCTGCGGAGAAAAACTGCGCGTTTGTGCTCTACAGCCTTGTACGCCCCATAGAGACTTCGAGCCAATACCAGCCTTCCTATAGCGCCCAGACGATCGGGACGCGGCCGGTCATTACGGCAACGGTCGAGTACCTGCTCCGACGAGTGCCGGACGGAGCGTCCTACGCAGCCGGGACGGCCAAGAGTGAGGAAATGGAGTCAGACCGGGAGGCGATTCTGCAGGCTGTCTCACGAGCCACCGGCCAGGCCGTGGCTGATCTCGGAAAAGGCGGGAATGCGCGCGGGGGAGAGCACTCCGAAGCCGGCACTTTGGAGAAAATTGTGCCGGTCCCGAGCCGGAGTGTTTCCTCTGGGTCTGACTTCTGCGCGTGGCTGCCAACCGACATTTCTCATGCCGATTCCCTGCGGGGCGTGTGTGTATATGCCATGAGCTTGCCCGAGAGGATGCCAAATTTCATCTGCCAGCAGTCCACATCTCGCTTCCAGGGGCACAACCGCCTGCCGTCGGACCTGATCACGGCAACGGTGAGATATGAGGACGGTGGGGAGTCGTACAGCGATCTCAAGCTCAACGGCAGGCCGGTAGAGGAAAGGGTGGCCCGGACCGCGGGATTGTGGTCGAGCGGGCAGTTCGAGGCCAGTCTCCGCGCCATCTTTCACGTGAGCAATCAGGCGGTGTTCCAGTTTGCCGGCGAGAAGGCGATGAGCGGGCATTCGGCGTGGGTCTTCACTTTCCGAATCGCGCGCCAGAATGAGCCGCTGTGGCAGTTACGCGGCACCGACAAGATCATTGCGCCGCCTTACGCCGGCGAGGTTTGGGTGGATCAGAAAACCGGTGCTGTGCTGCGCTTCCGGTCCGCGGCCAAGAACCTTCCGCGGGCGTTTCCGATTCAGAGCGCGGAGATGCTGACCGACTATGACAACGTCGCGTTTGGAGACGGCACCGAGTTCGTGCTTCCGGCCTCATCCAGCGTAGCTACCCAGTATCAAGGCATGGAGCCGACGCGGAACGTGATGCAATTCCAGGGATGCCACAAGTTTCGGGCCGAAACCCGCGTGCTGCTGGATGTCGCTGGCGGCGCGAATAGCGATTCCGTGGCAGCGACTTCTGGAGATTCGCTGAAGGCGGAATTGGAACAGAACCAGACGATCTACGACATCCTGCGGGAGCAGGCGATTCGGGAGGATGAGGCGCAGCTCGAAGCGGAGCACAGGCAGGACATGGACATGGCGACCGTAGGGGCGTTGTGGAAACTGGCGGCCCTCGAGAGGCAGCGGCAAAGCTTTGTTGCCCAGGAAACGGCTGCGCACGACAGGGCAGCGCAGCAAAGCAACACGCAGCCAAGCGTGCACGCGGAGCCCGCGCAGGTTGCGGCCGGTGAGGGGTTGCCAGGCATCAAAGTGCCGATCATCAAAGTGAACGTGGATTTGGTTCCGGTCAGCGTGGTTACGCGCGACCGAAGCGGACACGCGGTGGGGAACCTGGTCAAAGAAGATTTCCGGCTGTTCGATGAGCGGAAGCTGCAGGTGATCAGCCGGTTCTCGGTCGAGCAGGGTGAGGATCAAGCTTCGGCACAAGCCGAGGGACAGAAGGGAAGCACGGCAGTTGGCGCGGCGCCAGTCGGTGGAAAGAGCAATCCGGCGGTTGCCGAGAATAATTGGGCGTACGTGTTCGACGACCTGCACGCGACGCAAGAAGATCTTCTGAGCGCAAAAGATGCGGCGGCGCGGCATTTTGCCGAGTTGCGTCCCGAAGATCGGGCAGCGGTGTTCACGACTTCCGGTGAGATTGGCGTCAACTTCACGGCGGACCGCGAAAAACTGCAGGCCGCGTTGAAAGGTCTGAAAGCGCACCCTCTGCCAGGATGGAATTGTCCACCGATGAGCTATTACGAGGCGGACCAGATCGTTAATCACGCGGACACCGACGCCAGCGGAGTCGCGATTCGGGATGCGGGGAACTGCGCGCATTCGGGAACCGCGCAGCTGGCGGAGCGACTGGCGACCTCGAGAGCGCTGGAAGTCACCTTGGCCGGAAGGGTCGACAGCGAGCATGCGCTGGGAATCCTCACCGAGGTGATCGCGAGAACCGCGGCTATGCCTGGCCGTCGAACGATTGTCCTGGTGTCGCCGGGGTTCTTAACGGTTGCGCCCGACACCCAGAATCGGGCGATGGCTCTGATTGATCGTGCGGTCCAGGCGGGGATTGTGGTCAACACGCTGGATGTAGGCGGCGTTCCTGCAACCGGTGTGGACGCCACCAATCCCGGGGATTCGCTGGCCAGAGCTGGGTTAGACCAGCAGGAAGCGACGGAGCGAAACGAACTGATGGCGGACCTGGCCTACGGGACCGGAGGGACGTTCTTCCACAATAATAACGATATGAATGAAGGTTTCCGGCAAACCGCCGAGATTCCTGAATATATCTACGTGCTGGGTTTTTCACCGCAGAAGCTGGATGGAAAGTTTCACCGGCTGAAGGTTGGGCTGAATACGCGGGAGAAACTTACGGTGCAGGCGCGGCCGGGATACTATGCGATAAAAGGACAGGCCAGCCCGTAACTTTCGGCAGTTGCGGTGGGACCGAGACTGGGTTTATACCAAGAATCACGTGCGGTTGTGACCGCGATCACAGAATCGCCTTGCAAAGCGACATAGGCTCGGCTAGGTTGGAAATATTGCGGCAGGACTTGCAGGGGAGCCTCCAATGCCAGAAAACACGCTGACCATCACCGACAATCGTACCAGCAAAACCTACACAGTTCCGGTAGAAGACGGAACCATTCGGGCCATGGACCTGCGCCAAATCAAGACCAGCCCAGATGATTTTGGGCTCATGACGTACGACCCGGCGTTTATGAATACGGCTTCGTGCCGCAGCAGCATTACTTATATCGATGGTGACAAGGGCATTTTGCGGTACCGCGGATATCCCATCGAAGTTCTGGCGGAGCATTGCACGTTTCTCGAAGTCGCGTATCTCTTGATTTTCGGCGAACTGCCCACGGAGGCGGAGCTGAAACAATGGGTGTATGACATCACCCATCACACCATGTTGCACGAGACCACGAAAAAGTTCATGGAGGGTTTCCGATATTCGGCGCACCCCATGTCAATGTTCGTGAGTACGATTGCGGCGCTGTCGAGCGTCTATCCCGACGCCAGGCTGGTGCGCAGCGCCAGCGACCGAATGCATCAGATCGTGCGGCTCATCGGCAAGGTACCTTCGATTGCGTCCATGTCGTATCGTCACAATGTTGGTTTTCCCTACGTGTATCCCGACAACGATTTGAGTTACACCGAAAATTTCATGAACATGCTGTGGAAGATGGTCGAGCCTAAGTATGTGGCCCAGCCCGCAATCGCGCGGGCGCTCGATATTCTTTTCATTCTGCATGCCGATCACGAGCAGAACTGCAGCACCCATTCCATGCGCTCGGTGGGCAGTTCGGAGACCGATCCGTACCTGGCGGTGGCATCGGCGGCTTCGGCGCTGGCCGGTCCGCTGCACGGGGGCGCCAACGAAGAAGTGCTGAAGATGCTCGACGAGATCGGCTCGAAAGATAAAGTGTGGGACTACATCAAGCGGATGAAAGAGGGCCACTTCAAGCTGATGGGCTTCGGTCACCGTATCTACAAGAATTATGATCCGCGGGCGACCATCATCCGCTGGAGCGCCGAGCAGGTTTTTCAGGTAACCGGCCGCAATCCCAAGCTCGATATCGCGCTGGAGCTGGAACGAATCGCTCTCGAAGATGATTACTTTGTGAAGCGCAAGCTCTATCCCAACGTCGATTTTTATTCGGGGATCATGTATCAGGCGATGGGCTTCCGGCCGGAAATGTTCACGGTGCTGTTTGCCATTCCACGCACGGCGGGCTGGCTGGCGCAGTGGCAAGAGTTGATGACCGATCCGGAGCAGAAGATCGCGCGGCCGCGCCAAATCTATACCGGACCCGGCGAGCGCCAGTTTGTGCCAATGGAAAAGAGAACGCCCGCGAAGATTGCAGCACACTGAGGGACGGAAAAACTCCGAACCGTGTTGAGCGAAGCCGCGAATCAGCGCAACATGCTGATTCATTGCTTCGCTCGCTTTGTTTTCGGGCTCAGTTCGGATTTGGCATTGTTTAACTGCCTTTGTACATTCCAGCGACCAGCTTGTGAATTTCGCTTATGTAACTTTCGGATTGTTTGACGAAGTCTTCCCAGGCAATCTCCGCGGCCAGCGGACATTTCTCGACCAAAAGCTTCCAGTCAGCCTCCCATGCACTCATGGGGTCCGCTTCCATGTAACCGAGGCCCAGGTTGGAAGCGCGACATAGCCGATCCGAAAGCGAGACGATTGCGACCACCGCAGGGTTAAGGACCGACATGGACGCGTTGTGGTGGCAAAGAATCACCTCCACGAGCCCGTCCGGCAGGCGCCACTGACGGGCCAGAATCTCGCCGCTCTGACAGTGCGTGAATCCGAGATCGGAATGCTCGACGTCTCCCATGAACAGGCTGTCGCGTCGCGCTCTTTCCATAGCTGCCCTGGTTTCTTCGGGGAGAACCACTAGATTCACGATGTATCCAATATCGTGCATCAAACCGGCCAGGTAGGCCTTTTCCGGATCGCCAAAGCCGACGGCGCGCGCCAGTTTGCGGGCGACGATCGCACAAGCCAGGGAATGCTGCCAGAAAATCATGGGATCAAGCGCCGTCGCTTCCCGTGGAACAATCCTCATCAGGCCACAGGCGACTGCGATGTCCCGGGTGCGAACG
Source organism: Terriglobales bacterium (assembly GCA_035504195.1). GTDB lineage: Bacteria > Acidobacteriota > Terriglobia > Terriglobales > Acidobacteriaceae > Sulfotelmatobacter. The sequence continues at coordinate 198,586 of DATJSG010000016.1, forward strand.
ATGCCCAGCAGGCGCACGGCTCCACGCAGAGAGTCCGGAGCCGGCCCGCGGCTGAACAGGACCGAGCCCGCCATGCGCAGGCATTGCGCCGCCAGAGATTCATCCCGCCCAATGATCTCGGCGACGCGCAGGAGATTGACCGCATCGGCGGGTTGAGCGAGTTCGTCGAGCAAAGATTGAAGGACGGCCGGCACGCTGGGAATCGACGCCAGCAGATCGCCTTTTCCGCTAAAAGCGCGCTGCAGCGCGGGATTCGTGGCCGAGGGTTTGCTGAAGTGGTCCTTGGGCTCGACAGATTTCTTCCCGGCATCGAGCGTAATCTTTCCAAGACTTGCTGCTTCTCCCGGCATGCGGCTCCCGTCGAACGTTTCCCTGTGACTCTCGATGCGCGCATTTTGAAGGACGCACGGAGTCGAATAACTAACGTTAGCTTGGACGCGGCGAGAATTTGGAGAACGCCCCCGCGATCGCGGTTACGAAGGTATGAAGTAGAACTCGGAAACGGGATTGGGAAAGACCATTTCCCGATCGGGATGGCGCAACAACGCCGTGTGCGGCGCCTGCTCGCACGGCTACAGATCACCTCGGGTTGTTGTGCAGTGAGAGCGGCATCGAGCGCCCCAGGCAAGACTATGCCGCGTGCTTGGCCAGTTCTGCCAGATGCTCGCGATGGCGCTCCGGAGAAGTAATTACTTTCATCTCTTTCCAGTCATAGGGAAGCTCTTTGCCGCAATCGAGACAGGCGACGTAGGTTCCGGTCAAAGCGGCGGCCTGGGGGCGGCGCGCCGTGCGGCGAATGGTTACTGGAAAGCTGTAGCGGGGATGCCTGCAGCCAAAAAACGCGTCGTACAATTTTCCGATCATGGGTCCACCTTCCACATGCGGGTGACTCCACCCGCGAACCTGTTGCTCGGGCCCGGCGCGCCCCTCATTATCGCACCAACTGCACGCCTCACCCAGCTATTTAGATTCAGAGGAGGGAGCAATGGTTTCCGTTTTGGAACAAGCGGGTACTGCGACACTGCAAGTGGCTTTGGAGGAAGGACTTACAGTAATGTCGACCACTGCTTCGACAGTGACAATGTTGATTCGAGGCCGTTCATCCGAGTTTTCACACGCTCTGCGGACCGCGTTTCTTCTGTTGCTGGCATTTCACCATAATGGCGGAACGGAGCCGGGTGCGCAGGTCTTCGGGCAGTTCGTAGAGTTGGGAGTCGCGATAGATTTCGATGGTCTTCTTGGTGGTGTCGCAGACGACGTAGCAGTTGTGGCACCAGGAAAGATGGTTCTCCAGTTCAACCTTGGTCTTCTCGTCGAGGACGCCGTCCAAGTAGTTGGTCAGCTCGTGCAAAAACTCAGAGCATTTCACTGGTCGCCATCTCCGCTGTGCGCATCGCCTTTTTTTCCATTGCCGTTCTCCCGCCTCTGAAAATATCTTCCCAGCCGTTCCCGCAACTGCAGGCGAGCCCGTAGCAACCGCGATTTTACCGCGGGCACGCTCAACTCTAATGCAGCTGCGGTTTCCTCCGTGGACAAACCCTCCACGTCTCGCAGCACAAACACCGTCCGGAAGCCCGGGGGAAGGCCCTGGATGGTCTTGCTCAAAATCTCGCGCAACTCAGCTTGCGTGTACTGCTGCTCTGGATTGGGGCTCCAGTCGGCAATCTCGCGGGGAAGAGAATCATCTTCCGTCTTGATCTCTTCGTCCAGCGAAACCGTGCGCTCCGGCTTGCGCCGGCGTAACTTCATCAGGGCTTCGTTGACCGCAATCCGCACCAGCCAGGTATAAAACTTCGACTGCTCCTGGAACTGCGCCAGATTCCCATACGCTTTCAGAAACGCTTCCTGCACCACGTCTTCCGCGTCTTCGCGGTTCTGCGTAATGTGCTGAGCGATCCGAAAAACATTACGGTCGTAACGGCGAACCAGCTCTTCGAAAGCCGAGTCGTCGCCCCGCTTGGCTGCCTGAACCAGCGAAAGCTCCTCGCTAACAGGCCCCGCTAATTTGTTTTGGATGGCTCCCATTGTCCAGGCGATGCAGTATTTTCAGGTACAAACCTACGAAGTCCGCGAACGAAAAGCACTTAAACAGATGTGGTTCGCACGGCTAGCGCAAAGCACGAACTCGAAACTGTTATTCTACTTGGTAACCGGGCAGTTTGCCCAACGGCTTTGACGTAGGCGGCGAGAAAAGTTTGCGATAGAGTGCAAAGAGCCGGCTTTGACGCGGACGAACAAGTACCTAAGTACCCTGCTGCGGTCGTACAAGTGCCGTATAATCAGCAGTTAGAACCGTGTTACCGGTGGTGTGCTGGCGGGGTCGAAACGCTTGGGCGGAAGAATGGTTTTCTGAGAAATGGTCGAAAGCAAGGAACTCCGGCAAATTATCGAGCGAGTGGTAGGGCAGGTTCTGGACCGCGCACTGCCGAAGCTGCAGACGGATCTGGTCGAGCGCGTGTTGGCGGAATTGCCTGCGGTGGCTCCGGGCGCGGGTGAAACGGCCGCTCCGAATCTGTCGCCGGGAAATCTTGTGCAGGCTGTCGCCAGCATTCACGCTGGCGGCACGCAGAAAGAAATTTTGCGGGCGTTGCTGGATACGGGCAGTGCCTACGCATCCCGCGTGGCTCTCTTCGTGATGAAGGCGGGAGCCGCCAATGGCTGGCAAGGCCGTGGTTTCGGCGACGATGAGGCCATCAAAGACTTCCACCTGGATATGAGCGCTGGACCCGCGATTCATGCCTATCAGAATCGGGTGGCGACTCCGGGCAATATCGCGGAAATGGATCAACGGTTTGTCGATCGTTTTGGCGCGCCGGAAAACGAACAGCTCTTGGTTCTTCCTCTGGTTTTGAAAGATAAAGTTGCGGCATTGCTCTATGCCGACGGCGGCGCTGCGGGCCTTCTTGAAACTGCATCGCTCGAACTGCTGGTGATGGCGACGAGTTCGTGGCTGGAAGTCGCGTCGCTGCGCAAGCAGGTTCAAAAGGATGGCGGAGACGTTGCCGCGCCTGCCGTGCCGGCGGCACCTGCGGCACCCGTGCACAGCGTGAGTTCGTTTTCTGATCCTTTCGCCGCCCACACTCCCAAACATACTGCTCCGCGAGCGCCCGAGCCCGAGCCTGCTGCCGAAGTGGTGGAGGTTTCGGCGCATGCGGCAGCCGCCAGCGCGGCTGCGCCCGCGGCGGCAGCCGACCCCTTTGCAGGAATGTCGGCCGAAGATGCCGACACCCATCGCAAGGCGCAGCGTTTTGCGCGCCTGCTAGTGGATGAGATCAAGCTCTACAACCAGGCGAAGGTCGCTGAGGGGCGCCGGCACAAGGATTTATATGATCGCCTGAAAGACGACATCGAGAAAAGCCGCGCCACGTATCAGAAGCGTTACGGGACGACGGTGGCGGCGAGCGGCGATTATTTTCAGAAGGAAGTGGTGCGCAACTTGGGCGAAGAAGATCTTTCGATCATGGGCGCAAGTTTTCGCAAGTAGAATTATGCTCGAGTTGGATGGGGCAGGTTCTGGTGTTCGCGTCTCCGCGCGAAAAATAAAAAAGTGGTTCGATTGGGTCTCAAGTGGTGGTGGGCGCTCGCACTGGCGGCATTCTGCGGGCTTCTGAGCGGCGCGCCTTCGATAGCGCGGGCGTTTCCTCGGCAATCGTCAAGCGCGCCAACGTCCTCGCAATCGTCCCCCGCGAGTACTTCAGACAGTACTTCAGAAAAACAGGCCGATGCGGCCGAGAAAACGGCTTCGGATTCAGAAAAAGCTTCGCCACAAACTTCCGAGAAGACTTCCGGGCAGGCCACGACCAGCAAGTCATCAACAGCACCCGCCAAATCCAGAGCTGCTGTACACGGTAAAGGTCATGGCGAGAAGCGCGGCGGTGCGCGGAGCAGTTCCGCAAGTGCGCGGCGGAGGAAGAGAGCGCTTTCGCCGCGCGTGCGCCGGATGCGGGAAGCGTTCGTGGCGTCCACCAGTTTGCGTCCGATGGCGCAGCAGTTACTGGAAGATCGTTCGCCGGCGGCCTATGCGGGAGTCGAGGCCTACGCGCGCGCGCATGCCCGCGAGGATGCGGGAGCACTGGCATGGCTGGTGGTGGGATACGCGCACGTCGTCGATCACGATTGTGCCAAGGCCATCGATCCGCTGAACCGCGCCAAGCCGCTCGCCGGCGATATTGGCGACTACGTCGCGTATTACCTGGGCACCTGCTATGTGCAGACCGGCCGACAGGGCGAAGCTCTGGCGACGCTGGCTGATTTTGGCACAACGTATCCCGATTCGTTGCTGGTGCGCGACGCCCACTTGAGCTACGCGGAGATCTTGCTTTCTGAGGGCCGGGCGGCGGAAGCCGCGCAGTTGCTGGAAAAAGATCGGCTGCCGGCGCGGTCCGATATTGAGTTCGCGCTAGGGCGCGCTTATGCAGCTCTCGGCGAAAACGCGAAAGCTACCGAGGCCTTCGCCAATATTTACTACAACATGCCGACTGCGGCCGAAGCGGATGCCGCCTATGCGGAATTGAACAAGCTGCCGAAAGTGCCGCCGGCGACTTCTGCGCAACGCAAGACGAGGGCAGAGCTCTTGATCAAGGCGCGGCGATTCGACGACGCGGCAAACGAATATCGTGAACTGGCAGCCCGCGCGAGCGCGGCGGAACGTCCGGCTGCAGTGCTCTTGCTGGCCGACGCGCTGCATCGCGCCGGGCGCAACCGCGAAGCGAAGTCAGAACTAACGACGCTGCCGGGCGCGTCTCTCGACCAGCAGGCGCAACGTCTCTACATTCTCGGCGAGGTAGCGTGGGCCTCGGATGACAATGACACCTTTTATCGCACGGTCGAACAACTGCGGACGCTCGCGCCCACCAGCCCGTGGTTCGAGTCGGCCCTGCTCTCGGTTGGGAATCTGCATTTAGTGCATCACGAGTACGATGAGGCGCTCGACGCCTTCCGCGAATTGCAGCAGCGTTTTCCGAGCGGAGCTAAAGCGTCGTACGCGCACTGGAAAGCGGCGTGGCTGACGCTGCGGCAGGGACGGAACGAGGAAGCTAAAAAGGGATTCGACGAGCAGATCGAGCTCTATCCCGGCGGGAACGAAACTTCCGCAGCACTCTATTGGCGGGCGCGGCTGGCTGAGGAAGACAACCAGTTCGCCATGGCGCGCGCCTATTATGAAAAGTTGTCCGACCGTTTTCGCAATTACTACTACGCCGAATTGGGGCGGGACCGGCTGCTGAAATTGCCTCCGGCGCCGGATCCACCGGGGCGATATCCGCTGCTCGACCACATTCCACCGCTGGAGCACGGAGATAAAGTCACGCTGTCGGAGCCGCCTACGGACGACCTGCACGTACAAAAAGCGCAACTGTTGGCCAATGGCGGCCTGGTGGATTTTGCGGTGCGCGAGTTGCAGGCTGCGGCGGCCAGCGACGGCGGAAACTGGGGCCCGGCCGAGATGGCGCAGCTTTACATCGATACCGGTCACTACAATCTCGCGATTGAAGTGATGAAGCATTCGGTTCCGAGTTACTTCGCAGTCGATATTTCGATGTTGCCGCGGGCTTATTGGGAGGCGCTGTTTCCGCGGCCTTATTGGGCCGACTTGAAGCGATTTTCGCTGGCTAACGGGCTCGATCCGTATCTGGTGGCGTCGCTGATCCGCCAGGAGTCAGAGTTCAATCCCGTGGCCGTTTCACACGCCAATGCGGTGGGGCTGATGCAGTTGCTGCCGAGAACTGGAAAGCTAGTGGCTCATCAGGAATCGCTGCGGCGCTACAGCGCGAGTGAGCTCTATACGCCGGTGGTCAATCTTGAACTGGGGACGCGCTACTTCCGCGGCATGGTCGACCAGTTTGGCGGATCGTTTGAGTATGCGCTGGCCGCCTACAATGCGGGCTCCGACCGGGTGGAAGAATGGATGGGCCAGGGCAAGTACCGCGATCAGCAGGAGTTTGTCGAGTCCATCCCATTCACCGAGACGCGGGAGTATGTGCAGGCCATTCTGCGCAATGCGGCCGTATACCGGCAGTTGTACGGGGCACCGTAAGAACTTCTTCGCCGCGGTTAGTTCCTCTCCCGAATTTTCCTAAGACTCCGTTTTTGAAGGAACTTCTTTTGAAGGAACTTCGGCCGGTGCCTCTGCGTAACTACATCCATGGCCTGATGTGTGTCCCTGAGAGGTGCACGGATGAAAACTTCGCCAATAAAAGGTTGCCTATTTGTCCTGTTGACCCTGACTAGTTCGCTCCTGTCTGCCCAGGACAGCAAGGTGGACGGAACGATCGAGGAAGTAAACCAGAGCCCTGTCGAGGCCAAGTTCGCCTCCGGCGGAAAAGTGCGGATGGACCTTTGCCCGAGCGCAGTCGAACTGATTGGCAGGGACGATAACCGGGTGAGAGTCTCATATTTTCCCGAGCACGACGAGAACGTGAAAGTCCGGATTGACGTTTTTGGCGACCGAGCCGACCTCAGGGTCAGCGGGTGTCCGCACAATAATTTTCAGATGACGGTCGAGGTGCCGAAGTCGTCCGACCTCTACGTTCGCATGTTCGCCGGGCAGATGGATTTATGGGGCATCACCGGAGACAAGGACGTAGAAATGTACGCCGGCCAGTTGACGATGGATGTCGGAGATCCCAAGGACTACGGCCAGGTGACGGCATCGGTCCTTAGCGGCGATCTGGAGGCGACGGCTTTCAACGTGTCCAAGGGTGGTCTGTTTCGCTCGTTCGCGCAAACCGGGCCGGGCAAATACCGCCTGCATGCGCACGTAGGAGCGGGGCAGTTGGAGATCCGCTAGTCGCTGGACCGAGAGACCTTTAGATTTGCGAATCAGATGTGCGGGCCGGATGGGCAAACAGAATTTCAATGACCAGCAAACACGCTCCCACGACAATCGAACTATCCGCCAGATTGAACACCGGCCATTGATACTGCTTGATGTAGAACAGCAGAAAATCAACCACGCGGCCGTGCAGCGCGCGATCCCATAAATTTCCCGCCGCACCACCGAGGATGAGCGAAAGCGCGATTCCCGTCAGGGTGAGCGCGCGGGACTGCTTCCATAGCAATACTGCGACGACTACCATCGCGACGGCGGAGAAAGCGATCAGCAGCGTGGTTTTCCAGTGCGAGGGAGAATCGGCGAAAAGGCTGAACGCCGCCCCGGTGTTTTCCGTATGCGTGAGCCGGAAAAACCCGGGGATGACCGTGACGTGCTGATACATCCGGATCCGAGTCGCCGCCAGATGCTTAGTCCAGCGGTCAAGAACGACGACCAGAAGAGCGATCAAGATGTGCGTGGAGCGTGCGCGAGTGGTAGACATTCGGATAGTGAGATCTTGTCATCCTGAGTGGCGTTCTTTGCCGCGAAGGATCTGTGCACTTGCTCGTAACCTAGGAGAGCTATCGGCTGAATGCACAGGTGCTTCGCTGCGCGCAGGATGACAAGACATTTCAGCCTTTGCCTTCCAGTTCTTTCAGCACCGCGCTGCAGCGCTCGCAGATTGTGGGATACGTCTTATCTTCGCCGACGTGGGTGGAATAGTTCCAGCAGCGCTCGCACTTGGCGCCATCGGCCTTTTTCACTTCCACGTGCACACCGCCCGTGCCGTTGCCGGAGCCCTGAGCCAGCGTTACCGCCGACACGATGAACAGGTAGCGCAGTTGATCGGCGTAGCGCTTCAGGACTGAATATGCCGGATCCGCAGCGGCGATGATGAGCTGAGCCTCCAGGCTCTTGCCGATACGCTTGCTGTTGCGCTCTTCTTCAAGCGCCTTCATGACCTGTTCGCGTATGGTCAGCAGCGTGGTCCAGTCCTGCGAGAGCTTAGGGTCATCCGCTGGTGCGGGGCCGCTAAATACGTCATCGGCAGCGGGAAAGTTGGCAAAATGTACGCTCTCAGTGCGCCCTGCGATTTTCGGCAGATGCTGCCAAACTTCTTCGCAGGTAAATGTGAGAATGGGCGCCAGCAGACGCGCCATCGCCTCGCAGATGCGCCACACAGTGGTCTGTGCCGAACGGCGTCCCGGCGAATTCGGAGCGTAGGTATAAAGGCGGTCCTTGATCACGTCAAAATAAAATGCGCTGAGATCGACCACGCAGAAATGATTTACGCGATGGTAGATCTTGTGGAACGCGAACTCGTCATACCATTTGCGAACGTCGCTGGTGAGCGCCCATGTCTGCCGCAGCATGTACTGGTCGAGGGCCTCCAGCTTGTCGTAGGGCAGAGCGTTGGTCGGCGGATCGAAATCGTACAAATTCCCCAGCGCATTCTTGAACAGATTGTTGCGGATGGCGCGATAGTTCTCGGCGACACGCTGCATCAGTGTTTCCGAGCCGACTACGTCTTCGCGGAAATCGACGGAAGCGACCCACAGACGCACGATTTCTCCGCCGAGACGGCTCGCAATGTCCACCGGGTCAACATCATTCCCTCGCGACTTCGACATGGCCTGGCCTTTTTCGTCGAGCGTCCATCCGGGCGTGACCACGCCTTTGTAGGGCGGAGTTCCGCGCGTGCCCATGGCGCAGAGCAGGGAAGACTGAAACCAGCCACGGTATTGGTCTCCGCCTTCGAGGTAAAGATCGGAGGGCCAGGGATAGTCCGGCTCGTCGCCAGTCTTTTCTTCGTCGATCTTTTCTTCGGCAATCAGGGCAAGGTAGCTTGCGCCCGATTCGAGCCACACGTCGAAGATGTCAGTTTCTTTTTCGAATCTCGCGCCGGCGCAGTGCGGGCACTTCGTACCCGGAGGAAGAATTGCATCGGATTCAGACGTAAACCAGGCATCGGCTCCCGACTTCGCAAACAACTCGACCACCTTACGATTCACAGCGGGATCGTTGAGCGGCTTGCCGCAGGACTCGCATAGAAATACGGCAATCGGTACTCCCCAGACACGCTGCCGGGAAATACACCAATCGGGCCGAGTCTCGATCATGTTCGAGAGACGTTCCTCGCCCCATGAGGGATCCCATTTCACTTTCTTGATTTCTGAGAGCGTGCGCGTGCGCAGAGTGTCCGTCTTGCCCGCACCACCCGGCATGGGCGTTTCCATCGAGATGAACCACTGCTCGGTGGCCCGAAAGATCACAGGATTGTGGCAGCGCCAGCAGTGCGGATAGGAGTGTTCCAGCTTGTCGGAATGCAGCAACGCTCCGCGCTTCCGCAACAGCTCGACGATCAGCGGATTCGCTTTGAAAACGTATTGACCGTTGTACTCCGGGAGGCCGTTTCGCAGGATGCCTTTTTCGTCGACGTTGCTGGTGGCGTCGAGTCCATATTTCATGCCGGTCATGAAGTCTTCGGCGCCGTGGGAGGGCGCAGTGTGGACGACGCCGGTCCCGGTGTCCATGGTGACGTAATCGGCGAGCACGCCTAGAATCTTGCGATCAAGAAACGGATGCTGAAAGTTCAGACGCTCCATCTTGCGGCCCGGAAAATGTGCGAGTTCGCGCGGTTCCGTCAGATTGCACTTCGCTGCTACGTCGGCAGAAAGTTTCGAGGCTACGATATAGACCTCGCCACCGGATTCCAGCGCGACGTACTCTTCATCAGGATGAAACGCGACCGCCATCGAAGCTGGCAGCGTCCAGGGAGTGGTGGTCCAGATGATGGTCGAGACTTTTTTCCCGGCCAGCGCCGGATCGATTTGCGCCGGATCATCCAGCAACTCGTACTTTACCCACACCGTCGGGCTGGTGTGATTCTCGTATTCGACTTCGGCTTCGGCCAGCGCGGTTTCATCGTGCATGCACCAATAGACCGCGCGCAGGCCTTTGTAGACGAATCCGTTTTCGTAGAAGGAAAAGAAGGTCGAGAGCACGACCGATTCGTACTGCGGATTCATGGTGGCGTAGGGGCGGTCGAAACGGCCGAAAACGCCGATGCGCTTGAACTGGGTGCGCTGCAAGTCGAGAAATTTCTGCGCGTATTTGCGGCACTCGGCGCGAACGTCGGTGGCTTTCATCTGCAGCTTCTTGCCGCCTAGTTCCTTGTCGACTTTGATTTCGATGGGCAGGCCGTGGCAATCCCAGCCGGGCACATAGGGAGCGTCGAAGCCGGCCATGGTCTTCGACTTGACGATGAAATCCTTAAGGCATTTATTCAGTGCCGTGCCCAGGTGAATCGGCCCGCTGGTATAGGGAGGGCCGTCGTGCAGGATATAGCGTGGGGCGCCTTTCCGAGCCTGACGGATACGTTCGTAAATGCCCATTTGCTCCCAGCGCTCGAGCATTTTGGGCTCATTCTGGGGCAGGTTAGCCTTCATCGGGAAGGCAGTTTTAGGCAGGTTGATGGTCGCTTTTAGTTCGAGCGGCACTCAGTCACATCTCCCAAATGATTGAATCTTTTTATTATAGGGAGCGAGGGCCGGGAACGTCTATGCGGGCTCGCAGCCGCTGCGATGAACCGACTCCGCTTCCTGCCAACTGAAAAAGGATATGTCTATCAGAGAGTTTCCCCTAGCCTCGAAATCCACTGGGCGAAAGGCTTGAGCGGAGTTACAATCATGTGCAAGTAGAAAGCGAGCCCGAGGCCCCGACTTTTTTGGGGGCTGGTGGCTTCTCGCCTGTAAAATCGCCTGGCAAGGTAAGCAACTTGTGGCGAGGATGGCTCATCTGTGTGAGGAAGGGGTCTAAGGCAGGTAGGCCGGACTTCCCGGGCGCAAGGAACGGTGGTCTGAGGGCGGGGGAATCTTCCGGACAATATGGGATCGGCACCGATCAATCCGAACGTCTCAGGTAAGGAACCGGAACTGCATCTCCTGATGGCCAAGGACAGTTTCGAAGAGCCTCTCTGGAAATCTCTTTCCCGCCAGCTGGATGACTTTTTCTTTCCCAAGAAACTGCCCCCTCTCAAACTGGAATCCAAGCCCGAGCCGGTTAAGGACATTTGGGGCTTTTACGACAACAAGAAGAACGGAGCGCTGGGCTCGACCGGCGTGCATGTCGTGATGGTGGCGGCGATCGTGGTGGGAACCTTGATTGCCCGGCGGATGGTGGATGTGACGCCGGTGGAGAAACCAGTCGTTGCCCTGATCGATCCGGATGAGTTGCCCGCTTTGAAGGTCTCGCCTACCAGATCAGGCGGAGGCGGAGGCGGCGGCGACCGCGACGTACTGCAGGCCACTCGCGGGAAGCTGCCCAAGTTCTCCATGCAGCAGATCACGCCTCCCGTGGTGGTGATCCGCAACGACCATCCCAAACTCCCGGTGGAACCGACCATCGTGATTCCGCCGCAGGTGCAGTTGGCGACGAATAGTATGCCGAATCTGGGCGACCCGCTATCGCACGCAGCCTTGCCCTCGAACGGAACTGGTGCGGGCGGCGGCATTGGTTCCGGCAGTGGCGGCGGCGTGGGATCGGGCAAGGGGCCGGGCTTTGGCCCTGGCGAAGGTGGAGGGACCGGCGGCGGGATTTTCCACGTAGGCGGAGGAGTTTCTGCTCCGATTCCGATTTACCGGCCGGATCCAGAGTTTTCTGAAGAGGCCCGCAAGGCGAAGTTCCAGGGCACTTGCACTCTCGGTCTGATCGTGGGGGCCGACGGCCGTCCGCGCAACATCCGTGTGCTGAGCAGCCTGGGCATGGGCCTGGACGAAAAGGCGATTGAAGCCGTTAAGAACTGGAAGTTCGAGCCTGCCATGAAAGACGGCCATCCCGTCCCAGTCGAGATCGCAGTCGAAGTCGACTTCCACCTGTACTGAGACGAGTCTGGTCTCTGTCTGCAGCGAATCTGCCGATCACTCCTTCAGGTCGACGTGCTGCACCCGTTCGATCGGGTGGCCGAGAAAGCGTTCGCCCAGGCGGCGAAACTTTTCCGTGGAATCGGTGGCGAAGAATTTCAGGCGGGGAGCGGCGCGTCGTTCTTCCGCGGCGCCGGCTGCGACCATCTGGCGTAAATGCATTGCGACGGCATGCGCCGTCGATTCCGCCGAGTCCACGATGCTGACATGGGCTGGGGCTACGCGGCGGAGCAGAGGCTTGAGCAGCGGATAATGGGTGCACCCGAGCACCAGCGTATCCGCGTCGTGAAATCCGTCGGCGAAGGCCTCGGCGAGATAAATCTGAGCGACTTGCTCGGTGACGGCGTGCTCCACCCATCCCTCTTCGACCAATGGAACCAGCAGCGGGCAGGCCTTTTCGCGTGCCTGGAGTTGGCGGCTTTCCAGAGCCCTGCGGTAAGCATGGCTGCTAACGGTTGCTTCCGTGCCGATCACGACAATCTTTCGATTCTTCGTAGACGTCGCTGCAGCTTCCGCACCCGGTTCCACCACGCCGATCACGGGCATGTGCGCTGCGGCGGTGATTGGATCGAGGGCCAGAGCCGTTGCGGTGTTGCAGGCGACGACCAGCATCTGCGTGCCATGGGACTCGAGGAAATGCGCGGCTTCGACCGCGTATCGGGCTACGGTTTCGACCGACTTCGATCCGTAAGGAAGGCGGGCGGTATCGCCAAAATAGGCGTACTCGGCGTTGGGGATAACCTCAAGTAACGCTTTAAGGACGGTCAAGCCGCCGAAACCGGAGTCAAACACGCCGATGGTGGGACGACGAGAACCGCTTCCAGAGGAGGAATCAGCGCTCATTCATCTCATCTCGAGTGAACTTGGCACCCGCACTCATGCTCTGCCTCACCGTAGAAGTCGTCTCGGACCCACAACAGGGCCCTGGCGGGATCGGGGCACCATGGGGGCAGGTGCGCGGATGGCCGAGGAAGGCGCAGATTTTGTCGGTCGCTTCGGGCGAGAGAATGTGCTCGAACTTGCAGGCTTGCTGCTCGATTTCGGTCTCGCTGTCCATGGCCAGGCTGTCGGTGAAGAGACGCTCGGCCAGACGATGACGCCGGATGATGCTGCCGGCGCGCTCGCGGCCACGACTTGTCAGTTGCACAATCGCCGTTCCATCGCCCATGGAGGCTAGCACCGGCTTGAGGGCGTCGTGGCAGGGATTCACGAATGGCTTGTGATCGTGCATCTCGGGCGGATGCGGCGCCGACACGACCAACCCCATTTCGATCATTTTTTCAATGGCCAGGCTCACGGGCAGTGCGCCGTGTACTTCCATGCGCTCGACCTCCGCGATCTCGCCGTGCTCGGCCAGCACCCAGAGCTCTTCGAGCACTTCGTCGAGTTGCTCCTCATCAGCCATGGAAAACACTTCCTGGGCCGCGATCTTGCCGTGATGCAGTTCGATGCGCCGGTCGGCCAGCCGCGCCACCACCGGATCGTGCGTGACCATCACGATAGTGCGCCCCTGCTTATGGAATTCACGCAACAGCCGCAGCACGATTTCTTCGTTTTGCGCGTCAAGATTGCCGGTAGGCTCGTCGGCCAAAATAATGCGCGGATCGTTGATCAGAGCCCGCGCAATACACACTCTCTGTTGTTCGCCGCCAGAAAGCTGTGAGGGAAGATGATGCGCGCGATCGCCGAGCCCCACGCGGGTCAGCGCCTCGACCGCTTCTCTCTCGTCGGTCATGCTGTGAAAATATTGCGCCAGCATCACATTCTCGACGGCAGTGAGGAAGGGAATCAGATGAAACTGCTGGAAGATGAACCCAATTTTTTCCGCGCGCACGCGGTTCAGGTCCGCTGAAGAAATTCCGGCCACATTCTGCCCATCGAGCCAGATCTCCCCGGAGGACGGCCGATCGAGGCAGCCAATCAGATTGACCAGCGATGATTTCCCCGAGCCTGAGGGCCCCATGATCGAAAGCCATTCGCCCGGCGCGACGTGCAGCGAGATATGGTCGAGCGCGTGAATCGAGCTGTTATCTTTGCCCGAGCCGTTGCCCGCTTCCTTGGCGGGGTAGAGCTTAGTGACGTTTTTGATCTGAATCATTTCACTCTCCCCTCAGGATCACCGCCGGCTGCACTCGCCGCAGCAGCGAGATCGGAAGGATAGCCGACAAAAGCGTGACTGCCATGCTACCAGCCAGAACGATGGGCAGCACACCGAACCTCGGCGATACGGAAGCGTGGAAGTTAACCCGCCCGATCCAAGCCGCAATGCCAATGCCGAATACAAAGCCGATCAGCGCTCCGGTCGCGCCCAAGACCGCGGCCTCGGCCGCGAAAAATCCGTTGAGCAATCTGCCGGAAGCGCCAAGCGCCTTCATGATCGCGAAATCGCGGCGACGGTCGAAGACCCATCCCATGAGCGTCGAGAGCACGCATAACGCTGCCGTGAGGATGATGAGCGCTGCCGCGGCCAGCAGTGTCGAGCGAGTCTTGCCGAGCACGCGCGCCTCGCCCTCCATGATCTGTCGCACCGGACGAACCTCGGCTGCCGGAATCGCCTGCGCCAACTGATTCATGATCCCGGAAATCTCTTCCGGCCCGCCGTTCGCGGCAACTTCGATCGTCGACGGCTGAACTCCGGTCCAGGCGATGAAATCAGCCAGCGAGATATAAATTCTGCTGTCCTCAGCCGCACCAGTCTGCACCGTGCCTGCCGGCGTGATGCGTAAAGTTCGTCCTTCAAATGTCAAATCGAACGGCTGATTCTTCGGCGCCACCGCGGTTAGCGCTCGAACGCCGATCAAAGCCTGCCGCGAAGCCGAAGGCCAGTTGCTCACCGACCACCACTTGTCCAGTTGTCGCACGCGCCCGAAGTCCGTTCCCGCGACGACAATCGGCTGGCCGTCAGCGGTGCGAGCCACGATCATGCCGAACGGAGCCGTAAGCCCGCGTCCCGCGAGAATGGCGTCTACGCTGGCAAGCGCGTCCGCGGGCAGGGAAGCGCCGTTTCTGCCGACCAGAATGATATTCGCACCGTAGTTGCGGAATTCGCGCCGCAGTTTTGCTTGTACATCGACGTAGAGATTCAGCATGGCCGTGGTCGCCGCAGCCGCCACCACCATGGCCAGCAAGGCCGAAGCCGCACGTCCACGCCTGAGAATTGCGGCCCGCAGCAGCATACGCAAAAACATAGAGGGGTGCGGAGCCTGGGCGCGGCTCGCAGCCAGACTGCGCCCGCCCTCTGATATCGCACCGGTCTGCCTATTCGCACTCACAGTCCACCTCGCAGCGCGAACACCGGATCAAGACTCACCGCGCGCCGGATCGCCGCCGCGCTTCCCGCGAAGGTTACGATGACCGCGATCGCAAGAATCACCGGCAGCAACACCGGTGAAATCGAAATGTCGGAGTTGAAGATGGAGTGCCCGATCTGATGGGCGAGCGCGCCGCCCGCGGCAAACCCCGTCAGGCCGCCGGCTAAAGCCAGCAAGGTTGCTTCCGCGAAGAAGATCGACGCGACCGCGAACTTGCCCGCACCCAGAGCCTTCATCAGCCCAACCTCGGAACGGCGTTCGAAGATAGCGGTTGCCATGGCGGCGGAAACGGCCAGCGCGGACGCGAACAGCGCCGCCAGCGTGATCAGAAAAATCAAGCCCTCGATGCGGGTCAGCACCGCCCCCTCATTCTGCGAAACCTGCCGGATTTGCTCGGCGTGCGAATGCGGAATCGCCTCCGCTAGCTGGAAGGCGATCGACTGCGGATACGGTGAGCAATACCACCGATCGTAGATCGCGCCCGACATGCTTTTTGGGTCGCGGCGCGCGAACGCATCCTCTGGCTTGGTCAACGCGCTCACGTAAATGCGGCGGACGGCACCAGGACGTCCGAGAATCTCTTGCGCCAGGGCCATCGGCACGGTCAGGTCACCGATACCCTCTCCCACCGGCAAAATTCCGCTCACGCGCACATCACGACCCGGTGCGGATGAATTTAGCAGTGAAATCGTCATGTGATCGCCCGGCTTGAGCGAAAGTTTTTCGGCCAATGGCGCTGCCAGAACAACGTCGTTCGAGTCGTCCCCAGGCCATGCCCCGTCAGGCTTCCATGTGGGGTAGATCGAACGGATTCCGGTGACGACGCTTTCTGTCCCGTAGGTCACGCGCTTTGAAAAGTAAGTGCCCGTCAAACCCGCTGCCCCGATCGTCTGTCCGCTATGCTCGATCCTGACCGTGGCGTACAGCATCGGCGCAAAGGCGGTGATATTGTTGTGCCAGAAAATTCCCAGAATCTTGGGTAGATCGGCTTCGTTGAGAAACGCGCCATCGCTTGGCGGTTTCAGGTTGACGCCGCCAATTTCGACGTCGAGCGAATCTTCCTGAGGGGTGACAACCAGATTCGCGCCAATCGTACGCAGTTCGCGATTGATTTTGTCGCCAATGTCGGTGGCGACCGCAATCATCGCCGTTGCCACAGTCACGCCGAGCGCTATGGCCGCGCCGGCCAGCAACTTGCGCCGCTTCTGCCGCCGGAAGGATTCATAGACCAGGCGCGAGAACATGGGCTACGGTTGCGCGAACATGCGGCGACCCGCTGCGATGTCCGCCTCCTGGATGATGACCGCATCGGCGGTCTGCGTGGCCTTGAGCGGAATCGGATTGCATCCGCCTGTGGTCCCGACGGACTGCGGATTGATCGGCGCGCCGCAGTTCTTGCACACTACCCCATTGCCGCTCTTATAAAAGCCAACCGCACCGCAAATCTCGCACGCGTCGAACACCGTTGCGATCTTGCCATCCGGCTTCTCATAGAGCCAGAAGCGGACTTCGACGCCGTTCTCCTTGGCCTGGAAGCGGTGCAGGTCGCCATCAGAAATTTGTGACAGGGGAATCTTTAGCTGCCCGTTTGTGAATGTAACTTCAGCCGCCGGAGAGAGCGCACTGACGCTCTGCGAATAAATGAACTGCGCCGTCACCATCGCGATAAACACAAAGGAAAAGACGTACACCGAGCCCATCCAAAGCCGCTCGCGGCGCGCCGTCCACGCGGCTTTCCGGCGCTCGGCAGGAGAAGCCGATGCCGGTATTGGCTGCCTGGCCTTGGCGTCGAACAGAACCATCAGCGCAGCCAGCGCAAAGATGGTCACGAAGAAGAACCATTCGTTGCTGACGACGGGGCCGATGATCGCCATCTCGCGCTTCGAGGACGCAATCACGCCGCTCTCGGAAAGTTCATGCAGCCCGGAGATGAGCAGCTGCGCCGCAACCAGAAACATAATGGCCGTGGTCACGCGGAAAAACTTCTGCAGGTTGATGCGTACGCTGCCCTTGACGAAGATCACCCCAAACGCGATTGCCCCGATCACACCCAGCAGCGTGCCCAGAAAACTCATGAGTTCGGAGGAGTTCAGCGTAACCGCAGACAGAATCAAAACCGTCTCCGCGCCCTCGCGCAGCACCATCAGAAAAATGAAAATGAACAGCCCAAACCAGGCGTCGTTACCCGCCAGCAAGCCGACCTTGCTTTCAATCTCGCCTTTGAGCTTGCGTCCCGTCTTCATCATGAAAACCACCATGGTGACGACGAAGAAGGCGGCGACGAGCATGATCCAGCCTTCGAAAACGTCCTCGTTGAGGTGTGTGCGCGAAATCACGATCGCCACGCCAATGCTGCCCAGAAACGCCGCCCCCAGCGCGGCGTAAACCGTCTTGCGCAGCTCCTGGCGTCCGATCTTGGTAAGGTAGGCGAGGGTGATGCCGACAATCAGCGCGGCCTCGACCCCTTCGCGCAGCGCGATAATAAAAGCCTGAACCATTTAGTCGAGTCCCGTGATCCGGCCGATCGTTATTCGCTCGGAATTCGGTCGGGCCGGATTTTGAAAATGAATTTCAATTTCAATTTAAAGGATAGTCTCGCCCCGCCAAACGCGTCAATCCGCCGCCTCACAACCGCCTGTGATTGGGATCACACGGCGGCAACAGAGCCTTGAACGGCTTCCACGGGCATGGAGCGGATCGAGCGCGCTCGGCGGCGCCAAGGAATAAGCTGCAGGTCTCGCCGCAAGTTCCGCTATAGCCGCTTCAGAAACGCATTCGCTTCGGCCGCCCGCGGAAATAATTTCTCCTCCGCCTGAAACTCCGCCGAGTGTACGCAGCGCCGGCTCCCGCGCAGCCGTACCGGATGCTTGAGGTGCAGCATTTCGTGATAGACGATGTACTCCAACACGTATTGCGGCACGGAGAAATGGTCGAAGATGCGGCTGATGATGATGGCGTTGTGCGCCGGATCGTAATGGCCGAGAATGCGGCGCGTCTTGGTCTGGCTCCAGCTCATGCGCGGACGCGCCATCAGGCCGTGGAAGAAGCGGGTGTTTAAAGTTTCGAAGATTGCGTCCAGATCATAGAAATGCCCGCGTGCTGGACGCAGGCGCTTGCGCCCGCGCATCTGCCGCACCAAGTGGGCCTTGCGGACAATGTCGTGGCTGCCGACGTACTTCCGATAGCGCGCGGCATGTCCGCGATCGATGGGGCAGCGATACATCTTGGCCAGCAGGATGTGGGCAATCGCCCGCAGAACCGTATCCGGCGCGCCCTCCAGCAAATCGGAAAGCCGCACCAGCAGCCGTCCGTCCCGCAGCCGAATCGTATTGTTGACGTTCGCGAAGGCGAAAAATTCGATCCTCAGCTCGGGCAGGGAAGATCCGGGCCGCAACTCGCTGTAGGTTTCCTGGAAGATTTCAAGCAGCCCTGCACGCACGGTGAGTTTAGGTTAGCACGGGGACGAACTTCGGACGTCAGAGTGGTCCGACGTTCGTTTCTACTCCGGCCGTCCCTCCGCCTTCGCGCTGGCTCCGGAATTCAATTTCCTGTGCTTGGCCGCGTCTTCCTGGTTGGCCAACAGGGTGCGATGGTCGTCCATCGAACTCTCCACCGTATCCAGAGCGTTGGTCAGCACAAACTCATATTCGCGGTACTCCGTGGGATTTACTCCCGCGCCCACTTCGAGCGCGCGCAGCTTGGCCTGAAATTCCGTATCGGCTTCGAGGATCATCTTGAGCGGCTTGCGAATGTCGTCTTTGCGGTCGACGTAGGTATCGATGTTGTCGTTCAATTCGTCGTAGAGCAACTGGAAATCGTCGAGCAAATCGTGCGTCTGCTTGGCTCGGTCCGTGGTTTTTGGATCGCTCCGCATCTGCTCAAGTTTCGTCAAACGCGCGCGGGAGAACTGCACGTAAAGCGTCAGGCGCTGTCTCGGCTCCCAGCTGGCGTCACGAATCTGGTCGATCTCTGGCGCGGTCAGAGGATCGCGATGCCTTTGCGCCGCAGCCGTCGAACTGGCGCCCAGCAACAGTCCCACAACCATGCAGGCCTTTGCGATTTCAGCTTTCATTGCGCCGCCTTAGGGAACATCGCCAGCAGCAGATCGTCGCGCACGCGCTGCAAGCGGTTGATGGCCCCCTTGAGCGGGGCCTGCTCTTCGTGTGGCAGCGTGTGCAGGATGTCGTTCAGTCTTCGAATCATGCCCCGGACCGCAATCTCGGTTTGCTTCTCGCGTTTGTGCGATTGAATTGCATAGTCTCGTGCCAGTTCCGAGAACGACGTCACGTCGGTCAAATCAGCCTGTCCTCTGTCGTTTTGCGACGCAGCATAGAATTTGTCCGCTTCCGTCAACTGGCGCTCCGCAATCTCCACACAGAGACGGGGCTTTTCGCCGATTCTCGCCGCGGAAACCCGCGCCTTCAACTCATCGAGCGTCGGCTCGGCGGCAGGCATGGCCCGCGCCGTGATCGCCGCGACCAATGCGGCCACTGCCACGACCTTGCCCCAGCGAAATGGACCCCCGAGCCCGTCCATAATCCGGCCACATTAAAATCCGGCCACATCAAATCCAGCGGCAAATCACTTCCTCGGCTCAATGGCTATCAGCCGGTGTTTGGCCTGCCACTCCTGATCAGGATACTTCCCGTTGGCACTGTTAAGGAAGAGGTGATAGTTCACCGCCGCCTGCTTGTAATTCCGGAGATGGTCGAAGGCAGAGGCGCGCAGGAAATACGTCGACGGAATTTCCGGCAACATTTTTGCCCGCGCATCCAGCGCTCCAATCGTCAGCGGATAGTTCTTGTTCTCGCTGGCGGCAAATGCCAGGTCGCCGTAGGCCTCGGCCAAGTCCGGTTTTAGCTTCACGGTAATCAGCAATTCCTGCTGCGCCTCAGCAAATTTCTTTTCGCGAAGCAGGCTTTGCCCCAGGCTGCGGTGCAGCTCGGCATCGTTCGGTTGGGATGCGACCAGAACGCGATATGCTGCCTCGGCCTGATCATTTTTTCCGACCGCGCTATACAGATCCGCCAGATCGCGCTGCACTGAGGCATCCTGCGGCGCGAGCTTTACTCCCGTCTGCAACTCGGCAATGGCCGGTTCATTCTTGCTCTCTGCCGCCAGCACGCGCCCCAGCTGAATATGTGCTCCCGCATCGTTGGGATGCGCCGCAACCACCTTGCGAAGATATTCCTCGGCGTCAGGGAAGCGCCGTCCGCGCATGTAGATATTCGCCAGCGCGATCGTTGCGTCCGACGAAGGATCAAGCGCAACCGCCTGTTTATATTCGTCGATGGCCGCTGAGGTCTTGCCGTCCTTCTCGAGCAACACACCGGCTGCCAGATGCGGTTCCGCATCTTTCGGCTGCAAAGCAGCTGCCTGCCGATAAGCCGCAATCGCCTCTTCCGGCTTGGTCGTTTCCAGCACGCGGCCAAGCGACAGCCACGCCCGCGCGTGCCCCTCGGCAACGTGAGCAGTGGGTTTGAGTTGCGTGGCGGCACGCAGGAATTGCTCCGCCTCTGGCTGTCCCGTCTTGGCTAGCTGTAGTCCTAAATTCAGATTCGACTCGAAGACATCCGGCTTCGCCGCCACCGATTTACGGTACGCGGCAATCGAATCCCCGACTTTGCCCATGCCGTTTTCCGCAAAACCCAGATCGAACCATGCCTCGTAATTCGTCGCATCGGCAGCCACTACTTTTTGCAACAGAGGTTCGGCCCCAGCGTAGTCATGCTTCTGAATGAGCGTTTCCGCCTGCCCAAGCTCGGGTGCCGGCGCATCCGCTTCGGCAATCTGGATATGATGCGCGCCCTTGTGATGCGTTTTGCTAGACGAAGAACTCCTGTCTTGCGATTTGGCTTGATCGGAAGCAGATTGCCCGGAAACGGGCTGCCCCGGCGCTTGCGGGGAATTCTGCGAATTGGTTTGCGTCGACGTCGAGACCGCGCCCGCAGCCTGAGCCGGCGCGAATCCGCACGCAGCCGCAAGCGCCAGAAGCGTCACAACCGCCACAACCGCCACAACCGCACCCTTACGACCGCCCATTGGAACGCGATGCCCCATTGCCGTTCAGAATACGCGCCAGATATTTTCCCGTGTAAGAGCCCGGAAGTTTCGCAATCGCCTCGGGCGGGCCGGCCCCTACCACTTTGCCGCCGCGACTTCCGCCTTCCGGCCCGAGATCGATCACCCAATCCGCCGTCTTGATCACCTCAAGATTATGCTCAATCACGACAATCGATCCCCCTGCCTCTATCAGACGTCGAAATGCGGCCAGGAGTTTGCTGACGTCATCAAAATGCAGGCCGGTTGTAGGCTCATCGAAAATGTAGAGCAGGCGCTGTTTGGGACGCGGCTCGCCGTTCCCTCGTCCCGGCCGACCTGACTCGCGCGCTGCCGGCTGCAGGTGCGCCGCCAGCTTCATGCGTTGCGCCTCGCCACCGGATAGCGTAGTTGCCGACTGACCCAGCCGCAGATATCCCAAACCAACTTCCTCCAGCGATCGCAGTTTTTCGGTGATCTTCGGAGCCTCGGCGAAAAATTTCAGCGCTTCCTTCACGGTCAGGTTCAGCACCTCATGAATATTTTTGCCGTGGTAACGGACCTCGAGAACCTGCGCTTTATAACGCATGCCCTTGCACTCTTCACAAATCAGCTCCACGTCGGCCAGGAATTGCATTTCGACCGTGACTGTGCCGTCACCCTGACAAACTTCGCAGCGGCCTCCCGGAATGTTGAAGGAAAAGTGACCCGCTGTCAGCCCGCGCTTTTTCGATTCCGGCAGGGAAGCGAACAGCTCGCGGATCGCGTCAAACGCCTTGATATAAGTGACCGGATTCGAGCGCGGAGTGCGCCCGATCGGCGATTGATCGACCAGCACAACTTCGTCAATGTACTGATCGCCGGCGAGGCTCTCCCAGGTTGCCGCAGGACTGGTTGTTCCGTTTCCCGGCTGTTGTTTAGCTTGTGCTAATGCCCGATACAGCACCTGATGCAACAGCGTCGATTTGCCCGAGCCGGAAACGCCGGTGATGGCGACGATCATGCCTAGAGGAATGGTAATGTCGACATTCTTCAGATTGTTGGCACGCACTCCGCGGATGGTGATCTGCTGCGCACCAGGCTTGCGCCGCAGCGCAGGCGCGAGAATGCGCAGGTCCTCCGAAAGATAGCGCCCAGTCAGCGAAGTGGTGTTGTGCACGATCTCGTCATACGTTCCCGCCGCCACCAGCCTGCCGCCATTTTCTCCCGCGCCCGGACCGAGATCGAGAATGCGATCCGCCGCCCGCATGATGTCCGGATCGTGTTCGACCACCAGAATCGTATTTCCGAGATCGCGCAGGCCGTGAAGGATCTTGATCAGCCGTTGCGTGTCGCGCGGATGCAGCCCAATCGAAGGTTCGTCGAGCACATAGAGTGTTCCGACCAGCCGCGATCCCAACGAAGTCGCCAGTTGAATGCGCTGCGCCTCGCCGCCGGAAAGCGTCGACGAGAGCCGGTCGAGCGTGAGATATTCCAGTCCCACGTCATTCAGGAAACGCAGCCGCTCGCGGATTTCTTCCAGCAACCTATCGGCGATCTCAGCTTGCTCCACGGTCAATTCGAGCCCGGAGAAAAATCGGAGCGCATCTTCGACCGTCAGGGCGCAGACTTCGCAAATGTTCTTGCGGTTGATCTTCACCTGCCGCGCTTCCAGCCGCAGCCGCGATCCATTGCACGCCGGACACAGCGAGTATCCGCGATAACGGCTCAGAAACACCCGCACGTGCAGCTTGTATTTCTTGCGCTCCAGATGACTGAAAAATCCGCGCACGCCCAGGAATTTTCCTTCGCCGTTCAGCACCAGATTGCGCTGTTCCTCTTCCAGGTCAGCCCAGGGCACATCGAGCGGGATGCCAGCCTGTTTGGCGTACCGTTTCAGGTCGGTGAACAGTGGACGATATTTCGGCTTGGTCCACGGCTCAATCGCGCCCTCGGCTAGAGTTTTCAGCTTGTCGGGAATGACCAGATCGAGGTCGAAATCGATCGTATTGCCGAATCCCTGGCAACGCGGACAGGCGCCATACGGATTGTTGAACGAGAAAAGCCGCGGTTCCGGCTCTTCATAACGCAGGCTGCAATCCTTGCATTCAAACCGCTGCGCAAAGCGAAGCGTGGAGTTTGCCAGCGTGCGGCGGGCACTGCCCTCGTCCTCGTCCTCTGCGGGAATCTCAAAGATCACCTCACTGGATTCCCGGTAAGCTGTCTCGATCGCATCCACCACCCGCGATCGCGAGTCGGCAGAAACCGCCAGCCGATCCACCAGCACAAATACCGGCTGCCCGAAGTCGATATCGAGCAAAGACTCCGGTGTCGAAAACTCAAACACTTGCCCCGCCTGATACAACCGGTTAAATCCGGCCTTCCGCAGATCAAACAGCCGCGTCTTCAGAGCCTCACTCAACTGCGCGGCTGGCGCTCCAGAGCCGGGTGCCCCACTTCTGGCCGGTCTTGCCAGAGGTGGGGACTTTCTCGCCTTCGTCGAACGGCCGGCCTTGCTCTCTGGCTGCTGCGCTGCCGGCGTCGATCTCTGCAGCGGGAACAGCACCTGCAACCGTGTTCCCGACTCCAGCCGCAGAATCGTATCCGCAACTTCGTCGACCGTGTCCTTTTTCACCTCGCGCCCGCAATTCGCGCAATACGTCCGGCCGACGCGCGCGAACAAGAGCCGCAGGTAGTCGTAAATTTCAGTGGCCGTCGCCACCGTCGACCGCGGATTCCTTGTCGTATTTTTCTGCCGGATGGCAACCGCCGGCGCAATCCCGTCAATCGTGTCTGCGTCCGGCTTCTCGATTCGTTCCAGAAACTGCCGCGCATAGGCTGATAGCGACTCCACATAGCGCCGCTGTCCCTCGGCATAGATCGTGTCAAACGCGAGCGAAGACTTGCCCGACCCGGAAACGCCAGTTACCACCGTCAGCGTATTATGAGCCACCTCGAAATCGATGTTCTTGAGGTTATGCACCCGCGCTCCCCGGACCACGATGTTTTCCGTGGCCGTGGTCCTGGAGGAAGACTCAGAAGAAGTCGGGACTGAGGACATTTGATTCCGCGTCGGCAAGTTCCTCGTTCCCGAGCGGAGTTCACCCGGAGACTTCCGAACAGCCTGCCGAAACTACTTATTATAAAGGCTACGGACCGGCGCGGCTGGAGTCCTTGTAAGAGGTGTGGTGGGATCGAGGTCAGGTTGTGGAAAACTGGCTTACTGAAACTTCTTTCCTCAGTACTTTACTGTATTGGCTGAGGGGAACCGCTTCGGTACTCTCGCCTTCCGGGCGGTGATAGATTCGGCATAGTAGGTTCAGTCCGAAGCGCGGTTCCCTTTGTAGGATCACTCTTCCGAAGAGGCAATTTATCACTGCTCGCTTATCTTTTTAACCGCGATTCTTCTTCGGTTTCCCTTGGCCCTTCAGTCAGGCTCTCTTCATTCTCTCGATCCCGGCGCCGTCCGTAGCAAAACGCAGCTCCCACCCCAACCGTCATCCCCAGGGGCGCAATCAGCATGATGAGAATGGCCCGATTCAGCGCCCGCTGCCCATCCTTGGGCGTGGCCCTCGCAGTGGCGTAGCACATCGCGCAGCCTTGCGCGAACGCTGGTACGGCTGGCATCGCCAGAGTCAGCCCAAGCAGCAGAATTGACAGCCGGGCTCGCAAAGACATTCTTCTCGGTCCGCGCATGCAGATCGCGCGCTTTGCGGTAAGGTCTTTCATTTCACTCCCAACTTTAATATCCGGTCGGCATCCGGGAAGAAAAAGAAATACATAATGATGAAGCAGGTCGTCACCGCAATCACCAGCATCCAGCGCATCAGCGCGGTCTCAAACTTCAAGTGCATGAAATAGCCGATAATCAGCGCCGACTTGATGACCGATAACATCAGCAGCAGTTCGAGCATGTGCACCGCCGCCATGACTCCGTTGTGGTAACCCAGCCACACCTCAATTCCGGTCAGTACCAGCAACGCTCCCCACACCCAGAAATACTGCCCTTTGCTGTCGTCGTGTGCCACGGCATCGTGCATTCCAAACCCTCCACACTGTTACGGATCGTCCTACGAAATCTTCGTCGACATCAAATAAACCAGCGGGAAGATGAACATCCAAACCAAGTCAACGAAGTGCCAATACAGTCCCGAGACTTCCACATCATGCGCGTCATAATCTTTCGACTTGAGGAACAGAATGATCGAGGCCACGATCAGCCCAAGCAGCAGCGCATGAATGCCGTAATGAAAAACATTGTCCGAGGGGATCAACAGGAAACCCGCCAGCCACAGCCCGCCTAAAATCGGCAAAAACCATTTGCGCAGCGCGACCACGCCCAGATAAATCACACCGATGGTGACATGCAGCATGTGCATGGCAGTCAGCCCAAAGAAAGTTGCGGCGAACTGCGGAACATTCTTCGAGACGTCTGCCAACTCACCCGCCGTAGCGCCCGCCGGCACCGGAAATCCCGGCAGCGTCAGGCCCTCGCCGATCAGTTTGCTCCACTCCATCGCGTGCAGCACGATGAACGCGGTACCAAATGCCATGGTAGCCAGCAGCCAATTCCGCACCCACGCCCGGTCTCCGCGCTGCGCCGCGAAAACACCCAGGACCATGGTCAGAGAACTCGACAGCAGGCATGCCGTCATGATCGTGGCGTTGCTGATGCTGGCCACGTGAAACGGCGTCGGCCAAGGAACGGTATAGAGCCGGTTGTAGCTGAAGGCAAACAGCAGCGCTCCGAACGTGAGCGAGTCCGAGGCCAGAAACAGCCACATACCCACTTTTTTCGAGTAAGCCCCAAACAGCGGCGCCTCATAGCCTCCTGGCATTCCATGTTCGACAGCAGCGGCATCAGACATTTCCTAATGTTCCCCTTTCAATCAGTGGCCAGTGGTAAGTCATCAGTGGCCAGTAAAAAACGTTTGGAACTCACCACTGATTACTAGCCACGACCACTTCCTTACCGCGCTAGCCCCAACAACGCAAAAATATAAACCCACAACACCAGCATGAAGTGCCAGTACCACGCTGAGATGTCTACCACGATCCGCCGCGCCTCGGGCGGTTTGTGCCGCAGCGTAGCGCTCGCCGCCCACAGCAACGCCAGTATTCCTCCGGCCAGGTGAACTGCGTGCGCCACTGTCAGCAGAAAGGCGAACGAACTGCTCGGATTCGTACTCATGTAGAATCCGCGATTGTGCAGTTCCCCCCACGCCAGCCACTGCCCGGCAAGAAATCCAAATCCCAGCAGCATCGTAATTCCTAACCACGGGAACGTTCGTTCGCTCCCCAGGGAAATGCCCGGAATCGATTTCAGGGGGGCCAGCGCAGCCTGCCGCGCCGCCTGGCGTCGCGCTAGTTCCATCGTCACGCTGCTGACCAGGAGCAACGCCGTATTGATGAAGAGCAGCGCCCACGGCAGGTGCACCTCGCCCCAGTCGTGTATGTAAGTGCTCGACGAGTCGTCAAACGTTGGCAGCCCTTTGCGGACAATGTAAGCGCTGGTCAGCGAGATGAACACCATGCAGACGGTCGCGATCGCGCAGATTAATCCCAGTCGCGCGCGCCGCAGCCGCGCTCCGTAATCCGGACCGTTGCCGCCGCGCCCGTCATCGCCTCCGCCCGAGGGCGGCGCCGGCGGCTTGATCCCGCCAACGTGATCATCAATCGGAGTGGTTGGAGTATAGGTTGCCATAACTACTTAGTGCATCAATGCGTCGCAACGGTTGCCGGGTCGGTCTGCATCACATAATCTCTCGACGCACCCGGCACTCCGTATTCGTACGGCCCATGATGCACCACGGGCGTCACGCCGCCGAAGTTGTCGTGCGGCGGTGGAGTCGTCGTGGTCCACTCCAGCGTTGTCGCCTCCCACGGGTTGTCGCTCGCCTTTGGTCCCTTGAACATGCTCCAGAACAGGTTGATCACGAAAATGAACTGCGCCGTAATGGTAATGATCGCCGCATAGGTCATAAAGGTCTGCAGCGGAATCAGCTTCGTCTGGTAAGCGACTTCGGTGAACTGCGAGTAGCGCCGCGTCTGCCCTGCCAGTCCCAGATAGTGCATGGGCATGAAGATCGCGTACGTTCCCGCCAGCGTGATGAAGAAATGCACGCGTCCCCAGGTTTCGTTCATCATCCGCCCAAACATCTTTGGGAACCAGTAATAGGTGGCCGCGAAAATTCCGAAAATCGCCGCGACGCCCATGATCAGATGGAAGTGTCCCACCACGAAATAAGTGTCATGCAACTGAATATCGAGCACCGGCTGTGCCAGGAAAGGCCCGCTCAGCCCGCCTGAAACAAACAGCGATACAAACCCGATGGCATACAGCATTGGCGTTTTGAAACGAATGCGGCCCTTGTACATCGTCCCCAGCCAGTTGAAGGTCTTGATGGCTGAAGGCACGCCGATGCACATGGTCAAAATCGAAAAGGCGAACGCGGAGTAGGGGCTCATCCCACTCATGAACATGTGATGGCCCCACACCATGAAGCCGAGGAACCCGATCGAGAGCATGGCGTAGACCATGGCTTTGTAGCCGAAAATCGGCTTGCGCGAAAACGTCGAAAGAATCTGCGACGTCACGCCCATGCCTGGCAGAATCGCGATATAAACCTCTGGGTGTCCGAAGAACCAGAACAGATGCTGCCACAGCAGCGGCGATCCGCCTCTGTGCTGCATCACCACTCCGTTCACCACCACCAGCGGAACATAAAAGCTGGTGCCCATGTTGCGGTCGAGTAGCAGCAGAATTCCCGCCGAGAGCAGTACGCCGAACGCAAGCAAGCCCAGGATCGCAGTGATGAACCATGACCATACCGTCAGCGGCATGCGCATCAGGGTCATGCCCTTGGCCCGCAGATCCAGCGTTGTCGTAATAAAGTTCAGCGCACCCATCAACGAGGCAACGCAAAAAATGGCAATACTGGTGATCCACAAATCCGCGCCCAGTCCCTCGCCCGGCCCGGCCGCCTGCACCGCGCTCAACGGCGGATATCCAGTCCACCCATGCAGCGGCGCGCCGCCGGTCACGAAAAATGCGGCGATGATCACCACAAATCCGACGAACGTTGTCCAGAACGACAGCATGTTCAATACCGGAAACGCCATGTCCGGCGCGCCAATTTGAATCGGCAGCACATAGTTTCCGAACCCGCCCTGCGGCGCCGTGGTCAGCACGAAAAACACCATGATCGTTCCGTGCATGGTCAGCAGGCTCAGATACGTCTCCGGCTTGATCTCGCCGATCAGCGGCAACACCGCTGCCGGCCAAATCAAGTGAATGCGCATCAGCAGCGAGAGGAACATCCCCACGAACACCGCGGTGAGTGCCAGGAAAAAATACTGAATGCCAATCACTTTGTGATCGAGGCTGAAAACATATTTCCGAATGAACCCCTGAGGAGCGTGCCCGTGCGAATTCTCCATAGCGACCATTACTGTTTCTCCGCCTCCCGCGCCGCCAGCCACTTATCGAAATCTTCCTGGCTGACAACATGAACCATGCCGTGCATCTTGTAATGACCCAGCCCGCACAATTCCGCGCAGGCAATTTCGTAATCGCCAATCACGGTGGGCTTGAGGTGCATGTGAATATTGAGCCCAGGAACCGCGTCCTGCTTGAACCGCAGCGATGGCACGAAGAAGCTGTGAATCACATCCACCGACCGCAGGCTCAAATCGACTTCGCGATTCACCGGCAGAAACATCGTGCCGGTCACCACGTCATCTTTGGCCGCTGGATCCGACGTATTCAGTCCCACGGCCGCTTCGCCGCCCGCCGAAGGATCCATCAACTTAGGACTGGTCGTGCCGTACTTACCGTCCGGCCCCGGATACCGGAAGTACCAGGCAAACTGCATGCCGGTCACCTCCACTTTCACCGCATCGGCCTCAGGCGGATCGAACCGCTGGCTCGCCCACACATTGCTTCCCATGAGGTTCAGCCCGATGAATAGGACCGCCGTCAATGCGGTCCAGATAATTTCCAGCTTCGTGTTCCCGTGCGAGTACGCCACCGGTGGCGACGACGAAGTCTCCTGATACTTCCACACGATGTAGCCGAGTCCCAACTGGGCCGCGAGAAACACAATGCCCATCAGGATGAAGGTGAGAACGAATTGATGGTCGATCCACGGCGCCACCGCGGATGCCCCGGCGGGCAGCCACCAAGTCTTGGCGGCGAAAAAATACGTGCTGACCAGAGTGATCAGCCAGATCAATACCAGTAACGCGAGGCCCATTCCTAACCCCTCCTCAACGCTGAGGACGACACGAAAGGATTCCCCCACGGCCGCCGCCGCGCCCCACAGCGCAAGCAACAGTCGGCGGCGAGTGTACCACAGCCGCGCGCGAAAAAATCAAGCAGTCGCTGAGGAAAAAAATCAGAAGCCCACACATGAAGAGCCGGGCGGATCGAGACAACCGGGGAAGAATCAACACGACCTCAGCCTGGAATCAGGTCTGTGAATACAAAGTGATCGCGAATCACCTTCTCGCCGGTCGAAATCGGGAGAACCTTACCGAGCATCGGTCCTGCATACACAAACGAATGGAATTCGCCGCGTTCGCCGCAAGGGTCTGCTGTGTCGGGCAAGGCTGCGAGCAAGGCTTCGTCGAATTCGCGACCCGCGAACGACCCGTCCAGCTTTTCGGTGTCGATGCAGGTCAACTTGGCGCGCACGCCCGCTGCAATCATTTCCTGTGCCAACGCGCGCGTCGGCAATCCCCACACCGGAAAGATCGGAGTGAGGCCTGTGCCGAACAATTGCTTCTCGCGGTAGGCGCGCACATCCTCGAGAAACAGGTCGCCAAAAGCTACTCCATACACGCCTTCCGCAACCGCTTTTGCGCAAGTCCGAGCCATCAGCGATTCATACTGTTCGTTGGAACATGGCCAAGGCAGCGGCACGGCCCAGAGTGGAAGGCCCGCAGCGGTAGCCTGCCGTTGCACCAGCTCTCGCCGGACCGCGTGCATGGCCACGCGATCAGCCTCCTCGTTGAATGTCGTCAGCAGCCCAACGACTTCATACTCACCGCGCTGGCGGAGAAGATGCAGACTCCACGCGCTGTCCTTCCCGCTGCTCCACGACAGAAGAATGCGCTTCATAAATCTGAAGTTATCCGGGTACCCCGCTCCTGGCTGGTTTTGCCAGAAGTGGGGATTCTGACTTTTCACCGAGTGGCCAATCCGTGAAATCCATGGCTAAGCCTTCTATTTTTCCGACCACTCCGGCACTCTTCCCGGCGTCCAGGGAGCGCCGGCACCTTCCATGTCTTTCTGCAGCTTAGCCAAGTCAACTTCAACCAGCGTGTGAAGTTTGGAGAGCTGCTCGCCAAACTCGCCCGCCGCAATATCGTAGGACTCGATGTGCGACTGCGTCGGCTTGGCCAGCGAGAACCGTTCGCCCTCGAGGATCGAGTCAACGCGCTGGTCGATCGAGGAAGGAATCGGCTCGCTGTGCTTCGCGATCTCGACATCGCCGCGTAGTGCGCGCAAAATCTCTCGGTCCTGCTGCTCGATCGAATCGGCAACGGCGCCCAGTTGCTTTTCAACCGCCGGAGTCTCGCGCAGCGCTTCGCGAATCTTCGTCAACCGCGATTCAACATCCTCTGCCACTTGCAGCGCCCCGTTGACCGCGCGATACAGCCGCGCCGTTTTGCGCAAAAATTCCTCCTGTGCCGTCCGATCGGCCGGGGTCATGTTGGAAGCCCCCTCCGTCGTCACCTTGAACGACTGGGGTCCGGCAACCTCGGCCACCATACCGCCAACCTTTTCGAACATGCGCACCGAGTACGTGCCCGAAATGACCAGCGGTCCTTGCCCGGTGGCATCGGGAAAATCTTCGTCTTCTTCCGGATCGCGCTTGCTGACCAATCGCGATGCCGGATATCGCAGATCCCACGCCACGCGCTGAAATCCCGCGTCAGTCGAGCCGTCCACTCGCCGGATCGCCGTTCCGCTGTCGTCATACACCACGAAATACAACTCCGGCTTCGCTTCTTCCGCCTCGGCTCGCAGCTCGTCGTTCGTCGGATACGGCAGCGTCTCATTTTTCTTCGCTGCCTCTTTCTCTGCATCCTGCCGCTTCTCTTTCTTCGTCTTGATCTTCTCTTTCAGATAAGCCGTAAAAACGGCGCCATACGGAGGATTCTCCGCGGTGAAGTAGGCGTCGCCCTGAAAGCCTTTTCCGCGACCGCCCAGCGGATGACGCTGGATATACATGAGCGCATCCTTCACCGGAAACATCGCCGCCGCTTGCTCCACCGATTCCGCTTTGATCTGACGCAACGGCGTGATGTCATCCAGCACGTAGAACCCGCGGCCGAAGGTCGCAATCACCAGATCGCCCTCGCGCGCCTGTATCACCATGTCGCGCACCGCGATCGTCGGCAGGCCGCCTTTCAGCTGCACCCAGTGGCTGCCGCTGTCGATGGTGAAGAACGCGCCAAACTCCGTCCCGGCAAACAACAGATTCGGATTGGCCGTATCCTCCGCAAATGCCAGCACCGGGCCGTTCTCCGGCAGGTCGCCCGCAATCGAAGTCCAGGTTTTTCCCGAGTCCGTCGATTTCAGCAGATAGGGTTTGAAATCCTCATTCTTGTGATTCTCAAATGCCGCGTAGACCGTGCCCTCGTCAAAATGCGATGCCGCTAACCGGCTTACATAAGTCATCTCCGGTACGCCGGGAAATTTCTCGTACTTCGTCCAATTTGCTCCGCTGTCGTTCGTAACCTGAATCAGCCCGTCGTCGGTGCCAACATAAATCAGCCCTTCTTTTTTCGGAGACTCGGCCAGCGCCACAATATTTCCGTAGAACGAGGTCGAAGTATCCTTGGCGACCGCGTCCGGACCCCACACCTTGCCCATCACCGGCAGCTTGTTGCGGTCGATCTGCCGCGTCAGATCGCCCGAGATCTCCTTCCACGTGTCTCCGCGATCGTCGCTGCGAAATAATTTGTTCGCTGCGAAATAAAGCCGGGTGTGCGAGTGCGGACTGATGATGATCGGCGAATCCCAGTTCCAGCGCAGCGGAGATTCGCCTTTGCCTTCGAGCGGCTGCAGCGTCAACTCCTGGCCGGTAGGCTTATCGAATCGAATCAGCACGCCATACTGCGACTCCGAATAAATCGTGTTCGGGTCGGCCGGATCCACCTGCGACCGGAATCCGTCTCCCCCCGTGGTCACAAACCAATCCGAATTCACAATTCCATTCACGCTGTGCGTGCGCGTGGGCCCACACCACGAAAAATAATCCTGCGTGCCGCCGCACACGTTGTAGAAGGGAACTGCGTTGTCCGCCGCCAGATCGTAGAACTGCATGGTTGGCAGGTTTGCCTTGAACTGCCACGACTTCGCGTCGTCCCAGGTTTCCGCCATGCCGCCGTCTGACCCGAGCAGCCAGTGCTTGGTATTCTCCGGATCGATCCACAGCACGTGATTATCGCCGTGATGATTTTTCTCGTTCACTTTTTGAAGCGTCTTGCCTCCGTCGCGCGATTCGCGCAGTTCTACATTCATCACAAAGATGCGATCGACATTCTTCGGATCGGGCACGATCCGCGCGTAATACATCGCTCCCTGATCGAAGTCGTTGCGCCGTTCCCAGGTCGCGCCCTTATCGCTCGATCGAAAAATTCCGCCCTTGCCGTCGGCCGCTTCGATCGTCGCGTACACCACGTTCGGATCCGCCGGCGAAACCGCCAGCCCGATCCGTCCCATGTTGACCGTCGGCAATCCAGACTTCAATTTGTTCCAGGTCGCGCCCGCGTCGGTTGATTTATAGATTGCGCTCTCCGGCCCGCCATCGATCATGGTGAACACATGCCGCCGCCGCTGATAGGCCGCCGCATAAACAATGTCCGGGCTCGACGGATCAAGCGCCACGTCCACCACGCCGGTGTTCTCGCTGATGGTCAGCACGGCCTTCCAGGTCTTTCCTCCGTCCACCGTCTTGTAAAGTCCGCGATCGCCACCGGGCCCCCACAGCGGACCCTCTGCCGCGACGTAGACCACCCTCGAGTCTCGTGGGTCGATCACCACCCGCCCAATATGCTCCGATTTTTTCAGCCCCAGATTCTGCCAGTCCTTGCCGCCATCGTCCGATCGGTAAATTCCATCGCCATACGAAACGCTGCGCTGCGAATTCGACTCACCTGACCCCACCCAAACCACGGAAGCATCATTCGGATCGAGCGCTACCCAGCCGATCGAATACGAGCCCTCGCCATCAAACACCGGAGTCCAAGTCGTCCCATCATTCACCGTTTTCCACACTCCGCCGGACGCCACTCCGACGTAGTATTCGAATTTGTTTTTTGGATTCACCGCAATCGACATCACCCTCCCCGACTCAACTCCCGGCCCAATGGACCGAAACTTCAGGCCCGAAAAAGTCTCGGCATTCATCCCCGGCTTCTTCTCATCCGTGCCCTCTTCTTTTTTCTTCGGGGTTTCCTTCTTGTAGTCCTTCTTCTGAACTTTCTTCTGATCCGACTTCGACGATTCTTGGGTGACAGGAACATCGCCAGATTTGTTCTGCGCGGTCGAGGCTACGAAAGCGAAGAAAAAGATGGAGACAAGAAAAGACAAAATTGCGATTCGTTTCATGACGTGCTCCGATCAGGCTGTGGCAAAGATTTCCCGAGAGCGATAGGTATACAGGAATCCCGGGAAAGAATCATCAGGGCTCAGAGGAAAGCCGCCAATTTTGGCCAATGTGCATCAGGGTTTGCCACAAAAACAAAAAGGCCGCAGGCATTCTGCCTGCGGCCGTACTTGCAGCAAACTACCAGATCAGAGTCACCACGCCCGCCATAGCGATCGTATTCGCGTTGTGAATGATGAAGGTGTCCCAGAGTTACCGTCCATCCGCTAAAATCCTTCCATGCGCAGCAAGGCTCACGGCCACGACCCGCACGACCGGCCCAGGAAAAACCACTGCTTCGCCTGCGGCCCCGACAATCCCGAAGGCATGCACCTCAAATTTGGCCTCGACGAAGAGCGCCAGACTTTCGTGTGTAACTTCCGCCTCGGCAAGCGTTACAGCGGACCACCCGGCCACTGCCACGGCGGCATCATCGCGACCATCCTCGACGACGCCATGGGCAAGGTCAACAAACTGCGCAACGTGGTCGCGCTCACTCGGGAAATGACCGTCGAATACCTCAGGCCCGTGCCATTACACAAACCGCTGCGCGTCGAGGGCAGGGAAGTGGCCGTCCACGGCCGCCAGCACATCAACATGGCCGAAATCACGAATGAGAAAGGCGAAATCCTGGCCCGCAGCAAAGGCATCTTCATCGCCATCGACCCGGAAAAAATGTTCGCCAGATTCGTGGAAAGATAACTGTCAGCTCTCAGCCATCACCAAGAAGGAAGGGACGGTTGCCCCATCTTTCTTTCGCGTTCTGTGCGAAAGAGGGTGGGGACTTTGACTTTGATGTTCCTTAGGATTACGCAGACCGCCGCATCCTCCGCGGGGTACCGCGAATTGTGAATGCCCTGTAAAATGGAAAGCAAGCGGCGCCGATCTGCAAACTTCGACGCCCACTAACGGCTGATAACTGACAGCTGATTCTTCGCGCTTGCGAAAAGGTATCCACAGGTTCAACCACATGTCCCAAAATAACGGCAACTCGACCAGCACCAGCCTCCGCCTCAAGACCGGCCTCGCCGAAATGCTCAAAGGCGGCGTCATCATGGACGTCACCAATGCCGAGCAGGCCGTCATCGCCGAAAAAGCCGGAGCCGTCTCCGTCATGGCCCTCGAGCGCGTGCCTGCGCAAATCCGCGCCGAAGGCGGCGTCGCCCGCATGGCCAGCCCTAAGAAGATTCGCGAGATCATGGCCGCCGTCTCCATCCCGGTCATGGCCAAGTGCCGCATTGGACATTTCGCCGAAGCCCAGATTCTGCAGGAACTCGGCGTCGACTACATTGACGAATCTGAAGTCCTCACCCCCGCCGACGAAGCGCACCATGTCGATAAGCACGCCTTCAGCGTCCCGTTCGTCTGCGGCGCGCGCAATCTCGGAGAGGCCCTGCGCCGCATCGCCGAAGGCGCCGCCATGATCCGCACCAAAGGCGAAGCCGGCACCGGAGACGTAGTTCACGCCGTCAAGCACATCCGCCAGATTGTGCAGGAAATGAAAATCTTAACCGTGCTAGGCGAAGAGGAGCTCTACGCGAAAGCCAAAGAACACGGCGCGCCATACGAATTGATCAAACTCGTAGCGAAGGCAGGGAAGTTACCGGTACCGAATTTCAGCGCGGGAGGAATTGCGACACCAGCCGACGCCAGCCTGGTCATGCAACTAGGAGCCGAAGCCGTCTTCGTAGGCAGCGGCATTTTCATGAAGGACTCGACCACCTTTGCCGATCCCGCCGAAGCCGAGAAGCGAGCGCGAGCAATAGTCCAAGCCGCCACGCACTACCAAGACCCTAAAGTGTTACTTGAAGTCAGCGAAGACCTGCAGGGTGCGATGAAAGGTCTGGCAGTTTCCGGCCTCGACGAAGCCCACATGCTGCAAACGCGGGGATGGTAACTCAATCCTTCGCTGTTTAGGTCAGGACGGGAAAGGCGATGCGTGAAAAGCCAACTCTTGCCCGCTGGCGACGGACGCACCTACGGACGGCAAGAAGCCACCCAACAGAGTTCCAGGCTAAGTTCGACTCGAGGAAGCCATGCCACTGGGTCGTCAAACCGCGCGATTAATCGCGATGCTTTGCCCGGCGGTTGCGGCGGCTGCTCCCATCCAAGCCTCGCGTGCACCGGGACGCAGCGTCGCCCCCTAGAGGCGTCATCCCGAAGCCCCGCGCTTTCACCAGCGGGGCGAGGGATCTCGCGTGCAGCGCCACTGTCCCGGCATTCGCAACTGCAAGCCCCGCCGATGTTCATCCGTCACAGACATGGGTTGCCTGTGGATGCTACAGATAAGCTCCGCGGCAGATCCCTCTCTCCGCCTGAAGAACGGCTGCGCTCGGGATGACGCACTCCGGAGGGCCAAAACGCATGGCCGAGCCCAAACGCCTCCACGTCTACATCATGACGAATGGGCCGCGCTCCCACGTCCTCTACACGGGCGTCACGGGCGACCTGAGCCGTCGCGTGTTCGAGCAAAAGAATAAACTCGTACCCGGTTTCACTAGCCGTTACAACCTCACCCGACTTGTCTACTACGAATGCTTCGTTTATCCAATATTTGTGTCTCGCTTCCCAATCTGGACCATAGGCCAGGGTTCAGCCGCCAGTCCCGGGTTCGCCCGCGAGATAAAAATCCATCGGGCTGTTGGGAGGCGGCTGGTGGCCCAGCATGCGAATCATGCCGACGACCTGTCCGCGATGCAGCTGAGAATGTTCGATAACGTGCCGCAGAATTTTCCAGCGCGGCAAGCGCCGCTCAATCCCCTGCGATTCACTCCCGCCGGGAAGCTGCAGATTGAGTTCGACTTCTAACGAAGTCTCCGACACTTCTTCCACCCAGTGCTCGAAGCCATCCCACAGGTCAGGCCATTTCTGCGCAAGGAGGTTCAGCGATAACGCCGGCCCTGGATCCGGCGGCAACCGCCAGGTTCCGAGGTCCGCGGTGGTCTGCAAACAATCGAGCCAGACTCTTTCGCCGTCGTAGGTATGGCAGAGAGTCGAGAGAATATTCGTGTGCGAGATGCGGAAGTCGCGCGCCAGTTCTTCGGCCGTCAGAGCGGCGCAGGCCTCAAGCAACAGCCGATCAGCCCACGCAGACCGGCGAACATCGGTGAGCAGCAATTGTTTGCCGAGCAACACGGGAAAAGTATATACGCGTGCGAAGGGTGCAGGCCGGGAACTACGCATCCGGTAAAATCGAATCCATATGAAGATCGGCGTTCTCGCCCTGCAAGGCGATTTTGACGCGCACCGCCGCCGGCTCGAAGAGCTGGGCGCAGAAGTCGTGCTGGTCAAAAAGCCCGAACAATTCGACGACATCGACGGCCTAGTCATCCCGGGCGGCGAATCCGGCACATTCCTGAAGTTGCTCGGTGAAGACGGTTTCGCGAAGCTGAAAGAATTCGTTCACGCCAAGCCCACCTTCGGCACCTGCGCTGGAGCCATCCTGCTCGCAACCGAAGTTGAGAATCCCGCGCAGGCCGGACTGGGCGCGCTCAACATCCGCATACGCCGCAACGCCTACGGACGCCAGATCGACAGTTCCATCCGCCAAGGCAAATTCATGGCGCATCCTATGCCCGGCGATCCGCATGACGCAGCCACCCGCGAGACGCCACTCGAAATGGTTTTCATCCGCGCCCCCAAAATCGAGCACGTCGGAGAGGGAGTCGAAGTCATCGCGACGGAAGGAAACGATCCCGTGGCAGTACGGCAGGGAAACGCGATGGCCGCGACGTTTCACCCCGAACTCTCCGCCGACACCCGCGTCCACCGGGCCTTCCTGGATCTCGTCAAGAATCGTGCCAAGTAGAGGAAAGTAAAGGCAAGGCGGCGGGCAGGTCAGCCTATCTAATGTCCGATAACAGGTATTATGTAAACTACGGGGCTCCAGCCAGGCTGAAGTGATGTCAATTGAACGAGCCGACGTGTCAGAGCGGCTTGGGTCTACCCTGAGCCCAAAGCTCTGAAGTCCAATCCGGGTTCCTACATCTTGTACTTTCCCAGATCTTCGTCGTTCAGCCCTTCCAGCCACTTGCGCAGTTCGTCACTGCTGACCCGGTCGCTCATGTTAGCGGCGAGCTTTGAGCTCTTTAGGACCACATCGTCGACAAAGATGGGACAATCCACGCGGAGGGCCAGCGCCAGCGCATCGGAGGGCCGCGAATCGATGCTGATGACCTCGCCGCCGCGCTCCAGCCAGATCACCGCGTAAAACGTGTCTTCCCGCAGCTCCGTTACTACGACCTTATGCACCTGCGTCTCCAGCCCCGTGAGCACGTTCTTGATTAGGTCGTGAGTCATGGGACGCGGGGTGCTGTACTTTTCCATTTCGAGGGCGATGGCCTGGGCCTCGTAGGTGCCCACCCAGATCGGCAGCACGGAATCTCCCGCCACGTCTTTCAAGATGACGATCGGCATTTGAGTGACCGGATCGACCAACAAGCCGCGGATTGTCATTTCTACTTCCATCATGGGCTCCGAGAAATAGGGACTCCGAGAAGACGAATCAGCTCCGATCTTCCCCTCTTATACCACCAATTCGCCGACCAGAGAGTTGGGAAAACTGCTGGTGACGAGCACTGGCGCGTAGCTTCCCACTGCGGGTGAGATGCCGGCGGCGGTGAAGTTCAGGGTTTTATTTTGCGAGGTGCGGCCGATCCACTGGGAGCGGGCCAGGTTGCGGCCTTCAATCATGACTTCAAAAATTGCCCCTATGTGTTTCCGGTTGCTCGCGATCTGTATTTCGCGTTGTCTGGCCATGAGGACATCCAGGCGGCGGGACTTTTCTTCATCCGGGATGGCGTCGTCCAGGTGCAGCGATGGCGTGTTGGGGCGCGGCGAATACTTGAAGGAGAAAACGCCGTCGTAGCCGACCTGGTCGAGCAGGCTCAGGGTTTCGGCGAAATCGGACTCGGTTTCGCCGGGGAATCCGACGATGACGTCGGTAGTGATGCTGATATCGCGCCGGGCAGACTTGATCCAGGTGATGCGCTCAAGATACTGCTCGCGGCTGTAAAGGCGCTGCATGGCGTCGAGGACACGCGTCGATCCGCTCTGCACCGGCAGATGAACGTGACCGCAGAGCGTGGGCACGGCGTCAATGGCGTCGACGATGTCGCGCCCAAAGTCGCGCGGATGCGAGGTGGTGAAGCGCACGCGCCGGATGCCGGCAACTTCGCCTACGGCGGCGAGCAATTCGGCAAAAGTTTTTCTGGAACGCGAGTTCCCTTCCGGATCTTTGTAGGAGGTCACGTTCTGGCCGAGCAGCTGAATTTCGGTGTAGCCGAGATCGGCCATCTGGCGGGCTTCGGCGAGCACCGACTGCGAGGTCCGGCTGCGCTCTTTGCCGCGCGTGTAGGGCACTACGCAGTAGGCGCAGAACTTGTCGCAGCCTTCGATGATGGTGATGTAGCCGCGATGGGGATTGGTGCGGGCGGTGAATTCGGTTTCGAAACACTTGTCGGTTTGGCGATCATCGAGGCCGGTGATGCGGACCAGCGAGTCGCGAGTCGTGAGTCCCCCGCCCCGAGTATTCGCTGCCGAAATCCCAATGAATGCGTCATCCCGAACCCGCGCGTTTTCACCGGCGCGCGGAGAAATCTCACGCTCAACGGTCGCGTCGGTTACGCCCTCCAGGTGTGCGTTTTCCAACGGCCCGCTCTGCAGTTGCACCAGCATCTGCGGCAGCTTGTTGTACGACGCCGACCCGCACACCAGCGACACATGCGGCGCACGCTCGAAAATCTTTTCGCCTTCCTGCTGGGCCACGCAGCCCAGCACGCCAAACTTTTTCCCCTGCGCCTGCAGCTTCTTGTAGTCGGCCAGCCGGTGAAACACTTTCTGCTCGGCTTTATCGCGGATCGAGCAGGTGTTGTAGAGAATCAGGTCGGCTTGCTCGACCGTCTCCACCTGACGATAGCCTTCTTGCACTAGCGTCCCTACGACTTTCTCCGAGTCGTGAACGTTCATCTGGCACCCGAAGGTTTCCAGATAAAACGTCTTCTGCGGATTGCTCTGTGAAGCTTGTTGTGGAACCCCAGACATATAGGAAAAGTATAGCGCGGGAGCAGCTTCCTGCCGCCACCTTCTAGCCTTCTGGCGCTACTCCGGGAGTTAGCTCAGCGGCTGAAGCCAGTTCCTACTTTCGGCGGGCGTTGATCGGCACGACTTGAAGTCGTGCCCTGTTCACCTGCGTCTTGAGCAAGTGCAGAGATCCTTCGTTGGGAGGTCTACGTTCCGCGGGCCTCCACTTCATCAGGATGACAAGGCGGATTGCGGGCAATACCTGGCTTCGCCAGTACCCCGTCGCGTCGATCCGCGATCCCATTCGATTCGTGACTGCATTGCTGACTGCGTTTATTGCAGCGTGTATTTCAGGAGGCAGAATAGGGCGTGGAGGCCGTCTTTCCAGTTGATCTTCTTCCCTTCTTCGTAGGTGCGTCCCCAGTAACTGATGCCGACTTCGTAGACGCGGAGGCGGCGTTTGGCGATTTTTACGGTAATCTCGGGCTCGAAGCCGAAGCGGTTTTCTTCGAGCGGGATCGATTGAATAATCTCGCTGCGGAACGCTTTGTAGCAGGTCTCCATGTCGGTGAGGTTCATGTTGGTCAGGGCGTTGGAGAGAAGAGTGAGCAGCCGGTTGCCGACCGAGTGCCAGAAGTAAAGAACGCGGTGCGGGCCGGAGCCGAGGAAGCGCGAGCCGTAGACGACGTCGGCCTTGCCTTCAAGGAGTGGACGAAGCACGGCAGGATAGTCGGAGGGATCGTATTCGAGGTCGGCGTCTTGAATGATGACGTAATCGCCCGTGGCTTGCTCGATGCCGCGGTGGAGGGCTGCGCCTTTGCCCTGGTTTTGTGGTTGAAGTAAGACTTTAAGTTCGGGATGGGCCGATTGCAGACGGGCGAGGATTTCGCGGGAGGCGTCGGTGGATGCGTCGTCGATGCAGATGAGTTCGAGGTTCATGTTTATTTGGGGTGGGACGGCCAGCACGCGGGCGATGGCCTGCTCAACAGTTCCCTGCTCGTTGTAGACAGGCATGACGACGGAGAGTTTCATTGCGGTTGAGGCGACATTCTAGCGGATGAAGTATTTGTTTCACCATACCTAGGTCGGTGCCACCCATCCTGTCACAAAGAATGTGACAAGGGTGGGACAGCGCGAGTCCAAAAAATAAAAGCCCCACGCAAGCCAAAACCGAGGTTGCATGGGGCACCCGCTGTGTGAAAGCAAGGTTATTGTCCGAGGACGGCGAATACTACGTTGGGGCTGGTCGGAGAACTTACCCATCCGTTGCCGTTCTGGCTAGTCAAACCGGCATTGAGAAAATTGTCGATCTGGTCGTTGTCGGCTACATTCCAACTGGCATTCACATCGGAATCTGGCCCGGTGCTGACTACGATCCAATATTGTTGCCCAGCCGTGACTGGAACTCCTGAACTGCTCTTGGTTTGCACTGTGCAGCAGGTTCCCGCGTTTCCCAGGTCGTTCACGGTCCACTGAACGAGCTCGTCGCCGGGAATGCCTCCGTTATCCGCGTTGAGGCTTAGAATCACGCTGGTGACGTTCCCGCCAAGATAACCGATCGAGACGACGATTTTTTTCACGGTTGCGTCGGACGTTGGCGTAAACGCGGCCGCATGCCACCATTCGATAAAGAGCGGTAGAGACTTAGGACCGGAGATCGTAGCTCCTTCACAGCACCAGTACAAACCTTTCGGATACTCGGTTGCGAGATTGCTGAAGATGGCTTTCATGCCGGCGTTTTCCTCGACATAGGAAGTATTTGCGCCTGACGGAGCGGTGATAATCGTTTTCCCGTCTTTTGTTGTCACGGCGCTGCGAGCCGCGAGGGGCGTTTGCGCTGACATGAAGTTTACGGCGGCTAGCATTACCATTACACACATCGCGACACGGCAGGGGTATCTCATAACCTGGGTCTCCTTTGATTCATGGGGATTGGCACCTGGGATTAGCACTAGACGATACCGCGCTTGAGATCCGGCTGCTGGCGCGGGTTGCAGAGGAGTATATCAATTTGGCCTAGGCAGGCTCATACAATTTGAAGATTCAAGTCATTCGATTGCCGAATGATAAATTCTTCAGCCGATTTTACTGGTGACACCAACAACATCGATATCCGCCTTGCGGGATTTCCACCCTCCGCAAAGAACGCGGAAGGGTGGGGCAAGCGCTGCACAAAAGATTACGAAGAATGAACTGGAATTTCTGATCCGGTGAGGACGATCTTGGGGTGGAATAAGCTTCCGGCTACGCGGGTGGCGATGGCAATGAGGTCGCGTTGTCCGGAGAAGACCTTGACCTGGCGGGCGCGGGAGAGTTCGGGGAGGTTGATGGTGCGTCCGGTGCGGATGCGGGCGGCGGTGGCTTCGTCGGCGGTGACGGAGGGGAGCTGGGGCAGGAGTTTGCGAGGGTGGACGAAGAGGGATTCGAGGTTGTGCGCGGGGTCTTTGGGCGGGACTTCGTTTGCAGAGGCAGGGACAGCAGATCCCTCCACTGCGCTGCCCTTTCCCTGCGGGAAAGAGCAGCTCCGGTCGGAATGACAGATAGGAGGTTGATCGGGATGCGAGTCATGGTGGTCGGGATGACAATGACAATGACAATGAGTGGCGAGTTCGTCGAGGGTGTGAGCGTCGGCCAGGGTGAATTCGGCGACCGTGGTGCGGCGGAGGGATTCTAAGTGGGCGCCGCAGGATAGGGCTTGTCCCATCTCATGGGCTACGGAGCGCATGTACGTGCCTGAGGCTACGCGGGCGCGGAAGTGGACGCGATCAGGATCGACGGAAAGAATTTCGAATTCTTTGATTTCTACTTGTACGGGTTTTAAGACCACTTCTTTCTGTTTGCGGGCTAGTTTGTAGGCGGGGACGCCTTGAATTTTCTTGGCCGAAAATGGCGGCGGGACCTGTTCGATAACTCCGCGGAAGCCGGCGGCCAAGGATTGGATTTGATCGGGATTCAAAGTGACCGGCTGTGGAGCCGAGGTGGGTTGGCCTTCGGCGTCGTAAGTGTCGGTGGAGAAGCCGAAGCGGATGGTGCCTTCGTAAGTTTTTTCTGCGTTGGTGTAGAACTGGGCGAGGCGGGTGAGCCTGCCGATGACCAGCGGGAGAACGCCGGTGGCCATCGGGTCGAGGGTGCCGAGATGTCCGATGGAACGCTCGCCGAGAATGCGGCGGGCGCGGTTGACCACGTCGTGGGAGGTGAGTCCGGAGGGTTTGTCGATGATGAGGACGGCGTTCATGAGAGGATTTGATAGTTTAGTAATCGCGGGACTGGATCAAGCAGCAGCGCAATGATCAGGCAACTTCCGGAGCCATGGCTCGCCGGCAGCTGAAATCGAATCGAAGCCTTTGGCGATTCAGGCAGGTACATAGGTCCTTCGCTGCACTCGGATGACGCGCTTCATTTACGTAGCCAATCTAACATGCTTCCAATCAAAGACGATCAGCCGAGGTACAGCAC
The DNA here is from genome assembly GCA_035504195.1 of Terriglobales bacterium. Classification (GTDB taxonomy): domain Bacteria; phylum Acidobacteriota; class Terriglobia; order Terriglobales; family Acidobacteriaceae; genus Sulfotelmatobacter. The sequence continues at coordinate 241,784 of DATJSG010000016.1, forward strand.
GCCGTATGTGAATACGTTTCTCATCGTGCTGAATATTCTGGTTTATTTTTTTCAATTCATGCAACAGGTGCAGGATCCGCGGGGCGCGGACTTGTTTGCGCGCCAGTTTGGAGAAGTGCCGGCGCACCTGGCTGCGTTTCTTGGAGGGTCGCACCGCTATTCGCTGGAGCAGGTCGTGCTGCCCTTCTTCACCTCGATGTTTTTGCACGCGGGATGGCTGCATGTGCTGGGGAACATGTGGTTCCTGTATATCTTTGGCGATAATGTCGAGGATTATCTGGGGCACTTCACGTATTTGGTTTTCTATTTGCTGTCGGGATTGATTGCGATGGCGACCCAGGTGGCGATTTATCCGCATTCGAATATTCCGACGGTGGGGGCGAGCGGGGCGATTGCGGGCGTGCTGGGAGCGTATTTTCTTGTCTATCCGCGGGCGCGGGTGCTGACCTGGTTTTTTGTTTTTGTCATGTATATCCCGGCGTGGTTCGTGCTGGGCGAATGGTTCGTAGTGCAGTTTCTGGCGGGCGCGAACGCTTTGTCGATGGCTCGCGCAGGGGATGTGGGAGGGGTGGCGGTTTGGGCGCACGTGGGAGGATTTATTGCGGGGATGGTGATGATTAAGGTTTTTCCGGAGCGGAGCAGACGGAGTCCGTATGCGTACAGATAGTCCGAGTTTAGAAAGTCAAGATCGAAAATCGAAAGCCCTCACTCTAGCGTCGCAAAATGCGCGACGTTAGGGCGGGCGCCCGGTGTCTCTTTTTCATCGACAATTCAGCCAGGACGCGGCTCACAGTGTGCCCGAGGTGGGGAGAATTTCCAGGGTCTCGACGGTGGAATTCGGTGGCAGGAGGATCGCCTGGACTACGGCTTGGCCTACGGTTCCGGAGGACATCATTTTTTGGCGGGGGGCTTGAGGCCAGAGAGTTTTCCAGATCTCGGTGTTGGTGGCGCCGGGAAGCAGGGAGATGACGCGGATGCCACGCGGGCGGAGTTCTTCGCGGAGCGTATTGGTGAGGCCGAGGGCGGCGTGCTTGGAGGCGTTGTAGGCGGCGGATCCGGGGAAGACGCGAGTGGCGGCGATGGACAGATTGTTCACGATCGTGGCGCCGCGTTTCATGATGGCGAGACTGGCTTGAGCGACCAGGAAAGTTCCGTCGAGGTTGGTGGCGAGCACGTCTTTCCAGACGGGATAGGGGAGTTTTTCTACGGGGAGGTTCGCATGGGCGATGCCGGCGTTGTTGATAACGATGTCGAGGCGGTGGAATTGGCGGCGGAGGGTGCGGAAGAGGTCGTCGACCGAGTGCGGATCGCGGACGTCGCACGGATGAGTAAGGATTTTTATTTTTGGAGAGGCTAATTCCCTACTGATTTCCGTGAGCGACTTCTCGTCGCGGGCGGTGAGGATGAGATTGCAGCTTTCGCGCGCTAAAGCGCGGGCGATAGCCAGGCCAATCCCGCGGCTTGCGCCGGTGATCAGCGCGACCTGGCGGCGGAGGCGGGAGCTTGGGATTGGTTTCGATTTCTGCGTCAAGGGTGCTGCGGAGCTGCGCTCCGCGGACAGCTAAAAGCGGCTGTCCCCACGTAGTTCGTGCTGGCAGCTCACGGGGACTATCTTACCCCAGTCGATTGAGCGGACTTGCGGGCGTAGCGAGATCCCGCAGGGGCTGACGCCCGATCAAGTTGTGATGCTTGACGCGGCGCTAAAGCCTCGACCTTCCACGTAACGGTGATGCGCTCATCCCTTATCTCGACCGTCGCGGTGGTCGAGGACTTCGCGGACTTTGGCCGAGAGTGAGGCGGGGGTGAAAGGTTTTTGCAGGAAGAAGGTGCCGGGGTCGAGGACGCCGTGGTGGATGATGGCGTTGGTGGTGTATCCAGACATGTAGAGGACTTTGGTGCTGGGGCGGCGGGCGAGGACCTGGTTGGCGATTTCGCGGCCGCCGACACCGGGCATGACCACGTCAGTGAGCAGGAGATGGATCTCGCCCCGGTGCTGCTCGCATTTCGAGGCGACGGCGCGGGCGGATTCGGCGACCAGCACGGTGTATCCGCAGGAGGTGAGGACGGCTCCGGCGAGGTCGCGAACCTGGCGGTCGTCTTCGACCAGCAGGATAGTTTCGGTGCCGCGGATGGTTCCGGCGGGCGGTTGTTTGCCGCGAAGAATCTCGGCGGGTTCTTCGATTCTGGGCAAATAGACTTTGAAAGTCGTGCCGTGTCCGGGTTCGCTGTAGACCTCGATGGCGCCGCCGCTTTGCTTGACGATGCCGTAGACCATGGAAAGTCCCAGGCCGGTGCCGCGGCCTAATTCTTTGGTGGTAAAGAAGGGCTCGAAGATTTGGGCCTGGGTAGCGGAGTCCATGCCCATGCCGCTGTCGCTGACGGCAAGCATGACGTAACGTCCGGGCGCGGTGCCGGGGTGTTCGCGGGTGTAGGCCTCGTCGAGATCGACGTTGGCGGTTTCGAGGGTAAGGCTGCCGCCTTTGGGCATGGCGTCGCGTGCGTTGACGGCCAGGTTCATGATGACCTGCTCGATCTGGCCGGGATCGGCTTTGACCGAGCCGAGGCTGGGATCGACCACCGATTTCATTTCGATATCTTCGCCGATGAGACGCTGGAGCAGTTTGTCGAGATTGACAACGAGCGAGTTGAGGTTGATGACTTTGGGTTGCAGGACCTGGCGGCGGCTGTAAGCCAGCAACTGGCGCGTAAGCGCCGACGCACGATCGGCGGCCTGATCGATGTGGATGACGAGAGGGCGAAGGCGCGCGTCCTGGACGCTATCGAGAACCAGGCCTGTATATCCCTTGATGACGGTCAGCAGATTGTTGAAGTCGTGAGCGATGCCGCCGGAGAGCGTGCCGATGGCTTCCATTTTTTGGGTTTGGCGGAGCTGCTGTTCGAACTTGCGGCGTTCGGTCACATCGAGGGAGACGCCGATGAGGCCGATGATTTCGCCCTGCGGCCCGCGGTGCGGGCTCTTGGTGGTGAGGAAGGTGCGCGGGCCGGAAGGGAAAATCATGTCGAGTTCGTAGGTCAGGGTTTTGCCGGATCGAATGATCTGAGCGTCGGCGGCTTTGATGGCTTCGGCGGTGGGTGCGGGGAAGACATCGTCGTCGGATTTTCCGATGATTTCGGCAACGGTACTGCCGATCATTTTTGCTCCGGGCGTGTTGATCATGACGTAGCGGCCGTGCAGGTCTTTTACAAAAATGACCTCGTTTACGCCCTCCATGATGGAATTGAGAAGAAGATGATTCTGGCGGAGGGCTTCGGCGCTGCCTTCCTGTTCGCGCTGGGTGAGGACGAGGCGGATGTAGGTAATTCCGAGCGAGGCGAGGACGGCGGCGGCGGCGATGACGAGCTGTCCGCGGACGATCTGCGAGGCCATCAGCATGACCAGAACAGGAAAGATGAGAGGCAGAAGCTGGGTGGCGAGCAGCCGCCAGTAGGAGGAAATGGCCGGTTTAGCCGCGGACGGATGCGGAGTATCTTCCCAGGCGACGGCGATCATCAGCGGGATGAGGAGGGTGAGGCTCCAGATGAGATCGAAGAAATCGCCAACGGGAGGTTCCGGCATGCCGAGGACGAAAAATACATCGGTGACTACGGCGACCAGGCGGAAGTAGCCGAAGCGCAGGAACAGAGAGCGGGCGGGTTCGAAGGGAGTGGTGAGGCCGCGCAGGAAAAACCCAGCGGTGATGAGGACGTCGGTGGCCAGTGCCAGCCGCCAGGGTTCGAAGCCTTGTCCTCCGACAGCGAAGTTTGAAGAGTAAAGCGACAGCAGTGCGAAAACGATGCCGACCTGCGCGAAGTCGAGAAGACGACGCCAGTCGGGGCCCCCCGGTTCGGTCTCGGGATCGAGGAACAGACACATGACCAGAGGAGCGGTCCAGGCGTTGACGAAGACCTCCACGAGCCACGTGTGCCGGCCGAAGGAGACTTGGAAATTGTCGACATAAGTGGCGAACAGGAGGCCGAAGGTGAGAATCGAGAAGCCGATGGCGGCCAGGCGCCAGAAAATTCGTCCGAAGGCCGCGGAGCGTTGCGCGGCCTGAATGCAGGCTACGACGGTGAGAACGGCGATAGAACATTGCAAGAAATCGGAGAGGAAAGCTTTGAGCGGGCCGGGGCGGACGGCCACGATGGCGACGATGTGCGCGCCCCAGCAGAGCAACGCGGCAATACGAATTCGGTCAGATGCGCGGATGACCGACACGGTATGGCCTCACAAATGGGCACAAGTCTATATCGAAAGGCAGGGAAAATTACAAGGGGCGTTTGAGTTGAGCGCTAAGACGATCCTCCCCCACCCCTTCGACTCCGCTCAGGGCAAGCCCTAAACGCACAGAACGCGCTTCGGGGTCGCTTACGTGTCCTTGCCGAGGTTGCATCAAAATCCCCACTTCACGCGCAAAGAGCGCGCGAGAAATGGGGCACCCTGGAATTCCACTTACACGCCGTTGGGGCGTTGGCGGATTAGCGAGAGGAATTCCGAACGGGTTTCCTCTTCGTTGCGGAAACAGCCGAGCATGGAGGAAGTGACGGCGGCGGAGTGCTGCTTTTCGACGCCGCGCATCATCATGCAGAGATGGCGGGCTTCAATGACTACGCCGACGCCCTGCGGTTCGATGACTTTCTGGATGGTCTCGGCAATCTGAGTAGTGAGGCGCTCCTGAATCTGCAGGCGGCGCGAGAAGAGTTCGATGAGGCGCGGGATCTTGCTGAGGCCGATGACGCGGCCGTTCGGGATGTAAGCTACGTGCACTTTGCCGAAAAACGGCAGCATGTGGTGCTCGCAGAGACTGAACATTTCAATATCTTTGACGATGACCATTTCATCGTAGGTGACTTTGAAGAGCGCGCCTTTGAGCAGAGCCTCGGGATCTTCCTGGTATCCCTTGGTCAGGAACTTCATGGCTTTGTGGACGCGCTCGGGGGTGGCGGCGAGGCCTTCGCGTTCGGGGTCTTCGCCGAGGCGGACGAGGATTTCCTTAACCAGGTCTTCGAAGGAAGCGCTGGTGACAGTGGTGGGTTCGTTGGTTGATTCGGTGGCTGGTTTCATGGGTCGTCGACTTGGTTAGCCTTTCGGTCGGGTGACGAGTTGCATAGACTTCAGCGCAAAGAACGCGCTTCAGGATGACAAGAAAAAGCTAATGCGGTGGTTCGTTTTGTCCAGCGTATTCGAACGAGTTGAGCATTGTCTCATCGATCCGCACTCTTTCAAGATGCGCCTTGCGGAAGCCTCGCTGCAATATTTCGAATATCTCGATGCATAGATTTTCCGTAGTGGGCACGGTTTGGGCGAATTCTTGCATGGTATTCAAATTCTCCAGATGGTACCGGGAGAGCACTTGCGTTTCGACAAAGCCGTCAAGGTCAGCGAGGTTGCAGACCATGCCGGTGCTCGGATCGACCGCGCCGCTGACGGTGACGGCGAGAGTGTAGTTGTGTCCGTGGCCGTGAGGGTTGTTGCACTTGCCGTAGGTGGAAAGATTTTCTGCGGCCGACATTTCTGCGCTGTGCAGGCGGTGCGAAGCGGAGAAGCGGTAGCGGCGGGTGAGGTGGGCTTTCATAAGCAGTTCAGCAATCACAAATCGACAATTGCATTGCTACTCCTCTCCGTAGAAGTCGACGAATAAATCCGGGGTTTCGTAGACGCGGACGCGGTGCAGTTGCGCCCGCTGGAGCTTGGTTTTGAGCCGCTGCCAGATGGCGATCGCAAGGTTCTCTGTCGTCGGAATCGCGGTGAAAAACTCCGGGACTTCTTTGTTTAGGAAGCGGTGGTCCATGGCGTCGAGGACTTCGCGGTGCATGATTTCTTTGAGTTGCTTGAGGTCGACGACGAATCCGGAGCGGGGATCGACTTCGCCTTTGACCGTGACTTCGAGTGTGTAGTTGTGCCCGTGACCGTGCGGGTTGTTGCATTTGCCGAAGATTTGACGGTTTTCTTCCGGCGTGAAGTCGGGGTTGTGATAGTAGTGCGAGGCGGCGAATTCGGCTTTGCGGGTTAAGTAAACCATGAGAACCAGTTGTCAGTGGCGAGTGGCCAGTTGCCAGTTAAATGAACTTGATCCGAATAGTCTTATCGCTCCAAAAAGACTAACCACACGGCTTGTTTAATAGCGCTCCGGGCTCAGTTCCGGCGGGGGTTCGGTGGAATAGGGGGCGATTCCCTGCCACTTCGGCGAGCTGGTTTTTTCCTGCTCGGGACAGAATTCTTTGTTGGGCTCGAAGACGATGACTTTGTAGACGTAGCGCTTGTGGCGCGATGGATCGTAGGCGAAGGCGAAGGCGATGCCCTGTTTTTTGTCGACCCAGAAGACGAGCGGGCGATCGCCGAGCGCGGGAACGGGCGCGGTCAGCAAAGTGTAAGCGTGCATGTTTCTGTAGATGTTGCGCACGTCGTCAGGGGCGCTGAAGGTGGTGATGCCTTCGGCGGTTTTGAAGCGTGTGGTCGCAGATTCGATCTGGAAAATTTTGCCTTTGTTGATGCGGATGAGGAGTTCGCCGCGGCCCATAGGGTTCGAAGTGTCGATCCAGTCGAGAGTTTGGCCGCAGAGATCGTCCCATTGCTGGTCTTCGGCTTTTTGCGGGAACAGTTCGAGAGCGCGGGCGCGGGAGTCGCCGAGTTTGAGCGGGCCGACACTGGCGCCGGGAACGATCAGCGTGTTGGCGAAGGCGGGAGCAGCGTCGGATTGAGCGACGAGCGGGATGGTTAGCGCAGGAAGCAGAACTAGAAGCAGAACTACTAGAGGAATGATTGACAGCGAACTCTTCATAACGGTATTTGAACGCGCGTCGGCGGTCTTATTTGCATCTCGTTCTTTGCCTTGATAGCTGCGGCCCTTCCAGGGGACAGTTCCCTTCCCGTGCATTCGTTTTGAACGAAGAAGGAGGTAGGCGAACATGGGCATGCCAAAGAGCGCTCCGAGGAATTCCATGATTAAGTCGAAGTTCGCGCGACGGAGACGTGTCGTAACGTAAAGGAAGGCCGCGACGAATGCGGTGTCCCACCACCACCGCCTGGCCACCCCTGCGACGATCGTACCCAGGAGGATTCCCCAAGGGACTGCCCACAGAAGAAGCGTCTTGGCGGCTAGTCTGCCGGGATTCGGAAACAGGAGCGCGAGATTCTTGGTCCAGCCTTCGCGGAGCTGGGCGAAGTTGCGGTACATGCGGGTGCGGACAGCGTCGGCGGCGTAACGGAAACGAATTCCCCGGCCGGAAGATTTCACGGCGCGGGCGAGGGCAACATCTTCGAGGATTTCTTTGGCGAGGGCGGCGTGTCCTCCGACGGCGGCGTAGGCTTCGCGACGGATCAGGATGTACTGGCCGTTGGCGGCGACGATGGGAGAATTCGGGTCGCTGACTTTCGACGGCGGATATTGGCGGGCGAGTTCGGCGAAGACGACGGGGAGCGTAGCCATTTCCCAGAAGGTGACGGCGATTTGTTCGGGCGAGTAGGAGAGCAGGTCGGCGCCGTTTTCTTTGGCTTCGGCGAGCGCACGCGCGAGGGAACCAGGGAGATGCACGGTGTCGGCGTCGGTGAAGAGCAGCCATTCGCCGCGGGCGGCGCGGGCTCCGGTGGTGACGGCGTTGTTTTTGCCAGTCCAGTTAGCGGGGAGCGGGTCCGCTTCAATCACGCGCACTTCGGGTGCCCCGAAATCGCTCTGGCGCGCGACCCCGGAGGGGGCGTCCGGGGATGCATGGCTCGCAAACGATTCGGCGATTTCGCGGGTGCGGTCGGTGGAGTGATCGTCGACGACGATCATTTCGAAAGCGACTCCGGTTTGCGCGGCTAGCGATTCGAGACAGGCGGCGAGGTTGGCTTCTTCGTTGCGCGCGGGGATGATGACTGAGATTGCCGGCTGCCTCGTGGGTGTTTCGGTTGCCGTCATTATTTCCGTCTTGGTCGTTTCCGCCTCTGTTGGCCGTCGAATCGACTATTATAACGACATGCGACGCTTCTCTTTCCTGACGCGAGCTTTTGCCGGTTTGCTACTGGTCGCGCTGACCGCGTGCTACAGCGGAACGCGGCCCCCGCGGATTGGGTCAATGGCTCCGGATTTCACGGTGCAGGACTCGCAGAATAAGGTGACGCTGAGCCAGTTTCGCGGGCAGGTGGTGGTGCTGAATTTCTGGGCGACGTGGTGTGCGCCGTGCGTGGAGGAGATGCCGTCGCTGGTCGAGATGCAGCGGCGGATGAAAGCCAAGGGCATTACCGTGGTGGCCGTGAGCATGGACGTCGACGCAAGCGCCTACAGAGAGTTCCTGAAAGAGCACAATGTGGACCTGTTGACGGTGCGTGATCCGGAGCAAAAGAGCAGCAGCCTTTACGGGACGTTCAAGTTTCCGGAGACGTATGTGATCGACCGCAACGGAATCATGCGCAGAAAGTTCATCGGGGCTGTGGACTGGACTGAACCGGACATTACGGAGTTTTTGGGGAAGCTGTAAACCCACCCACGAGGCGTGGAAGGCGGGAGGAATGCTCTTAACCAGCCCTGCGCTCGCGTTACTTGTCGCCGGCACCTTCGTGGCTTTGCAGCCCGCGCAGGAGACGGCAACAGCCCTGCGACTGTTGGGGGACGCCGCCCACAAGTATCAGGAGATCGGCAGTTACGAATACTCTGCGATCGCGACGCGGCCGCTTGACGGTGAGTTCACAGGAAAAATCCAGCTAAAGTCCGGTTACTCCTCTCCGAAGTTCACTCCGCCCAATCTGCCTGTGCCCACGCTGGGTGTGGTTCAGGAGAGTGGAGGAGTCTTCGATCGGCAAGGAAGGCGTGCGAGACCAGAGCTCCATTCGATTGCATTGCCCGTGCTGCCCTCTCTTGATGAGATCGCCTTCCGGGTTGCCAGCGCGGAGATTGCCGGTGCTGAGACCGTGCAGGCGCACAAGTGCCAGATTGTATCGGTGCAATATGAAGGTAAGCTCCAAGGCACGAATCGCACATCAGCCCGGTATTGGATCGATCCACGGACGAAGACCGTCTGGAAAATGCAGTTCAGCGAAATCGATCCCTTGTCGAAAACCGGCGAACTCGCGCATTGGACGGTTACCTGGGATTCGTGGGTGGAGAATCGAGCCCCGTCAGCCTGGCTGATAAAAGTCGGGCAGGTACCCGCCGCAGAGCGGCTCGCGCTCATAGGACGCGAGGCCCCAGAAATAACAGGAAAGTCTCTTGCCGGCGATCCATTCCAACTCTCCAGGCTGCGAGGTAGAGTAGTTGTGCTCGACTTTTGGGGCACATGGTGCGGGCCCTGTGCTGAAGAGATGGCTGCTCTTGAGCGGCTAAAGGCGTCATTGCCGAATACGGGAGTCGAAATTTGGAGCATCACCGAAGACAGCGATCCAACCGCCGTCAAGCGGTGGATCAGCGAGCGCCGGCGAACACTTCCTGCCGTGATCGTCCCGAGGAACACTGCCTTCCGATCCTACGGCGTTGACGTAGTGCCGCAGTTGGCCATCATAAGCCCGCAAGGTACGGTGGTTGATCAATGGGCCGGGTTAAAGAAAGAAGGCGACCTACGCCACACCATCGAAGAACTGGTTGCGAAGCAAAAACACAGCAACAAATGACGGATCGGGATCACCTCTTAAGAATTCTTCCTGCCTTTTCGTGCCGCTGAACCGGCTATAGCCTCACGTGGTGCAAGCGCAGCGCGTTGGTGATTACGCTGACCGAACTGAAGCTCATGGCGGCGGCGGCGAAGATGGGACTGAGGAGCAGGCCGAAAAATGGATACAAGACGCCGGCGGCGAGGGGCACGCCGATGGCGTTGTAGATGAAGGCAAAAAAAAGATTCTGGCGGATGTTGCGCATGGTCGCCTGGCTTAGCTTGCGCGCGCGCAGGATGCCGGTGAGATCGCCTTTGACCAGCGTGATGCCGGCGCTTTCCATGGCAACGTCGGTTCCGGTGCCCATCGCGATGCCGACATCGGCTTGAGCGAGTGCGGGAGCGTCGTTGATGCCGTCGCCGCCCATGGCGACGACTCTTCCCTGCTGCTGCAGTTTCTTGATCACTTCAGATTTTTCTTCGGGCAGGACTTCGGCTTCGAATTCGGAGATGCCAACTTGTTTGGCGATCTCCTGCGCCGTCGCCGGGTTATCGCCGGTCAACATGACCACACGGAGGCCAAGTTCTTTCAACTCGCGGATCATTTCCGCAGAAGATGCCTTGATCGGATCGGCAACGGAAATATGTCCCGCATACTTTCCATCGATCGCCACCAGAACGCTGGTGTCGCCCGGCCTTTTGGCAAGGGAGATTTCGGATCCCGGCTTCAATGCTCCAACTTCGATCATGAAAGCAAGGTTGCCGACAGAGACTCTCTTTCCGTCAACAAGGCCTTGGATGCCCTTCCCGGGCGAAACCGCCAACTCGCTCGGCTCCGAAAGGCTGAGGCCGCGATCCAGAGCCCCGCGCATGATCGCAGCGCCCAGCGGATGTTCGCTGGCGCGCTCCAGACTGGCGGCCAGCCGAAGCATAGGCTCGATTTCAGGTGTGGTCGAGGCTCCCACTCCGCCCAGCGTTGGTTTGCCTTCGGTCAAAGTGCCGGTTTTGTCGACTACCAGGGTGTCGACTTTTTCGAGAATCTCAAGGGCTTCTGCATTCTTGATGAGAACCCCGGCATGTGCGCCGCGGCCGGTGCCGACCATGATGGCCATAGGTGTGGCAAGTCCGAGTGCGCAGGGGCAGGCGATGATGAGCACGGCGACGGCGTTAACTATTGCGTGCGCGAGGCGAGGCTGCGGACCGAAGAAAAACCACGCGGCGAAGGTGATGGCCGCCACAGCTACGACCGCCGGCACGAAGTACGCGGAGACGCGATCGGCCAGGCGCTGGATGGGCGCGCGGCTGCGCTGGGCTTGTCCGACGAGTTGAACGATCCGGGCAAGCAGGGTTTCGGAGCCGACGCGCTCGGCTTGCATGAGGAAGGATCCGGTCGCGTTGATGGTTGCGCCGATGACTCTGCTGTGAGGCTCCTTTTCGACCGGCATGGATTCGCCGGTAATCATGGATTCATCGACCGAACTGCGCCCTTCCAGCACCACGCCGTCGACGGGAATTTTTTCGCCGGGGCGGACGCGGAGCTTGTCGCCGGGCTTCACGAGCTGAAGAGCGATATCTTTTTCAGCACCGTCTTCAGCGATGAGCCGCGCGGTTTTCGGGCCGAGATCGAGCAGGGCGCGGATGGCGGCGCTGGTGCGGCTGCGGGCGCGGAGTTCCATGACCTGGCCGAGCAGGACGAGAGTGGTGATGGCCGCGGCGGCTTCGAAGTAGACGTCCGGAAATCCGCCCATGCGGCGCATGGATGCGGGGAAAATTCCCGGTGCAACTGTCGCGACCACGCTGTAGATGTAGGCGACGCCAGTGCCGAGTCCGATGAGCGTGAACATGTTCGGGCTGCGGTTAAGAAGCGAGGTCCAGAAGCGCTGAAAAAACGGCCAGCCGCACCAGAGGACGACGGGCGTGGCGAGGAGAAACTCAAGCCACGGAAGGATCGAGGTCCAAGGCGTCACCACATAGCGATCACCTTTGATGATGTCGAGCCCGCCCATGAATTCGCGCGGCCAGATCATGCTTCCCATGGCGATTGCCAGCAGCGGGACGGTCAATGCAACTCCCGCCCAGAACCGCTTGGTCATATCCCGCAATTCAGGATTGTCGTTTTCCACCGGGGTGTTTACTGTGCGCGGTTCCAGCGCCATGCCGCAGATGGGGCACGATCCAGGCTCGGGACGTACGATCTGCGGGTGCATGGGGCAGGTGTATTCGGTGCGCGTGACGGCGACAGAAACTTCGGGTTCGAGGGCCATACCACACGAGGGACAGGCTCCGGGCTTGGGCTCGCGGACTTCAAGGCACATGGGGCAGACGTAGGCCGGCGCGGCTGACGTTGCGGAGGGAGTTTTGGATGAAGTTGGCGCGGACCTCGGGGCGGGCCGCAATTGCGCGAGCGGAAACGGAGCCGCTTTGGGGGCAGAGGACACTCCGAGAGTGACCAGGCTGTCGGCCTTGTTTAGAGTTCCCTTCTTCGGGTAGCCGTTGCTTAAATATGCCTGAGGATTGGCTTTAAATTTTTCCGCGCAGCCGGCGCAGCAGAAGTAGTAGTTCGTTCCCCTGTGCTCGAGGACGTGCTTGGCCGTGGCGGGGTTGACGTTCATGCCGCAGACTGGATCGAGGTGCGGGGCGTCCGGGGTTGGGTCTGTCGTCGTGTTCATTTCATGCGTCCCTACTGGGACGCGGTTCCTCCGGGATGGCTCAACCCGCCAGTCGAACTGGCAGGCTATAACCAATCGTCTCTCCGGGACGCTGTGTGATGTTGGATCACGGATGATCTATATTGGATTCATCCGGCTCGAGAGCTGGGAGTTCCAATTCATCATATCCGAAGGGTTTTGACCGATGACTTATCTGGATGTGGTTTTCAATTACGGGGCGATTCCGGGCGAGAACCAGTTGCGGGCGATTGACACGATGCGCGAGGTCTACGGCATCCGGCTGGTGCAGTTCAACGCCAAGCAGCGGACGGTACGAGTAGAGTATGACGCGTCGCGGATGAAGCAGGACGCGGTGGCCAAGCTCCTGCGGCAGGCAGGGATCGACGTGCGGGAGCCAGTGGCGCTGGCGTAGGCGATCTGTGCTGGAGGGGGCAAGCCCGATGATTTGTGATTTCTCGACGCGGCGCTAAAGCTTCCACTTCGCGGCATCCTCGCGCCACGATTCAGGTGACGTACTCCCGCATGTATTAGACCACCTGTTTTCGTGCGACCGAGGGGCGGGGGAGGGCCGCCGCTAGGGCGCGCTTTGCAGGAAAAGCAAGGGGTGCTCACAGAAAACCTCTGGCCGAAGTTATTCTCTGAAGCACCCCGTTGCGCGCCACTTCGTCTGCTCTTACCTGTAGCAAGTAATCTGCCGTCGGTAAACTCCTAAAAATAAAGGCCGATCAGAATTTCGACTCTGTAGGAATTGCCGTGGCACGGGAAAGATTTACTCCGGATCACGAACGCAATGGCGGGGCCAGGGGGCTGTTGAAAAGTTGAGCGGAAGATTTCTGTTCGGGATTCGTAACAGCAGATCTTCTGCCGAAGTTTCAGGCGCCGAGGTTCGAGCGCGCCGCTTTCATGAATGAATCACTTTTTCGGTTTTCGTCTTCAATTTTCATCTGTTTAATTCTTCCGCTATAATCGGAGACAGTTTTCCTGCCCAGTAAGCATGCGCCCTTAGCTCAGTTGGATAGAGCGTCTGGCTACGAACCAGAAGGTCGGGAGTTCGAATCTCTCAGGGCGCACCATTTTCCATTCCGGTTTCGCGTCCAGCTGCATGTCAGTCGCAAAGAATGGCCAGAATTTTGGCTTTTGACCCCGTCCGCGTCCCGCGCCGGGCGCATTCTTGACTGTGTTCCGCCTCTGCGCTTCTTAACTTCGCAGGTTCGCACGTGTGTGGCGGTGGGATTTTTCTGCTACTCTCGGGTTCGCCCTGTTGTTTTGTCTGCGGCTTTCGTCAATCGCTGTGTGCCGGTCAGTGCCTGTCAAGCATCTTTATCACGCATTGTCCGGTCCGTGATTGCCGGGAAATCTCCGCACTTAACGAGTTGCGTGCCATGTCGAAAGAAACTCAGCAGCAGGATGTGTCTGTCCTGTCCACCGCAAAGAATGGGCTGGTGTATCTCACGGCCAACGACTGGACGCTGATCGCCGACAAGGCGACGCGGCTGAAGTTTAAGGCCGGAGATTCCCTGATCCAGGAAGGCAGACGAACAAACGGCATATTCTTGCTGCTCTCCGGGGCGGCATCGGTGCACATTCCGGCGCGCGAAATTCTGCCGGCGCTCGGTCCGGGTGAAGTTTGCGGGGAGATTTCGTTTCTCGACGAGCAGCCGGCGACGGTGCGAGTGACCGCGAAGGAGCCGGTCGAGGCTTATTATCTGGATCGGCCGACGCTGGAGTCGCTCTTCGAATTGTTCCCTCATCTGGGCTCGCGATTCTACCGCTCGCTGGCATTCCGGCTCTCGCGGCGGGTGCGCGACCTGATCGGTGCTCCTGCGAACGTCGCCGGGCCCGCTAAGAAATAGTCGACCACGCCTCTGCGCGGCAACGTGTGCTAGCCTACAAGGCAGTTTCCTGTGGCAAGGGCGAATGTTACGGGGGATCCTGAACTTTGCGTTTCCGCACGTTGCATGGTCGATTCCGGAAATCTCCGACTGGCATTGCTCTCGGCGGCGGTGCTGGGTTTCCGCCACGGGCTCGACTACGACCACATCGCGGCGATTACCGACATCAGCAGCGTACAGGCAAAGGCGCGCGATGCCATGCGCTACGGATTGCTCTATGTCAGCGGGCACGCGACCACCGTCGCGGTGCTGGGAGCGGCAGCGGTTGCGTTCCGCGTTTCCCTGCCGGCAGCCAGCGATCGCTGGGCAGAACGGCTGGTGGGAATTACGCTGCTCACACTTGGAATCTACGTGCTCGGAACCTTCTTTCGGGTGACGCCGCATAGCCACGCGCCGCGCACGCGAATTACCTTGCTCATCAACGGAATGCTTTGGGTGTACTGGCGTCTCACCAAGATTTTTGGCGGCACGCGGGTGGAGGCTCCGCAGGTCTTCAAGGATGGTTACGGGACCAAATCGACTTTCCTGGTGGGCGTGATTCACGGACTCGGTGCGGAAACCCCAACCCAACTTCTATTATTTTTGCTGGCGGCGAACCTGGGAGGAACGGAGGCCGGGCTGCTCGGACTGTTCATGTTCATTGTGGGATTGGTGGCGATGAACACACTGATGTGTGCGTCCGCCGCAGGATTGTTTTCTTCAGCTTTGTCGCGGCCCAATGCTTTGCGGGCGCTGACTCTCGTCACTTCGGCTTACAGCATTGTGGTGGGGGTGATTTTTCTGCTTGGCTCGGCGGAAAAGCTGCCTTCCCTCACCGGATAGGGAATACCGATCGCAACCAAAGTCGCCGCCGAAATTATGAAGCGTCCTGTGGCTCTTGCGAGTCACAGAGAGCCGAATAGCCCTGTTCAGAACTGGGCCGTCTCGTACAACTGAAGGTACCAGGAGCGAGGGGAAGGCCAGTTTCGGGTAGCGGCATTCGGCCACTTTCGCCTCCAGCTGCAAGGTAAGTTTCGAGTCTACCCGTCGTGAGGGCCGGTTGTTATTTGAGTCATTATGCGGTACGGTTTTCGCCTAACGGATCGCAAAAGGGTGTTGCAAGTGTGCATCGGTTTGCACTTTAATTCCCGAACTCGCTGAGACCGTCCAGGTTAACTTGTTTATAATCAGCGCAATAATACATTTCCCACTTTGGTAACCAAGGTGCTATATTACGTGTTCCTGGACTTCAGAGCGTCGGCGTCCGGGACGGTAGGTGTTGCAGTAGAAGAACCGGGTTAGCCCCCCAGGAGGAAGTCTTTATGAAGCGGATGTTATTGACAGCTCTGATTGCTCTTGCTCTGCCGATGATGGCGTTTGCCGGCAGTTCGTATGACTTCACCAACGACGGCGGCACCTTGAGCGGCACCAACAGTGGATTGAGCCTGACCGGCTCGACCTTAATCGCCCTCAATGGCCCCGGCATTGGCTTGGTGACTGGCGATCTGGGTTCTGTGACTTTCTCGACGGGAGCCTTGACCAGCGGCACCCTCCAGATGGGCGGCACATTCGCTGGCGGCGGCAGCTTCACCATCACCGGAAACGGCAATGGCGTGCCCAACGGCGTGATCTTCAGCGGAACCTTCACAGGTCCCGTGACTTGGACGATGGTGACTCTGGCCAATGGCACCCACAACTACACTCTTACCGGTGCGATTTCAGGTGCGTGGCTGGGCAGCGGCAATGTTGAGGGTGCGACAGTACAGTTGACCATCAACACCGGCAAGGGCTTCTTCAACGGCTCGACCATGATTTCCAGTGGCGACACCAATATCACGGTTCCGGAGCCGAGCACACTCGGGCTGCTGGGAACGGGATTGATCGGGCTGGCTGGCGCCCTGCGCAAGAAACTAAAGGTATAGGTTCTCTTCGTTGTTCGAAACGGGTCCCGCTAAACGGCGGGGCCTTTTTCTTTGATCTGGATTTCCTTGTCGCAGCGAGATCCTTTGCAGCCTCTGCTCCTGACATGCTGCTCTCTAGCTATCCTCCTCCCAATCCCCTCCCTTCCAATCTTCCGCCTTTTAACGCGGAGCGCAGGCTGTCCTTCTGCCAGTTTTGCTTTGGTCCTGCTTCTCCGCTTGCGTTACCCCGGTAATCGGGCCGGGGGGATTACCGTTGACCCGGCTTGTGGCGCTCCTTAAATTGCCAACAGGGGGTTGTATGAAGGATATTCATGAGGTCCTGCGTCAAAAGCAGGCACGATACGCCCAACTCGGCAAGCAGATCGAGGCGTTGCAGCAGGCTGCGGAGAAACTGCGCGAAGTAGCGCCTCTGCTGGCTGAAAGCGACGAAGAAGACAACGCTGTACTGGCGGAAGTCGAAGACGGATCGGCCCAACCGGAAGCCATGACGGCGAAAGCAGGGGCGAGTACCGGTGCTGCGGCCTCCTCGAAGTCGCGGCCTACGGCTCCGCGCTGGCCCTAATCGAACTGGCCCTCATTTCTGGGGCAGGTCCGGGCTCGTTAAGTCCGGGCTTTTATGTGCGGTCTAGCGATGTCCGGTTTATCTATGACTCTGCAGTCATTACTGGTCTCGAGTGACGATTCCGCTGCCGACGTGCTGGGCAGAGTGCTGCCTACGTTCGGAATCGTGATGGATCGTTCCAGCGATCCAGAGACCACTCTAACCCGCATTCAACAGCAGAAGTTCGAAGCGTTGATCGTCGACTTTGACGATGCGGCGCTGGCTGCCGATGTGTTGCAGCAGGCGAATCAACTGAGCTCCGGATGTCTGAGCGTGGCTCTGGTGGCCGATCGGGCCAGGGTGCGCGACGTACTGAGCAGCGGGGCGCATTTTGTGCTTTACAAGCCGGTTTCAGAGGAAGCGGCGAAGGCCGGATTGCGGGCCGCGGCCGCTCTGCTCAACCGCGAACGGCGGCGGGCCGTGCGTGTGCCAGTGCAAGGGCCGGTCGAGATCCGCTTGCCGGACCAGCGCCAGGCCGACGGCATTCTTCTGGATCTCAGCGAAACCGGAATGGATGTGCTCACGTCGGAGCCGCAGATTCCAGGTGCGCTGCTGCGTTTTCATTTTCAATTGCCGGACGGCGGGATGGAAATTGAAGCTCATGGGCAGGTGGCGTGGGCCAATCCGAACGGACAGACTGGCGTTCAATTTCTCGATCTAGCCGGAGAAATTGCAGAGAAACTGAAGAGTTGGCTCAAAACTGCGGCTGCCTCCAACGGCGGAGATGCCGATGAAGCGGTGCCTCACTGCAAGCTCACCGACTTGAGCCTGGGCGGTTGCTATGTAGAAACGGCCGCGCCTTTTCCAGAGCGGGCTCTGGTCGATCTTTGCCTGAAGTCAGGAGAATTGGAAGTGCACACCGAGGGCATGGTTCGCGTCGTGCATCCGGGGCAAGGGATGGGAGTGGAGTTTCCGTCGCGCACCGCGGAACAGCGTGCCCAGGTTGGAAATCTGATCAGTTTTTTGAGAAGCAGTCCGGATGCGATGCCGGAATTGATCATTTCTCCGCGTGCATTGGTTGCCGATCTCAGCCAGTTCGAAGCGCCTCCAGGCAACCAAGCCGAATCCTCCGAGAATCAGGAGGACCATCTGGAGGATCCTTTGCTGGAACTGCTGCGGCGGGGTGCGGCGTTGCAACAGGATGAATTTCTCGGCGAGTTGCACCATCAGCGCTGCCCGGACGACGTCGCCTCGGTGTAGTCTCTTTTCAAGATTCAACGATTCTTGTTGAATCCCTCATCACCCAATCATTCCTTTGAGACGTGGCATGATCGTTCGCCTTTGCCGGGACGAGGCCTCCCGTGGCAGGTTTCGTGGCAGAGGTTTTTCAGAAGAAAGTTCTGGCGGGCAGCCCGAACGAGTGCGATCTAGGTCGGAGCGAGAGGCTTCGGAGCGGCTTCCGAAGAATTGAAGAACCCGATCCCCGTCTCTGGACGGGTTCTTCAATTCTTCTCGGTTTGTTCCACCCCATTGCGAGTACGATAATCGGTCTGCGTTGCACCGTCATTTCAGAGATATTAAATCTGGGTAAATAAAATGTAGACTGGGAGCGGATTTTCCGCTCGAGTGGATCGATTTCTTGGAACCAGGAACACGACTGGAAAAGACGCCCGCTCAGTCATCCGGCAGCCCGCCGCGCTCGGATTCGTCGCCCCTCAGTTCCCGACTGAAACCGTCGCGATTCGGCCGAGCAATGTCCCGATGGTCGCCGCTGTATGCGGTGGCCGCCGCTGCGTTCAGCGTGGAAATTCCCTTTTTTTTTCTAGGCATGCCTTCAGGACACGATGTGGAGTTTCATCTTTATTCGTGGCTGGAAGTACTCGGACAATGGAAGCAAGGGATTCTGTATCCGCGATGGGCTTCACTGGCGCACTTCGGCTACGGCGAGCCACGGTTTATTTTCTATCCGCCGGCCTCGTGGATGCTGGGCGCGATGATCAGCGCAATTTTTCCCTGGAGGTTTGCCGCCGGAGTCTACATCTGGCTGGTGCTCACCCTTGCGGGATTGTCAATGTTCCTGCTGGCGCGACGGTGGTTCGACCAGCGGGACGCAATCTTTGCGGGCGTGTTTTACGCGCTCAATCCTTATCACCTCGTCATTGTTTACTGGCGCAGCGCGTTTGCGGAATTGCTGGCTAGCTGTCTCGTGCCTCTGCTGGTGCTGCTGGTCCTGAAAGCCGCGGAAGAAGGTTACCGGGCCATGATTCCTCTTTCGCTTGTGTTAGCGGCGGCTTGGCTGACAAACGCTCCGGCGGCCGTCATGATCCATTACTCGCTCGCGTTGCTGGTCGTAGTGTTTGCCTGCCGGCAGCGTTCGCTACGCGTGTTGTGGGTGGGCGCGGGCGCGGTGGTGCTGGGAGCTTGCCTGGCCGGAGCTTATTTATTGCCGGCCATCTACGAACAGCGCTGGGTGGATATCGCCGAGGCGGTGTCAGCGGGATCGCGGCCGCAGGATAATTTTCTGTTTATTCACACCACGGATGCGGACCACGATACTTTCAACCGGATTATTTCCTGGGTCGCGATGCTGGAAATTGTGGCGACGCTGGCGGCCATCTGGGCAGCCAAGGCGTGGCGGAAAACCAGACGCACGCTGTGGAGCGCCCTGGCCGTGTGGGCGCTGGCCTGCGCTGTGCTGATGTTTCCGATCACTGCGCTACTCTGGAGATTCTTGCCCAAACTTGAGTTCATGCAGTTTCCCTGGCGTTGGCTGCTCTGCCTGAGCCTGATTTTCGTGATCTTCATTACGGCGAGTTTGAAGCGCTGGTGGATGCGCGGAGCGGTGGTTGTTGTCGGCATTTTGGTCGTCGTCGGCGCGTGGCAGCGGATCCAGGCGCCGTGGTGGGACAATGCCGGCGACCTGCGCGAGATGCAGGACAACATGACGGATCGAATCGGCTATGAAGGCGCCGACGAATACACTCCGGTTGGAGCCGATCCGTCGGCGATCGACAAGGCGGCGCCGAACGTGGTTGCGCTCGGCGCGTCACATCCGGCGATTCACGTCTTGGAGTGGAAGGCAGAGTTCAAATCATTTACCGCGGAGACGCCCGCTGCGGATGAGTTGGCTCTGCGGCTGTTTCGCTATCCGGCGTGGAAGCTAACGGTCAATGGCCAAGTGGTGCAACCCGGCGTGCGCGCGGAGACCGGACAGATGCTGGTGCCAGTCGCGGCGGGGATGAATCGCGTGCAGATCAGGTTTACGCGTACCTGGGACCGCACGGCTGGCGAGTGGATTTCGCTGCTGACTGCGTGGTGCCTGGGCCTTTGGATAATCCTGGCCAGAAATCGCGATGCACCAGCGGCGTGACGGTTGGGCGGGTTCTTCGTATGCGACGAATTCTGATTGCCACTTCGAATGCCGGCAAACTTCGCGACTTTGCGGGAGCAGCGTCGGTTCACGCGATCGAGATCGCTGGCATCCCGAATTTCGCTTCCCTGCCCCTTGTGGTTGAAGATGGGCTTACGTTTGAAGAGAACGCGCGCAAGAAAGCGGAAGAATATAGCCGGCACGTTCCGGGAGAGGTCGTTGTCGCCGACGACTCGGGGTTGGAAATCGATGCGCTGAACAGCGCGCCGGGCGTGCATTCCGCGAGGTACGCGGCGGACCAGCCTCACTTGGCCAACGAGAATACCGATGACGAGGCCAATAATGCGCGCGTTCTGCGGGAGATGAGGAAGATTCCGCCGGAGAAACGCGCAGGACGATTTGTCTGCGTGCTGGCTGCGGCCCGCGATGGAAAAACGTTAGCAACGTTTCGCGGCGCCGCGGAAGGAATCATCCTTGATGCTCCGCGTGGGACCAACGGGTTCGGCTACGATCCGCTGTTTTATTTTCCGGAGATTCAGAAAACGTTCGCGGAGCTCAGCACGGAGGAAAAATCGAGATACAGTCATCGCGGCGCGGCCTTCCGGCAGTTTCTGGAGTGGTTCGACATCTGCACAACAGCAAAGTGAGTCCGCTGCAACTCAAACCCGGCGGTCAAGAGCGTCACCTGCGCATGAGGTGGTGGGTCACGAATCCACCTGAAAACGTCAATACAAGAACTTACAGAGCACGGACGGCGCTTTAAGAACGTGGAAGTACCCGGTAGTCTACGTTAAGTGATTGCAAACTGATTGCAGCTTTTTCCTCCTACAACGGCACCACCGACACACGATACCGAACACAATCTGCTCCGCTCCGCCGTGTGACGACTCTTGGGCATCGTCCTCGTCTCCTCTCCGGACTTCTGCCCTGGCTACAGCTTACCTCTGATCTCCTCTGTGTCAGTTTTTGAGTCTTGGGTAACCCGCTACTGAGTTGTGTCATCCTCACCGTGCGGCTGGCCCTTTTTCATTATCTTTTGTAGCGCTCGATCGGCCTCTCGTCGTACAGGATACTCGTCTGTGCCGCCCTCCCCATGTCCTTCGATTTTTAGCGGATCGTGCTCGGCCAACAGTCTCAGCTCTGGTATAAAAGAACTGCCGTCTTCCAGTCGCTCAATGGACTGTATTGCAGCGATTCGAACCAGAAACTCCTTATCTTGCAGTCCCGATTGGATAAGTTGGAAGACCCGAGAATGGGACTCAGCATCATTTCCTCTCAAGAGAATCGTCACGGCAGTCGCCAGCGACTCCGACCGAACCATTGGACTTGCGCTGGTACGGAGTTGGATCAAAAGCGGATCCAGCGCCTTTCGACCAAATTTCATCAAGCCTTGTTCCGCCAGGCCGCCGGTCGTAATGGCACCCACGAGTGATGGTATTGAGCGTTCATCATTTAGGGATGCCACGATGTCTATCAGAGTGGCATAATGCTCGGAATCAGCCTCAGTATATGTCCCTGGCGCGGTATTCTCGTCCATGAATACACCGTTGTCCGCGGTCAACGACTTGATAAGGGCGACAGTAGTGGCCTCCACCTGTTCTGGGTGCTGCTTCAGGAGACCACTCAGCGCAACCGCACAGTCGGTTCCCTGCGCCTGACCGGATTCGTTGCGGGCCAGCTTGCAAAGATCGCTCAGGGCAGACTCCCTCTCAGCCAATTGGTTGCTCTCCATCCGATTAAGAACGCCGGGCATCCGGTTACTCAGAGCCTCAGATCCCTGGGCAAACGTCGTGCCCGACATTCCCGTCATCAAAACCAATATCGATAATATCCGCCGCATCATTCCCTCACTATTCTTCATTTAGCGTACATCCCGATGTCGTGCTTCCGCCAGTCTGCGTACGAACGCTGACGTCGGTGTTCTCTTCTCCTGGTCAGGGTGCTTTGAGGACCCGGTATCAGGCCTCGACACTGTGCAAACCGCGCATGACCTTTCCTTGACTTCATTTCTTCGGCGCTCAATAATAAAAGGTTCTTTTCTCATTCTTAGACAAGTCTGTTGAACTCATAAGGAGCGTTGCGTGGCGTCAGTGGCCAGTTCTACTGCTCCCGGAATAAAACATGGGGTTGCGCCGTTGCGGGCGGGGCACGGGATGTCGTTTGTTTTGCGGCGCCTGCACTCGCTCACTGGCATCATTCCGGTCGGCGCGTTTCTCTTTGAACACATTCTGATTTCGAACTCGACGGCCATCAGTGGGCCGGATGCCTATGCCAAGCAGGTTGCGTTTCTTGGTGGCCTGCCGCTGGTGTTTTTTCTCGAATTGTTCGGGATCTGGCTGCCCATCGCTTATCACGCGCTCTATGGGTTTTACATCTGGTATCGTGGCGACGGAAACAGCATCGCGTATCCATGGACGGGCAACTGGATGTACACGGCGCAGCGCTGGACCGGCGGCATCGCCTTCGTCTACATCGTGTGGCACACGTACACGATGCGGTTCACCGGCGTCGACCTGCACGCCGTTCCCGAAGCTTCTTTTGGCAAGGTGCAACTGGAAGTTCTCCAGATGCGGTATTTCCTGTTTTATGTGGTGGGATTGATCGCGGCGTCGTGGCACTTGGCGTATGGAATCTGGCTGTTCTGCGCGAAGTGGGGCATCGTTTCCGGCGACAAAGCGCAGAAGCGGCTGCTGGCGCTGTGTCTGGCGTTTTTCTGTGTGCTGACCGCTGCTGGCTTGGCCAGCCTTAACTCGTTCCGGTCTCGTCCGCAGCAATCGCTACAACCAGCGGCGGCCGCCAATCACATCCAAGCGCCGATGCAAGCTAGGGAAGGCCGATAAGGAAATCATGGCAGCAACTCCGAAAATTATTGTGGTAGGCGGCGGCTTGGCTGGGCTGGCCGCGGTGATCAAGATCGCCGAGATGGGCGGAAGTGTCGACCTGTTCTCGATTGTGCCGGTGAAGCGGTCGCACTCGGTGTGCGCGCAGGGTGGCATCAATGCCGCGAAGAATCTCAAGGGCGAGGGCGATTCGACCTGGAAACATTTTGACGACACGGTATACGGCGGAGATTTTCTCGGGAACCAGCCTCCGATCAAAGATATGTGCGAGGCGGCGCCAGGGATCATAGATCTGCTCGACCGCATGGGCGTGCCGTTTAATCGCACGCCGGAGGGATTGCTCGATTTCCGCCGGTTCGGCGGAACTTTGTACAACCGCACGGCATTTGCTGGAGCTACGACGGGGCAACAGTTGTTATATGCACTCGACGAGCAAGTGCGGCGCTATGAGTCGGAAGGCAAAGTTAAAAAATACGAACACTGGGAGTTCTTGTCGGCCGTGCTCGACGGGAAGAAAGTCTGCCGCGGAATTTGCGCGATGGACTTGCGCACCATGGAAGTGCGGACCTTCCCTGCCGATGCCATCATCATTGCAACCGGAGGGATTGGCGCGATCTTCGGGAAGTCGACGAATTCGGTAGTCTGCACGGGTTCAGCGCAGTCCGCGCTTTATCAGCAAGGCTGCTACTACGCCAACGGCGAGTTCATTCAGGTGCATCCGACTTCCATTCCGGGCGAAGACAAGCTCCGGTTGATGTCGGAATCCGCGCGCGGCGAGGGCGGGCGCGTTTGGGTGCCGAAGACGCCGGGGGATAAGAGAGATCCGAAGGCGATCCCAGAAAAAGAACGCTGGTACTTCCTGGAAGAGTGGTATCCGAAATACGGCAATCTGGTGCCGCGCGACGTGGCCACTCGCGCGATCTTCAAAGTTGTCTACGAGCACAACCTCGGCATTGACGGCAAGCCGATGGTCTATCTCGACCTGACGCACATCGACCGCAAGATTCTCGACAAGAAGCTGGAAGGGATTCTCGAAATTTACGAAAAGTTTGTCGGCGACGATCCGCGCGATACCCCGATGAAGATTTTTCCCGGCATGCACTACACCATGGGCGGGCTGTGGGTCGACTACAAGCAGGCGACGAACATTCCGGGAATTTATGCGGCGGGTGAGTGTGAGTACCAGTACCACGGCGCGAACCGGCTGGGCGCCAATTCGCTGGTGTCGTGCATTTTCGGCGGAAGCATTGCTGGACCGAATGCGGTGAATTATGCGCGCGGCTTGCAGGCGCTGGCTGACGGGAATGGCTACTTCGACGCCGAAAAGAAAAAGCAGGAAGAAAACAATTCGCTGCTGATGAAGAACGAGGGCACCGAGAATCCGGTGAAACTGTGGCGCGAACTCGGCGAGTTGATGACCAAGGATTGCACAGTTATTCGTTACAACAAAAATTTACAGCAGACCGACATCAAGCTGGTCGAGTTCCTGGAGCGCTATCGCAAGATCAACCTCAGTGACAAGACGCTGTGGGCGAACACGACCGTGGTCTTCGCCCGGCAGCTTTACAACATGCTGCAGTTGTCGCGCGTGATCGCACAGGGAGCGCGCATGCGCGATGAATCGCGTGGTGCGCATTACAAGCCGGACTTCCCCGACCGCGACGACAAAAACTGGATGAAGACCACGAAGGCCTATTTCGCGCCGGATGCGGATGAGCCGAAGTTTGAGTTCGAGCCAGTGGACGCGTCGCTGATTCCGCCGCGGCCGAGGAAGTACTAGAGCGCTTTGAGTTGTCATCCTGAGCAACGCGAAGGATCTATGCAGGTTGCCGGCGCCGGCAGAGTGCATAGATTCTTCGCTGCGCTCAGGATGACAAAGAGTTTCGTGCTAAAGGCTAACTGCTAATGGCTGATAAATCCGTCATCATAAAAATCAAGCGTCAACCGACGCCCACCTCGAAGTCCTACTGGGAGGAGTTCTCACTTCCCTACCGGCCGAACATGAACGTCATCTCGGCGCTGATGGATATTGCCGCCGATCCGGTCACGCGCGACGGCAAGGCGACCACGCCCATCACTTACGATTCGAATTGCCTCGAAGAAGTCTGCGGATCATGCGCCATGCTGATCAACGGCCGCGCGCGTATGGCTTGCTCGGCGCTGATCGACAATCTGGAGCAACCGATCCGCCTCGAACCATTTTCGAAGTTTCCCGTCGTGCGCGATCTGGCGGTCGATCGTGCGGTGATTTTTGAAAATCTAAAGGCTGTGAAAGCATGGGTTCCGATTGACGGCACTTACGATCTCGGCCCCGGACCGCGTATGTCGGCCGAAGATCAGGAAGCCGCCTATCCCATCTCGCGCTGCATCTCCTGCTGTTGCTGCATGGAGGCTTGCCCGCAGTTCAACGAGTCGACCGGCTTCGTGGGCGCGGCGACGATCGCGCAGGTTCGATTATTTAATACTCATCCCACGGGCAAGGCGCTGCAGCGCGAACGACTGGCGGCGCTCATGGGCGATGGGGGCATTCAGGAATGCGGCTATGCGCAGAATTGCGTGGAAGTTTGCCCGAAGGATATTCCGTTGACGAAATCCATTTCAGAAGTGGGCGGGCAGGTCATGGCGCAGGCTCTGGGTGACCTTTTGCGGCGCTGATTTTTGTCACTTTGACGCAACCGTGCTGGTGCGGCTCTCATCGTAATCGGGCTCGGTTTCGGCCAAGTTGTGGCCGCAAGCGGACATAGCACGGCGCCTGCGTCTGCCCCAAAAATGGCCTCTGAAGTGCCGTCAAACCTGTGATTGCAGGCCCGGCGCCGGTGCTGGTAATCACCAGTAACCGTGCGCGTGTTCGCGCTGTTTGGGTACGCAAGTAACGGTAGAGCGGCGGTCTTTGGTTGGGCTGCTTGACAGCCTGGCTTACAATTACCGCTTACTCGCGGGAAACAACGGTAGCGGGCGAGAAAGCCTGCAGCACTACGAGATCCCACTTCGTGAAACGCAACGCTGGATTCCAATTCGCGGCTGTCCTCGCACTCATGATGTTAGCGTTTGGACTGGTGTCGGCACCTGCGTTCGCCGTGCGCCATTCCGTGCGCCAGAGCACGCATCGCAGGCATCTTCGGTGGCTGCTTTGGAATCCGATGTTCCGCCCATCGCACGAGTCGCTGCTGATTCAGAATGCCGAAATCGATCGGCTCGACCTGCCCCGCATTCAGGATGACACGGAACTGGAAGCGCTGAAAGCCGACGGTTCGCTGCTGGCGATCGTTCCGACCGAGAGCTTGAAGATTGAACCGTCGCTCGATCCTTCGCGGCGCTATTGCCGCCCCTGGACTCTGAATTTCGTCAACGATCTGAGCCAGGCATACTACAACCGGTTCCATCAGAAGATTCAGGTGAACTCGGCGGTGCGGACCGTCAGAGTGCAGCGCAAACTGCGGCGGCACAATCGGAATGCTGCGCCGGCCGAAGGCGACACCGCGTCGTCGCATCTGGCAGGAGTGACCGTGGACTTGCAGCGCCGCGGCATGACGAAGGAACAGATTGTTTGGATGGAGCACTACCTGTTCTATATGAAGGCGCTCGGCCTGGTGGAACCGGAAGAAGAACGGCGCCACTGGTGCTTCCATATCATGGTCAGCGGCCGTTATTCGGATTGGCGCGACACGCAGGACGTTGTTCCGCTGGAGCATCCAGAGAACGAGGTTCCCGAGAGCCAGATCGCGCTGGGCAGCGGGACGAAGTAAGCCTCTCCACTTCGCTCGCAACTCCTTTCTCGCAGTTTTGCCGCGCATCCCTTACATTGCATACTGAGCATCGCCGTTTCCAAACGACCAGTTCTCCCAGGCAGTTTCCACCAGGTTGATCATGAGATCTTGCGGGCGGAGGCCGGCATTCTTCGCCAGGATTTCCGTCATGCGGCGGTACAGTTTTCTCTTTTGCGCGAGCTTGCGTCCGGCTGAGAGCGTGATCTGCACGATGACGATGTCGTTGCCGCGTTCGATTCCCAAGTACGAGGGATCGTAGATCAGATCGTTTGCCGAATGCTCGGTAATAATCTGAAAGCGGTCCTGCGGCGGCGCGTCGATGGCCTCGATCATGGCTTGATGGACGCCATCGGCGACGGCCTTGCGGTATTGTTCTGATTTTCCTTGGCGAAGAAAGATACGCACCAGCGGCATTACGGCCTCCTGAAACAATCAATTGAGATTCTGCTCTAATCATAAACATGATCGTTGTGATGGCGGGGCTGCCGGGAACGGGCAAGAGCACGCTGGCCCGTGAACTGGCCGCGCGGACCGGCGGACGCGTATTGAGCAAGGACGAGTTCCGCCACGCCATCTTTTCGGCGGACGAGATCGAATATTCTTCGCGGCAGGATGATTTTTGTCTGCAGCTCATGCTCGAAACCGCGGGATATTTGCTTGCGCGGCATCCGGCGTGCATGATCTTTCTGGATGGCCGCACGTTTTCCCGGCGGTATCAAATCGAAAACGTGCTGGCGGCTGCCGCTTTCCTGCACCAGCCCTGGCGAATTCTGGAATGCATGTGTTCTGACGAAACAGCACGGCGACGGCTTGAGGCTGACGCGGCGGCCGCGGCACACGCCGCGGAAAATCGCGACTACGAGTTGTATCTCGAAGTGAAAGAGCGGTTTGAAACCATCGCGCAGTCGAAAACCGTGATCAATACGGATCAATCGCTGGAACTATGCGTGAAACTAGCTTTGGCAGCCCTGGCTTGATTGGGGTTTGTTCGTTCTGGGTTGTACCTATACAATCCAAAGCTTGCCGCCGGCGTTTCTTGTAGGAACACTCTTATGACGAAGTTCTTTTCTTTTTTGCTGCTCGCTTGCGCCGTTGCCGTTCAGTCGCCGGCACAGAGTTCAAACCCCGAAACAGTGAGCGCGAAAGCGCGCGCGATCCAGGAATCCGCGATCGTCATTGATACCCATGCCGACACGCCGCAGCGGTTTCTGGACGAAGGCTTCGACATGGGCTCGACCGATCCCAACGATTTTGGCAATCTCAGCCTCGACAAAGCGAAGCGCGGAAATCTGAGCGCGGAATTTTTTTCCATCTGGGTAGATCCAGACACGAATCAGGGCCACTTCGCGCGTCACACTTTCGATCTGATCGATTCCGTCTACGAGCAGGCCGCGCGGCATCCCGATCGCATGATGATGGCGTTTTCGGTCGCCGATATCGAGCGCGCGCACCGCGAGCACAAGCTGGCAGCATGCATGGGAATTGAGGGTGGGCACTCGATCGAAAACGACATGCACCTGCTGCGCGACTATTACCGGCTGGGCGTGCGCTACATGACGCTGACCTGGTCGAACACCAACGAGTGGGGAGATTCTTCCGGTGATATCGACGACCCCAAGGTGCAGCATCACAACGGACTCACTGAGTTCGGCAAGCAGGTCGTCGTCGAAATGAACCGCCTGGGCATGATGGTCGATATTTCGCACGTTGCGGATAGGACTTTCTGGGATGCGATTGCAACCACGAAAGCGCCGGTGATCGCGTCGCACTCCTCGGCGCGGGCGCTGGTGGATGCTCCGCGCAACATGACCGACGATATGCTGCGCGCAGTAGCCAAGAACGGCGGCGTGGTGCAGGTCAATTTTTTCAGCGGATTTGACGATGCGGATTTTCGCAAGGCCATGCTGGTGCAGGCGAAGGATCAGGCCGCCGCGATTCAGAAATATGTCGACGACCTGAAAGCCCAAGGGAAAGAAGTCAGCTACGTCGAAGAAGATCGCATTGAGCGCGAGTGGATGGCTAAGATTCCGCGCCCGCCCTTGAAGTCGCTGATCGATCACATCGACCACGTCGCGAAAGTCGCCGGAATCGATCACGTGGGACTCGGCTCTGATTTCGACGGCGTCAGCGGGGCTACGCCCCAGGGGATCGACTCGGCCGCCGACTTGCCGAAGATTACGCAGGCGCTGCTTGATCGCGGCTACAGCGCGGAGAACATTAAGAAAATTCTGGGTGGCAATCTGTTGCGTGTCTTCGGCGAGGTGGAGCGGGTGAGTCACGAGATGCAGAGCGCGTCACTCAACCAGTGATGTTTCCGATGATCGATGTTGAGTTCTTCCATGTGGCGTTATCGCGCGTTCTTACTGCCGATTTTAATGGTGTGCCTGGTATGCATCGTGTATATGGCTCGGCGACCACGGAATCGGCAGATGCAGGTCGCATGTGTGTATGGCGATATCTACAGGCCCAACCTGCACACGGAGCAATGGGATGAGGGCGCCAAGAAAAAGTGCTTCCTTGCAAGGCGGACGCCTCCGACCCCGAACAACGCCGACGATCTTCTTCTCTGCGGAAACACCGCCGTTCAAGCTTGGAATCTGGTCTGGCTTCGCGAGGACGTCAAGAAAAGCCTTTATGCAAACTCGGTCCAATACCAAGTGAATTTCCGCACCTTCGGCAACGGAGGGGGCCGATACGGGAGCCCGTGGTGGGCCTGTGAGAAACGGTCAGGCCCACTGATTCCGACGCTGGAATGCTTCTAGCGCGAGCTTCGCACTGTCGTACAATGCTCGGTTACACTCAACTTACTGTAACTATTTCGAGGAGCAAAATGCGAAAAACATTCGCAGCAGTAGGAATGATTTTGGCCGCAGCGTTGGCATCATCTGGGCAAACAAGTTCCAGCACCCAGGCTGCGCCGGCGAAATCGAGCACGGCTGCCAAGCCGGCGACGACAGTCGCGGCCAAGCCTACCGCCGTCATCGATACGACTGCGGGGAAGATGACGTGCACGCTGTTTCCCGACAAGGCCCCGATCGGCGTCAAGAACTTTGTCGACCTGGCGACTGGGAAGAAAGACTGGAAGAATCCAGTCGGCACCATGAAGCATGGCGTGCCGCTCTATGACGGGACGATTTTTCATCGCGTCATCCCCGAGTTCATGATTCAGGGTGGAGATCCTGCTGGCACGGGATCGGGGCCAGATCCGGTGCCGCAGTTTAAGAACGAAGTTTCTTCCGACTTGCTTTTCGATCAGCCGGGACGACTCGCCTACGCCAATGCCGGTCCGAACACGAACAGTTCACAGTTTTTCATCACCGAAGTCGCTACGCCCCATCTCAACGGCGGCTACACAATCTTCGGCCAATGCGACGAAGCGACCGTGGCGCTGGTGAAACAGATTTCACACATGGCGACCGATCCCAGGAATGACCGGCCGTTTCGTCCCGTGAAGATTGTTCATATTACGATTCTGCACGGCGGCGCAGCGGCAAGAACGCGAGCTGCGGCTGTAAAGAAGCCCGCAGCCAAGCCGCCTGCGACAAATTAAAAACTCATCAATTTGAAAGGAAATCATGACTCGTCAATCTGGACTTTACGCTACGTTTGAAACCAGTGAAGGAAACATTGTGTGCCGTCTGTTTGAAAAAGATGCGCCCAAGACGGTCGCCAACTTCGTCGAGCTCGCCGAAGGCAAGCGCGAATGGAAACATCCTTCTACGGGCAAGAAATCGAATGACCGCCTGTATGACGGAACGATTTTTCATCGCGTGATTCCCGACTTCATGATTCAGGGCGGAGATCCGCAGGGCACGGGCACGGGCGGCCCGGGCTACCAGTTCGAAGACGAGACCAAGGGCTCTCCGCACAAATTCGACAAGCCGGGCAAGCTGGCCATGGCCAACGCCGGCCCCAATACGAACGGCTCGCAGTTTTTCATCACGACGGTGCCAACGACATGGCTTACCGGCAAGCACACAATTTTCGGAGAAGTGGTCGAAGGCCAGGACGTCGCGGTGAAGATCACTGGAGTTCCGCAGAATCGCCAGAACAAGCCAAACAAGGACGTTGTGCTGAAGAAGGTCACGATCGAGAGGGTGTAGGAAAGCATGAGCAAGACTGCACTGGTCGCCTGCGGCATAGCCGTTCTCGCAGTGTCCGTCGCGGGCTTTGCCCAGGACGCGTGCTCGAGCATCAATACGGCGAAGGCGCAGACGTATGGATTCCATCCAGCAACGCTTACAAAAGCGGAACGCGACCAAAAATCCAAGCAGATGGACGCCTTCTGGAATCTCGTCCAATCTGGCGGTAAGCCGGCCCTGGCATGTGTCCGCCAACTCATGGCAAAAGAATCGGCGGATACTTATTTCCTTTTTGACGGTGCCTCGCTTCTCGCGAATTTTGACAAATCCGGAGCATCGGATCAGTCGATACTGGACGGTTTGCTCCGATCGAATATGAAAGACGTTGCGCCGGATGGTTACATTTACCTGTGCCTGCAGCTCAGCAAACGCAACGTCGACATCGGACCGGCAGCGAACAAATACCTCCACGCTGAAAATGTCACGGTTTATCTTCCGCAGCACGGAGCGTACAAATTGGATCGCTTGCGCGGTGCCATCTTGTTGTACGGAAGCCTTAAGCCGAACTTGGTCGATAAGTATCTAATTCCGGAATTATCGTCTTCCGATCCCGAGGTCCGCGATACTGCAGCAGTGGTGTTGTCTCTCAACCTGACGGAAGGAAGCTTCAAAGCGCTTACCTCGCTAGGGGAGATGGAAAACTTCTCGAAAGAGGCGCGCGAATCAGTGGCCTATAGCAAGACATGGCATCAGATTCAGGTTGTCAAACCGCCCAAATATACGCGGCAAGAAATGCTGGATAAGTTAGCTCGATTGCCAACGATGGATGAAAACATCGACGATTCCGAAGACAAAGCACTAGACAACAGCATCTATGCGACCTTTACGGCCGCCGATCTTGACGCCGTGCGCGACGGGCGCCGCAAGATGATTACTGGAGTTTCCAACGAAGCCGTAGAAGGATACGACGAAATGTCTCGTATCCTTCTCAACCTGATTAATGTGGTCGATGCTTATTCACAGTATCGAACGCACTAGACCCCGATCACGCCGCACAACTCCTTCACTGCCTGGGCGCTCTTGTCGAGCCCGGCTTTTTCTTCTGCAGTCAGCTTGATCTCGATGATCTGTTCAAGGCCCTTGGCTCCGAGCTTGCACGGCACGCCGACATAGAGGCCCTTGATCCCGTATTCGCCTTCCAGATACGCGGCGCAGGGCAGGATCTTCTTCTTGTCTTTCAGAATCGCTTCGACCATTTCGGTCGCCGCTGCCGAGGGTGCGTAATAGGCCGAGCCGGTCTTGAGATACTTCACGATTTCGGCGCCGCCGTCGCGGGTGCGCTGGACCAGAGCTTCGAGTTTGGTCTTCTCAATCAGCTCCGTGATCGGGATTCCGGCGACCGTGGAATAACGCGGAAGCGGGACCATGGTATCTCCGTGGCCGCCGAGCACGAATGCGGTTACATTTTCGACACTGACCTTCAGTTCATCGGCGATGAACGCCCGAAAGCGGGCGGAATCCAGCACACCAGCCATACCGATGACGCGTTCTCGAGGGAATCCGCTGAGCTTGTAGGCGGCCTGGGCCATGGCGTCCAGCGGATTGGAGACGATGATCAGAATGCAGTTCGGCGAATTCTTCACCACTTCGCCAACCACCGCTTTCATGATGTTGTAGTTGGTGTTGAGCAAATCGTCACGGCTCATCCCCGGTTTGCGCGGAATGCCGGCGGTGATCACGACGATGTCGGAGTTGGCCGTGTCTTTGTAGTCGTTCGTGCCTTTGATGTAGGAGTCGCGCTTTTCGATCGGCATGGCCTCGAGCAGGTCGAGTCCCTTGCCTTGCGGCACCCCTTCGATGATGTCGATGAGCACGACATCGGCGAGCTCTTTCGAGGCGATCCAGTGAGCGGCAGTGGCGCCGACGTTGCCTGAGCCTACAATGGTTACTTTCTTGCGCATTTTAGATGAAACCTTCCTGGCCACCGATTTTCACGGATCAACACGGATAAAAAGCTTTCTTTTGGTTTATCCACGTTGATCCGTGAAAATCGGTGGCGAATGAATTTGTCGAAACTACACCAGCACTCCAGCGCCCATGTTCTCAATCATAAATCCGGCGAACTCGCTGGTTTTGACTTTGGTCGAGCCGGGCATGAGGCGCTCGAAATCGTACGTCACTTTTTTCTGCTCGATCGTGCGTTCCATGCTCTGCTCGATCAAGTCGGCAGCTTCGTTCCAGCCGAGGTGACGGAACATCATGACGCCGGAGAGAATCACCGAACCGGGATTGATCACGTCTTTGTCGGCATATTTCGGCGCGGTGCCGTGCGTGGCCTCGAAAATGGCATAGCCGTCGCCGATGTTCGCACCCGGAGCAATGCCCAGTCCTCCGACCTGCGCGGCGGCGGCATCGGAAATGTAGTCGCCGTTCAGGTTCGGCGTAGCCAGCACCGAATATTCTTCCGGACGGGTCACGATCTGCTGGAAGATCGAATCTGCGATGCGGTCGTTGATCATGACTTTCTTCTTCCACGCGCCCTTGCCGTGCGTCGCGTAGATGGCGTCGAGCACGTCTTTCACTTCTTTTTCGACAGCCTGGCGAAACGCCGGCGGAGCAAATTCCATGCCGGGTTCGATCAGGTCGGCATTCTCGGCAACCGTTACATTCGGGTTGGAATCTTTGTTGCCCAGAATCCAGCTCTCGCGTTCGGTGACGACCTTATCGCGGAATTCGTCAGTGGCAAGTTCGTAACCCCACCTGCGAAACGCGCCCTCGGTAAATTTCTGAATGTTCCCCTTGTGCACCAGCGTCACACTCTTCAGCCCGTTCGCAATCGCGTACTGAATCGCCATGCGCACCAATCGCTTGGTCCCGGTCACCGAAATCGGCTTGATACCGACACCGGAGTCGAGGCGAATCTGCTTCTTGCCGCCCTTGAGCATATCTTTGTTGAGGAACTCGATCAGGCGGGCGCACTCGGCAGTTCCCTGCTCCCACTCGACGCCGGCGTAAACATCCTCGGTATTCTCGCGGAAGATAACGACGTCCATGCGCTCCGGATGCTTCACCGGCGAAGGCACGCCGTTGTAATACTTCACTGGACGGACGCAGCAATACAGATCGAGAATCTGCCGCAACGCAACATTCAGCGAGCGAATGCCGCCGCCCACGGGCGTAGTCAACGGGCCTTTGATGGCGACGCGGAATTCGCGAATGGCCTCGACGGTATCGTCGGGCAGCCAGTTGTCGAACCTCGCTTTCGCCTTTTCTCCCGCGAACACTTCGTACCAGGCCACCCGACGCTTGCCCTTGTACGCCTTCTCGACGGCCGCATTGAAGACCCGCAGCGAGGCTTTCCAGATATCTCGCCCGGTGCCGTCGCCCTCAATAAAAGGAACGATGGGATTGTCAGGAACGTGATATTGTCCATTCGCATAACCGATCTTCTTTCCATCCGTTGGGACTAACACTCCGTTATAAGAACCAGACATTCCGACCTCCGTTATATAGAATCGCACGCTGAGTTAAAAAACCCACAATTATACGGGTTGCCGTGGGAAAGTAGCAGATTATTCTTCCGGCTTATGACATAATTCCCGTCTTGGGGGAGTTGCTGCGCCCGTTTTGGGAGAATTTATGTCTTATCGCCATCATCCGCTGCTCTTGACGATCTCCTCGTTGCTGGTTCTCCTCATGTTTTCTGCCGCTGGTTTTGCCGACGATACAGCTCACGATCGAACGCAGTTCGGCAGCGATATCAATGTCGGGCCCAATGATACCGTGGGCGAAATCACCTGCTTCGGCTGCAGCGTTCGAGTGCGCGGCCATGTCACCGGTGACGCGACCGTCTTCGGCGGAAGTATCATTGTAGAAGATGAAGGTGAGATTGGCGGCGATGTCACCGATTTCGGCCGCGGCGTGCGGCTTGGCAAAGACACAAAAGTCGGCGGCGACGTCACCGTTTTCGGCGGGCCGGTGCGACGCGATACCGCAGCTTCGGTGGGCGGCGACGTCACCAACTTCAGCGGTGGCATCTGGCTGTTTATGATTTTTGGGCTGCCTCTGATTATCTTCGGAGCAATCGTGGCGCTGATTATCTGGGTGGTCCGGCGGCTCACCCGGCCGTCGGTGCCGGTGACCGCATAAAGCAGCAGCACGGCGCGGAAGACTTCTGATTAAAAAGACTCGGTACAATCCTTACGGCTTTCCGGCGGTCCCACTTTTTCCACGAGTCCGTGATCCACGAGGCGGTCGATGATCGGCAGCAATTCCCACATTGGCTGGCCAAGGCACTCCGCAATTTGCAGCAGGCTCAACGATCCGTCGGAATAGGCAATCAGATTTAACATACTCCGAACCTCACCAGCCGAAGCTTTCGTGGAAAGCGTTGGATACAATCCTCTCCTTCCCAGTTGCGGCTCGCACAAAACCTTTATCTTCGGATAGCAGTTCGATTCCAGGCATTGAAGAATTCGCTGATAAACTCGAAAGCCGCCGGCGAGGCCGCCCGGAGTGACCAGATGCAGATTATCGAGCGAGGTGTGGTACTCAGGAAACTCTCCGTATTTTGTCCGCATCACCGATGCGACCGGCAAGTCCACTCCCGGGCTGCAATACTGCCGCTCATCGCTGCCTCGATCAAGAAAAGAATATCTCCTATAGTCAGGGGCATGATGATGCAAGACGTGAGCCGCCGCGACGTCAGCCAGCGAATCACCTTGACGGGAAGGCAAATAGGAATAGGCGCGATCGTCCCCAACGCAAGTGATGACGTATCCTGCAATCGTCTTTTCTTTCATTCCTTGAAGGTTCCGGCTCAGATAGGCAATAGCCCCGATTGTCTCTGGAATAAAAAGAATGCGGTAGGTATACTTGCGATCCTTCCGGCTCTTTAGCCAGGTTGCCAGCGCCGTGGTGACGACCGGTCCCGACAATTCATTGTTCGCCATCGAGGGATGACAAATATAGGTGGACAAAAGAATCTCTTGATCGGTTTGCCCGCGCAGAATCAGTTCCCCGTAGTTTAAGACTCCTGGTTTCAGTTCGCTGCAAATCACTGCGCGGTAGTGGCCGGGCCGGAGACTCTTTCGCTGCGTGTCTGTTAAGCAAAACCCCCAGCGCGGCGAATAGTAGGAGGTGACGTACGGAATCGCGTCGGGCTGATTGGGCAGCGAATACAAATGTCCTTGAAGGTCTTCCAAATCCAGCCGCTCATCCACCGCCACCGAATAGCCGACTACATGCAAGTTGTTATCGCGAAAATCAACCACGCGCACGCCCGATTCGTCCGTGATATGTGCCTCGTGAATCGTCCACTCTTCGGGAATCGTCCAGTCAAAACATTGTGTTCCTGAGGGAATTGATTCGACCGAAAGCTCGTCCATCTCCCGTTTGAGGATTTCGAGAGTCTTTCGCACTCCAGGTCCAGTGATGCTTCGTGGAATCGGCCACAGCTCGGCCGCCAGTTCATGCATAACCACGCCGACTTCGGGTGTATCGAATGCAGATGGATCACGCAGCAGGCTTGCGAATCTCATACAGCATGCCTCTCGCCTTTCCCTCCGCGATTACCTTCGCCGTTTCGTCATACAGAGTTTGCGCGTCGATCACCCGAAGGCCCGATTCCGTACGGGGACGGTCGCCGGAATAGAGTCCTTTATTCCACAGCACCTCCTCCATGCCCTCAACATGCGTAATCACGCCTTCGTCTGTCTTCCGCACAAAGAGGTTATATGTACGCTGGCTGATTATCCCGTCGGAGTCCGTATACGGGGCCGCAAATTGCTTGTGAAACCGGTAGTCGACGGAAAAGGATTCCTCGATGTAGTGATAGAAGGTCATGCTTTCCTGATCCGGCAAGTCCAGCACCGCAATCTTGCCCCCTTCCCGGTGCAGAATCCCGAATGGAGAATCCGGGCCATACCCGCTGAAATTATCGACGCCGCGAAATAGATCGAGCCTCTTTCCCAAGACCCCAAACGAGTAGATGGGGTTGCCAGTTCGCACGCAGCCTGGACGCAGGCGTCCTGCTTCTGTCAAGGCGCCCATGCAGCTCGGCGTAGTTCGAATGTCAAAGGCTGCTCCGTGGCAAAAGTCGAAATTGAATAGAGGCAGCAGCAGTGTCCCGTTCTCGCCCAGCACGGAAAGAAAACTATCGAGGATGGATTCGATGCTCACGGAGAATCCCGATTTTTTTAGTCGTGTCAGCGCCCTTCGCGTGTTGCTATGCAGCAACAGCAGATCCCCGCTTTGTACCCCGGCTTTCAACCACTGTTTGCTCAGAAACTCGACAGTACTGTCTTCGGCCATACAGGATCCTCGGATTTGATACGGCAGAATATCATCATTTTTATACGACGATTGTTGGGGTAACACAGAGCTTCTCGGGACCGACGCAGCATGCCTTCCGCGCCAGGCTCCCGCTACCAGCGCCGCGTCCCGAACGTCTTTCTCATACCCAGACTCATGTAACGGCCCCAGGGACCGTTGTTGCCTAGATCCGCCGGGCCAAGTGTTGTGTCTCGCGCACCAAGGCGGTCGAACAGGAAGTGCTGGGTGACGCGAAACTCGAATCCCTTACCGACGTACACTCCTGCCCCCCAGGAGTGTTCGATGCCGATCGCGTCCGGCGACCAGGTGTAAAGCGTCTGGGGAAGGTTCTTGCCGAAAAGAAAAGTGGGCGCTCCAAATACCATGAAGCGCCGCAGCGGCCCCTTGCCAAAGGGACGCACCTCCAGAATCCCCGACAACATGTACCGCGCGAACATGCTGCAAGGAGCGTTCGCGCCGCCGTATTGTGCGGCCCCGGCATTGCCGGCGCAGAGGTTGGGGTCGATTTCGTTGTGCGGAGGTGCCAAGTCCACCTGTGCCCAGCCCCAGAGCATATCGTGGGGAAAGAACATTCGCTCGCCCTGAGGTGAGCTGGCCCAACTCCCCTGAGAGCTGGAGCCTTGAGAGCTGCCCTGCGAACCGGAGGTCGCCGTAACCGGCGTCTGCGCCCGTACGAATGAGATCAATACTGGAATGGCCAAAATCCACGCCCACTTCTTCATCTTGCCTCCATAACTCTACCTGAACGAATTCCGACACCGGCCGAGCCGATCCCGTAACGGTGAGCTCCTCGCCCGGTGTCGGTTTGAGTAAAGCGCACATTGTAACCTGCGCCGAGATTTGCCAGTTTTTAAGGCGGATTCTGATCCGGCGGGCTCATATTCAGTTGTTGTAGCTTTGAAGCGCGTTTCCGTAAAGTGACACCCGATTCCCACTAAATCGTTTCCGCATATTGAGGACGGCCCCACCCTTCCTTCCAGAATTCATATCTGACCAAGCTGTTTATTCCATTCGTGGAACGTTACAAATGGCCGGAACCTCTGAAAACCCTTGGGAAGATGGGGTTCTACCGTTTGGTTCGCCGATTGCACCTGAA
The DNA here is from genome assembly GCA_035504195.1 of Terriglobales bacterium. Taxonomy (GTDB): domain Bacteria; phylum Acidobacteriota; class Terriglobia; order Terriglobales; family Acidobacteriaceae; genus Sulfotelmatobacter. Next base: position 279,836 of record DATJSG010000016.1, read on the forward strand.
AGAGGCACAAGCGAGCCCCCAGGACAAACATGCCCCAAGAAATATCGGTGTCGTACCAGGCAATCAAGAGCAAGGTCTACCGGTTAATCGATTCCCTCGTGGTGGGAGAGAAGACGGAAGCTGAGGTACAGGAGTCAGTGCGCCGTTGGTGGGCGCTGATTCATCCCGCCGACCGTCCTATCGCTCAGAAATATCTCTTGATGGTACTGGGCCGCTCGGCTTCCGCGCTCAATTCCATGGAAGTCGCGTTGCTCTCAGCCAGCACTCCGGAACCAGTTCATTCACCGGTGGTTCCGGCGCAAATCGCCGCTAAGCGGATGCGCCTGATGGAGCGCGTGGTGAAAGAGAACGGGGCGCGCCCGCCCGTGTGAGGTTCCCTTTGTTCACTCTTCGACATTGCGCGACATAAAATTTACATTCCTGCAGTTGCATTTCGAGTCTTCGCGCCCGTATCTTCAATCTCATCTTCAGAACTAGACGTTAGACTGTAACGATTGGCGTGTAAAGAAATTCAACACATTCCGAGAGTCAGGAGTCTGAAATGAGAACCTGCGCCGCCAAGCTGGGTACGCTGGGAAACTATCTTCTTTTCGGAGCATTGGTAATGATGGCCACCTCTCTGTTTGCAGCCTCAGGGATCTACAGCTTTACCCTCAACTCCATCGACGGCAAACCTGCGCCCCTGGCCGATTACAAGGGCAAAGTGGTGATGATCGTCAACGTCGCTAGCCAATGCGGATACACGCCGCAATACTCGGCGCTCGAAGCTATTTACGAAAAGTATAAAGACCAGGGATTCGTTATCCTCGGCTTCCCTGCCAACAATTTCGGCGCGCAGGAACCGGGCACGAACGAGGAGATCAAGACCTTCTGCACCCGCAAATACAGCGTCACCTTCCCGATGTATTCGAAGATTTCCGTCAAGGGAGACGATCAGGCACCGCTGTATGCCTATTTGACGAAAGAAACGGGAGCGGGCGTCACCGGCGACATCAAGTGGAACTTCACCAAGTTCCTGGTCGATCGCAACGGCAAGGTCGTACAGCGGTTCGAGCCGGCAGTCACGCCGGATTCGAAGGAAGTCACGGGAGCGATTGAGAAGCAACTGAAGTAGCGGTTAAGCACGTCCCGTCCAATTTTCGACGGTTAGATTCCGGATTCGACCGAACTCTCGCGTATTGTTGGTCACCAGTGTTAGGCCCAGGCTGCGGGCGTGTGCCGCGATAAACAGATCGTTGGCGCCAATCATCGTGCCCCGCATCTTCAGGTCCGCGCGAATCTTAGCGTAATGAAAAGACGCTTCATCGGTAAAGTCCAAGATCTCGACGTAGCTTAGAAATGTATTCAAAGCGAGCTCGTTCTGCGCCCGCCGCGGAGACAACTCGATGCCAAACAGCAGTTCCGACTTCGTGATTACAGAAATGCAAACGTCGCTAACGGGAACCTTCTGCAATCGTTTCAAAACCGCGTCGCTCGATCGCTTCATGATGTAGGAACACGTATCTGTGTCCAACATGTAGCGCGGCATTACGGCTTACGCTCCTGCACGGGCAAATCCTCGATGCCTTCCATGAAGTCCTCGGAGGCCACCGGGCCGTCCACAAGGTAGGACGACCAGTCCGACGGTCGAGGTGAGATCACTACATCACTGCCGACTTTCCGGATAAACACGTCCTGGGTTTTGAATTGAAATTCTTTGGGCAAGCGAACAGCTTGACTACGGTTGTTCATGAACACTCTTGCCTTGCGCGGCATGTTCTCACCTTCTTGATACCTGAAGGAGCGTGGCATATACACAAGTATATGCCACGGCGAGCTATCGTGCAATATCTAGGTTCAAGCCGTCACTCGCGCCAATTCGCTTTCGTTTCCTGCTCCGCGCCTTCGGGCGAAGCAACCGGTCCGGGGGTGGGAAATTTCGTGGCTGCTAAGCGTACAGTCATTATGCGCACACGTTATGCGTACACATCATGCATACACATCATGCGTACACATTAATGAGCCGCCCGCTCCAGCCAGCGGGGCCTCCCGCATAGGAAAGGTACTGGGCGACCGCCGTGCTCTCGACCGGGCGGCTCCAGGCCCATCCGGAGACATACTCGCCGCCCGAGCCTGCCGCCTGATCGCTCTGCGAATCCTCTACCGGCGTTCCGTCGATGCGATTCGCCTCGCCCCGGCGCGTCGAAGATGACCAGGCGAAAGCGTCGGTGGAGGGAACAAGACTAATCTGGCCGGCCCGCGCGCTGATCGCTCTCTGAGTCAGCGGCACGAGGCTGGTCGACACATCACTCGACACATCGGACGCCTCCGACAGGTCGACCGGATTCACCGAGGCCGGAAGCAGTTTCATCGACATATTTCATCGACATGTTTAGTCGATCGGGAAAATCAGACTGCCAACTCTCAATCTATCGGCACTTCCAGCCGATCGAAAGAACACGGTGGTACCTTGGCGCCGCGCCCTGCGGACTCATCCCCACCTGGTTCTCGGGCTTGGTGACAGCCAACTGAGTCCAATCTTCCGCACCGCGATTTGGGGTTGATGGAATTGCGACTTTTCGACAGTTAGCGACGTCAAGCAATCGGCGCGGCTGCGGCTGTCCCACCTTTCGCGGTTTTCGAAGGGTGGGGACTCACGCAGAAGCTTGCGGGCAAAACTCTGTTTGATGACCTGCATCACGATGGAAGGATCCCCTCGCTCCGGCTCGCTGAGCAGCAGATGGATGTGCTCCGGCATCACCACAGAGCCGACGACCACGAAACGATAGCTCCGCCTGACTTGCTCCAAGACCTGCAAGAACAGATCCCGGCTGCGCCCGCTGCCCAGCAGCGGACGCCGTTGATAGCAACTAGCGGCCTGTCGCAGAGCAACCGTTACCAGACTCCGCACGACCAAAGCGACATTGGCTCACTCAATCGCGTTATTCGGGCATCAACACCAGCGGCCCGCTGCAGTAGCAGTAACGATTTCATTGCGACAGGCCACTAGTAGTAACGAAATGCAGGTAGCAAGCGCCGTAACAGCGAGTGAGCCTTCGAGGCATGGCGAAGGTTTAGCACGACGTCTATGTTGCTGTCTGTGGTGAATGAACATCAGCGGAGTCCCCACCCTTCGAAAACCGCGAAGGGTGGGGCAGCCTCAGTTCGAGAGCACGCGAAAGGTGGGTGGGCCAGCCCGCCGATTGAGAAACAGTTGAAGCCGTAAACGGACGCAACATTTACAGTCGATCTTTCCAGTATGACGGCCGCCTGTGCCCGTGGGCGACGGCGACCAACTGTATGACGTCTTCCTTCTCCCGATAGATCAGCGCAAATGGAAAGCGCTGCAATACGAACTTGCCAGTCGCGTGAGGACCTCTGGGCCAACGGTTCGGTGATTGGAGTACCAACTCCAAGGCCTGATCCACCGCAGCAACAAAATTAGTGGCAGCGGGCTCGCTTCGGTCCAGATACCAAGCCACAGCCGATTTCATCTCTTCCAGGGCTGCGGCGTGAATCTCCAGCGGCTTACCGGCCATTGAGCATGGCTGCTATTTGGCGGCGCGCTTCCGCCCATGGAATGGCCTTTGCGGTGCCGGAGTCCAGTTCCTGAATTCGCCGCGCGATTTCAAGATTCCATTCCTCTTCGGCGTTAGCGTCAACGTGGTCGTCGAGGCTTTCAAGGAGCGAACCTGCGAGTGCCGCGCGCGCCTCGGGTGGAAGCGCGAGTGCCTTTTCCAGCAATTCAGAGACTTCGCGATTCATGCCAGCATTCTACTCTCAGATGTCGTAATACAGGGCAAGGGCGCAGGGCGCACGTGGAATCAGTAAGTTACTGAGTCTGCCTTTCGGAAGACTCGGTGGAATTGATGGAATGGGCCGGAAACATGCCAAAATCCTGCCAAGAATTAGCCTACCGCGATCGTGCGGCAGCAGCTTTAGATGCGGCATTCACGCGCGCGTTCAATGCGGGAATCACACTCTGATCGTGTGTGCCCCAGCTTGCCCAATTCAACGCGCAGTTCTTCTTCCATCAGGTCAGGCGAGGTTGTCCACGTCGTACCTTTACTGATGTACACAATGCGAAACACTTCTGGATCTGGCCAGATTCTCAGAACCACATTTCGTTCGGACATGCCCGGATTCTACCACCCAGCGCCGTTGACACCCATCGGCTACAATGCGAGCATTTGGAAATCGAAAGAAGGGACTTGCGCGCTATGTCGCCACAGGATAGAAGAACGCAGATTGAGGAGCTACTAAGACAAAGAAGGTGGCCCGATTTCCCGGGCTTCACCGCGACAGAACGTCCAAACTATTGGGTGCTTCAAGGCCCCACGGGCTTTTGGCCACCTCGCATAATTCTGGGGCCCCGAGGTGGCATCACGATAGATGAATTTCGCAGCACGCCCGGATACGTGCAGGATGGGAGCGATGGGCACCTGACCGCCTTGATAGAACGTTCTGCTTGGCAGGGCCACTAGCCATGAGCAACGGAGACGTCACCTCTTTGTTGTTGATCGTCGCTTGCGGTGTCTCGATCTGGATGGCCGCGTTGTTTGTGCTGTTGTGCGGTCGCGTAAAGGCGATCAAGTCGATGCTAATGGCCGTGTACAACTTTGAAGAGCATAAGGGTTTCTTCGGCTCCACATACCGGAGGAAGCCATCTATTGCCGCAAGAGAAAACAGCAGTCGCGGAGCGGATTTCCTAGAGCTCTAGAGATTCCTACTTCCCCGCCTTCGCGGCCTCGGCTACGACGGCACAGCCGCATTTGACGCGGATTTTCTGCTAAATGTCGTAATACATCGCGAACTCCCAGGGATGTGGCCTCAACCGAATCGCGTCCACTTCCTTCGACCGCTTGTACTCCACGTAAGTGCGCAGCACTTCTTCGGTAAACACGTCGCCTTTCAGCAAGAACGCGTGATCGCGCTCCAGGGCGTCGAGCGCCTCTTCAAGCGAGCCGGGCATCGACGGCACACTGGCCAGTTCTTCCGGATCCAGCTCATAAATATCTTTGTCCAGCGGCGAGCCGGGATCCATCTTGTTCTCAATTCCGTCCAAACCAGCCATCAGCATGGCCGCGAACGCCATGTAGGGATTGCAACTCGGATCGGGAGGGCGGAATTCTACCCGCCTCGCCTTCGGATCCGCGGAATACATGGGAATGCGGCACGCCGCCGAGCGATTGCGCCGCGAGTAGGCCAAATTCACCGGCGCCTCAAATCCGGGCACCAGGCGTTTATACGAATTCGTAGTCGGCGCGATAATCGCCGAAAGCGCGGGGCCGTGCTTGATCAGCCCGCCGACATACCACAGCGCCAGCTGCGACATGGCCGCGTATCCGTCGCCGGCAAACAGCGGCTGGCCCGATTTCCACAGCGACTGGTGCGTGTGCATGCCGCTGCCGTTATCGCCGAAGATGGGCTTTGGCATGAACGTGACCGTCTTGCCGTAATGATTCGCCACATTCTTCACGACATATTTGAAGAGCAGCATCTTGTCGGCCGAGCGCAACAGCGAGTCGAACTTCAGGTCAATTTCGGTTTGACCCCCTGAAGCTACCTCGTGATGGTGGCATTCCACTTCCATGCCGCAGCTCTGCATGGTCAGCACCATTTCCGAGCGCAGGTCCTGATAGTGATCAGTCGGCGGGACGGGAAAATATCCTTCCCTGTAGCGTGGCCGGTAGCCGAGATTGTTCTCTGCCCTGCCCGAATTCCAGCGTCCTTCTTCGGCGTCGATGTAGTAAAAGCCGTACTGCTCGCGCTGATCGAAGCGCACACTGTCGAAAATAAAAAACTCCGCCTCCGCCCCGAAGTACGCCGCATCGGCGATGCCGGTTGCGCTCAAGTGCATCTCAGCCTTGCGCGCAATATGACGCGGGTCGCGGTCGTAAGCCTGCTTGGTCACCGGATCGACCACATCGCAGATCAGCACCAGGGTCGGCACTTCGGTGAACGGATCAAGCAGGTGCGTGCTCGCATCCGGCTTCAGAATCATGTCGCTCTCGTGAATCGAGGCCCATCCGCGAATCGACGAGCCATCCATGCCGAAACCTTCTTCCAACGATGCCTCGGTCAACTGCTCGACGGGATAAGACACGTGATGCCACAGCCCAGGAATGTCGGTGAAGCGCAGATCGAGGATCTTCGCGTCGTGCTTCCTGGCGAATTCAAGAACGATCCTTGATCGTGCTTTGGCATCGGCATCAGCCATAAGAACTCCTTGCCGGGAAATGACTTCCCTCAAAATGGCAGCGATCGCTTGCGGAAGGTCCCGCGGACGGGCAGGCTGCTACAATCGGTCGCACTATGCAGGACTCAGGAGTCTAAAGGCTGCCTTAGACGCTGGCAATTCGATAGTTTTTATAGCCGGAATAACGCGCCTTTATACTGTAACGCGAAGGAAGTGAAGGATTTTTGAGAAGTAAAGATCTTCGGAAGGGCACGACTTTAGAGCGCTGCGGAAAAATTCGGCGTTCGTCACGAACGGAAGGGCACGAGTTCGCTCGTGCCGCTAAGCATACGGGAGACGCTGCGCTTCAGCGCCTGAGGTATGCTCGTGCGGGTTGGCCGATGGCCTTCTGGGGCTAAAGCCCGACGTCATCAGAGCTTTTACGGCACGGCTAAAGTCATGCCTTTCCCAAAGCGGTTGCCTTATGGACTTCGACCAGCTCGAAACCTTCTTCGAAGTGGCCAGGCACGCGTCGTTTTCGCGCGCGGCGGAGAAGCGTTTCCGCACCCAGCCCGCCATTTCCTCGCAAATTCGTGGGCTCGAAGAAGAAGTTGGAGCCAAGCTGTTCGACCGCTCCGGCGGCAAAGTCTCCCTCACTGCGGCCGGCAAGGCATTCCTGAAATATGTCGAGGAAACCCTCGACGCGCGCAAGGCCATGCTGGTTGCCATCGCCGAAATGGAGCGCGTGCCCCGCGGCGAAATTATCGTCGGCGCCAATGAAGGCACGTGCCTGCACATCCTGCCCTATGTGTTTGCCGATTTTAAGCGGCAATATCCTGACGTGTCGGTCAACATCAAACGATCCGACTACGCCAAGATTCTCGAATCGGTTATCGACAACTCCGTGGACTTCGGAGTCGTTTCCCTTCCCGTGACCGATCCCCGCTTGACCGTGGTTCTCATCCATCGCGATGAACTGATCCTGATCGTGCCCCCGCACCATCCGCTGGGCAAGGTAAGATCGGCCACCATCGCCGATGTGGCCAAGTTTCCCCTGGTCGTGCCCAAAGCGGGACACACACGCGATGCCATCGAGCAACTTTTTCATGAGCGACGCCTGAAGCCGAACTACTCCATGGAACTCGACTCCAGTGAACTGCTCAAGCGCTTCGTCGCCGCAGAAGTGGGTATCGGATTTATCTCCCGCTCCAATGTTGAGGAAGATGTGAAGGCCAAGGTTCTGGCGGCCGTTCCGCTGGTGGACTTGCAGGTGCGTCGCGACCTGGCTCTGGTGTTTCGCAAAGACAAAGCGCTCAGCCGCGCCGCGCTGGCATTTATCGACATTGCGGTGAAACACAAATCTACGCAAGAATTAGTGCAGACGCCCGTCCGATGATGAAGGTTAGTTGCACAATTCTGGCAGTCTTGCCGCTCCTCTTCCCTTTTCCTGCTCCGCATTTTCCGGGGCATGTTCAGCCATCGGCCTCGGGAACAGCGCAGGCGCAAATACCGGCTGCTGAACAGAATCTGGTCGCCATCAAGGTCACTGGCAGCAAACGCTATACCGAGCAGGCCATTGCGGCTGAAACTGGACTCCAGCTTGGCGTCCCCGTCACCGAAGACGACTTCAAGAAAGCAGCGGTCCGGCTCGGTGACACGGGAGCATTCAGCGACATCGCCTACCACTACTCTTACTCTTCCGCCGGCACCAAGCTCGAATTGCAGGTCACCGACACGCACGATTTCGTCCCCGCCCATTTTGAGGATTTCGTCTGGTTCACTGACGCCGAACTGCGCCGCCGCATCAAGGAACGTGTGCCCTTATTTGACGGCGAAGTCCCGCTCTCCGGCCGCATGGCCGACGAAATCTCCGATGTGCTGCAGGCCATGCTGGTGGAGGGCGCCATCCCCGGCCATGTTGACTACATGCGCGTGGGAAAAGAGGACGGGCCGACGGAGGCGGTCAACTATCGCGTATCCGATGTCCTGATTCGAGTGCGCAACATCGAATTTACTGGCGCGGCCGGCCCCGAGTTGCCCGCCTTGAAAGCTGCCGGCGAGAAGTTTCCCGAACCCCGGGAATACTCGCGCAGTCGGCTCAATCTCTTCACGCAGCGCCAGCTTCTGCCCGTCTACCTGGCGCGCGGATATCTGAAGGCGTCCTTCAGCCAGCCTCAGCCCAAGGCGGTTGGAATGCCCACCGCCACCACCTATCCCGAGACCATGGAAGTTGGTCCACGCAATCTGACTTTAGTGGACGTAACCTTTGCGGTCACTCCTGGTGCGCAATACAAGTTGAAGAGCCTGACCTGGTCGGGGAATCACGAGTTCCCTGCCGACCAGCTGCGAAAGCTGGTCCACGCTGAAGTCGGTCAGCCGGCCGACACGGTTCGCCTCGCCGAAGATCTCAAGGACATCCAGAAACTCTACGGCTCCCGTGGCTTCATTACCGCCTCCCTCAAGGCAAACGCCCGGTTCGACGATGCCGCCGATACCGTGGCGATGACCATCGACGTGAAAGAGGGCTTCGTATACCACATGGGCGACCTGGAATTCCGCGGCTTGGACAATGGCCTGACCGCCAGGCTGCGCGACGCTTGGAAAATCCGGCCAGGCGATGTATACGACGCCAATTACCTGCAGGACTATCTGCCCCAGGCCCGTAAACTCCTTCCGCCAACGTTTGACTGGGAAGTTTCCTCGCACGTGACTGCCAACTTGCGCGACAAAACGGTTGATGTGGACCTGATCTACACGGTGAATGCGCCAAGATAAGTCCGCGGTGCGGGAACCTCCTCGGCAGTGACTCGCGTCTCTGGATACGACTGACCACAGGTCATGATCCGGAGCTTTTTCTTTTGCTCTGTTCGGCTTTTGGAACACTTTTCGACTTTTCTTGCCAAATCACCTTTCGATGCGTACGATAGGCAGTCTGGTACGAGGGGTTTTTGCCCGGGCCCTCCCCCAACGATGATCCGGGCACAAGGCGGGGATGCTCTCAGCGTCCCCGCGTTTTCCTTTTCCCTGCCCGGTTTCGAGTTCCCCAGGCAATCTCTGACATTTGCGCCGGCGCAAAATTTACCATCCAAACGCGGTCCCAAAGCTGTAACCTTTACTGGTAACAAACATCAAGGACAGGATTCCGGCCGCTTTTTGCAGGGTAATCTTATCTTCTTAAACAGGGTTAACGACAAGGAGAACATAGGGATGAATTTTCGTTTACCACGCTTCGGATTTGGGTTTCTGACGCTGGCTTTGGCATTGGGTCTGGCGGCATCGGCGTCGGCCAAGGCCAGGACCTTCACCGGCACCGTCAGCGACAGCATGTGCGGCGCCAAACATGCCATGCCCGGCGACGACGCTTCCTGCACTCGCATGTGCGTCGCCAAGGGCTCGAAGTACGCCCTCGTCGTTGGCGATAAGGTCTACACGCTCGATACCACCGACAAAAGCGCCTTGGCCACGCTCGACAAGCAGGCTGGCGCCATGGTCACGGTCACCGGAATCGAGAAGGACGATACCATCACCGTCAGTTCGGTCAAGGCCGGGAAATAATCTCCATTGCGTTTTCGGATTTCCGACTGCGGGAGGGTCGCCAGCGCCTCCCGCAATTTTTTTGGTTCATGCCCGCAAATTCACATTTCCTTTACAAAGCATTGTGTTAGATTGTGCATTCTCAACCTTCAATTTTCTCTTTCGGAGGATTAGCGAATTGGGCAAAGACATGGTTCCCAAGCGGATTTTCTTTACCAAAGGAGTCGGAAAGCACCGCGAGCGGCTCACCTCTTTCGAATTGGCATTGCGCGACGCCGGCATCGCCGCCCAAAACCTGGTCCGCGTTTCCTCCATCTTTCCGCCCAACTGCAAGCTGCTCGCCCGCAAAGAAGGCGTGAAGTACCTGCATCCCGGTGAAGTGGTTTTTGCGGTGGTCGCCGAAAACTCTACCCGCGAACCCCATCGCCTGCTGGCCTCTTCGATCGGAGTGGCCATCCCCGCCGACCGCAACACTTACGGCTATCTCAGCGAGCACCACTCCTACGGTGAGACCGAAGACGCCGCCGGGGAGTACGCCGAAGAGCTGGCCGCCGAAATGCTTGCCACCACGCTCAACGTGGAATTCGACCCCGACCGCTCCTGGGACGAGAAAAAGCAGATCTACCGCCTGTCAAACAAAATCGTGCGCACTGCCAACGTCACCCAATCTGCCGTCGGCGATAAGCGCGGCCTGTGGACCACGGTGATCGCTTCGGCAGTATTGATCTTTGATTAGTTCGAAATCTTCGATTTATCGGCAGTGCACGGGCTACAGACCGCGTTTGCAATACGCGCTGGCAGCGCGGCTGAATCCATGCTCTCCCAGACCCAGTCATAGCTCCCGAGGCCGCATGCTATACTTTGATCTCGCATGCCGAAGAATGCCGTAGGGGAAAAATTCCTCATCTTCCTTTACGTGCTGGCGATTACTCTCTCTGCGATTCACCTTTATCGCAAACCTGTCTATTCCATGGACTCCCTGCAGTACATGGGCAACGCCCTGCTCATGGAAGATCATGACATCGTCAGCGTTCACCGGCGGGTTTACGCGGAAGTGGATCGATGGGTCCCGGCCAACGCTCGCCGCGATTTGCTCGGCCACGAGCCCGGAGGGCGCGAAGATCAGAATCGATCGCTGCAGCTCCGGGCGAAAAATGCGCTGATCTATGCCGAGTTTCTTCCCCTGTTTGCCATCCGGCCACTTTACAATCAGGCAATTTGGGTCTTGAGCAAAACCGGGCTAGGACTCGTACGCGCTTCGATTATTATCTCGTTGGTGCCCTATTTCGCCATTGCATTGCTTCTCTTCACCTGGCTACGGCACTACGCGGGGGTGCTATTCGGCACCGGGATGGCCCTTTTGTTAATGATCAGTCCACCTTTGACCGATTTGGGAAGAGCCCTTTCCTCTGACGCAATTGCAACCTCCATCGCATTCGCGTCCTTGTATCTGATCTTTGAAAAGCACCGATTGACGCCTGGTCTGACGCTGCTGCTCGCCTCCATCTTTTTTCGTACGGATTTTGTAGCCCTGGCCGGACCGGTTCTTCTGGTGTGTTGGCTGCAACGCCGAATCGATTTCTGGAAAATGGCGGTTCTGGCTCTGCTAGCAGTTGGCTCGGTATTGGCGATTAATCACTTCGGCGGAGATTACGGAATCAAGATGCTGTATTACCGGAACTTTATCCGAGTTCCTGCGGCACCCGCAGAAGTGGTCGTTCAGTTTACATGGCGCGACTATCTCTTGGCTTTTCGCTCGGGATTGGTTCTGGTTGCCAATAGCCATTTCCTTCCATTTCTACTTCTGGGGACGGTTGGGCTCGTGGAACGAAAAGTGAGAGCCTTGTTTGGCGTGAGCCTGGCATACGTCTGTCTGCATTTCATTATTTTGCCCAATTGGCAGGAACGCTGGGTAGCAGTGTTCTATCTTGCCTCAGGCGTCTGCGCCGCTGCGGTTTTACAAGGTCGTCGAGCCGCGCTATTCTTAGATCGATCTCATGACCTTGCCAGCCAATCCGGATAACATCGAGCATCCTTGCAAGTTATTAGCGATGAATGATTTACACTACATCTTTTATTCTTGGACAGCGTTGTGACTTTGGTAACGCCATCCCCCTGCCGAATGTAACGATCCGTTAACAGTGATCATCTAAAATGGCTGTAGCTGAAATGCTGAATACTGAGGGCTGGCATTGGATATAGAAACTCGCAGGCAGAAGCGGCAGGAACTCATGGTCCGCATGGTGGAGCGTAAGGTGCGCGGGCGCGCCGAGCAGCTCTACCAGGAGCGCGGCCAAGGGGAGGGCTCCGCCTTGAAGGACTGGTTTGAGGCAGAAGCGGAAGTGCTTGCAAATATTACGGTTGCTCCACTTTATCGCAGACTGAAAGCTGAAACTCAGCCGGGAAACCAATCGCCCATCGAAGTGGAGGACCTGGCCGATCAGACCGCCCGTGAGCCTTCCGCCTAGCTCCATGCGGGATAGCCTTCGCGCTATCTCTTGGCAACCGCCTTCGCTCCTCTGCGCAATCCTTTCTTCGCTTTTTCCAGCCGCTCCAAAACCGCCGCCACGATGATCGGCAAGCCCACGGTTGCATCCACAAAAACCTCCCCAAACCTCCCGCCCTCCGACGGCGGCACAAATTTACCCCACGAAATCGCCTCGCTATAGGGGCTGCCCGAAAGCCCTCCCCAATAAACCGGCTCAGGGCAAATCCGCAAGCCGTAGTGATAGCGCTTCAACGGTACGTTCTCCCCGAGGCGCCGGTGCCGAAGTTCACAGAACGGCCCAAACTGCTGCGACCAGTTCCGCGGCACGCCGCCGCCGATGGTAAAGATCCCCAGTTTTTTCTGGCGCAGTAACGTCGCGGCGAAGTGCTCCAGATCTTCGAACGGATCGAACCGGATCTTGTGCCTGCCGGTCGATTCCCGCAACCGGTTGTTCAGCGCCGTATCCAGACCCAGTTCGGAGTCGCTGAATGCGGGCACAAACACCGGCACACCTTTTTCGTAAGCCGACTTCAAAATCCCCCGCGACCCCTGCGCATGCTTGACCAGATACGCGCCAATCGCATGATTCAGCTTGTACGAGCACATCACGTCATTGTGATCCCAAGCCTCCAGCACAGCCGACATCACTTCCTCGACGTCGTCCAGATTCTGTTCCGGTTCGAGCGTGTCATAGACGCGGTTATAGCCCTGCTCGTAAAGCTCCTCGTCGGAAACTTCAGGATTCGCCCGGAAATGCGCGCGCCCCGTGGCCTCGACTAACCCATGCGCCATCAGCGCGCCGGTCGAAACAATCGCATTGACAATACCCCGATCAATCAATTCGGTGACAATCAATCCCTGCTTGGCCACGGTCATGGCGCCGGCCAGCGTCATCACGATGAAAGCGTCTTCATCGAGCGCCATCGCTTCGAGCACATCGGCAGCCTCGCCCAGTTGCCGTCCGGTAAAGGCAGTCTTGGCCATCGCCCGCACCAGCCCATCGATCGAATGCACGCTGCCCAGGTCGAGCGGCTCCAGCGGAATCAATCGGTCTTCGATGGGATCATGCAGGTGCCGGTCAACCCCCTCGCCGCCGCTATGATTTCCGGCCTTCGGATGCGACTGATTCGGATGTGAATGATCCTGATGCGAATGATTTTTATGATTTCCCGGTTTCACCGCCAACCTCCAAGCCAAACAATTCTTCCCGTCTGATTTTGCACGACAACATACTCTACAGGAACCAGATGAAAGGACGCCACGCTCGGACCCTCCGGATGGTTTCCTTCGTGTGACTTCGTGTCCTTCGTGGTTAACGCCTTTTCTCTCCCATCCTGAAACGGCTACACTCCCAATCATGCCCGGCAAGCGCGCCTTCGAAGCCCAAGTCGCCGCCCTGGACGACCTTCGCCAAGGCACGGCCGAAGCGCGCGCCAATTCGCTGCGCAAAGCCCTCGGACATCGCAATAATTTCATCGTGGCCAAAGCCGCCGACCTGATTCGCGAATTCATTCAGGAACCAGCCATAGCCAATCTTGAGCCCGACCTGCTGACGGCTTTCGGCCGCTTCTTCGACGATCCGGTGAAAAACGACCCGCAATGCTGGGCCAAAAACGCCATCAGCCGCACACTAGCCGCCCTGGAACTTCAGGATGAAACCGTCTTTCTCCGCGGGATGCGCCACATCCAACTGGAGCCGGTCTGGGGAGGTCAGTCTGACACCGCCGGCACTCTACGCGCAACCTGCGTCCTCGCGCTCGTCCAGTGCCGCAGCCTGACAGAGCGGGATCTGCTGGCGCATCTGGTCGAAATGCTGGCTGACAAAGACAAGACCGTGCGAGTCGAGGTGGTTCGGGCCATCGAACAGGTTGGCTCAACCTCGGCGAGCCTGCTTCTCCGGCTCCGAGCCGTTCTTGGCTCAGCCGGAGCAGGCGCCGACGAACCGGAAGTCCTCGGCGCCTGTTACAGCGGAATCCTGCGCATCGAAGGCGCGGCTGCGATTCCGTGGGTTCGCCGATTTCTCGAAGCCGCCGACGACAACGCCGCCGAAGCAGCCCTGGCCATTGCGGGAACTCATTCCCCCGAAGCCCTCGACGTCTTGCGGAAGACTTTCCTGAAGGCTCACGATCCCTGGTGGCGCTCAGTCTTGCTCTCTGCCATCGCACTCACCCGTCAGGACACTGCGATCGAGTTTCTCCTCGAACTCGTCGGCAAAGAATCGCTCGAGGCCAAGGCCGCAATCGAGGCCGTCCTCCGCTCCGTGCCCTCAAAAGAGGTAATCCAACGTCTGGAGAAGCTGGTCGAAGGCAATCCACGCCTGAAGCGAATCGTCGCCGCGCAACGAAAGGGATCATCGTAAAAGGCTTGGCGTGGCAACATGAAAGCTACCCTCTGAGAGCCGACCGCTTTCTCCTGCTATATTGTTCGCTGAGGTCAGAAAGCGCGTGCCCCCTGAAAAATTTCGCGTGGCTCTGGTGCAGATGTCCTGCGGCCCGGAGCCCGAGCAGAATCTCGAAAAGGCCCTCAGCCGCGTCGCCGACGCCGCCGGCCGCGGCGCGAAAGTAGTCTGCCTGCCCGAACTTTTTCAGACGCAATATTTCTGCCAGCGCGAAGATCATTCTCTGTTCGATCTCGCCGAGCCAATCCCCGGACCTAGCTCCGAAAAGCTCTCCGCCGCCGCCCGCAGCAACGGAGTTGTCCTGATCGCTTCTTTGTTTGAAAAGCGCGCCGCCGGCGTCTACCACAACACCGCTGCCATCTTCGACAGCGACGGCACGCTCCGCGGCCTCTACCGCAAGATGCATATCCCCGACGACCCTCTCTACTACGAGAAGTTCTATTTCACTCCCGGCGATCTCGGCTTCCGCGCGCTCGAGACCAGCGCCGGCAAGCTGGGCACGCTCGTTTGCTGGGATCAGTGGTATCCCGAAGGCGCCCGCCTCACCGCGCTGCAGGGCGCCAGCATTCTCTTCTATCCCACGGCGATCGGTTGGCATCCTTCCGAGAAGGCTGAGTTCGGCGTAGCTCAACACGACGCCTGGCGTACCATTCAGCGCTCCCACGCCATCGCCAACGGAGTCTACGTCGCCGTGGTGAACCGCGTCGGCTTTGAAACCGGCAACGTCCGCGGCAAGTCAGCTCCCGGCCAGGGATTGGAATTCTGGGGCGCGTCTTTTTTCTGTGACCCCTTCGGTAGAGTCCTCGCCGAAGCCTCGCATGATCGCGAAGAAATCCTGGTCGGCGACGTCGACCTGAAAGCGCTCGAAGACATCCGCCGCAACTGGCCGTTCCTGCGCGACCGCCGCATCGACGCCTACGCACCGATCACGAATCGTCTGCTCGATGGACGGTAAAATCGGGTCAATGAGTGTAACGGCTAACAACAGTTGTGCGAAAATACCCACGATGAAACGATGCGCCGCTGAAAGAGACAAAACGGGGAGAGCATCGAGTGCCGCGATGGATAACCGCCCTTTGGCTGGCGTTTGTTGTCAGCCTAGCATTGACATCGATAGTTATCGCCGTCCGGTTGAACTGTGACCCGGTCCGAACTCTCGGCTACCTCGTGGCCAGTTCTATACCCATCTTCGCATTGTCTGCTGTCGTGTACTTCGCGTTGTACGGGTTAAGCATATTGTTGGAGGGACTCGACTATCACAAGACCCACTGCGACGACAGCAAGCACTGGGGGCGGGACGGCGGACTTCATGCGATGACCGTTCGGTCTGGCGAGGGGCAGATTGGCGTAAACATCCCAATTACACCGGAACCAGTTCGTCACGATCAACGTCCGCCCCTGGACTGCGTGATTTCTCATCCCGTGCAATAAACTACCCCCATGCCCCGGTCCAGTAAGTCAGGTAACCCTTTAAGTGCTGCCCCGGCAGGTTCCGGCTACGCCATGCCCGCCGAGTGGGAGCCCCACGCCGCCACCTGGCTCGCCTGGCCGCACAACCACGACGACTGGCCGGGAAAATTCGAGCCCATCCCGTGGGTCTACGCCGAAATCATCCGCAACCTCGCCCGGCACGAACGCGTCGACCTGATCGTGAACAACGCCCGCGCCCAAACCCAGGCCCGCAAGTTGCTGAAGCTCGCCAACGCGCTCACGCCCAACGTCCACTTCCATCGCTGGCCCACGAACCGCGTCTGGCTCCGCGACTCCGGCTGCATCTTCTTGAAACGGGAAGGGCACGACTTTAGTCGTGCCGATCAGGACCACAAGAAAGTTGGGGCTTCAGCCCCTGGGGGAACCGTCGCTCTCAAGTTCCGTTTCAACGCCTGGGCGAAATATTCCAACTGGCGACTCGACGACAAGATCGGCAGCCTGATGGCGCACACCAAAACCCCCACTTCTCGCGCCCAGAACGCGCGAGAAATGGGGCACCCGCATTCTCACTTGCACGAAATTCACCCCGTCTCCGCCGGCAAACACATCGTGCTCGAAGGCGGCTCCATCGACGTCAACGGCGCGGGCACCATCCTCACCACCGAGGAATGCCTGCTCAGCAAAATCCAGCAGCGCAATCCGCACATGACCCGCGTCCACTACGAAAAAGCGTTCGCCGATTATCTCGGCGCACCCAACGTCATCTGGCTCGGACGCGGCATCGTCGGCGACGACACTCACGGCCACGTCGACGACCTCACCCGCTTCGTCTCCGCCGACGCCGTCGTGACCATGGTCGAGCCCAACTCCCGCGACGCCAACCATGCCCCCTTGCTCGCAAATTTGCGCCGCCTGCAAGCCGCACGCGATCAAGCCGGCAGAGCACTCAACATCGTCGAACTCCCCATGCCCGGTCCTGTCGTCTTCGAAGGCCGCCGCCTCCCCGCCAGCTACGCCAATTTCTACATCGCCAATAAAGTCGTGCTGGTCCCGGTCTTCAACGATGCCAACGATCGCATCGTTCTCAACACTTTGGCGGGCGTGTTCCGCACGCGGCAGGTCGTTCCCATTTATGCGGGAGATTTGGTCTGGGGCCTCGGGACTCTGCATTGCATGACGCAACAACAACCAGCAGAATAGCCGTCAGTCGTCGCCGCACTGTTCGCGACTCACCCTCTTCTGTCATCCTCAGGCAGCGGAGTCCCCGGCGAAGCCGAGGACTCCCAAACGAAGCGCCTCTGCACTTGGCCTCCCCACCTGTCTACTTTCGTGGTCTTGACGGGCCCACCGCTTTCAGCTAATTCTATGAGCTTAACCTTAGTGCATTGACAGTCGCGCCAGGCTCCTAACTCCTTGCGGCTCAAGATTTTGACTCCTAAGTTCTTTAGATCATGGAATTTGGCGGGAATTTCCCGCTAAGCTGGTGATTCTACAGATTCGGGGGGGAGGGGGAGGGGGTACCCACATAAGCGCTAACTTAAGGAGCAGGTTTTACGGCACCGACCTATGCTTGATGAATGCGTACCTCTGAAGAAGACTGGAATGTACTCGCATCCTTGCTTCCCGCAGGATGGCAGCAAATGGCGTGGCAGTCGGGTGCGCTGGAGCGATTGCGTCGGTTTTCATCGCTCGACGTGCTGTTGCGTACTCTGATGCTTCATGTGGCAAGGGGTTACTCCTTGCGAGAGACGGTACTTCGCGCCAAACTGGCGGATTGGACGGACATTTCGGACGTGGCCTTGCTCAAGCGTTTTCGCCATAGCGAGGAATGGTTGCGTCTCTTTTGTATCGAATTGCTTCGGGAAACCGTCGCGTACCAGCTCGAAGAAGATATCACTCGGACGATCCGGATTGCACTATCGTCAGAGAGCCAGGCAAGACGGGGAGCCAATGGAGAATTCTGTATAGCATCAGACTACCGAGTTTCGTGTGTGATTTTTTCGAGGTGACCGCCACGATTGGCGAAGGCAGCGGAGAGTCACTGAACCGTCTGCCCGTGGGTCCGCGCGAATTTATTCTTGCGGATGCCGGCATAGCACATCAAAAAGGTCTTTTCGGTCATTCGACATAATGACCGTTCAGCTGGCTTGACCAGCCATCGAGCGAACTGAGACCCGCCGGCTTGATATCGCCCAGCCGCTTTCCCATATCCTGGAGCCGCTGGCAGTATGACCGATAAGCGTCATCCGAGACGCGGAACAGTCGCGGAGGGCACAATTGGCCGAGCCGCCGGCAATAGGCGTAGTGCGGATTCGCCGAGAGAAGGCCATCCAGTTTGGCACACATTTCCTCGGTAGCGTCAGCGTTGATGTAAAGCGTGTAACGCGATTCTTTCGTATCCACGTCGGGCGCAAGCATGGCGAAAGATGGCCGAGTCTGCGCTTCATGAAATAGTTTCATCAAGACCGACGCCACAAATCCGTCGGATAATTTTTCTCCGACGTAGTCCGAGAGTTGCGCGGACTTGCCGACGAAACGAATAGATGGAGTTCGCCCCAGCATTCCGCCAACCACCACTCGATCATCCAGGCGATAACGCCACAATCCCCCGCCGGTTGTGAGAATGACGTTGTACTCGTGATCTTGTTGGAGGTCTGATGAACAGCGTACCAGTCCGGCAGCATCTTCAAATTCCAAATAGTGAGATCGAATGGCGAGCGGATGCTGGCCTTGAAACGGTATAGAAACGATACCCTCAGTTGCGATGAGCCCCTTGGGTTGGACTACGACCGAGCCCAACGACTGCGCGAGTTCGGCGGCGGCACCAGCGGCGTGCCCGTCGGTCCAACAGCTCAGGATTCTGAGTTTGGGCCACACCTGATCAATCTTCAGAGGACCACTTATCCGCAATTCTTCAGAACGGCGAGGGTCGGAACGAAACCGGATTTCTGCACGCGCTGCCGGGGGAAGGCGTTTCGCCACAGCACATGTCCCGGTGGCTATCTCTGCTAGGAGTTGAGTCCAGTGATCGACGATTGTTTGCAGCAGCAGCGAAAAGAAGGAGGGATGCCACACTGAGACGAGACTCAGGTCCCTTCGTCGAAGCAAAAGCAATGCCGTGATGTAGCGCCAATCCTCCGTGGACGAAATGTGTTTAAGCTCAGACGGCACGGCCATGCTCGCATCGATCAGCCGTTTATGCCACCTCCCGAGATATGCAGCGTCCTCATCAAACCCAACCGGTATCGACGAGCGCTCAACAAACTGAAACGGGTCCGCAATGGCAGGGGAAATAGACCAATACGCTACGCCCAGCACCGCCTTAGGATGCATACGATAAAGGTCAAAAATCCAGGGACCGATCGCCTGGTTGAGCTCCGAATGCATCGAGGCAGTATAGGGAATGAGTTTGCGCGCGGCCGTTGAGCCACTGGAAGGCACCAATCGCCTCACCGGCTCATCGGTCAGCACTCGAGTTTCCCCCTGTCGGATTCTCTCAATCCACGGCCGCAGATCATCGTAGTTACGAATGGGAACGCGACTGGCAAATTCCGCAGGGGTACATTCCTCCGACAATCCGTGCTCTTGGCCAAAGGCAGTGCGTGCGTTCTTTCTGAGGAACGAGCGAAGCACCTGCTCCTGAGCAGCAGCCGGATCCTGCAGAGCGGTGGCGAAGGCAGCATAGGAACGGCTGCTGGCAAGCCACCATAACGAGTTTGCGAGAGCAGCCTTCACCATGGTGCTAACCCAGCCGCCATGCGGCGGCCAGCTGGCGTCAGGTTGTGCGGCGAGAGTTCGGTGAGACACACCAACTCATCACCTCGCTCGTGAGCCGGATTACGGGACAGAAAGAACTTGACGTGAGAGTCTCTATGGCGGCCCGCGGGGACCTCGGCAAGCGGACCGCGCAACCTTTGTGGATTTTGGAAATGGACCACCCCGGTCCTCGCATCATATGCATGGCCGAATCTTTCGGCGGCTAACAGGTCGGTCAAACGCTTCCAGTATGGCGGTGTTTGCGAATCAAAGCGTGGGAAGAATTCTCGCCAGAACAGCGGTAAGAAACGATAGGTACGAAAACCGGAGGTGATCAAGAGCCATAGATAAAGACCACGCCGGTAACGATTGCGCAACTCGGCTACTGCTGCGATCCAGGTTCGGGGAAGGGTCGACGCGTTCCAACCTTCTGAAGCAACGATTGTGTCTCCCGAATAGACCACGCTGTATATTTCGCCACCGACTGATGTCTCGTACACGAGAAGCGTTGAGAACCCGACGAAGCAACCGCCCTTCTCCAGCAAGATGACCCAATTTTTTTCCGAAAGATCGCGCTGGAATTGGGCCGGGGTCACACCTTCAAAGTGTTGGGACAGCAAGCCGTACATCTGACTCAGATCGTGCTCCTGAAGGAGTCGGCGCGCAACAAGACGGCCAGTACAGGCCGCTTCAATCTCCGCTGCGGAGCTCAAAGGGTTGCCACCTCCGGGAAAAACAACCGTTCATCGAGCTTGGGAGTAAAAGCGGCGCCGTCCTCCCAATACACAGCGTAAATGCGGCTCACATATTCGCGCACACGAAACACCCTCCGGAGATGCGCCAGACGAGGGTCGCGCGAATCAAAGCCAATCACCACGTAGTCGGCGGACCGGGCGCTAGGGGAGGTCCGCACGAGATTGATCAGACATTCCGTGAGTTCCGGCTGATCAGACCGCGCGGCTAAATGGGAAACATAAACGTGCGAAAGCGCGCTGCCAATCTCCGGCAGGAGAGGCGTGCCGAGGAACCTAGCCGCAACATTGCAGAATGGCCTCGCCCATTTCAAAACCCCTGAATATCCGCGTACCACGCTCTGCTTCATTGCTCTCTGGTCCCAGATGGCAGCACATCCCACCTGTGTCTCAAGACTCGAATACAAAGTACAGAAATCATCGGCACAAATTTCGCTTGCCGACCAAACCGGCGCAAATTGGTATTCACGATTGTTGCGGTTCAGGATTTCCAGGATATCGAGGCTGCTGCTGTGCGAACCGGGCAGCGCTCGAAGATCTCCCTTTCGAAGCAACCGCCGGGTACGGGATGCAGGATGATTGAATTTCCAGAAATGACTCCGGCGGATGATCAGTGTCACCAAGTCGCCGAGAAACCTGTAGGTCGGCATTCCCGTGAGTCCTTTCTCCAGGAATCTGAGCGCTGCCTGATTGCCAGCAACGATGCTGCTCAGGTAGATCAGAGGCCCGCCCTGGTCATGGATATTCCTAAAGAGGTCATAGCCGCGGCGAAGGATTTCAGCGCGGCCTTTGCACGACCGATCCAATCGCAGCCCGCTGAGATAACCAACCCGCATCGGCTCGCCATTAATAAATCTTTGACGAGCTGAGATGCTGCCAGTGGCCACAACGCGTCCGTTTTCAATGGCAACAATGGTTTGGTGTTCCGATCCTTCGAATTTGGCGGCAGCGAAAAACTCGGGCTCGCGCTCCAGGGATACGCTGATGGAGCCCGGTATTGGATTCTCGCGGAGTAGGCGCCGGAGCGCCGCATCGTGGTCCGCGGTAGCCAACTCAAAATGCAGGCCATTATTAAGGCGTTTATCATTGCCAACGATTAATTGGCCTGAAGCAACGGACCCGTCCACGATTCGTCCCCCAATGGATATCCATCACGCAAGCCTACATCGCCTCGGTGCATTGCATTGATGAGAAAGAAATTGCGCCACATGAAGCCATCGGCGCGATTGATGGGATCGAAACCTCTGCGAACGATGCTGCGCCACGAGTAAAACTTTCGCCGCGCCTCCAGACAACAACGTTGCAGGTCCACCGGAGTCATTCCCGCCGGACGAAAAGGAATGTCATTGTATCGATAACGATCATTGAGCCACCAGGCATCATAGATCAGTCGCCCGCCGGCCTGGAGGCGCTTGTACAACGGCGTGCCAGGAAATGGTGTGAGGTGGTTAAAAGCAGCAATGTACATCGAATTCGACTGAGCAAACTTCACTGTTTGTTGAAAACTTTCCGGAGTGTCGCGATCATACCCAAAAATGAACGTTCCATAGAGACGAATGCAATACTTTCGCAAGTTTTCGAGCGCTTTCGCAAAGCCGCCGCGCATTAAGTTGAAGGATTTATTCATGTCCTTCAAGTTGTCGGAATCGAGACTTTCAAACCCAATCAACACTCCCATACAGCCGCTGCGTACCAGCAACTCCAGGAATTCCTCGTCGTGAGCCGCATTTATGCTCGCCTGGCTTACCCAGCGGACTTTCGCCGGAATCAACTCGCGAAAGAATTCCTTCGCCTGAGCGAGATTTGATGTGATGTTGTCATCTACGAAAAAGAAGAGCTTTCTGTGTTTCTTCACGGCGTTGACTTCCGCAACAATATCGTCCAAGGGCCGGCGGGTTTGAGTGGCGCCGAAAACCGTCTGCACCGCGCAGAACTCGCATCGAAAGTGACAGCCCCGGCCTGCTTCAACAAGGCCGATCGGTAGATATCGCTTTCCGCGAAAGATAGAGCGATCGGGTTTGACTTTCGCCAATAATGGACGACCTTCTGCCCTGTATCGTTCTCGCAATCGCGCTGACCGAGCGTCGTCAATCACTTGCTCCCATAGACTCTCCGCCTCGCCCACAACGACGGCCTCCGCGTACTTCGCGACCTCATCGGGCACAAGCGAGGCATGAAAGCCTCCCATCACCACCGGTATCTTGCGGCGACGGTATTCACTGGCGATCTGATAGGCACGCTTCGCGGTATAGGTTTCGACGCTGATCGCGACAAGGTCGGTCGGTTCATCAAACGGAATGCGCTCCATACGATCGTCGTAAAACCTCACTTCCACACCCTTGGGCGTAAGGCCGGCAATGGTCGCCGCCGGCAACGACTCCATCTGCCAAGTCCGGACATAACTGCTGTCGCCATTCCGGCGCCCGATGCAGGGATGGACAATTGTCAGTCTCATTGCGCTTCGGGAAGGTTCAAAGAGAGGGACCGAGGAACTGCTTCGGCGCTCGTCATTTGATCGGAGCGGCCGATGATCCAATCGCAGTTATAGAACTTGCTCAGGTGGTTCGAGTAGAACCGATAGCCGAGGTTGGTGGCCAACCGTACGCCCCAGGGGGCCGGGGAATGCGGCAAGCGGGCCAGGATCGAGGAAACGCTGTAAGCGTGTTTCCAGGCAATTTCAGTGCCTCGTTCCAGCTCTCGAATGCTCATCCGCTTGGGTTGAAAGACGACGTGTTGGCCATCGTAGAGTTCCCAGTTGCGGGTTAGGATTCGGCCTTCACTCTCGAGTCGGCTGTAAAGAGCGGTTCCAGGAAACGGCGTCACAATTGCGAACCGAGGAAGATCGATTTTCGCGGCCACGGCAAACTTCGCGGTTTTCATGAAGACGTCGGCATCATCGCCGTCCAATCCGAAAACGAAGCATCCCTGCAACGCGATGCCATGATCGTGAAGATTTTCAACTATGCGAACAAAGTGCTCAGGAGAATTGAACGCTTTTTTGCTTGCACGCAAGTTCTCAACTGAAACGGACTCCAGCCCCATGAGCAATCCGCGACAGCCGCTTCTCGCGGCCATGTCCAACAACTGCGGATCTTCCGCGAGCAGTACGGTTGCCAACCCATACCACTGCACACGCATGGGGATCAGCGCCTTGAATAAGCGAATTGCGTAGCCGCGATCGGCGATGAGATTGAGGTCTACAAAAATCAGTTTTCGAGCGCCATGCTGCCGGATGTCCTCGACTACGTCTTCGACAGGTTTTTGTAATGGCTTGCGTCCCCAGGCCGCCGGCACAACGCAGAAGTCACAGTTATGCACGCAACCACGCGTAGCCTCAAAAACACTATTCGTCAGAAAACGTCTTGAGGGGAGGAGATCGCGACGCGCAAACGGCCGCCTCGCAAGGTCGAGATCGGGAGCCTGGTCGTATCTTCGCTGCATCCGGCCAGCCGCAAAGTCGCGAAGCAATTGTGGCCAGGTATCTTCGGCATAGCCAACGATGATCGAATCTGCGTGTGGCTGCGCGTCATCGGGAACGAGGGTGACGTGAGGTCCACCTAGAACTGTAGCAATCCCGCGTGATCTGAAATGTCTTGCCAGGTCATACGCGCGCGGGGCAGTGCCTGTAATTACAGTCAATCCGACAAGGTCGGCATCAAGGGATTCTGGAACTTCCTGGATGCCCTCATCGATGAGCGTGACCTCAGCGTTCATTTGAGGAGGGATCAGGGAGGCAAGAGTAGTCAGCGTCAACGGTTGGTAACGCAGAGACTTACGGAAAATTCCTCCACGATGGCGGTAAAGCGGCCCTTTCGGAGAAACGAGAGCCAGTCGCAAGGGTCGTCCATCACGAGGCAACACGCGATACCACCTCCGGCCAACCGATCAGCCACTGGAAAAACTGCTTGAAATCCTTGGCGGAGATATTATAGTTATCCTCCACTTTGTCAAGTAATGCTGCCTCAGACAGTCGAAAACAAGATTGAACGGAGCGACGAGTAGCAAATTTGTTATGGCGAATGCGCCTCCACGTCTGTCGATCGTGCAGATTGCGGACCACGCCCATCGTTGCCGTACCGACCGATCTCCTCTCGAAACTGACCTTCCCATCGATTTCACAAAACCTTTCGTCTGTCCCAGTTTGACAGCCCTCTATTACACCCCATTTTGGAGCAAATTGGAGCCCACGGATCAGTTACGGTACACGCAACTATCCGCTCTGTCGTTCAACGAGTTGATCGCATGGTTTGAAAGAGGGTTTAGCTCAACGTTGCGGGCACTTATGCGAAGCGATCGGTTGCCGGAGGAGTTGAAATCACTCTTGCCAGGTTTTCTCGAGGACGAGTGCCGGCATCAGGAGATTTGGTGGACTCTCAACCGTCGTGTCGATCCCGTGCGATATTCACGCAATATTGCGTCGATCTCTAAGATAGCTCCGGCGGGGCGCGCTTTGATGAGTTGGCTGGCCAGCCGTCCGCTGGATTATCCCGTTGTCATTTGGCTCATGCTTGTTCTGGAAGAACATGGCAACGAGATTGCTCGCCGTTGCGCAGCAAGACGACCCGACGAGATCGAACCCCACTTCGCAGCGGCCTATCTCGCGCACGTTCGCGATGAGATCCGCCATGTTCAGATCGACTGGCATTTGCTGGATTCGCTGTGGCCGTCGCTCCGGGGATGGCGTCGGCGCATGAACATCGAGCTCTTCCGGTTGGTGATCGCACGCCTGTTGTTTAAGACAGAGCATGCTTCGATGTCGGTTGTGGAAGAACTTGTCCGGGAAAGGCCCCGACTTCGGCTATTGCTGCCGCAACTTCGCACACAGCTGCGCGAAGTCAGTCAGGACCGGGAATTTAGAAGCATGATGTTGTCCGCCCGATCGACTCCTATTGTTTTCCATCTTTTGGATTTGTTTCCCGAGCTCGAGAGCGTAATCGCGTGACCAGAGTCCACGAAATCCCTAACGCAGCCAATGCGGTTGTCGTGGCGGTGCAACTCTCTGTCGTAGCCCTCTGCATCGCGGAGTGCAGAACGGCCAACGGCTGGTGGTGCATTGTGATCGGAGCCATGTTCGTATTGACCTTGAATTCGGTTTATTTTGCAATTCATGAGGCGGAGCATGGCCTCTTGTTCTCCAACCGCAGATGTAACGAACTAGCGGGGACGATTCTCTCTGTCCTGCTTCCCGCCCCATACACTTTCATCCGCAATGTCCATCTCGCACACCATGTGCATAATCGTTCGGACGACGAAGTCTTTGATCTGTACTTCGAAGAAGATCCGGCCTGGTGGAAGAAACTGCAGTTTTTCGGCATTCTCACTGGAGGCTTTTGGCTGAGCCTGGTTGTCGGCAATATTGCGCTCGCTGTGGTACCCATGCGATGGCTCTCGAAAGCCGTGGAGATCGACCGTCCTTCTGCGGCGGTGGTGCGCTATGTCAATCGGCGAAATCAGTGGTGGATCCGGGCAGAGGCCTGGATGGTCCTTCTTTTTCATTCGACAGTTTGCTGGCTGCTAGGGCCGCGGGCAATCAGGTACGGTCTGATGTACCTTGTCTTCGGTATGAGCTGGTCAACGCTGCAGTATGTTCATCATTATGGGACTTGCCGGGACGTGCTGCGAGGCGCGAAGAATTTGCGTTACGGGTGGCCGCTTGATGTGCTGTGGCTCAATCATGGCTGGCACTTGACTCACCATCTTCATCCCACGGTGTCATGGCTGCATTTGCGCCGAGTCGCGAGAGAGGATGAGCCTCGCGTGGAATCACTGGGCAGCGCTTATCTGAAAATGTGGCGAGGTCCACTGCTGACCAGCGAACGTGTGCAGAATCGCTATGACGGATACGTTGTACAACAGTAACGCGGTTGCGATTGACTGGCCGGTCCACCGTCGACTGATCATGGTCCTGCTCGGCTATATTCCAATGCTTTTGTCAGGCCTCGTCGTATCTTGTATCGTACTTCCCGCGCGACGGTGGGGCCTGGTCAAAGGAGTGGCATGCGGCGTAATTGTCTTCTATGTTTTTCCGCCGCTGGCTTTTCGCGTGGCGTCCCTTTTATTCAAACCTCAGCCGGGACGGCATTCGGTCGCATCCGCCGATTTCCTGCGTTGGTGGTTGTCTGCGCAATGGCAAGTGATTTTTAATCGCTTGCCAATGTTCGAGGAACTGCTTCGAATCGTTCCCGGACTCTACTCAGCCTGGCTTCGTCTGTGGGGGGCGAAGATCGGCTCACTCGTGTATTGGAGTCCCGGAGTTGCGGTACTGGATCGAGCCTTCGTATGCATCGGCAGCCGCGTGGTGTTTGGCGCGGGCGTGCGACTCAATCCTCATGTGATTGTTCCAGGTAAGAAGCGGGAAGCTCAACTGTGGCTCGCTCCCGTGACCTTGGGCGATGACGCCCTGATCGGAGGTTACAGTCTGATTACCGCCGGCTGTACCGTTCCGGCCGGAGTTTCTCTGCCAGCCGGCAAATACGTTCGACCGTTTTCCACCTGGCAAGATAACGAATCGGCCCAAAGCCGATACGAGGGCGATTCGGATTGAGCCGATCTTTACATTCCGCGTTACTGAGCCGACTTCGATCGAACGTGGGATTGAAAATTGTTATGTTGCTCACCTTGCCCGTTGCCGTGACAGTTGGCTATCTTGCGATCCAGCGCGCTGTTGTTTTTCCAGACGGTAGAGTTCCTCTGACGTGGTTCGACCACGTTATTCCTTTTCAGCCGCGTTGGGTCTGGGTCTATCTCTCGATGTATTTACTCAATCCCATTGGGCCTCTGTTCACCCGGTCGCGCGAGGACTTATTCCGGTATGCCCGCGGCATTCTGTTCTTTTTCGTTTGTGGATTCGTGTGCTTTGTATTCTTTCCAGTCCCGGGACCGCGGCCGCCTCGCGCGGACGATTTTTGGCTGTATCAGAGGCTTATTCTCGTTGATCGCCCCTACAATTCCTTTCCCTCCTTGCATGCCGCGTGTGCAGTTTATGCGGTTCTCTTCGCGGCCTACGCATCGTGCGATACATCGCGTCCCCATCTGAGAATTTCGCTGCTTTCTCTGGCATGGCTGTGGGTTGGCCTGATCTTGTATTCCACCGTAGCTACTCGTCAGCATTTCGCGATCGACTTGCCCGCCGGAATGTTCCTGGGCTGGCTTGCGCAATCGCTTTTTGTCAGTCGGAGCTCGCGTGCATCGAGCAAGACAGCTTTCGTCGACAGAGAGGCTGCGTGATTCAGGAATCCCAATGCGCCATGCTCGCGCCTCCCCGGGCGGAAGCCTTCCCCGACTCACCTATGGGCTGGTACATACTTGGCCAATCGCACGAAATAACGAGTCGACCGAAAGCTATGGAGTTATTCGGCGAACGGCTTGTTTGCTTCCGTCTGTCCTCAGGAAGAGCGGTAACGATGGATGCGCGCTGTTGGCATCTAGGCGCCGACCTTTCCAAAGGCGTGGTTGCGGGTGATCAGATCGTTTGCCCGTTTCATGGTTGGCGATATGGAGCATCCGGAGATTGCGAGTTCATACCAAATCAGGAAGGCATCCCCGCCGCCCGCCAGCGGACTTATCAGACAGAAGAGCATGCGGGCTACGTGTTTGTCTTTCCATGCGATGTCTGCGACTACCCACCGCCATTCTTCGCAAGTATCGACCGGGCCGAACTCATCGCGGCTCCGTCGTTTGAATTTTTCATCGAGTGTCCTTGGTGGTTGGTAGGCACGAATGGCTTCGATCTTCAGCACTTCACCGGCTTACATCATCGCCGCCTCGTGGGCTTGCCAGCGATTGAATCACCCCATCCGGCAGCGCGGAGAATCGTGACGACCTTTGAGATTTGCGGAAGCAATTGGCAAGATCGACTCACACGAAGGGTTGCAGGTTCCCGAGTGACCATGGACGTGACCATTTGGTCTGGGACACTGGCGTTCGTCATGGCGCACTTTCACGATTCGGCGACTGCGGATCCCCGCTCCACGCGAACCACCAGTTACGGCATGACCGAGATCCGGGCCCTTTCATCTCCGCGGGAACAGAGATCGCACGTGCGAGTAACGATCTTCCGCAAAAGGCGGCCCGGGTTAGCCATGCTTGACTGGCTGGACGTGCGAATCAAGCGATATTTCATTCATGCCTTCCTGAAGCCTGATACACTCCTGCTGACCCGGGCCCGGTACAACCGTGACCACTTGATCCATGCTGACCGGCAGATGATCGACTATCTTTGCTGGCTGGCGGCTGTTTCCAGCAAACGTTCTAATGCGAAGGAGCCGACATGATCTCGAGATCTGCAGTCGTTGTGATCACGCTGTTTGCTCTGGCAGTTGCTGTCATTCCTGCGGCGGCGGTTGATAACCCCTCAACTCCCCAGACCGTCGATGAGTCTAGCGCTGGGTTGGATCATTTGCGCGCTGCGCTGAAGGACGCATACGCGAAAGGCGACATCGACGCCATGATGCGTTACCTTCACCCCGACGTGGTCGTTGTTTTTCCGGATGGCAGCATCTTGAAAGGCCCTCAGGCTTTTCGCAACTACTATCAACAAATGATGACTGCTCCGAACCACCGCGTAGTCAGCTATTCTGCCGATCCCCAAGTCGAATCCCGGACCGTGCACAATGATGTCGGTCTTTCCTATGGCTATATGAACGATCGATACGTTCTCAATGACGGCAGGAGTTTTGCTCTGAATAGTCGGTTCACGGTGACCGTTTTCAAGTCCCCGGACGGACCAAAAGACACAGATGGCTGGATGATCCGTAGTTTTCATTCGTCTGCCGATGCCTTCGATAATCCCATCATCACGATGGTTGCTCAAGGCGTCTTTTGGAGGGCGGGAATTGGTGGTGCGGTTGTGGGTACAGTGCTTGGTTTGATTGTTGGCATCTTCGCTCGTCGCCGGAAAACATCGACCACTTAACGAAAAGCCTTCGCAAAAATTAGGACGACGATGAAACGGATCGCTATTCTCAGCGATCCAGAACCGGCTCAGATTCTTGCCTTGTGGACACATTCGCAAAAGAGCATGGTGTCCATTCTCGGCTCAGCACGGAAGAATGCCGACTAGACAACTAGTTCGCTAGAAGATCGCACCGGAAACTGGCTGTCGCTATACTTAACCCGTACACCGTTAGACAACTCACACAATGCTCTAAACGGCGTTCCACGCGAGAAAGTCAGACTCCAAACCGCAGTAAAGCATGCTTTCATCTACGTCCTTAAGTTAGCGCTTATGGGGGGGACCGACCGCAAGCAAAAATTCCCAGACGGCGCCCGGACGGAAGAAGGCGCAGGGCAAACCGGCGCCGCGGCCTGGAGTGAAAGAAGGGGCTAAAGGCCAAGCGCCAACAGCCTATTTCTTATACAACGTCGGCACCGGGCCTTGTTCCAGCGTCTTGCGGTCCCAGATCCAGCCTTCGCGGGTGTAGCTGGCGAGTTCGAAGTCCTGGGTGAGTTCGAGGGCGTCGACGGGGCAGGCGTCTTCGCACAGGCCGCAGAACATGCAGCGGCTCAGGTCGTAGGTGAAGTTGGTGAGTTCCTTGCGGCGGGTTTGCTCATTGCGCGCGCTGGAGACGACGATCAGATTCTCCGGGCATGCCAGCGCGCACAGATCGCAGGCAATGCACATGGTCTCGTCGGTGTCGGGATTGACGTTCAGCCTCGGCGCTCCGCGGTAGCGCTCGGCCACCTGGGGCCGCTCCAGCGGATACTGCTCGGTATAAATTTCCTTGGGGTCCTGATAGCGAAAGGTAATCTTCAGGCCCTGGAACAGATCCACCAGAAGCACTTTACGCAGCAGGCTTGGCATGCCCATACGGGCTTAGGATACCACCGAACCGGCTTGCCTAAAAGTTTGGCATCGCCAGCACCCATCGCCGACCGGTGCAGCAGCCGAAGTGGAATCTTCCGTGTTCCCCCATGTCCTCTGTGCTTTAACAAGTCTGTTCCGCCGGGAACCTTTTTCGCGCCTCGCCCGTATCTATGGACAGTGAGCGTCATGAAAGCCTATTTCGCCAACCTGCCGATGAGAACGTGGCTGCTCATTGTCGTGCCGTGCGTGCTGATTGCCTATCCGGTCCTGCGGCTCGTGATTCCGGCAGTCGTCCACGCCGTCGTACCTGAAGTCGTGCTCTCGGTTCTGCGGGTCATCTGAGCCGCTACAATACAAATCGTACGACGACTTGGATGCTCGATCCGAAATCTTCATCGATAGCCGCATCCCGCGAACCATGCCCGACGACCAACGACCAGCCACCGGCGACGCGCCCGCAACACCCCTCTCCGACGAACTCTGGATGGAAGAAGCCCTGCGCTGCGCCCAGCGCGCGCTCGAAGCCGGAGAGGTACCGGTCGGCGCAGTCGTAATTTGCACAGGCCGCATGGTCGGCCGGGGATGGAATCGCAATATTGCCGGCAACGATCCGACGGCCCATGCCGAAATCGTTGCGTTGCGCGAAGCCGGTACAACCGTTGGCAACCACCGTCTGGGGGAATGCGAACTGTTCGCCACCATTGAACCTTGCGCCATGTGTGCGGGCGCCCTGGTGCACGCCCGCATCAAGCGCCTCATATATGGCGCGGACGATCCGAAAGCGGGCGCGGTGCGGTCGGTCATGCAGGTGCTGAACCATCCGCAACTCAACCACAAAATCGAGGTTCGGAGCGGAGTTCTGGCCGGCCGCAGCGCAGAGCTGCTGCAACAGTTCTTTAAGAGCCGTCGTTAGTTAAGGCGTTTGGTTTGCGGCGCGAGCGAAGCGGGAGCCAGCTGTCGCAATCCTGAGGAGCGTGGTTTTGCGCGAAACTAGATCTGGATTTTGCGTCCGTTCATCTCGGCATGTACGAGGTTTGGCAGAAAAGCCCAGCTCAAACTACTGGCGGAGAGAGAGGGATTCGAACCCCCGATACCCGTAAAGGTATACACGCTTTCGAGGCGCGCGCCTTCAGCCACTCGGCCATCTCTCCGCGCTCGCCAGTTTCAATTTTTATTTTATCAGGGAAGCTGCCGGCATCGAATTTCCGCATCCCGCTCATTGAACTGAGTCCGGCTCAAGTATGTGACAGCCGCGGCTGCAAATCCCAGCAGCGCCATTTGATTTCACTGCTGTTGCTGTTGTTCCTGCTCGAGTTGCCTTGCTGGAGCGCGCAGCAGTACCGGTCTTGACCGCACCACGAAGCTGGGTGCTGCGGGCGGTGGGACCACGCTGTCCGCAGGGCTTACCGTCACCGTGACGCTCAACTCGCTTTGCGATTCGCCCTTATAGACGCCGCGGGTAGGAGGAACGTCGGCGTAATCGCGTCCGATGGCTACGCGGATGTGGCGGTCGCCGCCGACCAGATTATTGGTCGGATCGAACGCTACCCATCCCAGCCTGGGCACCAATGCTTCTACCCAGGCGTGCGACGCGCCTTCGAGGGACCTGTCTTTCTCGCTCTCGTCGCGATGGAACATGTATCCGCTGACGTAGCGGCAGGGAATGTTCAGCCGCCGCACCAGCGCGATCATGATGTGGGCGAAGTCCTGGCAAACTCCCTGACGCGCCTGGATCGCTTCTTCAATCGGCGAATCTACTTTCGTGCTGTTGGGAACGTAGGCAAATCGCTCGTAAATTGCGGCGTTGAGTGCGGTCAACATCTCAAACGGATTCGTGTGGCGCTCGCGGCTCACTTCATTGGCGGCGCTTTCGAGGGCAATGTCTTCGAGTAATTCTTTCGCCAGGCTTTCGAGCGCCGGGCTGGAGCGCGCGAACTGGCTGGGCAATAGCATTTCCCAGTAGTCGCCGCCCGCCACGAGCGCGTCAAGATCGGCCCAGTCACCGCAGTCGGAGGCACGCGGCCGGGACACCGTCTGCACTTCTACTGACGACTCTGCCGTGACTTTCACCTGCGTGTGACTGCCGGCTATGTCGAAATGATGGACCGTGTTGCCGGCAAAATCGCGGTATTGCATGAGGTTTGCCGCCGGCTCGACCTTGAGGGTGAAGCTCAGACAGCGTTGGTCGCCGTCGCTGCGCGGTTGCAAGCGGACCTCCATCACGCTCTCGCGCACCGCAGGTTCGTAGCGAAACGTGGTAGCGTGGCGGACGGAATAGATCAAGGCTCCTCTTTTCGTGAATCAGGCGAATTCGGTCAGGGGCTAAAGCCTTCACTCATTCGGCGGCTTATGGGGCCCTCGAAGGTCCACTTGTCCGCGGCGGCGTATCGTCTGCTTTATTGCGCGGCGTCCAAAGCCGCAGCCTGCCCCAAATCCTGTCTTGAAGCGAATTCGAAGCTATCCTTACGAAACCAGCGCCGATTCCACTGAATAATCGAAGTACACCTGATGGATCGCCGTATGCGCCTGGGCACACTGATGGCGCACATTGTTCACATAAGCATTCGCGCCCGACGCCATGATTTCTTCGATCTGGCTGTAACTCAAGGTCGCGCATAGCCGTCCGGCGAGCCGCTCCGGCTGTTCCATTTTGCGCTCGGTCAATTCTCCAATTGCGGTCAGGGCCCGATGCACGCGGTCCACGGAGAACCGCACCGAATGAGGGAATTCGAGATTCAGCAGCAGAAACTCGGCCACGCGCAGCGGGCGAATCTCGGCCGTGTAGGTCTTGCAATAAGCCTCAAACGCCGCGCAGGACTTCAGCAGTGCCACCCATTCCAGGTATCCTTCGCTCTCGACGGCTTGATCGAGGGCATGCGGCAAGCGTCCGAAGTGAGTTCCAATCAGCCGCGCCAGTTCGTCAGTGCGCTCGACAAATCGCCCGAGTTGGATGTACTGCCAGCCTTCGCCATGGGACATGGTCGAATCGGTCACACCCTGAAACAGATGTGCGCCCTCCTGCACGGCGCGAAAAAAGACGTGCGAGTGGAGCAGCCAGGCCTCGCTCGCCGTCGTGCTATTCACTTGCAGGTACAGGCGGTTGAGCTGCTCCCACATTTCCGTGCTGCACTGTTCGCGCACCTGCCGAAGATTTTCGCGCGCCGCTGCCACGCAGGAAAGAATCGACGAGGCATTGGTGCGGTCAAGGGTGAGAATGTGGGTGAGCGATGCCGCATCGATCTTGCCGTCTTCGGGCGGCGCCACCTGGCAGGCTTCGAGCAGCCGAAGCCAGCGCCCCGCGCCCGTTTCCGGGGATTGATCGAGGCGAAGCTGCAAGTCGACATCGATCAGCCGCGCGGTGTGCTCGGCGCGCTCCAGGTAACGGCTCATCCAGTACAAACTGTCCGCGACCCGCGAAAGCATTACGGATTGTCTGCGCCCTGCCATGCCTGATCCATTCATGCCGGTTCGATCATATTGGCTCGTTCGTTTCGTGCTGGAGTATCGAGTCGACCTCAGGGGCTAAAGCCCCGGTTTATTTTTTGCCCCTTAACGCGGCCCTTAAGGGCCGCTCTTCCACGGCGATCCATGCATTGGTGGCGCTTCCACGGCGATCCGTCCGTCCGTGGCGCTCTCGGTTACGCGCGCAGCACCCAGGTATCTTTGCTGCCGCCGCCTTGCGACGAATTTACCACCAGCGATCCGCGGCGCAGGGCCACGCGAGTTAATCCTCCGGGCACCAGCGTGACATTCTCGCCATACAAAATGTAGGGACGCAGATCCACATGCCGCGCCTGCACTTCGCCGTCGAGGAAGCAAGGCGCACGCGACAGGCTCAGCGTGGGCTGCGCGATGTAGTTTCGGGGCTCGGCCTCGATTCTGCGGCGGAAGTCTTCCCTTTCTTCTTC
Organism: Terriglobales bacterium; assembly: GCA_035504195.1. Lineage (GTDB taxonomy): Bacteria > Acidobacteriota > Terriglobia > Terriglobales > Acidobacteriaceae > Sulfotelmatobacter. Next base: position 314,065 of record DATJSG010000016.1, read on the forward strand.
TGTGCTGTGCGGGCCAATCAACATGCCGTAGCCGCCCGACTCTCCGACCGCCTTCACCACCAGTTCTTCCAGATGATCGAGCACATAATTTCTCTGTGAACGGTCGTTAAGCAGATATGTCTGGATATTTTGCAGGACGGGATCTTCGCCCAGATAGTACCGAATGATCGCCGGCACATACGCGTACAGAGCCTTGTCATCGGCGACTCCGGTTCCGATCGCGTTGGCCAGGATCACGTTGCCGGCGCGATAGGCGTTGAACAATCCCGGCACGCCCAGGCTCGAGTCCTGGCGGAAACACAGCGGGTCGAGAAAGTCGTCGTCGACGCGGCGGTAAATCACGTCCACGCGCCGCAGGCCTGCCGTAGTCCGCATATAGACGACATTGTCGTGGACGAGCAGATCGCGTCCCTCGACCAGTTCAATGCCCATCTGCTGCGCCAGAAACGTGTGCTCGAAATATGCGGAATTGAAAACTCCCGGCGTCAGCAAAACCACTGTCGGTTCGTGCCGCGAAGTGGAACTTCCCGGCGCTAGCGCGCGCAACGTCGCCAGCAACGCCTGGGCGTAGTGGTCTACCGGGCAGACGCCGTAATCCCCAAACATGGTGGGGAACACTTTCTTCAGCACTTTGCGATTGGCCAGCATGTAGGAAACGCCGCTGGGAACCCGCAAATTGTCTTCGAGCACCGCGAAGCTGCCGTCGGGAAGGCGCACCAGGTCGGTTCCGCAAATGCTGACATAGATGCCGCGGGGCACGGTGATGCCGCGCATCTCACGCCGGAAGTGGCGGCAGCTGTAAACCAGTTCGCGCGGAACAATGCCATCGGCCAGAATTCTTCCGTGATGGTAAATGTCTTCGAGAAAAAGATTCAGCGCGGCAATGCGCTGGGTGAGGCCGCTTTCGATCCTGCGCCATTCCTCGTGCGGAATAATTCGCGGCAGCAGATCGTTAGGAAAAACGCGTTCCGTCCCTTCTTCGTTGCCGTAAACCGTGAACGTGATTCCCTGGTGCAGAAAGGAGAGATCGGCGGCCTGCTGGCTCTTGCGCAGTTCTTCGGGAGGCAGTTCGAGCAACGTTTGAAACAATGCCTTGTAATGCGGACGCGGCGTGCCCGGCGCGGCAAACATTTCGTCGTAGGCGCCACCGAACTGGTAGTTGCGAAATGGAGGTCGAAAAAGTGTAAGTGGAGGTTCCGGCGAAGTCATCCGGTGTACGAGTGCGCGGGCTCGGGTACGGCTGGGCTGCACTCTAGGACTCTAGGGGGCTGATCGGCCCAACGTCCAATCGAAATTGTTTATCGCAGGCATTCGGATTTCCGGTACCTGGAGAACGTGTTCGAAATCCCCATGAGAGCCTGCACGGCGAGAAGTCGAAGGGAATCTGCTTTCTGCTGCCTACTCTCCCGACTTTTTCTGTCCCGCGCGAAACACGGTCCACGGCCCTGCCTTCATGTCGCGCAACAGCGGCTTCTGCCAGGCAAATTCCGGATGATGATCGAGAAAAGGTTCCGCCAGAAAATCTTCCCCGCAGGGATGGCCTGCGTGGGCCACGAAGCTCATCTTTTCCGCCATCGCGCTGCTGGTTGCCTTGCCCTGCACCGCGCCTCCGGGATTGTACGGATCCCAGCCCCATTCTTTTTCGCCGCGCGGCGAGTTGTCGACATGCCCGCACAAGGAGCGCTCGTCGGGCTGCGGGTTCTCTGACGCAGTCTTTTCGAAACTGTCTTCGTGATCGGCCAGGAAGCGCTCGGCCATCCTGACGTCGATTCTGCCTTTGTCCTCTTTCATGAGTTGTTCCCAGCGCACATGCCGCGCATTGGCCGACGACGAAGCGTCGTTGGGATCAAACGTGGTCTCTTCGGAAATCACCTTCGGATCGCGGGCAAAATTGGAGCTGACGAAATATCCATCCTTGGTGCGCCACATCGGCGTGTTCTTGAGGCCCAGTTCCAAATACGCGATCTCGCCGGTTTTTCGGTCCCCGATCAGCCAGTCGTTGGCGTAACCGCCATTGTTTCCTTCTTTGATGATGCGCACATAGTCATCAATACTGCCGGCATACTGTAGCGCCTTGCGCGAGCGCATGAACTCCGGCTTACCGTTCGGGTCCCAGCCTTCGAATTGCGTGATGGTGGTTTCCGTGATCATGATTCCGGCGGAATTGATGCCGAAATCGTCGTCGCTGGTAATCACGCCCGGAAATCCGTCCATCAGAATGCGGTTGCCGTGCTCGGGTTGGATATCGAAAATAATTACCCAGCGCTCGCCCGCCAGATAGCTTGTCCAATTGTTGTGAGCGATGACGATCTGACCATCCTTCGTCATGCTGCCGGTCGCGATGAAGGCGCTGCAATTTCCGGGCGCGGCCAGCTTCGGCGCCTTTGCGGAGTTCTGCCGCTTGTTCAGCCACGGGACATAGTAGTCCGGCACTTCTTCGAACGCATTGAGTGCAACAATGTCGTAAACATCGAGAGCCACCCCGTGCGCCCTGACGCCACTGGCAATGCCCTGCAGTTCCTGCTGATACTCGGCGTCAATGTGCGGCCAAAGCATTTGCCGTGCTACCGTGCGGAAGAACTCCCAGTCGCGCTGCGTCTCGTGCGTGTCGAACAGCTTGATAGCCTCGAAGGCGTCGGCGATCTCGGGGGCGAGCAGGTAGCCGTGCTGATATCCGATATCCTCGGGCGAGCCTTCCAGATGCACATAGGTCCACCCGCCCTGCTCGAAGCGATAGGCCTTGCGCAGGCGCACATCGGCGGAGCCGGGCTTTGATCTTGCCGCCAGTGCCCTGCCGGTTGTTTTTGGGAAGAATCCGGCCAGCAACAATCCTGTCAATGCCAATCCAAGAACGCAGAAAGCCCGAGCCATCTTGTTCATGAACCCCTCGCTGGGTATGACTTCAAAAACAGACGCAATATTCTAGCCGAAGCCCAATCCGTCTGCGCAAATGCACTTGCTTCCCTAGACGTCTGTACGCCGGTCGGGATGCCGGCTCAAATACCAGCACGGCAGGTTACCGCCATGGGGAAACAGGGCATTGACGCAGGTCTGGGAGTACGACGGGTCGAAGATAAACTCCGTTTTCCCGTCTTTCAACAGCACCGCGTAGTAGGGATTAACCACGACCGAGCCGTAGGGATGCCGGTTCGTGGCCACGCGAATCTCGAAAACCGCGAAGTCCAATCCGAATGCCAGTGCAGCTGTTCCCATAATGATCAGGAGCGCAATAAGAAAGAACCGTCGGAGCCGAGTTCTAAGGTTTGGTCGGGAGGGTTGGGTCACGCGGGTGCGATTATATCCTCCCGGCGCCCTGGATCCAGCATCTGATCGTTGACAATTCCCCCGTCCGACAGGCAAACTACCGCATTCGCCGGGAAACAGTCCCGGCGAACGTCTGAAGAGGCGGTTTGCGGGCAAGTCGGCCGTCTTGTCTTATACTCATTCTGTCCACCGTCCATGGCCATGACCGAACATCGGGTCTCTTATACGCTCGACTCCTCGCTTGATACGATCGACCACGCCGAGGAGAAGGCTACCCGTATTGCAACCGAACTTGGGTTTGCCGAAGACGAGGTCATGCAGATTTCCATGGCGGTGCGCGAAGGCGCGGTAAACGCTGTTCTGCACGGCAACGCCTACGCACCCGACAAAAAAGTCACGCTGGCCTTTGAGCAAACCGGCAGCGATCTGGTTATTACCATTCGAGATCAGGGCAGGGGCATGGATCTGGGCAAGATTCCCAATCCGCTGGCGCCGGAGAATCTGCTGAAGACTTCAGGACGCGGAATTTTTCTAATGCGCTCGTTCATGGATGTGGTGGAAATCCGCCCCTCCGAAACGGGCACCGAACTTAAATTGATCAAGCACGTCCACGGGCCAACCGCGGGCGGCAAGGAGGCTTCCCAGTGAGCATGAAGGTTGGTAGTCGGCAAGTGGATGGAGTCACAATCGTGGACTGCAGCGGTCGCATCACACTCGGCGAAGGCAGCGTGATTCTGCGCGATACGGTGCGCGACCTGCTTTCCAAGGGCAACAAGAAGATCGTGCTGAATCTCGGCGAAGTCAACTATATCGACAGCTCGGGCATCGGCGAGCTGGTCAGCGCCTTCACCACCACCAAGAATCAGGGCGGCGAACTCAAGCTGCTGAACCTCACCAAGAAGGTGAACGACCTGCTCCAGATCACCAAGCTTTACACCGTCTTCGACGTGAAAGACGACGAAGCCGCGGCCGTCAAGTCGTTCAAATAGACTCAGCAATTTAACCCTCTGCCATTTCTCGCGTCTCTCTCGGGCGCGAGAAATGGTGCGTTTCAGGGTTGCCTTACTTTCGTCTTGCCTCTTCATCGATTCCCCGTCATCATAATGTGGTTGAGCTGGTTCCACTACGGATACAGACTCCGAATTCCGATGGCTCCGAGGAGGTTTCGATGCATTCTCTCCGGCTCGCTTGCGCAACTTCCCTGCTCCTGCTCGCGGCATTCCTTACAGGTTCCTGCGGTAGCGGCAACCCAAACAGCAATCGGCAGCTTCTGAAGATCTCAGTTGCTCCAAATCCTGACTTGATCGCCCCGACCTCCTATATCGCTACAGGCACCTACAGCGCTCCGCCAATCACGGTTGCGCCGCTACCGGTTTTCTGGTATTCGATCGATCCGCCAGACGGATATCAGCTCACTCCAACGCCATACGTAGCTTGTAATTTGCCACACGGATCGACCGTGACAGCCATCGCGCCTGTGAATCCCAACGCCCCGACCAGCGGGCCAATTGGATCGACTCCAATGGTTCAGGGCAGTGCAACGCTCTCCTGCCCGTAAGGCAGGCGAGCGTTCGCGCTTTTTGCAAACGGCGATTCTCGTTAATGTGGGCAACTTTTCCCGCTATTGAGGGTTCGGAGGTTCAGGAGAACCAAAAGGAGGTCGCCATGAAGAGATACTGGCTTCCCTCACTGCTACTGCTTGTCGCTTCTCTGCTGCTCGCCTGCGGAAGCGGAGGCGGTCGCCAACTTCAATCCATCACTATTAACGCTACTCCTAGCGGTAATCAGATTCAGCTCGTCGCGATCGGCACCTTCTCGTCCCCGCCGAGCACGGTCACTCCGCTTCCGGTCTTTTGGTCCATTGATCTGCCGCCGGCGCAGTACACTCTGACAGCCCAGCCCCTCTTGATCGATTGCACAGTTGGGGAATATCTGGGCCCGTTCATCGCGATGGCTCCTGCGGACCCGAACGCCCCGAGCAGCGGGCAGATTTCAACGACGAAGATGGTCACCCAATCGACGTCCTGTACCCAGGTTAATCACTAAATCCCGGCTCATGCCCAATCTAGGTTCCATAATGGAACTGCGCGCAAAAGTTTTGGCCGCATCACTGAATTGTGCCCGCCGTAACTCATAGAATCTTGGCATGCCGAGTGCGTGGCTGAACTGCCTGATGCTTGTCGCAGCTGCAATTTGTGGACTGCCTGTCTCCACACTCGCCGCCGATTGCGTCCCCATCCACGAAGCCCGTCAGCATGTCGGCCAAAATGCATGCGTCACAGGCAAGGTCTTAAAGGTGAAGGTGGGCGCGAGGGGAGTTCATTTCCTCGACTTCTGCGAAGATCAGATGGCCTGCCCCTTTTCGGTTGTAGTTTTTCCGCACGATCTGAAAGATGTGGGCGACGTGCGCCGTCTGGCCGGCCACCTGATTGAGATTAAAGGCCCGGTGAAACTCTACAATGGACGCGCCGAGATCATCCTGAATCGCGTCGGCCAGATCAGCGGAGGCGCAACTCTGATCCCGCCGCTTCCCAAAGAGTACGACGTAGAAAAACAAGGCCACTACAGCGCCGGCCATCTCACTTCGAAGAAGTTGAAGAGCGCCAGGCCCAAGCCCAACCCAACCGCAACCTACGGCTATGATGTGGAAGGCTCCGAGCCGCCGGAATAACCTACACCAAGCCCTTTCGCAAATCTTCCAGCGGATACTTCGTGCCGCGCCATTCAATCCCATCGTTCCACAACGTCAGCACCATCGACCGCAGCAGCGTGTAGATGAACAAGGCCGAACTCACGGGATGCAACAGAAAATAATATGGTGGCACCGACGAACGTCGCGATATGCCCACATAAATCGCAAACATCGACCCCAGCGCCACTCCGTAAGGCATGCGCGCCCAGCCGTGGGCCAGCCAAATACTAAGAAACGGCCCCAGGTTGAGAAACGCCAGCCCGAACGCCGAAAGCAAAGCCCGTGGCCACTGAAACGACAGTACGGCGAAGAAGTTTTTTGTCAAGTTGTTGACCACGCCCATGGCGCCATGCGCCCAGCGGATCGAAACCAGGTCGCCGCCAAAAACGTTGCGCTGCGCGAAGCCGGCCTTCTTCACCACTTTTCCCAGCTTCATGTCGTCAACCACTTCCATGCGCAGCGCTTCATGCGTGCCCACAAGGTCATACACGCGCCGCCGCACCAGGTTGAATGCGCCTACGCCCATGTGATCGTCCGCCTTTGGATCGGCCACTTTCCATGGCCGGTGCCCAAACACAAAGAGGGTCTGAAAAAACGCGATCATCATGCGCTCACCCGGCGAATGCATGATCATCTGCGGGAACAGCACAACGTGGTCGGCGCGCTCCGTCTCGGCATAAGCCAACGCGCGCCGCAGCGAGTCCGGTTTGAAGAGCACATCGGCGTCGGTAAACAGCAGCCACTCTCCCGTCGCCTGATTCGCCGCGGTCCACATGGCATGAGTCTTGCCCAGCCAGCCCGCGGGAAGTTCTTGGTGATGAATGACATGAAGAATGGGGTGCCCCGTTCGAGCTTGGTTTGGCCGGCGATTCTTCCCGATCGAGTCCATAATCGCACCCGTGCGGTCGGTCGACCGGTCGTCCACTGCGATCACTTCGTAGTTGTCGTAATCAAGCGCCAGCAGAGAGTTGAGCGCCTGCTCGATGGCCAATTCCTCGTTGCGTGCGGGAACAATGATGGAAACGCGAGGATTGCCGGCCGCCGAAACTGGATTGCGATCCCACTCGCGGCGAGAGACATCGGCCACGCTCGGCATGCCCAGCGCAGCATCGATGATGCGGGAAAGCCACGCAACGCCCAGAACAATTCCCGCAACCCAATAGAAATAGATCATTCTTCTTACGTCTTCCCGGCTCCGATGGACGCGCCATCCACCGCAACCGGTGGGGCAAACTTCATCCCATAAAACAGTATGGCAGCAGAAATCCCCATCGCGATAATCGGCAGAACAAACGCAACCTGCAGCGATCGCCGGTCCGCAACCCAGCCCATCATGGTCGGCGAAGGCACGTCGCCAAGAAGATGGATCAGGAAAATATTGACCGCCAGCGCGGTCGCGCGAATATGCGCCCCCACCGAGTTAATGACCGCTGCATTCAACGGCGCTGTATTCAACAGCAGAAAGAATGCAGCCACTCCAATCGCGGGGATCATCAATGGCCCCTTGGCAAACAGGGCGACGATCATCACCGGAATGCCCAGCAACATGCTGAGCGCCGAAACGAAGTAGTAAGAGCTCTTCATGCGCGGCAGCAGAAAATCGCCGAGCCATCCGCCGGCCAGCGCCGCTAGAATCCCATCCACGACGATGATGACGCCGAACATCAGATTCGCGTTTTCCAGCGTGTAGTGGCGTTCGCTGTAAAGGAACTGCGGCATCCACACCTGAACGCCACCCAGAGAAAATGTCATCGCGGCCATGCCCAGAGTGGAAGTCAGGAACGCGGGATTCTTTGCCAGCCCCAGAACTGAGCCGCGCTCGGGAGTTTCTTTCAGCGTGTCGAATTGTCCCCGCTCCGGTTCCGTGAGGAACATCGCAGCCACCGCCAGGAGAAATCCGGGCGCGGCAGCAATGTAAAACGGGAAACGCCAGCCATGCGCTGGCGCCAGATATCCGCCCAGCAGATATCCCGCGGCCGAGCCTACGGGAATTGCCAAGTAGAACACTCCTAGAATGCGGCCGCGTTTTTTCTCCGCAAAAAGATCGGCCACGAAAGTCGGCGCAATGGTAACGAAGGTCGCCTCGCCGATTCCAACCAGCGTGTGCCGGATGAGCAGTTCTGTGTAGGTGTGCGTGACTGCGGTGAGCAGTGTAAGCCCGCTCCAGAACACCGCCCCCAGCACGATGATCAGCTTGCGCGAGTAGCGGTCAGCAAGAGGCCCCACGAACGGAGCCGCGATCATATAGAAACCGAGGAATGCGCTGGTCAGATATCCAATCTGCTCTTTGTTGAGATGAAATTCATCCTGCACGAGCGGTTGCACCGCAAACAGAACGTTGCGGTCCGCGTAGTTGAGCAGATTGAGCGCCGTCAGAACGATCAGCGCCGTGCGTGGTTGGAGATCGGACTGGGCCACGGGTCCAGCGAATATAACATGGCGGCTCGGTCATCGCCTGCGGGCCAGTAATAACGATTGACATTATTAACGAGCACCGTTATTATACTGATGTGCTCAAGACTTTCGCCAACAAACTGACGGCGGAAATCTGGAGGACGGGCAAAACGAGGGGGGCGGCGGCAGCGGGCGTTAGCAAACGAAAGCTGGCGATGCTCGACGGTGCGGCGTCTCTGGACGATTTGAAATGTCCCCCCGGAAACAGGCTGGAGAAGTTGAGCGGCGACCGCCAAGGGCAATACAGCATTCGTATCAACGACCAATACCGAATCTGTTTTGAATGGCGCGGTCACGATGCGTACGAAGTAGAGATCACCGACTATCACTAGAATTGGCAAGCTCACTGAGGAAGCGGCTGAAAGCGTAAAACAATCATGAGTATCGTCAGAAAAGGCGCCCCACACTGGAGAGTGCATCCCGGCGAAATCTTGCGGGAAGAGTTTCTCAAGCCGCTCGGCATCTCGGCGTATGAACTGGCAAAGCGACTTCACGTTCCCGCGCCTCGCGTCAACGACATCGTACTTGAGCGCCGCGGCATCAGCGCCGATACCGCCGTCCGTCTCTCGCGTTTCTTCGGAACGACCGACCAGTTCTGGCTCAACCTGCAGGGCACCTATGAGGTCAGCCGCGTAATGGCCGAACAAGGCGCCGAAATTGAGCGAATCCAACCGCGATCGGCCTCCGCAGCGCGCTAAAACGCTGACCTTACCCTCCTCACTTCGCCCGCGGCCATTTCGCCACAATCGTGGTTGAGATTCCGCCGCGCGGACGAAACTCTCCTCTCACTTCCGCCCAGACCGGCTTCGCCCACTTGACCACGTCCTTGAGCACTTGATTGACCACGTTTTCCTGAAAGATGCCCAGATTCCGATAGGACTGCAAATACTCCTTCAAGGACTTCAACTCCAGGCAGTTCTTGTCGGGCATGTAACGAATGGTGAGTGCGCCAAAATCCGGCAATCCCGTCTTCGGGCATACCGAAGTAAACTCCGGATCGTCCACCACAATCTCGTATCCGGGGAATTGATTGGGCCAGGTTTCGATCTCAGGGAACTTCGCGTCGAGGCCGGCGGCGGCGTGCTCAGGCGTATAACGGGGGGATTTAGGCATGGCAGTATTGTAACGGCTCCGCGCTGCACCCGAAGCCGATCAGCCCGCATCCAACCAGTTAGCGTGCTGGGGAGTTCTCTCCGTCGGCGTTGGCCGGAGAGTGGTAAATTACTCCTTCCAGTATTTCCTGCCGCACCCTGAAAAGAACAGGGAAAGATGCGCCGGTAAAGACAAACAGGTTGGCATCGACGAACAACTCGAACGCGGCGCCGTCGCGGCGCTGGATTTGGCTCGTGCTGGCCGTGCTGGCGTTAGCGCTGCTGTATTCTTATTTTCACAATTCTCCTCTGCGGGTGCGCGCGGCAGCCGTGGAGCGCGGCCCCATTCGCAGCCTGGTTTCTACCAACGGCAAGATCGAGCCCATTCAGAACTTCGAGGCGCACGCGCCTGTTGCAACCACAGTGAAGCGCCTGCTGGTCAAGGAAGGCGACCACGTGCGCAAGGGACAACTGTTGTTGCAGTTGGACGACGACGATATCCGCACCCAGGCTAGCCGAGCTTTGGTTCAGGTAAGAGACGCTCAGGCGGCGCTGGCGGCGCTGCGAAATTCCGGTACGCACGAAGAAGTCATTACGCTGGACGCGCAACTCACCAAAGCTCGCAGCGCCCGCGACGAGGCCCGTCATACTCTCGAGGCCTTACGCCGTCTGCAACAAGAAGGCGCAGCCTCCCCCGGCGAAGTGCGTCAAGCTGAAGATACGCTGCGGCAGGCCCAAGCAGACCTCACACTGGACGAGCAGAAAAAGAAGGATCGTTACTCTGAACCTGAAGTCGCGAAAATTCAGGCCCAGGCTTCCGAAGCCCAGGCCGCCTATGACGCCGCCGAAGACGCTCTCAGCAAATCCAATGTCCGCGCGCCTTTCGATGGAATCGTCTATTCCCTTCCGGTGAAGCAGGGCACGTTTGTTCAGGCCGGCGAACTGATGCTGCAGGAAGCGGATCTTTCCCACGTGCTGGTCCGCGCCTTTGTCGACGAGCCTGACATTGGACGCCTGCAGCCGGGCCAACCTGTCGAAGTGAGCTGGGATGCGCTTCCCGGCCGCACCTGGACCGGAACTGTAAGCACGGTCCCGTCCACCGTAAAACTGCATGGCAACCGAAATGTCGGCGAAACCACTTGCGTGATCGACAACCATGACCTGCGGCTGCTGCCCAACGTCAACGTCGGCGTCACTATTGTGATCGCTCAACACCAGGACGTGCTCACCCTGGAGCGCGATGCGATCCACGCCGATGACAGTAAGCCCTATGTCTTCCAGATCGTCGACGGGCACTTAAAGCGCCAGACCGTTTCGATATCCCTGCAGAATTTGACCCGCGTCGAAATTGCCTCCGGGCTCGATCAAGGGGCGGAGGTCGCGTTGTCGACCGAAGATGCGAAACCTCTGTTCGATGGCGCCGCTGTAAAGGTGATCCCATAAACGCATGAGCCGTGCAGCGGGGGCGTTCTGTCGTCGTGGGTCAACTACGCTGTTGCTCACGACGCTTCTCTGCGTTGTCTTATTCTGTACCGCTCGCGCCGCCACGCCGAAAGATTTACTGGCGTCCGGCCAGGTGGACGAGGCGCTTCAGACTCTGCAGCAGGAGATCGATCGCTCTCCGGAGGACGCCCAAGCGTATAACCTTCTCTGTCGTGCATACTTCATGGTCGACCAGTGGGATCGCGGAATTCCGGCCTGCGAGCGCGCCCGCAATCTCAATCCTGACAACAGTCTCTACGAACTCTGGCTGGGCCGAATCTACGGCGAAAAAGCCGATCGCGCTGGCTTTCTCTCCGCCGCCGGACTGGCCAAAAAAGTCCGCGTCGCCTTCGAACGCGCTGTGGAACTGGATCCCAAGAGCTGGGAAGCTCGCACCGATTTAGCCGAGTTTTATCTGGAGGCGCCAGGCATTGTCGGTGGCGGCAAAGACAGAGCTCAACGGGAAGCCGACGCCCTCATGCTTCTGAATCCCGCCCGTTCGCATTGGGTCGCGGCCCGCATCGAGGAAAAAGATAAAGACGCGGCTGCCGCCGAACTCGAATATCGCGCCGCTATCGCCGTCAGCCACTCTGCCGCACGCGAATGGGTCGATCTGGCGATTTTCCTCCGTCACACAAATCGCCTGGACGAAATGGACCAAGCCCTGGCACACCTCGATTCCGCCCCGCTCGATCACCCCGAGTCGCTTATGGACGGCGCCAGCCTTCTTCTCCGCACCGGCCGCGATTATTCGCTCGGGGTGCGTCTGCTGCACCGTTATCTTTCGGCTCCGGTTGAGGAAGGTCCCGCCTTCAAGGCGCATGACATGCTTGGCCAGTTGTTAGAACGGCAGGGCGACCGGAAGGCTGCCGCCGAGGAATATCGCGCGGCTCTGGCGCTTTGGCATGGCTACGCCCGCGCGCAGGAGGATCTAAAGCGCGTCACGCGCTGAGCCCGGTGTCTCTCTGTGCCCTCTGTGGTTCAAGCTTCCTGTTTTGCCGCGGAAAATCGCTCCGGCCGCTCCATCGGGCATTTAGAATTTCGCTTGCATCTAACTCATTCACGAATTCATTCCCAGTGCCTCGCGAAAGGGACAAAAATGAAAACCTCGCGTCGCGGCGCATGCGCCGCTCAATGGATTTCCGTAATCTTCCTGCTCTCGACTTCCCTGCTGGCAGAGCCCATTCCGCTCAAGCGCGTCGTCGAACTTGCTCTCACGCACGCCACCGGAGCCGCCATCGCCGCGGCCGATGAGCAGCGCGCCGCGGCGGGTTACCACGAACTTCGCGGAGACTACCTGCCGCAACTCACCACCGGAGCCGGCCTCGGTTACTCTTATGGTTTTCCGCTCGGCCTGGAAGGATCGGCGCCGTCGCTGTTCAGCTTGAATATGCAGTCGGCGCTGCTGAATCCTTCGCTGCGCGATTTTGTTCGAGCCGCGCGAGTCGAGTCCAATGTCGCCGCACTCAAGAATAAAGATCAGCGCAACCAGGTGATTCATGATGCCGCGCTCAGTTATGCCGAGTTGGCCAAATGGGAGCAGCGGCTTTCCCGTTTACGGGAAACCGCCGATGAAGCCGACAAGCTGCAGGCAGCCGTTGCCGAGCGCATCAAAGAAGGCGTCGATACCGAACTCGACGGGGATCAGGCCAAACTTTCCGCCGCGCGCATTCACCTGCGCATCACCGAGGCGCAAGACGCTGCCGCGGTGCTGCGCGAGCACATCTCAAAATTGACCGGCCTTCCGGCGGCTGACATCGAGACGGAGCCAGACGCGCTGCCCGATTTTCCCGCGCTCCCGAAGGATCCATCCACTCCCGCGCATGCGGCCGATTCAAGTCCGGCGGTTCAGGCCGCAGTGGAACACGCACGCGCCCAATACCTGCGTGCCCAAGGCGAGCACCGTGCGTTCTGGCCCAGCTTTGATTTCGCCGCGCAATACTCCCTGCTCTCGAGGTTCAACAATTTTCAGCAGTACTATATTCCCGGAAAGCCGTGCCCGGTTGCGGGGGTTGAAGTTGTGTGCGTGGACGATTCGTTTCGCCAGAATAATGCCACTGTCGGAATCTCCATCCGTTTTCCGTTTCTGAACTTCTCGCAGCGGGCCCGCGCCCAGGCCGCCGACGCCGACGCGATCAAAGCGAACAAGCAGGCCGAAGCCGCCCGCAATCAGGTTTCTGAAGAGACCTTGCGCTTGCAGCGGTCAGTCGCTCAGATGCAAGCCGCGCGCGAAGTGTCCCGACTGGAATATGAGATCGCGGAGAAGACCCTCTCGGCCGTACAAACTCGCATGAACGCCGGCACCGCCACGATTCAAGATCTCGACGACGCCCGCTCTCAAGTCAGCGAACATTTCATCGCTTTGCAGGATGTCACCTTCGAACTCGAACGAAGCCAACTCGGCCTGTTGCGTTCTACCGGAGACTTAGAGAAATGGGCTCTCGGCACACCCTAACGAAAAAGCAAAGCTGCAAGAGCGGCCCTCCGGGCCGCGTCGGAAGGTTGCGAGCCGGCCTCAGCACTGGTGGCCGTCTTTACGCAGCCTCGTTACAACTTCCCTCTCAATGTCTTCACCAACTGCCGGATCACCTTCTCATCCCTCCGATACCAACGCCACTGACCGCGCTTCGTCGCTTCCACGAGTCCCGCCTTCGTGAGAATTCCCATGTGATGAGAAATGGTCGGTTGCGACAGATGAATTCGCTCTTCAATGTCCCCGCCGCACAAACAGCGTTCAAGGCCGGCCACATTCCTTACGACAGCCTTCGCGGCCGGTCCTTCTTTCAAAGTCCGCAAAATGCGGCGCCGCGTGGGGTCGGCAATGGCATGAAGCGCGCGGTCGAGCATGGCATCGGAAACAGACATGATCGACTAGAAATAACGCGAGAATCGATGCCTGTCAATGTAGGAATAAAGAGTGAGCTGATCGACGATCACGCTGAAAGTCGGCGCTCTCGGGTTCAGAATGTTATTTCTTCAGAATCGGGCTATACCCATCCCCGATCAGCCGCGCGCGCATGGCCTCCGCTTCCTTCGCGTCCGTATAGGGTCCCAATTGCACTCGAAATAGCGCATCGGTTGCAGACGAGGGTGCGACAAATGCCGGATAGTCTTTCTTCTTGAGCGCGTCCACCAAAGCGTCGGCATCTTCCTGCTTGCTGACCGCAGCCACCTGCACAAAATATGCGGACGTGGGAAGCGTGGCCGCCGAGTCCGGCGCGCTCGCCGCCGGAGCCGTTGGGGCGCCAGCATTCGCCGCGCCGGAATTCCCCGCGGCAGTGGGCGTATCCGGTTTCGCCTGGGTTGTAGGCGTTAACTCTGCATTCGCGTCTTTCTGTTCCACCGATTTATAGAACGTCATCGGCGGACTCGCCGGAGCTCCGCTGTTCGATTTGTTTCCCGCTGTCGCAGTCTGCGGCGCAACCGCGGCGCTTGCCGTCGTCAGGGCCGGCTCCGACTTGCGTCCCAGCGAGTATCCCAAGGCGAAGAACAGCGCGCAGATTCCCACCAGCCCAAAAAACAAGACCAGCAGCTTGCCTGTTCCAAGCGTTATTTCCGTATCTTCAGACGAAGCCATAATTCAACTCCCATCGTTGAAGTCCAGTTCCGGCGCGCAAAAAATCTAACTCGTTGTCATTCCGACTCCTGAGCGAAGTGAAGGACGGGGAAATCCGTTTTTGGCCAGCCAGCTCTCTCCGTCACGCCGTCTTCGCCGGCGGCGCAGGCGCCGCGGCGCTCGTTCCCGGCGTACCGAGCAATTTCTGAATCCCCGAGAAAAAGTCCACCGGCACCGGAAAAACCACGGTCGTATTCTTCTCCACGCCAATCTCCGTCAAGGTCTGCAGATATCTCAACTGCACGCTAACCGGCTCGCTCGACAGCAGATGCGCCGCGTCCACCAGCCGCTGCGCCGCCGAAAACTCGCCCTCGGCATGAATGATCTTCGACCGTTTCTCGCGTTCCGCCTCGGCTTGCTTGGCCATCGCGCGCTGCATATCCTCCGGCAAATCCACCTGCTTCACCTCAACATTGGTGACTTTCACGCCCCAAGGTGAAGTGTGCTGGTCGAGAATGCTCTGCAAGCGCAGATTGATCTTGTCGCGATGCGAAAGCAATTCGTCGAGTTCCTGCTCGCCCAGCACGGACCGCAGCGTAGTCTGCGCAAACTGCGAAGTCTGGTACACGTAGTTCGACACTTCCACGACCGCCTTGCGCGGCTCAATCACGCGCAGAAAGATTATCGCGTTTACTTTTAACGTGACGTTGTCGCGCGTAATAATGTCCTGCGGGGGAACTTCCAGCGCCTCCTGGCGCAGCGAAACCCGTACCATCCGGTCGACCGGCGCAAACACGAGAATGACGCCCGGCCCTTTGGCCTCAGGGAGCAAACGCCCCAGGCGGAAGATGACGCCGCGCTCATACTCAGCCAGAATCTTGATGGAATTAATAAGGTAAATAACAATCACGACCCCGATGATTGCAATTGTGCCAATGCCCAGCCCAAGAAATTCCACGGCAGCCTCCACAATTGGAGCGACAAAATGGGAACGACCGAGCCTGGAGCTACCCAACCCGGAGCCCCGAACCCGCTCCTACCGCGGATTGTATAGCAGGCAGGCAGACTCGGCGCGTAAATCGCTGTGTACAGGTTGCTTGGCTTGATGCCACGCGAGGCCGCAGAGAACTCGCAGCAAGAAGTTCTTCCCTGTCCTCTGTGGTTGTTTTGAAGGGGAAATCTACCCGCCCGGCAAACCCTGCGCCTACGATCCCGCTTTCGCCACCTGAATCCGGCTCGCATCTACGGTAATGTCGCGTTGAATTTCCATCTCAATCGACGTGCCCACGTCGAGCTTCAGCTCCGGACCGTGCTTCAGCAGCGCCCACGCCACTCCGGCCGCCAGTCCCGCTGCACCGCCGATGCGCGCGCCGCTCAACCCTCCGGCGGCCACTCCGCCGATGCTGCCCACCGTGCCCGCAACCGCCGCATCCTTGGCAGCATCTTCAACCCGCTTGCCTGTGTCTTTATCCTGCTGGATGGTCCCTTCACTGTCTTTCACGCCCTTGTCGTCGGCGCCCGGCGTATTCTCCACAGACGCCGGCAACATGACCGTATACCCGCTCGGATAAATCAGGGTCGTAAAGTGGATCAGAATTTCCGCCCGCTTCTTCGACCGCCCCGCCGGTTCGGTATGGGAAATTTTGCCTTGGATATACGTTCCCGCCGGCACCAGCACGCGATCGTTCAGCACAAACGGAAACACGGTCTGCGCATAGACCGCATCACCCTCGCGCGCGTTCTTGGTCGAAATCGCCTGCGCCAGCGACAGCGGAATCTTCGAACCCGCGGGAATGACCAGCGCATTCGGATCGCGCGCCGGCGACGCCGTCGTCCCAGCCGGAGCAGAGGTTAACGGGGAAGGCTTGTCAGCTTTACCCGTCGCGGGCTTGTCGCTTTGAGTTGCTGCGGCGGACTGATCCGTAGCTGAAGCCTGAGTCGCCGTGGAGGCTTGAACCGGGGTTTCCGCAGCCTTCGGCGAATCGGCCGCCTGCCCAAAAGTCATTCCCGAAACCAACAGCACTGTTAAGAGCGCTCGCATCTAACCCTCCCGACGCACTCCTTTGCCTTCGAACAAGCGTAATTCGCCCGACGTGGGCTTCGCAACTCTCCAGGCTGAGATGCGACCCTTCCACGTCCAGGCTGCCCGAGGGGCCTGGACTTGCTCGCGTACGCTCAACGTTTTATCATCAGTTTCGAAAATCGGGCCCGTGGAGGTTCTCCATGCGTTTAATGCCCCTTCAAAACAGCCTTCTGTCAGGGCTTGTGCTTGCTTTCCTTTGCCTTCCGCTCGTGCCCGGCCATGCGCAAAGCCGAGCTTCTCTCGCTACATCACGGCGCAGCTTTATGCACGACCCCAACGTCAGGGAGGAATATAAGAAGTGGCTCAAAGAGGATGTCGCATGGATTATCACGGATGAGGAAATGGCGGACTTCGTGAATCTTTCGACCGATCAACAACGCGACCAATTTGTAGTGGCGTTCTGGGAACGCCGCAACCCGAATCCCGGCGCGAAAGAGAACGAATTCAAGGAAGAACACTATCGCAGGATTGCGTTCGCGAACCAGCATTTTGGCAGCGGCAAGATTCCGGGCTGGAAAACCGACCGAGGCCGCATCTACATACAGTTAGGGCCGCCGGATTCTGTCGATCAGTTTCCTGCGTACATGCCCGCATTGGAGATCTGGCATTACGCATTGGCCTACACAGATCTCACCGGTACCGGCGAAAGAAACGCAGTGCTCAGGTTCGTGGACGAGTGCATTTGCGGTGAGTATCGAATGAGTCTGCCCGAAAGGAGCAACGAAGCGTTCGCATGGGAGGCCCCACCGGCCATTTTCGACCCGCTGGACCCCTATCGGTTTCCTTAGCAGCCTTCACTTGTAAATCAAATACTTCTCCCTTACCTTGTCAAACTTCTCCAACCCCTCCTGCCAATCCCCAGCAATCCGCCGCGGATCTTCCCCTGCCATCAGCGCGTCATACGCACTCTGATTCACCAGCAACTGCTGCATGCGCCCGATCTTGAAATCTGCCGGATAAAGCTTCTGCAGCGCCGCCGCCAGTTCAATCCCTAGCTCGGGCGCGTCAAATCCGTTCCGATCCGTCAGAATAACGTTCACGCCCCGGCATTCCTGCCCGCTATAAACGCTTGCCGCCGGAGTAAACGTCACCGGGACAAAGCGCACGCCGCCAATCCCGCGTGCGTTCAAATAAGCCGCCAGTTCCCTGCTATTCGGCTTTATCCATGGCGCGCCCACCAACTCAAATGGAGTATCCGTCCCGCGCCCCACCGAAACATTCGTGCCTTCGATCAGCGCGGCTCCCGGATACAGCGCCGCCTCGGTCACGCTCCGCAAATTCGGCGACGGATTTACCCAGGCAAGCCCCGTCGAATCAAACCAGTCGCCGCGTTGCCATCCATCCATTGGCACCACGGTCAGCTTCGCGTTGATGCCGCGCTCAGTATTGAACATTTTTGCCAGCTCGCCCATCGTCATTCCGTGACGCACCGGCACGGTCCAATAATTGGTAAAACTCTCGCGCCCTTCATCCGAAACCGGCCCCTGCACAAACGAGCCCGTAATCGGATCGGGCCGGTCCAGCACGATCAACTCGATCCCCGCCTTCGCCGCCGCCTCCAGAAAATATCCCAGCGTCGTCTCGTAGGTATAAAACCGCGTCCCCGCATCCTGAATGTCAAACACCACCGCATCAAGATTCTTCAGCACATCGAGCGAAGGCCGCCGGTCGGCATCCTTCGCGCCATACACGCTGTACACCGGAATGCCAGTCGCCGCGTCTTTTGAATTATTGATGTCTGTCGTATCCAGCGTTCCGGTCACCCCGTGCTCGGGACTGAAAATCGCGTCCAGCGAGACTCCGGGCGCATGCGCCAGCACGTCAATCGTTCGCTTCCCGTCCGCATCAACACCGGTCTGATTCGTCACCAGCCCAATTTTTTTCTTCGTGTCGGAAGATGCTCCCGCAGCCTTCAGCACATCAAATCCGTTCTCTTCCAGCACATCAATGCCGGTTTTCACCGTGCCATTGCGCGAACTCATCCGGCGCGCCGCACTCTGCGCCTCGTTATAGCCGGTGAGACTCTTCCATCGCAGCTCGTCTTTCTCCGACGGTGTCAGAGTCAGCGCCGCCGCCACTTCCGTCGCCACTTTCGACCGCAGCGCGATCGCAGTTCCCTTTCCCCGCGGATGCACCGCATTGGTCAGCAGAATAATGTAGGTCTGGGTCGTCGGATCGATCCACATCGATGTACCCGTGAACCCCGTGTGCCCGAACCCTCCCACGGGGAACAAATCTCCGCGATTCGACGAAAACGGAGAATCAATATCCCACCCAAACCCGCGCAGCACCGGGGCTGACGGCGGCTGTTCCGGCGTAGTCATCTTCTCGACCGCGGCCGCCGACAAAATTCCATCCCCGCCATCGAGCAGCGCCTGAGCAAATTTCGCGAGATCGTCGCCCGTAGAAAATAATCCCGCATGTCCCGCCACGCCGCCCATCCGCCGCGCCGTCGGATCGTGCACCACCCCCCATAGCATGTGCTCGTTCTCGTCATACTGCGTCGGGGCAATTTTCGAGCGCCACGACTCCGGAGGCAAAAACCGCGTCCGCGTCATCTTCAGCGGCGCGAAAATATGCCGCTCCGCATATTCATCCAGCGTCTCGCCCGAAACCCGCTCCACCAGCGCGCCGAGAACGATAAAATTGATGTCGCTATACGTGAAATGCGACCCCGGCGGCTCCGCCGGCGCCCCCTCGAACGCCATCTTGTAAGCCGTATCTTTCCCTTCCCACGGCGTCTTCAGATCCAGATCCTTGTCCAGTCCCGAATAGTGCGTCAGCAACTGCCGCACCGTAATGTCTTCTTTTCCATTCTGCGCAAACTCCGGCAGATACTTCGCCACGGGATCGTTGAACCTGACTTTGCCCTCTTCGAACAACTGCATCACAGCGGTTGTAGTCACAATCACTTTGGTCAACGACGCCAGATCGAAAATCGTATCCAGCGTCATCGGTTCGCGCCGCGGCTCCAGCGACCGCTCGCCATAAGCCTTGCGATAAACCACGGCGCCGTCGTGCCCCACCACCAGCACTGCTCCCGGAATATTTCCGTCAGCAATCGCACGCTCAATAGTGGAGTCAACCGCACTCAGCTTCACCGCAGCAGAGGTTTTTGCCGATAAAGAAGACGAAGATGTAGAGACAGCCGCCTCGGCTGTTTCGCCGGGGCGAAGCCCGGCGGCAGCGTAACTCCCCTCGCCAAGAGCAAGAAATGCCGCAACCAGAAATAAAGCCGCAGTAGCAAACAATCCGGGTGCCGCATTTCTCGCGCGCCTTCTGCGCGAGAGGTGCGGTTTTTCTCGGTCCCACGATTTGGATTCAAAATAGAAGATACTCTGACTCTACACAACGCCAGCCTGGCACTCAACCAACCCAGGTAACGGAAAGGTTCCTCTGTGTTCCCCTGTGTCGTCCGTGGTGAAGACCTCGCTTTACCCCTCGCCCGCAACTCTGCTATAACCCGCACAGTTCCGGAATTTCTCCGACGAGCATCCACGCTGACCGACCTCGCTCCAACTCTTGTCCCCGCGTTCGATCACCAGGACGAAGTCCTGGTTTCCGCATTCTCTGTTTTGCGAGAAGCCATCACGCAGCGTGCTTTCCCCGCCGCCTCGATCGCCGTCACGCACGCGGACAAACTGGTAGCCCTGAAATCCTTCGGGCATTTTGTTTACGAAAAGGATCTCGAGGGTGCCCCGTCCTTGTCGCATTCTCTGCGACAGGGCGGGAACCTTGAAGTCACGCCCACCACGCTCTTCGACCTCGCGTCCCTCACCAAAGTAGTCGCCACCACCACGATGGCGATGATGCTCTACGAGCGCGGCCTGCTCGAACTCGACGCGGCAATCCTCGGAACCATCCCCGAATTCCTGGTCGATTCCTGCGGCGAACCCGACCCTCGGCGCCGCGAAGTTACCTTCCGCATGCTGCTTGCCCACTGCTCCGGCATGCCCGCCTACGAAAAGCTATTCCTCAAAGCGCGCACCCGGGAAGACCTGCTGCGCGCCGTGTTCACCACCCCGCTCTCTGCCGACCCCAATACCCGCGCTGAATACAGCGACATCGGATTCATTCTCTTAGGTGCAGCTCTCGAACGCATCGCAGAAGAGGCGCTCGATATATTTTGCCAGCGCGAAATCTTCGGCCCGCTCGGCATGACGCGCACAACTTTCAACCCTGCTGCGGACATGTGCGCGAAAATTCCTCCCACCGCGGATGAAAGAGAAGAGGAACACAAATTTCGCAATCGAATCATCCAGGGCGAAGTGCAGGACGAAAACGCCGTCGTCCTCGGCGGCGTTGCAGGACATGCCGGGCTCTTTTCGACCGCCGAAGATCTCGCGCGCTTCGCCAGCGCGATGCTCCAGGGGGGGCAACCCATCGTCCGACCCGAAACCGCTGCCCTCTTCACCCGCCGCGAGACCGCGCCCAGCGGCACATCCCGCGCCCTCGGCTGGGACACTCCCTCCGCTCCCTCGCAATCCGGACAATATTTCGGCCCGCATTCCTTCGGCCATCTGGGCTACACCGGCACTTCGCTCTGGATCGATCCCGACCGCCAGCTTTCGATCAGCTTGCTCACCAACCGCACCTGGCCCGACTGCGCCAATCAGGCCATTAAGCAAGTCCGCCCAAAATTCCATGACGCCATCGTCGATGCCATGGGCTGACTTCAGCAGCACAGTGGAGGGGCGGCGCCTCAGTGCCGCATGCGAGCATATAGAATGAACCGGGCCTTAGCCCTGGGGGACTCCCCCAAAAGCACCACTTCGAAGCCAACAAGAAAGGTTCCTGCTTGACCCGCACCGCCAAACTCAAATCCGATCTCCGCACGCTCTCGACCGAGCAACTCCTCCCCGCCGCGCGCGATCTCGACCGCATGTCTTCGCTCGAGATCGTCCGCCTCATCAATGAAGAAGATGCAACCGTTGCCGCCGCCGTCGGCCGCGCGCTGCCGCAAATTGCCCGCGCCATCGATCTCATCGCCGCCAGCCTCCGTCACGGCGGACGCCTCATCTACGTCGGCGCCGGCACCAGCGGACGCCTCGGCGCTCTCGACGCCAGCGAAATTCAGCCCACCTTCAACACCGACCCGCGCACCGTGCAATTCATTATGGCCGGTGGCCCCAAAGCTCTCGGCTCGTCCACCGAAGCCAGCGAAGACGACACCGCGCTTGCGATTCGAGAAATGAAGAAGCACAAACCCGGCAAATATGACGTCATCCTCGGCATCGCCTCCAGCGGCCGCACTCCCTTCACCATCGCCGCCGTCGAATACGCCCGCCGTCGCGGAGCCCGCACCATCGCCCTCACCTGCAATCGCAACTCGCCGCTCGAGCGCGCCGCCGATTTTGCCATCGTCACCGAAGTCGGCCCCGAAGTCCTAGCCGGATCGTCGCGCATGAAAGCGGGCACGGCGCACAAGATGGTCCTGAACATGATCTCGACCGCCGCCATGACGCGTCTCGGCTATGTCTATGGCAATCTCATGGTCAATGTGTGGACGAAAAACGAAAAGCTGATCCAGCGCGCCACCCGCATCCTAGAACAAGCCACCGGCGCCGACCACGACGCGGCCGCCCGCGCCCTGAAAGCCGCAGGCAACCGCACTCCAGTGGCAGTAGTAATGCTCGCCGCGGGTGTAACGAAATTTAAGGCCGCCAGTGTGTTAAGAAAGTCCAAAGGCCACGTGCGCCAAGCGATTGCACTGGCACAGAACTAGAGGGCGGGGATTTTTGACTTTCCGCCCCGCTCGTCCTTCTCCCATCGTGCCGTCGCGATCAACATCAATTGTTCGTCTCACCGCTACAATTAGCCTGTGAGGATCTTCCATGGACAAGTTCGTCATCCGCGGCGGAGAGCCGCTGCTCGGCACCGTTCACATCAGTGGCGCAAAAAACGCCGCGCTGCCCTGCATGGCCGCCGCCCTGCTCACCGACCAACCCGTCATCCTCGAAAACATTCCGCAAGTGCGCGACATTCAGACCACGCGCAATCTGCTCGCCGCCATGGGCGCCGAAGTCGAACTCGGCTATGGCCGCGCCCAGCACCGCACCACCATCCACTGCGAAAATCTCGCTGCTCCCGAAGCGTCGTACGAGTTAGTGAAGACCATGCGCGCCTCCACGCTCGTGCTGGGACCGCTGGTCGCCCGCTGCGGACGCGCCCGCGTTTCGCTCCCCGGCGGATGCGCCATCGGCGCTCGCCCCATCGACCTGCACATCAAAGGCCTCGAACAGCTCGGCGCAAAAATCACCCAAGAGCACGGCTACGTCGAAGCCAGCGCCACTCGACTCAAAGGCGCAGAAATTGTTTTTGACAAAATTACCGTCACCGGCACCGAAGATCTGCTCATGGCCGCGACGCTCGCCGAAGGCGAAACCATTCTGCAAAACTGCGCACGCGAGCCTGAAGTCGCCGACCTCGCCGACCTGCTCAACAAAATGGGGGCGCAAATTGAAGGCGCGGGCACGCCGACGATTCGCGTGAAAGGTGTGGCAAAGCTGAAAGGCGCGAAACACCGCATCATTCCCGACCGCATCGAGGCTGGAACCTTCATTACCGCCGCCGCCATGACCGGAGGCGACCTCAACATCGCCGGCTGTGATCCCACGCACCTCGGCGCAGTCCTCGGCAAGCTGCATGAAGTCGGAGTCAAAACAAAGACCAACGGGGATTCCGTCCGCGTCATGGGCGACAATCCCTTCACCGCGTCCGATATCAGCACCGAAGAGTATCCCGGGTTTCCCACCGACTGCCAGGCGCAATTCATGGCGCTGGCCACGCAGGCTGCGGGAACGTCGATCGTCACCGAAAATATTTTCGAGAACCGTTTCATGCACGCGCAGGAACTTGTGCGCATGGGCGCCAACATCAAAATCGAAGGCCGCCGCGCCGTAGTCCGCGGCAAGACACCGCTCAGCGCCGCCGCCGTCCTGGCCAGCGACTTACGTGCCTCGGCGTCGCTCGTGCTTGCCGCTCTAGTCGCCGACGGAGAGACCATCATCGACCGCGTCTACCACATCGACCGCGGCTACGAACACATTGAAGAGAAGTTGAAGGGGGTCGGCGCACAAATCAAGCGTATCGGCGAGATGTTCCCCAAGAAAGCCTCGGCCGCGAAGTGATCGTGTGGCGCGGGCGCCCCGCCGGCGGAGGCAGTGCTAGAAATCCAGGAATCGGAGTTGAGCCGTGGCCCCGGAAGATAAAGGCTCCGGGGTCAGAAATTGCTGTCGACCGGTGGTGGTTTTTCAGACACGACTTCAACGACATTGAAGGATTTGAATGTGACGTGCGTAGATTCTGATTCGGTTAGTTCATAGTGAAACATTGTTTCGCACTTGCGTTCCACCGCGTAAGTATTTCGAAAGCGCCAAGTCTTAACGTTCTCCTCCGCAGCAGACTTAAGCAAAGGATGGCCCGATATTGCTTTAACACTAGTTGGCTCGCCGCTGTTTGCGGGCAGCGTGAACGCTACTCTCACGCTTCCATAAATGCGGGCCTGTCGAGCTAATGGTGGATAGAAAGGGATATTCGCTGAAAGCAACACGGGCTCATCGGTCTGCGCTGCCAATCCCAGGCATAAAGCAAGAATGAAACCTAAGATGAGCTCCGGATGGTGTCTCATAGGGATATATCTCTCGCTTGGAATTGTAGCCGCAGTGTCTTTGAATTCGGAATCTGATTGTCATACCCGGAAGACCGCTACTCCCGCGTTAACCGCTCAATCACTCCCCGATGCTGTGGGTAATCCCGCACCAACTCCGCGCGTTTCCCCATCTCGAAATCTTCAAACTCAAATCCCGGAGCAACAGTACAGCCCACCAGCACAAAGGGCGGGTGCCCCAATTCTGGCCGGTTTTGCCAGACGTGGGGATTTTGCGCGACTTGCGCCCCGAACCAGCATCCCGCCTTCACCACCGCCTGAAATTGCTGACCTGCCTCCGCATCGTTCCCAAGCTCAATCGTGAAGTGTCGTCCGTTCGGCGCGATCACATGCACCTCCAGCACACTCCCCGCATAGAAATGCCACATCTCATCCGACCGCAATCGATGAAGCGCCGAGAACTCCTCACCCTCCAGCAAAAAATAAATCGCCGTCGACGCCGCGCGGCTCCCGCTAAACTGGGGCAGCGCAGCCTTGTCAATCCTCAGTTCTGATTGATAAGTCTGTCGAAAATGTCCGCCCTCGGGATGCGGATACAATCCAAGCTGTCCAATCCAGTATTTTGCGTCTTTCATGAGAGCCCCCGGGCGTCATGACACGAATCGCAACCCGAGAAAAGTCTGGAAGCGAAACGACGCGCCATCCCCGTCATCACGATTGGCATCGTGGTCTACTGCGTCAGCTTGATTGCCAACTGCCGCTCCGGCTGCGTCATCTCGCCCCAAAGTTTCTCCAGATCCGTCTGCACCGACTGATTGTCCGGATCTTTCCGCAAAGCCAGCGCGAACCACCGATATGCCGTAGGCAGATCGCGCGGCGTGCACAATCCCGCCGAATAGAGCGCGCCCATTTGGATCATGGC
This sequence comes from Terriglobales bacterium, assembly GCA_035504195.1. Lineage (GTDB taxonomy): Bacteria > Acidobacteriota > Terriglobia > Terriglobales > Acidobacteriaceae > Sulfotelmatobacter. The sequence goes on from DATJSG010000016.1 coordinate 339,218, forward strand.
CCTTGGGTTGGCATGTTCCGCCAAAGGCTTCAGCAGGCGCAATCCGCGATCGCAATTCTGCGGCACGCCGGTCCCATCGATATATTTCTGCGCCTCCGCCACCGGATCCACCGGCTTCGGCGGCGCCACCACTGCCGGCGGCTTGGGCTTCACCGCAGGCGCAGTAGCCGCGTCGCTATCCGTCGCGGGCGGCGCGGAAGAAGATGGTTTCGACGTAGATGGGGATGACGCGGACCCAGATGAAGGGGCTTGAGAAGAAGTCGGTTGAACTGAAGGCACCCGGTTCGCGGAAGGTTGACTCGGAGCGGGCTGACTCGTAGGCGGCTGGCTGGACGCAGCCGGCTGATTTGCAGCGGGCTGGCTCGCCGCTGGCGCGGCAGCGGAATGTGTTGGGCCGGCTGAAGCGGGAGCACTTCCTGCCGCCGGTCCGGTCGCTACCGCTCCAGGCGCCACAGAGCCAGGCGTGGCCGGAGCAGCAGCCGAACCTCCGCTCGCCGGGGGATTTCCCGCCGGCTGTGTCGTCCCCGCACTCGGCTGACTCGCAACCGGCGTGGGCGGCGCTGTACTACCGGCCGCGGCTGGTGCCGTCGAATTCGCACTGCTGTTGTCGGAAGACTGCGTCGCAGCCGCAGGCTTCGCACCACTCACCCCCAGCCATGCGAATCCCTGATTTCTCCAGCGCAGATATCCGAAACCGGCCGCCAACGCTAGCGCCACCAGAATCAGAATGAATTTCCCGGCCCCGCTGCGCTCAGGTTCTTCGTCATCTTCCAACAAATAATCAAGGCTGCGCGAACTCGGCGCCGAATTCGGATCGATGCTCAACCGGTTCCCCGCGCCCGCCCGTGGAGCGCTGTTCGCAGCCGGACTGGGAGCCGGCTGGTTCAATCCCAGAAACGATGGCCCCGTGATGACCGGCGACGGCTCGCTCACCGGGGCTGGCGGCCGGGCCGGCACCGGCGACGATGGCCTTGGAGACGCTGGGCCTGCAGACGACAGGCCGGGAGACGGCGGTGCCGCTACCGGAGTTGCAGGACGCGCCGCCGTTGCCGGCAGCGCCGTTCCTCCCTGCAATAGCGTCGCCCCACACATCCCGCAAAAACGGTTCGTGTCCGAATTTTCGTTGCCGCAGCGTGCGCAGCGCACCAAATCCTCCTGATGCTCTCTTATAGCTTACGATATCCTGAGGATTACTTGCAGCGCCGTGCATTGTGTCTGGCCGTAAAGCCGCGGTAACGCCATGGAGGCAGAGCGAACGGACTACCAGGGACCGCCGCCGATTCCGTCGGCAAATTCAGCCCGCGACGACGCGGCCTCAGGCATCGAAACCTCACTGATGCCCCCCGTTATAACCCCCACCCAAACTTTTTGTCATTCCGAACCGTCGCGCAGCGCCGGTGAGGAACCTGCTTTCCCCGCCTCACCGCCAGACCGAAACCCGCGCACATCCTTTACGCTCCTCAACTCCCCGTGATATTCTCTAAACGTCACAAAGACAAACGATTAAGAACAGGAGCACATCAGCTTACGTGCTAGCCAGAGAGCAAAAGAAATCCGTCATTGACGGCAATCGCACGCACGCGACCGACACCGGCAGTCCGGAGGTGCAGATCGCGCTGCTCAGCGAGCGTATCGGCCAGTTGACGGAGCACTTCAAGACGCACCAGAAAGACCACGGCTCGCGCCGCGGGCTTCTCATGCTGGTCAGCAAGCGGCGTCGCTTGTTGGACTACCTCAAGAAATACGATTCCGAGCGCTATAAAGGTGTGATCACCAAGCTCGGCATCCGCAAGTAACGGCTTGGCCTGGAATTCCAAGGTCTGGAACTTCAAGGTTTCCAAAGTGGCAAGGTTCCGGCCTTGAGACATTGAAACCTGCGAACCTTGCAACCTTATCTTCCGGGATATTTCTGACGACCGTCTCTGGCGAGACGGAACAGCATTGAGGAACTTTCCATCCGTGCGTTTTTCAAGCGCAGCGAACTTTTCCAGCCTCATCAACAGGGTGACGTGTGCCTTTCCTCTGGGGAGGTTCAAAATCCCCACTTCTCCCAAAATCGGGGAGAAATGGGGCACCCGGTTCGCCTTGTTTACGGCTCATGGCACGGCTCACGCTCATAGCTCCCAAAGGAATGAATTATGAAACCAGAACCAACCAGCGTTACCGTACACCTCACCGGCGGCAAAGAAATTTCATTTGAAACCGGAAAGCTTGCCAAACAGGCACACGGCGCGGCCGTGGTACGCCTTGGCGAAAACGTCGTTCTCGCCACTGCCGTGGCCAATGCCGACCCGCGCGAGGGCATCGATTTCTTCCCGCTTACCGTCGATTACCGCGAATACACCTACGCCGGCGGACGCTTCCCCGGCGGCTTCATCAAGCGCGAAGGCCGCATGAGCGAGCGCGAAGTGCTCACCAGTCGCCAGATCGACCGGCCAGTCAGACCAATGTTCGCCGAGGGATTCAAATGCGAAACCCAGGTCATCGCGTTCGTGCTGTCGGCCGACACCGATAATGACCCTGATGTGCTCGGCATCAACGGCGCCTCGGCTGCGCTCACGCTCTCCGACATTCCATTTCTCGGACCCATCGGCGCGGTGCGCGTCGGCCTGGTTAATGGATCGTTCGTCGTCAATCCGACTTACAACGAAATGCGCGAGAGCCTTGTAAACATCATGGTCGTCGGAACTTCCGACGGCATCGTGATGATCGAGTCGGGCGCGAAAGAGGTGAAGGAAGAAACGGTGGTCGACGCGATCGAGTTCGGCCACACCGAGATCAAGAAAATCTGCGCCGCGATCAACGATCTGCGGGCGAAGGCCGGCAAGCCAAAGCGCGTGGTCGAGCCTCCCGTGTTCGACGAAGCGTATTACAACCATCTGCGCAGCAGCGTGGGCGACCAGCTTTCCGATGCGCTCGACACCAGGAAGCATCCCAAGGCGGAAAGCTACACGCTGGTCAAAGAGATCAAGAAGAAACTCGCCGCCGAGCTGCCGAAGACCGGCAACGAAAAGGAAGACGAGGCCGCAAAGAAGAAACTCGATCATTATTACGAAACTCTGCGCGAGCGGATTTTCCGTGAGCAGGTGCTCAACCACAAGCGGCGTCCGGATGCGCGCGCCTTCGATGAGATCCGCGAAATCTGGATCGAAGCCGGAGTCCTTCCCCGCACCCACGGCAGCGCCATCTTCACCCGCGGTGAAACCCAGGCCTTAGTCACCACCACTCTCGGCACCAGCGACGACATGCAGCGCCTCGAAGGTTTCGAAGGCGAAGCCAAAAAACGCTTTTTCTTACATTACAACTTCCCGCCGTTCAGTGTCGGTGAGGTTGCGTTTATGCGGGGGGCGGGGCGTCGTGAGATTGGGCACGGGGCGCTGGCCGAGCGCGCGATTTCGGCGGTGCTGCCGAGCGAGGAGAAGTGGCCTTATGCCATGCGCGTGGTCTCCGACATTCTGGAGTCGAACGGGTCGTCGTCAATGGCGACGGTTTGCGGCGCTTCGCTTTCGCTGATGGATGCGGGCGTTCCGTTGAAGGCTCCCGTAGCTGGGGTGGCGATGGGGCTGGTGAAGGAAGGCGAGCAGTACGCCATTCTCAGCGACATTGCGGGCGCGGAAGATCATTACGGCGACATGGATTTCAAAGTTGCCGGAACGAGCGAAGGCATAACCGCGCTGCAGATGGATATTAAAGTTGCCGGCATCACGGCGCAGATCATGCGCGAGGCGCTGGCGCAGGCACAGCGCGGACGGATGCACATCCTGGGAAAGATGGAAGAAGTCATCTCAACGGGACGGGCGAAGATTTCCGACTATGCACCGCGTTTCTACACGGTGCAGATTCCGGTCGACAAGATTCGCGATCTGATTGGGCCGGGCGGAAAGATGATCCGCTCGATCGTCGAACAGACCGGGGTGAAAATCGATGTGGAAGACTCCGGCATCGTGAAGGTAGCATCGAGCGACCAGGCATCGGCGGCGAAAGCGCTGCAGATTATCGGCGACATCACGGCCACGCCGGAGGTCAACAAGACATATCTCGGGAAAGTCACGCGGCTGGCGGATTTCGGCGCGTTTGTCGAGATCATTCCCGGGACCGAGGGATTGCTGCACATTAGCGAAGTCGCGGAGCATCGCATTGCCGATGTCCGCGATGAGTTGAAAGAAGGCGATCAGGTGCTGGTGAAAGTGCTGGCGGTTGAAGGCAACCGCATCCGGCTGTCGCGTAAGGCGATCCTGAAAGAGCAGCGCGCGAAAATGCAGGGCGGAAGCGGAGACGCTCCGGTGCAGGCTGCGGTGGTGGCGGAAGGTGAACCGCTTCCGGCGGGTACGGTTGTGATTGAGGGCGGCGGGGACTTCCCTGACGAACCCGATAGCGAGCCGAATTTTAATCGCGAGGGCGCGCCTCTGGCTGGCGCGATTGGCGGTGGAGATCGTCCTCGCGGAGATCGCGGAGGCGATCGTGGCGGACGCGGCGGACGTCCCGGAGGCGGCGGGCGTGGACGCGGGCGCGGCGGACGCAATGGCGGACGCGGCGGGCACGGTGGCGGCCACGGCGGACATGGCGGCGGTGGAGGAAGACACTAGAACCTTCGCCACGGATCTTTATAGATATTCACGGATAATCCGATTCAAAGAAAGGCCACGGCGCGAGTCGTGGCCTTTTGTCTAGAGCCGGTTTCAACTGTGAGATGGCCTACTCGTACCTCAGCGCCACCATGGGATCAACTTTGGTTGCGCGGCGCGCTGGAATGTAGCAGGCAAGCCACGCGACGGCGGTTAGCAAGAGCGCGACCCCGGCGAACGTCATGGCATCGATTGGCTTCACGCCGTACAGGAGAGTAGCGAGGTAACGGGTCGCAGTGAAAGCCACAATGACTCCGACCACTGCGCCCGCAAGAGCCAGCACAATCCCTTGCCCAACCACCATGCGCATGACATTGCGCCGCGGCGCGCCCAGCGCCATGCGGATGCCGATCTCGCGTGTGCGGCGAACCACCTCATACGAAAGCAGGCCATAGAGCCCGATACATGCCAGAGCAAGCGCGAACAAGCCGAAAAGACTTGACAGCCACGCAAACAGCCGTTCCTGATAAAGGTCACGATCCATTTGTTCGGTTTGTGTCGTGATGTGAGAAGGCGACAAACTGCCGTTTACGCTGCTCAGGGCATTGCGAACCAATGAAATCAGGCCTCTAGGATCGGCCGTGGTTCTGAGCTCGAAAGCCCCCCAACCTTCTTTGAGTGGAACGTACGCGGTAGGCGTTATCTCATGTCGTACTGCCTGATATTTCGCGTCGCCGACAACGCCAACGATTCGCCAATCCGCGGTCTTTAAGTTACCCTCGGCAAGAACGCGGTCTAGTGGATTCTGCTTCCCGAACAATCGTCCCGCGAACATTCGGTTGATGACCACCGGTTCCGGCTTGGTGTCCGGCTCATAGTCTGCCGCGGCAAACGTCCGCCCGGTGAGCAACGGGATGCGCATGGTCTCGAAGAAATTCGGCCCCACGGGAAGCTCTGCGGCTTCCATGTTTTCGGATGCGTTCGGGAGGCGGAAAGAGGTCGTCATGTTGGCGCCGCTCAGTAGCGAGGTCATCGAGTAACTTGCTGAAGTCACGCCGGGGAGTGCAGCGAGTCGACTCTGTAAATCGCCGTACAGGCTTTGAACTTGCTTACCTTTGTAGCCGCTGAAGGTGGGGTCCAAGTCGAAAAGAAGAACGTTATGAGTGTCAAAGCCGACGTCCAAAGTTTCAAGATTGACGAGCGTGCGCACTAACAGCCCCGCACCAGCCATCAGCACGAGAGAAAGCGATACCTGCACCACGACCAGGACGTTGCCAATTCCGAAGCGCCAGCCCCGGCCGAGCAACGAGCTTAACGTGCTGCCAGAATCCTCCTTAAAGCTGGGCATTACGTCCGCACGCACGCTGCGGAAAGCAGGTGCAAGCCCAAACAGGATTCCAATCAGCACGGAGACGCCGGTGGTGAAACCAAGGACGCGTGCCTCCGGATGAACGTCCAGGTCGAAGGGCATGAACCAGTTTGACGACAGAAATGCGGTAAGAGAAATCGCGCCCCAATAGGCAAGCACAACCCCCAGCGCGCCACCCGCAGCCGCCAGCATCAAGCTTTCCGTCAGAAGCTGGCGGATGATCCTCGATTTGCCCGCACCCAAGGCGAAGCGCACGCCCATCTCCCTCCGTCGGGCAGTAGCGCGGGCAAGCATCAAACCGGCCACATTGGCGCAGGCAATCAACAGGATGATTCCCACGGCAGTCAGCAGCACGAGGAGCGGCTTCGAGAAGTCTTGGCGCAGCGTGTCGAGTCCCCGTGCAGCGCTGGGCAGGTCGATGCGTGGTGCGTCGTCTGGTTTGAAGATCGCGTTGGACCCGCTGGCTGCGCTGCGAGCAAAAATCTCGCTGATCGTCGATTCCGCCTGTGACGCCGTGACGCCCGGTTTCAATCGCGCCCCCATCCAGACCCACAACGCAGCGGCGTCCGTTTTCTTGGGGAAATCTGGAGACACGCTGGGTTGAAAGCAAAATGGCACCCAAAAGTCGGTTTCGATGCCGGTATTGAGACCGAAAAATCCGCGCGCTGTTATCCCTACAACCGTGAAGGGGACTCCATTCACCGTGATTGATTTGCCGAGGACCGAGCGGTCGCCTCCAAAATGCCTCTGCCAGTAGCCGTAGCCGAGCACCAGAGCCGAGGCTGTGCCGGGAAGGTCATCGCTGGGACCGAGCGTGCGGCCAACCAAGGCATGTGCACCTATCGTCGAGAAGAAGTCGCCGGAGACAAACAAGCCACGCGCCTGACTTGGGCGCCCGTCTACGCTCTCCACGTGCGCGGGGACGAAAGCAAAAAGGCCTGAAAATATGTTCTGCTCTGAATGTAGTTGCGCGAACACGGGATAAGAGAACGAGCAGCTTCCGATAGTGACCGCGGGGGAATTATTCGGACACCCAGCCCAGTTATAACTCTGGTGGGTATGGGGATCGTGAAGTGCGCTCCATCTCAGGAGGACCAGTCGTTGTGGGTCGCGCACCGGCAGGGTGCGCAGCATCACGGCATTGATCAAGCTGAAGATCGCGGTGTTGGCGCCAATGCCCAGGGCCAGCGTGACCACGGTGACGGCCGTGAAGCCCGGACTCTTGCGGAGCTGGCGTAGGGCGTAACGTACGTCTTGGAGCACACCAGTCATACCGTTTGGTCCTCCCTACTTTACTACGCCGCCACGACGGGATCGACTTCGTGGCACGGCCCGCTGGGACCTGCGGCGCGCGATCTATGGCGGCGACATAGGCGCCAGGTGAAATCTGTGGGAGCACGGCTTCGACCAAATCTGCGTCAAAAGTAACCTGTTGACTGTAAAAGGGAAATCGAAAGGCTTACTGTGGGAACGAAGAAGATCATTCTGTCCGCCTAAGAACTCTTCTGTCCGGAAGCGGACAGCAATATTCAGCCTGCTGGGGTTCTTGAAACCGGTCGTTGTTGGAGGATGAAGGTCAAAATCCCGGCCCATGCGGAGTTTGGGCGGGCAAGCCGTCCTTTTGGTTGGAACCGCATCAAAGCCTCTGAAGGGTGGTGTGCGAGCACTTCGCCCAAATCCCTTCTTAGGGAGCGTCGATATGTATCTCGATACGATGATGCTCTTGAAGGTGATGCTGGCTTTGGCGCTTTTTGCCATCATCATGAGCCTGATTCGGAGGGTGAAGTGAGAGTTACGGCGCGCGCTTAGCCTGTTCTTCTTCTCGTTCCCTTTACCTCCGCCCTCACGTCCGAATAGCCGGAGTCGCTCTTCCAGATCCCCGCAGATCCAGCCTGTTCTAACCCGAAGTAACAATCGAACCTGCTGAAGCACGTTCGCGGTCTTGCCGAAGATGACCGCAGAGGGTCTGCGCGCAGGCTCGAGGTTGCGGCTTGCGCATAAGAACGGCCTTGGGAGGGCTGCATGATAGTGGCTGGAATGGCTTGCGCTGCGCGTCTTCCTGGACGGTCTTGGCCTGGACGGGCTTGGCCTGGACGGGCTTTGGCTGGATGGGCTTTGACTTCGCGCCTCATCGCGCCAGCCAACCGCCGCATCTGCTCCAGACCGTGGTTCGTTATTTTTCTCTCATTTGCCTTGGCGTCAGCTCTAGCATTCCCTTTATTTGTGGCAACGGCGCGCGCGCAGGACGCGACGAAGGATGGGGCTAAGGATGCACCAAAACTCGCAACTCAGGATCTGGGACAAGCCAGCCTTGAAGAACTGGGAACCATTCAGGTTTACAGCGCCTCGAAACATCTGCAGAACGCCAGCGACGCGCCGTCCTCGGTGACGGTCGTTACAGCGGATGAAATTCAGAAATACGGCTATCGCACCTTGGCCGACGTTCTGGAGAGTGTGCGCGGCTTTTTCATCACCTACGACCGCGACTACACCTTCGTGGGCGTGCGCGGCTTTGGACGCCTGGGGACATGGAACAGCAGCATCCTGCTGTTGGTCGACGGACACCGCATCAACGACAACGTTCTGGGCGACGGCTTAGTGGGGCCGGAGTTTCTGGTGGATCTGGATCTGGTCGATCGCGTGGAAATTATCCGCGGGCCCAGTTCGTCGCTCTACGGGGCGCAGGCGTTTCTGGCTGTCATCAATGTGATTACCCGCAAGCCGGCGCAACTCAAAGGGGTGGAGGTGTCGTTTGCGCCGGGCAGTTTTGAAACCTACCAGGGACGAGCGACTTACGGCAGCCAGTATAAAGAGATCGGGATGCTGCTCTCGGGCACGTTTTATAACAGCCAGGGACCGACTCTGTTTTTTCCGCAGTTCGACAGCCCCGCCACCAATAACGGGATTACAAGCAACACGGACTACGAAAACTTCCAGCACCTGCTGGCGACGATCAGTTTTCGCGGATTTACTCTGCAGGGCTTGTTCAGCGCGCGCGACAAGGGAGTGCCTACGGGATACTTTGGCTCGGTGTTCAATAATCCCGGCACTTTCAATCGGGACTACCACCAGTACTTCGACCTGAGCTACCAGCATTCCGTCGCCGAGAAGTGGGATGTGACCGCCCGCACTTCTTATGACCAGACGCGCCTGCAAGGTCCGGTCGTGTACGCTGCTGGACCGCCCGCCGGATCGACGGCGGTCGATACGTATTCATTCCGCGGGAACTGGTGGGACAGCGAGGCAAAATTAAGCGGCACCCTGTTCGACAAACATAGAATCACACTGGGCACGGAGATCACGGATAATCTGCGGCAGGATCAAGGGAACCTGTTCGAAGGCGTCTTTACCCCGGATCCTGAGAGCTCGGTGATCTGGGCGCTCTACGGGCAGGATGAATTCGCCATCGCCCGAAAGTTCGCGCTGAGCGCCGGGGTTCGCTACGATCATTATTCCAATTTTGGCGGGACGACCAATCCGCGGCTAGGGCTGATTTATCATCTGTTCCACCCCACCACCTTGAAGCTGCTTTACGGAACGGCCTTCCGCGCACCCGAACCCTATGAACTCACGCCGGATTTCGGATCCTTCTACGACGATAATCCGAAGCTGGGACCAGAGAGGATCCGGAGCATCGAAGGAGTCGTGGAGCAGGGGCTCGGAGCACATCTCACGCTCTCGGGCAGTGTTTTCCGCAATTGGATCAACGACCTGATCACGCTGGAGACGGAGAGCGACGGGCAGGACATTTACGAAAACTCCGATAAAGCGGTTGCCACCGGCGCAGAAGTTGAGTTGGACGGCCAATTGGCTAATGGCATTAAGGGCAGAGCAAGTTATAGCTACGTCGATGCGGAAGAGCCCACGACGCGCCAGGTACTCACTAACTCTCCGCAACATCTGGGCAAATTCGAGGTTAGCCTGCCCATGCTTCGGAAGCGGCTTTTCGCCAACCTCGACGCGCAGTACACGAGCTCGGTGCAGACGCTGGCGGGAAACACGATCAGCGGCTTCTCGGTCTTCAATTTCACCTTGCTGGGACACACGCTGGGAAAACACGCCGACCTTTCCGCCAGCGTCTACAACGTATTCAACAAGAAATATTTCGACGCGGGCCGGCCGGAAGATCCGGAGGATGCCATTCAGCAAGACGGCCGAAATTTCCGGATCAAACTCACGGGCAGGTTTTGAAGGGCAGGATGCAGCTTCCGGGCAAAGACAAAGCGTCGCCCTTGGGAAAGTCACCGGGGTGGCCACGGGCGATCGGGCTTGCCATAATCGCGATCAGCCTTCTGGCACTTCATACCGTGGCGCGAGGGCAGCAGTCTGCCGCTACGGAGGACCAAGTCAAGGCAGCGTATCTGCTCAATTTCGCCAAGCTGGCGGAGTGGCCGCGCAGTGCCCTGCCGGAGGGGCCGTCGGCGCTGGTGATTGGAATCAGCGGCGGAGGTGAGGATTTTCTTGCGGCTGTGAAGGCTGTTGTAGCGGGAAAAATTGCGGGCACGCATCCCTTGCAGGTCAAAGCCGTCAACTCTACCGAAGAGATGAAATCGTGCCAGATTGTTTTCTTTGGCGCATCGGAAAAGCGGCGGATTCAGGCTGCGATCGAGGGCATTGCGCAGACGGGTGTGCTTCTGGTGGGCGAAGACGATTCTTTTCTGCGGCAAGGCGGGATGATCAATCTGGTCCGAGACCATGGGACGATCCACTTTGAAGTAAATTCCGAGGCGCTGGATCGTTCGGAGATTCGCTTCAGCGCGAAAATTCTGGCGTTGGCCAAGAGCGGCTCCGGGTCAGCCCACAGCGCAGTGTCGACTTCCTCGGATGAGGAATCGCGAACAGATGCGGCGCGGCAGGAGGGAGGGCGGCGAGTCGAGCACAGGGTTCCGCCGGAATACCCGGAAATCGCAGAACGGATGAAGCTGGCTGGAACGGTGCAGGTGGAAGCGCTGGTCAGGCCGGACGGAACGGTGCGGGAAGTGAGGGTCGTCGGGGGGCACCCGCTGCTGGTGGACGCCCTGGTCCGCGCCGTCAGGCAATGGAAATATCAGGCTGCGCCCAAAGAGACGGTGGAAACCGTGAAGTTCACTTTCGTCCCGCAGTAAGTTTTGAAGCTGTTCTTCCCTCCGTGAAACCTCGGGCGTCATCTGCGCCATGTTCACCCCCTTCGCATATTTCATAGCACTACACCTTGACCTTCACGCCGCGCCAGCGTAGTCTCGCGGGGAAAAATTTGCGGCTTGGTTTTGCCGCTGGAGGGTGTCCATGGGATTTCTTGGGGCGTTGTGGCTGCCGATTGTGTTGTCGGCGGTGATTGTGTTTGTGGTCAGTTCCATCCTGCACACCGTTCTTCACTACCACGAAACGGATTGCAAGAAACTGCCGGACGAGGATAAGGCGCGGGAAGCGCTGCGCGGGGTGACGCGCGGGCTTTATCTGATTCCCTATGGCACGCATAAGACGATGAAGTCGCCCGAGACGCAGGAGAAATATCTGCAGGGGCCGGTGGCTATGCTGACAGTGTTTCCGAGTGGACCCCCGGCGATTCCGAAATTCCTGGCGCTCTGGTTTGGGTACTGCCTGATCATTGGATTTTTTGTCGCGTATCTGACGTGGCATACGGTGGCTCCGGGAGCGAATTATCTGGTGGTGTTTCGCGTCGCGGGCTCGGCGGGATTTTTGACGTATGGACTGGGGAACATCAGCAACGGAATATGGAAAGGACAGCCCTGGGGGATGACGATCAAGGAAATAGTCGACGGGCTGGTGTACGGGCTGCTAACGGCGGGGACGTTCGGGTGGTTGTGGCCGCGGTAGGTCGGACTGGCCACGGATTCCACGGATGACCCCTCAAAGTCCCCGCTCAAGCGGAGCTTGAACGGGGCACCCCGCGTGACGGAAAATCAAAAGCTCGGCGTGATCGGCGCCGAGCTTTGGTCTTGTTCTGCTTGCTGCTTTAAGGTCCGCCGAGAGTTCAGGCGGCCGCTGATCTCTTGGAGCGACCCTCCGTCGAGACGGGCTGTGCTACTTTGCGCACGAGGAAGGGTTGCAGATTCGGTTCCGAACCGGCCCACTCCAGACTGACGATCGAGTGCCCAGGTTGACAGGTGACAAAATAACGTTCTCCGTTGGGGCTGGTAATTTCAAATTTGCCGGTCTCGCCCTGCAGAGCCTCGGCAACATCGTAGGTGGTAATGCTGTCATTCAGTTTCATTGGGGACCCTCCAGTCCACTCAAATTAAATCGGTTGGAATTGTCCCCACCCTAGGGAGGAGTTATTTCCAGAATAGACCCGTGAATCATGCAGAGCAAGACGGCACGACAATTTTGTGTGTCAGATTTACCTTAGTGCTTTTGCCTTAGCGCGTCTTGCCGTATCGGGGTGTTTGTGAATACGGTCTAGACTTCGTCTTGCTCTTTGAGTTTGGCGATGACGCCGAAATCTTCGAGCGTAGTGGTGTCGCCTTTTACTTCTCCGGTGCCGGCCAGTTCGCGCAACAGGCGGCGCATGATTTTGCCGCTGCGCGTTTTGGGCAGTGTGTCGGTGAAGCGGATATCGTCGGGCTTGGCGAGCGCGCCGATTTCTTTTGCCACCCACTTGCGGAGTTCTTCCTTCAGTTCTGGAGTTGGCTTTCTTCCCTGCTGTAGCGTCACGAATGCGGAAATCGCCTGGCCCTTGAGTTCGTCGGGACGGCCGACTACCGCAGCTTCAGCGACGGCTTCATGTGCGACCAGGGCACTCTCGACTTCCATGGTGCTGAGGCGATGGCCGCTGACGTTGAGCACGTCGTCGACGCGGCCCATGATCCAGAAGTATCCGTCTTTATCCTGGCGGGCGCCGTCGCCGGTGAAATACATGCCGGGAATCTGCGACCAGTAATTTTTCACGTAGCGGTCGGGGTCGCCGTAGACGGTGCGCAGCATGCCGGGCCACGGGCGCTTGAGAACGAGGAATCCGCCGGAGCCGGCAGGGACGGGTTGCCCGTCCATGGTGACAATTTCGGGGAGGACGCCGGGGAACGGTCTTGTGGCCGAGCCCGGTTTGGTCGCGATCGCGCCGGGGATGGGCGTGAGCATCATGTGGCCGGTTTCGGTTTGCCACCAGGTGTCGACGATGGGGCAGCGATTGCCGCCGATAGTTTCGCGATACCACATCCAAGCTTCGGGGTTGATGGGCTCGCCGACGGTGCCTAGCAGGCGAAGGCTCGACATGTCGTGCTTCTTCGGCCAATCGTCGCCCCACTTGATGAAAGTGCGGATCGCGGTGGGCGCGGTGTAGAAGACGCTGACTTTGTGGCGGGCGATGATCGACCAGAAACGGTCGGGCTCGGGGAAATTCGGCGCGCCTTCATACATCACGCTGGTGGCGCCGTTTTGCAGCGGGCCGTAGACGATGTAGCTGTGGCCCGTGACCCATCCGATGTCGGCGGTGCACCAGTAGGTATCTTCGTCTTTGAGATCGAAGACCCACTTGGTAGTGAGGTAGGTGCCGACGGAATATCCTCCGGTAGTGTGAACGACGCCTTTCGGTTTGCCGGTGGTGCCGGAAGTGTAGAGGATGTAGAGCGGATGCTCGGCGTCGAGCGGTTCTGCGGGGCAGACGTCGGATGCCTTGGCCATGAGTTCGTGCCACCAGTGATCGCGGCCGGGCTGCAGGTTGATGGGCGTGCCGGTGCGCTTGTAGACGATGACGTGCTTCACGCCAGGGCAGGACCTCAGCGCTTCTTCGACGGCGGGAAACAATTTCACTTCGGCGCCGCGGCGGTACGATCCGTCTTGCGTGATGACAGCGGTGGCTTGCGAGTCGTGGATGCGGTCGACGAGGGCGTTGGAGGAGAATCCCCCGAAAATGATGGTGTGCGGCGCGCCGATGCGGGCGCAGGCCAGCATGGCGATGGGCAACTCGGGCGTCATGCCCATGTAGATGGCGACACGGTCGTTCTTCTTCACCCCAAGAGCCTTTAGAACGTTTGCGAATTTTTGGACTTCGCGATGAAGCTGCTGATAGGTCAGGGTGCGAATTTCGCCGGGCTCGCTCTCCCAAACGATGGCGGCTTTATTTTTGCGATGCGTGGCGACGTGGCGGTCGAGGCAGTTATAAGAAAGATTGATCTGGCCGCCGACGAACCATTTTGCCCACGGACAATTCCATTCGAGGACCGTATCCCACTTCTTGAACCAGTGCAGTTCGCTGGCGATGCGCGACCAGAAAGTGTCGGGGTCGTCGATGGATTCCTGGTAGAGCATTTCGTATTCGGCGAGGGACTTGATATGCGCGTGCTGGCTGAACTCGGCGGGCGGATCGAACTTGCGCTGCTCCTGCAGAATGGAATCGATGTTGGTAGCTTGCATGTCAGTGGTCTTGGGATCACCGTTTTTTAAGTCGACGACGGCTTTGTCGGCCATGAATGAGAACCTCGACGCGGAGGAATTGTGTTTTCGTGCGGCCCGGCGGGGCTGCACATGATTCGCAGGAGTCTATTCTACACAGCGAGCGGCGCGATGTGAGCCGAATCACGTGTGCTGATCTAAATGTGCGTTTGGCGGCCTGCTGGTCGCCTTCCTGCTGGTTACCTTGTGGCCGGGTTGGCTGAGGTATCCTTTATTGGCTCGGGACGTCGATGGGAAGAAACGAGCAAGCAGCATGGGGAAACATTGATGGAACAGCGAGTGAGCCTTGTGACGTTGGGCGTGGGGGACCTTGGGCGCAGCCGAGAATTCTATGAGCGGCTGGGATGGCGACGATCTGGGACGAAGACGGAGGGGATTGTGTTTTTTCAGGCGGGCGGGATGGCGCTGGCGCTGTATCCAAGGAACGAATTGGCCAAGGATGCCAATGTTTCCCCGGAGAGTCACGGGTTCGGCGGAATCACGCTCGCTTATAACGCCCGGAGCCGCGAGGATGTGAATGCGGTTCTGGCCGAGGCTCAGGGGGCGGGGGCTAAGCTGGTAAAACCTGCGCAGGAAGCTTTTTGGGGAGGATATTCGGGGTACTTCGCCGATCCCGATGGATTCTTGTGGGAGGTGGCGTGGAACCCATTTTTTCCGATCGCGGAAGATGGAGCAATTCGGATTCCCGACTAAGCTCACCGGATGCTACACGCAGACAAAGCAGATTCCTCCTGGCACTTCGCTCGCGCGTCGGAATGACAAGCACTTGAGGGTCGTGGGCGACGGCTGAGCGCTATCACGGCGATCCCAGATGCAGGAGCGCTTCGCGCAAGCGCGGATGTTGCTGGGTGAGACGAAGATAGCGCATTTCGTTGGGTGCGGCTTGTGTTTGGATGATGTTGAGGAGATCGCGTTTCTCTTCTGATGACCACTGCGGAAGTTCGGGGATCAGAGCCAGAATTAAAGACCAGTTTTCGAGCGAGTGGCGCTGGGCGGGAGTCCAGCGTGCGGGGTTGAGTTGGAGAGCGCGGGTGACTTGTTTGACTGAGGCTTGCCGAATTTTGGCGGAGTCTCCGTGAAACTCGCGAGCCATGCGGCGGTTCACGCGCAGGGCGAGGTTACGGGTGGAGAAAGTGTCCCAGGGGCCGGGCTTTCCATCAGCTGCTAAAGCCGGCGACAGTCTGGCAGCGTCAACGGCATGGCTTGAAATCGTCCCCTTCCAGGATTGCCGAAGTTCATAGAACATGTGCGCCTCGGCCAGGCGCTTCAAGGTTTTCTTTGGCGTGCGGTATTGCGGGTCGGCGGCGATCTTCTTCTCTTCCCTTCTCGCGAGTTCTTCGAGATATGCTCGGCCGCAGCGGAATCCTAGTTTGCGGTAGAACCAGAAAGCGCCGGAGTCCAGGGCTTCGTCGTTATTTTGGCCGATCTGATAAGGGTAAATCGAAATCGTCGTTGCGCCAGTGAAAGCGTGGAGACAGTGCAGGGCCTGGGCGTAGATCCAGGCGGTTTCGCCTTGGCGGTAGGTGTAGAAAGTGTTGAAGCCGACTTCGATCCATTCGCAGAGGCCGATGGCTTCGATGTAGTTGATGGGAACGCCGTTCTTGAGGGTGAACCCGGCGACGTAGGCACGGAGCGGAAGACGGCGGTCGGACGGAAGATTCCAAAAATACATGACGACGCCGCGGCTCGCGTTGATCAAACCGCCTCCAGAGTGAAGGTCGGCGCGCACGACCGAGCGCGGGTCGGCCAGAGTGGTACCATAAAGTTCGCGGTAGCGAACCAGCATGACTTCGCGAACCATGCGGAGAATGGATTCGCCTTCGTGGCGCGAGACTTTGGTGAGGCGCGGAGCGGGTTTGGAAAGTTCTTGCGCCAGCGAGATCTGACTGCGCTGGATCAGCGGCTCGTGGTGAATGAACAATCGGCGCGGGCGAGTCCAGTTGCGGGTGCGGGAGAGTTTGAGATTTTCCAGGCGCCAGCGGATGGGGATGCGCAGGGAGTCGTAAAGTTCGGCGCGCGCGCGACTGGGAAGCGGCAGGCGCTCGAAGCTGCGGATCAGAAATTCCAGATCGCGCTCGCGGCCACGGGCGGCGTTGAGCCAGCTCCGCCACGGAATGTTGGCTTCCACGTCGGCATCCTCTTCGAGCAGAGGAATCAGGCGCGACCAGGTGGATCCCATGGCGCGCTCGGCTTGGTAGTCGTCGGAGTAATCATCCCATGCGATTTCGACGTGGCGCGGGATGCGGCGCACCAGCCAGCACGCAGCCTCGAAGTTGAGCGTGTCTTGCATGGTCGTGCCGGCCATGCCAGAGGTGTCGAAGTCGTCGAAGACAGACATGTCCGCGCCTGACCTACGAAGTCTTTCGATGCGCTGGTGGAATGTGTTGAGGAGTTCCTCGATCGTCTTTACCAGCGTCGGGGATTGCGGGAAGGCGCGGAGAAAAAGCAGCGCTTCGTGGAGTCGGAGGAGGCATTGGGGGTCAGTGATGTTGCTGCTGCTGGAGAGACGAGTAAGGAGGGTTTTGGTTTCGGCGGCTGCACCGCGGCTGAAGCGGCTTTTCGCGGATTCGAGACTTGTGAGCAGCGCGTCGAGCGATTGGGACATTCCGGCTGGTAAGTGTAACAAGGAAAGCTAGGTGTTCGTTATCCGGTCTTCGTCACTCTGAAGCTGCGGCTTGGCCCGGAATTCTGTTGACCTGCAATCTTCGGCAAACATCGGGGCGCGGGTGGCAGATAATTTGGTTGCCTCTTCGCGAGCTATCCGTCGAAGGTCAGAGCGAGGTGAGAGCGATGGGTCCGATCAGCAGGCGAGCGTTTGTTGAAATGGCGGTTGCGCTGGGCGCAACCGCAGCCTGGGGCGAGGCGTTTGCCAAGCCGTCCAGGATCGCATGGCAGGAGCGGCGGAATTTTTATCCCGAGGGCGTGGCCTCGGGCGATCCGGAGAGCGACAGCGTGATTTTGTGGACCCGGCGGCCGCCGGTCAATGGAGACGCCGTCGAAAAGTTGACCGTCGAAGTCGCCGAGGACGAGCGATTTACCCGCGTTGTGGCTGCGGCGGAGGCTCCGGTGTCGGACGCTTCCGACTGGACATGCCGGGTGCTGGCCGGCGGATTGAAGCCGGCGAGAGTTTATTGGTATCGCTTCACCGACAGACATGGCAACGGGAGCCGCGTGGGCCGAACCATTACCGCCCCGACCGATGACGATGCCAGGCCAGTGCGGTTTGCATTCATCAGCTGCCAGAATGTCACCCAGGGCGCCCAGAACGCTTACCGGCGGATGATTTACGAGGATGAGCGTGCGCCCGAACACGAGCGTCTGGGATTCGTTCTGCACCTGGGAGACTTCATTTACGAAATTGTGTGGTATCCGGAAGACCGGCCGCAGGGGATGTATGACCGGCGGCTGCGCGACATTGTTCACTACGAGCACGGCGAGAAGATTCGCGATTTTCATATTCCGACAACGATTGGCGACTATCGGGCGATCTACCGCGGTTACCTGCACGATCCCGACCTGCAGGACGCGCGGGCGCGCTGGCCCTTTGTGAATATGTGGGACAACCACGAATTCAGCTGGATCGGCTGGCAGAGCCTGCAGCAATTTGGAGGCGTCAACCGGCCGAGGCAGACGCGGAAAGTGGCGGCGAACCAGGCGTTTTTCGAGTACCAGCCGGCGCGGTTGTTCAAGCCCAGCGGGCCGTCGCTCGATGAGTTTGATCCGCCGCAAGTGGTGGAGGCGCCGATTACGCATTTTGACGAGCATGGGCTGGGGCAGGAGCCGAACAATCTGACGGCGATTCATAGTCTGCGCGGATATCGCACGCTGCGGTGGGGACGGAATATGGAGTTGATCATTACCGACCAACGCAGCTACCGGTCGGAGGAGCCGACTTATCGCGCCGAGGCGCAGGCTTTTATGAGCGACGACTTTCCGGGCTTTTTGCCGCAGGAGGTGCTCGACATTCTGGACGCAGGAAACGCGTACCCAGGACATGCGCCGGCGACGATCCAGTACGGCGGGAAGGAAATTGCAAACTTCCGCAAGGATTCGCCGCCGACCACGATTCTGGGAGCGGAACAGAAAGCGTGGTTTCTGGAGCGACTGCAGAAATCGGAGGCCACTTGGAAGATTTGGGGGGACACGGTGGCGACGCTCGATATGCGCGCCGACCCGCAGAATCTTCCGGCGGGACTGACCAAACCCTGGCCGGGCGCAGGATTTGCCGGATTCGACGCGAGCACCGGCGCGGGAGATCACAGCACGGCATACGTAGAGCGCGGTGAAATCTACGACTTTGTGCGCGACCATGGGATCACCGGTTTCGCAACCGTGGCCGGCGACCGGCACAGTTTCTGGGCGGGATACGCGGCCAAAGGCTTGCCGCCGAAAAAGTTTGAGCCGGTCGGCATTGCGTTTGTCACGGGTTCGATCTCCGCCCCAGGGGTGATCGAAGCTCTTGAGCATGTTTTTCCCAAGGATCACCCGTTGCGATCACTCTACGTGGGCCAGGGGCCGACGGATACGCGGCCGCAGCCTACCATGAATCTATTGCTGCATCATGGCGTCAAATCGTGTCTGGAGTATGCGAAGAGCGGCGACATCGAGAAAGCGCGCGCTCTATCGAATCCGGACTTGTCGCCGCATCTTTCTTTTGTGGATATGGGCGGGCATGGCTATGTGGTGGTCGCGGTTGCCAGCGACTGGTTGGAAGCGGAATTCGTCTGCATCCCCCGGCCGCTGGAGCGCAGCGACGGTCCTGATGGCGGTCCGCTCGTCTATCGCGCGCGAAATCGCGCTAAGCTTTGGCGCAAGGGAGAAGCGCCGAAGCTGGAGACGCAGGTGGTTGAGGGCGATGCCAAATTCTCAGTGTGAAAAGTGAATGGTAGAAAGCGAATGTCAAAGATGACGGCTCGCGACGCAAGGTTAAGACATGAGTTGCGGCGTGGGCCGCAACTCACGGTTCAACCGCCTAGAATGCGGCGATTCCATTGAAGCCGGCGCTTGCAGAGAGACCGTCTGCGTCGCCGAGGCTGGTGAGCGTGCCATCCTGGTCAATTCCAAAAATGCTGATCGTGCCCGTGCCCGAGTTCAGCGTGTAAAGGAATTTACCGTCATCGCTGATGGCCAGGTCGAGGTTGGTGCTTCCCGCCGGGTTGGTTGCGACAACCGTTCCAGCCAGAGGCGTCAACGTTCCGGTTGTGCCGATGGCGAAGCCGGAAATCGTGGCCGAAGCGGCATTGGAGGTGTAAACGAAACTGCCGTTCGGCGTGACCGCCTGCCAGCAGGTTGCAGACGCAAGCGTGGGAACGCTGGTGCTGATCGGCAAGAGACCCGCGTTGGCAAGAATCGAGTAGGAAGAAATTGCCGACGCGTTGGTTCCTCCCGCGGGGCCGGTCTCGACGGCGATCGCCGTGCCATTGGGCGCGAACACTACCGCGAACACGCCCGGTCCGGCGCTGGGATTGACCTTGATGGGAGCCAGGGTGCCGTTGATTTGAACATGGAAGACATCGATGCTGTTCGTGAGTTTTTCGGTGACCAGGAGAAACTGGCCGTCAGGGCTGAAGGCCAACGAAGCCGGTCCGGAGTTAGCGGTGGAGAGAAAAGCCGTGGAGCTGGCGATTTGTTTCAGCTTTCCATTGCCAGCCAGATGAAAGCCGACTACATTGCTGGCCGCGCCTTCATTGACCACGTAAACGAGGCTTCCGAACTGTGCCACCGCGACTGGCGCGGCGCCGCCGGAGGGTTCCTTATCGGCAAGGGTCAGGCTGGATCCCTGAACCTGAAACACAGAAATTTCGCCGCTGCCGGCGTTGACTGCGAATAGCAGAGAGTGATCCTGGCTGAGGGTGAGAGAACCTTGCGATCCGAGAGGATCGGTGGTTCCACCGCTGCCTCGGCCTCCAGTGAGGAAGTGACGGCCCTCGCGCAACGAGCCGTAGGCATCTCGATCGTAGGCAATGATTTCGTTTTTGCCGGCGGCGTTGGTCATGACGAATACGGCTCCGGCGTGATCAGGTTGAGCTTGGCTAACGATTGGCCACATGGCGCCAACCGCCACAACAACGGACAACAGGAAACGCGCACTCCGAGTCATTTCGTAGATCCTTTTTTGCACAGATTTGCGACCCCGCGCCAGAGGCAGGACGGCTCGCGCGCGGCATCCCGCCTCGCGTGCGGGGACGCATGTCCAATGCGAGATGCCAGCAGGAAAAAAGTTTCAAGCGCGCGTGGAATATGTTGGAAGGAAAAGTGCAGGAGTCAACAGGGTCAGGGAGAGAAAAGATTTGGCTGCCCTAGGGATTCGAACCCCCGACCCGTAACGAGCACACACTCACACCAAAGGACGCGGAGGGACAGTGCAAGAAAAAAATTTGCCGCGTTGCTCCTACCGCCTTGGGGGCTTAGAAACCCAGTTGAATCCTCGGTGTTCGTCAATTACCGCATATGAATTCGGAGGACCAACATCCGATGCGTCAGCATCAAACCGCCTACCCTCATCGCTTTCGGTCGCCTCCAAACAGATGCGGCTCATCACCAGCAGATCATTTGTACTAATCCCGGAACGATCTCTAGATGCAATTCCCTTTCTGTATTTGACGATGGCAGGCTCACTCTTGAAGTCGGCCATCTCCTTAGCGGCGCGTCCAGTTTTTACCTCCTCACAAACAGCAGCCTTGCCTATGGCCACTAAATTCCCTTGATGCATCTGGCCGCTTTGAACCTGCCTTGTAATCTGTTCCCCGGTAGCCTGCGCGTAAATGCTGCTGTAAACCATCGGGACACCTGTGAAGTAGCCAACACAGGAAAAGGTTGCAAGAGCATTGGTATGATCAGCGGACAGTTCTCCGTGCTTGCGCTCCTCATTGTTCATCAGCTCGACGATCTTGCCATCAATCTGGTCATAGGCTTCAGGCAACTGCGCGTCCGGGTGCGCCTTCCCCCAATCGCTGATCACGCTTCCAAGATGTACTTCACGCAATATCTCTGCTTTACCTTTTCCTAGACCTTTCAGATCCGTGAAGTCGGAGATGCCGGTTATGAAGCACGCAGCGAATCTGCTAATCGGGATGATCTTCTTTCTGTGAAATGGTGCCATGAAATCGGGTTTTACGAGACTGTCAGAGGCAAGAGCAATTGAATTGCTGCTTGCTCCAAATAAAATCAGTGTGCCCCTCTCTGTTCGCACAAAGGGCCGACCAAGAGGTAATGCAGCGCCAAGAAATATCAAAAGAATGGGCAGGCCCTTCAACATTCGAGCGGATTTTATCGTATGCACCATCCGAGGCCCGCATGAATGCCGGATATGGCCGTATCTTCGCGAGTACGGTTACAGATTCAGCCGGTTCCATTTTTGCTGACCCAGTGCTAGCTCAATCTGAAGCTCTAGATTTTGTTCTGAGAGAGAATCGCTGAAAAGCCAGGCCAGATGAGCCGTTTATCTGGCTGCCCCCCAGGGATTCGAACCCCGATATGCTGATCCAGAGTCAGCTGTCCTGCCGTTGAACGAGGGGGCAGTTCTTTTTCTTTGTCATTTGATTTTATGGGTGGATGCAGGCTTGGTCAACTCGGGTCAACCCGCGCGCCAGGCGGGCGGCGCACCAGTTTGCGGTAATAAATCAAGATGGAGCGCATGGTAAGGACGATCACGCTTCCCGCCTGTTCTTCACGTTAGAATTCTTCAGGCGCTTCTATGCGCCCAGGGAGTTGCTATGGTCACCGCAATTGAAAACCCGCCCACTGCTTCGGAATATGTCGAAATGGCGCGGCGTCCACTGGAGGCGGAGCGGTGTGCGCTGGTGGTGATCGACATTCAGGAGAAGCTGCTGCCGCCGATTTTTCAGAAGGAGCAGCTGGTGCGCAATGTGCAGCTGCTGATTCGCGCGGCGCAAATTCTGAAAATTCCGGCGCTGGTCAGCACGCAATACACGAAGGGGCTCGGCGGCACAGTGCCGGAGGTCGCTTCCCTGCTCGGCGTCGAGGCGATCGATAAAACTTTTTTTTCCTGCTTCGGCAGCGAGGCGTTTTGCGCTTCGCTGAAGCGCTTGCCGGGCCAGCGCAATACGCTGCTGCTGTGCGGAATGGAGAGCCACATTTGCGTCATGCAGACAGCGCTGGGCGCTTTGCGCGAGGGGTATCTGGTGCACGTTGCGTCGGACGCGGTCAGTTCGCGGACCGAATGGAACTGGAAGATGGGGCTGGAGCGCATGCGCGCGGCGGGCGCGGTGATCTCATCTACGGAGATGGCGATTTACGAACTCATGCGGGCATCTTCCTCCGCGGCGTTCAAGGAACTCTTGCCACACCTGAAGGGGTAACAGAAGCTATTTTTGATGGTTGCTTTTGATTGTTGATTGAAGCCCTGCGATCTCACGGTCCCTATCAATCATCCCTGCTTTGGTTTGCCTCTCAAGCTTTCCCCGATCAGGCCGATGTAGTTTCAGGGGACTCGACTGCCTTTTCGCCTATGGAGTTGCCGCACAATACCCTGAAGAACCGATTCCTGGCTGTGCTTGCGCTGGCAGTCGCCGGGTTGCTGGTTCTGACCTCATTCTGGCTGACGACGGAGCGCGCACGCATCCTCGAGGAAAGGCGGGGCAAGGTAAAGAATCTGGTGGAGGCTGCATCCGGAATCCTGGACCAGTGTTATGAGCTGCAACAGCGCGGCATGACGCAAGCCGAGGCGCAGAGGCAGGCGGTTTCCTTGCTCAAGAACCTGCGGTACGACGGGGACAATTATTTCTGGATCAGCGATCTTCGCCCCATGATGATCATGCATCCCGCCAAGCCGCAACTGGATGGCACCGACCTGAGCGGATTCAAAGATCCGCAGGGCAAGTTGCCTTTTGTGGAGATGGCGGAAACGGTGCGGCAGAGCGGCGCAGGCTTCGTTGCTTACGAATGGCCGCGGCCGGGCTCGGACAAAGCGGTGCCGAAGATTTCCTATGTCAAGGGATTTGAGCCGTGGGGCTGGATCGTGGGCACAGGAATCTATGTCGACGACGTGGACGCCGCCTGGCGGCACAGCGCGGCGGAAGCCGCGGGAATGATGATGCTGTTGCTGGGGCTGATGGGCGCCGCTTCTTTAAGCGCTTACCGCCGCATGTTTGGGCCTCTCTCAAAAATTGTCGCCTGCATGAAAGACGTCGCCGAGGGCGAGGGCGATTTAACCAAGCGGCTGGACGTTCCTCCCGACCGCGAAGTCGCAGAACTGGCGCATTGGTTCAATGCCTTCATGAGTAAATTCCAGGCGACGATTACCGCGGTGGCGGGGAATCTTCACAATCTGGCAGCAGCGGGAGAAGAAATCTCGGTCACCTCGCGGCAGCAGATGGAAGGAGCGCAGCAGCAGAAGGACCAGACCGGCCAGGTGGCGACGGCAACGCAGCAAATGACGGCGGCGGTGCAGCAGGTGACGGAAATCTCCAATCACGCCGCCGGCGCATCACAGAAGGCCGCGTCCGCGGCGCGTCATGGCGGGAAAGTGGTCGAAGATGCTTTGACGCGCATGCAATCCATTGCTATCTCAACGCGGGAGTCGGCAAAGCAAATCGAGAGCCTGGGCGAACAATCGGAGCAGATTGGCCGGATCATCGGCGTGATTGACGAAATTGCCGACCAGACCAACCTGCTGGCTTTGAATGCCGCCATTGAAGCGGCACGGGCGGGCGAGCAGGGCCGGGGCTTTGCCGTGGTCGCCGACGAGGTCCGCAAGCTGGCCGAACGCACCGCCCACGCGACCAAGGAAATTACGCAGATGATTCAAGGCGTGCAGGAAGGAACTCGCCTCGCGGTCACAGCCATGCATACGGGCACGAAAGAAGTAGAAATGGGAGTAGCCGCAACCGGGGAAGCGGGCGAATCCCTGAAAGAAATTATCGGAATTTCCGATCAGGTCGGCGAAATGGTCACTCACATCGCGACTGCGGCCCTGCAGCAATTGGATGCCACCGCAGAAGTGACGCACAGCATGGAGCGCATCTCCGACATTGCGGCCTCGACTGCTGCCGGCGCGCGGGAAGCCACCAAGGCGATGGAAGATCTCGCAAGCCTGGCTGGAGATATCCAACGGCAGGTGGGACAGTTCCGTCTCGGCGCGGGCAGAAACGGCTCAGAGCCGGCGTCGACGCCTCCGGGTGACGGGGAACTTCGCAGCAGCGCGGTGGCGGGCGGATACTAAAACCGCACGCGATCCCCTTTGCTCTTTCTTTCCTTTCCTCTTGGCTCTTCTCCGATTAGCATAGGAGAGCAGCCAGTACCGATTCCTATGCGTTGCATTTCCTGGCAGAAGCTGATCGCGTTCTTATGCCTCGTGGCCGTATTGTGGGCCGCTTTCACTCCGGCTTCTGGCGGCCTTTTCTGGGCGTTTCTGGTTCCCGTGTTTATACTCGCGGGAATTTTACCGATCGCTTTAGCGGACCCTCGGCCCGAGGAACCGGCAATCACGCCACCTTTCTGCTCTTCGATTATCGCCTCGCGCGCCCCTCCCGCGGCCAATCCCTCGATCTGAACCACACCTGAACACAACTGATTTGGAGTTGGGCTGCGGCCAGCCCGGAAGCTGTGCGCACGGTCGCAACGAACCGTCGCACGCCGCCGGAAGGCCGTTGGGAGGCTTTGGTGTCGATCAAACACCGCCTGCGTACTGTACTGCTATGTCTGCCGCTGTTATTGGGAGCGTTTGGCGGAATGGCGATGCGTCCCGAAGAGATCGAGGAATTGATGCACAGCATGAATCAACAGAAGATCACATACATGATTTCGGACGAAAGTGAAAATGGCGATGAAGCCATCCCGAAGACGCCGGATGATAGACGGTAAACGATGAGAACGATGAGGAAGATTAGAACCTGTCTCATAAACCCAGCGGACCGATGATTGCCTGTTCGGTTCCGGACATCTAAGGTCGGCAGCGGACACCTCTAGACACTCTCGTTCGATAGCGGTATTCGCTTGTCCTTTGCCATCAAGGGGTTACACTTGCA
>DATJSG010000017.1:0-7701 GCA_035504195.1 Terriglobales bacterium
CCTGCCCTGCTGTGGTAGCCTCAATCCGTGACATCCACTTTGCGGGACAAAGTACCTGCCGGGCTCGACCATAAAGAAGCAGAGATTTATCGGAAGCTGGACCCCGCAGGGCTTCCCAGGCACATCGCCATCATCATGGACGGCAACGGACGCTGGGCCAGGCGCCGTCACATGCCGCGCGTGGCGGGGCATCGCGCCGGAGTCGCGGCGGTCCGGTCGACGGTGGAAACTGCGGCGCGCATCCACATTCCCGCGCTCACGCTTTATGCTTTCTCCGAGGAAAACTGGAAGCGTCCTGCAAGCGAAGTCGGTTTTCTGATGCGATTGCTGAGCCGCTATCTGAAAGCCGAAGTTCGCACGCTGAACGAGAACAACATTCGCCTGGAATACATCGGGCGCTGGCATCAGCTACCGGCCGATGTTCAGGAACGGATGTGCTGGGCTCAGGATGCAACGGCGACCAACTCGGGCATGGTGCTCACGCTGGCGCTTAATTACAGCGCGCGCGGAGAACTGGTCGACGCCTTCCGCGCTATGGTCCATGCGGCATCGCAAAATGGCGGGATCGACCATCTCAAGATCGACGAAGAAGCCATCAACCGTCATCTTTATACGCGCCATCTGCCCGATCCGGACCTGGTGATTCGCACTTCGGGTGAGATGCGGCTGAGCAACTTTCTGCTCTGGCAATTGGCCTATGCGGAGATTTATGTGACTCCTACCCTCTGGCCCGATTTTCGCGGCGTGCATCTGCTCGAAGGCATCGCCGAATATCAGAAGCGCGAGCGCCGCTACGGCGGACTGAACCACGCGGACAGCGAACCCGTTCACGCGGTCAAATCCTAAACACAGAGGACACAGAGCTACACAGGGAACTCCTCCGTGATCCCCCGCGCCCTCTGTGGTTATAATTTCTTCCTTGCTCAAACGCATTGCGACTGCGGTCGTACTGATTCCGATAGTGCTGGCTCTCGTCCTGCGCGCGCCCATTCCGGTGCTGGCCGCAGTGGTGGCGGCCGTTGCCCTGCTCACAATTCACGAATTCCTGAAGCTGACCGAATCGTACGGCGTGAAGCCGATGCGCTGGCCGACCTACGTTTTTGTCGCGGCGTTCTTCGCGTTCCTAGCGCTCGATTTCGGCAACGACAAGCCGCTGCTTTCGACCGCCATTTTCGTCTATTGCGTGGGATTCGCTGCCGCCGTCGTTCCGTTTTATGCGCTGACAATCGCCATGCGTCGGGCGGAACTTCCGACTGGATATCCCGCCGCCGCCGCCGCAGTCTTTTCTTTTACCTATATCGCCTTGCCTCTGGGCATGCTGGTGCAACTGCGGCAGCAGTGGGCGGGCGCGTTTTATCTGCTCTACCTGTTGCTGATTGTTTGGGCCGGCGACACATTTGCGTACTTTGTCGGCAAAGCGATCGGGCGTCATCTCATGGCGCCGCGCGTCAGTCCGACAAAGACCTGGGAGGGCGCGGCCGCTTCGCTCGCGGCTAGCATCATCGTCGGATGGCTGCTGTTCGCTCATGCCGAGCAGATCAGCATAGCTTTGCTCAATGTTGGATTCATCCAGCGCGCAGACGGGCTCTACGGCGCGGAGATTCCGACGATGGCTACAGTCGTTCCGCTTACGATCGTGCTGAACATCGCAGCGCAGCTTGGAGATTTAGTTGAGTCGCTGATCAAGCGCGGTGCGGGAGTGAAGGATTCGGGCGCGATCCTTCCCGGCCACGGGGGAATGCTCGACCGCATCGACGCCCTCCTGTTCGCCGCACCAGTGCTGTGGTTCTATGCGGCATGGCGAGTGATGCATTAGGCATGTGGCGGGCACTCCCGCCCGTGCGGTCCCAGACCACAACGAATTGTCACTTGTCTCCGGAAGACAATCGTCAATCCTGCCAACGTCAGAAACCATTCACGCGACAGTTTCGCGGGCAGGAGTGCCCGCGCCACACGTACAATGGATACTCACATGAGAAAGATTGCCATCCTGGGATCGACAGGCTCGATCGGCCGCAGCACGCTGAGCGTGGCGGAATCGTATCCGGAGCGGTTCCGGATCGTCGCACTCGCTGCCGGACGCAATCTCGAAGGCGCTTTCGAGCAGGCGAAGCGCTGGCGTCCGTGCGTGATCTCGATGGCGGAAGAGCGTGACGCCGAGGCCCTGCAGCGACGGCTCAAGCAGGCAGAGGTCAGTGGAATCGAAGTCGTTCACGGCTCGGCCGGCGCAGTTCGGGCTGCAACTCATCCTGAAGTCGACTTCGTGGTCAGTGCGATTGTCGGAGTTGCCGGATTGGAAGCTACCTATGAAGCCGTCCGCGCCGGGAAAATCGTCGGCTTAGCCAACAAGGAATGCCTGGTAGCTGCCGGTGAGTTGATCACCGGCGAGGCTCGCCGCCAAGGCAAGCCACTACTGCCTATTGACAGCGAGCACAATGCCGTCCATCAGTGCCTGCGCGGTGGACGCATGGAAGAGGTTCATCGCATCTGGCTGACCGCTTCCGGCGGACCGTTTCTGCATACGCCGGCTTCGGAATTCGCCTCGATTACGGTGCAGCAGGCCCTGAATCATCCCACGTGGAGGATGGGACGCCGGATCACCATCGATTCCGCGACTCTGATGAACAAGGGATTCGAGGTCATCGAAGCCTGCAGGCTTTTTCACATGCCTCCGCAAAAAGTCCAGGTCATCGTGCATCCGCAGTCGACGATTCATTCCATGGTCGAGTTTGTGGATGGCAGCCTACTTGCTCAGTTCTCGGTGACCGATATGCGCCTGCCGATTCTCTACGCTCTCACCTATCCGGAGCGTATTCAATCGGATATGCGCTTCCCGGTCAGTGACTTGCGTCATCTGGACTTCTGCCCCCCGGACTTGGAAAAATTTCCTTGTCTGCGCCTGGCTTACGAGGCGGCCGAAGCGGGCGGGGCAAAAACCGTCGCCCTGAATGCGGCCGATGAGGTTGCCGTCGCCGCGTTTCTCGATGGGCATATCCGCTTTGACGACATTCCCAGGGTCGTCGAAGAGGTTCTCGATGCAACCAGTTCTGGGAAGCTGGATTCTATTCAGAAGGTTTTGGAGGCGGATGCCGAGGCCCGCCAGTTTGCACGACAGCGCGTAGGATCGGGCGATCGAGTGAAAACCCAGCAAGCTTGCTCGCCTGACTCAGCCTTGAATCAAAGAGGAAGGTCCACGAACATCTTTCGTCCGAATTTAGAATCTAATCACTGAGAGTGAACGTATCTTTCCTATGTACGATTTTCTAATCTCCGTCATCGCGGTCGTTGTCATCCTGGGATTCATGATCCTCATCCATGAGTTCGGCCACTATGCCGTGGCTAAGTGGCTGGGGGTGCGAGTCGAGGTCTTTTCCATCGGCTTTGGTACACGGCTGTTTGGGTTCACTAAGGGCGAAACGGATTACCGCGTCGCCGCGATCCCGCTCGGCGGCTACGTCAAGATGAGCGGCGAGAACCCGATGGATGAGCGCACCGATGATCCGCGCGAATTTCTGAACCATCCCCGCTGGCACCGCTTTCTGATCGCCATTGCCGGCCCGACCATGAACATCCTGCTCGCCGTGGTGCTGCTCACGGTCGTGTACATGGTGCACTACGAATATCCGGTGTATCTCGACAAGCCGGCGGTGATCGAAGGTGTACGCACGGATTCTCCGGCGGCCCGCGCGGGCATTCAGCCTGGAGACCGCATCGTCGAGATCGGCGGGGTGCATGATCCCACCTGGGAGCAGGTACAACCCCAGGTTTGGCTCAGCCCGAACCAACCGCTCACGGTGATGATCCAGCGCGGCAACGACGTATTCTCGAAAACACTTGTCCCGAAGGCCGTGACTTCATCTGAAGTGGGTTCGGCGGGATGGTTTCCCGAGGAGCCGGTTGTAATTGGCCAGCTCGATCCGGGTTTGCCCGCTGCCAAAGCTGGATTGAAAGAGGATGACAAAGTCGTTGCGATGGATGGCAAGCCGATTTCGTCCATCGAAAGCATGATCGACAGCCTGCAGCGAACGAAAGATCAGCCGGTGAATCTCGTCGTGGACCGCGGAAGTCAGACGTTGCAGTTCACTCTGCGGCCCGTCCTGACGTCGACGGAAGATCCCCATGAGCAACGCTATCGTCTGGGATTCGTCAACAAGGGCGTCACAAAAGTCACCACTCTGCCCTTCCCGGCAGCATTGAAACTTTCGGTCGAGCAGAACAAGAAATACGGAGCGTTGATCCTCGAGCTCGCCAAAAAACTCGTGCAACGCAAGATTTCCATGAAGGCGATCTCCGGCCCGATTGGAATCGCGCAAGATGCCGGCTACGCCGCTCAACAGAAGGGCTGGACGCCGCTGATGGAACTTACAGCCGGCATCAGCCTCAATCTCGGCATCTTCAATCTGCTGCCGATCCCGATTCTCGATGGCGGCGTCATTCTCTTTCTCCTGATTGAGGGCATCATGCGCCGCGACATCAGCTTGAGCGTGAAAGAACGCGTCTATCAGGCGGCCTTCGTGTTTCTCGTGCTGTTCGCCGTGATGGTGATTTACAACGACATAATGAAGACGCTTCCAGGTCTGGCCGATCGCCTGCCGTAGCCCTTCAATTCTTGGGCATTCTGTCATTTCGAGCGCAGCAGAATTGGCCAGTGCGGGCGATTCTGCGGAGTCGAGAAACCTGCTTCTTTTGGCATGAAACGATTGTAATCACGCTCATGGGTCGCACGGCGCTCTCTCACCACAGCCTCTCGTAACTTAACTCCTTCTCCACTCTGCCGATACAGATGTCATGGAGTCCCACGGCTCGCAACCCGGTCGCGACGCCGGCGGAAACGACAAAGTTCCCCCTGGCACGATCGAGCCCCGACGGCTGATGTGGGCCGTCGCCGAAGTTAGCTGGGCCGATCCCGCCGGGAATTCGATCCGGGCACGCGCGACAATCGTGGACATTTCGATATCTGGCGCTTGCATTCGGTTGCGAGATCGCATTGGGGTGGGCTCGCGGCTCACGATCAAATGGCATCGCGAGCAGTTTTCCGCCATCGCCCGCAACTGCCGGCGCGACGGAGCGGATTACCTCCTCGGCGTGCGGCGCGATAACTTGTCCGTATCCGAAGCGATTCCGGCCGACGCGCACACCCCATCGCGTTCCCCTGCAGCGCCTTCAGTTCCCGCACGTCCCGCGACTCCGACCCTGAAGGCTCCAGCCGGGCACGAATCCTACGCTCGAGCGGCGGCTATTCGCTCGCCAGAAAAGAGATCAGAAGTCATCCTGAAGAAATCCCCGCATCTGGCCGATTCTGACTTACATAGGGCGCCGGCTCGCCGGGAAACTGCTCGTCAAGAAAGGAAAGTTATGCAACCGAAACGGCTCTTTCCCAATTTCTGGCGCAGCCAGCATAAGACCGACGCGCCCACCCAAGTTGCCCCCAAGGAGATTGCTGTGAACAAACCCAATTCCCATCCCGTTGAACACGTCAGCGACCCGCCCGCACGTTTGCTTTCGTATGACGACATTTACCATGCGGCCGGCATCATGGATCCGCGCTCCGGCTATGGCATCCGCAAGGTCGTCGAGATGCTCAACAGTGAACGCATTCGCGATTTGGCGGAGGACATCAAGCGCGCCTCCGTGCTCATGGCTCTCGATGCCGCCGGAGCCTCCGTGGGCGACCTGCTGCAGGATGCGACGCGCCGCCAGCAGGCGCTGAATACCTACGAAGACGGCCAGCGCAAGCAACTCGAAGAGTTCGAGACTCGCAAAGCCCATGAGAACACGCAGATCGAAGCTGAGATGCAGCGCATCACCGCCCACTACGCGGAGCGCATCCAGCAGAACAAAGATGAAGCCACCAAGCACAAAGAGGCTCTGCACAATTGGCAGATGGCGAAGCAGCACGAGAGCCAGCGCATCAGCGAAGTGATCGAGCTGTGCGGCGGGCAGCCAGCTCCCGCTGCCGGCACCGAAACCATGGCCGCGGCCGCAGGAGCATCAGGACTTGGCACTGCAGGCAGCGCGACGCCCGGGCCGTCTATGCCGGGAGATGCTTCCAAGCGGAGTTGAGTTCCGCCTTTCGACGGGTCCAGGAGTACAGGCATTGGGCGCTCGGACCCGACTGCTTGCCAGATCGTTCTACGCTGCAGCGGAATGGTCTCGATGCGGGTAGCTTCCCGCAATCTTGCGAATCAAGCCATGCAGGCGGTGGAATCCTGCTCGCGGCAGAAACATAAACGGACACTCGCCCGGCACCACTTCGATCCCATTCGCGCGGCAAAATTCGACCGCCTTCGCGCTCACCGCGCCTTGTCCGCCGGCCCGGTACATCCACACTCGGCGGATATCAGCCTCGGCGCAGTCTCGAACCACTGTTTCCGAAGCCGCAGGGGATGTCATCAAGATGGCGCCATCGACTGGCGGGTGGACATCCTGCAGCCGAGCGAAGCAGCGACCGCCGCGAATCTCGTTCGCATTCGGGTTCACAGGAACCATGTCGTATCCGCGGCGGCAGAGTTCGTCAAAAAGCATCACACTGAAATCTTTGCTCTGGCGAGAAACGCCTACCATTGCGATCCGCTTCTGAACCAGGAAATCCTCGATCGTCTCCAGCGATGCGCGGGCAGCCATAAATCGCTCCTTTGAATCACAAACGATAAATTGCCGCGGCCAAAGAAGTCAGTGATGGCAAACACACACCTCAATTGGTGGTAAAGTTTGTGGCAACGCCGCGAAACCCCGGGGGCCAAAACGCATGACTCCACGAATTTTGATTTTCACCCAGCCCGGTTGCATGTCCTGCGAGTTGATGAAGGTGTTTCTCGAGGCGCGCGAGATCACCTTCGAAGAACGCGACATCTCCAACGATCCGGAAGCGCGCGCAACGATGACGGGAAAATACGACAGTTGTGAAACTCCTACTCTGGTCGTCTTCTCGGGAACTTCCGAAGAAGTCGTCCACGGATTCGATCCCGACCGTCTTGACCAGTTGCTGGAATCAGCCCCATCATCGGATTCGGTGACCGAATCCTGAACTCTGGCACATCCAATCGAAGCCAATCGCATCCTCTTCGCGGATATGTCTTTATCGCCTCCGCTGCATTCTGTTGGGGAGTTTCCGCCGCTCTCGGGCGTGCTGTATTCACGGGAAAGCTCGCGCTCAGCGGCGAAGCCGCGCATGCCATCGATCCCCTGATTCTTTCGCAAACACGCGCATCGTTCTCGCTGATTATTCTGATCGCCATTCTCGCCGCGAGCGGCGGCTGGCAGCGCATTCGTCTTCCCCGCGCCGATCTGGTGCGGTGTCTGGTGCTCGGCATCCTCGGCGTTGCAATTTCGAATTATTTCTATTACGTGGCGATTCAGAGAACCAGTGTAGCCATCGCCATCATCGTGCAATACACGGCTCCGGTGTGGGTTTTGCTCTATGTGGTCGCGCGCGGGCAGCAGCGGCTGACTCTGCAGAGAGTCGCGGCCGTCGCGGTGGCGATTACCGGAATCGCTCTGACGATCGGTATCGTCGGCGGCAGGTCCGTCTTGCGCGTCGATGCCTATGGCTTCTTTGCGGCTGTTCTGGCTTCGTTCTCCTTCGCGTTCTACAACGTTGGCGGACACCGCATTCTGTTACATCACGACCGCTGGCGCGTGCTCATTTGGACGCTCGCTTCCGCGTCGGTGTTCTGGCTCTTTCTCAATCCGCCGTGGAAG
>DATJSG010000018.1:0-128135 GCA_035504195.1 Terriglobales bacterium
AAAATTCCGCTGCTGTCCGTCACCGTCCCCGTGTTGTTGAAGGTGATGGAAGTCGAGACGCCTCCCCCGGTGCTGGTCGTCCCTCCCGTCTTTTCAAATGTCCCCGCGTTATTGAAGACCGCGGTTGTGCCGCCCTCGAACGCGATCGCGCTGTCGGTTTCGTGATTCCACGTCGCCCCGCTCAGGTTGTTAAACACCGCGCCGTTTTCCATCAGGAATGCAATCCCAGTCCAGCTGGCCGTGCCCGCGTTGTTCAGCGTTTGTCCGCTCAAAAAAGGCTCGCCGCTCAGCGCCATTCCCCCGTTCGCATTGGTCGTCCCGGTTCCGCTCTCCGTCCCTCCCGACCAGGTCAGCAGCCCGCTCACCGTCAACGTGCCGCTGTTCGTAAGCGTGCCGCTAGTCATTGCAAGCGTGGTCATCGAACTGGTGCCATTCAGAGTAAGTGTCCCGCCCAAGCTGAGGTTCAGGCTGGCTGCAAATGTGGCCGCTCCGCTGATCGTCAGCGGGCCTTCGGTAAGCGAAAGGGGCGCGCCACTGTCGAGACTGGCAATGGTTTGGTTCGTGGTGGCCAGGGTTCCGATGGTGATCGTGGAGGTAAAGGTGCTGGCGATGCACACACTGCTCGTCGACACCGGCACCGCGCCGGTGCTCCAGTTCGTCGCCGTCGTCCACTGGTTGTCTCCAGCCGTACCGGTCCAGTTGTCCGTGCCGCTCCCGCAAGTCACCGCCGGCGCGTTCCTCTGCTGCGCCGTGTGCGCTGCATTCAAGTGTCGCGAACTCGCACTGCGTTGCGCATGAGCCAGCTTGAGAAAACCTGGTGCAAACCCAAGCGCCGCAATCACAATCAAAATGGCAAACGAATTGAGGCGGAAACCACCTGCTTGGTGCATAAAGCCTCCGTTCCTGTCAGTTGTTTAGGCGGGTTTTTGACTTGCGAAGGCTGAACGTTGGGGGGGAAGGTACCAAAAGTGCCAGTCAAAAACCCGATCACTCTAGCCAACATTCCTCACAAATGCAAGCAAATAGATTGGCTATTTATGCTGCAAAAAATCAGCCTCAAGTGATAAGAACTTGCACACCATCGTAGAACAGCGTTCGACTACGACACGATCGAGTATTCCCAAACGGCCTCGAGGGATTTTGATCCTGGGCAAACGGTCTTGCAAGGAACGCAGCGACGAAGCCGGACCGTTTGCGGGCACGCGGGCGGGGAGCGCCAGAACCGGGGTGCGCAAGGAGCGAAGCGACGAATCGCAACCCGGCGAAGGCGCAGCGCAATCCCGACACGCAAACTCTAAGCAAGACAAAATAAATCGGGCCGCCTTCAGGCGGCCCGTTGTTTCAAGCAAAAAGCTAATGGCTAAGAGCTAATAGCTGTTTCAGTCTCCCGCAACCGGCTCCGCAACTTCCGGCTTCGGAGCAGGAGCAATGCCACCGTTCGGCTTCGCCAGCGCGCCCAGCGGAATGAATCCATCCTGTGACTGCACCGGCTTCTCTTTCAGCACGACTTCGCGATACAGCGACGCCATGCGCGCGTTGTAAGCTTCATCGTTTTTCTGCGGACCACGTGCCTCTGCCGCCGCCTTCTGTTTCGCATCGCGCGCGCGAATCTTTTCCTCCCGCGCCGTCTTCGCGATGCCCAGCTTATCAAGATCATGCTGCAGTTCGTTGGTCACGATCTCTTCCCGCAGCCTGAGGTAATCGCTGGCATTGTCTTCCATCTTCACTTTCTTGCCGCCCGCGAAAATCTCATGCCGCCCATGCTCCTCGTACCACTTCGTCAGCGTCGCGGTCATGTGCATCTTCTCGATGATGTTCCGCCATCCCACGCCCGTGTTATACGCGCAGAACGAAATCTCGCCTTCCTGCGTCGCATAGGGAATAATGCACTGCTCCGTCCGCCGGAAGTCGTAATTAAACAGATCCTGGAACCACATGCCCGCGATGAACAGGAAGTTCCACCGGTCGGTAGTCCGCCGCTTCATCACGTCGTCAATCGTCCGGTCCGGGCCAACTTTCCCGTAGTCCTTTCCGGTCACGTGATAGTTCTTGTCGAACTTCTTCAACAGGTCCATCAGCTTGAAATGCGTCGGCGCCTGGAACGGATCGTAGTTCTTCATCAGGCACAGCGCCATTCCCACCCCGGTCCAGAACTTCCCGCGCGCCGCGTCATTCACCTTCGCGATATCCTTCGCCAGCTGATCCCCATGCAGGAAAGCCGTCACCGGCACAGCTTCCTTGGTTTCCTTATCAATCATCACAGCCATCCCCGTCCCGCAATTCGGGTGACAGCCGCAACTTAGTTGGCCCCAGTCGTTGTTGGC
This sequence comes from Terriglobales bacterium, assembly GCA_035504195.1. Classification (GTDB taxonomy): domain Bacteria; phylum Acidobacteriota; class Terriglobia; order Terriglobales; family Acidobacteriaceae; genus Sulfotelmatobacter. The sequence goes on from DATJSG010000018.1 coordinate 2,325, forward strand.
GTCTTTGGCGTGCATTAAGTCTGCCCAGTCGCTGAATGTTCCCATGAAGCTGATGGGGAACCAGTCGCGGGCGGGTTCGCCCAGGGTGGTTTGATTTTTTACGTCGTGGGCTAGATGACTCAGCGTGTAGCGCTGCGCTTGCCGGCGATCGTCGGTGACGGCTTCGTCGCGGCCGGTGAAGCTTACCGGCTGGAATGACAGGAAGCTGATCGTCTTGGGATTATCCAGTGCGAACTTGATGATGCGGCCGACCTGCTCGTTGTTGATGCCGTTGACGATGGTCACTACTGGAACGATTTCGCATCCCGCCTTGTGCAGGTTTTCGATTGCTTTCAGCTTCACGTCGAACAAGTTGCCGACCGCGCGATGCGCGTTGGCTGCGTTGCCGATGCCGTCGAACTGGAGATACGCATAGCGCATGCCGGCGTCCACCGCCTGCTGCGCGAATTCAAAACTCTTGGCGAACTCGATTCCGTTGGTCGCGGCCTGCACGGAGTTGTATCCGACTTTGCGGGCGTAGCGGACAGCATCGAGGAAGTACGGCGACAACGTCGGCTCGCCGCCAGAGAATTGCACGCTCATCTGCCGGCGCGGCTTGATGGTAATCGCGTTGTCGAGCATCGTCTTGATTTCTTCCCACGTCAGTTCGTGGACGAAGCCGACCTGGTTGGCGTCCATGAAGCAGGGATCACACATCATGTTGCAGCGGTTGGTCAGATCGATGGTCAGCACCGAGCCGCGGCCATACTTCACCGTGGAAGACCCGTGATGATGAAGCTTCTCGTCGTTGTGCGCGGCGATGTCGCGGCCGGGGAAAACATCTTCGAGATGCTTGGAGAATTCGGTGTCGATCGACATCACGTCTTCGAAGCGGCCGTGCTTGGGGCACTCCTTGACCATCAAAATCTTGCCGTCGCGTTCGATGATCGTAGCTTTGATCTCGCCGACTTTCTCGTTCATCAGCACTTCATGGGGCAGATGGCCGTCGAGAATCTGCTGCCGGATTTCCGGGACGCACTTCGGGCACAGTGAGTCCGTCGAGCGCGGCCAGCCGAGCGGCGGCTTGGACTTTTCGTAGGACTTGAGCAGCGGCTTGTCAGACCATTTCGGCGTGGGCGACGGATTGGGCTTGATCCGGTTGACGCGGTCGAATACAACCCACGTGGCCTTGGCGGCGGCGACGGCTGCTTTTTCTACGTACTTGATCGGCTTGCGCATGTTAGCTTCTGGCTCCTAAGCTTTTAGCTTTTGGCTCTTGGCTCTTGGCTTTTGGCTCTTGGCTTTTGGCCAAACCCTCTGCTTCTCTGCCAATGCAAATTAAAATCCCACGACCCGGTGACCTGGGTCTCGCGAAAACGCTTGATGCAAAACGACGCACGGGAGTGAACCTGGTTCCCGAATCGCTTACACGTTTCCCTGGGTGTACTGCGCTTATCCTATTGGAACTGCAAGGAATGGCGCATGCACATCCCAACGAATGGTGCAAAATCAGGGTTTAGCGGTTGCTGGAGGGATTATACGGGGGTAAGTCATTGAAAGTAAAGGGGGACAGCCTACGGCAAACCCAAGGGCGGCAGGGAGCGGACGATTTTGACCGTTTCCAGGCTGACCGTGACGACTTGGCCGATCAGTCGCAGGATATAGGTCGGATCGTCGTCGCGGTTCGGGTCGTTGGTGATGCCGCTGCGCTTGTCGGTGGAGACCTGATATTGATCGATGATCCATTCCAGCGCGGAGCGGTTGCCGAGGTGATAGTCGTAGGTTTCTTTGGGAATGCCGCTCAGGGTGAGGAACTGGTTGTAGATTAGCGTCGTCTTGTCTTTGGTCAACTTCAATGTCGAGGTCCGTGGTGATTCCAGTTGCCTGCGAGCTGCGCTCTGCGGCAACGGCCTTCGGCAGAGTGGAGTTGTTTTCTTCTTTTCGTTTCGTAACGCGGCCCTCGAGGGGCCGCTCTTCCACGTCACTTCCACTCTCCTGTGGAGCTGCCGTGGAAGAGCCGGAAGCACGATGATCGGGCCGGAGGCTTGCGTTCTTTGCGGGCTGAGGGACCTATGGACTTGTCGGCGGCGCCGGTGCTGCCAGCAAGTTGCATGGATCCTTCGTTGGGAGTCTTCGGCTTCGCCGATGACTCCGCTGCCTCAGGATGACAAGTGGTTAGAGACGCGAAGGGGATGCGGGCCTCGGCGGCTGAAGCCGGGTTTGTTTCGATGACTTCGATGCGGCACGACTTTGGGTCGTGCCCTTCCCGGTTCTGCTCCTTCTTTACGGCTTTGCCCAATCCTGCCAAACGAGCCCCTTCACTCGCGAGAACTCGGAGACGTTCGAAGTCACCAAGGTAAGTTGATGGCGTAACGCCTGGCCTGCAATCAGCAGGTCATAGGCTCCGATCGGTTTTCCAGAGCGTTCGAGGGCCGCGCGCAGTGTGCCCGCGCCGTGGGCGTCAGTGTCTTCAAAGGGGAGCACCAGGATCGGGCCGGAGAGAAAGGCTTCGAGGCGTTTGCGGTTGAAGTCTTGCCTGCTGCTCTTGGCTACGCCATACCAAAGTTCGAAGACCGCGATGGATGAAACGAGGATGTGCGATCCCGTTGCGTTTGCCTTTTCAAACCGGGTGCGGACGGCTGGCGGACGTTCGTTGATCAGGGCGATGCAGGCGTTGGTGTCGAGCAGGTAATCCACTAGAAAATCTTTCGCTTGGGCGTGGTGGGCTGGCGGCGTCCGCGGGTCATAAACGGCTCGGAGTTGAATTTATCCATTTCTTCAAACCAGCGGGCGGTGTCCGGGATAAGGGGTTCGAGCAGCACTCCCTGCGGGACGCGGCGAATGCGGACGCGGTCTCCCTCGAAACGGAATTCTTTGGGCAGGCGGACTGCCTGGCTGCGGCCGTTCTGGAAGAGTTTGGCGATGTCAGTTTTAGGCATGAACCGTCCCGTATGAAGTATATATCACTGGTATATATCCGACAAGGTCCTAGAGGGCAAGACGGCTCGCTGAGCTCGTCGGAATGGCAAATTCTGAACGAGCCCGGAAGATGCGGCGGGCGCGTGGTGCATTGAAGCGGCCCTCAGCGGCTGAAGCCGGGTTTGTTTTGATGGTTTTGATGTGGCACGACTTTAAGTCGTGCTCTTCCCGGTTCTGCTCTTTCTTTTGGTTGGGCTTGGCTCCCGGCGGGAAGCGGATTCCTCCTGTCTCGCTGCGCTCGCGCGTCGGAATGACAAAGGTGTCAAAGGCTAAGAGCTTTAAGTCGTACCCTTCCCGGTTTTGCTGGGCGCTTGCTAGTCGGGCGGATTGGGGAGGATTTTCTTGCCTTTGCGGGCTGCGAGGATTTTTACCGGCGGGATGGGCCAGGGGGCGAGCGTCGGATTGAGCCGGGTGGCGGGCGTTTTGGCGCAGAGGTTGCGGTAGGACTGGAGGGTTGCGATGGGAGTTTTGGGGGTCGCTCTCGAGGTTGCGGGAGACAGGGCTGCCGGGCTTTGCCCGGCCGGGCAGCCGAGGGCGGCTGTCCCTACATGGTCTTTGCCGGGAGCGGCATTTGTTGTCCGGTCGTATTCCGGATCGACAGGTTTCGGATCGACGTGTTCCAGATCGGCGTGTTCCAGGTCGACATGCTCCGGGTAAATGGTTTCGTCGGCGCTGGCTTGGATTTCGATGCGGCCGTTTTCATCGACGCCTTCTTTGGGCAGGATCCAGTGCCAGGCTTCGCGGTAGGGTTCGAGGCGCATCTTTCTGGCTTTGCGGTGAGGATAGAAACGGAGCATGGGTGCGGGAGTGCAGACTTCGACGGGGATGATGTACCAGAGATCGAGAGGGACGACGTGGGCGGCGATGAAGTCGATGTCCTTTTTGGTGTAGACGGCGCGCTTCTTGCCGACGGTGTAGGTAGCGCGGGTTTCGTAGGCGCGGGCGCGGATGGACTCGGTGCACTTGACTTGAATGCGGTGCAGGCACTGTCCGTTGTCGAGGATGAAGTCGTAGCGGCGGGAGTCTCCCCAGGGCTTGGCGACGCCAAAGTTGCGCTGGATGGCGCGGTCGAGGAAGGCGGCTTCGGAGCGCTCTCCGGTGACCTTGGTATTTTTGCGCGGAGCGGGAGGAGTGGGCTTTGGGGGCTGGGGCTTTTGGCGTTTGTGGGGCTTGCGGTTGGGAGTGGTGGACATGCGTGTTCCTCGCATTGGTGAAACAGATTCCTGAATGAAAATGGCGGAGCCCTAGGAAGCCCCGCCACGTTTTGTGGGAATGAGGAATACAGCTGGGAGTTAGTTTAGGAGCGGGAGCGAAGAATGGGACGAAAATATTTGCGTTTGGTGCGGGGATGGTTCCGAAGTGGGAATGGAGAAATGAATCGTCAATTCTTGGTTGGGTGAGCTGGCGGGAGTTGCAGCGATTGATTTTCTGCATTGGCTACGTCGGCCATGCGTTTGGCTTTGCGCCAGAGGTTGGCTACGGCGATGGTCCAGAAAGGGACGAGATCGACGCCGGGAACCAGCTTGGCGAGGAATGAGGGCAGGAGCTCCCAGTGCCAGCCCAGCAGGTGAACCATGACGGCGCCGACGGCGATGTCGAATACGTCGTCGGCGGGAGACAGCGCGCCCTCGACGAATAAAGGAAAAACCACAAGCTGCAAGGCGTCGGCGACGATGGCCACAAACATGGCGGCGCGGAATTGCGGGCCGGGGGAAATGGTGATGGAGTCGTCGGGCATGGTGCGCTCGCTCTTATCTTAAACCCTGCGGGTTGCTGGGTTCTACGGGCTGTGAGCGCTGGAGGTGCGCGGCAAGCGTTGCGGCGACGCGGGCTTGGTGCACGGTGCTTGGCGTCGATCAGGATGACATGGAATCGGCGATCTCGTGGAGAACGAGGTCGATGCCTTCGGAAGTGGGTGCGCCGCCCTGGGCCAGGTCTTTGCTGCCGCCACCGCGGCCGTTGAGTTTGGCCATGGCTTCTTTCATAAGCGATCCCATGTCGAAGGGCTGGCCTGGCGATTGGGCGAAGACTAGAGATGGCTGCGACGCCGTGGTCGCCAGCAGCGCGACTGCGTTGGGTGAGAGGCGGGCGAGTTTTTGCGCCAGCAGCTTGAGTGCGGTGAGGTCGCGGTCGGCGAAGGTGCGGACGATCAGCTTGCGGCCGTTGGTTTCGGGGGATTCGGCCAGCAGCGCGGCGGCTTGGGCGGCAGCGAGTTCTTCCTGGCTTTGCTCACGCAGCTTGCGGAGGGAGCGGATTTCGTCGAGCGATTTACGGGCTTGCTGCGGGACATCGTAGATATGAGCGGAAAAGAGCGCGGCGGCATCGGTGAGTGTGGTGAAGTCACGGCGAGCGGTTGCCACGGCGCGCTGTCCGGCAACGAATTCGACGCGCCATCCCTGGCGGACGCGTTCGGCTTTGCGAAGCAGGATGCAGCCGATTTGTCCGGTTTGATTTACGTGCGTGCCGCCGCAGGCGCTGACATCCACATCGCGGATATCGATGATGCGAAGTTCGTCGCGGTCGGCGGCCGGATCTTTTCGCAGGCCGAGAGTGGCGGCTTGATCGCGAGTGACGAAGCGAATTTCAACTGGGTGGTTCTCGAGGATGATTTCGTTGGCGAGACGCTCGGCGGACTCGATCTGATCTTTGGCGAGCGTGGGCGGGTCGAGATCGATCGAGCAGTAGTCATCGGCCATGTGGAAGGAGACGGTCGGCATGTTGAAGAGTCGGATGAACGCTGCCGAGAGAACGTGCTGGCCGGAGTGCTGCTGCATGTGGTCACGGCGGCGGGTGGGGTCGATCTGGCCATGGATGCGGGTTCCGGGCTTAAGATCTCTGGTGGCTTCGAGGTAGTGGACGACCTTGCCGTCTTCGGTGTCGGCGACTTCGGTGACTTTGAATTGTTCATCTTCCGTGGAGATCACTCCCGTGTCGTGGATTTGGCCGCCGCTGGTGGGATAGAAGGCGGTACGGTCGAGAATGACGGCGGGGCGCGGGGAGTCGGTTACTTCGCGCACTTCGGCTTCGAAGTTGTAGAGGAAGGAATCGTGGTAATAGAGGCGGTCGGTCATGGGCGAGTTTTATTTTAACCACAGAGGACACCGGGGAACACGGGGTTGACGCCGTGGTCGGGTAGGGATCCTTCGACTGCGTGATTGCGGTCGCTTCGCTCTCGCAATCACTTCGCTCAGGACGACAACGCCGCCGAGAATGAATAAAAAGCAACAACAGGTTCCTCACCGCGCCTTCGGCTCGGTTCGGAGTGACAAACCTATAAATGGTGACAACCTTGGAACGAGAATCGAATCTTCAGTAGGGGCCGATGATGCCGGCGATTTGGCGGGTTGCGGGCTTGGCGGCCTGCACGGGGCGCGCGGGCGAGTCGCCCCCGACCACATGGGCATTGCCCGCGCTTGCGTCCAGGACATCTAGATACTTAAGACCCGTTCCGGTGTTGAAGAGGACTACGGTGTCTTCGGGCTTGAAAAATCCCGACGATAAGAGCTTGCGGTAGGCTACCAGGCAGGCTGCGCCCTCGGGGGCAGCGAAGATGCCTTCGACTTTGGACCAGTGGCGCGTGGCTTCGAGGATTTCTTCGTCGGTAGCGCTGACCGCGGTGCCTTTGCTCTTCTTTAATATGTCGAGGATCAGATAGTCGCCGTAGGGCTTGGGGACGCGCAGGCCGGAAGCCAGGGTCGCGGCATTTCGCCAGGATTCAGAGGTGGGCTTGCCTTCATCCCATGCTTTCACGATAGGGGCGCATCCGGCTGATTGCACAGCGATCATTCTGGGGCGAACCGAACTGGACTTTTCCGAATCGGACTTTTCCGAGGAGATCCAGCCCAGGGCTTCCATTTCTTCGAAAGCTTTCCACATGCCTAGCAGGCCGACTCCACCGCCGGTGGGATAGATGATGGCGCTGGGCAGTTTCCAGCCGAGTTGTTCGGCGACTTCGTAGCCCATGGTCTTCTTGCCTTCGACACGGTAGGGCTCTTTGGTGGTGCTTACGTCGAACCACTTGTCTTTCTCCCACGACTCGGAAACTTTTAACTCGGCAACCCGCCGGGCGCAGTCGCTGATCAAGCCATCGACCAGGATGACGTGAGCGCCGTAGTAGTCGCACTCGATGCGGTTGGCGGCGGGGACATCTTTGGGCATGAAGATGTGGGCTTCGAGGCTGGCGGCGGCGGCGTAGGCGGCGAGGGCTCCGGCGGCGTTTCCGGCAGAGGGGATGGCGAGCTTTTTCAGGCCGAAATGTTTGGCCATGGTCACGGCTGCGGAGAGTCCGCGGGCTTTGAAGGATCCAGTGGGATTAAGGCCTTCGTCTTTGATGAAAACGTTGGGAAACTCGCGGCTGGCCAGCATGGGCGTGAAGCCTTCGCCCAGCGAGACGGGATCAGCCTCGGGAAGGACGGCGTCGTAGCGCCACATGGTGGGAGCGCGTCCGGCGAGGCGAGCGGAAGAAAATGTCCGTTTGATGGCGGCCAGATCGTAACGGGCATAGAGAATGCCGGCGTCCTTGGGGCAGACGGATTGCGGGCGGTCGGCGGGATAATGTTCGCCGCAGCGGGTGCATTCGAGGTGCGTGAGCATTTGAATGCGAGTTTAGCAGAGGGGCAGTTTGCCAGTATCCACTCGCCACTTCTTGATCTTTGGCGTGCGCTGCCAGCTTCGGCGTTCTGTCGCTCGAGGGCCCGCCATCTGTCCGGACTCACGCGGGCAGCGGTTTGATTTAGTATCAACGTTCAAGTTTTTAGCAGGAGCTCAATAGAACGGATATCAAGGAGAACGGGAATGAGAAAGTTTGTGCTGGGACTGATCGTGGGTCTGCTGGCCATTCCGTTGGGGGTGTATTTCTATTTCGCTTCGGGCAGCGTGCCGGTGGCGACTTCGGCTCCGCCGATGCCGTTTGAGCGAAAGCTGGCGCACATGGCGCTGGAGGCACGGATCGAAAAAGAGGCGCCGAAGTCGGCGCCGATCGCGGCGGACGAGGCAGCGTACACGGCGGGGGCGCAAGTTTATAAGGATCATTGCGCGGTTTGCCATGGGCTGCCGGGGCATGCGCAGACGGCGATTGCGAAGGGAATGTTTCCGAAGCCTCCGAAGCTGATGGAGGGAATGGGCGTGACGGACGATCCGGCGGGGGAAACGTATTGGAAGGTTTCAGGAGGAATTCGGATGACCGGCATGCCGGGGTTTGAAAAGTCACTGACGACCACGCAGATGTGGCAGGTAAGTTTGCTGCTGGCCAATGCGGACAAGCTGCCGAAGTCCGTGACGGACAGTTTGAGCGGAGTGACGAGTCCGATGACGAGTCCGGACGTTAAGAAGTAGAAGAGGGAAAAGCAGGTTCCTCACCGCCGCTTCGCGACGGTTCGGAATGACAGCTTTTTGAATAAGAGATTCGGTATGACACGTTGGGTATGCACGTTCGGCATGACATATTTCGGCATGAGACGTTCGGTATGACACGCTCAGCATGACGGCTTCTAAATGCGAACTGTGACTTCTTCTAAACGCAAATTCTGATTTCGCGCGAGGTGCGCCTGCGGCGTGGCGCGCCCAGGCGATAGAACGGATCATGCGATAGAACGGCTTCTGATGGGATCATTTCTGTTTTTTGCATTTTCGTGGTGGGCGATTGCGCTGCGGGTGGTGGCGATTGTCCACTTCATCCGGCGGCGGCCGGATTGGTTTTGGCTGTTTGTGATCCTGTTTCATTGGATTGGGGCGCTGGTTTATATCGCGGTGGAGGTGATTCCGGATGCGGGGCTGCTGCGGAGTTCGTTCCAGATGTTTCCGCGGCGGCGGCGAATTCATGAGCTGGAGCGGGAGATTCTGGATAATCCTTCGGCGGGAAATTATGAGGAGTTGGGACTGCTGTACCTGGATGACGGCGATTTCGCGCGGGCGCGGGCGGCATACGACAAGGCGATTGGGGCGCGTGCGGATTCAGTCGATGCGTTTTACCGGCGCGGCGTGGCGGAAGTTGAGTTAGGGGATTTTGCGGCGGCGGTGCCGGATCTGGAGCGGGCGGTGAAGTCGGATCCGGATTACGATTTTCATCGCGCCAAGGGATTGCTGGCGTGGGCGTGGGCGCAGACTGGGCAGAACCAGAAAGCCGACGCGATGTTTCGCGAGGCGACACGGATTTCGACGATTTCGGAGACGTATTATCACTACGCGTTATTTTTGCAATCGCAGGGGCGCGTGGCCGACGCGCGGGAGTGGGCGCAGAAGATTTTGGATAAGAAGCCGACGATGCCGGGGTATTTGCGGCGGCGGGAGCGGGGGTGGTTTCGGAAGGCTAGTGGGTTGTTGGCGAGGCTGTGAGCGTAGGGCAGGAGTTCTCGCAGAATGCGCTAGATAGGGCTCGCGAGGTCAATAAGTGTAATCAGGATATTTCGCCAGCTATCACTCGGCGCCTCCTAAGAATGTCTCTGCACGTTGGATAATCGCGTTGCGCAGTTCGGGCGTGACCGATACCGACCAGTTGGGGTCAATGCCATCAATTCGCACGAAAGCGCGCAGCTCTGGCATTTCCAAGTGTGCGTGTCGTTGGAAGATGCCGCAGATTTGCAGATAGCCTTCGTAGGGGTCTAGCGTGCGTTCCACGATTCGCTTCATCAACTGCTTCGCAGCGGTCATCGCATCTGCTCTTTGCTGCGCAAATCGTTTCGTGCGACTGTGTATCTGCACACGCCATTGACACTAGACCATGACCTCAGTAGCTTGGCCGCTCACAACGAGCCATTCTAACGGATGGTTTGCGAAAAATGCGTTTACACTCATCTTCCCTTCGGGCAGGGGTTTTGAGCGTAATCGGGATTTAACGACAGCCACGGTTGACAGCTTGTGTTTCGAGAGTGGGTTGTTACAATCCGTATGAAGCCGGGTACGAGCTAAAACCAATATGCGCTTCGACCGCATAGGACCGCTGGGACTCTGGAACAGGTTCGACGAACAATGGATTGGGACCCGCCGCGCTGCGCAATTGTTCTTCGTTGCTTCGCTATTCGTCCTCGGTCTGTTGCCAGTCTTCTTAGGACGAGTCGCGCCTTCTGGTAAACCATCAGTTGCCAATGTTTTTTGGGGAATCATTGGAGCTGGAGGAGCTTTTTCTGTCTTCTTCCTTTGGCTCGGAATGTGGCGGTACTGGGCACGGCTGGATGCCTCAGGAAAATGGATAAAGAGATTCTGGTTCCTAGTGATGTTGGCTGGTTTCTGGTACGGCAGTTGCCTGTATTGCTGGTGCGTCTATCTGCCGCAAGTGACTGGGTCAGGTCGGCTGGGAGTGACATCTTCGCTGACCGAGCCAGTTGATCGCGGGAAGGCCGTATTCGGAAGGTCCCTTGTTGTCGTGTGGCTGTGTTTCCTTCTCTTTGTGGGGCTTATATTTACCTTCCCAAAACTCGCTTTTACAATCCCCATCGTTCACGTTGCGTCAATAGCGCTGGTCCTCACATCCTTTGCCTATGTCATTGGGTGGATCTATCGCCAAGGCGTGCGCCGACACTAGAGCGCCAGATTTGTGGTCGAGTATTCGCGGTGTTTGATTGGTCGTTGTAACCAGGCGATTACGCTCATTGAGAATTAGCTGGTCCGGACTTGGGCGGCTGGATTCGGGTGGTAAAATTGCGGGTGGTGACTTGTTCCGAGCCCTGCGTCCCCAGGACTTCCATCCGGCTGCTGGCGACCGATATCGACGGTACGCTGCTCAATCCACAATTTCAAATTTCTGAGGGCGATCTGGCGGCGCTGCGGCGTGCGCATGCCGCGGGAATTGAAATTGTGCTGGTAACCGGGCGACGGCATACGTTCGCCATGCCGATTGCGCGGCAGCTTGGATTTGATTTGTGGCTGATCAGTTCGAATGGTGCGGTGACGCGATCGCTGGCGGGCGAGACGTTTCATTGCGACATGATGCCAGCGGAGACTTGCCGGCGGCTGGTGGGGGCGATGCAAGAATTCCGCGGCAACACCGTTCTTACCTTTGACGCTCCTTTTGACACTCCTTTTGACACCAAAGTGAAGGGCGCAATTGTGATCGAGCGTCTCGACGAGATTGGCGCGAGCATCCGGCGATGGGTGGAGAAGAATATGGAGTACATCCAGTTTGTGGTGCCGATTGAGCGGGCGCTGGTGCGCGATCCGGTGCAGGCGATGTTTTGCGGGACGATGGCACGGATGAATCTGGCGCTTCAGGCGCTGGCGAGTGCGGGAATGGATGGGACGGTGACGGTGCTGCGCACGGAATATCCGGCGCGGGATTTGTCGATGATCGACGTGCTGAACGCGGGGTGCTCGAAGGGACATGCGCTCAAGCGGTGGGCGGCGCATCGGGGTTACCGGCGCGAAGAGGTCATGGCCATCGGTGACAATCACAACGACGTGGAGATGCTTGAGTTTGCCGGGCATCCGGTTATCATGGGGAATGCCTGCCCGGAGTTGCTGGGGCGCGGCTGGACGGTGACGCGCGGCAACGATGCGTGCGGAGTGGCGGCGGCGGTGGAGATGATTTTAGGGAAACAGTGATCGTGATTAGTGGTCAGTGATTCAGTGATCAGTGATTCAGTGATCAGTGGTCAGTAAAATCACACAAAACCAGATGCGATCTTCGGGATCATGCCGGTTGCGGGTTGGAATCATTGCGATCGTCGCGGTGATGGCGCTTCCCTGTTTTGCCGGCGAAGTGGCGGTGCTGAGGAATGGATTTTCGATCCGGCATGAACGGCGCGAAGTGATCGGCAATGTTACGCGGCTTTACGTGGCGGCGGATGGATCGAGCTTTGTGGATGTGCCGACGGTGGAGATTGATCATTTTGAGGCTGCGCCGGATTTGCCGGTGGCTTCAGCGGGTACGGTGTCAGGGAACGATCGAAAAACCCCACTTCTGGCAAAACCGGCCAGAAGTGGGGCACGCGCCTTATACGGTGCACCCACCGTATCCAATGCGGCGGCAGGATTTCCTGGGCGTCCGAAGGCCGATCTGAATGAAGTGGTGAATGAGGCTAGTGACCGGTACCGGCTTGATCCGGATCTGGTGAACAGCGTGATCAAGGCGGAGAGCGGATTCAACGCGCGGGCAGTTTCGCCGAAGGGCGCGCAGGGATTGATGCAGTTGATGCCGGGGACGGCGTCGCAGTTAGGCGTAGGGAATGTGTTCGATCCGCAGGCCAATGTGGAAGGCGGGACGAGGTATCTGCGGGAACTGATGGAACGTTACGACTTCGATATGGTAAAGGCGCTGGCGGCTTACAATGCCGGGCCGCAGCGGGTGGAACAGTTTGGCGGCGTGCCTCCTTATTATGAGACGCGGGCGTACGTGGCGCGGGTGGTGAAGGATTTTAATAAGAAGAAGATCGCGCAAGGGAAAGCGACGGCTGGTCCGCAAAAAACATCCGCTGCCAAGAGCGCGAGTACGAAGACGCACAGCGCCGGTCAGGTGCAAGCGAAGGCTGGCGCGGAGCAGGCGAGCCGGTAGGATCCCAAAACGAGCAAGAGCAAAGTCAACCGCAGCGGGCAGGAGTGGCCGCTCCACGTAATCGTCCCAATAATCGCCCCATCGAATCCTCCGCCACTGTGTTTGATTCCTTCGTCCTGGTCATTTACCTTTGAAGCGGCCGTCTCCCGCTTCGCGTTGCTGGGGCTGCGGCGCGGAGTTTCCCCCATTCATGGATAAGAAGCGCGTTCTGGCCAGTGCGGTGGTGTTTCTGATACTGGCCGCGCTCTTTTACCTGCAATACCGGCACTGGCGAACCTTTGACTGGGGAACGTTCTGGAGCCAGACCCACCGCATCAAGAAAATACACGTGCTGCATGGAATTGCGCTGATCTACCTCGGCTACGTGATGCGGGCATGGCGCTGGAAGATTTTTCTGAAGCCGGTGCGGCCGAAAGCGCGAACGCTGGATATGGTCTCGCCGACACTGGTGGGATTTACCGGACTGGCGCTGCTGGGACGGGCAGGAGAATTTATTCGTCCGTATCTGATCGCGCGACGGACCGACCTTCCCGTTTCTTCGCAGGTTGCGGTGTGGGGCGTGGAGCGCATCTTCGATATTGGAGCTTTCACGGTGCTGATGTTGCTGGCTATTTTTCTTCCCAGCGCGCTGCCGTCGATTCCGCATCCAGAATATTATCTTCGCTTCCGGGAACTGGGCTTTGGACTGACGGCCGCGGTGGCGGTAACGACGATCATGGCGGTTGTGATTCGACGCAACGGCGAGAGGGTTGCGGTGTGGGTGGAGGGAAGATTTTCGCATCTGTCGTCGCATGTGGGACCCAGGAACGTCGGGCACAAGCTGGCACAGAAGGTGCGCGAGTTTGGGCTGGGACTGAACACGATTGACGGGCCCCTGTCGTTCATTTCGCTGACGCTGGTTTCGGTGGGAATGTGGTACGTGATCGCGCTGGCCTACCAGGAAGTGACACATTCGTATGGCGTGGATGCGCTGGCAATTCCGGTGTCGCAATTGCTGATTGTGATGTTTGCATCCATGCTGGGTTCGATGCTGCAGCTGCCGGCAGTGGGCGGCGGTTCGCAGATGGCGACGATTGCGACTTTGTCGAGTGTGTTTGACGTGCCGGCGGAACTGGCGGCCAGTTGCGGGATTCTTTTATGGCTGGTGACGTTTGCGGCGGTGGTGCCGCTGGGATTGATTCTGGCGCATCATGAGAGATTGTCGTTGCGGAAGTTGTCGGCGGAGAGTCATGCGGCGGAGGAAGCGGAGATGGAGCGGCCGCCGGTGACGTAAGTGCTCTGGCGGGAGCAGCAGATTCCTCCTGTCTCGCTGCGCTCGCGCGTCGGAATGACAAGGGCTTTTCAGGCGGACGGATCCCTCGCGAGATATCTTCTTATTCCGTGACTACGGCTTTGACCAGATTTCGCGGATGGTCCACGTCGTAGCCTTTGTTGATCGCGATGTGATAGGCGAACAGTTGTAATGGGATTACTTCGACGATGGGCAGTAGCAACTCGGGCGCGGCGGGGACGTAGAAGACATGGTCGGCGATCGACGCGACTTCTTCGTCGCCCTCGGTTGCGACCGTGACCAGCGGACCGCGGCGGGATTTCACTTCTTTCATTACTTCGAGTGTCCGGCGGTAGCGCAGCACTGAGTCGGGATCGTGGTGGTCGCAGGTGGCCAGCACGACGACCGGCAACTTTTCATCGACTAGCGCGTTGGGGCCGTGCTTGAGTTCTCCGGCGGGATAGCCCTCGGCGTGAGCATAGGAAATTTCTTTGAGCTTGAGTGCGCCTTCGCGGGCAATGGCGTAGTGGACGCCCCGTCCGAGATAGAGAAATTTTTCCGCCTTATAGTGCGCCTTACCGTATTCGCCGGCTAGATTGTCCCACATGCGCAGGTTTTGTTCGATGGCATCGGGCAAACGCTGCAGACGATGCAGATAGGAGCGCGTCACTTCGGAAGTCATGCGGCCACGCTTGCGGGCGAGAAAAAGAGCCATCAGATAGACGATGGTGAGTTGCGTGGTGAAGCTCTTGGTGGCGGGGATGGCGAGTTCGGGGCCGGCTCCGGTGATCAGCGCGGCGCTGGCTTCGCGGACGATGGTGGCGGGGGAAACATTTGAGATGGCGATGGTCTTGACTCCGCGGGTCAGGGCTTCGCGCTGCGCGGCGATGGTGTCGGCGGTTTCGCCTGACTGCGTAATCACCATGACGATGGGATCGACGGCGGCGTGGGTGGAGCGGTAGCAGTATTCGCTGGCGTATTCGACGTCGACGGCGACTCCGGAGAGATCTTCGATCATGATTTCTCCGGCGAGTCCGGCATGGCGACTGGAGCCGCTGGCGGCTATGATGAGTTTTTCAAAGGTGAGGAGCGCACTTTCGATCGAATCGAGTTCGCCGGGGAAGATGATGTCGTTTTTGAGGTGCTTGGCGACGGTTTTGGCGATGGCTTCTGGCTGCTCGTAGATTTCCCGGCGCATGATGTGGGTGTGCTTGCCGGTGGGCTTTTTGGATTTAGCTGGCGTCTTGGTTGGAGTCATGTTCAGGGGTGAGGGTAAATCATTGCTGGCGGAGCGGGCAATAAGCGGAGTTGCGCTCCGCGGACAGCCGAGGGCGGCTGTCCCAACATGAACAGTGTCGCCTACGCGGTCTTGCCCTCGAAGTGGGCTTCGATTTCTTCGAGTGTCTTTCCTTTGGTTTCGGGCAGGAAAAATGCGGCGGTTACGAAGTAAAGAACAGTGCAGGCGGCGAAGCCGAAGAACATTGTCGAATAGCCGTATTTGCCAACGGTGGGCAGAAAGATGGCGGCGATGGTGGTAGCTACACCTTGATTCAGAAGCAGCGCGATGCTCATGCCGTTGGAGCGGATGCGGGTGGGCATGAGTTCGGAGAGGGCCAGCCAGACGCAGACTCCGGGGCCGACGGCGTAGAAGGCCATGAAAATGAAGAGGGTGATGGCGACGATCCAGCCGTTGCGCGCGCTGGGGATGGGGCTGATGAGGGCGTTGTCGATTTTCAGTGGCGCGGTGCGGGCAGCGTCGAGATTGCCGAAGGGATTGGAGAAAAACGCGATGACTTTGTTGGAAGGAATGCAGGCATCGCGAGTGAGTTCGATGGGCTTAGTCGCAGTATCGTTGGAGCGAACGACCTGGCTGGTGGCGTGAAAGTCGCCGTATGAATAAATGACGACCAGCGAAGTGGCGCGACCAGCGGGCGGGTTGCCGGTTTCGTGCAAGAGTTGGTCGGCAATTTCCGGCGTGTAATTGAGCGTAAATGTCTGATCGGCGGTGACGCGGGATTGGATTGCGGGTTTGGCATCGACACGTTGCTTCTCGCTGCCGAGGAAGAGCACGCCGGTGCAGACGAGCGAGAGGATGATGCCTGCGGTGCCGAAGGAGAGAAGGAATTTGCGGCCTTTGCGATCGACCAGCAGGACGCCGGCAAAGGTCACGATAAAGTTGATGATCTGAAAGAAGAGATAAGCCCAGTGCGCGGCGAAATCGGAGAGGCCGCCTTGCAGAAGGATGTTGGCGTTGTATCCGATGATGGAATTGATGCCGGTGGCCTGATTGGCAGCCAGGATGATGCAGGCCAGGATGAAGGGGATGACGTATTTGCGGCGAAGGAGGGACTCGCTTGAAGCCGACTTCCCTGCGGATTTGTTTTTTTCGGCGGCGAGGATTTCTTCCATCTCTTTGAGTTCGAGATCGGCCTGGGCAGAAGTGCGGGAGCGAAGAAGCGCGGCGGAAGCGGCGGTGTTTTTGCCGCGGCGGAGCAGCCAGCGCGGCGATTCGGCGACCATCAGGCTGCCGATTACGAAAAGAATTCCGGGCGGCAAAGAAACCCAGAAGATGCTGCGCCAGGCGGTATTTTTGAAGGCAAGGAGTTTGGCCGCGTCGCCGAGTTTGGCTACCTGATCGACGCGAAAACTGAAGTAGAGGCCCAGCCCGGCGGCGACGACGAGGCCGAGCGTCAGCAGCCATTGAAAGATTCCCGTGCCTTTGCCGCGATCAGAGGCGGTGAGGCATTCCGCGAGATAGAGCGGAATTACGACGCCGATAAGGCCGCCGCTGACTCCCTGCAACAGGCGGCCGAAAACCAGCGAGCCATAGCCTTGCGAGAGCGCGATCATGGGGATGCTGATGACGAACATGACGCCGCTGAGCGCCATCAGAGTGCGGCGGCCCATCCAGTCAGCGAGCAGTCCGGCGAAGAGGGTGGAGATGACGCTGCCGAGCAGAACGGCTGCGACCACGGTGGAAAGCTGGCCTCCAGTGAAACCGGAGGTCGCTTCGAGATACGGCAGAGCGCCGGCTACGATGCCGACGTCGACGCCGTAGAGGAGGCCACCGAGTCCGGCGACGACGAGGAGAAAGCGGTTGTAGAAGATTTTCGAAGTGTCGGGCACCGCGGACATGCTGGATGCGATCTCGGCCGTCATAGATTGTTTTTGTGGTCTCGAGTCTGGCTCACGACGCAATTCCGATTGCTACTGTCTACTGCCATCTCAAGCGCAGTTGATTGTAGCCCAGCGTCGTGGCCATGCGGGTTGGAACTCCATATATTCTAAGGAGAGCCTGCGGTCTCAAGGCAGTCAGGAGGCCCGCATCCGCGCTCGGCTACAATACTTGGTCCTTCGCAGATTTTTGCATGAGATACGGATTCATCATCGATAACCGGAAGTGCATCGGTTGCCACGCGTGTACGGTGGCGTGCAAGACGGAGAATCATGTTCCGCTTACCGTGAATCGGACGTGGGTGAAGTATGTGGAGAAGGGGACGTATCCCAATACGCGGCGCGTGTTTCAGGTGACCCGGTGCAATCACTGCGAGAATCCGCCATGCGTGACGATTTGTCCGGTGACGGCGATGTATCAGCGGAAGGACGGGATCGTCGATTTCAGTTCGGAGCGCTGCATCGGCTGCAAGGCGTGCATGCAAGCTTGTCCTTACGATTCGATTTATATCGATCCCGACGAAGGGACGGCGGCGAAGTGCCATTATTGCGCGCATCGCACCGAAGTTGGATTGGAGCCGGCGTGCGTGGTGGTTTGTCCAGAGCACGCCATCATTGCGGGAGACCTGGACGCATGCGATGGCGAGATCGCGCAACTGCTGGCGCGCGAACCGGTGCGGGTGCGCAAGCCGGAGCAAAACACGCGCCCGAAGCTTTATTACATTGATGGCGATGAGAGTGCCATTGTGCCGACGGCGGCGCGGCATGAGCCCATGTACATGTGGTCACAGCGGAATGAGAGCGTACACGGCGGCGGGGCGATTTATCCGACGGACAGTCCGCTACTGCAGAAGAATGCGTTGGCGGCTTATGACGTTTCGCATGCCCGGCCTTGGGGATGGCAAGTGCCGGCATATTGCTGGACGAAGGCGATTGGGTCGGGGGCGCTGGCGATTCCGGCGATTGCCATGGTGCTCGGGCGATTGGGAGCGGATCGGATGCGCGATGTGGCGCTCTCGACGATCGCGCTGCTGTTCACTGCGCTGACTACGGTGCTGCTGGTTTGGGATCTGGAGCACAAGATGCGCTTTCTGCGCGTGGTATTCATGCCGCAGAAGCGGTCGTGGCTGGCGCGGGGTGCGTTCATTCTGATTGGGTACAGCGGGGTGAGTGGATTGTTCTGGATTGCGTCGGTGCTTGGGTTTTCGGCGATTGCGTTTGGGTTGTTGTGGCCTACGGTGCTGGCGGGATTTTTGGCGGCGGTTTATACGGCGTTTCTTTTTGGGCAATGCGAAGGGCGGGATTTGTGGCAGACTCCGCTGCTGCCGGTGCATTTGATTGTGCAGGCGTTGCTGTGTGGCGCGGCAGTGCTGGCGTTGCTTCCGGCTGCGCTTGGAGGATCGGATGAAGCGCGCGATGTGGCGAAGATCGCGCTATTGGCGAGCCTGGTGTTTCATCTCCTGATCGTTTTTGCCGAGTTCATGATGCCGCATTCGACCGACAATGCGGCTTATGCGGCGCGGTTGATTACACACGGGCCGTTTAAGAATTGGTTTTGGATTGCTGGTGTTCTGGTCGGCGGGATTCTGCCTCTGCTGCTTTTATGCGCGCCTGTGCCGGAGGGTGAACCCATCGCGGCTGTATTCGCTCTGATGGGATTGCTGGCCTTTGAGTGGTGCTTTGTGATGGCGGGGCAGAGCGTGCCGAACAGTTGATGGAGAAAATCCTCACTTCTGGCAAAGGCGGCCAGAAGTGGGGCACCCGGCCACAGATGTTTGAGGGAATCTGGAAATGAGCAAAGAGTTCAAACGCGACGGGAGCCATTTGGCATATTGTCCGCCGGTCGAAAAGTGGGACGACTGGGTGGAGCTTGACGCGGAGGCGTGGCCAAAGCGCGTCGAGCGGCATTACCAGTTGGTGCCGACGGTTTGCTTCAACTGCGAATCGGCTTGCGGGTTGCTGGCTTATGTCGACAAAGCGACTGGTCAGGTTGCGAAGTTCGAAGGTAATCCCATGCATCCGGCGAGCCGGGGGCGGTTGTGCGCCAAGGGTCCGGCGACGATCAATCAGATTCAGGATCCTGACCGCGTGCTGTATCCCATGAAGCGGGCGGGGGCGCGCGGGGCTGGAAAATGGACTCGGACTTCGTGGGACGAAGTGCTGGAGACCTTCGGCACGCGCATTCGCAAGGCAATTCTGGAAGGGCGCGGCGAAGAGGTGATGTACCACGTGGGGCGGCCGGGGCACGACTTCATCATGGAGCGGACGCTGCAGGCGTGGGGCATCGACGGCCACAACTCGCATACCAATGTTTGTTCCTCGTCGGCGCGGCTCGGGTATTTGTTGTGGCACTATGCGGACCGTCCTTCGCCCGATCACGCGAACGCGCGATTTATTTTGCTGCTCTCGGCGCACCTGGAGTCGGGACATTATTTCAATCCACATGCGCAGCGAATCATTGACGGCAAGATGGCGGGAGCGAAGCTGGCCGTGATGGATCCGCGGCTCTCGAACACCGCGAGCATGGCGGACTATTGGATGCCGACGTATCCGGGCACGGAGGCCGCGGTGCTGCTGGCAATGGCCAAAGTGATTCTCGACGAGAAGCGATTCGACGCGAGCTTCGTGAGGAAGTGGACGAACTGGGAGGAACTGGAAGTCGACGGCTTCTCGGCGCAGGGGCAGAGCTTTGAGGCCGTGATCGAGGCTTTGAAGAAGCATTACGCGAAGTTCACGCCGCAGTTCGCCGAAAAAGAAAGTGGAGTGAGGGCGGAAGTCATCGTCAAGATCGCCCGCGAGATCGCGACGGCGGGCAGCAGGTTTGCGTCGCATTTATGGCGTGGGAGTGCATCGGGCAATCTTGGCGGATGGCAGCCGGCGCGGGCGCTGATGCTGCTGCATGTGCTGACTGGATCGGTGGGAACCGAAGGCGGACACAATCTGAACGCGTGGAATAAATTTGTTCCCAGGCCGTTCAGTGTTCCACCGCCGCAGAAGAAGTGGAACGAATTGCTGTATCCACGGGAATGGCCGCTGTGCACGCATGAAATGTCGTTTCTGCTGCCGCACTTTCTGAAGGAAGGACGCGGGAGAATCGAGGCTTACTTTACGCGCGTGTTCAATCCGGTGTGGACATATCCCGACGGATTTTCGTGGATCGAGATGCTGCGCGATGAGGATAAAGTCGGACTGCATGCCGCGCTTTCGCCGACATGGAGCGAGACGGCGTGGTTTGCCGATTATGTGTTGCCCATGGGGTTCAGTTCGGAGCGGCACGATTTGATGAGCCAGGAATCGTATGCCGGAAAATGGATTGGATTTCGCCAGCCGGTGAATCGTGTGTTGCGCGAGCGTGCCGGCGAGAAGTTCGAGTACACCTACCAGGCGAATCCGGGCGAAGTTTGGGAAGAAGACGAGTTCTGGATCGATCTATCGTGGGCAATTGATCCCGACGGAGCGATGGGGATTCGGAGGTATTTCGAGTCACCATACCGGCCCGGGCAGAAATTGACTGTGGACGATTACTACGGATGGATTTTTGATCATTCCGTGCCCGGCCTGCCGGAAACTGCCAAAAAAGAAGGACTCACGCCACTCGAATACATGCGCAAATACGGCGCGTTTGAAGTGACGCGCGATGTGTACAAACAGAATGAGAAAGCGCTCTCGGCGGGCGATTTAGCCGGTTCGAGCGTCGAAGCAAGCGGTGTTGTGAAGAAAGACGGCAAGGCCATTGGCGTGATGATCGAAGACAAGCCAGTCGTCGGCTACGGGACTCCCTCGCGCAAGCTGGAATTATTCTCGAAGACGATGGCCGACTGGAAGTGGCCGGAGTTCACGTTGCCCGAGTATTACCGGAGCCATATTCATCGGTCGGCGCAGGGAGCGTCGGTGGGGCAACCGGGAGAGGACTTCGATCCGGAGTACACACCGGTGGTCGAGTGGCCGAAAGAGGCGCGGGGCGAGGTGTACACGCTGCTGCCGATTTTCCGGCTGCCGAATCTGATTCACACGCGGTCGGGGAATGCGAAGTTTCTCTACGAGATTTCTCATAAGAATCCGTTGTGGGTGAATCCGGTGGATGCCAGGAAACTGGGTGGGGTGCGCACCGGCGATCTGATGAAGGTGCATACCGAAATCGGTTTCTTCGTGCTGCACGCGTGGGTGACCGAGGGACTGGCACCGGGCGTGGTCGCGTGCTCGCATCATCTGGGACGCTGGCGGGTGAATAAAGACGATCAGGTGGAGCGCATGTCGAGCGCGTGGGTCGATTTGAAGGAAGTCGGGAAGGGTCAGTGGAAGATGAGGCAACTCGAAACGGTTTCTCCATATGAGAGTCTCGACCCGGAGACGAAGCGGGTCTGGTGGAGCGACGCGGGCGTGCATCAGGACATTACTTTTCCCGTGCATCCCGATCCGATCAGCGGCATGCACTGCTGGCACCAGATGGTGCGCGTGGAGAAAGCTTCGACCGATGATCGCTACGGAGATATTTTTGTGGACACGAATTTGTCGCATGCCGTTTATTTGCGATGGAAGGCTCTGGCGCGTCCGGCGCCGGGTCCGGGCGGGCTGCGGCGACCGCTGTGGATTCCGCGGGTGGTAAGGCCGGAGGAGTCTGCGTTTTACATGAAGAAGGCTTGAGTTGCGACTTGTGAGCTGCGGTCCCAGAACATCTCTAGCAAGGCGATCTTTCGCTTCGGGCCGACCAGCTGAATCCAACAACGGTTGTGGTGCTTTCGGGTGTGGCGGCGAGACGCCGCCACGATAGCCGCCGGGACGGCGGCGCTACAATAGCCCGTCAGTTCTTTTCAATTGGCAGCGTAAATGAAAAGACCGAGCCACTGCCCAACTGGCTCACCACACCGATCTTCCCTCCGTGCGCTTCAACGATGACCTTGGCGATGGCCAGACCCATGCCGGTACCGGGCGCGCTGTAGCGCTGGTTGCGCCCGCGATAGAATTTTTCGAAGATCAGCGACTGCTCGAAGGAATCGATGCCCGGGCCGCGGTCGGCCACGCTGGCTACCAGTTGGCCGTCTTTCACTTCAGCCGTGACTTTGATTGGCGATCCGGGATCGGAGTATTTGCCGGCATTTTCGAGAAGGTGCATGATCACTTCGCGAATGCGTTGTACGTCCATGCGCACTTTGGGCAAGTTAGAGGCGATCACCTGGACCGGATGATTTTCGAGAGGAGCCTTGGCATCCTGCAACGCGGGATCGAGCGCGTCCTGGATGAAATGGGGTTGGAGGTCGAGTTTGAACATGCCGGCATCGAGTTGCGCCATCTCCGCAGCCTCGCCCACCAGCCGGTTCAGACGATCGGTCTCTTCATCAATGACGGTCAACAATTCGCGGCGCCCCTGATCGTCTAACGCTGCGCCCGACAACAAAGTCGTTACGCTGGCCTTGATCGAAGTGAGCGGCGTGCGAAATTCGTGAGTCACGGAATCGAGCAGCGCGGATCGCAGGCGTTCGTGCTCCTGCTCGGCGCGATTTTTGCTCAGAGCTTCGAGAGCGCGGGCGCGCTCAATGGCCAGGCCGGCGAGACTTCCGAGGGCATCGAGAGTCTCGCGCGAAAGTTCGTCTCCGGTGACCCCCAGCGCTCCGACAGTGCGGATGCCGAGGCGAAGGGGAACATAAGACACGCCTGCCTGGGTGATGGGCTCTCCCCGCAGCAGGGTGGCGCGCAACACGCTCTCTTCAAAGGCAGCATCTGGCGACGAACGATAGACCGTGGGATGATCCGCGGCCATGACGGCGACGCTGCTCACTGAAAATGTTTCCCGAACATAAAGCGGCAGAGCGTTGAGCAGTTCGAGAACGTTTTCCGAAGCCAACAATCGCTGGCTCAGGCTGAAGAGCCGCTCCACGTCGCGGCGGCGCAGTTGCGCGCGCTCGGCCTCGCTGCGGGCGCGCTCGGCCAGATTGCTGGCCACAAGCGCGGTCACCAAAAAGGCGAACAGCGCGACCCAGTTTTGCGGATCGGCGATGGTGAAGGTTCCGATCGGAGGCAGGAAAAAGAAATTGAAGGCCGCCGTGGCGCCGATCGCCATCAGGACCGCATAGCGCAATCCCCAGTAGGCGGAAGTCAGCAGCACGACCACCAGAAACATCAGGGCGACTGTGGTGTGATTGAGATGAAGGCGGAAATCAATCGCCGTGATGACGGCGATGGCGAAGATTACGAATGCATAACGCGCCGCCTGCGTGCGAACCCCGGTTTTCACTCCCGCATTGTACGATGGACGTGACATTTCGGACGGTCAGAAAGAGAATAGCAGCGATGGCCAAGACGCCCGAGGAATGGCTGGACCAGGTTTCCGAAGAGAAACCGCGCGGCATTTTCAAACTGTTCCTGGGCTACGCTCCCGGCGTGGGCAAGACCTACAGCATGTTGAGCGAGGCCATCCGGCGCGCCAGCCGCGGCGAAGACGTAGCCGTCGGCGTGGTAGAGACGCACGGACGCAAGGCCACTGCGGAACTCGCCGGCAAGCTCGACCGCATTCCTCCACGCAAACTCGAATATAAGGGCACGATCTTCGACGAGATGGATGTGGATGCGATTCTGGCGCGGAAGCCCTCGGTGGTGGTCATCGACGAACTAGCTCATACCAACATTGAGGGCAGCAAGCACGCCAAGCGCTACGAAGATGTTATGGAATTGCTCGACGCGAAAATTGACGTGCTCTCGACCATGAATGTGCAGCATATTGAGAGCATCGGGCCGACGGTGCAGCAGATCACGGGTGTGCAGGTTCGCGAGACCGTTCCCGACTGGTTGATGAAGCGGGTGGATGAAATTGTGCTCGCCGACCTGACTCCGCAGGCTTTGAAAAAACGGATGCAGCGCGGCGATATTTATCCCTTAGACCGCGCCCAGCGCGCGCTCTCTCATTTCTTCCGGGAAGGCAATTTGATTGCGCTGCGGGAGCTGGCGCTGCGGCAGGTCACGGGCGTGGTGGACCGGAGTCTCGATGCTTTCCTGGAAAAAGACGGAACACAGCCGGCGCACACGGTGCGCGACCGCATTGGAGTTTGCGTCAGTTCGAATCCGGCGGCGCAATATCTGATTGCGCGCGGTTCGCGCATGGCGCAGGCCATGGGCGGGGAGTTATACGTTTTCTATGTGGACGTGGGACGGGACACGCGGCCCGAGGATCAGAAGACTCTGGCGGAGAACATCCGGTTCGCCGAAAATTTGGGCGGCCGCGTCGTGCGGGGTACGGGAGGGAACATCGCCGACGGGATTGCGCAGCTGGTGCGCGAACATCACATCACGCAGGTCATTTTCGGCCGGTCGGCGCGCACCGGCTGGCAACGTTATCTTTATCTCTCGGCGATCCAGCGCTTCTTGCGCGACTCGCCTTCGGTCGATGTGCATATTGTTACGCAGGAGGCGCGCTGATGGCAGATCCGGTGCGCGTTACTGCGCCGCACATTCTGGTAGTAGATGACGAGCCGCAGATTACGCGCGTGCTGCGCACCAGCCTTTCGGCGCAAGGCTATGACATCCGCGTGGCGAACAGCGGAGAGATGGCGCTGGAAATTATGAAAGACTGGTCGCCGAATCTGATCATCACCGATCTCTCGATGCCATCGATCGATGGCGTGCAGCTTTGCCGCCAGGTAAGAGCGGTGTCGCAGGTTCCCATCGTAGTGCTGTCGGTGCGCGACAAGGAGCAGCAAAAAGTGGAAGCCCTCGACGCCGGAGCCGACGATTACGTAACGAAACCATTTGGCATGAACGAGCTGCTGGCGCGGGTTCGGGCAAATTTGCGCCGCGTGCCCGCGGAGAATGAGCCGGATGCGGTGATCGAGATTGGCGACTTTCGCATCGATACCCTGGCGCGCAAGGTGACCGTGCGACGCGCCGAGGTGCGGCTCACTCCGAAGGAATTCGAGCTGCTGGTTTACCTGGCGCGGCGGCCAGGCAAAGTGATCACGCACCGAACTCTGCTGGGCGCAATTTGGGGCGGACAGAGCACCGAGCAGGTTGAGTATGTTCGCGTCTTTGTGGGCCAACTGCGCAAGAAACTTGAGCCCGATGCAGCGGCACCGCGCTACATCGTGACTGAACCCTGGGTGGGATACCGGTTTGAACCGGGCGAGTAACGGAGATTGTATGTTGCGGGGTTCGACTGCACTCGGGAAAAACCTAATTCTTGCTGCTCTGGTGGTTCTGCCGGTTATCGCACAAAATGCCGGCTCTTCGCGGCATTCCCCGCAAGAAGCTCCGGTGACGACGTTGCGCAGCGCCACGCGACAGGTGGTGCTGGACGTGGTCGTCACCGACCAATCGGGAAGGCCGGTAAGTAATTTAACCAGAAACGACTTCACGATTACGGAAGACAAGAATCCTCAGATCATTGCGTTGTTTGAACGTCCCGATCAGCACAGATACGAAATATCGACGGTCGAAGACAAGGCGCGTGAGCGCGAACGCATCGAGCATAGCGTGTCGCCGGCGTTGACGATTCTGGTGATCGATGCGTTGAACACCGAACTTCAGGACACCGCTTATGCTCGCGAGGTGGTCAGGAAATACCTGCATACTCATGGACCGAGACTGCCGCAGCCGACGGCGCTGATGGTGGTCACCGACTCACAGCTGGAACTGATTCACGACTACACCGACGACGCCGACTTGCTGCAGGACGCGCTGAAGCGGCATGCGGCCGAGTTCCCTCTTCGCCAGGGCGCGAATCATGCAACGCCGGGCGACCTTGACCGCCTTGCGGACACGTTGCATTACCTGGAACAGATTGCCGCAGCGAACATGAATTTTGCCGGGCGGAAGAATGTGATCTGGATCGGCCATGGATTTCCCGCCGTGAATCTTGCGCAGCCGAGCCTCTCTGGTGCGCGCGGGGTGGCGGGTCCCCACGGCGATCTGCGGCGGCGGTTGATGACGGCCGTGTCAACCACCGCAAACGAAATGTGGGACTCACGACTTGCGATTTACACGATTGATCCTCAGGGATTGAAAGCTCTGGGGCCGGGGGCGATGGACATTCCAAGCGGAATGAAGGCCTTTGAGAACATTGCGGCGCAAACCGGAGGCAAGAGTTTCTTCAATCGAAACGATGCCGATGTGGCCCTGGCTGACAGCGTGGACGACGGCGCCGATTACTACACGCTTTCGTACTACCCGACGAACAAAACCTGGGATGGAAAATTTCGGAATATTCAGGTGACGCTCGCAAGGCCCGGGCTGGAAGCCCGCACGCGCAGCGGATACTACGCTGCGCCGGACCTGCCGGACACCGACGCCAAGATTGATTCCGAACTCGCCGACGCGGTGAAGAATCCCCTTCCCTACCGCGGGCTCGACATCACGGTCAGCTACAAGATTCTGCGCGGAACTCCGCGCATGACTCGCTATGTGGTTGCCGTGGACCGGCACAATCTGGGCTGGCAGGCAGTGCCGGACGGCGACCGGCATTGTAACGTCAAGGCGGTGGTGATGAGCGTTTCGCGCAAAGATCCCGTGGTCGAGAATGACATCAAGGCACTCGTAGGAACCGTAAAGTCGGGCAAGTTCGAGAAGGAGATGGACAATCCGATGATGTTCACCTTTAGCGCCGAACTGCCGGCGGATGCGACCCGCTTGCGCGTGGTGGTGCGCGATGACAGGACCGGCAATATTGGCACGGCGGATCTCAGTGTAGGCGGGCCGGCGAACGATCGGTAAGGACTTCTTCCGCGATCCGCACGAAGCGACCGAGACCTGCCTGGTGCACGGTCCCGATGTTCGCCTGAGCAGCGCGGAACTCAGCTAAGCCGCTCGACCCCGATCTTCATTTTTCGTCCTTCGGACCGCTTAGGCGTTGATTAGTTCCTCGAACCCTTTTCGCGCACACAATCCGCCCGAACAACAGCGCCTTTTTACCAACAATCTACGAACTCTTTATTTAATCTTTACGGCTTCACATGCTCAATGAAGCGAGCGTGAGTAAGTCGCAGAAAGGCTGACGAAATCTATGTGGTCGATTCAGGATGTATCGGCGGAAGAACTGGCGAAATTGTTTCATCACTATCGTGGGGCGCTGGCGCACGACTTTGATTGTCAGAGTGGAGAAGACTCCACGCTAGCCTCGTCGTGGGAGCGCACGCCGCAGCAGGAACGCAAATTGATGGTCGCAGCGGCGCGTCTCGCGCTGCTTGAACTGGCCACCGTACCAACCCAGGCCGCTGCTGACCGGCCCTATTTCGCCAAGCCGGGTGAGGCCGACTGGGGCTGCTGAAGCGCTCGAAGCGGGGCACGGCAGGCGAGACCGATTGACAGGGATTCGTCTTACGCCAGCAGGGATTAGTTCCTTTATTCGTAGCGTCGGCAATTCTTTATAGAATCTTTACGAATTCTTGTGCCCACTCTTATACGGGGCGCTGTCAAATCTTATTCGTCAGCTTTCAAGCATTGAAACGCGGGCGGCATTATGAAAGTTGCAGCGGCACTGTTTTGTGTGGGAGCGGTGGGATTCCTGCTGCGCGTTCTGGCGGCTTTCGTGAAGGAGGCTCTGCGGCCGCCGCATCAACGCGGGGTATATTTCGCGAAATCTTATCCCTCGAAACTCGGGCTATGGAAATTCGTTCCGCGGGAACGAGGAGAACTGATCGTTATGTCGTCGAACGCACCGCGAAACAAATTTCCCTTCAGACGAGGCCAGCGGATTGCGCTGTTGCTGTTGGCTGCCGTGGGTCTTCTGCACCGGCTGGGCTGATAATGGACGAGCGCCCGAGGCGCGGCTTTGTTGGCAGCATAATTCGTCGTCGGAGAGTGGTATGCAAGACGTTCTTTGGATCATGGTCACAATCGCATTTTTCGCGTTGTCGGTCGCTTATGTGCGTTTCTGTGACCGTATAAAATAAGGAATCTTATGGA
Organism: Terriglobales bacterium; assembly: GCA_035504195.1. GTDB lineage: Bacteria > Acidobacteriota > Terriglobia > Terriglobales > Acidobacteriaceae > Sulfotelmatobacter. The sequence goes on from DATJSG010000018.1 coordinate 30,098, forward strand.
CCTGCAGTCTCTCATCATGTTGGTGATCAGCGCGGCGACCACAATCTACCTGTTCTATGCGTTGTTGCGTCCGGAAAAGTTCTGAACGCAGAAAACCGAAGTGACGATCGCCGAATTTTCGATCGCGCAATGACGACATTGAAATGACCCGACTTGAAATGACCATCTTCGAATGACGATCTTCCAATGACAACCAATGGCTGGCTGCAGATTTTCGTCTTCCTGGGGCTGATTCTGGCCGTCACCAAGCCGCTCGGAATCTACATGACCCGCGTGTTCGCCGGCGAGCATACGTTCATTGATCCAGTGTTGCGGCCGCTCGAGCGCCTGTTCTATCGCATCACCGGCGTCGACGAGAAACGCGAGATGCCGTGGACCGAATATGCCACGGCGATGCTGGTGTTCAGCGGCGTGTCGATGCTGTTGCTTTATTTAATGCAGCGCATACAGGGAATCCTGCCGTTCAATCCGCAGCATTTCGCGGGCGTCACTCCCGAGCACCTCGCCTTCAACACTGCGGCTTCGTTCACCACCAATACCAACTGGCAAGCCTATTCCGGCGAAACCACGATGAGCTACTTTACGCAGATGGCGGGGTTGGCGTTTCACAACTTCGCCTCGGCAGCGACCGGCATCGTGCTGGCGATCGCGTTCATCCGTGGAATCGCGCGCCGGCAGATGCAGACTCTGGGCAACTTCTGGGTTGATTTCGTGCGCTGCTGCTTGTGGGTGCTGCTGCCTTTTTGCGTGGTCGGCGCTCTATTTCTGGTTTCGCAGGGAGTAGTCGATAATTTGAAGCCTTACGACACGGTGAAGCTGGTGGAACCCCAGCAGGTGCAGCGTGTGGGCGCTGACGGCAAGCCGGTTGTCGATGCGAACGGCAAGCCCGTCATGGACACGGTCGCAACCCAGACCATCGCTCAGGGTCCAGTGGCTTCGCAGGAAATCATCAAGGAATGGGGCACCAACGGCGGCGGATTTCTCAACGCCAACAGCTCGCATCCCTTTGAAAATCCGACACCCCTTTCCAATCTGTTCGAGATGTTCTGCATTTTCGCCATTGGTTCCGGGCTGACCTACACTCTCGGCCGCATGACCAACTCTTCCGCCCACGGATGGGCGGTTTGGGCGGCGATGGCGCTTCTTTTTCTCGCCGGCGTGACCACGGCGTATTGGGCGGAAGCGCAAGGCAATCCGCTGTATCCGGCCACTGTGGCACGGCACGTCACCAGCGCGCAGCCTGGCGGCAACATGGAAGGCAAAGAGACTCGCTTCGGCATCGCCAACTCGGCTCTGTTCGCGACCGTCACCACCGACGCCAGTTGCGGCGCCATCAACAGCTGGCATGATTCATTTACTCCGCTCGGGGGCTTGGTACCACTGGTCAACATCATGCTCAGCGAAGTAATTTTTGGCGGCGTAGGATCCGGCATGTACGGAATTCTGGTCTACATCGTGCTCGCCGTGTTCATCGCAGGCCTCATGGTCGGACGCACGCCGGAATATCTGGGCAAGAAAATTGAAGCCTACGACGTGAAGATGGCGATGCTGGTGTCGCTGGTTTTTCCTCTGATCATTCTTTCTCTCACAGGAATTTCGGTGGTCAAAGGTTTCGGGACGGCGGGCATTTCCAATCCCGGGCCGCACGGGCTCAGCCAGATTCTTTATGCGTTTGTCTCGTCCGCGGGAAACAATGGATCGGCATTCGCCGGACTTACGGTGAATACGCTGTGGTACGACGCGGCGACAGGAATCACCACACTGGTGGGGCGCTTTCTCATGATCATCCCCATGCTGGCGATTGCGGGCAACCTGGCTCAGAAAAAATATGTGCCGCCGTCGCTGGGCACGTTTCCGGTGACGACGCCACTGTTTACGCTCCTGCTGATCAGCGTGATTCTGATTCTGGGGGCATTGACATTTTTCCCGGCACTGAGCCTGGGACCGATACTGGAGCACCTCTTGATGCAGGCGGGGAAAACCTTCTAGGGAGCGCTTTCTCGGGAAAAACATGGCAAGCCATCGCAAATCGGTTTGGGATCTCGATCTGGTGCGCAGCGCTGCGTGGAGTTCGCTGCTCAAGTTGAATCCGCGCAATATGATGGGGAATCCGGTCATGTTTGTCGTGGAAATCGGCAGCGTGATCACGACCGTGCTCTTGGTGCTGCATCCGCAGGAGGCGTTTCGCTTCAACCTGCAAATCACGTTGTGGCTGTGGTTCACCGTGCTTTTCGCCAACTTCGCTGAAGCTATGGCGGAAGGCCGCGGTAAAGCGCAGGCGGAGACGCTGCGCAAAGCACGGTCTGAAACCATGGCGAATCGTATAGATTGCGATGGCAAGATCGAAGAAGTTGCGAGCGCCAAGCTGCGCGCCGGTGATATGTGCTCCGTCGCCGCGGGCGAACTCATACCGGGCGACGGCGAGATTGTGGAAGGCGTGGCCTCGGTGGACGAGTCTGCGATTACCGGCGAGTCTGCGCCGGTGATTCGCGAAGCGGGCGGCGATCGCTCGGCGGTGACCGGCGGCACACGGGTCCTCAGCGATCACATCAAGATTAAAATCACATCGAATCCCGGCGAAACCTTTCTCGACCGCATGATCGCTCTGGTCGAAGGCGCGGCGCGGCAGAAGACTCCGAACGAGATCGCGCTGAACATCTTGCTGGCGGGATTGACGATTATCTTCCTGCTGGCCGTGGTCACGCTGCAGCCCTTCGCAATTTATTCGGGATCGCCGCAGACCGTGTTCGTTCTGGTCTCGCTGCTGGTGTGCCTGATTCCAACGACGATTGGGGGATTACTTTCGGCCATCGGCATCGCCGGCATGGATCGCCTGGTGCAACACAATGTGCTGGCCATGTCAGGACGCGCAGTCGAGGCCGCGGGCGACGTCAACACGCTGCTGCTCGACAAGACGGGCACAATCACCTTCGGCAACCGCCAAGCCACGGAATTTCTGCCAGCGCCCGACGTGAGCGAAGCCGCAATGGCCGACGCGGCACAGCTCTCATCGCTGGCGGATGAAACTCCGGAAGGGCGTTCGATCGTGGTGCTGGCTAAAGAGAGATATAAATTGCGCGGGCGCGAGTTTGCCAGCCACGAGGCGGAATTTATTCCCTTCACCGCGCAGACGCGCATGTCAGGAGTGAATCTCGACGGGCGCGAAATTCGCAAGGGCGCGGCCGACGCGATTGCCCGCTACGTGGAACAGAACGGAAGCGGCGCGATGCCGCAGGATGTGCGTGCGACCGTGGAACGGATCGCATCTTCCGGAGGCACGCCGCTGGTCGTGGCGCAGAATCGGCAAGCCATGGGAGTGATTCACCTCAAAGACGTGGTCAAGGGAGGAATTAAAGATCGCTTCGCGCAACTGCGTTCGATGGGAATTCGTACGGTAATGATCACGGGCGACAATCCGCTGACCGCGGCTGCGATTGCGCGCGAAGCGGGCGTAGACGACTTTCTCGCGCAGGCCACGCCGGAAGACAAGCTGAAGCTGATCCGCAGCGAGCAGGCCGGCGGAAAACTCGTCGCTATGACCGGTGACGGAACCAACGATGCGCCGGCGCTGGCACAGGCCGACGTGGGCGTAGCCATGAACACCGGCACGCAGGCCGCGAAAGAGGCCGGCAATATGGTCGATCTGGATTCTAATCCCACCAAGCTGATCGAGGTCGTCGAAATCGGCAAGCAGTTGCTGATGACCCGCGGCGCGCTCACCACGTTTTCGATCGCGAATGATGTAGCCAAATATTTCGCCATCATTCCAGCCATGTTCGCCGGAACGTTTCCCGTACTGAACGCGCTGAACATCATGCACTTGAAGACGCCGCAGTCGGCGGTGCTTTCGGCCGTCATATTTAACGCGCTGATTATCATTGCGCTGATTCCGCTGGCGCTGCGCGGTGTGAAATATCGCGCCATGAACGCCGAGGCCTTGCTGCGGCGCAACCTCTTCATCTATGGCGTGGGCGGACTGATCGCGCCCTTCATCGGCATCAAAGTCATTGACGTGCTCATTACCATGGCTCACATGGCCTGAGGATTTTCATGAAAAAGCATCTCATCACAGCGCTGCTCATGACCATCGCGACGACGATTCTGCTGGGACTGATTTATCCGCTGGTGGTGTGGGGCCTGGCTCAGGTACTGTTTCACGACAAAGCAAACGGGCAGATCATTACGCGCAACGGCGAGGCCATCGGTTCACGCATCATTGCCCAACCCTTCACTTCGGCGAAATATTTTCATCCGCGGCCGTCGGCGGCCGGCAACGGATATGATGCCGCCAACTCTGGCGGCACTAACTATGCGGCCACCAACCAGAAGCTGATTGACCGCGTTCGAGCAGACGCGGCAGCGCTGCACGCAGAAAATCCCACAGAGCCAGTTCCCGTCGATCTGGTCACCACGTCCGCCTCGGGTCTGGATCCGGAAATCTCGCCAGCTGCGGCGGAGTTCCAAATTCCGCGGGTAGCCCGCGCACGCGGCATGGAAGAATCGACGCTGCGCGAACTGGTGCAGAAGCACACTGCACAAAGAGACCTGGGCCTGCTCGGCGAACCGCGCGTTAATGTGCTGGAACTGAATCTCGCGCTCGACGATTTGAGCGCGAAGCGCTGACCGTCGCGCCTTAACTCGCGTGCGATAATGGGGCTGCTCGCCTTGGGCGTATAGCTCAGATGGCCCCGTAGCTCAGATGGATAGAGCAGCGGTTTCCTAAACCGTTGGTCGGCAGTTCGACTCTGCCCGGGGCCTCCACTCACACCGGGGCCATGCTTGGCAGCTCGATGTTACGGATCCTTCGGGCTGACCGGATTGCCGTTGTTGAAACACAGGGCCCAGCAGGTCAGGACGGTGATGGCGGCTGCGCCCGTGCCGACGGCCCAGGGCGAGTTCAGGATCGCGCCTATTCCAGGGACTCTGGCTGCTTCATGGATTTCCGTTGCTCCGCATTTTTCGCTGAACGACATCCGCTCGCCCGAATGGACGGTGATCCGGCTGGACTGTTTCGCGGACTGCGGATTGCCGGCGTTGGCACCGACGTATACATCGCCCCTGACGGCGGAGATGATGACTTTGCCATCCAGATCTGAGACGTCGTATCGAGTCGATTGCGCGTCGCTGACCGGAGTGATGGTCATGCATCCGACGCGAACTCGCATCCCGCGAGAGGTGTCGACGGAGATGCTGCCGTGATCGAGGGCCAGTTCGGCGGCTTGAAACTGGATTATCGTCTCGGAATTTATGTCGGCGGCAGAGCCGGTGGCGGTAATTCGTGCAACCGCATTTTTCTGAGTTTCGATGAGGTCGTTGGGATAGAGCGCGGAGGATGGTGGCGCGGGAGCGTTATTCAGAAGCACGCCGCCGTTGCTTTGCAGGATGGCGCTTGCCCCATCCTGCGCCGTAAGAGACACGGGCAGAATTGCGAGCGGGAGAAGGCAAACGAAATGATGCCACGGTTGCAGATTACTCCTCGAAGTTTTCCGCACTAACTTCCTGTTATCAGGGTAGCTCGCAACTTCACGGTCGACTATTGGCTGCCGTGGTAACCGGCGAGAAGTTGGCACGAGAGGTGACGTGCGACGGCGATTGGAGATCAAACGCGGGCAAAGTCGATGTACCCCTTTTGCACGTCGGCGCGGATGAGTTTGGCGCGCAGCCTGTCACCCACATCGAGACCGTGCTGACCTTCGCACAGCAGGCCTTCGATGTGCGGCTGGAAGACGCGGACGAAAGTTCCGCCGTCGGTGACTCCGGTGACGATGGCATCGAATACTTCGCCGATTCGCTTTTGCATGGCGACGGCGGCAAGGCGCTTGGACATTTGGCGCTCGACTTTGCGGGCGGCATCGCCTTTCTCGGTGCAGTTGGCGGCAATCTCGGTCAGTTCCGCGTCGGTATACGGATTTGGTTGGCCGCTAAGCAAGGCCTTGAGGATGCGCTGGCTGACGACGTCGGCAAAGCGGCGATTGGGCGCGGTGGAGTGAGTGTAGTCCTGCACGGCGAGACCGAAGTGTCCGGGAGCGACGTCGCCAGCACGCTCCAGGACGTATTCGCCGGGACCGATGAGCTTGATTACGGCGAGCGAGAGGTCGGCGAAGTGATCGGGATCGGCGGCTTTGCGGCGCAGCAGGAACTCGTTGAGGGCTTTGGAGTCGGGCTGCGCTGGAAGTTTCTCGCCCTTGGCGGCGGCGAGTTGGACGATGCGGTCCCAGCGCTTCGGCGTACGGACGATGCGCCGCAGCGAGGAAACTTTTTCCAGTTTTCTAGCGACCACTCCGTTGGCCGCGATCATGAAGTCTTCGATCAGCTCGGTGGCGTGGTTCCTCTGCTGCTTCTCGACATCGATCACCTGATCGCCGAGCAGCACCGCCTGGATTTCGTCGGTCTGCAGGTTCAGCGCGCCGTGCTGGTAGCGCTTGTCTCTCAACTTGTGCGCGACTTCGTCCTGGAGCTTCAGTTGCGTTTGCAGCTCAGTTGAAGCCGCGACCTTGACAGGCGCGGGCGACTTGCCCTCGAGCCACGCGCCGAGGGAGTTGTATTGCAGCTGGGCTTTGTTGCGAACCAGCGCACGATAAACGTCGGAGCTTTTGAGACTGCCGGACGCGTCGACGACGAATTCCACTACGACACCGAGGCAGTCCTGATTCTCGAGCAACGAAGTTTTGCCGGTGGAAAGTTCTTCAGGAAGCATCGGAAAAATGCTGACTCCGGCGTAGACCGTGGTGGTTTCACGGGCGGCGTGCTGGTCGATCGGGGTCTGCCTGGAAACAAAGGCATCGACATCGGCGATGCCGATCATGATTTTTGCATCGCCGTTAGAGTCGCGTTCGGCCACTTCAATCTGATCGAGGTCGCGGGACGTGTCGTTGTCGATAGAGGACCAGAGCAGATGGCGCAGGTCTCGGACGCTAGCAGTGACGGCAATTTGCGGAGGATGGGCCTTCAGGTTGGCAAGCTGCTCGGGAACCTGAGGCGGGAAATCTGGTTCGAATCCGTAGCGCTGCATGATTTCTCGTGCGGCAGATTGCAGATCGAAATGCGACGTGGCGTCGGGCATGAACTCTCCGTGACCTGAGATCTGAGATCAACGAGAAGTAAGGTCGATTCAGGCTATCACGCGGAGGGGGCGTGGATGCCGCTCTACTCTCGGTGCAGGCGGGCGATGTCGGCGTTGGTGTAGATATGGGCGGCGTGGCCCTCGTGGGCCCGCACCAGGGCGGCATAGTCGCCGAGGCTGATGCCGTATCCGCGCGCGCGGAGGGCTGCGGGAGTGGTGATCGCAGTTGCGCCGTTGTCGAAGATGCTGGAGGGTAAGGGTTGCGTGGCCGGTGCGGCGGTTAAGTCAATCTCTTCGCGCGCTGTTTTGTTGTGAGCATTTTCGTTCGGAGAATTTTCGTTGTTCTCGTGTGCTGTAGGCGTTTGACGCGACTGTTTGCTCGCGCCGGTGGGGCGCACACCCCAATAGATCCAATCAATCTGCGCCTGGGTCTGAAGTTCGCCGAACGCCGGAGTATCTGGCCGTCCGGAATGCTCTTCCGCGGGGGCGTCGGGGGTAACCGCCGGCGGAGTGAGGAGCGAAAGAGTGGGTGTCTCGATGGGACGCAAGAAAAGCGGCGAACCGTAGTTCATGAGGTATTGCGGCCCGGCGGGAAAATTGGTGTCCTGAGAATTCCTGTCTTGGGCAAAAGAGACTGCGACTTCCACGAAGGAGAAGATGAAGAAGAAGAAACATATACAGCCAGCTAGGCGCATAAGGGGCTCCCGGCGTGGGATCTTGGAAACGGCGACGGAGCCCGAGAAATCACGTCGATGGGCTCCATTCGGGCGTCCGGCAACGGTTCTTGACCATTCCATCCTTACTTTATAGATGCACCTGGTGCTCGCGACGGTTGGCGCGAATGACGTAAAGCATGTAAAGCACAACGGCCAGGTTGCCCAATAGGAGGGCGGATCGCAGAACGCTTATACCTCGCATAAGTTCGCGGATTTCCAGCGGCAGCAGGAGCGATCCGGAAACCAGGGCGACCCATTCGGCCCAGGTGCGTCCTTTCCACAAGCCGTAGGCTTCGATGAAGCGTAGGGCGGCGTACGAGAAAGCAATGCGGGCAGCGGCCCATAGCCCCGCGTCGGTGATACTGTCGGCGAAATCGAGGAAGAGTTGAGCGGCACGGCGATCGGTGTTGATGTGGAGCAGAGCGAGCAGACTTTCGGCGAGCACCCAGACATCTTTGTGGAGAAGAATAATGGCGCAGACCCCCATCAGGACCACGAAGACGCCCTTAAAGAATTCGAAGGCCGCGACAGCCCGGAGCACGCGACGCTGGCGGCGGTGTGGGTCAGGCTTGGTAGCGAACTGGCGCATGAATGCTTAGGTTGACTGAAGGCAGAGTATCACGGGGATGGAAAAATCGGGATGTGCGGAGGAGGGTTCTTGGTTTTGGATGGCCGGCGGCCAGACATTGCCACCCCTCGACTCCGCTCAGGGCAAGCCGGCTGCCGGGACGGCGGCTTAACGTCGTTGCTGGGTTACTTTGGTCGCCGCTCTTTTCGCGCTACTTTCTTGCGCCGCTTTTCTGGCGGATGGCGGCTCGCAGTTCCTGGACGATTTCCTGTGAGGCTTTAATTGCGGCGGCGTGCTGGTTCACGTTGAAAGAGATGGCGCCGACACGGGCGTGTCCGCCTCCGCCGTAACGCTCGCAGATGCGGGCCAGGTTTACCTCCGGTTCCTGCGGAGCCCAGGGATTCGATCCTACGGAAACTTTCACGCGAAAACTGCTCTTGCTGAGACCGACGCTGTAAACGGATTCGGGGTGCAGGTAATAGGGAACGAATTTGTTGTAGCCCTCGAGTTCGTGGTCGGTGACGTCGAAGAAAATGGTGGCGTCTTTGCACTCGGTACGCTGTTTGAGGATTTCGATGGAGAGTTCGTGGCGCCTAAGCAGCGGAGGAAGCAACGGGGCGACGAATGGCTCTTGGAGAATTTCCGCCAACGATTTTGTGGCGAGGAGCGGAATCAGATTTGGCACGAAGCCGTGATCGGGGGCGGATTCGATGACCATGGTGAGTTTCATGGCCGGGGCTTCCATCTCGACAGCCGTTTTGGCGTCGGGGTAGAGCGCACCGTCGATGACGTCGGTCCAGTGGACGAGATCGGCGAGGGGCGCGGGATCGAAGCCGAAGCGCTGCTGCGCGATCATGGCGATGAAGCTGGTGCAGGATTTGAAATCGGGATCGTAGAATTTGCGGTTGCTCTCATCCTGCTCGAAATGTTCGGCGTCGGCGGGCGAAAGGAACGCGCTCTCGTGATGGTCGAACCACCAGGTGATGTTGGGAGAGCTGGAATATTTGAAATCGACGATGGCGTTCTCCTCGCCGTCGAATTGATTTTCGTCGAAGAGCGCGCCGGCACGATGGACGAGGCCGGTGAAGACGAAGTCGGCGTCGCCGCGGATGCGCTCGCGATAAAAGCGGGAAAAGATGGCGGCGGAAGACGCTCCGTCAAAACATTTGTCGTGATAGAAGACACGTACTCGCAATGAATGCCCCAAGCGTTTCGAGAATGCCCGTAAATGCCTCGCTGTGCGCGCGGCAGTGGCGGGGGAGTAAAAGCTAATAGGATTGACAGCTTACAGGAAGAAAGTCAAGGGCGGAAAACTTGGCAGGACTCATTTGGATTTGCTGACTCCGAATTTCTTAACTGCAGAGGACACAGGGATCACAGGGGGAGAGCGATTCCCGTGGAAATGTGTCGCGGTTAACGAACGCGTCAGCACCGAGGGCATGGCGCCCTTGGGACAGCCCTGCTCTGCCCCGGCGCTAGCTTAAGCCTTCGACGCTGGCGCGGAACTTAAGCGTTCGCTTGTTTTTCGGCCAGATCGCCAATCACTGGGAGTTTGTACATTTGCCCCTGATTTGCCTTCAGCAGCAGAACGACCCAGATGACGATGCCCCCGATGGATAGCGCCATCCAGAGGAGCAGCGCAATCAAATGCCCAAGAATGGGGATAAACGCCAGCACCGCGGAAAGGATCATCAAAGCGATCCAGAGAACGATCCAGGCCGCATGGAAGAAAATGTTCTGCCAGGCATGGAAACGAACGAAGCGGCTCTTGTTGTAGGGTTCGACGACCAGGAAGATGATCGCCGGAATGATGGTGATGTAGGCGAGCATTCCGGCTACATTGTCAGCCATGCCGCCGGTGCTGGCCGGCACCGCTACTGCGGCAACCGGGCCGCGTCCTGCGCAGGCCGCGCAGGTAGTCGTGCCATCTGCAATCTGTGCACCGCACGTGCTGCAAAATGCCATAGAGATGTCCCCCTCGGCGGCTGAGACGAGCGGGGATCGAAACGACGGAAGCTCACCCCAAGCGGCGTCGCGGCAAGGTAGCAAAAAAACGGCCTGAATGCAATCGGCAATTGAGCGCCACAAGTTCAGGGTGTTCTTCAACGGCTATTTTGGAGGATCGAGAGGGTCGGCGTAGTGTTCGGCCAGGAGGCCCAGCACGGGCAATTGGAACATCTCGCCCTGAAAAGCCTTCACCAACAGCACAGCCCAAATCACAACCGAGGCGAGAGCGGGGATGACGTAGAGCAGGGTCACGAGGAGTGGTCCGAGCAAGGGGAGGAGAATCAGGACCAGGGAAGCGAGGCGGAGGGCAGCGGCCGCCGACACGCACGCCAGCCAGAACAGCAGGCATTGGACGGAGTGAAAGCGCACGAAACGGTTCCGGCTGAAGGGCGGGCGAAGCAGAAAAAAGATTGCGGGAATGAAAGTAAGGTAGGCGAGCGCGCCAGCCAGATTTTCGGGAAGTGCGCCAACTTTGCCCTGGGCGCGGACGACCGTCTGCATGGGGCGTCCGCAGCTGGGGCAGAAAGAAGCGGTCTCCGGCATGTGGGCGGCGCAATCAGGACAGGAGAGCGGCATGGAGCCGGGTTCATCCATTGGCGGCGTGAGGCTACAACGGCGGCGGACGAAAGGTCACCATCAATCTGGCCTCACTCAATCTACATCACTCAATCTAGCATTTGACAATCTAGCATTGACGCGAGCCGAGACGAAGTGTAGTGTTTCGTGAAATTTCAGCGCGAGATAGTGGCTGGGTGTTGGCGTGGAGTGTTTTGACCCGGAGTGAAGATGGATTCGTTTTGCGCGGCTTGCGGCAACAGCGTAGTGGCGGGAGAAAAATTCTGCAGAGTGTGCGGGCGACCCGTCGCCGCCGGCTCGGCTGCGACGACTGTGGCCAGCACAGTTCCGCTTGTAACGGGAATTGCCCAGACCAGCGGAAAGGCCATTGCGAGCCTGGTTTGCGGGCTTTTGTTTTTCATTCCGTTCGCATTTGTCGCGGCGGTGGTGTTCGGCCATCTGGCATTGTCGGAGATCAAGAAGAGCACGGGACGATTGAAGGGCGAGGGGCTGGCGATTGCAGGACTGGTGCTGGGATACGTATGGATCGTTTTTATTCCGGTGATTTTGATCGTGGCGGCGATTGCGATCCCGAACCTGCTGCGGGCACGGATCGCAGCAAATGAAGCGTCGGCCGTAGCCGGTGTACGGACGCTGGTCACGGCGGAGATCACTTATGCCGCCGGCCATCCGGAGGCGGGGTTCACTTGCTCGCTCTCCGATCTTTCGGCGGGGCAGGTGATTTCCGGGTCGCTGGCCAGTGGAGAGAGAAGCGGATACGCCTTTGAATTGCAGAATTGCAGCGCCGGTGAAGCCAGTGGAGCAAACCAGAAATTCCAGGTGCTGGCTTACCCGGTGGTGAGAAATCAGAGCGGAGTGCGCACTTTTTGCGCGGACGAGTCGGGTGTGATCAAAGTGATTAACGCGGCGGGTTCGGCGGAGCATTGCATGCAGTACGGCCGGCAGTTGCAGTAAATCGGAATGACTTTCTTTCGGGAGGATACGAATGTTTTGCACGCAATGTGGAGCGACGAACGCAGATAGCGCAACCATCTGCGTGCAGTGCGGCAGGAACTTGCAGCCTGGGGCGGCGGGCGTCCCGTTGCAGGCGACGGGAGTAGTAATGCCCCCGGCGGGAACGACTATACAGAATTATCTGGTGTTCGCCATTCTCGCGACCGTTTTTTGCTGCCTTCCGGCGGGGATTCCGGCGATTGTGTATGCGGCGCAGGTAAACGGAAAATTGCAGACCGGAGATCTTGCAGGGGCGCAGAAGGCGTCGAACAACGCCAAGATGTGGTGCTGGATTTCGTTTGGCCTGGGATTAGCGGTGACTGCAGTGTCGGCGCTTTTGTTCATGGCCAGGATTCTAGGCGGGCTGCACCATTACTAGGTCATTCGGCAGTAGCGGAGAAGAAGGCTCATGTCTGAAAAAAGCAATCGGTGGTTCGTCGTGACTGCGCTGGTGGCGGGAGTGGCAGCCGCGATCGTGCTGCGCGTCTTTGATCCCGCGACGGCGGGAATCTTTCCGCCGTGCCCGGTGCGGTATTTGACAGGATGGTTTTGTCCGGGATGCGGGTCGCTGCGGGCGATGCACCGGTTGTTGCAGGGGAACTTACGGGAGGCGTGGGCGATGAATCCGCTGACCGTGATCCTGCTGCCGTTCCTGACGTATGGGTTGGCTTCGCATGCGCTTTACGAGCTTCGAGGACGAGGATTGCCGCAACCATTTCTGAGGAAGCGGTGGATTGAGGCGCTGTGCCTGGTCATTATTTTATTTGGCATTGTCAGGAACCTTCCTTTGCATCCGTTTGATCTGCTGGCGCCGGGCGCAATGCTGCGGCCTTGACCGGAATCGGCTGGAAAGAGGAAGCGAATGAGTTCATTCTGCCTGGGCTGCGGCAACAGCAGGCCGGAAGGAGAGCGCTTCTGCGGAAACTGCGGCAGAGATTCTTCTCTGCCTGCGGGCGTCGCTCGTCCGGATCCGGCGGCTTCGTTCGGCTTTCCTCCGGAAACCAGCGGCAAAGCGATTTTCAGCCTGGTCTGCGGAGTGCTATTTTTTCTTCCTCCGGCTGCAATTGTCGCCGTGGTCTTTGGATATTTGTCGTTATCCGATATTCGAAAAAATGCCGGGAAATTGACGGGCAAAGGGTTGGCCATTGCAGGCCTGGTACTGGGCTATGTAGGCGCGGCCCTGGGGGTGATGTGGATCGTGCTGATTGGAATCAGCATTCCGAAATCGATGCAGACGATTCGGCATGCGAACAACGGCGTTAATCGCGCTTCCATTGCGACGAAGAACACGGCCGTCGCGACCATTCGAAATTTGAACATGGCGGAAATTGCGTACGCGCAGGCTCATCCCGCGGCGGGCTATACCTGTTCCATCGCCGACTTAAAGGACAATTGGATGGTAGGCGAAACCGCGAATGGATACCTCTTTACGTTGCAAGGTTGCAAGGCGATGAAACCGAATGGACCGATCGCCAAGTATGATTTGATTGCGTCTCCACAAGGGGAGAGAAGCAAGCCTACCTACTGCTCGAACGAATCGGATGAGATTAAAGTCGCGCCCCGAGGCGCCGAACTGGACTGCTGGAAATCCGGCGTTTCACTGTCGGCTACGAGAGTGAATCGCCAGGAATAAGCCAGAAGTTCGATACCAAACGTCTGAAAGAAGTTCGCCGGCACAAGACCCTATGCAGTGGGTGTGTTTTTCTTGCGGCAATCTTCGCAGATTCCATAGATCTGAAAGGTGTGGCGAGTGGTGAGATAGTGATATTTCTGGCCGATTTCCTGCTCGAGCTGGCCGACTTCCTGAGAAAAAAATTCTACCGAACTGCCGCACTGGGTGCAGACCATGTGGTGATGGCTGCGGCGGTTGTACTGGTGCTCGTAACGGGCGACACCGTCATGAAAGGCGACTTCGCTGGCCAGGCCGCATTCGGCGAGCAACTTCAGGGTGCGGTACACGGTGGTGTAGCCGATGCGGGCGTCTTTTTTCTGCACCAGGCGGTGAAGCTCGTCGGTGGAAAGGTGGTCGCGGGTTTCGAGGAACGTGCGCAGGATGGTGTCGCGCTGCGCAGTCTGTTTCAGGCCGACGCCCTTGAGATGGCGGTGAAGGATATCCTGAGCTTCGCGGACCATCTGGCGGGAGATGGTGGGTTGGTCATCGATGCGCTTCTGCAGCATGGGGATGGACGGGGAATGGAACCGAAGTCAGGATAGCATCGGGCATCTTGAAAATGAAATTCATTTTCAGCGCCGGCCGCGCTCGCGCGAGATGAAATAGAATCGTCGAATACCATCGAAGTTTCTTATGAGTACTCTTGCAGAAATCGGCATTCCTGTCAGGCGGCGTTCTCTGGCTGTACGCATTTTGCTGTGGTTCGCATTCGCCGTTGTAATCATTCTGGCTGGCCTCATCGGCTATGCCTACCACCTGGCGCACTCTGCCCTGCCCCAGCTGGATGGGCGTTTGCAGGTGAACGGTCTCGCGGCTCCGGTCACGGTGACGCGCGATGGCCACGGCGTGCCGACGATCGAGGCGTCCACGCTGGAAGATGTTTTCTTCGCGCAAGGCTTTGTGACCGCGCAGGACCGGATGTGGCAGATGGACATCATGCGGCGCTTTTCCAGCGGAGAGTTGTCGGAAATTCTGGGCGCGGACACGGTCAAGCTCGACCGGGAGCAGAGGATTCTGGGGTTGCGGGCCGCGGCAAAGAAGTCAATCGAGATGGCCACGCCGCGCGATCGAAGTTTCTTCGAGGCCTACGCGCGCGGCGTGAACGCTTATATCGCGACCCATCGCGACCGGCTGCCGATCGAGTTTCGCATTTTGCATTACGCTCCGAAACCGTGGCTGGCGGAGGATTCGGTGGTGATCGCCAACCAGATGGTAAAGGATCTGAACTATCACTATTTCTTTGACGCGCTGGCGCGGGAAAAAATTCTGGCCAAGCTGGGGCCGGAATTGACCGCGGATTTGTATGTGAACCGGTCGTGGCACGATCGTCCGCCGACAGTGATGCGCGAGGATTTAACGGAGCCTGACGACAAGAGCGGAGACTCCGACGATGAAGATGATGACGATGATGCGCCCGATAATTCGGTGACCGAACGGAAAGTGGCGCCCGATCGGCAAGGAGTCTTTTCCCTGGAAGGTCTGCCGGTGAATGGATCGAACGATTGGGTGGTTTCCGGCGCCCACACTGTAACGGGCAAGCCGCTATTGTCCGATGACATGCACCTTGGCCATCAGATGCCGAACCTGTGGTATGAAGCACATTTGCGCGCGGGTAATCTGGATGTGGCGGGCGTCACGCTGCCCGGCATGCCGTATGTGATCGTAGGACACAACCAGAGAATTGCATGGGGATTTACCAACGTCGGGCCGACCGTGACCGACGTCTACATTGAAAATTTCAACGCGCAGGGTGAGTATCAGACGCCGAAAGGCTGGCTGCTGCCGGAACATCGCACCGAAGTGATTCACGTCAAGGGAAAGCCGGATGTGAATGTGGATGTGAAGATCACGCGGCACGGGCCGATCGTAACCGAACTGGTTCCGGGCGAAACGCGGCCGCTGGCGCTGCGTTGGACGCTTTATGACGGGCTGCGCATTCCTTTCTTCGATGTGGACACAGCGCAGAACTGGAAAGAGTTTCGTAGCGCGTTTTCGCTGTTGGACGCGCCGGGGCAGAACGTGGTCTATGCCGACGTAGATGGGAACATCGGCTATCAGGCGACGGGAAAGGTTCCGATTCGCGCCGCGGGCGATGGGAGCTTGCCGGTGAGTGGAGCGGACGACGCGCATGAGTGGATCTCTTATATTCCGTTTGAAAAATTGCCGAGCATCTATAACCCTCCGTCGGGAGTGATTGCGACGGCGAATGGAAGAATCACGCCGGATAACTATCCGTATTCAATCAGCATGGAGTGGGAAGCGCCTTGGCGGACAGCCCGGATTTATCACGTGCTGGAGTCAGGACGGCAATTTTCTGCCGGAGATATGCTGACGCTCGAAACCGACATTCAGTCGGAACCTGATCTTTTTGCGGCGGAGCGCTTTGTCTATGCCGTGGATCATGCGGCGAAACCTTCGCCGCGGGCGAAGCAGGCGGCGGAGTTGATGCGGGGATGGGATGGGCGCATGTTGGCTTCGTCAGCCGCGCCGACGATTGCGGAGAATTCGATTTACGAATTGCGGCGGTTGCTGCTGGAGCCGAAGCTGGGACGCGCGGCAGAAGACGCGCCGGATCAAGATGAAGACGGGAATCTGAGCTGGAAGACTTATTCGTGGGAGATGCGGTCGGTGTGGCTGGAAAATATTTTGCTGCATCGGCCGAAGCGCTGGTTGCCGGAGAAATATCCGAACTACGATGAATTGCTGACGGCCGCGGTAGAGGCGGCGGTGAATCGCCCGACAGCGCCGAAAAATCTGGCGTCGTGGCGTTGGGGCGCGGTGAATGCGGTGGAGATTCAGCATCCGATTCTGGGCAAGATTCCTTTTCTTCGGGATTGGTCGGGACCGGGAGTGCAGGAACAGTCCGGCAGCGGATATACGGTGAAGGCAGTGACGCGGCATCATGGGCCGTCGGAGCGCTTCACGGCGAATCTGGCGGATCTGGATCAGTCGACGCTGAATATCGTGACCGGTGAGGGCGGAAATTTTCTCAGCCCGTATTACATGGATCAATGGAAGGCATGGTACGAGGGCACGACGTTTGTGTTGCCATTCAGCGCAAACGCGGTCCAGGCGGCAAAGGCACATCAGCTGGTGCTGGAGCCGGGGAAGTAGGGCCGGCGTGAGCTGCGAAGGCGGGCGGAGAGGTCAGTGAATGTAATGGCGATTTAACGACAACCGGCCAAGGCGTGCTATTTTGTCACCGTTGCAGCCGCACCTGTACTGTACAGACGCCAGTCAATGTCCGAGCCATAAGCCTGAAGGACAACTGATGGCTTCGCCACAAGTCGCGTGGCAGCCAGGCGGTTAGTTCCTGGGAATCAATGAATTGGGTCTTCAGTTCTGCGGTGGGGCCTAGCGCTCCACTGTCCATAATCACGCCGTTTTCCTTAGTAAAGTTCTCGCCATAGATTTTCAGCAATATACCAGCGGGACCGCTGCTGTCCATCAGCGGAACTGGGTAAGGCGAAGCGGATTTAATCCAAGGTTGCTTCGCGCGTGTCGGACCAAATTCGGGGGCACGAACCACACTCAGGAATTGTGGATCGGAAATGTGCTGGTCGTCGCCATTGCGAACCCAGAGCGTAAGCGGTTCACCACCGAGACCTGCGGTCAGATATGACGGAATCGAAAGTTGTAACTCCCGGTCGGAAATAAAGGTTGGCGTTAGAAGGTAACCCGCGACAACGACCGGGAAGCTGGCTAGTACCCGCGATTCGGCCGTGAAGCCGCTCCCGAAAATACGTGCAGGGACGTCCGCGTCACCCACGAACTGGACTGCCGAAGGTTCGATCTTTGAGACGGCGGGTCGGTCTTTGCTCGTGACATAGATGGTTATGAAATTGTGTTGCTTGAAATCTCTATTGAAAAAACCTTCATCGACCTGGCTGCCGACGGTGAATTCCGAATCATCGCCCGGACTCATGGCTTCAAGTCGCAAACGCGTTGGCTTCAATAGGTATCCCGCCGGAATCTCGACGCCAACATGTGAAAGGTCGACCAGCGTCGTGGGAAGATATTCGCGGGCAATCCAAATACCCGGACTCTCCTCCTCCAGAAGGAGAATGGAGGCATTCTGCTCGTCCAGATCGTTGCCTCTTGCGATCAGGGGTGTTGATCCTGCACCCTCCTGGAGAATTACAGCGTCTGGTAGTAGGTTAGGCGATGGACGGTCATCAACTGGACCGGCGCTGCCGATCAACACTCGTGACCATTCGGTGGCGATGACGTCGTTGGGGATACTAAGCTTAACTCGGAGGGCGAATGGCGTGTGTGGTATTTGCTCGTTTTCAGGGGGCTTCCAGACGAGCCTTCCGGTTTTTTCCTTCGTCACCGGAGTTCGGAAGAGGAGCGTTGGCCGGTCCCAGCCCTCGATTCTGACGTTCGAGATTTTTGCGGGTTGTTGCAAGTTGTAGGTCAGGGTGACCGAAGGAGGGGATTCATACGAATCGTCGAGATCCACCGTCATCGCGATCGTTCCCGCATCTCCGCAGCGGCTCTTCGCCACCTGCGATGGTGCCTGGCAAACGAGAAGGAGCACCGCCAAATAACCAAGAGTGATCCTGCGGCTGGACATACTTAATGGTGGACATTCTAAGCTCAGAGACAACCTGCCGGCCCGGTTACGGCAGCCATGCCCTGCAGTAACCGCCGAAATCGGCATTTACGCCCTCCGCCGGACCGCCGCTGACTTCCCGGCCGCTCCTAGAAGGAATCGATGGACTTTACGTCTCCGCAGTAGCCGACTACGTCGATCACTCCCTCCAGGATGTAGTCGTTGAGCAGCAACACGTCGAGGCCGTTGTCGGTGTTGTAGACATACAGAACGCCTCCCTGGGCGACATACTCAACTTCTCTCGTGGTGAAGCTCTGCAGGCCGTTCACGTCGCCGTTTTCGGGGGGGAACACCAGCGCGCCGGTGTTGGTGTTGAGAATGGTGAGACAGCCGCGAACCTCTCCCGTTGGATTGCTGCCATTGAGAATGCCGTTCCCATTGCCGATCTCGGTGCAGTCGTACGAGCCGATGAAGAGCTGGCCGTTGATACTCATGTCCATGCGGTCGTGATAGCCATCGGTGATGGCGATGCTGGAGGTCACGGTGTTGGTGGTCAAATCAATCGTATCGAGGCGGCCGCAGGTGGTAGCGGCGGTGGTTTGATTGGTGCAGGCGTTGTTGGTGGGCGAATTGCCCGCGACGTAGAGAGTAGAACCGATCAGGTAGCCGTCAGTGGCGGCATCGACCGGAATCGTGTTGGTGATGGCGAGCTTTGCCAGGTTGAGGATCATGACGCTGGCCTGGGTTCCACCGCACTCCGGACCACAGTTCAAGACATAGGCGATATTCCCATCGACGATGGCGTTGACGGGGCGGTCGAAACCGGAGACGACGGCGCAAACCGCGTTCGGCAGAGGATCGAAACAGCTGGTGTCGACCGGAGGACTGGCCTCCTCCGGACTCAGGACGGTCACAGTATTGATGCCGTTGGGAGTCGGCTCAGGAGGCGGAAAAACCAGCAACTGGCTGCCGCCCTGATTCGAGACCACGGTCTGGGCGTTGGTGACTGCGATGGTGGTGGTAATCTTCCCGGCGAGATTCATCACCTCAACCGCGCCGAGGAAGGAGTATCCATCCACATAAGCGGTGGGCACGGCCGCATAGCCCACCTGGTCGGAGGTGGGAAGGACAATGCTGGAGGTCGGGCCGGGAAGCTGTACGTGGCCAATGCTCTTTTCCGTGACCGTATTAACCGAGTAGACAGAATTCGTGCCGGAATCGAAAGCAGCGACCAGGTTGAGCGATGGCGAGATTGCCATCATGCCGGGAGATTCGCCGGCTTGTATGGGAGCAACCCGCGGGATCGTATCGTCTTGACCGTCAATGATCTGAAACTCGCCAAAAGTGAAGGTCGAGCTCACACTCTGCGAAGCCAGAACGCGATAGGGCAAGCCACTCGGGGGACTGGTTGGGCCGCTGCTGCCACCACAAGAGGTAAAGCTCACACTGGCCCACAGCCCGGCCACCAGAACAAGAATGCGTTTCTTCAAACGACAAGCTCCTAACGGCATGAAAAAGGAAGATTTATCTGCGAAATCGTGGATTATAACAGACCCGCGCCGCGTCTTCATGCTGAGCTCAAGGAAATCAGTGTGACGGCGGCAGCACCGGCCCATGAGCGTCGGCCCTGCCGGAGATGCGCGAACCTGTGATCATCCTGTATTCTCAGCAGATATGGCGGCTGACTTTCTTGCCCGCATTAAAGAGTCCCCGGCGCTGTGCGACGGCGCCATGGGGACGCTGCTTTATGCCAAGGGCATTTTCATCAACCGGTCCTACGACGAACTGAATCTCTCCCAACCCGACCTGATCCGTGGAATTCACCACGAATACCTGCAGGCCGGGGCTGAAATTATTGAAACCAACACCTTTGGCGGCAACTCGTTCCGCCTCGCCCGGCATAGCCTGGCCGACAAAGTGCGCGACATTAACCGAGTGGGTGCCAGACTCGCCCGTGAAGCCGCCAAGAGCTTCGATGTCTGGGTTGCCGGATCGGTTGGCCCGCTGGGAACCAGAATTGAACCTTTGGGCAAAACTTCGTTCCAGGAAGCGCGCGCCGCGTTTCGCGAACAGATCGAGGCGCTGGTGGAAGGTGGAGTCGATCTGCTGATTCTGGAAACCTTCGGATACCTGGAAGAAATTCACCAGGCCATGCTGGCGGCGCGGGACGTGAGCGCGACCCTGCCGATCGTGGCGCAGGTCACGATCGACGAAGACGGCAACTGCCTGGATGGATCCGATCCTGGGACGTTCGTTCCCAAGCTGGTGGAGTGGGGAGCGGATGTGCTTGGATGCAACTGCAGCGTCGGTCCGGTGGCGATGCTGGAGGCGATGGAACGGGTGCGGGCGTTGACTTCCCTGCCCCTGGCGGCACAGCCGAATGCAGGAATTCCGCGGTCGGTGGAAGGCAGGAATATTTATCTGTGCTCCCCGGAATACATGGCGAGCTACGCGCGGAAATTTGTGGCGGCGGGAGTGCGCGTGGTAGGCGGATGCTGTGGAACGACGCCGGAGCACATTCGGGTGATGAAGTCGGCGTTGCGTGTGGGCGAAGCTCGGGGACGGGCAGCGGCTCACGCGGCTGGCGCGCAAGCGGTCACAACGGCGATTGCGGCTGTGCCTTTGCAGGAGCGGTCCGCACTGGGCGCGAAACTGGCGCGGGGCGAGTTTCTGACCATGGTTGAGATCGTGCCGCCGAAGGGCATCGATATCCGCAAAGAAGTCGAAGGCGCGCGCTTCCTGCAGTCGGTCGGCGTGGATGCGGTCAACATTCCCGACAGTCCGCGAGCTTCGGCCCGCATGAGCAACCAGGCGCTGTCCCTGCTGGTACAGCGCGAGGTAGGCATCGACGCGATTTTGCACTACACCTGCCGTGATCGCAATGTGCTGTGTATTCAGAGCGATCTGCTGGGAGCGGCCGCGGTCGGCATCCGGAACCTGATTTGCATTACGGGCGATCCGCCGAAGATGGGGAATTATCCAGACGCGACGGCTGTGTTTGACGTGGATGCGATCGGGTTGGTGAACATCGTGCACAATCTGAATCGCGGGCTCGATCTGGGCGGAAATCCGATCGGGACCGGGACGGGATTTGTGATTGGAGTGGGCGCGAATCCGGGGCTGACTGATTTGGACGAGGAAGTTCGCCGCTTCGAGTTCAAGGTCGAGGCCGGAGCGGAGTATGCAGTAACGCAGCCGGTCTTTGATTTGCGCTTGCTGGAAAACTTCTTGCGCCGCATCGAGCATTGCCGGATTCCGGTGGTGGCGGGGATTTGGCCGCTGGTCAGCGTGCGGAATGCCGAGTTCATGAAGAACGAGTTGCGGGTATCGGTGCCCGACTCGATTCTGGAGCGCATGGCGCGCGCGCAAACCCCTGACCTGGCGCGGGCGGAGGGCGTCGCCATTGCGCGCGAGATGCTGATTGCTGCGCGGCAGATGGTGCAGGGAGCGCAAATCAGCGCCCCGAACGGGCGCTACAGCTCGGCGGTAGATGTGCTGGAGGCGTTGGGCAGTCCTAAGACGGCGCCTGTGTAGTTCAGAAGGCCTCCCGTTGTGGACCTGCGTCGTTCACTTTTATCGATCCTGTGCATAAAAAACTATGGACATCACGCCCGAATGGGTGCATTAGAATAGAAGTGGAGCGAAAACCCGTTGGCCAAATTTGAAGAGTGTCTCCAGCGACTGGAGAAAATCGTGCAGGAGCTGGAAAAAGGAGAAGTCCCTTTGGAGAAGTCTCTGACACTGTTTGAAGAAGGCATGCAGCTCTCTTCGTCCTGCCGCAAGGAACTGGAGCAGGCGGAAGGAAAAGTAGAGATTCTGC
The DNA here is from genome assembly GCA_035504195.1 of Terriglobales bacterium. Lineage (GTDB taxonomy): Bacteria > Acidobacteriota > Terriglobia > Terriglobales > Acidobacteriaceae > Sulfotelmatobacter. The sequence goes on from DATJSG010000018.1 coordinate 52,068, forward strand.
TGAAGAAGAACGGGAAGCTCCAGGCGGAACCATTCGAGCCGCTGGGCGAGAAGGCGCCTGCACGACGGTAAGTGCAGGTTCCGGAGGCGACTCGTACTTGAGATGTCTGTGAGTTGAGGGTTTTCCCAGCCCGGCCCGCAGCCTTAGTCGTACGTTGGTCGAACGCTTGAGTCAAAGCTTTACGTTCGCGATTGACGACGGTTGAAGATCGGGGGATGTATGGCTCAGAATGTAGTGGTTTTAGAGAAAGATCCAAAGGTAGCGTTGTCGCTCGTGGGTGGATTGCGGCCGCGCTTCAAAGTGCATGTAACTCATTCCCGCGAAGAATTGCGGGAGAACGTGGCCAGGAACAATCCGGAAGCTGTCGTGCTCAATATCGAGCACTGGCGGTTGACGGATGTGGAAAGCCTGCACCGCGACTTTCCGGAGTTACCGATTGTCTGCACCCATCGTGTTCCTGACGAAGAAATGTGGATGGCCGCGCTCGAAGCCGGGGCCAGCGACGTCTGTGCCGCAGACGATGCGGAGAATGTGCTGACTTCGGTTTTGCGCAGCGTGGCATTATCGCGCGGGGCGGCGGCGTAAAAGGCTTCCCCTGACGCGAGATTTAATGTTTACAATTTAACGATTACAAGGGACGCCTTCAGGCGTCCTTTTTCATTTTGCGAATGGACGTGTGACCGGCCAGCTTAGGCCCGACCTGCCTTGTTATACTCACTCCTCATGCTGAAGGAAACACTTGAACAAGGTCGGCAGGCGACCGACGACGCGCTGGACCGTCTGATTCCGCTGGAGACCGAGCATCCGGTCTCGATTCACAAGGCCATGCGGCACAGCCTGTTTGCCGGCGGCAAGCGCCTGCGGCCGGTGCTGTGCATGGAAGCCGGACGCATGGTGGCGGGATCGTTGCCCCGAGGAATCGAGGAACTGGGCGCGGCGCTCGAAATGCTGCACACCTATTCGCTGATTCACGACGATCTTCCGGCGCTCGACAATGACGATCTGCGCCGCGGACGTCCGACTTGCCACAAAGCGTTTGGCGAGGCCATCGCCATTCTGGCAGGCGATGCGCTGCAAACGCGGGCCTATGAGGTGCTGGCGCGGTTGAAGTGTCCGGCAGAAGCCCGGGTGAGGATTATCGAAGAAATCGCGAGAGGCACAGGCACCATCGATGGCATGATCGGCGGGCAGGTGGTCGATCTGGAGGCGGAGCATACGCAGCCCACGGCGGAAATGCTGGAGTACATTCACCGCTCGAAAACCGCAGCTTTGATTACGGCGAGTTTGGTCAGCGGAGGACTCTACGCGGAGGCGAAGGATTCGCAGGTTGCGAAGCTGCGTGCCTTCGGATCGGCGATTGGCCTGGCATTTCAGATTGTGGATGACGTACTCGATGTGACCCAGACTTCGGAGCAACTGGGCAAAACCGCCGGCAAAGACACGGCAACGGAAAAGGCGACGTATCCCGCTTTGTTTGGAATTGAGGGATCAGTGCAGAAGGCGGACGCGCTGGTGAACGAGGCGTTCGCGGAGTTGGAAAGTTTCGGCGAGCGGGCAGAACCATTGAAGGAGCTGGCGCGGTTCCTGGTGGAACGCAAAAAGTGATAGCCCCTGACGCTTTTGTGGGCCAGCATCGTGGCCAATTCTGTGCTTGCGCGGGCCTTGTAAACATGAACAAAACTCCTACGCTCGAAACTGCGCGGTTGAGGTTGCGGCCCTACCGCCAGCAGGACATTCAAGAACTCGTGCCGCTGATCGGAACACGCGAAGTGGCGGCCACGACGCTGCGCATTCCGCACCCTTATAGCGAGCAGGACGCGCGGGACTTTCTGGCCAGAATCAGCGAGGGTGACGAGGTCCGTCTGGCGATTACGCTGCTCGCGGAGGGACATTTGATTGGCGGCGTGGGGTTGCGGCTCGACCCGCAACATCAGAACGCCGAACTGGGCTACTGGCTGGGCGTGCCGTACTGGGGACACGGCTATGGGACCGAGGCCGCTCGCGAGATGCTGCGCTACGGGTTTGAGGGTCTTGGATTGCACCGCATTCACGCTTCGCACTTCGCGCACAATCCGGCGTCGGGACGGATTTTGAGAAAACTGGGCATGCGGTACGAAGGCTGCCAGCGGGAGCATCTGCGCAAGTGGGATCGGTTTGTGGATTCGGAGTTATACGGCTTGCTGCGGCGAGAGTGGAAGGCTGGCGAATAGAATGCCGAACGTGATGGCGGCACAAGTCGACCCGCAGGCCCTGGACATCCTGGCAATTGCCGCGCACCGTGATGATGTTGAGCAAACTTGCGGGGGCACGCTGCTTAAAGCTGCGCAGCGCGGGCAGCGCACCGGGATTCTCGATCTGACGCAAGGCGAAATGGGCACGCGCGGAACAGCCGAAGATCGCGCGCGCGAAGCGGGCGACGCGGCGAAAATTCTGGGCGTGACCTGGCGGCGGGCACTCGATATTCCTGACGGACGGGTAGAAAACACGTGGGAGAACCGGCTGAAGGTTGCCACCGTGCTTCGCGAGACCCGGCCGCGCGTGGTGATTCTGCCCTACTGGAAAGGCCGGCATCCGGATCACTACACCGCTTCGGTACTGGGCTATGAAGCGTGTTTTTTGGCGGGTTTGAAAAAGTTAGCCCTCAACTCTCAGCCATCAGGTATCAGCCGAACCAATTCCGGTTCGAGTGAAAGTGACTCGCTTGCTCCTCATCGCCCCTTCAAGATCATTTATGCGACGCTCTATTACGATGTGCGGCCGACTTTTGTGGTCGACATCAGCGAGCAGTTCGAAGAAAAGTTTGCTTCGATCCTGGCTTACACGTCGCAATTCAGCGATCAGGAAGCAGGCAAGGATCTCTTCCCTGCCCAAAACGAGATTCGCAGCCGGGTTGAGACCATGGCGCGGTTTTACGGCATGCTGGGCGGCGTGAGTCACGCGGAGCCATTTCTGCAGAAAGAAGTTGGGTTGGTGGAGGATTTGTTGGCCATTCCGGTCAAGTCGATTTAGCATGGCTGGTTTGCGGGTAATATCATTCGCGGTTGCAAGTTCTGTCCTAGCCAGGAGTTTCATAATGACGAGAAGTTTGCAGGGATGCAGTTTATGCTGCGCGATGGCAATGGCGTTGCTGATGATCGGGTGCGGGGGCGGAGGCGGTCAGCAGGTATCCACGCCGCCGAATGCTACGGTAACGGTGTCGCCGACGATTGCAGCCGTGGCCGCATCCACACAAACGCAGCAGTTCACCGCCACGGTCACCGGAAACGTGAGCAACACCACCGTCAACTGGAGTGTCGACGGAACCGCCGGCGGCAACGCTACCGTGGGAACAATCAGCAGCAGCGGTCTCTACACGCCGCCTGCAACCGGCGGAACTCATACCGTCACCGCGACCAGCGCTGCGCTCTCGACTGCGTCCGGTTCGGCCACGGTGGCCGTCACCGATCTCGCAGGCGTTTTCACCTATCACAATGATCTGGCCCGCGATGGGGCGAATACCCAGGAGTACGCCTTGAGTTCCTCCACCGTGAGCACGGCGACTTTCGGCAAACTCTTTTCGTGTTCAGTAGATGGAGCAGTTTACACGCAGCCGCTATGGGTGCCGGGATTCACCATCGCTGGAGGAGTTCACAATCTTCTGATCGTGGCCACGCAGAACGACAGCGTTTTTGCCTTCGATGCCGACGCCAGCCCGTGCGTAACACTTTGGCAGGTCAATCTGCTGGACACGGCGCACGGCGGCACGAGCGGCGAGCAACCCGTGGTCTGGCAGGACGTAGGCTACTGCTATGGCGACATTTACCCCCAGGTCGGTGTTACTGGCACTCCGGTAATCGATCCCTCGACCAACACGATTTATCTCGTCTCCGCTTCCGAGATTCCCGGCCCGAATTCGGGTAACTGTAATCTGCCGCAGGGCTCTTACTTCCAGCGTCTGCATGCGGTGGACCTGGCTACGGGAAACGAGCGGGTAAGTCCGCCTGTGGCCGTTCAAGCCTCGGCGCCGGCTGCCTTCAACCCGCAAATGGAAAATCAAAGGCTTGGCCTGGCGCTCAGCAATGGCGTGGTGTACGTGGGGTGGTCAGCGCATGAAGATGCAGGACCATGGTACGGATGGCTAATCGGCTATAGCGCATACAACTCGACCAGCGGTTCTGGTCTACAGCAAGTCTCAATCTTCAATTCCACGCCAAATAGCGGCGACGGGGGGCTCTGGGCCGCAGGCGGCGCCCCCGCAGTGGATAGCAGCGGGAATATTTACGTTTCCACGGGGAACGGCATGTTTGATGAATCGCCCCCACCGCCCAATAGCGATTACGGCGACAGCGTCGTGCAACTCAACCCGAATTTTCAGGGCAGCACGGGGAACGGCATGAACTTGGAAATTGCGGACTACTTCACGCCGGAAGACCAGTCCTGCCTGGCCGGTGAGGACCTCGACCTGGGCTCGGGCGGGCCGGTCCTGCTCCCGGATCAGAGCACATCGGGGCTGCCACAACACCTGGTGGTTCAAATTGGTAAAGAAGGAGTCGTCTATCTGGTGAATCGTGACAGTATGGGAAGCTATCAAAGCCCGCCGAATAGCAACTGCCCGGAGCAGGACACGAACAGTCAAATCCCGCAGACTTTCCAGGGCTCTTCATCCGGGTTTTATGGAACCCCGGCATTCTGGCAGAACGGATTGTATTTTGCCGGCAGCGTGGATGGCGGTTCGGGAGACTACCTGAAACTGTTTTCTTTCAATCCTGCGTCGGGACAATTCAATCCGACTGCGGCGTCGACATCTTCCCACTACTACAATTTTCCCGCATCCTCGCCTTCGATTTCTTCGCAGGGCACGTCGAACGGGATTCTGTGGATACTCGACGAGAGCTCCTATGGCTACGCCAATCAGAACGCGGGTGTGAACTGCTTTACAAACGGGCAGACTCCGCCTTCGGAGTGTTTTGGGCCCGCCATTCTCTATGCCTACGACGCGACCAACCTGACGACCGTATATTGGGACAGTACGCAAGCGGCAGGCAATCGTGACCAGGCGGGAAATGCGGTGAAATTCGTGCCGCCGACCGTGGCCAACGGAAAAGTCTACGTGGGCACGCGGACGGAAGTCGACGTCTACGGACTGTTGCCGTGAGCGCGATCTATTTTTTTATCGCCACGGCGAGGCCGTCGCGAATCGGCAGGATCGTGGTGTAGAACTCTTTCGCGTCGTAAAGTTTGCGATTGAATTCAAGCACGGCTTTGGTGGTTGCATCGCTCGCTTTCGGATCGGCCACGCGGCCGCTCCACAAAACGTTGTCGGCGATGAAAAGCCCGCCCTGGCGCAGGCGCGGCGCCACCAGGCGCAGCACCCGCGGATAATCATCTTTGTCCACGTCGTTGAAGATGATGTCGAACTCCTGCTTCTGCTCGGATAGAAATTCGAGCGCGTCTCCGGTGTGAACGGTAATGCGATTCGCGACTCCGGCGCGAGCAAAATATCCGCGGGCGCGTTCAGCGTTTTTGGAATCGCCGTCCGTGTAGAAGACGCGGCCCTTTTCCCCGACGGCCTGCGCCCACCAGATTGTCGAGTAGCCGATCGCCGAGCCGAGTTCGAAAATGGTGCGGGCGTTGATCATGATCGCTAACTGCTGCAGGACACGCGCGACCGCGGGTCCGACGATAGGCACGCCATGCTCGGTGGCATAGTCTTCCATCTCGGCGAGCACATCGTCGCGCCTTGGCAGCAGAGAGTAGAGATAGTCGTCAACCGGGCCGGCGGTGACGAAGTTGTAATGACGCCATCGGGCTTTGTCGCTTTTCTTCTTGCTTGCGATCACTTTGCTTGCAGTCACTGTCTTCCCTTTCTGAACCGACTGATTCAACTCAACCACCGATGGTGACGCCCGGCTTCATTTCCAGAACCTCGATGCTGGGCGCTAACTTGTGCAATTCGCTGGGGCGTCCGGTCAGGGCCGGGAATGTGCCGAAGTGCATGGGGATCACGGTTTTCGGTTTGAGCAGATTACAGGCGTAGGCGGCCTCACGCGGACCCATGGTGTAGTGGTCGCCGATCGGCAGCATGGCGATCTCGGGAGCGTATAGGTCGCGAATAATCGCCATATCGCCGAACACATTCGTGTCGCCGGCGTGATAAATCTTCACCCCGTTGGAGAACTCGACCACGTAGCCGCAGGCTTCGCCACCGTAAATGGTTTCGTCACCATCCTGGATGCCGCAGGAGTGATCCGCGTGCACCATCGTGACTCTGATGTCCGCGACCGTCTGAGTACCGCCCTTATTCATTTCGGCGACCTGCCTGGCGCCTTTCTTTCCCAGCCAGCGGGCAAGTTCCGGAATTCCGACGACGATCGGGTTGTGCTGCCGGCAGATTTCGACGGCGTCGCCGATGTGGTCGCCGTGGCCGTGCGTACACAGGAGAATATCGACCTTCTTCACTTTCTTTTCGGGTTCCGGGCACATGGGGTTGCCCATGATCCAGGGATCGATGATTACGGTTTTGCCGGCAGGGGTTTCGATGCGGAAAGTGGCGTGGCCCAGCCATGTCAGTTTTGTGCCTTTGAGATTCATGGGGAAGATAGCTCCTAAGATTTCAGCTCTCAACTTCAACTTTCGGCTAAGAGATGCAAAACGCCGGCAAAGCGTCCACGATTTGACTTCCTAGTTTAATATGAAACGCCATGACAGACCTCAAGGTACTGATTACGCGGGACGATATCGCGAAGCGTGTAGGGGAATTAGGCGCGGCGATCACGAAAGATTTTGCCGGGCAGTCGATTATTTTGCTGGGAGTACTGAAGGGCGCGGCGATTTTTTTGTCCGATCTGGCCCGGCATGTCAATCTCGACGCCACGTTCGACTTTATCGGCGTCTCCAGCTACGGAAACCGGCCCAGTCCGGCCAGCGAGTTGAAGAGCGGCTGGGATTCGACCGGCGAGGTCAGGCTGCTCAAGGATGTGGATCAGTCGATTAAGGAAAAGAACGTTATTCTTGTCGAAGACATTCTCGACACCGGCTTGACCATGACTTATTTGAAAAAAATGCTGCAAGCCCGCCAGCCGAGGGCTTTGAAGGTGGCCGCATTGCTCGACAAGCCTTCGCGGCGCAAGCTTCCGCTGGAGGGCGATTACGTCGGGTTCAAGATTCCGGATGAATTTGTAGTCGGCTACGGGCTGGACTACGCCGAGAAATATCGCAACCTGGCCGACATTTGCGTTGTGCCCAGGGAATAGCGCGCGCCGCCAAATTTCTGTCGAATCGGCGATTTCTGATTGACTTGGCTGCCACGAAACGGCCCCGGAAAATCGGCTGCTATCATACCAAGCATGGGTTCTGTGCTAACCAAAGCGGAGCGCTGGCCGGTCGAGTCGTTGCTGCTCGACGTGGCCGATGTGCTGGCCACTTCGCTCGACCTCGATACCACCGTGCGCCGCGTGGCCGAAGTTGTGCGCAAGGTAATCGACTACGAGATCTTCGCGATTCTTTTGCTCCATGAAAAAACACAGGAGCTGCGCTTTCGCTTTCAGGTGGGATATCCGCCGGAATTTGCCGCGCGAAGCCGCATTAAGGTCGGCGAGGGCGTGACCGGACAGGCCGCGCAAACCCGGCAAGCGGTTCTGATCGACGATGTCACCAAGGACCCGCGCTACATCGAGGGCGTCCCGAATGTGCGTTCCGAACTTGCGGTGCCGTTGATTACCAAGAACCGGGTCATTGGAGTCATCGATCTCGAAGCGAGGGAACCAGGTTATTTCACCGAAGAACATCGCCGAGTGCTGACGCTGGTGGCCTCGCGCATGGCGGCCGGGATTGAGAATGCGCAACTGTATACGCGCACGACCAAGCAAGCCCGAATTCTTCTGCTGCTCAACGAGATCTCGCGCGAGCTGACGTCGATTCTGAATCTCGACGAACTGCTGGGCCGCATCGCGGAACTGGTGCGGCGTTTGATCGATTATCAGATGTTCAGCATTCTGCTGCTGGATTCCGCGGGTGAGAAGCTGCAGCATCGTTTCTCGCTACGGTTTAACGAAAATATCCATCTGAAGCGCGAGATTCCGCTGGGACGCGGTGTGGTGGGCTTCGCGGCGGAGAGCAAACAGGCTGTGCTCGTCCCGGATGTGAGCCAGGACGCGCGCTATATTGAATCCAATCCAGAGACGCGTTCGGAACTGGCGGTTCCGCTGATCTACAAGAACAAGGTGATTGGAGTGCTCGACCTGGAGCATACGCGCCGCGGATTCTTTACCGAAGAGCATCAACGGACGATGACCACGCTGGCGGCGCAAATTGCCATCGCCATCGAAAACGCGCGGCTGTACGAGGAAATCGAGCGGCAGGAGCGGCGACTGGAGCGTGATCTCTCGCTCGCGCGCGAACTGCAGGGTCGGCTGCTGCCGCAAGTAAATCCGAAACTCGCCCATCTGGACCTGGCGGCAAAGTTCGTGCCCGCGCGCGCCATTGGCGGAGATCTTTACGATTTCATTCCGTATTCCATGTCGAGGCTGGGCATTGCCATTGGCGATGTCAGCGGCAAAGGCGCGCCAGCGGCCATTTATGCGGCGCTGGTAAGCGGGATTCTCCGTTCCCATGCGCCGATTGAACCAGGGCCGGCGGAAATGCTCTCGGCGGTGAATCTTTCCCTGGCGGAGCGGCGCATCGAGGCGCAGTTTGTTTCGATCATTTACGCAGTCTGGGATGATCAGCATCGCATGCTGACGGTTGCGAACTCCGGGCTGCCCCGCCCGGTATATGTGCACGGCGGGAAGAATGAAGTGATCGAAGCCACCGGCCTGCCGCTGGGATTGTTCGACGAGGCCGACTACGACGAGTTCAAATTTCGCATGAAGCCCGGGGATATGTTCGTGTTCTTCAGCGACGGCATTCTCGATGCCCGCAACCGCAAGGGCGAACTTTTCGGGCGCGGCCGGGTGGAGAAAATCATCGCCGAATGCGCCGACAAATCCGCGGACTGCGTGGTCGATTCCCTCTTCAAAGCAGCCGCGGAACACTCCGCGGGCGTGGAAACGTTCGACGATCAGACTGTGGTTGCCATTCGAGTGAAGGGCGAAGCGCACCCATCTCACAAGAAAAAATGACCTCCCGCCGTCAGCGCCCCGCCACATCCCGTCCACCGGGATTCGTTTATCGCGAAAGCACGCGCGGCATCGTGCGCCGGCGCCGGCAGTTCGCGCTGCATTGCGAAGAAGTGGCGCTCACGAAACTCGCCCAGGAATACGGCACGCCGCTCTACGTTTATTCGGCGGCCACGATCCGCGAGCGGTATGACGCGTTTGACGCGGCGTTTCGGGAAATCCCGCATCTGATCTGCTACTCGGTCAAAGCCAATTCGAATCTCAGCATTCTGCGTTTCCTGGCGAAAAAGGGATGCGGCTTCGACGTCGTCTCCGGTGGAGAACTGGAACGCGTGCTCACGGCCGATCGCAAGGCGGCGAAGAAGGTTGTGTTCTCCGGCGTCGGCAAGACCCGGCAAGAATTATCAGCCGCACTAAAGGCCGGAATCCTTCTTTTCAACGTCGAGAGCGAATCGGAACTGTGGGCGCTGGCAGAATGCGCTGGACGCCTGCGGAAAACTGCTCCGGTGGCGCTGCGGGTGAATCCCGATGTTGCCGCCGAGACTCATCCTTATATTTCTACCGGCCTGCACAAGCACAAGTTTGGCGTGCCTATCGGCGAAGCGCGGGCACTCTATGCCAAAGCATCCGGTTCCGGGTATCTGAAAGTACGAGGAGTGAGTGTTCACATTGGATCGCAAATTACGGATGTGGCTCCGTTTGGCGAGGCCGTAGCGCGAGTGGCGGAGTTGGTGCGGGCTCTGCGCGCGGATGGCCATTCCATCGACTACATTGATGCCGGCGGTGGGCTGGGGATCGCCTACGACAAATCGAACGCCGAAGAATTTTCGGACTACGTTGCCGGTTATGCGCGCGCGCTGGCTACGCCGTTGAAGGGCCTGGGCGTGCGGCTCCTGCTGGAACCCGGCCGCTCGATCGTCGGTCCGGCGGGCGCTCTGATCACTTCCGTGGTCTACCGCAAAAGAAATGACGGCAGGCGATTTCTGGTGGTCGATGCGGCGATGAACGATTTGATCCGGCCAGCACTGTACAGCGCCTATCACGAGATTGTGCCGGTCACGCAACACGGAGATTCGACGGCGACCGAAGTAACGGATATCGTGGGTCCGATCTGCGAGACCGGGGATTTTTTTGCGCGCGATCGCGAGTTGCCCATCATCGACGAAGAGGAATTGCTGGCGATCCTCGATGTGGGCGCCTACGGAATGGTGCTGGCGTCAAACTACAATACGCGTCCGCGGGCGGCGGAAGTGATGGTATCCGGGAAGTCGGTCAAAACAATTCGGAAGCGCGAGACCATCTCAGACCTGCTGCGCGCGGAACTGTAAAGAGCGGCCGTGCCATCCTGAGGACGCGGAGTGGATCGCAAAGCGAGTGACTCCCGACGAAGATCTCTGCCATTTGCCGGCGTCGGTGATGCTGCCAGCGAGTTGCATGGATCCTTCGGCGCAAAAAACGCGCCTCAGGATGACAACGATGACATGGACGATGAGTCGATGGTGACGGCAAACCTTATCTTCGCTTTTTATTTGTGCATACAATCCGGCATCTACAATATCGTACTTAACGTGTAGCAAAATGAGACAGTTTTGAGACTGGACGACCATGGGGCGGTCAGTGACGTTCCGGCCGTTTCGCAGGATACCCATTGCGGAGCCGGAAACGGCCCTGCCGTCGAGAATTATTGTCGCGCTCGTGGTCGGGGGCGGTGCGCGAAAAATTATGCGTCCTGAGGGACGCTAGAGGCCTTCTACGACTTTTCAATGACTTGCACCAATCTTCAACAACTTGCACCAACTCTCAACAACTTACGAAATCCACGACGAATCGCGTTGTCATCCATTAGAACGCGGAGTCGCTCGCGAAGCGAGTGACTCCCGAGGAAGGATTCCTGCAACTTGCCGGCGCCGGTGATGCTGCCGGCGAGTTGCATGGATCCTTCGGCGCGAAAAGCGCGCCTCAGGATGACAATGCATGAGTGGGTGAATGCATGAATGGGTGAATGCATGAGTGGGTGAATAGATGAATGCAATGAACTTCGTTACTCGGTTATCGGTGGCGGGCTAGTCCTGACGCTCTCCCCACTTGAACTTGCTGCGCAGCACCTGAAAGAAATCCGAGCCGGTACGGAACAGGTTGACCTGATGCTGCGATCGGCGGCAACGCACCCGGTCGCCATCGCTGAGGTCAAGACCCGGCCTGCCGTCGAGGCTGAGATACGCGACCTCTTCCTCGCTGCGCAGCAGAATCTCAATCTCGACCGAGTCCGGGACCACCAGCGGGCGATGGGTGAGCGAATGCGGCGCGACCGGCGTGATCACGAACGCCTTGACCGAGGGCATCAGCACCGGTCCTCCCGCAGAGAGCGAGTACGCGGTCGAGCCGGTCGGAGTAGCAACAATCATTCCGTCCGCGCGATAGCTGGCGACGAAGGCCTTGTCGATGTGCAGGTCGTAAGTGTTGAGACGGGCGAGGGCGGTTTTATTTACAACTGCATCGTTGAAGACGAGGTAGCTGCCGCGTACCTCGTCTCCGCGAAGCAAGTCGCAGTGCATCAGCGTGCGGCGCTCCACCTCAGCGTGGCCTTGTTCGATTGCTTCCAGCATGGGATAGAGCGATTCGAGCGGCACTTCGGTGAGAAAACCGAGAGAACCGAGATTTACGCCGAGAAGCGGAACGTCACTGGCCGCGGTCACTCTGGCGGCCGACAGCAATGTCCCGTCACCGCCGAGGACGACGACCAGATCGAGGGGCACCGACGCCATTTCCGCGCGCGGCACTACTTGCTGGTTCGCCGTGTAGGTCGCCGTTTCCGGATCCACCACGATCTTGTAACCGTGCTTCCGGAGCCAGGTGAAAAGTCCGGGAAGTATCTGCGCGAGCGCAGGACGGTTGGGCCGTGAAATGATGGCTGCGGTTTTTGAGGAAGACGATTGCGGGCTGGGCATGGTGAAACAAGATTGTACAAAAACTCAAAGCTTTCACGACACGGGCAGAGGGGTATAGAGGATTAGAAGACGCCGTGAAGCAAAAATTCGCGATTGCCTTCGGCGCCCAGAATGGGCGACTCGATGACTTCGGGTTGCGTGGCGCCAAGAGCGGTCAGAGTGTTTCTGACTTTTTCCACGGCGGCCTGCTGCGCGGCCTGGTCGCGTACGATGCCGCCTTTGCCCACGTGCTGCCTGCCTGCTTCGAACTGCGGCTTGACCAGGACCACGATATTTCGGCCGCGGCGCTTGTCGGGTGACTCAGGCATGGCTGCGGCAACGACGGCAGGCAGAACGAGCGTGGCGGAGATGAAGGAAACGTCCATCGCGATGAAGTCGACGGTTTCGCCGAGGGCTTCGCGCGTCAGATAGCGGGCGTTCGTCTTCTCCAACAATCGGACGCGGGGATCCTGTCGAAGTTTGAAATCCATCTGGCCGTAGCCGGTGTCGATGGCGATTACGCGCGCCGCGCCGCGCTGCAGCAGGCAGTCGGTGAAGCCGCCGGTCGATGCACCGACGTCGAGACAAAGTTGGCCGCCTACATCAATGTTCCAGTGATCGAGAGCGCGTTCGAGTTTCAGCCCGCCGCGGCTGACGTATTTGAGATCTTCGCCGAGCAGACGGATGGCGCAGTTTTGGACAACTTGCACGCCAGCCTTCTCAAGTTTTTGATCGTCGACCAGAACTTTGCCGGCGAGGATCAACGCTTGCGCGCGCTCACGCGAAGCGGCGAGACCGCGGTCGACCAGAAGTTTGTCGAGGCGAACTTTCAAGTTTGAGGGCTCGGATTTGAAAGCTGCGTATGGATTGTGCGCACCATCACTGCGTACCATCACCGCCACGAAAGTGCCAGCACTCGCTTCAGTGCAAAGTGTTAAAGCATCTCGCGGAGAATCACTTACGAAGATACTTTGCCGCTTTTCCACAGAATTTTCCACGAACATGTTGAAAACTTCTGAAGCGCTACGTCGAAAAGCGGCATCACCGCATTTGCAAAACCAAAACCAAAATCAAAGAGCCGCCCTGTCGCGGCGGCTCTTTACATTTCCCGAGTTGGAACAAAGTTATCCGGCAACTTCTTCGAGCAGTTTCTGATCGATGTCGAAGTTGGCGTGAACATTCTGCACGTCATCGTGCTCTTCGAGCGCTTCCATGAGACGAATCATGGTATTAGCTGCGGCGCCTTCTAGCTTGATATAGGTATCGGGAATCATGCTCACGCCTGATGAAACCGGTGTGATGCCAGCCTTCTTTACCGCTTCGAGCATGTCCTCGTAGGCAGAAGTCGCAGTCAGGATCTCCCAATTCTCGCCATCGTCGATGGGTTCATCCTCGCCGCCGGCTTCGATGATGATGTTCATCAGATCGTCTACCTTGGCCGCCGACTTGGGGATGATAATGTCGCCCTTCTTGTGGAACATATACGCGACGGCACCAGCCGATGCCATGTTGCCGCCGTTCTTGCCAAAGACGTGGCGGATTTCGCTGACGGTGCGGTTGCGATTGTCGGTGTTGATGTCGAGCAGGATCGCGACCCCGCCGGGGCCATAGCCCTCGAGCGAAAATTCTTCATACGTGGCTCCGGGCAGTTCGCCGGTACCGCGCTGAATGGCCCGCTTGATATTGTCGGCGGGCATATTCTCCGCTTTGGCGGCGACGATGGCGCCGCGCAGGCGCGGGTTGGAATCGGGATCGCCGCCGCCATTTTTGGCGGCGATGCTGATTTCCTTAATGAGACGGGTAAAAATCTTGCCGCGCTTGGCGTCGAGCGCGCCCTTCTTGTGCTTGATTGTGGCCCATTTTGAGTGGCCGGACATGGTTCGACCTCGTGTCTAAATATGCTTCTTAAAGAACTCGGATGGCGCAGGATTCGCCTTCAGAGGAGATCACGGAAAGCCTCAAAACGATTACCTCGGTTGAACGCAGGCGAACACAAATTATAGCATGAGTCATTTATTGCGCCCCTGTCGGAATCACGGTCACGGATTCGGTTTGATCTTATATCCCTGCGGTATCTGAAACAACGAAGGGTGGGGTTCGGTGGTCGCGGTGGGCTTGCAATAGGTGGTCTGCTCCCCCGCTGGGCCGCTGACCTTGGTGAGAACCGGAACCTTAAGTTTCGCGCTGGTCCAGATTTCGGCCACGGTTGGTGGTTGAGGCGGCTTAAGGGGCGGCGCGGCTGCGGCGCCAGGGGCAGGGGCCGCGGCCGACGGCGGAGAAGGCATGCCTGGAATCGGGGGCGCGCCTGGAATCTTTAGCGGCGGCAAGCCGGGCATCGCTGGCAGCGGCTGACCCGGCGCCTTTGCCTGGGGTGTCAGCGCCGCTGGAGGCGCCGGCATAGTGAATCGCTGGCCCTCGACTTCGTGCCCCTCGATCATCGACTTGCCCAAGTCCTGCACCTGCACGGGCGGTTGCACCGCTCCGCTAGGCGGCTGGGGCATGCCGGGAGGCACAGCTCCGGGCGCTGGCGGCTTCATGGGAACGATGGTCGCCTCTTTGGTCGAATGATTGAGCAGGATGGTTTGCTGCGCGTGCGGATCGGAAATGACGCTGGTGGTTGGCGTGTCAACCCGCATTTTTCCGTCGCCCGAACGCCATATGCGGGAAGCCGACTGAATTGGCGGTCCACCGCCGGCGGGCTGGGTTTTTGTGGCGCACTCGGAACAGGAAGGCGGCACAGGCGGCGGGATTTGCGGCGGCTGGCCCATAGCGGACACAAGTTTAGCACGCTGGAAACGGGTCATTCCGCCAGTCCCAGGGCACGGCAATGCTATTGACTGCAGAAGTGATCGCACCTAACATGCCGTGCAAGACGCGCTTGGGTAATTGCTATGTCTGGCCAGTTTTTTGGGCATTACAAGATTCTCGAAAAAATCGGCGCGGGAGGAATGGGCGAAGTCTTTCGCGCGCGCGACGAAAGACTGGGCCGCGATGTGGCCTTGAAAGTAATCCGGCCGGCGTCCAGCGATAATCCCGACCACCGGCGGCGATTCGAACAGGAAGCGCGTGCCGCGGCGGCGTTGAACCATCCCAACATTCTTGCCATCTACGATGTAGGCTTCGAAGGAACCACTCCGTACATCGTCTCTGAATTGCTCCACGGCAGGACGCTGCGTTTGCGATTGTTGGAGGGGCCTGTTCCCATGCGCGAGGCCACCGACTACGCGCTGCAAATCACGCAGGGGCTGATCGCGGCGCATGAACGCCACATCGTGCATCGCGACCTGAAACCGGAAAATCTGTTTCTGACTACGGATGGACGGGTCAAAATTCTGGACTTCGGAGTCGCCAAACTACAAGCCACGTCCGAGGATGAGCGCTCCATCGAGAGCCTGACGACCGTGACCAGGAGCGGCGCGGTGATCGGCACGGTCGCCTACATGTCGCCAGAGCAACTCCGCGGCAAACCGGTCGACCATCGCAGCGATATTTTCAGTCTGGGCGCGATTCTTTACGAAATGCTCGCGGGATGCCGCGCCTTCCAGGGCGAGACGGAAGTGGACACCATGACGGCGGTGCTGCGCGAAGAACCAGCCGACGCTAAATTGGATTCGGGCGTGGTTCCGGTGGGATACCGGGACATTGTTAAGCACTGTTTGGAGAAAGAGCCGGAAGATCGATTCCAGTCCGCCAAAGATCTGTTGTTTGCGCTGCAGACTCTCTCGGGCTCGTCCACAGACAGAAGCATTCATTTCTCGAAGCCGAAACCACAAAGAGCGCGGGTTCTGCCTTGGGCCATCTCTGCAGCGCTGGCAGCGGCTACGGTCGTGCTGGTAATGATCCTGCTGCGGCCCGCGCAGTCTCCCCCAGTGTATCGCCGCCTCACGTTTGAAGCCGGCACCATCTATTCGGCGCGCTTCGCCGCCGATGGGCAGTCCATCATCTACAGTGCCGCATGGAACGGCAGTCCCGTGCAAACGTTTTCGACAGTCGGCAATTCTGCTCTGGCTCAACCACTGAATCTGGGTGATGCCAATCTGCTCGCCATCTCACCTAGCAACGAACTGGCAGTGGTTCTGCACGGCACACATGACGGCCAGCTTCAAACCGTCGACGGAATGCTGGCGCGTACTCCTCTGGCTGGAGGATCGCCAAAGGAATTGCTGGCCAATGTGCGCTGGGCCGACTGGGACCCGGCAGGCAAATTGGCGGTGGTCGACTATGCCGACGGGCACAGCCGCCTGGAGTATCCGATTGGCAAGGTTCTGTTTGAGAGTACAGGGTGGATCAGCAACATTCGCTTCTCTCCGCACGGCGATAAGATCGCGTTCCTGAATCATCCCGCACTCTGGGATAACGGGGGCACGGTCGCCGTAGTTGACCTGGCTGGGCACTTGCGGACGCTTTCCAGAGAATGGGACTCGGAACAGGGGCTGGCATGGCGGCCGGATGGCAAGGAGATATGGTTTAGCGCGGTTGAGGAGGGCAACAACCTGAATCTGATGGCGGTGGATCTTTCCGGAAAGATTCGTACGCTGCTGAATCTGCCGATGGCGATCACGCTGCAGGACATCGCTCCCGATGGGCGCGTGTTGGTTACGTTGAACTCCAAACGCCTGGCAATGGCGTTCAGCGCTCTGGGAAGCAAAGGAGACACAGAACTTTCCTGGCACGACTGGAATGTCGCCAAGGATATTTCAGGGGACGGAAAATTTGTGCTGTTTGAGGATTCCAGCGAGGCCGCCGGTGTGGGCTATGCGGTAGCGATCCGCAGGTTGGATGGATCGCTGCCAGTCCGTCTGGGAGAAGGCAGTGCCGGCGGACTTTCGCCGGACGGAAAATGGGCGATCTCAGTTTCCACCACGGGTCATCCGGAGCAAGTGACGCTGTTGCCGGTTGGCGCAGGCCAGCCTCGTCCCGTCGAAGTGCGAGGCCTGGAACACGTTAACCACGGATGGGCGCGGTTTCTTGCCGATGGCCAGAGGCTCATCGTGAACGGGAACGAGCCGGGTCACGCGCCCCGGTGCTATGTCTTGAGCCTGAGCGGCGGCAGAGCCAAAGGAGTGACGCCGGACGGAGTTGCTTGCGGTCCGTCGTCGCCCGATAGCAAATTCGTGGTCGGCGTGGGAACGAATTCCGTCGCAATTTATCCGGTAGATGGCGGTTCGCCGCGAGTCATCCCGGGCCTGGGGGCAGAGTTCCGTCCGGTCCAATGGTCGGAAGACGGATCGCTGCTTTATGCGTATAGGCCGGGCGAGCTTCCCTGCAAGATCTACAAGATCGACATCGCCAGTGGAAAGATCACGGTCCTGCAGGAACTGCGCCCAACCGCTCCGGCGGGAGTAGTGATTGTGACGCCAGTGGTCGTCAGCCGCGACGGAACCCGCTTTGCCTACAGTTACAACGAGGCTCTCTCGGTTCTATATCTCATCTCTGGCTTGCGTTAGCGAACTCCGCATTCCTCTGCCGTCAATCCGCTGTCGTCCCGCCATCAATCCCGCCGTCAGTCTCCGCCATTAATCCAAAGATCCCGCGAAGTCGGCTGCGACATAGTGAAAGAAGATCGAAGTCGAGGTTTGGCCGTCGGCGAGCCGGTCGCGATAGTGCGGAAGTCGAGTGCCACGGTACGCCAAGCCGTCTCCCAGCGCCTGGTAGACCGCAACCGGACCGTCTGGGGGTTCAAGGCGAATCGGCCATGGAGTTTCAAGCTGAGGATCGGGGGAAAAATCGAGGCATAGGGTGACGCTGAACTCGCACTGCTCCCGGTCGGTGTGTTTCTTGAGTTCCGCTCCACTGAGGTAGGACGCGAAGTAGACATACGATGGCCGCAGCGGCTCGCCCGCAAGGGAGCTTAACGTCGAGGCAATGCGATGATGGAAAAAGCGCGCGACCGGTTCGTTGTAGGCGGCATAGCGGCGAGGACTCTGGCCGTCTCCGAGAGGAATCGCGCCGGTGCGAATCAGATAGCGGTAGTAGCGCCGCAATGCAGCGACATGAAACGGGTGAATCAGACCAGGAAGCGTTGCGTATCCTTTTTCTCGAAAGAGCCGAGACGATTTCCGAAGGATTTCTTCGGGCGCCGCGTGAAGCTGAGAGATTCGGTCTTCGGGAAGCAGAATATTTGCGGCCGCCAATCGCTGCTGGACTCCGCGGGGCATGGAATCCGGCACAGTTTCGTTCGGAGCGAGGCTGCATACTGCCGATTCCAGTTGCGGCCCCAGCCAGAAGGGCAGTGGCAAGCCACCCGCCGAGTCCGGAACCCATGCGATTGTTCCCTGGAGAGCAAATCCGGGGAGAAGTTCCTTGTGCGATGCAAGTTCATCCGGGAGCTGGCTGCCGCGACAGAGAATACAGTCGGGATTCAAATGCAGAGGTGATCTTTGACCCTTGTCATCTGCCCGGAGCAATAACTTCAGCGCGGGCTGCGGAATCAGGTGCAGGGGCAATTCATCGAGCAGGCAATAAAAGCGATCGGGAGGAAGCGTCGCGGCAAAGGTTTGCCGCGACACTTCTCCCATCGATACTTCTTCCATCGATGTCCCAGCAATTAAGTGGGCCATCCAATCCAGCCACGCCGGGTTGTTCAGCGACGAAGCCATCCGTTTAAGGTGAAGCGGCTGTCGGCGAAGAGCCGCGATGGGCACTTCACCGGAGTGATTTCATGCAGCAATTGACAGGGAAAAAACACAATCTGGTTCTGTTGGGGCACGATCGTCTGGTAGCTGCCTTGGCTGACGTAAAGGCCGTCTTGCAGACGCGCGTCGTGGATGCGCAGCTCTCCGCCATCGAACTGCCGTGGCTCGCGATGGAAGAAGTAGACAAAGGTCAGATAGCGCGACGCCACGCGCTCGCTGGTGTTGTCGCTGTGGAAATGGAAGAAGTCTTCGTCATTGCTGGCGGTGACCTGTGCCTCCACTTCCGAAATGGAGAATTCCTCCATCCCCAACTGTTGCAGGACCTGCGGCAAAACGGCCTTGATCCGTTGCAGGATCGTGTCCTGGTGATAACTCAAATCCATCAGGACGCGGGAACGGCGGTGTTCGTAGTCGATGACGCCGCTTTCGGAAGCCGGAGAAACCACTTCGCTGGAGGTGAAGTCGCCTTCATGATCCAGCACAAAGCTGGTTAGGTCTGCCAGCTCCTGGGGGGCCAGAAATTCGT
Organism: Terriglobales bacterium; assembly: GCA_035504195.1. Taxonomy (GTDB): domain Bacteria; phylum Acidobacteriota; class Terriglobia; order Terriglobales; family Acidobacteriaceae; genus Sulfotelmatobacter. The sequence continues at coordinate 71,251 of DATJSG010000018.1, forward strand.
CCAGCACGACGCAGTTGGCCGGCAACACGGCTGGGCGTTCCGCAACCGCAACCTGCCCTTCTGAGATCACTGTGGTACGAGTGGCGCGCCCCGGCGGGTCGGGCTCCCCCATAGGCTTGCGAACGCCGGGCGGGTCCGGCTCGCCTCTCGGCTTGCGCACTCCGGGAGGATCGGGCTCACCTCTGGGTTTGCGCACACCCGGAGGGTCGGGCTCGCCTGCGGGTTTGCGAGCCCCCGGCGGGTCGGGCTCCCCCGGTGTACGCATCGGTACCTTGCCGGGGGGATCCGGCTCGCCTCTTGGCTTGCGCACGCCCGGTGGGTCGGGCTCTCCCATGGGCTTGCGAGCGCCGGGCGGATCCGGTTCTTTTGGGGTTTTGGCCTCGATATGGAAGTCGGTGCTGGGAGTTAGGGCCGAATCTCCCGTGACGGGCTGGCCGGCCTCGAGGATGCGTTCGACAATGCTGCCGCCCAGCACGGCGAATGCGCGCTGCGCGACCGTTTCTCCAACGGCCGAGGCAATGACGGCACGAACCGCTTCCTGGGTTTCACGGTCCTGGGTTTCACGATTGCCGTTGGCCCTGGCCCTGGCATGTTGCAGCAAGGTAGAGAGCAACGCGTGTTCTTGTGCACTGAGAATTCGTTCGTCCTGCATTAAGGTTTCGGAGAAGGAATCGAGAATCTGCTTTGGCGTCATGGAGAGACACGCCTCCCTGCGTGTGCTTGCGAAGGCAACTAGGTTTTAGAAAACCGCACGACAGGGGAAGAGAAACGACGATATAACGGGAGGCTGTTGATAACCAAGAAAAATCGGTAACGCCTCAGTTTGAATTTCAGGTGGCAAGACAGCCATCTCGCAGCTATGTAACCTTCCCGTGCCGGGTTGTCATCCTGAGGCGGGCGTGTTTTGCCCGCTGAAGGATCCATGCAATCTGCCGGCAGCACCGGCGCTGCCGGCGAGTTGCATAGATCCTTCGCTTCGCTCAGGATGACAAGTGCGTCGCGGATAACGACGCGTTTGAAATGGCAGTGATTTGCGAGGCTGCGTCGATCCAAATGATTACCGGCAAATCACTTGGGAACCAGAGCGGAAACCATCGACTGGAAAACCTTGAGCCCGTCACTGCCGCCTAATTCCGGCTCAGAGGATCGCTCGGGGTGAGGCATCATGCCGACCACGTTGCGGCCGGCGCTGCAGACTCCGGCAATGTTGTCGAGAGAGCCGTTGGGATTGACTGAATCCGCGATTTCGCCGCCTGGAGTGGAATAGCGGAATACTACGCGATTTTCTCGGCGCAGTTCGTCGAGCGTCGCGGCGTCGCAGAAGTAGTTCCCTTCCATGTGACCGATTGGAATCGTCAGCACTTCTCCCAGAGCACAGGCGCTGGTAAACGGCGTATCGGCGTTCTCCACCCGCACTTGCACCGGCTTGCAAACGTACTTCAGTCCGACATTGCGCATCAGGGCGCCGGGAAGCAAACCGGATTCGCAAAGAATCTGAAAACCGTTACAAATGCCGAGTACGAGGCCACCTCCGGCAGCAAACTTCCGCACCGATTCCATCACTGGCGAAAACTTCGCAATCGCCCCGGTCCGCAGGTAATCGCCATAGGCAAATCCTCCGGGAACGATGACGGCGTCACAATTTTCCAGGTCGTGGGATTCGTGCCAGAGATAAGTGGCCTTCTGGTTGATGACTTGCTCGACGGTCCAGTGGGCATCGTGATCGCAGTTGGAACCCGGGAAAATGATGACGCCGAATTTCATGGTGGCCCTCAGTTGCAGGGATTTGACGCTAGTCTAGCACGCTGGAAAAGCAGCCATTCGCAAGCTCCAGGCTGGTGGCGAGAGGGAGGAGAATCCGGGGGTTCTTCTCTTGCGTCCACCGCGCCGGGATTTCCTTGACACGCCCAAAAAGGGGCTGTATTCTCGCGAGCCATAAGAGTGCTCCACAACCCGGAGTAGCTTAGCACTGTCGCGATTCGTGCGGCCCCTGCATTCCCCCTTGAGCCCTCGACTCCACGGCATCGACAAATCCCAAGGGTGAACTACGCCATGTCGAGTCTTCGTCTCGCACCTCTATATCTGGCCGCTTTCGCGTTGCTTCTGATCGCGGCCGCAAGCATTCCGGCCTCCGCGGGGATCGGCTTCCAAGCGCCCAATCCGGACGAATTGAAGATGACAAGCGAACCCAAAGCTCCGGGAGCGCCCGCCATCATTCTCTACCGCCAGGTCGATCGCGATGACCGCGGCCAGACCGCGCATGAGGATGTTTACTTCCGCATCAAGATACTCACGGAGGATGGCCGCAAATACGCCGACATCGAAATTCCCTTTCACAAAGAAGAGGGGGATGTGGTCAACCTGCACGCGCGGACAGTGGAACCGGACGGTTCCATCGTCGACTTCAAAGGCAAAATATTCGAGAAGGCGATCGTAAAAGCTCGCGGTGCGCGCTACCTGGCCAAGACGTTCACCCTGCCCGATGTGCAGGTGGGAAGCATTCTTGAGTACTACTACACGACCGATCTGGCGGAGCAGTTCGTCTTCGACTCGCGCTGGATTATCAGCAACGAACTGTTCACCAAGACTGCGAAGTTCTCATTGAAACCCTACGACGGCTCCTACCCTCCGATGAACCTGCACTGGATCTGGAACACGCTCCCGGCGGGAACGACCGCGCCGGCACAGAGCCCCGACCACGTCATCCGACTGGAAGTGAGGGACGTGCCTGCATTTCAGGTCGAGGATTACATGCCCCCGCAAAACGAACTGAAGTCCCGAGTCGACTTCATCTACAGCGTGGACACATTCGAAACGGAACCCGACAAATACTGGAAGAAACTCGACAAGCGGCTTTACGGTCAACTGGAAGGCTTCGTTGGCAAGCGCAAGGCTATGGAGGAAGCGGTAGCCGGCATCGTTTCTCCCAGCGACTCGCCGGAGGTGAAGCTGCAAAAGATCTACGCGCGGGTACAGCAAATCCGCAACACTTCCTACGAAGCGCAGAAGACCGAGCAGGAACAGAAGCGCGAAAAAGAGAAAGATCCCACCAACGTTGAAGAAGCCTGGAAGAAACAATACGCAAACGGCTATCAACTGACCTGGCTCTTTCTGGCCCTGGCGCGCGCCGCAGGACTTGAAGCCTCGGGCATGTGGGTACCCGACCGGCAGAATTATTTCTTCACTCCGCAGAGCATGGATGGCGGACGGCTCGACGAGAACGTGGTCACAGTCAAGCTGAACGGGAAAGATGTTTTTTTCGATCCGGGTGCTGAATTCACCCCATTCGGGATGCTGCCGTGGGTCGAAACGGGAGTCGATGGACTGAAGCTCGATAAAGACGGGGGATCGTGGCTTCAAACGACTCTTCCCGACAGCAAAGAGTCCAGCATTCAGCGCAAGGCGGAGTTGAGGCTCACCGACACCGGCGACCTGGAAGGCAAACTGAGCGTGATTTATACGGGATTGGAAGCGTCGCAACGGCGCGTGGAAGAGCGCCTGGCCGACGACACCGAACGCAAGAAGTATCTGGAGGATGAAGTCAAGGAATCCATTCCTGTCGGCTGCGACGTTGAACTGACCAGCCAGCCCGACTGGAATAGCTCGTCGGCGATGGTAGCGGAGTTCAACCTCAAAGTGCCGGGCTGGATCTCTGGCGCCGGACGGCGCGCGCTTCTTCCTGTGGGACTTTTCAGTGCGCCTGAGAAGCACCTGTTCGATCACGCCGAGCGCGTGTTTCCGGTCTATTTTGCGTTTCCCTTCGGCCGCAGCGACGATATCAGCATCGACTTGCCCCTGGGCTGGCAGATATCGACTTTGCCGGCGCCGCAGAAGGTGGATGTGAAATCGATCGTCTACACACTGCAGGCGCAAAATGAAAAAGGCACGCTGCACTTGAGCCGCTCGGTCAATGTCGACATCCTATTGCTGCCCACAAAGTATTACAGCGCGCTGCGCAACGTTTTTCAGGTCATGAGGACATCGGATGAAGAACAGGTCATTCTGCAACCCGGGGCAACCAGCGCGGCGAATTGATCGGCGGCTGCGGGTAGCCATATTGTGCGGAGCTGTCTGCCTGCCATTTGCCGCGCGCCGCGCGCAGGCTAGCGACGCCCCGGCGTGGATGCGCGCCGCCGCGTCGGCTCCCGTGCCAGCGCACGACGAGAAAACCGACGCGGTGCTGCTTTACTCGGATGAAGACGTCACAGTGCAATCCGCCGACAAAATCAGAACGCATGTTCGCATGGTCTACAAGATTCTGCGTCCCGGCGGCCGCGACTACGGCATGGCGATGGTCGACTTCAATGCTCATAGCAAGGTCAACGGCCTTCGCGGCTGGTGCATTCCCGCTCAAGGAAAGGACTATGAAGTAAAAGACAAGGAAGCCTTCGAGATTGCTCTACCGAAGATTGAAGGCAGCGAGCTCATCACCGACACTAGAGTCAAGGGTCTGCAGATTCCTGCGGCCGACCCAGGGAATATCGTCGGCTATGAATACGACAAAGAAGAAGATCCTCTGGTGCTGCAGGACGTGTGGGATTTTCAACAAGGGATTCCGAGCCGGGAAAATCATTACACGCTGCAACTTCCGCCGGGGTGGGCGTACAAGGCATTCTGGATTAACTACCCCGAATCCAAGCCCACGGAAGAAGGAGGCCAGCTGCAGTGGACCGTCAGCGATGTAAAAGGGATTCGGGAAGAACCGGACATGCCGCCGTTCCGCGGAGTGGCCGGCCAGATGATTGTCTCTTTCTTCCCGCAGGGCGGCGCTTCCGACAAGGTCTTCACCAACTGGCAAGAGATGGGCAACTGGTATCTGAATCTCATCGTGAACCGGCGCGATGCGTCTCCTCAAATCAAACAGGAGGTCGCCTCTTTAACCAGTTCGGCCCCCACAACGCTGGATAAGATGAGGGCGCTGGCGCAATTTGTGCAACATGAGATCCGCTATGTGTCGATCCAGCTTGGTATCGGCGGTTTTCAACCGCATCCCGCGGCCGACATATTTGCTCATCGATATGGAGACTGTAAAGACAAAGCTACGCTGCTCAGTTCCATGTTGAGCGAGATCGGAGTGCAGTCGTACTACGTTATCATCAACGTTGAGCGGGGCTCGGTCACTTCTGAAACTCCGGCTAACGTTGGCGCTTTCGACCATGCAATCCTGGCGATCAAGCTTCCCGCCGGGCTTTCCGACCCTTCGTTGATCGCCACAGTGCAGCATCCGCGGCTGGGCACGCTCTTGTATTTTGATCCGACCAACGATATGACGCCGTTCGGGCAGCTTAGCGGAGACCTCCAAGCGAACTACGGATTGCTGGTCACGCCCGAAGGCGGCGAACTGACAGAACTGCCGGAGCAACCCCCGGCCATGAACGGCATCGAGCGCACAGGCAAGTTCACTCTTGATTCCACGGGAATGCTCAAGGGCGAGGTCACTGAGTCGAGACTAGGTGACCGGGCCGCGGCGGAGCGCTGGCGTCTGCAAAGCGTGACCAAGAGCAGCGACCAGATCAAACCCATCGAGGAACTGCTGGCTGGATCCTTGTCGCGCTTCTACATCAAACAAGCCAGCATCCAGAATCTCCATCTCAGCAATCAGCCGTTCGGATTTCATTACGCTTTCGAGGCCGACGACTACGCCAAGAATGCGGGCGGGCTATTGCTGGTCCGGCCGCGCGTGCTGGGAGTGAAGACAAGCGGATTCCTTGAAACCAGGGAACCGCGCAGATTTCCCATAGAGTTCGAGGGACCGGTGCGCGACAGCGACACTTTCGACATCACCATTCCCGCCGGCTACGTGGTGGACGACGTGCCTCCCGCGGTCGACGCCGATTACGGCTTCGCCAGCTATCATGCGAAAACCGAAGTGCACGGCAATGTGGTGCACTATAGCCGCACCTGGGAAATCAAGGAACTCAGCGTTCCCGTGGCTCGCGCCGACGACTTGAGAAAGCTTTATCGCATCATTGCAGGCGATGAACGCAACACGGTGGTCCTGAAACTGGGAGCGAAGTGATAGGGTGTCGAGAATTTATCGCGGCGCTTGCGGCAACGATGCTACCGAGGGCGACGCGGCTGTGGGAGGAATGATTGGGCCGATTTGCGCCGGCCGGCCGAGTTCCGCAGAGACGGGCAGAACGGTCAATGAGACGTTCGGTGCAGCGGGTGGCGTGGCGGTCGCCGTGTAGGTTTCCGGCGGATATCCCCTGGCTTGAACGATAGCCCAATGCCACTCTTTGCCGGGAGGGATTTCCTCATTCAGCGGAGCACGGAAGACCGTGGTCGACCATGGGGCTGCGGCGGCGCGCATGCGGTAAATCATGGTCACATCTGGCTGCTTTTCCGAATGCGCACCATCGGGGCGATTCGTGGATTCCTGCGAATTGTTGTCCGAGGCCGGCACGAATCTGAGGGAGCCGTCCAGCATCGACGCGTCCTCCGGCTTGCTGATCGTGGTCAAGGCCACCGTGATTTCGCTGAGGTGCCAGTTGGTGCCGTTGAAAACGGAAACCGTGAGCGCATCGTCTTCGATCGCGGCCGGTCCTGCCAGTTTCGATAGCTCATCTTGCGGCAAATCCATTTGAGCATACTGGTTGCTGGAGAGCAGGGCCTTCGCATTTGCGTTGAAGGCGAGGCTGCAGCTCACCTCCGGGGCAGAGACCTGCAAAGCTTTGTCTGCTCTCTCCCCCTCCATCAGAAATGTCAGAGCCGACACTGAGGAGCGCTCCGTCTCGGCCTGCCGCATGACACTCGACAGATTGTCGTCGTCAATCACAAGCTTAGGGGGAGGAACTTCTTTGCGCAGGCTGCGGGCAACGTCGCCTAAGGGAATCTGGTTGGGATCGTCCTGCGCGGCAAGCGGGGCGGCCTCGAAGGCGAACAGAAAAGCCGCCAACAATGCCGGCAAGAAAAGCGCCCACCGTAATTCAAGGATTCGCTGCATGACGACCCAGGAACCAACAATTCCCTGAGTCAAATTGTATGGAGAGAGTGCCGAAAGTCAGACATGACGAAGGTACTTTCGTTTCCCCGGGGGTAGAAAAACGAAGGGCGCGCGCTGACGAAATGGAGGCGCAACGGGGCGCGCGCCCAACCCGGAAAAGTGCTTCTACAGAAGGCCCTGAGACCGGAACCGTGTCACCGGATCGACTACTGGCTGCCGCTTGAAAATCCAGCGGGCCACCGCAAAGCCAATTGCCGCATAGCAGAGATGCATCACTCGCATAATCACCCCCAAAACTCGGATCGGCTTCTGATCCGTCAGGGGAGGAATAACTTCTCTATCGGCACAATAGCAACGCCGTATTACGGCCACAAGGCACATCGGTGCCATGGAAGTGGCACGGAAGTAATAGAGGAATCGCCGCAGGTAAGAGCTCTGAAGTAATACGAAAGGGAAAGCTCATGTTTGGCGAGCTTTCCCTTTGTGGCGGACGGAAATGTGGAAAAATCAGTGAGCAGGGACCTCCTCATTTACCGTTCGGCCTGCAGGTAAGACCACCACGGTGGAAAGGCTGCCTTCTGCGGTGAGCTTCTGGAACGCCGCGAGGTCGCGATGCTGCAAGTCGTCCCAGCGTGCGATCAGTTCCCCGCTTTGGCGCTTCAATTTTTCAAATTGCTGCTGCTCGGCCTCGGTGGGCGCGGAGTCGGCGCTGCCGACGTCCATTGCAAGGTAGGCCAGCTTGGCATCGAGTTGCGGAGGATAGGCCAGCGAATCTTCGTTGGCGCTGATGTCGAGATTGATGAGGTCATCGCGAACCGCGACCAGCTTCTTTTCCAGATCGTCCGCGGCGGAAGCGATGGTTTTAGCATTGGCATTGTCCGGCAAGCGCTGCTTGAGGCCGAACAACTGCGAGCGCACGTCCTGGATCTGGTTGACCGTGTCGTAGACCCGGCTCAACTCGTCACGCGTAGCCAGCAGCAGATTGAACTGTTGCTCCAGATCGGCCTGACTGACGTGCACACGGGGATCAAGCTTGAGATCGAACGGAGCAGTCAGAGTCTGCCCGGCGGTGATGAGACGCACCTGATAGTGTCCGGGAACGGCCACCGGCCCATGGGCTCCACTCCCATATTCCCAAAGATAGTAACCGGGAACATGACGCGCCTCTTCGTAGCGCAAATCCCAGACGAACCGGTTCAACCCCGCTTCTGGCTTGATCTGTTTTTCCGGCTTCTTCTCATCCGGATCGAGCGGTTCTTCCAGCGGATCGACTTCCGCGCTGGAATAGGTGCGGATTACTCTCCCGGAAGCGTCGAGAATCTCGATTTTGGTTTCGCTATCGGCCTTCGGCGCATCTTTCAAATAGTAATAAATCACAGCACCCGCAGGCGGGTTCTGGCCTCGCGTTTTGGAAGGATGGTGCTCACCCCCCGCTCCAGCCTGAATTCGATACGCAGTCGCGGGTGTATATAAGAACGCATCCTTCTGCGTGACATCGTCGGCGTACTCGCGAAGCGGGCTTAAGTCGTCGAGAATCCAGAAAGCGCGTCCGTGCGTAGCGACGACCAGGTCGTTATCTTTGATTACCAGGTCGTGGACTGGAGCGGTGGGCAGATTCAGCTTTAACGAACGCCAGTTGGCGCCATCGTTGAATGAAACGAAAACACCCTCTTCGGTTCCGGCGTAAAGCAGGCCACGCCGCTTCGGATCCTCGCGAACTACGCGGACGAATTGGTTGTCCGGAATTCCCTGCCCCAACTTCGTCCAGGTCTTGCCATAATCGCTGGTCTTGTAGATATACGGACGCAGATCGTCGAATTGATGGCGATCGACGGCGACGTAAGCTGCGCCGGCGTCGAACGGTGAAGGATCGATCTGGCTGATGCGGCTCCACTCCGGCATGTCTTTAGGAGTGACGTTCGTCCAGGTCTTGCCTTCGTCCTGGGTGAGCTGGATCAAACCGTCGTCGGTGCCGACCCAGAGCAATCCTTTTTTCAAGGGCGATTCCGCCAGTGCGAAGATCGTGTCGTAGTATTCGGTACCGGAATCGTCGAGCGTGATATCGCCGCCGGAAACCTTCTGCTTACTCTTATCGTTGCGGGTGAGGTCGGGGCTGATGGCCTGCCAGTGCACGCCGCCGTCCGTTGTCTTAAACAAGACTTCACCGCCGTGGTAAAGCGTGTTGGGATCGTGCGGGGAAATCATGACGGGAGCGGTCCACTGGAAACGGTGCTCCAGATTGGCCGCGCCGTGCGCGTCGGAAAGCTCCGGCTGTTCGGTGATGGCTTTCACCTGGCCGATGTGCCGGTCGTAGCGAGTGATGTTTCCCTGATAATCGGCGGCGTAAACAATGTTGGGATCGCGCGGGTCAGGCGCGATATAGCCGGCTTCGCCGCCGCCCACGTCATACCAGTCGCTGACGCCGATCGAGCCATCGTCGCTGCGGCTGACGATTGCGACGGTGCCGCTATCCTGCTGTGCGCCGTAGACGCGATAGGGTGTCGCCGTGTCGGTGGTGACGTGGTAGAACTGCGCCGTCGGCTGGTTGTCCTGATGCGACCAACTCTTGCCGCCATCGAGTGTCACCGTAACTCCGCCGTCGTTGGAGGCGATCATGCGGCGCGTGTTCATGGGATCGATCCACAACCCATGATTGTCACCGTGCGGCACGCCGACTCGGTTGAACAGGTGGCCGCCGTCGGTGGATTTGTAGGCCTCGACGTCCATGATGTAGAGCACGTTCTCATCGCGCGGATCGGCGATGATGTGCATGTAGTACCAGGGCCGCTGCCACAGACTGTGGCTCGGGTTCACCAGTTGCCAGGATTCGCCGCCGTCGTCGGAGCGATAGAGGCCGCCGTCAGGATTGTGGGCTTCGATCAGCGCATACACGCGGTCTGAGTTCGCGGCGACCGCGACGCCAATCTTTCCATATGGCCCTTTGGGCAGGCCATGCTCTTCGATGTGCTTCCACGTGGTGCCGCCGTCATTCGAGCGATAAAGTCCGCTGCCCGGGCCGCCGTCGGACAAACTCCAGGAAGTGCGGCGCGCCTGCCAAAGAGCGGCGAAAAGAATATTGGGATTGTGCGGGTCAAAGGCGACGTCGATGCCTCCGGTATTCTCATCTTTGTAGAGAACTTTCTCCCACGTCTTGCCGCCGTCGGTCGTGCGAAAAATGCCGCGTTCGGCGTTGGGGCCGAAGGGGTGGCCGAGGGCAGCCACGAAAACAATGTCCGGATTCGTGGGATTAATTATTACTTTGCCGATAGCGCGAGTGTCGCGCAGGCCCAGGTTCGTCCAGGTCTTGCCCGCATCGAGGGAACGGTAGACACCATCGCCATGCGAGATGTCGCCGCGAATGCAAGCCTCGCCGGTTCCAACATAAATTATGTTGTGATTGGAATTCGCCACCGCGATGCTGCCGATCGAGGCCGTACCTTCTTTGTCGAAGATGGGCGACCAGGTCATTGCGCCGTCGGTGGATTTCCAGACTCCGCCGCCGGTGGCACCGAAATAATATGTGGTCGGATCGCCGGGAATGCCGGCCGCGGTCAGCGAGCGCCCGCCGCGGAATGGCCCGATCAGGCGATATCGCATGCCCTTGAAGGCCTTCTCTTCCGGCTTGGACGAATCCGCCGCGTCTGCGCCCTCGTCAGACGCAGAAGCGATTGTGGCCGATTGAGCCTGTTGCGCAAGCTTGGCTGTCTTCGATTGTTTCTCAGTCTTGGTTTGAGCGTATGCAGCTGCAGTAAACAGAACCGAAAATATGACGGCAAACATCAACCGTGCAGTGAGGGTGGAATTCGTGCGAAGGCGATCTGGGCCCATGTTGAATTTTATCTCCGCGAACAATGTGGACAGTCCAGCTATGGTAATCCTGCTGAGGCATGGTGAAAAGAGGAAGAGCGTTGTCGAGCATCGGGGTGCCCGCGCAGCAAGAGATTCGACCGACTTCACTTGCCGGTCATTTCTGCGAAATAATTACTTCTTCGCGATGAGAATCTTCTTCGCCGCTTCCAGTTCCTTGCGCTTGGCATCGTCAACCTTGGGATATGCGAGACCGAGAGACTCCAGGGTGTCGACCACCACGGCCGAGACGACCAGCCGCGTAAACCATTTATTGTCGGCCGGCACCACGTACCAGGGCGCATGCTCGGTCGCGGTATTGCGAATCATGTCTTCGTATGCGCCCTGATAATCGTCCCAGTATTTGCGCTCGTGAATATCGGATGCGGAAAATTTCCAGTTTTTCTCCGGCTGATCCAGGCGCGCCAGGAAGCGATTCTTCTGTTCCTTTTTCGAGACATGCAGGAAGAATTTACGAATGACGGTTCCACTTCTGGCCATGTGCCGTTCGAAACAGCGGATGTCTTCAAAGCGCTCATTCCAGATTTTTTTCCCGACCAGCGAGGGCGGCGTCTTCTGGCTGTCGAGAATCCCGGGATGAACCCGCACCACGAGCACCTCCTCATAATACGAGCGGTTGAAGATGCCGATGTGTCCGCGCTCCGGAAGATCGCGCGTGGTACGCCACAAAAAATCGTGTTGCAATTCCAGCTCTGACGGCGCTTTGAAGGAATACACCTGGCAACCCTGCGGATTCACGCCCGACATGACGTGCTTGATGATGCCGTCTTTTCCCGCGGCGTCCATGGCCTGAAAAATGAGCAGGACGGCCCAGCGATCCTGAGCGTAGAGCTTGTCCTGCAGTTCTGCCATGCGCAGGATCTCTTTCTGCAAGGTCTCTTCCGCGTGCTCCTTGGAACGCCAATGTCCAGTCTCGGCGGGATCAAAGTCTTTCAGGCGGAAATGCCTGCTGCTTTCAACGCGGAAGGTGTGGGCGAGTTTGCCAATCTTCATTCTTGACTCAATTCTTGACGCTGTGTTGTTGTTTTCACTCCGAGCATCCGATTCTTGCCGGTCCTCAGGCGGTAACCGGCTTGGCGCTGACCGATGGCAAGTTTGCCTGCTGCCACTCATCGAATCCGCCAGTCACATTGATTACGTCTCGGAAGCCGGCACGTTGCAACAGGCTGCAGGCGATCATGCTGCGATATCCGCTCTTGCAATGCACGGCGAGGGGCGTTTTGCGATCCATCTCTGGGGCAGAGACTCTGAAATTGTCGAGCGGCCACCAGGTCGCTTGCGCAATATGCGCGGCCTCCCACTCCGGTTCGCGGCGCACATCCAGCACTTGCACGCCACCGGAATGCAACCGGTGCTTGAGTTCCTGGACGCTGATTTGTGGAATCGTTGTCAGGGCAAATCCAGCCTGCTTCCACGCGGCGATGCCGCCGCGAAGACATCCGCCCAGCAGTTCGATGCCAACCCGGGCCAGCCGCAGCCGCGCCTCTTCCAGTTGATCGTCTGACGCTGCGACCAATACGGGATGCGCCGCCAATCCCAGAACCGTTCCCGCCCACGAAGCGAACTGCCCTGAAAGCGCAATGTTGACCGACCCCGGGACATGGGCGGCAGCAAATTCGTCACCGGGGCGCACGTCGAGGGCAATCTCGCCCTCTTCCAGCATGGCTTTCAACTCAGCCGGTTCGACGGCGCGCATGGCCGGCAAATCGGAAAGGGCCGCTGCGCCGCTGCGATTGATCTCGGCATCCTTCGCGAAATATTCCGGCCGGGCCGGAAGATTGCTGGTGAGTTGCGCGATGAAGTCTTGTTTGGTCCGAATCTGCAACGCGTAGTTGGTCAGGCGTTCCGTACCGATGGTCGACGACCGCTCCGCGCGCATATTTTTCCCGCACAGCGATCCCGCTCCGTGCGCCGGATAGACGAGGACGCCGTCGGCGAGCTTCATTAACTTACTGTGTAGGCTGTCGTAAAGCAGGCCCGCCAGCTGTTCCGGCGTGTGCCGCGGCGATAGATCGGGACGACCGACATCGCCGATGAAAAGCGTATCCCCGGTCAGAACTGCCCATGGTGAAGAAGATTTTTCGTAATCCGTCACGATCAGGCAAATGCTTTCCGGCGTGTGTCCCGGCGTTTCGATCACGCGGATCGCGGCTTTGCCAAACTTTAACTTGAAACCGTCGCTCACGGGCACATGAGCGAATTTGGCTCCCGCCTGAGCTCCCATATAGATCTTCGCTCCGGTGCGCGCGGCCAGTTCCTTGTGTCCAGAGACAAAGTCGGCGTGCAGATGAGTCTCAAAAATGTGCCGGATCGCGACTCCATGCTCGGCAGCCGCGTTCAAATACAATTCCACATCGCGCTGCGGATCCACCACTACGGCCTCGTCCTCCGAAGCCAGCATATAGGAAGCATGCGCCAGACATCCCAGATAGAACTGTTCGAAATACATAAGAGCGACCCTAACGGAACTATCCAGAAGAGATGCTAGAACAAATTGCCGGGCAATGCTACGGCACCGGATCGGAATGCAATTTAGGCAGGCAAAGGCGCGATAAATTCCAGACCAAAACAGAAACCGTTGCGGGAGCGGACAATCGCGGCGACTCGCGAGCGGACGGGAGTTTCGAATTCAATCTCGAGCAGGTCGCCGGGATTAAGCAGGACACCGGCGTACAAAACCATGCCTCCCTGGCTCAATTCGGTGCCGCGGCCGGCAACCACGGTCGTCGAGAAGCCCTTCGAAGTAACCACTCGGACGGGCAAGTCGACGGGGAGGCGATCCCATCGTCTCGTATTTTCGAGACCTGGCATCACCGTCAATCATCCCCGTTATTTCAAGTTCGTCACAGATTACTAAGGGGAAATATGAGCAAGCGCAAAAGGACAACGGTCGTTTGAAGTCCAGATTATCCTCTATTGCACCGGGTTCCCATCCGCGTCGATCTTGTGCACCTCGCCCAGGTTGAGTTCGCGAATACCGGATTCAACCTTCGCCATATCTCCCACCACGACCCACACCAGGTGGTCGGGCAGAATATATTTCCTGGCGATCTGGTTGGCCGTCTCCGGCGTCAAGGCCATCGCCTTCTGTGTGAAGGTATTGAAATAATTTTCGGGCAGGCCATACTCAAGGATGGTGCCGTATGCTCCGCTCAACTGCTGGACGGTCTCGAACATTCCGGGCAGGGCAAGGGTCGCATCGTCCTGCTCGTCTTTGAGTTCTTCGGCGGTGATCGGTTTGTCGCCGACGATTCCCCGGTATTCCTTTACCAGTTCGATCATCGACTCTTTGGTTTTGTCGGACTGCACTGCCGAAACGCTGATGTAGGGGCGCTGGCCACGCGCCGACGGCAATACGCTACGGACACCATACGACCAGTGTTTGTCTTCGCGCAGGTTCATGTTGATGCGCGAGCTGAATTTACCTCCGAAGATGTCATTCACGAGTTGTAGATCGACCGCATCGGGGTCGTTCCGCGGTGGACCGAGCTGCGCGCCGAAGATCACACTTTGGCCGGAGCCGGGGCGGTCGATGAGGTAGACCACGTCCTTTGCGGGTTCTGGCACCTCTGGCGTTTCTTTCCTGGGCACATCGCCAGGTTTCCACGCTGCCAGCAATTTCTCCAGCTTGGGCTTGATTTCCTCGATGGTTGTGTCGCCGACGACCAGCAGAGTCGCGTTGTTGGGCTTGAACCAGGTCTCGTGGAACTTGGCGAGATCTTCCCGAGTCATGTTGGCAACGCTGGCCTCCGTGCCGGTGCCGGTGAAAGGCACGGCATAGGGATGTCCCTTGCCATAGATCAATGCCGGCACCACGCGCAAAGCCATGGCTTGAGGCGTGACTTTTTCGCGTTTGATCGCGGCGATGCGTTCCTTCTGCAAGCGCTGGAATTCCTTCTGCGGAAACGCCGGATGCAGAATCAGGTCCGCATAGATGTCGAGCGACTTGTCCATCGTGCTCTTCAGCGTATTCATGCTGACCAGCGACCAGTCGAGATTGGCTGTGGCATTGAAGTTGGCGCTGAGCGATTCCAATTCTTCGCCAATCTTGAGCGAATCGCGCGTCGGCGTGCCTTCTTCGAGCATGCGCTGCTCGAAGCTGTCGGTGCCCGGCGCGGTGGAGGGATCGGCGGCATATCCGCTGTCGACCATCAAGGTAAAGTTCACCACCGGTGCGGTGTGGCGTTCGGCGAGTACGATTTTCAGTCCGTTTGCGAGTTGGGTTTTTTGCAATGCAGGAAGGTTGAGCGACTCAGGACCTCCCGGTGCGGGCACTTTCGAGCGGTCAAGCTTGGCTGTCGTCTTGAGATCAGTGGGATAAGGATGCACTTCCAGTACATAATCGCCGTCGCTGAGCCAGTCGATGGCGGCTCTCTTCACGCTGGCGGGAGTAGCTGCTTTAACCCGCCTCAGATAGTCTTTGTAACAATCAGGATTGCCGGTATACGTCTGGCAACGCGCCAACAAGTCGCTTTTGCCGCCGAAGCCGCCAATCCGTTCCACAATCCGCACGTAGTTCCCCAGAATCTGGGTCTTGGCGATTTGCAGCTCGGTTTCCGTGGGACCATTCTTCAGGAAATTCTGCAACTCCTCGTCCGCTTCCTTTTCGACCTTCTTCAAGTCTCCGCCCGGATTGGCGGTCAAAGTGAAATCGAACTGGCCACCGATTTCATTCGTGTCATTCGTCGCGGTCGCGCTGGTCGCAATCTGATCTTTGTATACGAGGCGTTTGTACAAGCGCGCCGTCTTTCCGCGACCCAGTATCTGCGCGACTAAATCCAGTTGCGCTTCTTCCGGCGAGCCGAATTGCGGCACGTTCCAGACGCGGTAAAGCCGCGCCTGCGGAACACGGTCCTGCACCCAGCCCCGGTGCGTACCGGTGCGCTTCGCAATCCATACTTCCTGCTTGGCGATGGGCGGGCCGGGGGGAATCTCGCCATAGTATTTCTCGACTTTTTCGCGCGCGACTTCCGGAGTAATGTCGCCGGCAATCACCACGGTGACATTGTTCGGACCGTAGTAAGTCTTGAACCACTGCTGGACGTCGCTCAACGATGCCGCATCCAGGTCTTTCATGGAGCCGATCACTGTCCACGAATAAGGATGGCCAACCGGGTATGTATTTTCGGTGATGAGTTCGTCGGTGACCGCGTAGGGCTGGTTCTCATCCTGACGTTTTTCGTTTTGCACCACGCCGCGCTGCAGATCGAGTTTCTTTTGGTCGAGCACGCCGAGCAAGTGGCCCATCCGATCGCTCTCGGCGAACAGCGCATAATCGAGCATTGAAGTCGGCACGTTCTCGAAGTAATTCGTCCGATCGTTATTGGTCGTGCCATTCAGGTTGGTGGCCCCGACCTTCTCCATGGCATTGATGTAGGTGTAGTTGAAATCATCGCTGCCGCTGAACATCAGGTGCTCGAAAAGGTGCGCAAACCCGGTCTTGCCCGGCTTCTCGTTCTTTGACCCCACGTGGTACCAGGTGTTTACGGCAACGATCGGAGCCTTGTGGTCTTCATGCACCAGCACGGTCAATCCGTTGGCGAGCACAAACTTGGTGTAAGGGATGTCAGGAATCGGAATATCCACGCCCGCGGCCGGGGTAGCACTCTTGTGAGTGGTGGCAGCCTTCGACTGTGCCACAGAAAACATCGG
Source organism: Terriglobales bacterium (assembly GCA_035504195.1). Lineage (GTDB taxonomy): Bacteria > Acidobacteriota > Terriglobia > Terriglobales > Acidobacteriaceae > Sulfotelmatobacter. Next base: position 87,716 of record DATJSG010000018.1, read on the forward strand.
ACTGCCGATCAACAGAATCACGACTGCGAGGAGAGCCCTGGCAGTCAAAGTCAGGTTGCTTTTCAAGAATGCCTCCACATCGTCACATTAAAGTCCGCTGGATTCGCATAACACTCTACCCAAGAAATACCCTCGCCGTCACGTGGCACCGCAGGGCCTCGCGTCAGGGCCATCTGGGGAAGATCTTACGCGCCATTCGCGAACTGCTGCATGCGGTCACTTTCACACGAAATGAGACCGCGGCACCACGCCGCTCAGATCGATTCTGCGCTGGGCAAATCACTTCCGTTCCGAGGAGATGGAGTACAACCGCACCCGGTAGATATGCATGCAGTGCGGATCCATCAACAACTGGCGTCCCTGATTGGATTGATCGCCGTTCAGGCGTCTTTCTGTAGTCCAGTGTCCGGAAGATCGCGACACCTGTTCGACGCTCTCAATGCCCGCGATTCTGTCATCGACATCTGGGTCGCGGGCAAAACTGACAGTCTGACCACTGCCGGCGATATAGAATTCGGACGGCGAAGCCTGCAGGATCAGCATGGCGCCATCGTCGGCAAGGATGTCTCCTGCCGGCCAGGAACGAGAAAGAGTCGCTTCGAATAGATATCCTCCCAGAGCAACGGCCTGCGTCGGACGCGGACTCGTCTTGTGCAGCACCAGACCGCGGGTCAATCCCGCTGCTTGGGCGGCTGGCAACAGATCGCGAACGCTATCGAGCAACTCGTAGACCTGCATCATTTCAGGTTCGGAATCGTCGTCCTTTGCTGGAGCCGTCAAACTGTCGATTGCGAAGGGGCTGAAGCCAAAGGCTCGCGCCTGACCGTAGGCGTAGAGCGCATTGTAGGGAGCGCTCTCCAATCGAGCTTCCGGGAGAAAGATCGCATTACCCGGAATCTCATAGCGCTCGACCCAATATTCGAAGTTGGGCCAGTAAATATCGGGCGAATAAAAATCGATGCTGGATGCTGCCGCGCGCCAGACCTCGAGATAATTCGGGTGCGGCCCTCCGCTGGGATATTCCCCGGCGCGCTCCTGGGGCGCGGGCAGTTGCGCGTTGACGTACATGGGGAGGGGGTATTCACTCTTGCCGGCGTGAGCCACAGCTTCAATGTAAGTTGCATAGTTCCACGCCATGAATGTTTCGTTCGCGGCAGCGCCAAATACCTCGCCCCAAGTTTTGCCATGTTCATTGAAATGCGCCGACAGTTCTGGTGAAAGTTGGAGACGTTTGGCTGACAGAGCACGGATCAATTCGTCAGGCACGCGTCCATGAAATAGACGATCGGCATCGGCTGAGCGGTCTCGTCCCGGCCCCAGATATCCAACTTCATTCTCCACCTGGATCATCAGTACGGTCTGTTGCTGGGAATCCGCTTCGCGCAGGTGATGCATTAGCGCGGCAAATGCGCGTGCGTCAGATTGGCGGTTCTCCGGTGCGAGAGTCGAAAGAATCTGCAGCGGCCTCCGGTCGGCGGATTCGGCTCGTGGAAAGCGCCTGGGGTCCGCTTTCACCCAGGAGGGAGCATAGTTGGAGAAGGCATTTTTCCAACTGCCAAACCACAAGAGCACGAGGTGCATGTTGTGCAGTCGTGCGCTCTCGAGCCAGTGATCCAGGATGGTGAAATCGAAACTGCCCTCTTTCGGTTCGATCTGCTCCCAGGCGACCGGCATCAGGATGGTATTGACGTGCATGAGCGCAAGCCGGGGCACAATTACGTCTGCCTCCGCAGCCGTTCCCGCTGAAGAGTTGCCCAACTCCCCTCCTAAAATGAGGAATGGTTGACCGTTTACAATGAGCTGCCTGGTGCCATTTTCCGCTTTAATGTGCGGCAACTCGGCGGCATTAAGATTAAGCGCAGTCAGGCAAAGTGCCGTGGCGCTAAGAGCGACGAGAAGCCAGGAAGGCTTCACAAATCCTCCGATCCTAAAATGTCTGAATCTGCATGGCCGAGCGTATGCTCCTTGAGGCATCCAGGAATGGTTCGCGCCGGCTGCCTTCATTTTTGTTAGTTTGAATTTTTCGCCGACAAACCGATACGCGGATTCTAATTTTTCAAGAAGGCTCATCGCCCGAGAGCAGCGTTGCGTATTATGGCTAGCATAAGAATTGGATTGGAGTCTTAATGGTGGAACGCTTGGCACAAGGTATGGGCTTGAGGCTTTCATGGATTGCTCTCCTCTTGCTCGCGAATACAGCGCGTGGCGTTCACGCCAGTGATCCCCCGACGCGGTGGATTGGCACCTGGGCCGCCTCGCAGCAGTCGGTTGAGCCGAACAATGCACTCGATTCAGCCGATCTTCGCGATGCCACGCTGCGCCAAATCGTGCATGTATCTCTCGGTGGAAACGAAATTCGGCTGCGCCTCTCGAATCGGTTTGGCGCGACACCGCTGCATGTAATGGCCGCTCACATTGCTCGACCGGTGTCTCCGGCTTCGAGCAAGATTGTGCCTGGCACAGACCATGCGCTCGCGTTTTCCGGCTCGCCGGATATCGAGATTCCGCCACACGCGGACTACATTTCGGACTCATTGCCATTCGCGATGAGTGCCCTCTCCGACATTGCCATCACGCTTCACCTCGACGCGGCGCCAGACGAGCAGACGGGGCATCCGGGCTCGCGGGCAACTTCTTATATCACGCATGGAGATTTCGTTTCCGCGCTCGAACTCCCTAACGCGAAAGCGGTTGAGCACTGGTACTTCATCGCCGGAATCGATGTCGCCGCTTCGCCTGCAGCCAGTTCGGTCGTAATACTCGGCGACTCGATCACGGACGGACACGGCGCCACCACCAACGGCAACAACCGATGGCCTGACATTTTGGCGCAGCGCCTGCAAGCCGAAGCGAGCACACGAAATGTAGGCGTTCTCAATGCTGGCATTGGCGGCAACCGTTTGCTGAACGACGGGTTAGGACCAAATGCCTTGTCCCGCCTGGATCATGACGTCATCGCGCAACCCGGGGTACGCTATTTAATCGTTCTCGAAGGCATCAACGACATTGGTATATTGGCCCGCAGCAGCAGTCTGCCTCGCTCCGAACACGACGCACTGGTCCGCTGCATGATCGGAGCCTATGAGAAAATCATCGTTCGCGCGCATTCGCACGGGATCAAAGTCATTGGCGCGACCATACTGCCGTTTATGGGATCGGAGTACTATCATCCCGGCCCGGCCAGCGAAGCCGACCGCCAAGCCGTGAATGAATGGATCCAGACCTCCGGCCATTTCGATGCGGTGCTCGATTTCGACAAGATCACGCGTGATCCCAAACATCCCGAGCGCCTGCTGCCTGCGTTTGATTCTGGCGATCATCTTCATCCCTCGCCGGCAGGCTATGCCGCGATGGCCCAGAGCGTGCCATTCGCGTTGTTCGCAACGCCGTCGGCGCCCGCCCCGGACATGGCGGTTAGTTTCGGCGATCTGCCCGCGCACCGTTTGCTACCTGCGGGAGAGACACGAGCCGAAGCAGCGTCAAAGGTTATCGCCATAGCGCGAGAGTGATTCGGCGAGTAAGCCACGAATCTCCGCCAGCTATTTCACGTCGGCGGAACGATCTCCTTCGTAGTGCATGATGTGATAGTAAGCCTCCCAGCCATCCCAAATGAGGGGTGGTGAGATGTGCGTCAGCGGGTCATTGAGGAATTTCGAAAAGACTTGCACGATCTGCCGCGTCCGGTAGATGCCCGTGAGCCAGTCTCCGCGATACCAGTTTTTCCATTTGCCGTATTCGGCTGAGTTCTCAGCGCGCTGAATCTCGTCGAACGCCCTCAAGGCCTGGTCGACGTCGGTGTGCGCCTGCGCGGTATTCCCGCTCTTGGCTTCCTGAATAGCTTTCGCGACGAGAAGCAGAATCCGATTGCTTTCACGATTAATGCTGATCATCGCCAGCACCTGCGCATGATAGAAGGGACGCCGCGAAACGGGAACCAGTGGCTCGATGGCGAGAGCTTTGTTCCAGACGGCGTCCCATCGTGGCTGCGCCTCTGCGCATAGTTGAATATCCTTCGCCACCGCCTCGTCTAGCGCTTCTTTTTTTATGAGGTGTCCGCTTTCAAATCCATTAAAGAAGTGGGCGGATATCCACTTCGGCGACTGGCTGGGCAGCGCATAGATTGGCGAATCGATCAAATCGGTCAGCAACATCTGCCGGACCTCGGTGTGATAGAACTGATCTCCGTATTCATGCTCCGGATCGCCGAAATGTGCCGGGGCTTCGAAATATTCTTTGTAGAGCTCGGCCAGCTTGGGAGCGGCTTCCTTGCCAAATTCCTCGGCTGACCATTGCTTATAGAAATCGTCCGCAGGATGATCGCCGCTGGGCACTCCTTTCCAAGCCGCGTCCATGACTGCCCGGATGGACATCGTGACGGGCCGAATATCGCTGGTATTCAGCAGCAAGTATTCAGTCGCTCCTGCCTTGATGTAGCGGCTAAGCTCAGAAAAACTGCGTTCCACCGGAACCATCTCCGAGAGCTGGTTGGATCGGCCATTCATATAGGCGACGTGATCGTAGATGCCTTGCCCAGCCCTGACTTCGCCCTGATCCTGCAGATAGCCGTATCCGTCGTCCGCCCAAACGGTCGCAACCTCGGGAGGAATTCTGAGATCGCCCTGGCGGACAAGCCGTGCACCCTCCTGCCACAAGTTGGTCACGAACTTTGCTTCCGGGCGTACCGAGCGCACAATGCTGATTTGATCTGCGATCGCTTTCGTAATCTGCTCACCGAGAGCCTTGTCATGATCTCGTTCACTGGAGCCTTTGGGACCGTAGCTCGTGTCGGACAAGCCACGTAAACCGACCTCCCAGAGGACTTCCTGGTCTGGAAGATAGGAATTCACTGCGTCCTTCCACCCGTGTTCGAGAATTTCTGGCTTGGTAGCGTAGTCGTAAGGTACGTCTTGCGGCCAGCGCGCTACGTTCAGTCCCAAAGGGGTGGCGTGGTGCTGGGTCACGATCAAACCAAATTTGGCTGCCTCGCTGACCTGCGGGTCATCCGGGAAAATCCACGTTCCTGGAGCCACCATATTTCCGTTTAACCGCAGAATCGTTTCAAAAATCTTGTCCCACACTGCAAGGGAAATACCCGTCTTATCCTTTTTCTCTCCCGGCGCCCATCCGGTGAGCAGGTCTTCGTCATTGATGAAGAAGCCGCGATACTTGAAGAGAGGAGGAGGAAAGCGCTGATCTAAAGATGCCGGAATACGAATTGAGGGGCGGCGCAGAGGCTGACGGTCAGTCCAGTAGTACATGGGATCGATGCCGAGATACTTTTCCGAAAATTGGTAGATGGCATAGATGGTGCCGCGCATGTCCGCACCGCACAGTACAACAACTCTCGCCGGCCGCTGTTTGCCCCAGTTCGCCATCTGCACCGAAATCGAAAACGACTCTGGGCCAGTCAGACTGGCGGGGCGCAGTGGTTCGGGAATTTTCGACTGTTCACCGACCAATATCGCAGTTGATCCTGCATCTTCCATCTGATCGACAATCGCCGGCTGCCTACCCATCACAGCTTGAAAGTCATCGGCCAGATTCTGAATCGCCCGCCGCACGGGTTCTGGCTCATCTGGGTTTCGGATGATCTTTAGGCTCGCATCGAGGACAATATTTTCCGAGGGCGACGCGGAGGGCGTCAGACTTGCAGCGCGGGCGGGACTAGTAGTCGCGTGAACCGGAAGCGCGAATCTTCCGGCCAATATGCCAAGTGCAAGACTCTTCCCCGCCATTCGTCTAGCAAAGCGGCGCCAATTGCGTCGGTAATCGACTGTTTCTCTTCTCATTTTCCTCTCCTGCGGAACCGGTGGGCAGACGAGACGGTCAGCAAACAGCGATGCAACAACTGGGCAGAAGTGCGGGGGAAAGCTTATGTTTACGATAGAGAGGGAAAGCTTCAAATATTAACTCTGCTAAATACAGAATCCAGTGCACATTTTCACGCCCACTCCTTTGCGCTCACTCCGGCAATTTCTGCTCGCCGCGAATCGTAACATGAGCTTGAGCTTGCGAGGCGGAGGTCCCTGGCTGTCCTCCGCCCATGGTGATCGAGTAATCTCCGGCACCCACCAGACGGTCGCCGGCTTCATTCACATAACTCAGGTCGCGCGGGTTCAGCGTAAGTTTGACGTGCTTTTGTTCGCCAGCCTTTAAATGAATGCGCGTAAATCCGCGCAATGCCCGCAGCGGAGCACCCGCAAGCTTCGGAAAACTGATGTAAAGCTCCACGACTTCATCGCCATCTCGGTCGCTGGTATTTTTTACGTCCACTTCCACATCCACAGGACTGCCCGCCTGCAGGTCGGAAGCAGAAAGCTTTACGGGTCCATATTCGAATTTTGAGTAACTCAAGCCATAGCCGAATGGATAAAGCGGCTCTCCTGTGAAGTAACGGTAGGTGCGGTTCTTCATCGCATAGTCTTCAAAGTCCGGCAACTGCTCCACACCTTTGTAAAAAGTCACGGGCAAGCGTCCAGCCGGATTGTTCACGCCGGCCAGCGTTTGCGCGACCGCGGTGCCTCCTTCTTCGCCCGCGTACCAGGCGTCGAGAATCGCATTGGCATGATCGTTTGCCCAATTCACCGCAAGGGCGCTTCCGTTCATCAGCACCACGACCAACGGCTTGCCTGTGCCTTTCATCGCCCCGAGCAACGCTTCCTCTTCCGCCGGGAGGTTCAGGCTGGTGCGATCGCCTCCGCGAAATCCGGGCAGATCGACCTTCATCTCTTCGCCCTCGAGCTTCGAACTAATGCCGACCACGGCCACGACTACATCGGCCTGCCGAGCGGCCGAGACAGCCTGGATGAGAGGATCCCCGCTCACCGGCAGCCAGATGAGCTTTGTCATGCGACCACCGGCCTTATATTCAACTTTCAACGCGTAGCGATGCCCTTTTGTCAGCTCCACGGTGGCCAGTTGAGGATTGGGATCGTGGCCGATGTCGTCATCAATAATCAGCTTGCCGTTGAGCCACAGGCGCTGCATCGAACCCATCAGACCGATCTGATATGTGCCGGATTCGGCCGGGACCAAGAATCCTGCCCAGCGCGCCGAAAAATCATTCATCCCTTCGGGTAGGGGAAGGGCGTGAGCATCCCGATGGGAGAGCTGCAAATCCACATATGGATCTACGCGCGTCACCTGGGGTGCACCGGAAAAATCGGAGCCGGCAAAGTATTCGCCTCTCAGTCCGGGCTTGCCGTCTTCGGTGAATAGCTGCGCAGTCGGAATCAGCGGATGCTCGCGCAGGAAGTTTGTTCCGGGCTGGTAAGAAATCTGTGCGCCCGCAAACTGTTTGCGAATGCCTTCCAGCACCGTGACCGCGTGCGATGCGGTTCCAGCGTAGTTGCCGTGTAAGACTTCCGCGGATTCGGCCAGGGGCCCGACGACCAGAATCTTCTTCGCGTTCGAGCCCAGGGGCAGAGTGCCGTCGTTCTTCAGCAGCACCATCGACTCGCGCGCAATCTTCAGCGCGAGTTCGCGGTGCGCGGGACTGTCGATTTCCGAGTCCGGAGTTTGCGCATACGGTACTTGGTCGGGGGGATCGAACATCCCAAGCCGCATGCGCGCCGTAAACAGGCGCCGCAACGAGCGATCGAGATCTGCTTCCGTCAGCAGTCCCTGCTTCACCGCGTCGATGAATGGCTGATAGTCGTGACTGTCCTTGGCGACGGTGAAAAAATCCGCGCATTCGTTGTCCATGCCGGTTTTGATGGCGACCGCCGCCGCTTCCGCCTGGCTCTTCACGAAGTGATGGCCTTGAAAAATATCCACGATCGCGTCGCAGTCTGACACTACGTAACCGTTGAAGCTCCATGCACCGCGTAATTCATCTTTCAGCAAGAAGGTGTTGGCGCACGCGGGTTGTCCGTTCACGCGATTGTAGGCGCACATAACCGACTCGGCTTTGCCTTCGGTCACGGCGGCGCGAAATGCGGGAAGATACGTGTCTTCCATGTCGTGCTTGGAAACCTGCACATCGATCGTGTGCCGCGATGGCTCTGGTCCGCTATGCACGGCAAAATGCTTCGGGGTCGAGATTACACGGAAATACTTTGGATCGTCGCCTTGCAGTCCGGTTACAAAGGCCACGCCCATGCGCCCCGTCAAAAAAGGATCTTCCCCGTAAGTCTCCTGCCCGCGTCCCCAGCGCGGATCGCGGAAAATGTTGATGTTGGGCGACCAGAAGTCCAGCCCCTCCATGATGTCCCGACGTCCCGCGCGCACCGCCTGATTATGTTTGGCCCGTGCTTCGGTGCCGATGACAATCGCCATTTCGTGAATCAGAGGATCGTCGAAGGTGGCCGCCAGTCCGATGGGCTCCGGAAAAACGGTTGCGGTGCCGGCGTTTGCGACTCCGTGCAGGGCTTCACTCCACCAGTCATAGGCGGGGACCTGCAGCCGTGGAATAGCGCGCGCCTGATTCACCAGTTGGGAGGCTTTTTCTTCGAGCGTCATTCGACCGATCAAATCATTCACCCGAGCCTCGACCGGTTGCGCGGGGTCAAGATAGATAGGGTGGTCGCCAGACTGGGCCAGACAGCGGGTAAACATCAGGATGAAAAGCACACTGGGCCGGAAGGAAAGCCAGCGGCGTAATGTTTGCATGAAATGCCTCTCAGTCAGCAGTCAGCCGGCACCGCTGTTCGCGAGTGGGCGTTGAACGTAAACGGTGCCGGAATGACACCGTCTCCGTTAACGCTTACGGTCAAATCGATGCTTGTAGCACAGCCCAAATTGGTTGGTCAAGGAGATATAGGAAAGCCCAACGCCGCGCGGAGGCTCCCGAATTTCACTTCGCCGTCGAGGCCGGCATTTCTGCGCTCGCGAACATGTAGGTGGTGACTTTGTCCAGTTTCAAATTCGAGCGGCTGGACACCAACGTGATTCCTCCACCGCTGTTGCATTCGGACTCGACGTTCTTCATCGAGACACGGTGCCTGGAAATTACCGACGCGAAGATTTCTGGAAAGGATCGGTTGTCGTTGGCAGCAGAGGGAAAAACCTGATACTTATGTGAGTTCGGAATCCGGGGACTACGCCATGCTGATCCAGTCGCGTTTGCGGGCTCTCCCGGTACGCAGTGCAGATTTGGGTCAGGCGGAGGTTTGCCCTTGCCAATCGTGGCTACCGTGATGCCAGAGTCGAGATGCTAAAGTGAGGTTGTGGAAATTGAAACTGGTCGATGACAAACCAGGATTTTTGAACCCGCTTACTTTTGCTCCCTGTGGGCCCAAAGCCATTGTTTTGTGCCTGAAAACCGATTTTGCCCTTGACATCACTCAGAGCTGGATGTAAAAGTACGGTCGTTTACAACCGTAAACGTTTACGTTTTGCACGTCCGGGGCAGATTACTTCGGCTCACGACCCATGCGAGTTGCAGAGCTGCATCAGAAGGCGGAAGACAGTCTGCTCGGAAAGATTTCTGCTTCCCCGCCGGCCCTGAATCCGTCGAAACAGGAAGTCAAGGGGGAGCGATGAGCAAGAACGGGGCGTACCAGCCCAGACCTGAGCACAAGTTTTCCTTCGGCTTGTGGACGCTGGGAAATCGGGGCCGGGATCCTTTTGGCGATTTTGTGCGTCCGACTCTCCCTCCAACCGAGATCGTTTCCGTGCTGGGCGAAATCGGAGCCTGGGGCGTCAACCTCCACGACAATGATCTGGTGCCGATCGATGCTACCCCTGCCGACCGCGACCATATTGTGCGCGAATTCAAGAAAGCGTGCAAAGAACACGGAATTGTCGTACCCATGGCCACCGTATCGCTCTTTTTCCACCCCGTGTTTCGCGACGGCGCGTTCACCTCCAATGATCCGGAGGTTCGAGCCTACGCGGTGCAGAAGACCATGCGCGCCATGGATTTGGGCGCCGAACTCGGCGCAAAAATCTTCGTGTTGTGGGGCGGCCGCGAAGGCGTCGAGACCGATGCCTGCCGGCGCGCTGATGAGGCACTGAAGCGCCTGCGCGAGGCCATTAACTACCTATGCGAATACAACCTTGCGAGCGGGTACGACTACAAATTTGCGCTGGAGGCCAAGCCCAATGAGCCGCGTGGCGATATCTACATGGCGACCACCGGACACTACCTGGGATTCATCCCTACGCTGGATCATCCTGAGATGGTCGGGGTAAATCCCGAGGTCGCGCATGAGACCATGGCGGGACTCAATTTCATGCACGGCGTCGCGCAGGCCTGGGATGCAGGCAAGCTCATTCATATTGATTTGAACGATCAAATGCCTGGACGCTATGACCAGGACCTGCGCTTCGGCTCCGCCAATCCGAAGGCCGCTTTCTGGCTGGTGAAATTCTTAGAGGACGTCGAATACGACGGGCCGCGTCATTTTGACGCCCATGCTTACCGCACCGAAGATTACTGTGGCGTGAAGGACTTCGCACGCGGCTGTATGCGGACGTACTTGATCCTAAAGGAAAAAGCCGCCCGGTGGAACGCCGACCGTGAGATTCGCGCCATTCTGAAGGAGATTTCCAGCAATCACAACGGGTCTCCGGGACTGGGGAAATTTTCCGCGAAGAACTCTGCATCCTTGCTGTCCCATGTATTCAATAAGGATGCCATCCTGAAAAAGCGCTTGCCCTACGAACTGCTGGACCAGCTGACCATCGACATTCTGCTGGGCGTTCGCTAAGACGCTCCGGCCAGAGAGAGCGCTGGGATCAAGGTTACGGGCATTACGATAATCCGTTTTCCCAAGTCGCGCACAACTTTTATCGGGAGTGGTGGACGACATTTCCCGATCGTCCCGCCACAAGTATCCACTGACCAATCGTCGACGTGGTCATCATCGCTCTCTACCTCACGCTGGTATGGCCATTGGTTTCCAGGTCAGCAACAAGGTTCTAGCCCACGCGCTGCCCCAAGTTGGCGGCGGTAGTGCGCCATGCATTGGGCTTATCAGCCATTGTTTCCCCGGCCTGTCGGGACAGAAAGAATTCGAGATTTCCCCTCATAACCAGATGCGGAGCCACTGTCACTTGAAACGACGGGCATTGGCCTTCCGTGAGGAATTCACGCAACACGCGAAACGCCATCCTTCCCTGCGTGCGCGGACGCTGATAAATGGTGGCTGCTACGCTACCGCTTCGAAGCTCCTCCACAACGGCCGGGAACAAATCGGTGGTGATAATCGTGAGCTTGTCGAGAACGTTGACGTCCCGGGCAGCTTTGATCACGGGCATGGAGGCTTCCGTGGTGATGTAAATGCCGGCAAGATCTGGATGCGCGGCAAACAGCTTACGCGACTTCTCGTAGGCTTCGGATTCCACATCGTGATCTTCGATCGCCTCGAGAATATGCATCCCCGGATAAAGCGAGCGAACTGTCTTTTCGAACGCGGCACATTTCTCCGCGTGCTCCGTGATGGCCAGGTCGCTCAGGGTCACCGCAAGTTTCCCCTTGCCTTTGAGGAATCGCCCCATCAAATCAGCGACTAGTGAACCGCTGGCTAAGGTGTCGATCGAGATAACCGCGAGTCGGCTGGTGTTCGGTGCATCCGTGACCACGCAGATCACTGGAATCTGAAGACGGGACGCCCGTCGGATCCAAGCGCGCAAGTTTTGCGGGCGACTGGGAAAAACGATAATACCGTCTACTTTCGCGTCCAACGCGGCCTCGAATGCTTCCTCATCGCCCACCCCGAGTCGGGGATAAGTTCGGAAATCAAGCTCAACGTTTTCTATGAGGGTTGCTCTTGCCGCCTCCCCTATCCCGGCGCGCACTTCATCCCAGAATGAGGTGGTGCCCTGAAGCGTTATCACTGAAACACGCAGGTTCTTCCTGGAGGAAAGATATCGAGCAGCCAGGTTCGGGCGATATCCGAGATTCTTCGCCATCTGTAAAACCCTGGTCTTGGTCATCGGACTAACGCCCGGGTGATCGTGCAAGGCACGGTGCACCGTGCCTATGGACACTCCAAGCGCGTCGGCGATGTCGAACAATGTGACCCGGCTATTCACAAAGGTGCCCGCTCATGCAAGAAGCCTGGGAAGCTATGACGAGACGAACCGCCCTTGCGCATTACTCCTTCGCGCAGTGTCTCGGAGGAACCGGCGCCTCTTAGACAGTTCCCTCCTTGAGCTGCGAAACTGTGCTGAGTCGCAAAACCGTCCACCCACTCAAACATTAACATAGCCGAAACCCCGCGTGAACAGATCCAGGGCGCCGGGAACGTCAGTAACGGCCTCACTTCTTTTCTCATACCTTGAATGAGCCGGGGAACGTAAACTGGAGCATCGTGATTAAGCAGAAGATCTTCGAACAAAAGATTAATGAGTTCTTTGGCGATGCCGAGTCTACCGGCTTTGGGACTGGCTGGTGGAGTGGAATATTGTCGGCCTTTTTTGGATTTCTTTCCTTTGGAGGAGTTCTCTGCCTGCATTTTCCCCAACTCCTCAGCTCTCCTGAACTGCGTCCCTATTATCCGATGCACGCCATGCGCATCCTGATCCAATGCCTCATCGTAGCGGCGGTCGTATTCGCCATCATTTCTTCGATCCTGCGCAAGAAAAAGATTTTGGCATTAACCGGAATGTCGCTTGCCATCGCGGCAACAGCTTTGGGCGGATCAAGTGTACGGATCAACGGGACCCTGCCCAAAGGGCCGGCAATCGGTCTGGACTGGTTTTTGCTGGATATGCTACTGATGGCACTCATCTACGCGCCTCTCGAAAGACTTTGGCCGCAGTATCCAGAACAAGGAACATTCAGGAACCAATGGACTCTGGACGTGGTTTATTTCATGTCCACTCATCTTCCGATTCAGGTCTTATCTTTTCTGGTTTTATTGCCAGCTACGCAGGCGGTCAAATATTTGGGTGTTCCGGTTCTTCAGCACTTGATCGCTCGAATGCCATGGCTTTTGCAATTTTGTTTAGCCGTTGTGGTTGCGGACGTCGCTGAATATTTCATTCACCTGGCTCTGCACAAAGTGCCTTTTCTATGGCGTTTTCATGCCATTCATCACTCCTCGAAGGCGCTCGATTGGATCGCGGGCTCACGGTCCCACTTTGTCGATGACACTCTAGTCCGTGGATTTATCCTCGTTCCCCTCATGTTCGGATTTTCGCAATCGATCATCCTGGCCTATTTGATTTTTGTGACGCTGCACGCGACCTGGACGCACTGCAATTTCGGCCCCAATGCGAAATTCCTCGAAAAGTTTCTGGTGATGCCCCGATACCACCATTGGCACCATACTTCGCAAAAAGAGGGCATCGACAAGAATTTCGCCATCCATTTTCCCTGGATCGACAAACTTTTCGGCACCTACTATTTTCCCGAGCATTGGCCTGAACGCTACGGACTGGATGGCGAAGAGATTTCTCCGAGCTTCGTGGGCCAGACGCTTGAGCCTTTTCTTCCCAAAAGAAAAGGAATGGCTTAAGACTTAAGAAAAGACAAGCAATGGCCTAGAAATCCAGCGTGGCTAACCGAACGTCCGGAGGCACCAGTTCGCCCCTCGCCGTGGCTTTCACCAACCCTAGACTCTTCATGACTTTGATCGTCAAGAACCCAAAGTCATATTCGGATTCGTCGTGGCTGAGCCGCAACAGAGTTTGATAGTGGTGATGATTATTCTGCAGGCAGGCGCTGAAGGTCGCCGTCACCGGCAGCCATTCGCCAATGTTCATCGCGTTGTCGCGTTCGTCGTCATACCGCCGGTAGCCAAATTTTCGCGTGTGGGTCCAATAGTTTTGAACCATATTGACCCACCATCCGAAAATTCGCACTCCAATCCACATCACCAGCGCAAACTTCAAACTTCCAACCAGCAGCCATAAGAGGCCAAAGACCGCGGTTTGCACGACCACTGCAAACACCGGACTCCCCGTCACCTTGAAGGTTCGCGACTGCAAGATGTCGTCGGTGGCCAGATTCTCCTGACACCGGTACGGCAGCAGACAGAGATATCCGGCACGCCAGAAACCATCGGTGTCAACTTTATTGGGATCGCCATCATGATCGGAATTCTTGTGATGCAATCGATGGCGATTCACCCAGGTAATCGGATTCACATAGATTGCTAAGGTGTTATTCACGACAGTAACGGCTTTGATAAACCATTCTTTGTAGTCGAGTGCACGGTGAGCAATTCCCAGATGAAGAACATCGGCCAGATACAAGCCGCCCATAAACCAGCAGAAAAAGAAATAAACCGCGCCAATCAACAATCCCCTCCACGGTCCCAGGTGAGCCGGAGCGGAATACACACAAGCCAGCATGTAGAGCGCAATAATCAGATAGCCAGCGAGGCTGTATATTTTCATGGCGACTCCTCGTCGCGGTATTCAACCAGAAATCGGGGCTGCTTTCAAATAAAGAGTGAAGGAGTTGGTAAACGTCCCGTCTGCCCCCGGATTTTCCCCCAAGCTAGCTAGACCCTTAACGATCCACGGAACGCCCGACCGGCATAATAGGATTCCGCACCGTTGTGATACACGAAAACCGTGTCGTAGCGCCGATCACAAAATAGAGCGCCGCCAAGTTTTCTGATCGCAGAAGGGGTTTTCACCCAGCTCGACGTCTTCGTATCGAAACTTCCACGGTTCTGCAACTCTCGATATTGTTGTTCCGTTAAAAGCTCGATGCCCATGGCAGCTGCCACGTCAAGGGCGTTATCTTTTGGCTTATTTTCTCTTCTCCCATCCAGCGCTTCACGGTCGTAGCAAAGACTTCTGCGCCCTTTAGGACTCTCCGATGCACAATCATAAAAAATGTATTCGCCCGTCTTTGCGTCGTGGCCAATAACGTCCGGTTCACCGCCAGTTCGCTCCATTTCACCGAGTGACCACAGCTTTTCAGCATTCTCTTCCAGCTTTGCTTGTACCTGAGCCCATTCAAGACCTTTGTGCCGGTTCATGTTTTTCTCAAAACGGGCTTTCAATGTTTTGAGTAGCTCTTCACGTTGTTGTTTCGAAAGGGTTAGGTTTGACATGGCTTTCATGCTAAGTTACCCGCCGATCTCTTCGAAATAAGTTGCCGAACGACATGGCCTTTCCACATCCAAAGCCCCGAAAGGAGCAGCACAGGAAGAAAGACATACCTGACACTGGGGGCGTAGTTGTGAGTATCCGAAGGCGAATCATAAATGTAACCCAGTATTGGAATGCCACAAATGACGTGGACCCAGCGAAAAATTGAACGCTTGGCCGCCTCTGTCATGAATCTATCCTCCTCTTATCGGTGATACCGGGTCATTTACTCTGATCTGGCCGGAGGCGGCCAGTTGGGCGTTTCGATACCGAACTGCTTGGCATATTCCGCATTCAGCCGGCGCCAGCCAGGGAAGTTCATGGCCTTGGGGCCGGCGATTCGCCCGATGGGAGTTCCGCTGAGCAAGTGATCAAGAACATCGAAACAAATGTGCCACCCGGCGGCGCCCATCGCGATGAAGCGGTGACCGATGTTGGTCCACAGGGTCAGGCGCGTGCCATAACCCGCGGCTTCGAGTTCCCACCGCATATCAAAGTTGCCCCACTTGTACTCCAGCACCTCAGGAGCGTCGGCTCGCGTCACGGTTGTTTCGGTAATGCGCGGCGCGGGCGCTCCCACCGTAGTGAGCTTCACCGTGGTTCCAACCGTACCGAGGTTCCCATCGGCATCGAAGGGAGCCCACTCGCGCAGATGCGCCGGATCGGTCAGAGCCTGCCAGACTTTTTCCGGCGAGTGGCGAAGCTCTCTAACCAGAACGAGCGTCCACTTCTCTTCGCCGTTTGGTCCTCGGTCCTTTCGTATCTGCGCCAGATTGGCCGGACCAGGTGTGTACTGCGCGAGATCGGTCATCCGCTTTCTCCTTAACGGCCGCCCTACCAACGGGCCAGCTGGGTGAGCTGAATGATATTGCCGCAGGTGTCTTTTAGCATCGCAATCGTGGAGCCGGTCACGTCGGTGGGCGGCATCGTAAATTCGGCGCCACGCGCCTTGATGCGCTCGAAGTCCCCCTTGACGTCGTCGGTGAAAAACATGATCGCCGGCCGATTCTGTTGAAAGATCGCCTGCTGGTACGCCTTGGCCGCAGGATTGTTATTCAGCGCCAGCTGCAGCTCAGTGCCGTCCGGCTCCTCGGGCGAGGCCACGGTTAGCCAGCGATATGGCCCCTGACTGAAATCGGTCTTCTTGGCAAAGCCCAGCACTTCCGTATAGAAGCGCAGAGCCTTTTCCTGGTCGTCTACATACAGGCTGGTAACTTTGATTTTCATTTCGTTCTCCTTTATCACGCTTGCGGTTTGGGCCGCGTCGTCTTCCTTTCGGTCTTCCTTTTCTTTGGTGCGCTTTTCGTTGGTGTTGATGATCTGCCCTGTTGACGATCCATGCGGCCCTTATCCATCCGATCGAGGTGGCGTTCGAGAGCATCGATGTGAACGGACCAGAACCGCCGGAACTGAGCCAGCCAGTCATCCATCTCCTGAAATGGTTCCGGCTTCAGCCGGTAGAGACGGCGCTGTGCGTCCACCGTGGATTCCACGAAACCGGCCTCGCGCAGCACCCGCAGGTGCTTCGACACGGTCGGCTGCGTCATGCGAAGCTGTCGCTCAATTTCGCCCACCGACTGTTCTGAAGAGACCAGAAGGTTCAATATGGCGCGGCGGGTCGGCTCTGCAATGATTTCGAAGGCAGATTCCACTCTTTTTGTATACCCCATAGAGCATATACTTGTCAAGGCATATAAAGAAACACACATAGCGAGACCGAGCGCGATTACCTGGTCTGAGTTGGATCCTGATCGCCCGGGGAGGCGAACGCGTTGACGTTAGCAACTATAATATGTTATTAACTATCACTTTTGCGGGCCACCCCTGTCCACGGAAAGGTTTTTCTGTCGAAGTGAATGTCAATAAACTCTTCGATTTGACGGGCCGCGTGGCCATTGTTTCCGGCGGCTCGATGGGTCTCGGCCGGCAGATGGCTGAGGGTCTGGCCGAAATGGGTGCGAATCTGGTGCTCTGCGCCCGCAAGAAAGACCGTTGCGAGCAGGCTGCCGAAGGGTTGCGCAGCCGCGGCGCGCAAACGCTGGCGCTGGGATGCGATGTTAGAGACAAGGCCGCAATACAGCAGGTCGTAGACGAGGCGCTCGCCAGATTTGGTCGCATCGACATCCTCATCAACAACGCCGGCGCGTCGTGGGGAGCAGCGGTGGAAGAGATGACACTGGAACAGTGGGACAAAGTAATCTCCACGAACTTGACCGGCACGTTTCTTTTCTGTCAGGCCGTGGGCAGGGCCATGGCCGCGCAGGGTGCGGGCAAGATCATCAACATCGCATCTGTGGCAGGTCTGAGCGGAGCGTCATCGGATCTGCAGGCCATCGGATACCACGCGAGTAAGGGTGGAGTAATCGCGTTCACCAAGGATCTGGCGTGCAAGTGGGCGCCGCACAATATTCAGGTCAATGCGATCGCCCCCGGATGGTTTCCGACGCATATGTCGAGCGGTGTCATCGAGCACCGCAGAGATTCGCTGCTGGCGAAGATCCCGCTGGGCCGCTTTGGCGCAGATCACGATCTCAAGGGCGCGGCGGTTTTTCTCGCCTCGGACGCATCGGCCTACGTAACCGGTCATGTGCTGGTCGTCGATGGAGGCCAGACGGCCTGGTAAGAGCGCCATGGAGAAGAACAAGCATTTATGAATCTTCCCCTCACGCCGGTCCGCTTTCTGCGTTATGCGGAACTGCAGTTTCCCCGCAAGACAGCCGTGGTGTGTCAGGATCTGCGGTTCACCTACGCCGAATTCGGAGATCGTGTGGCGCGTTTGGCAGGAGCGGTGCGCGCTGCCGGAGCCAAGCCGGGTGATCGCGTGGCTTTCCTCAGCCTGAATTGCCATCGGCTGCTGGAAGCCTACTTCGGAGTTCTCGAAGCAGGCTGCATTTTGCTTCCGCTCAATATTCGCCTCGCGGCGCCGGAGCTGACCTACATCCTGAATGATTCGGGCGCGACCATGCTCTTTCTGGAACAAGAGTTTGCCGGCCTCGTGGATTCGTTCCGGCAGGACTTGCGCACCGTGCATTCGTTCCATCAACTGGATGGAACACGGCAAGAGGCTTGGCTTTCCACTCAAACCTACGAACAGATGCTGGCTTCGGCCACCCCCTACCGGAGAGACGTCATGGACTTTGATGAGGACTCCGTGGCCGAAATCTTTTACACGAGCGGCACGAGCGCCAGCCCGAAAGGTGTGATGCTCACGCATCGGAACGTGTACCTGCACGCAATGCAGCTCGCCGTGTACCATCACACGCGTTTTGAGAATGTGCTGCTGCACACCATTCCATTGTTCCACGCCAACGGGTGGGGAGCCGCTCACACCATCACGCTTGCGGGAGGAACGCACGTCATGCTTCCGCGATTCCTGCCTGAGGAAGTCTTTCGCCTAGTGGAGAAGGAGCGAGTGAGTGCTCTAAGCATGGTGCCGATTATGGCGACGGTGCTGGTGAACTCGCCATCGCGCTCCAAGTACGATCTCAGCAGCGTGGAGTGGTCGGTGATCGGAGGTGCAGCATCTTCTCCGACCCTGATCCGGGAAGTCGAGCAGAAGCTGGGGTTCAAATGCTTTTCGGGCTACGGACTGACCGAGTGTTCGCCATCTCTGGCCACGGCCGAAATGAAACCGGACATGCAGTGCGCCGGCGAAGAGCGAAACGCGCTGCAGGCCATGACCGGGTATGCGTATCCGGGACATGAGGTTCGCGTTGTCGATGCGGAAGACAAGGACGTGCCGCATGACGGCGTCAGCATGGGCGAGATCATCGCCCGCAGCGATGGAATTATGGCCGGCTACTGGCAGCAGCCGGAAGCCACGGCGGAAGCGATGCGCGGCGGGTGGTTTCACACCGGAGACATGGCCGTCGTCGCAGAAAACGGATACATCAAGATCGTCGACCGCAAGAAAGACATCATTGTCAGCGGTGGGGAAAACATTTCCTCTCTCGATGTCGAAAAAGTGCTGTCAGCCCACCCCGGAGTTTACGAAGCCGCCGTCATCCCTGTGGCCGATCAGAAGTGGGGTGAGGTGCCGAAAGCCATCGTGGTGGCGAAGCCGGGCGCGAGGCTCGGGGAAGTGGAATTGATCGAGTTTTGCCGCGCGCGCCTCGCCCACTACAAGTGCCCGCAATCGATTGAGTTTTGCGAAAGCCTGCCCAAGACTGCGACCGGAAAAGTTCTGAAAAGAGAATTGCGGAAGAAATATAAGACGGAAATTGCCCTATGAACAACCTGGTGAGAATCACTCAAGACAACGACGTCGCAATCATCACCATCGACAACCCGCCGGTCAACGCACTCGGCCCGGGCGTGCCCGAAGGGATCTCGGCGGCGATCGACGAGCTGAATAGCGATCCGGCTGTCAAGGCGGCCGTGGTAATCGGCGCTGGACGGACATTTGTCGCCGGCGCCGATATCAAGGAATTCGGCAAGATGACGGCGAGCGGAGCCCGCCGTGTAACCCTGCTGCCGCTGTTGCTTCAGATCGAGAACAGCGGCAAGCCGGTGATCATGGCCATACACGGCCAGGCGTTCGGCGGCGGATTGGAGCTGGCCATGGCCGGCCACTACCGGGTCGCATCGCCCACGGCGCAGGTGGGCCAGCCGGAAGTGAAGTTAGGCATTATTCCGGGCGCCGGTGGAACTCAGCGATTGCCGCGCCTGGTCGGCGTGGCCAAAGCGGTCGAGATGTGCGTCGAGGGCAAACCGATTCCGGCAACCGAGGCGGCCGCGCTCGGACTGATCGACCGTCTGATTGACCGAGATCTGCTCCCCGGAGCGCTTGCGTTTGCGCGGGAAGTGATTGGCAAGCCCGCGCCCAAAACACGGGAACGAATGGACAAGCTGGAAGCCGCCGGCGACAGCGCAGCATTTTTTGCGGCAGCACGTGATGCGGCGCGCAAGAAGCAGCGTGGCCTGAAGGCTCCTCTGGCCGCCATCGATGCTGTCGAAGCCGCCACGAAATTGCCATTCGAGGAGGGTTGCCAGGTCGAGGCAAAGCTTTTTACCGAATGCCTTTTTTCCGATCAGTCCAAAGCTCTGATCCATGTCTTCTTTGGCGAGCGCGAAGTGGCCAAGATTCCTGACGTTCCCAGGGAAACGCCGGTGATTCCGGTGAACCGCGTGGCAGTCGTCGGCTCCGGCACCATGGGCGGCGGCATCGCGATGGTCTTTGCCAATGCGGGCATTCCTGTGCTCCTGAAGGATGTGGATGAAGCAGCGCTTGAACTGGGCATGGGAAAAATTCGAAGGAACTACGCGAACTCCGTGCAGCGCGGGCGTTTCACTCCCGCATTCGTGGATGAACGTCTCAAGCTGATTACCCCGGTGCTCAACTACGATTCGTTCTCCGAGGTAGACATGGTGGTGGAAGCGGTTTTTGAAGGTATGGCGCTGAAGAAATCGGTGTTTGCGGACTTGGACCGTGCCTGCCGGCCAGGCGCGATTCTGGCAACCAATACCTCCACACTCAATATCGACGAGATTGCCGGGGTTACGTCCCGGCCCGAATCGGTGATCGGAACGCACTTCTTTAGTCCGGCAAATGTGATGCGGTTGCTGGAAGTCGTGCGCGGAAAGAAGTCAAGTAAAGAAGTGATCGCCACGTGCATGCAACTGCCGAAGAAGCTGGGCAAGATCGGAGTGCTGGTCGGCAACTGCCGTGGCTTTGTTGGCAACCGCATGTTCGGACCGTATCGCCGAGAAGCGCAGTTCCTGGTCGAAGAAGGCGCGGCGGTCGAAGCGGTCGACCAGGCGCTGGTCGAATTCGGCAATGCCATGGGCCCGCTGGCAGTCGGCGATCTGGCGGGTCTCGACGTTGGCTGGCGCATTCGCAAAGAGTATCGCCACCTGGAAAAACCCGGAATCCGACAGCCGTTCGCCGAAGACCGCCTCTGTGAAATGGGCCGCTATGGCCAGAAAACAGGCAGAGGATGGTATCGCTACGACGAAAATCGGCACCCGAACCCTGATCCCGAAGTTGCCGATCTGGTGCAACGGTGGAGCGCGGAAGCTGGAATTGCGCAACGCCGGATTTCCGCCGCCGAGGCCGTCGATCGTTGCATCTACGCGCTGGTGAATGAAGCAGCGCGCATCCTCGAAGAGGGATATGCGCTGCGCGCCGTCGATATCGACGTCATCTATATCAACGGCTACGGATTTCCCGCCCACCGTGGCGGTCCCATGTGGCATGCCGACACCGTCGGATTGCAAAAGGTTTACCAGCGCGTTTGCGAATTCCACCAGCAGCATGGAGAACTCTGGGCGCCGGCTCCTCTGCTGAAGCAGCTGGCCGAAGCCGGAAAAACATTCGCCGAGTTCGACAAACAGCAGGTTGCAGCCGCATAGCGAGGCATTGGGAGCGTCTTCAGCGTTATGAGAGAGGCAGTCATAGTAGCCAGTTCGCGCACCGCGCTTGCCAAGTCATTTCGCGGATCGTTCAATCTGACACGTCCTGACGATCTGGCGGCGCACTGCATAGGGGATGTCCTGCGCAAGACGCCGCAACTCGATCCGCGCGAAGTCGAAGATGTAATTCTCGGCTGCGGGCAGCCGCACGGCGCGCAGGGGCACAACATCGCGAGAGTGGCCGCGTTGCTCGCGGGTCTGCCAACCTCGGTCGGGGGAGTCACTCTCAATCGCTTTTGCTCTTCGGGTCTGCAGGCGATTGCGCTGGCGGCGTACCAGATCGTGAACGGGGGCGCGGACGCGATGATCGGCGGCGGTGTGGAAAGCATTACCATGACTCCCCGCAACCACGATCCCAATCCCCGGCTGCTTGAGCAGATGCCGGGTGTCTACATGGTGATGGGAGAAACTGCTGAGGTCGTGGCCAAACGCTACAAGATCGGCCGCCAGGTGCAGGACGAATACGCTCTGTTGAGCCAGCAGCGCACGGCTCAGGCGCAAAGAAATGGTTTCTTTCAGGAAGAGATCGCTCCCATGCGCGTGACGCGCGCGACGCTGGATAAGAAGACCAATGAGGTAATCGCAAGAGAAGAAGTATGCGCCGACAAAGACGAATGCAATCGTCCCGACACTACGCTGGAAGGTTTGCTGGCTCTCAAGCCGCACTTTGATCCCTCCAGCGGCCAGGGCACCGTCACGGCGGGAAACTCCTCGCAGCTTTCCGATGGGGCGTCAGCGACGCTCGTGATGTCGAGGCAACGCGCGGACCAACTCAACATTCCTTACAAACTGGTTTTTCGAGGGTTTCAGGCGGCCGGCTGCGATCCCGACGAAATGGGCATTGGTCCAGTTTTCGCGGTGCCGAAATTATTGCAACGCGCTGGCGCGAAAATGAGTGACATCGACCTGTGGGAACTCAACGAAGCGTTTGCGGTTCAGGTGGTGTATTGCCGCGATCGGTTGGAAATCGATCCCCAGAAGATGAACGTAAATGGCGGTTCAATTTCCATCGGCCACCCGTTCGGCATGACCGGCTCACGAATGGTGGGGACGCTGGCCAACGAAATGGTCCGGCGGGGGTCTCGCCTCGGAGTTGTCACCATGTGCGTGGGCGGGGGCCAGGGTGCGGCCGGACTATTCGAGCGTGCGAACTGAGAGGGATCGATTGACAGGGCAAAACGCATGAGCAACATCATCCTGGTGCGGCACGGACAAGCGTCATTTCTAGACCGGGACGGGAACTATGACAAGCTTTGCGCTAACGGTGAAGAGCAGTCCAGGTTGCTCGGGGAATATTGGGCGCGGCGGGGCCTGGTTTTTAGCGGCGCCTATTCTGGCCCGCGTCTGCGACAACGGGAAACAGCCCGGATCGTCGCCGATGCGTATCGGCGGGCGGGAGTTGATTTTCCCGAGACAGTCGTTATGAGCGAATTTGACGAATATCAAGCCGAGGCGGCGTTGCGGGAATGTCTTCCGCAACTGCTCCAGGCAAATCTAGAGATCCGGGAGTTGCACCGGGCGTATGAGAGTTCGAAAGAACCCAACCAATCTGGCGACGGCCGGAGGACGTTTCAGAAGTTGTTTGAGGCAGTGATTCGCAGGTGGGCAGCGGGAGAAGTAAGGGCAAAAGGGGTGGAACCCTGGCACGAATTCTGTTCGCGAGTGGAGCGAGGACTGGTGCAAGTGGTTCGCGATACTTCCTCATCGGGTAGCGCGGTGATCTTCACGTCGGCCGGAGCAATTGGCGTCGCCGTACGCCAGGCCCTGCACTTGTCCGCCGACGACACACTGCAGCTGACCTGGATGTCGCGAAACGCCTCGTTCAGCGAATTTCTGGCATCGGGCGAGCGCTTCACGCTGAGCGCGTTCAATGCGCACCCGCATCTCAACGGAGACCGGTTGCTGACATACCGCTAGAGAGGTTCAGGAACTGTCAATATGCAGGCACTTTGCGATCAGGCGGGAACCGTGAGAGCAGGCGAAGAACTCGATCTCGCCCGCCTGCGGCCGTTTCTGCAAGAGCGCTTCGGCCAGGGCGAACCGGTCTCCGTCGAACAATTTCCTGGCGGCCACTCCAACCTGACGTACCTTGTGCGAATCGGCAGCAGAGAAGTTGTATTACGTCGTCCGCCTTTCGGCAGCAAGGTCCGGTCGGCGCACGATATGGCGCGGGAGTTCCGCGTGCTCTCGAAACTGCACGCTGCCTATCCCCCTGCGCCCAAGGCGCTGCTCTATTGCGACGATCTGGAGATTCTTCGCGCGCCCTTCTACATTATGGAGCCAATTCGAGGAACGATTCTGCGCCGCGATCCCCCTCCCGGCGTCTCCTTTTCGCCGGAGGCAGCGCGTCGATTGAGTGAAGCATTCGTCGATAATCTGGCGCGTTTGCATCGTCTCGATTACGCTGCGATCGGTTTGGCCGATTTAGGCAAGCCGCAAGGCTATCTCGAACGCCAGGTCAGGGGCTGGATTGAACGCTACCATAATTCGAAAACGCACGACCTGCCCGAAGTCGAACGCATTTCCGCATGGCTCACGGAACGAATGCCGGCGAGCCATGAGACCGCGCTGATTCACAACGACTACAAATATGACAATGTTGTGCTCGATCCCGGGAACGCGACCAACGACCTGACCAGCATCGTTGGCGTACTTGATTGGGAGATGTCGACCGTGGGCGACCCGCTCACCGATCTCGGGACGGCGCTCGCCTACTGGACGGATCCTCATGATCCGGAAGATTGGCAGGAAATTCGCAGCGCTCCGACTACCCTGCCCGGCACACTGACGCGGCCGCAGCTGGTCGAGCGCTACGCGGTCGCGACCGGCCGCGATCCCGGAGACATGATTTTTTACCTGACGTTCGCCCGCTTCAAAGTGGCGGTCATCATCCAGCAAATCTACTACCGCTATGCGCAGGGATTGACGCAGGACGCGCGCTTTGCCGCGATGCCGGCAAGAATCCACACACTGCTGCGGGCTTCCTGGAACTGCGCGGAAAGCGGGACGATATGAATTCCTATTCACCTCGCGTAATACCGGACCAGCCATTCGGCGACGCAACGCGGCTTGCTGGACGACTGGCCTTCGACGTGGATGAGAAAAGTGGCGTCCACAAATTCGGGCGATTCCTTCACCGAAAGCAGAGTCACCCGGGCCCGAACCTGCGAACCCGCACGAACGGCGGAAGGAAAACGAACCTTATTCAGGCCGTAGTTGACGCTCATGGCGACACCCGAGCCGATATGGATTGCACAGCCCAGCCAGTAACTCAGCATCGAAAGTGTCAGAAAGCCGTGAGCGATCGTTGCGCCAAAAGACGATTCGTGCTGCGAGCGCTCCAGGTCGAGGTGAATCCACTGGCGGTCTTCGGTGGCATCGGCGAATTTTCGGATGCGATCCTGCGCGATCACGAGCCATTCGGTCGCGGGGAACTCCCGTCCCTCAAATTGTTTCAAAGAGTTCAGATTCTCAATCTCAAAAGGCGGCATAGGAGTTTTTCATGACGACATTAACAGATACCCCGCGCCAGACAAAAGGAACGGCGTTCCTGCTTGACGATTCGACCCCGCAGGATATTTTCACGCCCGAAGATCTGAGCGAAGAACATCTCGCCGTGGGCCGGATGGTCGATGAATTCTGGGCTAACGAAGTTGAGCCGAATCTGCCGGCGATCCGCGACAAGCAGCCCGGCGCAGCCATGGCCGTGCTTCGGAAATCCGTGGAACTGGGTCTGACTGCGATGACCATCCCGGAGGAATACGGAGGAATGGCCATGGATCTGCCCTCCCTGATGGTAACCGCGGAACGCATGGGACGCGACGGTTCCTACGGGGGCTGGCATTCGGCGCACACCGGCATCGGCACACTGCCGATTGTCTACTTCGGTAACGACGATCAAAAAAAGAAATACTTGCCGAAGCTGGCGAAGGTGGAAATGCTGGCCGCCTACGCGCTCACTGAACCACTGGCCGGATCCGACGCTTTGTCCGCCAGAACCCGCGCCGATCTTGCGCCCGATGGCAGACACTACATTTTGAACGGCCAGAAAATGTGGATAACCAACGGCGGCGCAGCCGACCTGTTCACAGTATTCGCCAAGGTCGCTGGAGAACAATTCACCGCATTTCTCGTTGAGCGAACCTTTCCCGGCGTAAGCAGTGGCGCCGAAGAACACAAGATGGGTATCACCGGCAGTTCGACCACCGCCGTGTATCTGGATAATGTTCCAGTGCCGGTGGAAAACGTGCTCGGCGAAATTGGCCGCGGGCACGTAATCGCTTTCAACATTCTCAACATCGGACGGCTGAAACTCGGTCCGGCTCTGGTCGGAGCTGCCAAGAACGTGCTTGCCATTTGCATCAAGTACGCCAAACAGCGCAAGGCATTCGGCTCGACCATCTCCGAGTTCGGCGCGATTCAACACAAGCTGGCCGAAATGGCGATCCGCATTTTCGTGACCGAGTCGATGGCTTGGCGTGTCGTAGGATTGATCGAAAACCAGATGCACGGCGCACCCGGATCGCCAGCCGGCGCCTCTCAGGAACTGAAAGCCATCGAGGAATTTGCGGCCGAGTGCTCGATGGTCAAGGTTTACGCCGCCGAGATGCTCGATTACGTGGTCGACGAAGGAGTACAGATCCACGGCGGCTACGGCTACCATCAGGACTACGCCGTCGAGCGCGCTTATCGCGACGCGCGCATTAACCGCCTCTTCGAGGGCACCAGCGAAATCAACCGGTTGGTCATCACGGGGATGCCGCTCAAGCGTGCCGCCCGCGGCCTTCTGCCTCTGTTCGAGGCCGCCCGCACCGTCCTGCAGCAGAGCAACGCGCAAACTCCGGAGGCAAGTCTCGAATTCGCCGACCAGGACTTGAGTTTGGTCCACAATGCAAAGACAGTTGCCCTGCTGACGCTCGGAGTGGCGCACGAAAAATATGGCGCGCAGATCGAGCTACAACAGGAAATCGTCATGAATCTCTCCGACATCATCATGGAAGTATTTGCCATGGAATCGGCCTTGCTGCGCAGCCGTAAATTGGCCGCGGCCGGCAGTGGCGTCAACGCCATGGATGCCTGCGCTGTCTACCTGCGCGATGCTATCGCCAAAATCGAGCTCTCGTCGCGTACCGTGCTCTGCGCCTGCGCGGGAGGCGCTGACCTGCGGCAGCTTCTGTTGTGCTTACGCGCTTATGCCAATTGCGATCCAGTAAATACGATTGCGCTAAGGCGCCAGATTGCGAAACGACTGCTGGCGGGCGAGCGCTACGTGGTCTGAAATCTGCGAGAGCCTCTGAATTAGCGTCGAGACCGAGCTTACCGCGTCTGGGGAGATCGGATAACTCTGGTTCGAGCATGATTTGGTAAGGGCACGGCTTTAGCCCTGCATGCATCAGTTGCCAAAAAGGAGGGAACATTGGCGCTCACCAATCACAAATTCTTGCTGGCGGCGCGTCCGGTCGGGATGCCAAAAGCGAGCGACTGGAATTATACGGAGGAATCGGTCGAGGAGCCCCAGCAAGGCGAACTGCTGGTCCGTGTGTCATACATCTCCCTCGATCCAGCGATGCGTATGTGGATTAACGAGCAGCGTTCCTATATGCCGCCGGTTGCCATCGGAGAATTGATGCGAGCGCTAGGCGTGGGGATCGTGATCGCATCGCGTAACCCGCGCTTCGCCGTGGGCGATCAGGTTTCAGGATTATTCGGCGTGCAGGAGTACGCGCTGATCCGCGGCGACGGAGTCAGGAAGATCGATGCGCCCAGCGCTCCGCTGTCAAAGTACCTCAGCGTTCTTGGCATGACCGGAATGACCGCGTATTTCGGGCTTCTGGACACCGGTCAGCTGAAGTCCGGAGAAACCGTGGTAGTCTCGGCGGCCGCGGGAGCAGTCGGTGCAATAGTGGGGCAGATCGCAAAAATAAAGAATTGCCGCGTTGTGGGCATCGCGGGAGGCGGAGAAAAATGCCGCTACATCGTAGATAAACTGGGCTTCGACGCGGCCATCGACTACAAATTCGAAGACGTGAAGCAGTCGCTTCGTACGCATTGCCCCCAGGGCATTGACGTTTACTTCGACAATGTGGGCGGCACTATTCTGGAGGCGGCGCTGGCGAACCTGGCGCACGGGGCCCGGATCGTGATCTGCGGCGCAATCTCGCAGTATTGCAACACCGGCCCCACCGTCGGCCCCCGCAACTACATGTCTCTGCTGACCAATCGCGCCATGATGAAAGGCATGCTGGTGATGGATTACGTCGACCGCTACCCGCAAGCTGTGGCGGAAATGACGGCGTGGATGGCCGCCGGCAAGCTGAAGTCGCGTGAGGACATTGTGGAGGGACTCGCAACCTTCCCCGAAACTCTGACCAAGCTTTTCAAGGGTGAGAACTTCGGCAAGCTCATGTTGAAAGTGTCGTAGGTGTCCAGGACAAACGCGGCCTTTCCGCCTCGTCATGACGCCGCGAGGGACTCCTCTGCAATAGGAAGAAGTCGCAATGGCTTTCGTAGACAATCAAGGGACGAAGATTTACTGGGACGAACAGGGACAGGGAGAGCCAGTCCTTCTGATTATGGGTCTCGGCTATGCGTCGGCGTTGTGGCATCGTTCCCGTCCCGTGCTATCGCAACGTTTCCGCACGATTGCGTTCGACAACCGAGGCGTTGGACAGAGCGACGTTCCCCCGGGACCGTATTCCATTGCGGCCATGGCATCGGACGCGGCCGCAGTCCTGGATGCCGCTGGAGTTTCCCGCGCCCACGTTTTCGGGGTTTCAATGGGTGGAATGGTTGCCCAGGAGTTCGCGCTGCAATATCCGGCGAGAACGCGCTCGTTGATTCTGGGCTGCACCGCGGCGGGCGGACCATCCGCGGTGCGCGCGGATCGCAAAGTGACCGACATTTTGTTCGCTCAGGGTATGACGATCGAGCAGGCGCGCGAAGCCATCCTTCCCTACATCTACGATGCTGCCACGCCTCACGAGAAGATCGACGAAGATACCATCGTGCGCCGGCGCTGGCTTCCGACCACGGCAGGCTATATGGCGCAACTGCAGGGAATCCTGGCCTGGGAAGGCTACAGCCGAATCGACCGGATCACCGCACCCACGCTGGTGATCCATGGCAAGTCGGATGCCCTTGTTCCTCCTGCGAACGGGAAGTTGATCGTGCAGCGGATTCCGGGAGCAAGACTCGTCCTGCTCGACGAGGCCAGCCATCTGTTTTTCACCGATCAGACGCAATCCTCGCATAAAGAAATACTGGAGTTTCTTTTGTCGCAGGGCATCCACGAGTGCCCGGAGACGGAGAAATTATCGCGGTTTCCGAGTGATCGCTAGCGAACCGCCGAGCATTCTCCACCGGCATATACGACCATCAAAATAATTCATTTGATGAATCGCGCAAACGCGGATACTCTCGCGCGCGGATCATTGCCAAACATGGCTCTCCAAATGGTCAAGCAAACGTAGGGAATGGCTCGCTCCTGAAGCAACTCCCGGTCGAACCGTACTTTGTTCGGGCGGAACTGAGCGCGGTCAGGCGTGCGGTGCTCAACCGTGTAATTCAGGCGATCCTAACGCAGGGGGAATATGGTTTTCGAACGGAACGGTCTAGATCGTCATGCAGCTTCATGCAACACGCCACATTCCTGCAAGCAGGTCTGTGCCACCTCCACGTTGATGCCAATCGTATGTGTTCTCGTCTACTGCCTGGTTGCGGCCTTTATGGCGTACGGGCAGGGCGTGGGCACATCGGGGGAGATTACCGGAACTGTGACTGACTCCAGCGGTGGTCTGGTAGTCAAAGCTACAGTCAACGTGGTGGATACGCAAACCGGACTGAAGCGCACGGCAACGACGAATGGCACAGGGCAGTTCCGGATTGCGGGACTGTTGCCGGCGACCTACGACGTCAGTGTGGAGATGGCGGGGTTCACAACTGAAATTCGAAAAGGCGTCGCCGTCGCCATCGGGCAAACGGTGATCTCGGATTTCAAACTGAGACCCTCAGGCGCCGCAACCGTAGTCGAAGTGACCGACCAGCCGCCGGTGGTGGAAACGGAACGGGGCAGCCAAGCCGACAGAATCTCGCAGGTGTACATCGCCGACCTGCCGATTGACCGTCGCGATTACCTGACGTTTACGCTGCTTGCACCCGGAGTCTCCGATGCCACTCGCCTGGCGGGAGATCAGGATTTCCGAGTAAAGCAAACCCCGCAAAGCGGCCTGTCGTTCTACGGCAGCAATGGCCGGGGAAACAGCATAACGGTCGATGGTGGCGAGACCTCGGGCGATAGCGGCGGGGTGCGCCTCACGGTAAGCCAAGACGATGTGCAGGAATTCCAAATCAATCGCAGCAACTACGCCGCCGATCTGGGGGCGGCCACTGGCGCCTCTATCAACATAGTGACCAAGTCCGGCACTAATCATCTGCATGGTGGTTTCTACGGCTTCTTCCGCAACGATGCCCTCGATGCGCGCGACCCCTTCGCCTTCAGCTCCGCCCTGGCGCCCGATCCGACCTTCGCGAATTTCAACACCACTTCGGCCGGCACTCCGATCAAGAATTCCCTCAGCCGCCAGCAGTACGGTGGCACCATTGGTCTCCCCATCCAAAAAGACAAAACTTTCCTCTTCGCTTCTTTCGAGGGCCTGCGGCAGAACTCGCAGAATTCCGTTCCCCTGCTGACCAGCAGCTCGATCTTCGCCGGACCCTCGGCGACCGCGACTTCCAACCCCTTCCCAGAGAGCGATCCAAGGTTCGCGCAACAGGCGGTCGTTACCGCGCTGGTCCAGTCAACCAACCCGAATCCCGTTCCTTGCCTGCCCAATCCATCAGTACCGGGAACATATGTGATGCTTTCGTCCCTCGATTGCGCTTTCGCTCTCCAGAGCGCGCTGTCGGTCACTCCCGGCCAGGGTCTGAGCCCGATTCAGCAAGGCTTGAATGCCTTCCTCGTCAGCCAGTTTGAAAACGAGGGTGGGGTTTTTCCTTACGACACACGAGAATACCTGGGGTCGGCGCGTATGGATCACCGCTTCAATGCGAACAACGAGCTCTCTGTTACCTACAGGTATGGCCACGATCTGGAGGAGTCGCCGGATGTGCAGTCCTTAACCGCGTTTTCGGCGGGAAGTTCGACCCACACTTACGACAATAATCTGCAAGCCGCCTGGTATCACCAGTTCAGTCCCAACGTCCAGAATGAGGCCCGGGTGCAGTGGGACTATGACAGCTTTAACGTAATCCCTAATGAGCCAGGAGAGGCTGGGCTTCAGATTCCCGGTTTTATTAATAACCTGGGAACAAACATTTTTCTGCCCAACATCACGATCCTGCGCCGCTACGAATTGGCCGACAATTTCACCCTGATCCGCGGCAATCACACTTTTAAGTTCGGCGCCAACGAACTGCTCCGCGGCAACCACACGGAGTCGCACACTTTTTTCCCGGGCCGCTTTGTGTTCGGTTCGCTTCCAGGCGGGCTCGTGCTCAGTCCGTGCATGGCTCCCACCGCGGAGAATCCCTGCGGAGTGACTACGCCGGGAGCCAACCTCAGTTCGTTGCAGTCCTCATCTCTGGGAGTGCCGGAGGTTTACCAGCAGGGATTCGGAAATCCGGTCTACGGCTATTACACACGGCCTCTAAGCGCAATCTACGCGCAGGATTCCTGGGAAATGGCACCGAACTTCACTCTGAACTACGGTCTCCGTTACGAAGTAGATTCGCAATTTGCCCCTTTGACCACGTATAAGAAGGATTTTGCTCCTCGCATTTCTTTCGCCTGGGATCCCAGCAAGGACCACAAGACTGTGGTGCGGGGCGGATACGGAATCTTCTACGGGCCAGTGGATGCCCAAATTCCCGACGTCGATTTGAGCCTCGGGGTTTTGAACCATAACAAGTCTGCAGTCGAAAACAGCACCGGAGCCGGCCAGGTCGCGAATCTCGTTGGGATCTGCGGAATCTCGCAGTTCGGAGCACCGATCGTTCCCGGCACCGGCGCAAGCCCGTGCAATCGTGAAATTTCTATTTATGTAGATCCGCTGGCTGGGGTTCCGGCGTTAGGTTTAGCGGGCGCGCCAGCCGTTTTCCAGACGCTTTTTGGCGAGGGACTAATTCAGTGTACAACCCCGACCGCGGGGAATAGCGCCTGCGTCACGCCGGCTTCTGTAGCTCCGCTTGGTATCAATGTCACGAATACCGGCCCAGTCGGCCCGCTGCAAGTGGTTTTCGTGAACCAGCCGGGCTATCGTCCACCGATCGCGCAACAGGCTTCGTTCGGGATCGAGCGGCAGATCGGAACCGGGCTCGCCATTTCCATCAGCGGTATTTATTCGCACACGCAAAGACTCCCGGTCGCGATTGACACCAATCTGCTGCCCGCGCCCTTCAGCACGGTAACTCTGGCCAATGGCGCGACGGTTTCCTACCGTAACTGGAACACGACCGCCGCCGGGGCCGACCCGCTGGGCGGTGTTGAGGGCCTGCCGTGCAATACCGCGCAATGCTTTGTGAATCCGCTGGTGACGCAGAACAACCAATATAGCTCCGAGGCGTACGCGCTTTACGAGGGCGGCATCGTAGAAGTGAAGAAGCGCTTCAGCGAACATTTTACGGTGTTTGGAAATTACACCTACAGTAAAGGCATCGACACCTCCACGGATTACAACAGCGACTACGGGCCGCAGGATCCCACGAACCTCAACTTAGATCGCGCTGTTTCCGAATTCGATGAGCGGCACAAAGTAGTGATCGCGGGAGTGTTCGACAGCCCTTGGAAACGGAGCGTCTTGTCGGGATTCCAGCTCTCTCCGATTTTCTCCGCCCACAGCGGGCATCCTTTCAACCTGTTGGCCGGAGGAGAGGTGAACGGCGACAATCACACCACCAATGAACGTCCT
Source organism: Terriglobales bacterium (assembly GCA_035504195.1). Classification (GTDB taxonomy): domain Bacteria; phylum Acidobacteriota; class Terriglobia; order Terriglobales; family Acidobacteriaceae; genus Sulfotelmatobacter. The sequence goes on from DATJSG010000018.1 coordinate 120,025, forward strand.
ATCGGGGCGCCGCGCGACACCGGCCTCGGCCCCGATTACTTCGATTTCGACATGCGCCTGACCTGGCAGCACAGAATCGGCGAGAAGTCGAACCTGCAGTTCACCGCGGAGGGATTCAACATTCCGAACCGGACAAACTACGCCAGCGTGAACAACGAAGTGAGCCCTCTGTTTGGCTTTAACCCTGGCTTTACGACGTTCAACGTGAGCGGAATTCAACCGGGCGCCGCTATTCCAGGCGGCGGAACGGCAACACCCAGTACGCCGCTGGCTTTCACCTCGGACTTCCCCAAACGCCAGATCCAACTCGGATTGCGCTTCAGCTTCTGAATCGGGCGCGTGCTCTTTCAGGCTGAGGCTGTCGCGCCTTCTCCAGCGGTTCGTGCCGAGACTGCGCTCGTGGGCTTATATTTTCTGAGCTCCAGCCGGGCAATCAAGGCGCGATGCACTGCGTCGGGGCCGTCTGCGATGCGAAGGGTGCGGATCGTGGCAAACATTTCGGCCAGAGGAACATCGTCGGAAACGCCGGCGCCTCCGTGCATTTGTATTGCCTCGTCGATAATCTCCAGCGCAATCGTGGGAACGGCGACCTTGATCTGGGAGATTTCGCTGCGCGCGCCCTTGGTGCCGAATTCGTCCAGCATCCATGCGGCTTTGAGCGTAAGAAGACGAGCTTGCTCGATCCTGATGCGGGCATTGGCGATGACATCGGCATTGGCGCCCAGGTCAGCCAGAGGTTTGCCAAAGGCCGCACGCTGCAGTGAGCGGCGGCACAAAAGCTCAAGCGCGCGTTCGGCCGCCCCGAGGGTTCTCATGCAGTGATGTATGCGGCCCGGACCAAGCCGGCCTTGCGCGATTTCGAATCCACGGCCCGGTCCGGCGATGACGTGGTCGAGCGGCACCCGGACATTGGTGAAACTAACCTCGCCGTGACCGAAGGGTGGGTCATAGGATCCAAAGACCGGGACCATGCGCTCAATTTTGACGCCTGCGGTGTCGAGCGGCACCAGCACCAGAGAGTGGCGTTCGTATTTGCTCGCGGAGCTGTGGGTCAGACCCATGAAGATGAGCAACCGGCAATGAGGATGTCCGACTCCGGAGCTCCACCATTTCCGCCCGTTGAGTACGACCTCGTCTCCCTCGATCAGGGCCGTGGCCTGCATGTTCGTGGCATCGGACGAGGCCACGTCCGGCTCCGTCATGCAGAACGCAGAACGAATCTCGCCCGCCAGCAGCGGCTTGAGCCATCGTTCTTTTTGCGCTTCCGACCCGTACTTCACCAGCACTTCCATATTGCCGGTGTCTGGAGCATTGCAGTTGAAAACTTCAGGCGCAATGGAGCATCGGCCGGTAATTTCCGCCAGCGGTGCATACTCCACGTTCGTCAGGCCGGCGCCATATGTCCCATCGGGAAGAAAAAGATTCCACAAGCCGGCGGCGCGCGCTTTGGCCTTCAGCGTTTCCATCACCGACGGCTGCTTCCAGCCGCGCCAGTCGGGATCATTCTGCAATTGCTCATGATACTGAGGCTCCGAAGGCAACACATGCTCTTGCATGAACGCCGACAGGCGCTGGACATAGCTCTGGGCTTTCGGTGACGGAAAAAAGTCCATAGATAATAGATAGACGATAAGCTACAGGGGATCAGCGCGGCCCCCTACAGCCGTCTTAGCCTAGCGATTTCAGCAGAATTCTCCTAATGAATCCTACGAATCCTGTAATATATGCGGCGTGCATTTAAGCCAGGTCGATCTGAACCTGTTCGTAGTGCTGGAAGCCGTTTATCGCGAGGGCAACCTTACCCGCGCAGGCCAACAGCTGAACCTCACCCAACCTGCGATCAGCCATGCGCTGAAAAGACTGCGCGATCTCCTTCAGGACCCACTCTTCGTTCGCCAGGGGCCGCACATGGTGCCGACGCCGTTCACCCGGAACATGATTGAACAAGTGCGGCAGGCGCTGCAGATTCTGGAAGTGAATCTGAGCGAGAGTCGCAATTTCATTCCCGAACACACCCGGCGGAATTTCCACCTGGCGCTGTGGGAATACGCCGAAGCTCTAATTCTTCCTGAGCTGTTGCGGCACCTGACGCACGCCGCCCCTGGAATGTCGATCACCATCTCGCGGGTCAAACGCCGGGATCTGGAGACCGAACTGGCGAGCGGATCCGTCGACCTGGCCATCGACATTCCGTTGACCATGAGCGATCGCATCCGGCATAAGTGGCTTCTGAATGAAGCGTTCGTGGTTGTTGCCCGGGCCGGCCACCCGGCGATCGCAGACAAACTCAACCTGGATGCTTATTTGGCGCAACGTCATATTCAGGTCTCTTCCCGGCGCCACGGCCCGAGCCTGATCGACATCGAGCTTAGCCGGCGTGGACTTCGCCGGCAGGTCTTTCTGCGTAACCAACATAACCACACGGCTTGGATGGTGGTGAGTGAAACGGACATGCTCCTTACCCTGCCAGAGCGCCATGCGTTAATCCTGAGCACGGGGTTCGCGAACCCCGGCTGGATGAATCGGGTATATCCTTTCCCCCTCCCAGCGCCCCGCCTCGAAGCTCACTTGTATTGGCACGAGAGTGTGGAGAATGATCCGGCAAATCGCTGGCTGCGCGAGGAAATCGAAAAGGTACTGGCTCCGAACGCGCGAGCGCCAGGTGTGCCGCGCAAGACTGAGAGCCGGCCGCGCCGGGGCAGACGCCGCCGCGGCCAAGCTAAACTGGATCGAGTCGTTTGAATGCGGATGCGCATCCCTTGCGGTCATCGGCAGATCGTCCCGGATACTCGAAGTCAAGCTCACCTCAAAGGCCTGATCCGCACCCACAGCCAAGAAGGCCAACCTGCACGCCAGCGGTGCACCGTAACTTTGCATTGCGGGCCAGTGCGTAATCCAGTACGTAATGAGGAGCGTTCCCCCAGAAATAATTCGGGGACTCTATTTTGAATCGCCACGGGGCAAATCAGTAGGCGTTCTTGCTGTTGAAGATGCGCAGAACAGTCATTGTCATGATCTGGAGATCGAAGGTTAGGCTCCAATTGCGTAGATAATAAAGGTCGTACTCGACACGCTTGGCGATGGAAGTGTCCCCGCGCCACCCGTTCACCTGTGCCCAGCCGGTAATTCCGACTTTGAACATATGCCGCGAGTTGTACTGTTCCACACGCTCCAGATGGCGTTCCACAAAATGGGGCATTTCCGGCCTCGGTCCCTCGCAGGAGCTGATGGCTGGAGCGTAACCAATGTCGCAGCCTTTCCTATTTCCGGTATGCAGGTTCACCGCTTTCCCTCGGTTTGTCCGCTCTGGAAAGAATCTTCGTGAGCCGATCTGACATCGCTCTCGCTTCGCAGTTTTCGACACAAATTGTGGATAAACTGGTTAGAGATCACCTCGACACCCCGTCCCGCAAGGCTTTGACCGGTTTGCACCAACGAATGGGCGGGGGGCTCCTCGGCTAGAATTGCTATGCGATGCCAGTGGCGATTGAGCTGCAGAATCTCGGGGATCCTCAGTTAAGCAGAGAAATCGCTGCGAGTATCGAGCACGCGCTCGGCGACAAACGCGGAGAGTGGCGCGTGTCGATCTCCGGATCGCGAGCCAGCGAGAATTGGGAGCTCCGAGTGGAAGGGCTGAACGGCTTTGAACGGACGTATACTTTGGCGGGTGCTGCCGGGGAGCATCAACCTGAGGCAATTCGTAGACTGATTCTCCAGCTGGTACCGACCCGTTCCTCTTGAGCCGCTGCTCTTGTTTTGCAGCACCAGACCGAACGCGAAATGAGCACCCTTCAGCAGGCCCGCGTTCAAACCCGAGAACCGCGAATGCGCCAGGTTCCAAATGCGAACCACCGTCTCGACGAGCATATCCTGCGAGCCTTGAACAAGATCAAAAAGCCGGCCACGTCTGAAGAAATCACAGAGTTGCTCAATCGCGACCTCGGCCCCGGAGATCAGCCTTTTCAGGTGAGAGGAGTTGCGACCTGGTTGCGTAACGCCGAGGAAAACGTCCTCTGTTTGTATTGGCTTGGAAATCGCCCGCGCAGATAACACTCTTAGCCATTCTCGATGTCCTGGTCAGCAACACGGCCACAGCTGCCTAAAGGCATCCTCACTCGAAAAGATCCGGCTGAGCCCGAGTTCGTTCGGGTTCTCGAAAGTTGCTCAACCCTACGCCCACAAGCCGATAGCGCTGCTGTGGTCCCAGGGCCACTCGTTCTCGCAGGTTCAGCGCGATGTCAGTCAACTCTTCGCAGGACGAGGGAGGAGTCTCTGGCGTATGGCTGCGAGTAAGAATCTTGAACTCGCTCGTCTTCATTTTGAGGACCACGGTACGGGCTATCCGCAATTCTTTGCGCGAAGCAGACCAAAGCTTTTCTGCAAGGCGCCGGATCATAGGCTCCGTCTCTGCCAACGGCACGTCCTGCTCGAATGTGTCCTCGACCGAGATCGACTGCGTGGGCCGGTCCGGGATGACTTTGTTATCGTCAATACCGTGGGCGAGTTCGTGCTGGCGCCGACCGTAGCGGCCGAAGTGATCTTCGAGCACGCGCAAATCGAAGGCTCGCAAATCTCCAACCGCCTTGATCCCAAATTTCGCCAGGTTCTCTCCTGTGACCTTGCCAACGCCGCGCAAGCGTCCCACTGGTCGTGGCAGGAGAAAGGCATCGATGTCCTCAGGCCGGACGACAAAGAGGCCATCCGGCTTGCGCCAGTCAGAGGCGAGTTTTGCTAGGAACTTGTTGGGTGCCACGCCCGCGGAGGCAGTCAAGGGGAAAACCATGCCCATACCCCATCGATAGCGACAATCCGACTTGTCGTTACTAATCCGGCCAACTTCCGGCTTGCCGACGACTCGGAATCGGCTTTATCGTCGCCGGAAATGACGCCTAATGGATAAGGCGTCCCCACACTTTCCGCGGAAAAACTCAGTATCAGCATTTTCTTGTCTGAGTTGAGAGCGCTCAAGTTAAACGCCCTTCTGTGACGCTAGGGCCGTCGGGGAACCCACGGGTTTCAAGATTGCAAGAGTCGAGCCCGATCTTTCAGTAAATCGCTGCATCTGTTTCGCCGCGCCGTTACTCTCAATGTTCGACTATCAACTCCCAGCTCTCCTCACAAACCCGTCCTCGCTCCATTCTTCCGAGCCCACGCCGTTATGCACAAAAAACAATCCTGTCGGATCGTATTTCCTTTTCACCGATGCCAGCCGTGCGTAATTGCTTCCCCAATACGCTTGCTGCCAGTTCTCCTGAAAGAAATTGCTCTCCGAAACGTACGCTCCATCACTCGGCATGATGGCGCGCAACTCATCTACGCACTGGTGGATCTCCTGCCGAGACTTTCGTCCGGCCTCAACATCCGGCTCATGGCCGCGCACGCCGGGATATCCGCCACCTGCGTCGCCTACGATGGCCAGGGCAAACGCATCCAGCACCGCCGGGTTCGTCGCTGTATCGCGCGCCGCTTGGATCGCTTCGCGCGGCGCTCCGGCCAGCCCTTTGTTGAAATGCAACTCGATGTCTTTGTGGCGCGAACCGGCAAACAGCGCCTGCGCCAGCCGTTGCTGCGAATCATTTTCGAGCAGAGACGCCGGCATCCACAACGATTCGTATCCGTAAAGGAACCACGCCACTTGCCCGCCGTCTCCCTTCCACCAGGCATTGTTTGAACTCACTCCCGGCCGCTGGTCCAAATTAAAAACCGCCTGATGGTTCTGCTTCCTCCACTCCACGTCCCACCAATGCCGTGCCGGCATGCTGCCCAGAATCGGTTGTCCCTCGATTGAGTAGGCGGCCGACGAGCGCGCTACCCAATCTAGAAAGGGCTGCCATATCTCTTTTACTTCTTCCGTACTCAAATCGTGGCACACCATCAACAAGTCGAGCACATTGTCGCTCGCAATGCGCGCGTGCTCGCCCCAGTGATCGTTGAAAAGATGGTCTCGATAGAATCCGATGAAGTAGCGCAACAAACGCCGGAACGCCTCGTCCGACACGGCTTTCACCTTCAGAATCGCTGCCCCCCAGAATTCCGGCAGTTCGCGCACGCGCAGCGTCACTTTGCTGACTACGCCGAATGTTCCCCCTCCGCCGCCCTTCAGCGCCCAAAACAAGTCCGGGTTCTCACAGGCATTGGCGACGCGCACTTTCCCATCGGCGGTGACCACTTCCGCTTCCAACAATCCCGCCGCCGCAGTTCCATAATGCTTCGAAAAACTTCCGAAGCCTCCGCTCTGCACCAGGCCCGCTACGCCGACCGTTGTGCAGCCCCCGCCTTGCACATATGCGCCGCCCTTTGTCGTCACCGTGTCGTAGGCTTGCATCCAGATTGCACCCGAACCGAGTGTCGCCGCGCGTTGTGGGGCATGCCTGCCCTTGCATCCTTGTGGAACAAATGTTTCATGCATGGTGATGTCGTGCATTTGCCGCGTCCACACGAGCAGTGAATCCGCCGCGTTCGAGGTTCCCTGATAACTGTGTCCGCCGCCTTTCACCACCAGCCGCAAATCATTTTCCCGCGCGAAGTTCACGGCCGCTGCGATGTGATCTGCATTTTTGGCCGCTACCGCGTAAACGCTGGGTTTGCTCACCCATGCGTCCACCCAACCCAGCGTTTGGGTCAAGCCAGGCTGGTCGCCGACGTAATAAGGGTTGTGAATACTGGCGACCAGATTCTGGCACGCCGTGCTTTCCGTGTCTTTGAGGCAAGCCTCGATCGGAAACTCGACCGGAATCAAATTTCCGTCGACCTCATCATTCAACCGCTTCCACGCTGCCTGAGAAGGCCAATTCGCATCCGACGGCCGCCGCCGTCGAATCCCGGCACCAACGCGGGTAGCGTTTCGCAGGTCCGCAGTGCCCGCGTCGCGCGCAAGATGCTTTACCGCTCCCCAGAGGTCGCGCGCCCACAGCGGACCCAGAGCTGCCATTCCCGATCGCTTTACGAATGTTCTTCTGTCCATTGAACCAGAACTTCTGCCACGGCTTCCTGCTACACTGCTGAACCGCTATGGGCAGCTTCTTATAATAAAGGATTCTTCTCTCCGGGCCATCTCCGGCTTTTATCGGCATTCGCTTCCCTCAGTTGATACCTTGAATCACACCTCTCTGCGTTGACCATTCGGACCAGGGTTGTAGGAAGCAGCCGTTCGCCAGTCGGCAGCGAAGTCATCGTCGATTACGCCCGCGCCTTTGGAAATATTGCTCGATCGCCACGAGGCTATACCGTGTCTTCCCCCCTGTGATTCTGGTCGCGTGACGGGACCCTTCCATAATCCGGTAAGATCCGGTTAGGCGTTAGGTTCAGCAAGACCCAAGGAAATAACAACTCGGATGTGAAAGGGAAGGCGCTAGACAGGCTTGCCGGAAAGATTTCGGCGTTTGCGCGTTTCGGCAACAAGCTCGTCCACCTGGCGCAAGACTTGCTGCGCCGCCATCAATCCAAAGTGGTCCGGGCTGCCTGATACTGTAATCATATCTTCCGGGAACTCCTCTCCGAGGATGCCATTGTCGAGGTTCTGTAATTTCAACTGCGCCAACGCAGCCTGATAGCTGGAATCGTTCGAGATAACCAGTCGCAGCGTCGGCACGCGCTCGCGAGCGCCTTTGAACCATCGCGCAAACGCTTCGAATCCCGGTTTTTCTCTGAATGGACGGATAATATCAGTGGCAGCTCGCTGCAACACGCCAATATCGCCATGGAACTTCCGCAGCACTTTGACCAAATAGTCCTGCATGTTGAGCCAGTCTTCCAAAGAACCGGCGGAGTCGCCCAGCCGTTTCAGATCGGCAATTGATACCTCCGGACGGTCGGGGGAAATCCCTGCCAGAACCCGCGAAGCAAAGCAGGTATCGAGGGACAAATTGCACTCCAGCGAAAGGAAAGCGTCAATGCGCGGCGCCGGTTCGTCAGCTGGCCCCAAAAGCAGCTCGAAACCCATGTCCGCGCCCAACGAAAAGCCGACCATTACGACTATTTCGGGTTGGAATTGTTCAGAGATTTCCCACAACCACTCGCGCAAGATCACCACATGATCCGCAAGTGAGAGGGAGATGCGTCTGCGGCGGTCCGGTTCGCATCCGTAGAGCGTGGGACTTAGGCCGCGATAC
>DATJSG010000019.1:0-9309 GCA_035504195.1 Terriglobales bacterium
GCCGGAGGAGGTGCTTATGAGCGTGCTGGAGCTTTGTGATCGCGAGATCGCGGCCGTCGGGCTCGACGCTACGGTGGCCGATGCAATCCATAAAATGCTCGATCACCACGTCGGAGCGGTAGCCGTTGTTGACACCGACTACCGCGTCGCAGGAATCTTCACCGAGCGCGACGTCTTGCGGAAACTGGCGCTAAGTCATCTCGATCCGCGCGCAACTTCTGTCCGAGAATTGATGACTACCCCCGTCGAGATGGCCACTCGCGGAACTGGAGCCGGCGAGGCTCTCAGCACCATGCTCGAACGCCACTTCCGCCACCTCCCGGTTTCCGATGACAACGGAAAACTTCTCGGCATCCTCTCAATCCGAAACCTTCTCGAGTGGCGCGTCGACGACCTTAGCCACGAACTCGACGCCCTCGAACAATACGTCTCCAATGACGGCCCGGGAGGCTAGAAGCTGCTTCACGAAGTTGCGGGAAACGCGCCCCTTCAAGGTCCGCAACGTGGAAGAGCGGCGCGTCAGGCGAGAAATTGACACAGGGCTTTAAGCCCCTAGCCGAGCCGCTTCACGCCTCGCGTCTGAACTCCGCCAAAAAGCACTGAGTGAGCCTACAATGCTGTTCATTTGAAGTGCTGCTTAACTATCCGGGGAAAGGGAACTCGATCAATGGAGAAACTGTTCGCAGCCATAATGACCGCCGCACTCGTCTGCTTGGGAACTTGCGCCATCGCCCAAACGCCGCGCCACGTCGCCGTCCACGCTGGACATCTCCTCGAGGTCAAAACCGGCAAGCTGCTCCCGGATCAGGTCCTGATTATCGAAGACGGAAAAATCCTCAGCTCAGGGTCCGCCACTGAAGCCAAGATCCCCGCCGACGCCACCCGAATCGAACTGCCGGACGCCACCATCCTTCCCGGCATGATCGACGCCCACACCCATCTCACAATGGATCCGAAGTTCGGCTATGAGGAGTTAGCTCTCTCCGCCCCGCGCGAGGCCCTCATTGGAGCCAAGAATGCTCGCGTCACCCTGCTCGCCGGATTCACCACCGTCCGCAACGTCGGCGCCGCCGATTTCACCGACGTCGCTCTCCGCGATGCGATCAATGCAGGCGACGTCCCCGGGCCCCGCATGCTCGTCAGCGGACCACCCCTCAGCATCACCGGCGGCCACTGCGACAACAACATGCTGCCCTTCGAATATCACGCCACCAGTGACGGCGTGGCCGACGGTATCGCCGCGGTCCAGCACAAGGTCCGAGAGAACATCAAATACGGCTCCGACCTCATCAAAGTCTGCGCGACCGGCGGCGTACTCTCGTTCGGAGACAATCCGCAAGCGTCGCAATATACCCTCGAAGAGATGAAAGCCATCGTTGCCGACGCGCACCGTCTCGGCCGCAAGGTCGCCGCCCACGCGCACGGATCGCAAGGAATCCTCTGGGCCGCGGAGGCCGGGGTCGACTCCGTCGAGCACGGATCCTATATCGACGATGCGGGCATCGCCGCCATGAAGGAACGCGGCACCTATCTCGTGCCCACTCTCTATCTCGGCGACTGGATGATCGATAACGCAGGTCTCACCCGCCTTCCTCCGCCGCTTCTGGCAAAAGCAAAAGAAGTTATTCCCGCCGCGCGCAAGAATATCGCCCACGCCTTCGCCAGCGGAGTCAAAGTCGCCTTTGGAACCGACGCCGCCGTCTACCCGCACGGCCTGAACGCCCACGAATTCGCCGTGATGGTCCGCCTCGGCCTCACGCCGCTCCAGGCAATCCAAGCCGCAACTCTAAACGCCGCCGACCTGCTCGGATGGTCCGGCAAAGTAGGCACGCTTGAACCGGGCGCCTGGGCCGACATAGTCGCGGTCGATGGCGATCCCGTTAAAGACGTCACCACTCTCGAGCATGTGAAGTTCGTAATGAAAGGCGGCGAGGTGGTAAAAAACGACTACGCAAAGTAAAGGACCAGTTCTCAGTCAGAGAGAAACAATACAAAGTTCCACGAATCGTAGAGCCATCGATGGGATGGTTGAGATCTGAGCGCTACTGGTGAGTGAGGGGCTAAGTACGCCGATTCCGATGATGACGAGCAATTTCATCTAACGGGACCTTACTGCGAGTAAATTGCAACTGGCAGAAGTGATCCTACCACCAAGCCTTGATGACCGTGGGAAGGTTCTGTGGGGTGCGCATAAGCCCCCGCCCTCCCTGGCGCGGTATCATTAAGAACATGCGGTATCCAATCAAAAGCTGTATAGTTTGCGGCGACGAATTCGAACTCAAACCTGGCAAGCCCGGATTCGCCAACCGCTGCCCCGACTGCAGCGAGGACGAATCCAGCGGCCAAGCATCCGCCGATCCGCTGAAGTCCGACAAAGGCGCCAACGCCGCTCGCCGCGAAGCCATGCGCAACCTCCTCTACCGCAAAGACAGCTGAAAAAAGCAACGAGCAATGAGCGATGAGGAAAAAAACCCTGTTTTGCTCACCGCTCTTTGCTGACTGCTCAGAGCTCAAGATCGAGCCTGCTCCGTAACCCAGTCAGTCCAATAAGACGACTCGCCGCTGGCAAGCAACGACGTTTTCCCCAGCACCGCATCCACGAAATTCTCAATGATCGGATAATGCAGATTCTCGTGCGGTGCCAGGCTCTCCTGCCCACCGGGATAAACCAACTCCGGCCCGTTCAGCGGAGACAACTCAATCTCCCCCTCCGTCCCGCGTATCCGGCATTCATCGCGGCTGACCTTCGAATGCCAGCGCACATCCACAACTCCGCGGACACCGCCCTCATACTCGATCATCGCCGTCGCGTTATCCTCGACGCGATAGTGATGAACGAGGTTGGAAAGTTGTGCCTTTACCCTTAGCGGCCTTCCAAAAAGAAAATTCAAGACATCAATCCGGTGCGAAGCGATATCGAATAGCGGCCCGCCTCCAGCTTTCGCCGGATCGACCAGCCAGCTCCGACTCCCGCTTCCGTCGAACCAGTTGTGGCATGTGAGTTCCGCCAATACCGGTTTGCCGATCGCTCCCGCATCGAGAAGTTGTTTCGCGCGCTGTACCTTCGGATAACATCGGCGGTAATACGCCACGCCAAATTGCTTTCCACTCGCCTTTGCCGCACCGAGCATCGTGCGCGCTTCCGCTTCTTTCATCGCCATCGGCTTCTCGCAAAGCACATGACGCCCCGCGCGCAATGATTGAATCGTCTGCGGCGCATGAAGAAACACCGGAGTCCCCACGTACACCGCCTGCACTTCATCATCAGCCAAAGCGTCATCGAGCGTCGTGAACACTTTCGTGTCGTAGCCAGTCGCTTTCTCCGGATGCCGCGTCACAACTCCATAAAGCCGGCTCCGCGGCTCTGCCAAAATCGCCGGGATCACCCGCCGCGTAGCAATATCTCCAATTCCAATAACAATCCAGTTGAGCATAAAGAAAGTTTCAAAGTTTCAGAGATTCAAGATTTCAATGTTCTCGAGTTCACTCACCCGGTGCTGGGTCTTTGAAACGTTGAAACTTGCCTTAATAACAAAGGCCGGCGTCAAGCCGGCCTTCGTTCGATCTCAAAAGGCAAACTACTTCTTGGGAGCGATCGCGTCCTTCGCGGCTTTAGCGACGCGGAACTTCACGACGGTCTTCGCCTTGATCTGGATCGGTTCGCCAGTCTGCGGATTGCGGCCCACGCGGGCTTTGCGGTGCGCCTTCACCAGGCGGCCGAGACCGGGGACGACGAAAATTCCATTCTTCTTGGTTTCTTTGATAGCGGTGTCCGCGAGGTTCTCGAGAAACGCCGCCGCAGTCTTGTTGGGGATCTCAGTCTTCTCGGCCAGCTGCCGAATCAACTGAGTTTTGGTCAGACCTGCTGCCATACTTCCTCCTTGAAAAAATCGGTTTAATGCCAGCGGGAGTTATCTTATACCCCGCGCCCTGTGGAAAAACACATATTTTACGGGGGTTTTATCATTTGTGTACGCGCAAGAGCCCGTCTTTACAGGTGTTTTGTCACCCTCACCGTGGCAAGTCGGCCTATCATGCGGAGCAGAAGGAACACCCTTTTCAATTGTTAGCCGTCGCCAAACCCGCCCTCCGTACCCTGAATCCTCGATCTAAGACCTGCGATCTAAACTGTGTTGGCCCGACATAACATTCCCGGGATGCAATAATGCTGAGGGAGCCCACCGATTGAGCTGCGCCATCTGTGAAATCCGCAAGGAGAAACGATTTTGTCCGGCCGTCCACGGCCGCATCTGCCCGCAGTGCTGCGGCGAACAGCGCGAGGTAACGCTCGACTGCCCCAGCGATTGCCCCTACCTCCAGCAGGCGCGCGAGCACGAAAAGCCCCGATCCCCCGAGCAGATCGATCCCGCAGGCTTGTTCCTGCAAATCGAAGTCTCCGATCAGTTCATGTACGAGAAGGAACATCTGCTGATGGGGCTGACCTACGCCCTCGCGAAGGCCGCCCGCGCCGACCGCGGCCTCAATGATCAGGATCTGATTGCCACGCTTCACATGCTGGCGCAGAGCTATGAAAGGCGCGTCAACTCCGGATTGCATTACGAATCGCCGCTCACCACTGACTCGCGCCGCCGCGCCGCTGCCGAAGTTGAAACCATGGTGAAGGAATATCGCGAAGCCGAGCAGAAGCACCTCGGCTACTCAACTCTGAAAGAGTCCGAAGTGCTAAAGGCGCTGGTGTTTCTACTCCGCCTGGCCCACGGCCGGACATCTGGCCGCCCCAAATCCCGCGCCTTTGTCGAATTCCTCTTCGCACAATTCCCGGAGAAAGAATCCGCGGTCGTTAGCCCGGAGGAAGCCGGCAGCCGCATCATTCTCCCTTAGGCTTCAATCGACGCACACTCTGCCCCGCTGGCAATTCCTCCAACAGCTCGCGCACCGTCTTCTTCGCCACCGGATGCCTCACGTCCGCAGCGATCTCCGCCAGCGGCTCCAGCACAAACCTCCGCTGCGCCATCGCCGGATGGGGCACCCTTAGCTCCACCGTATTCACCACCAGATCCCCATACAGCAGGACATCGATATCCACCGTTCGCGGACCCTTCTTCTGAATCCTCTCCCGTCCCATCTGCCGCTCGATCCCAAGCATCGCAGACATCAATTGCTCCGCCGGTTCCGAAGTCTCAAACGCCACCGCACAATTCACAAACCACGGCTGATCGCTGACTTCCACCGGTTCCGACTCATAGAAAGAAGACACGCTCAACACACGCCCGTGCGCCGCCAGACGCGAAATCGCCCGTCGCAACTGCTCCTCGCGATCTCCCAGATTCGACCCCAGCGAAAGATAAACAACGTTCGACATGCCGTTCAAGTTCTACTCCGTTCGGGCGCCCTCAACAATCCCGCACTGTACCGCACAGCAGGGCTGCTGCGTCATTCCGAAGCCCGCGATTTCACCAGCGGGTCGAGGAATCTCGCGCCGACAACCAACGCTCCCCATTGCTAAACCGCTGAAATACAAGCTCACGGCCGCCTGCAGAGGGTCCATCACCTTGGTCACTATCCGGCCCTTTCGCGGAACTCTAGAATTCCTCCATGACCCTGGAGTCGTTGCTGCTTAGCCAGGACCCGGAATTGGTGAGGGTCCTCAGGCCCACTCTGGAAAAGCTTTCCATTGACGTGGAAATCTGCCACGAAGCGCGGGCTGGATCCGACATTCTCGTTTCCGACAAGTTCGACGCCGTCATCGTCGATTGCGACGACCTGAACGGAGGCCTCGCCCTTCTTCAAGGACTCAGAAACACGCCCAGCAACAAGAACTCCGTCGCCTTCGCCGTTCTGAACGGCAAGCGCACCACCACGCAGGAAGCTTTTGGCATGGGCGCCAACTTTGTCCTGCAGAAGCCCATCAGCTCGCTCAATGCCTCTCGGTGTTTCCATGCGGCGCTCAATTTCATGCTGAAAGAGCGCCGCCGCTATTTCCGACAGCCGGTCAAGATGCAGGTGAAAGTCCTGCTCGACGACAAGACATTCAACGCGACCAGCACGAACATCAGCGAAGGCGGCGTCGCCCTGATTTTGCGCGAAGCGCTCCCGAAAGGTGCCGCTCCTCGCCTCAAATTCTCCTTGCCCGATAGCAGCATTCACCTGGAAGTCGAATCCGAAGTTGCCTGGAGCGATGTCAAGGGCCTCGCCGGATTCCGCTTCCAGCACGTCCCGAAGAGCTCTCAACTCGAGCTCGAACACTGGCTCGACGAACACATGGAACGCGAATTCCCCGGCACTAAAGATCGACTGACCGCGGCCGATTCCGGCACAACCCACTAGAGCTTTTGTCGAAACAACCGGCGGCCCACGCATGCCGGATGTTGGCGCCGGGGTGCCCCATTTCTGGCCACTGTTTGCTCGGAAGTGGGGTCTCCGATTTCCCTGAACCTTACTTAAGACTTGCGCATCCAGTCCTCGTCCCGGAAAACTGATCGCTCCGGAGACAAACCATTTATGGCCACCCGCGACTTCCGCATTGCCCGCGTGCAACGAACGCTCGAATATTTTGAAAACGATGTCCCGCTCTTGAATATGCGGGTCAAGGAGCTTTCCAAGGAGCGTCAGGAATCCGCGCGAAAGTTCGCCGCCGCGGTCATCAGTGAAACCCGCGCCGAACTGGAGCGATTGCTCCGGGACCAGCCCGCCGAAGAAGTGTCCACCGAACCGCCGTGCGAGCCGGCAGACTAATCACTATCAATTGGAGCCGGGAAAACTTGAGTTGAGCTGCTAGAGAGCCGACCCAGCCGCCGCGTGGGCCGTAGGCATGGAAACATCCTCGTGCTCCTGGCCGCTTACGGTCACTTCTTCCCACATCGACTTGTCGCGCAGAATGCGCGAAACCAGCGCGGTGTGCATGGCGTGTCCCGCGCGGTCGGCCACGATCTTGCCTAAAACCTGTTTGCCAAGCAGCGCCAGATCTCCCACAAGATCGAGCACCTTGTGCCGGACGAACTCGTCTCGATAGCGCAACGGGCCATTCTCAACTCCGTCGCGCGTCAGCACGATACAGTTTTCGCGCGACGCTCCGCGGATTAATCCCATATTCCGCATCGCCTGCTCATCTTCACGCGACCCAAACGTGCGCGCGGCCGCAACATGCCGCATGTAGCTTCCATTCGTCAGTTCGACCTGGAAGGTTTCTTTGCCGATTAGAGGATGCGGAAAGTTGATCGAATACGAAACCGAATAGCTGTCGGAAGGATAGACAGCAATGAACTTATTTCCTTCGCGCAACTCGAGCTCGCGCCGGATCTTCAGATATTTCCGCGCCCTGCGCTGCTTGCGCACGCCCGCTTTCTGGATCATGTCCACAAACGGCTTGGCACTGCCGTCCAGAATCGGCAACTCGAGATTATCCAGCTCGATAATCGCGTTATCGATGCCCGTGCCGATGATCGCCGAAAGAATATGCTCGGTGGTGGAGATGAGCACGCCCTTCTTCATCAGGCTGGTTGCATAGCTTACGCGGGCCACATTGCGGCTGACCGCCTCGATCTCAAAGCCATCCAGATCGGCCCGGCGGAAAACAATCCCTGTACCTGATCGAGCGGGCAACATGCGCATCGACACTGGTGCGCCGCCGTGTAGCCCAACACCACTGCAACCAACCGCCGAGCGGATTGTCTGCTCAAAGGTCAAGTGAGACCGATTACTGTTCCTGTGAAATCACAGGATATCGCCCCGTCCAAAAAACCGTATGTGGCAAAAAAACCACAGTTCGTAGCAGAAATCGGCTCCCACACGGCTGCCCTCAGCCTCGCCCGATCAACTATAACATTATTGTTTACAATTCGTTACAGGATAGTCCGTCGCACGGGAGCGCAGTCCGGCAGGAACCTGAAGTACAAACACTTCAGTGCCTCTTCGATTTCTCCGGCTTGTTGGGATTGTAACCGGAGTTCGGATTGAACATCGCTGGATCAAGCCCCTGATTGATCGTCACAACGTTCAAGAATCGCTGGCTGGCCATATCCCCGTTGAAGTATCGCGTCAGGTTGAATGGCGCCATGATCCCCGACACCGCCTTGTAGTCGTCGTATATCTCTTCCTCAAGATTTTTCTGCCGGTCCAGCGGATCCCGCCACTCGAACGTCTTCTTCACCGGAAGGTGCGTATCCGTGTCGAAATACAGTGTCACACTCTCGTTCTTCACGTTCACGAGTGTCACGCTGTAAGCCGAATGCTGCGCCGCGATGGCATTGCCGTTGAACAACAGGATGACTCCTGGGTCGTTCACCCACGTCCGCAGCACCGTGTCCAGCGAAAACCGCCGCCGCCGCAAATAGTCGTCCAGGTCCTTCTGCTCAATCGGATGTGCGCCCTTATACGTAATCTCCCACGCCCGGTCGCCGACGTAAAGCTCAGCAATATCGCGCTCCTTCGTCAATTCCACCCGCTCTTTGTCTGGAAACTCGCTGAAACTCCAGAACAGTCCCCCGCTGCCGGTCGGACGTCCCGCGTGAAAGCCGTATCCTCGTCCCTGCATCTCGCGGTCGCGGATAGTCAGATACGTGTCCCCGCCTAGCGCCTTGATTCCTAGCTCAATGATCGATTTCGCTTTGGCCGCATTTTCAATGGCATCTTTATCCACCAGCGCCGGAGATGCTTCTGCGGTCGACTTGGCCGGCGTCGGCGAATGCGCGATCGGCGCTGTCGCAACGGGGCGTGCCTGTCCCCAGGCGGACCAGCCCGCCGTGCACACTAAAAAAAGTATCGGGAAGAACTCTTTCATTCCACCTTGAGAGAGCGAGGCCTGCAATCAGAATTGTAGCGTTTTTTGTGGACTTTCTGCCCGCTGTGGTAATAACTCCTCTCCTCGCTTTGATGCACAAAGGCTCTGGAATGCAAGCCCGTCCAGACGGATTTTTCTCGCTTTTCCCGGCGTTCTCACAACCATTTTGTCCCGATCATCAGCTGTCATCCCGACCAGAGTGGGTCATACCCGAAGGGGATGGCACGTGGAGTGGAGGGACGTTTTGTTTGCGGCGACGCCGACACTGAAAAAGCTCTTTACCCGACCAGCACCGCGCCCCCGTTGACATTAAAAACTTCCCCGCTGATGAAGCCGGCGTGTTCCGTGCATAAGAAAAGTACTGGCCCTGCAATTTCTTCCGGCTTTCCCACCCGTGCCAATGGAATCGTCTTGCGGATCGTCTGTCCCGTCCGCGGATCGGCCAGCGCCTCGGCGCTCATATCCGTGTCCACCCAACCCGGCGCAACGCAATTCACATAAATTCCGGTTGGAGCCAGTTCGCTTGACAGGCTCTTCGTCAGGCTGATCAGCGCTCCCTTGCTCGCGGA
>DATJSG010000020.1:0-2508 GCA_035504195.1 Terriglobales bacterium
GGGCGAGCGCCAGCGGGCAGTTTGCTTTCATCCTGAGCAAGCTGATGTTGCGCAGCATCGGGGCGAGCGCGCGAAGCCTCGCGGCGTTTGCGGGTCAAGAATCGCGCGTATGGGTCGCTTCCCTATTACCGATGGCTCGAACTGTAGCCTACGGCAAAACCACTCGCTCCAATATTGACCATCGATACGGCGCGCTCCAGCTTGAAATGGCCGGTCTTGTGGAAGAAGTAGCTGAGACCGACGGTACCGGCGGCTTCTCCCGCAAAGTTAAGAGCGAGTCCGGCGGTTGAACGTCCGAACATACGCACGATCGGATTCAATTCTTTGCCGTTGCTCTGAAGGTTGGCGCGAGTCACAGCGAAATCGGCAGTGTCGAGCGCCGTCGATCCAGTAAAGAGCGCGAGGTTCCACTTGTCGAAAAATCGGCGGGAGCGCTCGGGTGCGCTGCTTTGCGGGTTCACCAGCACAGGCGAAACCGCAATCGCCGGAGCTCCTGACGAGTTGGCAGCCGCGACCGCAGAGGGAAAGACAACAGGAAAACGCGAAGCAAGAACCGTTGCTGATGCTGAAGATCCAGCCGGCGCATCCGGCGGAGTTGACTGCGCCATCAGAGCGGGCGCAGCGAGCAGCGCGATTGTGAAACTTGCAACGGCGGAGACAATTCGCTTGCGCAGTTTGTCGGATGTCATAGGTGCTCGCCGAATCGGCGTGGCACATCGAGCAGGCGCAATTGCGACGCCAGCCCGGGGACATTAGACATCCGCTAACCTGCTGCAGGTCAGTGATTTAGTTGGTTCCGAGTTGATACCGACGGGAGTGACTGTGCATTGTTTTGCAGTATCGCACCGGGGCTTTTCCTGGTTTGGAACGGGCGCAGCGGAGCGGGTACTTACGCGTGACGCGATCGGGATTACTTTTTGTAGATGACTCCGCCTTTCATCACGAAACTGACATCCTCCACGACGTGGATATCGCGCAAGGGATCGCCCTGCACAGCAATGACATCGGCCAGATAGCCGGGTTCGAGTTCGCCGATCTGGCTATCCCACGCCAGCAGCCTCGCGCCATTAATCAGGTCCGCCTGCAGCACGGCCGCGGGAGTCATGCCGTGCTCGACCATCAACGTCAGTTCCTTCGCTTGCGTGCCATGCGGGAATGGGCCGACATCGGAACCGACCGCCATCGGCACGCCCACCGCGACCTGATGTTTGAAATCCTGAATCTTCAGATCGAGCATTTCATGCTCACGCGCAGCGGCTGCAGGATTGGCCGCATGCTCGGCGAAGTATTCGAAGATGGTGAACGTCGGGACGGCGAAAATTTGCTTTTCTTTCATCAGACGAATCGTCTCATCCCCAAGCTGATTCGCATGATCGATCGAGGCCACGCCAGCCTGTGCCGCGAAAAGCGTGCCCGGTTCTCCGGTGGCATGTACGCGGACGCGTGTGCCAACTCGCGCAGCTTCTTTCACCGCCGCTTCCAATTGCGGCTCGGTGTACTGGTAAGGTGTCGAGAACTTGCCGTTTTTCACCGAATCGCGCCCAGTCTCGTAGATCTTGGTGAAATCCGCGCCCTCTTTGTACTGTTCGCGCATCGCGGCAATTATTTCGTCGATGTTATTGGCGTAATCGGCATTCGGGAGAACGTGCTGCGCCGGGTTGTAGCCGACGGCGTCTTCGTGTCCGCCGAGAATGTTGATGGCGTTGCCGCTGATGCGCAGGCGAGGGCCGGGAATCGCGCCGGAGTTGATGGCGTTGCGGACGGCCGTGTCAGCCGATCCGGCGCCTTCGGTCCCCATGTCGCCCTCGGCGGTAAATCCGGCCATCAGGTCGGAGCGTGCCGCCAGCGTCGCTGTGATCGTGCGCTCGGGCACCGATTCCTGAATTGTCTGCAAATCTTCGGCACCGGGATGCAGGAAAAGATGCACGTGGGCATCAATCAATCCGGGCATCAGCGTGCGGTCGCCGAGATCGATCACCTCGGCATTCGCGGGATGTTTAACTGATGGTCCGGCTTCGACAATGCGTTCGCCTTCAATCAGGATCTCCGCCGGCGAGATGATGCGCGCGTTCTTGACGTCGAGCATGTGCGCAGCATGCAGGATGATCGGATGCGCGGGCGCAGTTTGGGCCTGCGCTTGAGAAACCACTAGCATGAGAAGCGAAGCTAGTGAGAGTGTTCTGAAAACGGACGTTCGGCATTTCATATCGCGCGATGGTAGGCCAGAAGAGGCGAGCAGGTCAATGCGCACCATGCGTGTTTCTCACAACTACCCCTAAGTCGCCCGTCTACTACAGAGCCAACAAACCCACTTAGCCCGAACTTTTTGACGATCTGACTATCTGGATTCCTTCGCTCTGGCACAGGAAGAGCTACGAACGATTAAAGTCACATCGGAATAGCATTTTCATCAACGAACGTTTCCTTGGGGGGAGAAGGAGGAGTTACGAGGCAGTTCGCTTTTCTGGCTTTACTGGCGATTGTCGTGGTGCTTTCGAGATGCGGTGA
>DATJSG010000021.1:0-31894 GCA_035504195.1 Terriglobales bacterium
GCCAACTCCTCTCGCAAAATGGGAGTGAGTCGGGCATTCTTGTGAATGTCCATTCGATGTCTCCGAGGTGCTGGATTGCTTCGACACAATCAGCTTCTCCGGTTTTCATCGAATGGACAACCTGTTGAAATGTCACACCTATGCAAGTTGCTGGCAGCGCCGGTGCTGCCGACAGATTGGATAGATCCTTCGCTTTGCTCAGGATGACAAGTGAGCGTGGGGTGACTATGTTCGCGATTGCGGAAAGCAACTCGGGGGTCAGTTTCGCGGTCAGAGTTCATCCGCGGGCTAAGAAGGATGCCATTACCGGGGAGATTGGCGAGGCGTTGAAGATTTCGCTGACCGCGCCGCCGCTTGACGGGCGGGCGAATGAGGCCTGTATCGAATTGTTCGCTAAACTTTTGAAGGTGCCACGGAGTTCCGTTACCATTGCGTCCGGCTTGAACAGCCGGAATAAAGTGATTCGCGTGGCGGGAATTTCCGCGGATGAATTACGGAAGCGGCTGGAAGCTTAGGACGCGAGGGCACAGTGCCCGCGCGACCGCCGGCGAGACTCCGGCGCCACGACCCAGGAGCCACATTGACCTTTTCTGAACGTTTTCACGAAATCCGCACGGGATTTGAGCGGCCTTTCTGGATTGCCAACATCAGCGAGTTGTTTGAGCGGCTATCTTACTACGCGGTCTTTGCGGTGCTGGCGCGGTATTTGCACGAGGGACTGCACTTTAATATCGAACGGGCCAGCAGCCTGACTGGGATGTTCGGCGGCTGGGTGTGGTTTCTGGCCGTGGTGGGCGGGGCCGTAGCAGATCGACTCGGTTTCCGGCGGGCGCTTTCGCTGGCCTACTTATTTCTGAGCATCGCGTATTTTTCGCTGGGATCGATCGGAGCGGACTGGTTCGCGCCTTTGCGCAACGCGATGCCGCTGGTGACACTGGTCGCGATCGTGTTGATGTTGCCGGCGCTGGGCGTGGCGCTGGTGAAGCCGAGCGTGGTCGGAACCACGGCGCGCGCTTCCAAAGAAAACGTGAGGTCGATCGGGTATTCGATTTATTACACGCTGGTCAACGTGGGCAGCACTCTTGGACCGTTGCTCGCGGGCTGGGAACAGGATCATGGCAGCGCGGAAAGCTTATTTCGTATTGCGGCGTTGAGCGTCTTCCTCATGTTGTTCCTGGTGCTGTTGCTATTCAAAGAGCCACGTCGCGACAACGACGCTCCGTCGGCCACTCTCAGTCAAGTCGGCAAAAACTTCCTTACCGTGCTGTCGAATCCCCGGTTCATGCTGTTTCTGCTGATTTTCACGGGTTACTGGGTGGTCTTCTGGCAGGAATTTATCGCGTTGCCGCTCTACATTTCCTCCTACATCGATCCGAACGCGAACACGGCGCGGATTCTGGCAACAGACCCGATCGTGGTCATCTGCTTCACCATGCTGATTGGATTTCTGACCAAGCGCATGCACGCGTTTCACGCAGTGGTCCTGGGCACGCTGATCTCCAGTGTGGCGTGGATTTTGCTGATCGTGCATCCGTCAGTGTGGATGGCGGTAGCGACGCTGGTGGTGGTCGCGATCGGCGAGATCGTGCAGCAACCGCGCTACTACGATTACATTTCGCGGCTCGCGCCCGCGGGCCAGCAAGGAACATATATGGGATTCGCGTTTCTGCCGCTCGGCATCGGATCGTTTGTGGCAGGCAAATTCAGCGGATGGCTCATGCACCACTACGGCGAGGAGTTGCACCAGCCGCAGATGGTGTGGTGGTGGGTGATCGGAGTGGGCGTGGCGACCACGCTGCTGTTGTGGATTTACGATCGATTCCTGCGGGTGGAGACGGCGGAGGCAAAGTGAATGGCTCGGGCTTCGGCTACGCGAGGGCTGGCTTTGCGGCCAGTCTTGCGACTCGGCAAGAAAACCAGGCCTAGAAGTAGCTTAACCAAGCGTCGGTGCGGCACTGGCGGACGCCGGCGAACCAGCGGCACAGCGGATAGAGCGCAACCACAACGATGATCCACAACAGATAGACGAACGGGAGCGAGTATCCCCAGCCCGGCGGCGGAGTGACGGGGAAATCGCGAATGCCCGGAGATTGGAACATCCAGTAGACGTGGCCGTAGCGCGCATAGCAGACGGCGACGGCCAGCAGGTGAATCAGCGGAATGTGGAGCAGGTAGTAGAACATCGGCACTTTGCCGAAAACGAGTGCGGGGCGCAGCCAGTGCGGGGTGCCGTACTCCATCGCGCAGAGAAACAGCACTGCGGGGCCGAGCGTCATCAGAAGGAATATGAGAGAAGGCGGATATTTGGTTGTGTTCACGAAGGAGAGCACGCTGAACGCCGTGGACCGCTGCGCGCTCCATGGGAAGGGGTCGCCGTAGCGATTGATGGCGCGCAGAATAAGGAAGGCCGCCGTGAGCGCCAAGCCAAGCCGTAACAGAAATTTCTTACGGCGCTCAACGGGCCAGTTATAGATTTGGCCGAGGCCGTATCCGGCGGCGGCAACTCCGATCCATGGAATCAGCGGGTACGCTTCGAAGATGGTGACACGCGGGGTTGAGACCAGAACATTGGGAAGGTGCAGGATCGACCAGAACCAGTTCGTCCAGGGAACCGAGTCGAGCAGGTTGTGGCTCGCGATCATCACCACACCGAACGCTGCGACCCAGGCGGGCCGCAGATAAACAAGTGCAGAGAGTACGATCATTGACCAACCCAGGGACCACAACACAATCAGCGCGGTCACGCGGTAGTCGAAATTAAACTGCCATCCCAGGTCACGGGAAACCACAACTTCCAGAAAGATGAGCCACAATCCGCGAGTAAACAGGAAGCGCGACAGTTCGGGCTTCGATCTGCGGCGGCCGGCGAGAAACGCGCCGGTTCCAGTGAACAGGCAGAAAGTCGGGGCGCAGAAATGGGTGACCCAGCGGGTGAAGAACAGCGGGATCGTGGTGGTGTCGAGGTCGGTTGGGTTCGCGCCCGGATGTCCGAAAAACTCGCGGGTATGATCGAGCGCCATCAGGATCATTACGACACCGCGGACAATGTCGATCGATTCGAGACGAACGCGCTTTGCGGCGACGGGGGGCTGGATCACAGCCACGGATTCTGCTGTGGCGGACATCTGGCAAAGTGTAGCAAAAAATAAGGTCGAGCTTCTCTCGACCGACGGGCGGGGCGCGCGTCGCCACACGAGACCCCTCGTCCCACACAAAAGCTCGGCTGTTGTTTACAATAGTGGTTTGCCCATGAACCTTCCGGCTATTCAGTCAGCGCTGCGCGAACGCAATATTGACGCGTGGCTGTTTTACGACCATCACCATCGCGACCCCATTGCTTATCGCGTGCTGGGGCTGCCGGCGGGGTTGATGGTCACGCGGCGCTGGTTTTATCTGGTTCCCGCTGAAGGCGAGCCGGTGAAACTGGTGCACAAGATCGAGGCGGGACACCTGGATTCGCTGCCGGGCAAGAAGCATCAATATTCCGGCTGGCAGGAATTGTTCGAGCAACTCAAGGCGATTCTGGCTAAGCATCGCGACCTGGCGATGCAGTACTCTCCCAATAACAGCGTCTTCACGCTCTCACTGGTGGATGGGGGCACCATCGACCTGCTGCGCGGCTTGGGAAAAAACGTGGTCAGCTCGGCGGACCTGGTGGCGCAATTCGAATCAACGTGGACCGAGGAGCAAATCGCGACGCACTTCGCAGCGCGGGACAGCATCGACTCGATTGTGGGGGAGGCGTTCAAAGAAATTGGACGTCGCGTTCGCAACGGCGGAACTACGGAGTATCAAATCCAGCAGTGGTTCATGGAGGCGTTTCGACGCGAAAATCTTTTGGACGACGATCCGCCGATTGTGGCCGTGAACGCGAACGCGGGAAATCCGCATTACGCGCCCAGCGCCGATCATTCCGCGCCGATGCACGAGGGCGATCTGGTGCTGCTGGATGTTTGGGGAAAGAAGAATACTCCGGGCGCGGTGTTTTACGACATCACATGGATGGGCTTTTTGGGTGCGGCGCCTTCGGGACGCATGCGAGAGGTATTCGAGATTGTGCGCAATGCTCGCGATACCGGCGTGAAGACGGTGCTCGACGCGGTTGGTTCGGGACGCCGCCTCGCCGGATGGGAAGTGGATCGCGCCACGCGTGGCTGCATTCAGAAGGCGGGCTATGGCGAATATTTTATTCATCGCACCGGACACTCCATCGGCACCGACATTCATTCGAACGGCGCCAACATGGACGATCTCGAGATCCACGATGAGCGGCAGATTCTTCCCAATTCCTGCTTCTCGATCGAGCCGGGCATTTATTTGCCGGAGTTCGGGGTGCGCAGCGAAGTCAATGTACTGGTGCACGCAAAATCGGCCGAAGTGACCGGGAAAATTCAACGCGAGATTGTGACCATCTAGAATTGTGACGATCTGAATGGCAAATTCCACCACAGAAAAAACGAAGGCGGCGGCAGCGGAACCGATCAGCATGATGAGCGTGCTGGCCCCGGCGATCGGCTGGCTGATTCCCGGCGCCGGGCACATGATCCAGAAACGCTGGATTCGCGGCGGGCTGCTGTTTGTGTCGATTGTGACATTGTTCCTGCTCGGGCTGGCCATGCAGGGCCGCATCTATCACGCAAACGGCGGCGACATTTTGGACATGCTCGGCTTCGTGGGAGACGTGGGATCGGGCGCTCTCTACATCGTGACGCTGGCCATGGACTGGGGGCAGGGCGCGATCCAGTTCGCGACGGCGGATTACGGAACGAAATTCATCATCGTCGCGGGACTGCTGAATTTTATTGCGGTCGCCGATGCGTATCACATTGCCATTGGGAAGAAACAATGATCCAGTATCCGGTAGTCAGTACTCAGTTCTCAGTCATAGCCGCCTCGGAGAGACGCGCATCGTGACCATTACTCTCAATCATTTCGGCGCGGCGACGGTGTTTGCCTTGTTCGCCTCCATCGTGTTCGGCATTACCCATCGCGACACTACGCGCGACATGGTGCGCTACGGGCTTTATTGCTTCGTGATGTTTCTCGGCGGAGTGTTCGTGGCGGGCTGGGCGATGTGGCTGTTGCGAAGGTAGCTTCTGGCTTTCAGCTCTTAGCTCTTAGCCTTTGGCCTAACCCTGAACCCCAACCGACGGGAACCGGTTCTCCGCCACGGCGAGGGTAAAGCTAAGAGCTGCTCTACCCCTGCCATACGAACGCATCGAAAACTCTCTTGGTGTCGAAGTTCAGGCGGCGGTATAAGGCGACCGCTCCCGCGTTTGCTTCGGTTACGGTCAGCGACAGCATCGAGAAATTTCTCTTCAGCAGATTGCCCACGGTTGCGGCCAGCAGCGATTCGCCAATCTGTCGCGAGCGGAATTCCGGCAGCACGCAGACCTGAGTGACGTGCCCGACGTCGTGACGAACGCGCGAGCACAGGATCAATCCAATCAGAGTCCTGCCGCGGCGATCGACGGCCACGTAGGACGACTCAGCATCGAACACGCCGCAGCCGGGAAAGCGCACGATGTTGTTGAGGAAACGCAGGGATCCGCTGAGCGTGTGGTATTGGTCGTTGATCTGCGCGTCGACGTGGCCGCGGTAGGCGGCGGTAATTACGGCGGCGGAGGGCTGGTAGTCAGCTTCTTGCCAGGGACGTATCTCGACCTCGGGATGCGCCAGACTTTTTCCCTGCGCCGATTTCGCCAGGTCCAGCACCATGAACAGGCGCGGGTGGCGTTGGAATCCGGTATCGAGAAACGGACGCGAAACCGCGTTGGCGTCGTGAGCCAGCAGTTGGGCCTCCACGCGATGAATGCCGGGAGACTGCTGCAGGGTTTCGATCACGTGGATCAGAAGTTTCAGTTCGACCTCGCGGGCGTTGGGCAGGCGAGTCCCATTGGTGACGTAAAGATCGCCGATCACGCCTTTGTTGCCCTCGTACACAAAAAACGAATAGCCGAAGACGCGGCCGCGGTCTACAGCGGCGTAGCCGGGCAGAATTTTCGCGTCGACGTAGCGCAGAATCATTTCCGCCGAGCCGGAGTAGTCCCAGGAGAGCAGGCGCGACCAGAGTTGGGTCTCGTCGTTGAGCAGGGGACGCAGGTCGGCGGAGGAAAAATGTCTGAGGTCAAGAATCTCCAAGAACGGTCTCCAAAGGGCTCCTGCAGCGGCGTACGCGTCAGTGCGCGGCCTGACGGGTGCACAAGAATCCGAGTGTAGTGGGTTCGCCGGAGAGAGGCAAACCGGGCGAACACGAGGCGGCAACAGGGTAAGCGAGGAGTGAACGGGCTTGTGCTTTCTCGGCAAGTGCCGGGTGACCGAGATCACGCGGCCCGCGAGGGCAAGGCGTGATCAGATGCGCAGACTGCTCTCGGCTGGATTCCTAAGTCAAGTATTTGCAGTGTCTTGCACTCTACGGGCGGCGAAAACCGACGGGTGCGCTGCCGCACCAAGATCTGTGACTGCCATCACACCCCAATAACGTGTTTCCAACGCATAATCAGCTCCTACGTTGGATCACTGGAGTGATCGTTACTCCTTCGCTGGGGGATCAAGTGGCAAAAGGACGCGTCTCAATCGTCGTGGAGCGCTGCAAGGCTTGCGGTTTCTGCGTGGAATTCTGTCCCACGCATGTGCTGGCGCTCTCTTCCGCTTTCAATTCCAAGGGCTACCATCCGCCGCACGTGGTGCATCCGGAAAAATGCAGCGGCTGCGATCTCTGCGGCATGTATTGCCCCGACTTCGCGATCTACGGCACCAAGGCAGCAGATGCCAAGAAAGAGGCCGCTGCACAGAAGGCTACCGGAGGTGAGAAATGAAGGCCGATCCTCATGGAGTTTTGACCGGCACACATTTTATTGACGGCGATCACGCCTGCTGCGAAGGCGCGCTGGCCGCTGGAGCAAGGTTCGCGGCAGGATATCCCATCACACCCTCAACCGAAGTCGTGGAGCGCTTCGCCGCACGCGTACCGACGGTCGGCGGAAGCTTTATCCAGATGGAAGATGAACTGGCCGCCTCGATCGCGTTGCAGGGCGGCGTGTGGGGCGGGGCAAAAGCGTTTACGGTGACGTCGGGGCCGGGCTTCTCGCTGATGATGGAACACATCGGCTACGCGGCCATGACGGAGACGCCGTGCGTATTCGTCGACGTGCAGCGCGGCGGGCCGTCGACCGGACTGCCGACGCTTCCAGCACAGGCTGACATGATGCAGGCGCGGTGGGGGTCGCACGGCGACTACGAGATCATCGCGCTCTGTCCGAACTCACCGCAGGAATGTTTCGACCTGACAATCAAGGCTTTCAATCTGGCCGAAGAATTTCGCGTGCCGGTGATGTTCATGATGGACGAAGTGGTCGGCCACATGACCGAGAAAGTTGTGATTCCTCGGGCGGATGAGATTGAAGTCGTGCCTCGCAAGCACACGAAAAAGTCGGTGGAGAATTATCTGCCGTACGGAACGAACGGCGACATGGTCCCGGAGATGGCTCACGCCGGCGAGGGCTACAAATTTCACGTCACGGGATTGACGCACGACGAGCGTGGGTATCCCAATATGACGCCGCAGACACAGGACAAACTGGTGCGGCGCCTGCAAAACAAGATTCGCTCGGCCGAGGACCGCATCTGCCTGTTCGAGGAAGATCGGCTCGAGGATGCCGACGTGGTGGTCGTGTCGTACGGCATCACCTCGCGGGTGGCGCAGCGGGCGATCGATATGGGCCGATCTCGCGGCCTGAAAGTCGGGAAATTGCGGCTCATCACAGCTTGGCCCTTCCCAGAGAAGAAAATTGCCGAGCTCGCCGGGCGCGTCAAAGCGTTCGTCGTTCCCGAGCTGAATTTGGGGCAGATGGTGCGCGAGGTTGAGCGCGCCGCTGCCGGCAAGGCCAAGACTTTCGCCGTGTCGCATGCCGGAGGCGGAGTTCACAATCCTGAGGAAATCCTGAACGCCATCGTGGAGGCAAACCGATGCTGAACGTACTAGATGACGATACGATGAATCCGGTCGAGCCTTTTCTGCGCAGCGACCGCATGCCGCACATCTGGTGCCCCGGTTGCGGCATCGGCACTACGGTGAATTGCTTCACCCGCGCTTTGATCGAATCGAAAGTTGACCTCGAGTCGCTCGCGTTGGTTTCCGGCATCGGCTGCACCGGCCGCGTCGCGGGATATGTGAAGCTCGATTCATTTCACACGACCCACGGGAGAGCGATTCCGTTTGCCACGGGATTAAAAATGGCAAATCCGAATCTGAACGTTGTGGTCTACTCGGGCGACGGCGATCTCTCGGCCATCGGCGGCAATCATCTGATTCACGCGGCGCGGCGCAACATCGATCTGAAAGTCATCTGCGTCAACAATCTGATTTATGCGATGACCGGCGGGCAGACCGCTCCAACTACGCCCGGACACGCGACGACGTCGACGAATCCTTACGGAACGTTTGAGCCGGCTTTTAACCTGCCGGCTCTGGTCGACGCGGCCGGTGCCGTGTACGTGGCACGCTGGACAACCTTCCACGTGCGGCAACTGGCTCGTTCAATCAGTGAGGCATTCGCGAAAAAAGGATTCTCGTTCATTGAAGTCATCTCGCCGTGCCCGACGCTCTACCAGCGGCGCAACAAGATGGGCGACGGCCTCGACACCATGAAGTACTACAAGGAAAAAAGCAAGGTGAAGAACGGCGCGCCCACCGGCGAAGTCGGACTCACCTTGAACGGCGAAATTGCGGTCGGCAAGTTTGTGGACCGCGACCGTCCCGATTATCAAACCATGATGCGCGCGCAGTATGTGGAAACGCTGGGCGATCGCTACCTCGGGGACACGAGTAACGCAGAGGTGGAAACGGAGTGCGTATGCGGCTAACTGAGATTCGTGTGGCAGGCTTCGGTGGACAGGGCGTCATTCTTTCGGCCGTGGTGTTGGGCAAGGCAGCGTCGATTTACGAAAACGGCTTTGCGACCATGACGCAGAACTTCGGTCCGGAGGCGCGCGGTGGCGCCTGCAGCGCGCAGCTCGTGATTTCCGACCAGCCGGTACTCTATCCCTACACGACGCAGCCCGACATTATGGTGATCATGTCGCAGGAGGCCTATAACCGTTTCGCGCACGAACTCAAGCCGGGCGGTCTGCTGATCATTGAAGAAGACCTGGTGCGGGTCGCCGATCTGAAGGGCGATCCAAAAGTCTATGCGATTCCAGCCACGCGCTTCGCCGAGGAACTGGGCAAGCGCATGGTGCTGAATTCGGTGATGGTGGGATTCTTTACCGCGGTGACGAAGCTGTTGAAAGCCGATGCGGTGCGCAAAGCTGTGGCCGATTCGGTACCACCAAGCTTCCGCGAACTGAATCTGAAGGCGTTTGAGAAGGGATACGAGTACGGCGTCGAGGTTCTGGCTGCAGGGCCGGCGCGGGAAGAGTTGCAAGAACTGGCGGTAGCGGAAGAGTAGATCGGTGTAAAAAAAAGATTCTAACAATCATCATGCGCGCTTAACGCGCTGCACTCGCGGCCGCGACCCAATAATAATCCACATTCTGCGGGGCATAGTGGCCGAGGAATGTCACGCGGCGGCCAGCGGTGTGATCGGCGATCGCGGCCTTCCACGACGGCGAAGCCACGAGCAGATGCTCCGCTGCCGGAACATCTCCCAATTCATAGCGCGCAATGATTTGATTGCGATAGAACGCGAGCCCGTATTCCAGTTCGCGCGATGCTCCGCACACCGCAACGGGGAGCACATGGGTCTCGACACCGGCCAGCTCGACGGCCAGCGGACGGGC
Organism: Terriglobales bacterium; assembly: GCA_035504195.1. Classification (GTDB taxonomy): domain Bacteria; phylum Acidobacteriota; class Terriglobia; order Terriglobales; family Acidobacteriaceae; genus Sulfotelmatobacter. The sequence goes on from DATJSG010000021.1 coordinate 9,781, forward strand.
CGAAAGCGTTTGATCGATCGCCGTTGTTCCCAGCTTCAACACGGCGGCCACGGCCAGCACAACCGGTATCAGCGTGATGAAGCGCAGCATTCGCAGGCCGAAACGGCTGACCAGGGTGAGTGCAATTGCGACGCACAGCACCAATGCAAATCCGAGCGCGAAGAGCATCGGACGACCGGCAGGCAGGTGGTGCCCGTTCAGGAGATGAGCGATGAGCAACGCTGGGATAATCGGCGCGGCGGCGACGAGTGCATGCACAATCGCAAGCCATTTCGAGACGGGCTCGTCATGCCGAAGATGTTCGCGAAGATAGTTCGCCAGCAATATAGCTCCTGCCGGAACCGCTGGCAGAATGTAGCCGGGGAGCTTGGACTGCGAAAGCGAAAAGAAAATGACTGGGACTACGAGCCAGAGGCAGGCAAACAAGTTGAATTGCAAGTCGAAGTCGGGGTCAGCCGAACTCGACTTGCGTTCTCCCCACCAAACCCGCGCTGACTGACTCACGGCTACAAATACGAACACCGTCCACGGCACGAGCGCCAGCGCAATCACGGGCAGGTAATACCAAAAAGGTTCGGGGTGGTGGTAGAGGTTGGTCGAAAAGCGGGCGAGATTGTGCTCGAGAATAAATTCGCGAAAAAATTGCGGATTCCGCATCTGCACGGCGATGTACCAGGGCAAGGAAATTACGCAGGACAACAAGATTGCCGGGAGCCACAGCGTTCGCACGAGCAAGCGCCATTCGCGCGTTGCCGCGGCGAACAGGAGGATTACCACTGCCGCAAGAAACGGCGCCACCGGCCCTTTGGCCAGAAGGCCAAGCGCCATGAACACATAGAACAGCGCCAGGTAGATTCGCTTTCCGCTTTCGCGCCAGGCCCACCAGCCGAGCATTCCGATGGCGAAGGTTGCGGCCAGAGCCATATCCATCGACGCAGCGTGTGCGTAGCCGACGATACCAGCGGAAGAAGCAGTGATGAGCGCGGCATCCACTTCAACTCCGCGTCGAAATCGTCGAAAGAACAGGTACACGGCGATCACGAGCAGAGTCGCATCGATGGCTGACGGGATGCGAGCCGACGCATCGCTCACACCGAAGACGGCGTAAGCCAGCATTGCCTGCCAGTAATACAGCGGCGGCTTCTCCAGCCACGCATGCCCGCCGAGAACGGGCGTAATCCACTCGTGCCGTTCGAGCATCTCTCGCGCGACCTGCGCGTAGCGCGGTTCGTCCGCTCCGATCAGGCCGAACTGGCCCGCACCGTAGAAAAACAGAAACGCGCAGAAACCAGCGAGGAGCAGCACATCGGTGCGAGTGCGCGTGGACATGGGGGAATTGTTGATTTTTGATTATTGACTGAAAGGCCAACGGACTGCCAACGGTTTCAATCAACGATCGGCAATCACAAAATCGACAATAGTTTTCATTGTACGGAGGGTCCGCGCCCGATCTGAAACAATACTTGCCGCACGGCCTCGGCGAGGGGGCCGTCGACGGAGCATCCGCTGGCGCATTCGTGGCCGCCGCCACCGAAGCTCTCGGCAACGTGCGCCACGTCCAGCTTGCCTTTGCTGCGGAGACTCACGCGGTAGCGGCCGTCGGGCAGTTCGCGAAAAAAGGCCGCCACTTCGACGCCGCCGATGGAAAGAACGTAATTCACCAGTCCCTCGCAGTCTTCTTCGATCGCGCCGCACCGCTCCATCTGCTTTTGCGTAACCCAAACGTAGCCGATGTGGCTATCGATGTTCAGGTTGCGAAGCGCTTCGCCGAGCAGACGAATCTTCGCGGCCGAGTGCGCGAAATAAATGCCGCGCGCGCAGTGCGCCGGGTCGGCGCCCGCCAGGACAAGCTCGCGGGCCAGGGAAAAAGTGTTTTCATTGGTCCCCTGAAACATGAACGAGCCGGTGTCGGTCATCAATGCGGTATAGAGGCAGGTAGCGATCTCAGGAGAAAACTTCACGCCTGCCTCGCGAGCCAGGCGAAAAACCATTTCCGCGGTGGCGACTGCGTGTGGATCGATCCAGTTGACATGTGCGAAGGGCCGTCCGCTGACGTGATGGTCGATGCTGATGAGAAAGCGATCTTCGAGCCCCTGCAGGCGGGTGCGGTGAATGCTGTCGCACTCGAGAATAATGGCAGCTTCGTACGATCCGAGCACGCGGCTCGACTGCACCACCTGATCGGCGAACGGAAGCGAGCGGTAGATGCGGGGGACCCCATCATGCAGCACGACGTCGGCATGCTTGCCCATGGCGCGCAAAACCTGGCAGCAGGCAAGAGCCGAGCCGATGGCATCGCCGTCGGGACGGGCATGCGAGGTCAGCACGAAGCGTTCGCGCTGGCCGATTTGCCGGAGCACGTCTTCGAGCATGTCGCTAGGCCTTCTCTCCACTGGCGTCCTTGTTAGTCTTGCTGCGTTTCTTGGCCCGCGCTAACAACTCTTCGACCCGAGCTTTCTCGCGTTCGGCGCGGTCAAGCCGGAAAAATAATTCCGGCGCGCGCCGCAGACGCAAGCGGTCGGCGAGCTCATGCCGAATATAAGCTTTGGCGGCGTCGAGGCCGGTCAGGCTGCGCTCCGCCTCGTCGTCGTCGCCCTCCACATCCACCAAAACCTGCGCCGAACGGCCGTCGTCGGCGACGCGCACGCCGGTCACGCTGACCAGGCCGATGCGTGGGTCGCCCAGTTCGCCTTCGACCAGCGTTTCGATCTCTTCGCGCAACGCCTCGCCCAATCGTCCGCGATGATATTTGACCCCGCGCTTCTCCACGGCATCACTCCGAAGTAAAACGCAAGAGAATATCAGAAAATGTGCCGCAAGTGTTGGCCCGAAAGCGCCATTGTCACGCCAATTAGCGCCATGCGGTTAAGTACGGAGGTAACAAGACGTTAGGGGGGTCGACTGAAGGAAGCGGATAACCGTCGGCGGGGAATCACTCGGGCCGACCTTTGTCTTGACGCCGCCGGGCTTGCACTCGATTCCGCCGAGCTGCGCTCTAGCGGGACGGGCGAGGCGCCCGTCGCCACACGGACATGGGCGCTCTAGAGGAACTCCACGAATGAATCGGCCACATCGGCGCCGTGATTATTCGCGATACGCGTCGCGGCACGTTCGACCTTCTTCATCTGGCCGTCGAGATAATCGCGCGAATTGGAGATGGCGACCACGCCGATGGTGGCGCGATTCCAGAGTTCCGCAGCGTCGAGTTCGGCGACCGAGACGTTGAAGCTGGTGCGCAGCCGGTCTTTCAGGCTGCGGACAACCTGGCGTCTGTCTTTGATCGACTGCGCCGCTTCAATGTGGACTTCGAGAGTGAGGAAGGCGATCAAAGAGGTTTCCAGTGTCCAGTCCCAGGGGTTCCAGTCACCAAGGAATACGCTGGAAACTGGAAACCAGAAACTGGAAACTGTTTTACGCGATCACTTCCGCGGCAATGCGCTCCGTGACGAAGGCCTCGATCACGTCGCCGACCTTCACGTCGCCGTAGTTGGAGATGGAGATGCCGCATTCCATTCCGTTCGTCACTTCCTTGGCATCGTCTTTGAAGCGGCGCAGCGATTGAATTTTGCCCTTGAACACGACAACGTTGTCGCGCAGCAGGCGGACTTCGGAATCGCGCTTGATCAAGCCATCGCTCACGCGGCAGCCTGCGACCGTTCCAACTTTTGGAATGCGGAACGTCTCGAGCACTTCGGCGCGCCCCTGGTAGGTTTCTTTGATGGTCGGCTCGAGCAGTCCGCTCATGGCGCGCTTGATCTCATCCTGCAATTCGTAAATGATCGAGTGCAGGCGGATGTCGACTTCTTCCTGTTCAGCCAGTTCCTGCGCCTTGCGTTCGGGGCGCACGTTGAAGCCGATGATGATGGCATTGGAAGCCGACGCGAGCAGCACATCGGTTTCGGTGATCGCGCCGACGCCGGAGCGCAGCAGCTTCAAACGAACTTTGTCGTTCGAGAGCTTCGCCAGCAGGTCGCTGAGCACTTCCACCGAACCGCCCACGTCGCCCTTGAGGATGATGTTGAGTTCCTTGGTGCCGGCGGTCTTGATCTGCTCGGCCAGGCCCTCGAGCGAAACGCGGGAACTCTTGGCCAGCGCGGCTTCGCGGGCTTTCTGCTCGCGGTATTCGGAGATGCCGCGGGCCTTGTCGCGATCGGCAACCACGACGAACTGATCTCCCGCCTGCGGCAACCCTTCCATGCCGAGAATTTCGACGGGAGTGGACGGTGGAGCGGATTGCAGCGCGGCACCGCGGTCGTCGAACATGGCGCGCACTTTGCCATAAACGTTGCCGACTACGAAGTTGTCGCCGGCATTTAGCGTACCGTTTTGTACGAGCACAGTCGCTACAGGGCCGCGACCGCGATCGAGTTTGGCTTCGAGCACCACGCCGGAAGCGGAGCGATCAGGGGTCGCCTTCAGTTCCGCCAGATCGGCGACCAGGCAGACCATTTCGAGCAGCAGATTCAGATTCGTTTTCTTTTTCGCCGAAACGTCGACGAAGACAGTTTTGCCGCCCCAGTCTTCCGGCATCAGGCCGCGGTCGGCGAGTTGCTTCTTCACGCGATCGGGCATGGCTTCAGGCTTGTCGATCTTGTTCACGGCGACAATGATCGGAACTTCGGCGGCGTGGGCGTGATCGATAGCTTCGAGCGTCTGCGGCATCACGCCGTCGTCGGCAGCCACCACGAGCACGACGATGTCGGTTGCCTTGGCGCCGCGGGAACGCATGCGGGTGAAAGCCTCGTGACCGGGCGTATCGAGGAATACAATCTCGCGGCCGAATGCCGGCGATTCTTTATCGGTGATGCGAACCTTGTACGCACCAATGTGCTGCGTGATGCCTCCGGCTTCGCCTCCGGCAACGTTGGTCAGACGAATGGCGTCGAGCAACGTTGTTTTGCCATGGTCGACATGGCCCATGATGGTGACCACGGGCGGACGGGGCGTGACCTCAACGGCGGTTTCTTCACCACCCGCAGCTGCCGCATCAACATCTTTTGCAGCTTGTTCCTCGAACGTGATTACGTTGGTCTCGGCGCCAAAGAAACGCGCCATCTCGCTGGCCAGTTCGGCATCAAGCGTCTGGTTGACCGTGGCGAACACGCCGCGCCCGAGCAGCCGCGAGATCACATCCTTCACACGAATATCGAGCTTCTCCGCCAGATCCTTGACGCTGATGCCTTCGGTAATTGTGATGTTGCGCGTGATCGGCATCGGCTCGTTCGACACCACCATGCGCGGCGGCGGAACGTAGCCCTTCATGGGGCCTTCTTTCACGCCACGCGGCACGTAGCGCTGGCCGGGACGGCGCGCGGGCGCTCCCGGACGGCTGCCGGGACGGACCGGTCCTGGCGGAGGAAGTCCCGGACCAACGCCGAGAGGCCGGGACCCTGTCGGAGCGGTGCGCGTGGGATGCATGGGACGGCGCTCGCCGGGACGCAGCGGAGGACGCGGCCCTCCCATTCCCGGCGCTTGCGGACGTGGGCGCTGAAAAATCGGCTGGCCGGGCACGGGACGCCCCGGAGCAGGACGCGCGATTCCGGCCGACGGAGCGCCGACTTGCGCGACTGGCGCTGCCGGCCTGGGCGGCGGTGCTTTGTAGACCGGGCGCGGGCCGGTCTGCGGCACAATCATTCGAGGCGCAGGAGGTTGCGGTGCGGGCGGAACTGCGGAAACAACCGGGCGCGGGCTAACTGCGGGAGTCTGCAGCGTGGCAGAGGCGGTTACGGATGGCGCAGCCGGAGCCGGAGGCGCAATTATTGCCGGAGGAGCGATCACGGGACGCGGCGGCGCCGCGGCAGGGGGGACAACGGAGGCGGCCGGTGCGGCAGGCTTTTCCGTAACTGGAGGCGCTGTAACTACGGGCCGCGAAGGCGCAGCAGCTTGCGGTGCGACAGGAGGTGCGATCGGAGCAACGGGAGGAGTCGCCGGTCTGGCCGCAGGCGGCGCCACAACCGGCTTGGCAACCACGCTCGGCGGCGCTGCCGGGCGCGGCGGAGGCGCAACCGCTTCCTTCTGCTGGGTGATGGCTTTCAGCACGTCTCCGGGACGGGAGATGTGCGACAGATCAATCTTGGTCTTGATTTCCTCTTCGCCGCGCAGCGGGCGCGCGGCCTTGGCAGCCGAAGCAGGCGCTTCCGACGTGCCGCGGAGATGGAGACGCACTTTCTCCGCTTCATGGTCTTCGAGAGAACTGGAATGGGTCTTCTTCTCCGTCACTCCGACGAGCGGTAGCACGTCGAGAATGGCTTTGCTTTTAACTTCCAGCTCCCTGGCGAGATCGTTGATTCGAACCTTGCTCATCCGGCCTTTCGTTTACTCCGTGTTGTGCTTAAGTCTTCATCGCAGCCTCACGGAGTCAGTTTTTGCACGCGCACGTCATCGAAATCATGTTCGACCGTGTCATGGCTATTCAGTTGTTTCGGGAGCGGAGCCGTGTTCCGGCCCGTGCTCATCAGTCTCCGCCGCGGCGGATATGGCTTCTGCCCCAGGCTCCGAAGGCGCTTCCGGTTCGCCTTCGCCGCCGGCTGCTTCCGCAGCAGCTTCGGGCGCAACACTTTCGGCGACGCCTTCGCCTTCGGCGATCACACCCTCTGCCGCGACTTCGCCCTCGGCAGCGGCTTCGCCAGCTTCCAGGCTGGCGAAATAATTATTCACCGCCAGGCTGATTTTTTCCACCGTTTTGGGGCCGATGCCTTCGATGGCCTCAAGTTGCTCCGGCGTCATATCGGCCAGCGCTTCGACCGTTGTGACGCCGGCGGCGCCAAGCTTCTCAACCAGTCCTTCGCCGAGTCCAGGAACGTTTTCGAGCGGAGTCGTCGCCGGGGGCGCCATGGCCGCCATTTGCAGCTCAACTTCCTGGCGCTTCTCTTCTTCGCTCTTGATGTCGATCTTCCAGCCCAGCAGTTTCGCCGCGAGGCGGACGTTCTGCCCTTTCTTGCCGATGGCAAGAGAAAGCTGGCTGTCGTCGACGACGACTTCGAGATGCTTCTCCCCGCTGTCAACCACGGTGACGCGGCTGACCTTCGCGGGCTGCAGTGCCTTTTCCGCAAACGTGACCGCATCTTCGTGATACTCGATGATGTCAATTTTTTCGCCGCGCAGCTCGCGAATGATCGACTGCACGCGCATACCCTTCATGCCGACGCAGGCGCCGACCGCGTCGACGTCTTTGTCTTTGGACATGACGGCGATCTTGGTACGCTCGCCGGCTTCGCGGGCGATGGCGCGGATCACGACGGTACCGTCGTAGATTTCCGGAACTTCGGTCTGGAACAGATGCTGCACCAGTTCCGGCGCGGCGCGCGAAACCACAACGCCGGGGCCTTTGGAAGCCCGCTCAACGCGAGCGATGACCACACGCAGACGTTCGCCGATGGCAAACGATTCCAGCCGCGACTGCTCTTTGCGGGGCATGCGGCCTTCGGCCTTGCCGATGTCGAAGATCACATCCGGACCTTCGACGCGCTTCACCGTCGCGTTGACGATTTCGCCGACGCGCCCGATGTATTCGTTGTAAACCGTGTCCCGCTCGGCCTCGCGGACCTTCTGGAAAATTACCTGCTTTGCCAGTTGCGCCGCGATGCGTCCAAGAATGCCTTCGGTCGCGCGCGGAATCTGCAACTCGCCGCCGACTTCGAGCGCGGGATCAACCTTGCGCGCATCTTCCAGCGTAACCTGCAGGTTCGGGTCTTCGACCTGCTCCGGGTTCTCCACCACGGTCTTGACCGCGAAGGCATTGATCTTGCCGGTTTCCTTGTCGAGCTTGGCCCGGAGATTTTCCTGCGACTTGTAGTACTTGCGGGTGGCCATAACAATGGCGTCTTCCACCGCGCTGACTACAATCTGCGGATCAATCCCTTTTTCCCGGCTCACGCCTTCGATGATGTTGTAGAGCTCGCTAGCCATAAAAATCAGTTCTCAGTACTCGGTACGCAGTACTCAGTTTTCGCAGACCTCAACCCCGCCGTGCCAACTGGGTACTGAGTACTGGGTACTAGATCTCTGGTACCAGATTCGCCTTCTCCACGTTGGCGAATTCAATTTCTACTTTCTGTCCCGCCGCCGCGCCCATTTTCTTGCGCGACTTGTGGCTGGCCACGCTCAGGTCCAGCGTCAAACGACCGCTCTCGAAACTTTCGAGCCGCCCTTCAAAGTGCCGGTTGCCGTTCACCGGCTGGCGCGTCGTCAACTTCACCCGGCTTCCGGCGAAGCGGCTGAAATCCGCCGCCTTGATCAACTTCCGATCCAGGCCCGGGGACGAAACCTCCAGCGTGTACGATCCCGGCATCACATCTTCGACGTCGAGAATCGTGCCAAACTCGCGGCTGAAGTTGGCGCAGTCTTCGTGCGTCACTCCGTGCGCCGCGCCCTGATTCGCAGCTGTGCCGGCGTCGGCCGCGGCGGCGGGCTTGTCTACGAAAACCCGCAACATGCGCGCACTGCCTCCGCCGAGGAACTCGACTTCGACCACTTCGAGCCCGCTGGAAGCGGCGACGCGCTCCGCAATTTCCCGCACACGTTCAACGTCAAGCGCCATGAATCCAGTAACTTACAGGCGATGGCAGTCACGACCGAGGGCTCCAACGAAAAAGTGGGCTTGCGCCCACTGGTGTGCTTCGCCAAATGCCGGTACACAGCAGTTCTCAGTTACTTAATATACGCCCGCGAGGGGGAAAAAGACAAACCGGGTGGGGACCATAGCTCTGAATCCGCAGGATGGTCTTAACTGGCCGGAGGATTGGTCTTTGTGGAGCAAGCCAGGACAGCATTCAGATTCGCCTCTAACTCCTCGACCGGAGCAAGTCCTGCTATACGAAGGCTGAAGTTAGCTTTCGGACGGTAGAGAATCGCCCATCGGCCTGAACGGTCCATGGTTATCGATTTCCGTCTTGACGTGTGTGTCAAAATGCCGTACATTCGCAGTTGAGGTGGTTATGGCAACCGGGACGGCAGTCCGACGAAATCAGCGTTTGGATGCCCGCGTCACTCGCGAAGAGAAAGAGATCATCGAGACGGCGGCGAGTTTGCGCGGCACCTCTGCTTCGGATTTTGTCAGGATGGTCACAAAAGAGGCTGCCCTGAACACGATACGCGAGCACGAAATACTGACCCTCACCGACAAATCAAAGCGAGTTTTCGTGGAAGCGCTCCTCCATCCACCCAGGCCGAATGACAAAGCTGTCGCGGCCGCGCGCCGCCTCAAAGAGGAGATTGCGTAATTGCCGTCTCCAGCCAACCTCAAAACGCCAAAGTTCAGATTCGAGCCGCTCGACAGGAAAAAACATAATCGAGCGGCTTTTTCGTGTGAGCATGAGCGTCTCAACACCTATTTAAAAGAACAAGCGAATCAGGAAATCAAGAAGCGCGTAACTGCAGTCTACGTGCTTACTCCTGGCGACGGAACGATCGCGGGCTATTACACGCTATCGCAATATTCCATTGATGCCGGCGAACTGCCTCCCGAGACAATTCGAAAGCTGGGCATCCCCAAATACCCCAAACTGCCCGCAACCCTGCTCGGACGATTGGCGCGGAGCTGCGAATTCAAAGGGGCAGGTGTTGGCGAACTTCTGCTGATGGGAGCCCTGAAAAGAGCACTCGACCACAGCAAGAATATCGCCTCACTGGCTATGGTCGTCGACGCAAAAGACGAAAGGGCGAGGGCATTCTATCGGGCTTATGGGTTCATTGATTTGGCAGACCACGATCTGGCAGACCACGGTCTGGCAAATCATCCAGCTCGACTTTTCCTCCCCATGCGGACTATCGAACAACTGTTCCTTGATGTTGCGACAAAGGACTCAGGCGCATCGGCGCCGTAGCGCTCGGCGTAGTGGCCTTTCGCCGGTTCTCGCATCACGATTTGCCTGATCTTCCTCGCCTCTCTACAATGAAAGTTTCACCCACATCGTCGGCGATTGCCGAGAAACTTATGATTCATTTTCCCGTTCCCGAGGCTCTTACTTTTGATGACGTTCTTCTGCTGCCGGCGCGATCGGACGTTGTCCCGGCGCAGGCCAGCACGCAGACGCAGCTCACGCGCAACATCAGCCTGAACATTCCGATTGTGAGCGCCGCCATGGACACCGTCACCGAATCGCACATGGCGATTGCGCTGGCGCAGCAGGGCGGGCTCGGGATCGTTCATCGCAATCTGACCATCGAGCAGCAGGCGAACGAAGTTGACAAGGTCAAGCGCTCGGAAAGCGGGATGATCGTCGACCCGGTGACCATGCATGCCACCGACAAAGTCTCGGACGCGCTCGAAGTCATGCGCAAATATAAAATTTCGGGCGTTCCGATCACCGAGCATGGCAAGCTGGTCGGTATTTTGACCAATCGTGACCTGCGCTTCGAGACACGCTTCGACATTCCCATCGACAAGGTGATGACCAAGAAAAATCTCATCACCGTGCCCGTCGGCACAACGCTCGAGGAGGCAGAAAAAATTCTTCACCAGCATCGCGTGGAAAAATTGCTGGTCGTCGACGACAAGTACAACCTGAAGGGCCTGATCACGGTTAAAGATATCCAGAAGAAACTGAAGTATCCCAACGCAGCCAAAGATTCGCAGGGCCGCTTGCGCGTGGGCGCGGCGATTGGCGCGACCGGAGATTTCCTGGAGCGCGCACAGGAGCTGGCCGAAGCAAAAGTAGATATTCTCGCCATCGACAGCGCACACGGACACTCGTCGAAGGTGCTCGATGCGGTGAAGCTGGTGAAGTCGAAACTGCCGCACGTCGACTTGCTGGCCGGAAACGTGGCCACCTTCGACGGTGCCTGCGAGCTTTCCCGCGCGGGAGCCGACGGAATCAAAGTCGGCATCGGTCCGGGTTCGATCTGCACCACGCGAGTCGTGACCGGCGCGGGCGTGCCGCAGATCACGGCGATTGCCGAGGCTTATCGCGCAACCAAAGATTCCGGCGTGCCCATTATCGCCGACGGCGGCATCAAGTATTCCGGCGACATCACCAAGGCGCTGGCTGCGGGCGCGAGCGCTGTGATGGTCGGATCGCTGTTCGCCGGCACCGACGAGAGTCCCGGCGAACTGATTCTTTACCAAGGACGTTCGTTCAAGTCGTATCGCGGCATGGGGTCGCTGGGCGCAATGGCCCAGGGATCGAGCGAACGCTACTTTCAGAACACCGAGTCTGATTCCTCGGCAGCCTCATCTGCTTCCGACGGCGAATCGAACCGCCTCGACAAGCTGGTCCCCGAAGGAATTGAGGGGCGCGTTCCCTACCGCGGGTCGGTCTCGATGATCGTCTATCAGATGGTCGGCGGGTTGAAATCCGGCATGGGCTATTGCGGTTGCGCGACGATTGCCGAGTTGCTGCAGAAGACGCGCTTCGTGCGCATCAGCGGCGCCGGCCTGCGCGAGAGCCACGTACACGACGTCATGATCACGCGCGAGGCGCCGAATTATGCGATCGAATAGGACGGCTGGCGCGAGGCGCTGCGCCGCTTGAGTTCCGACCGCCACCAAGTTCTGAAGGCGTGGATCGCCTTAGTTCTCTGGCTGATCGTCATCGCCATTGAGTCAACCGCGTATCTCTCCGCGCACAACACCAGCCGCATTCTTTATCCTGTGCTGCACTTCTTGTTCGGGGTCGATTGGGAGCGGTTCGAGGTGTGGCATTTCTACATTCGCAAGGGCGGCCACGTTTTTGGCTACGGCTTGTTGAGCATTCTGTTATTTCGCGCGTGGCGCGAAACTCTGCCCGTCATCAGCGGCGCGCGGTGGACCTGGCGCTGGGCGAACATCGCGGTGTTGGGTACGGCCCTGGTTGCCAGCCTCGATGAATGGCACCAGAGTTATATTCCTTCTCGCACCGGAACGGTTCGTGATGTGATCCTGGACACCTGCGCCGGGATTGGGGCGCAGATTCTCCTGTTTCTGTTTCGCACCCGGTTCTAGATTCGCGTCAGATACTTGATTCGGGAGCATGCCACATCGTCGTCGAGAGGAGCATTATTGCCGATACCAGCGCCAACGCAGCTGAGAAATAGAACGGGACACCCGCACCATAGCATTTCCACAATTCCCCGGTAACCAAACTCGCGGCCAGCGTGGCCACGCTGGCCGCGAAAAAGTAAACTCCCAGCGCCCGGCCCCGCACCTCGTGCCCCACACTTTCAACCACCAGCGCTTTCAGCACCGGTTGCGTGAGCGCGTAGTAGAAGCCATAGACGGCCATCGCGATCCAGATTGCGAGCCTTGAAGGCGCGCGTCCAAAAATAAAATAGACTCCGGCGAAGATCAGGTATCCCGCGGCAGCAATCCATCGCCGTGAAAGGCCACGTCGCGAAAAGTGATCGCTGAGCCATCCTGCAGGCCATGATCCGACCGTGTACGTGACATTGAAAACCAGCCCGAGCAACGGCGCCAGAGAGACCCTCATGCCGATGCTCTGCGCCCGCATCACCAGAAACATGTCGCTCGAGTTTCCCAGCGAGAACAGCGTGACGGCGACAAGTACAAGATAGAAAGAACTCGGCAACGCGATTGGTTTCAGGGCTAACGGCGTATTGTCATCCTTCGCGCCGCGAGCTGAGATCGCGGGTTCGCGGCGTGTTTCCCGAACGCCAAACCATGCCACGAGTACAGCCAGCGCTCCGGGGACCGCGGCAGCCCAAAAGACGCTGCGCAGTCCAAAATGAACGAGCAGAACGAGGGCAGCCAGTGGGCCGGCGATGGCTCCTGCCGAATCCATCGACTGGATGAGCCCATAGGCCGAGCCGAGACGTTCCTTCGGCACCGATTCGGCAACCATGACGTCGCGGGGTGCTCCGCGCACGCCTTTGGCGAGCCGGTCGCTAAAGCGAATCAGCAGAATCTGCCACCACGCCGTAACCACCGCCAGCAGAGGCTTCACGGCGTTGGCGAAGAAATATCCCGCCACGACGAGCGGTTTGCGGCGCTCGATGCGATCGGTGAAGTATCCGGAAAAAAGTTTCGCGAACGAAGCGACGCTCTCGGCGACGCCCTCGATCAGTCCCAACTGGGCTGGTCCCGCGCCCAATGAGACCAGGAACGCGGGGAGCACCCAATACGCCATTTCCGTGGCTGTGTCGTTGAAAAACGACGTCAGGCCGAAGGCGTAGATGTTGCGGGCAGCCGAGGGCTCGGGCTGGGTGGACGATGCAGGCATAGTGGGTTTTGTATCACGACAGGACAGAAGACTCTGAGAAAACGGAAAAGAACTGTTAAGGAAGATCCGAATCGAAAGCAGATAATCGGGAACTGATTTCAGTCGAAGGGCATGTACTTGGTGATTTCCCATACGCCGCCGCCCTTGTTCTCAGCGGTGACGGAGAAAAAGTCCTGATAGGTTCCGGGCTGTCCGGCTTGGTTGCTGCGCCGGCCGCGATACTTGAGGATAACCAGCGGCGGATCGTCTTCCCAGTCGACCAGTTCCCACGAGAGCAGCGGGTGTTCGGCCTCGGATTTGCAGATGAAATGAGCGTACTTCTTGTGGTAGTCGTGCTCCCACTTGTTGAGCAATTCATCGCAATGGCCTTCGCGAATCTCGCTCAGAAACTTGTTCGCGGCGTGTTCCGTTGACCGGTCGCGCAACGGATTCATCTTGATGCTCACGGGAAGCCCCGTCAGCGGATCATGATCTTCCGAGCGCGCGAGCACGGGCGGCTGACCGCTCAGCCACCACAGGTAGCCGACAAAGACCAGCACCAGCAGGGCACCGGTGCCTACCGCGATGCCGATCTGAGTCTTGGTAAAGGCCATTCATGAAAGTTTATGGAGATGGCAATACCAGGGACAAGATTACCAGCGGGAGACGCAAGAGGACATGTACAAGTGGGGAAGCCGGCTGACCCGCTATAAAAGAAAGGCGCGGCAGAATGCCGCGCCTATCTTTATCCGAAAATACTTGACATCATCGTGACATCCGAAAACCGAAGCTAAGCGACCTATTCTTTCTTATCGCCCTCTGCAGCAGGTGCGGACTCTTTTTCAATCTGCGCCTGCGCCTCGGCCTCTTCCATCGCTTTCTTGGCTTCGGCAGCTTTTTTGGCGCGGGCCTCGGCGCGCTTCTCGCGTTTTTCGTCGAGAACCTTTTCGCTGCCGAGCAGTTCGAGGAATGCCTTATCGGCGCCGTCGCCTTTATTCCATCCCGTGCGGATGACCCGTGTGTAGCCGCCGTTGCGGTCGCCAAAGCGTGGGCCTACCGTATCGAATAGCTTGACTAGCGCTTCGTCGGTCATCAGATACGACGCGGCCAGCCGCCGCGCGGCCAAGTCGCCGCGCTTGCCCAGCGTGATCATCTTTTCGACCAGCGGCCGTGCGGCCTTGGCCTTGGGAACGGTGGTCTCGACGCGCTCTTCCACGATCACCGAAGTGACCAGGTTGCGCAGCAGCGAGCGCCGATGCGATGTGTTCCGTCCGAGTTTATAGCCAGCAACTTTGTGACGCATGGGAAACCTCAGTGGTCAGTGGCCAGTGGTCGGTGGCCAGTGCATCAATGTCTTAACGAATACTGAGAGTCAGTGGCTAGGTGGTTGTTTTTACTGACCACTGACCACTAGCCACTGACCACTGCATTTCTACAGCTGGTCGTCCGGTCCGTACGCGGACGCGGGCAACGGCACGTTCGAGGTCGGTCCGGGCACGGCGTTGCCGTGCTCGTCGATCTTCATGCCAAGACTCAATCCCATCGAGGAAAGAATCTCTTTGATCTCGTTCAGCGACTTGCGGCCGAAATTTTTCGTCTTGAGCATCTCGGCTTCGGTCTTCTGCACGAGCTCGCCGATGGTCTGAATGTTCGCGTTCTTCAGGCAGTTGTAACTGCGCACGGAAAGCTCGAGTTCCTCTACCGAACGGTTGAGGTTCTCGTTGTGAATCTCGGGCTTGCGGTCGTCCGACGACGACGTGCCGGTTTCGATCTCTTCTTCGAAGTTGATGAAGATGTTCATGTGGTCCTTCAGCAGCTTCGCCGCCAGGCCGAGCGAGTCGGTGGGCGTGATCGAGCCGTTGGTCCAGACTTCGAGCGTGAGTTTGTCGTAGTCGGTGATCTGTCCGAGACGCGCGGCTTCGACCGTGTAGTTGCACTTGCGCACCGGCGAGTGAACCGAGTCGATCGGAATGAATCCGATACCGAGATCTTCGTCGAAGTTCTTGTCGGCGGAGACGTAGCCGCGGCCGCGCTTCAGCCGCATTTCCATGTCGAGCTTGCCGCCTTCGCTGACGGTCGCGATGTAGACGTCTTTGTCGAGCACTTCAACATCGCCGTCGGCTTCGATCATGCCGCTGGTGACTACTCCGGGTTGGTCGGCACGCAGGTAAATCGCTTTCGGCGCATCGCCGGCGAGCTTGAAGGGAATCTGCTTCAGGTTGAGGATGATGTCGGTTGCGTCTTCGACCACGCCGGGGATCGACTGGAATTCGTGCAGCACACCCTCCATCTTCACCGCGGTGACTGCGGCGCCTTCAATCGAGCTGAGCAGCACGCGCCGCAGGGCGTTGCCTACGGTCGTGCCGAATCCGCGCTCGAACGGCTGTGCCCAGAAGATGCCGTATTTGTCGGTAAGGGTGGAGGTGTCAACTGCGAGACGTTTCGGTTTCTGAAAGCCTTTCCAAAGCATGTGTTTCTCCTTCGGCCGTTTGGCTCAGTCCCGACTCGCTGAGTGGTCCAACTCAGGTCAAGGTCAGGAAAGGCTGATCTGGCACGAATATGTACTGGACCGAAAAAACTCTTCGAACGAAACTCAGGAAATCCTTCGCTTCGCTCAGGATGCCGCCAGCGAGGCTCAGACGCCCCGCTGAACAGCGTCACTTGCTGTACAACTCGACGATCAACTGCTCGTTCACCGGCAGCTGAATATCTTCGCGCTTGGGCAGATTCAGCACTCGCGCTTTGTAATTGTCGCGATCGACTTCCAGCCAGCTCGGCAGCGTGCCGTGGCTGGCGAATTCCTTTGCCAGTTCGAGCACAGTGAGTTTCTTGCTGTTTTCGCGGATCGAGATTTCTTCGCCTGCGCTCACTTCATACGAAGGAATGTTGACCTTGCGATTGTCGACTGCAACGTGTCCGTGGCGCACCAATTGCCGCGCCTGGCGCCGCGATTGCGCGAATCCCAGGCGGAATACTACGTTGTCGAGTCGGCGTTCGAGCTGCTGCAGCAGCTTCTCGCCGGTTACGCCGCGCGACCGCGCAGCCTTCTCGAAGTAGTTGCGGAACTGGCCCTCTTGCGTGAAGTAGATGCGTTTCGCTTTCTGCTTCTCGCGCAGTTGCAGACCGTAGCCTACCACTTTGGCTTTACGATCTTTCCCGTGTTGTCCGGGGGCGAAGTTGCGTTTCTCGATGGGACACTTATCGCTGAAGCACTTTGCGCCTTTGAGGAACAATTTCATGCCCTCACGGCGGCATAGACGGCAGACTGCATCGGTATAGCGTGCCAAGTTTCTTCTCCTTATAGATGACCGGTTTACAGGTTTGGCTTCACCCTTCGTCCCGGACGAAAATCAGTGATCAGTGGCTACTGATCCAGCCGCCAGCAACCACGTTCTTTTTGACTTCACTGGCCACTGGTCACTGACCCACTGGCCACTCTCTTACACCCTGCGGCGCTTTGGCGGACGGCAACCGTTGTGCGGAATCGGCGTAGCGTCGCGAATGGAGCGCACTTCGATTCCTGCGGCGGCCAGCGCGCGCACGGCCGACTCGCGGCCGGAACCAGGGCCGCTGACCCGCACATCGACGCTGCGCACACCGTGATCGCGCGCCATGTTGGCCGCATTCGACGCCGCCTGCTGCGCGGCGAAGGGCGTGCCCTTGCGCGATCCGCGGAAGCCGAGCGATCCGGAACTCTTCCACGACAGAACGTTGCCGTTCATGTCGGTGATGGTCACGATCGTGTTGTTGAAAGAGGCCTGCACGTACGCCAGTCCATGGGGAACGTGCTTGCGCTCCTTCTTCTTGAAGGTCTTCTTCTTGCCTTTTTTGTCCGGTGCAGCCGGTGTGCCGGCCGCTGCTGCTGCTGGTTTTGCCATAAAGTCAGTGTCCAGTGGTCAGTGGCCGGTGATCAGTGACTAGTCTGTGGTTTTACTGGCCACTGACCACCAGCCACTGACAACTGCTTTTATGTCTTCGCCGTCGCCTTCTTCTTCTGCGCGACCGTTCCCTTGCGCGGACCCTTGCGGGTGCGGGCATTCGTGTGTGTGCGCTGCCCGCGAACCGGCAGGTTGCGGCGGTGACGGAATCCGCGATAGGAGCCGATTTCGATGAGACGCTTGATGTTCATCGAAACTTCCTTGCGCAGATCGCCCTCCACCAGGCCCTGGGCCTCGATGACCGTACGAATACGGTTGACCTCTTCTTCGCTGAGGTCCTGAACCTTCTTCATCGGATCGACCTTAGCCTCGTCGAGGATGCTGCCGGCGCGCGGATGCCCAATCCCGTAAATGTAAGTCAGCGCGATGTTGATGTGCTTCTGGCGGGGAAGATCCACGCCTGCGATACGTGCCATGTTTCTTTGACCTCAGCGGCTAAAGCCGCATTCCGTTGCGCCCACTGACGGCACGACTGAAGTCGTGCCTTTCCCAAAGCTTCTCAGCCCTGGCGCTGTTTATGTTTCGTGTTAACGCAGATCACCCGCACCACCCCTTTGCGGTGGATGATCTTGCACTTGTCGCAAATCTTCTTTACCGATGCTCTTACCTTCATAAATTTTCCAGCCTTATTCTCGCCAGATCCTTCGCCAAAAAAACGCTCAGGATGACACCAGCCGGCTCACGCCTGCTAAACGGCGTCACTTATAGCGATACACTATCCGTCCGCGATTCAGGTCGTAAGGCGAAAGCTCCACGGCGACCTTGTCTCCCGGCAGGATGCGAATGAAATTCTTGCGCATCTTTCCCGAAACGTGCGCCAGCACCTGGTGCTTGTTTTCCAGTTCCACGCGGAACATGGCGTTGGGCAGGGGTTCCAGCACCACCGCCATCACTTCAATCGCGTCTTCTTTGCTCATTCGCTCCTTGCAATCTTCTTAGCGGGAGATCCCTCGCGCAAAACGCTCGGGATTTCGGCTGCGGGCTCCCGCTTCGCTCACGCCCGCAAGACGCCTCAACTTCAATCGCGTCTTCTTTACTCATTCGCTCCTTGAGAGCCATCGGCTCTCAGCCAAGCACTCCTGCTTAAGGCGGATAGCTGAAAGCTTGCCTATTGCGTCAAAATCACCGGTCCTTCTTTCGTCACGGCCACACAGTGCTCAAAATGAGCGCTGAAGCTGCCGTCGACCGTGACCGCGGTCCATTTGTCGCCGAGGACCTTCGCGTCCGGCTTACCGGAATTCACCATCGGCTCGATCGCGATCACCATGCCTTCGCGCAGCCGCGCGCCGTGGCCGCGATTGCCGAAGTTTGGAACCTGCGGCTCTTCATGCAAACGCGTCCCAATGCCGTGGCCGACAAACTCGCGTACGACGCTAAACCCGGCGGCCTCCACATGCTGCTGTACCGCGGCGCCGACGTCGCCCACCGAATTTCCGATCCTCGCAGCCTCAATGCCGCGGTATAGCGAAGCTTCCGTCACTTCCAAAAGCTTTTTCAATTCCGGCTTAATCCCATCTCCAACCGGAACCGTGACCGCCGCATCGCCGTAGTAGCCCTCGAGCACAACTCCGCAGTCGATGGAAACGATATCGCCTTCCTTCAGCACCCGCTTTTCTGACGGGATGCCGTGAACAATCTCCTCGTTCACCGACGTGCACAGAACGCAAGGATAATCGTAATATCCCTTGAACGCGGGCTTGGCGCCGAGTTCTTTAATCTTCTTTTCCGCGGCGCGTTCCAAGTCCATCGTCGTGACGCCCGGCTTGACCAGGGAGCGCAGATGATCGAGCACCTCGCGCACGATGTGGCCGCTTTGCCGCATCTTTTCGATTTCCGCCGCCGATTTACAGACAATTGCCATCGCTTCTGTCTAACCCGTTACGCGTGATGATCTTCGATGATCCGGAAGATCTGCTCGGTCACAAGATCGACCGGCTGATCGCCGTTGACCGAAATCAAACGACCGGTGCGCCGGTAATAGTCCACCACGGGACGAGTCTGCTCCCGATACGCCGCCAAGCGGGGCTGGATCACCTCCAACCGGTCGTCGTTGCGGCTCACAAGCTTCGTCCCGTCAATATCGCAGATTTCATCTACGCGGGGCGGCTGGAAGTGGACGTTGTAGATCTTTCCGCAGGTGGGACAAGTACGCCGTCCAGTAATCCGGAGCAGTAATTGATTATAGTCGACATCGAGTTGGATCACAATTGGCCAAGCTCGTGTGGGACGTGAATTGTCAAAGAGCTCATGGTCAAGCAGCGCATCGAGCCACCCGGCCTGGGCCGCGGTCCTCGGAAACCCGTCGAGAATGTATCCGCGCTTCGTGTCAGGCTGCAACAAGCGCTGTCGCACCATATTGCAAACCAGATCGTCGCAAACCAACTCGCCCCGGGCCATGACGGCCTTGGCGGCAAGCCCAAGATCCGTTCCCAGCGCGACGTTCTCCCGCAAAAGATCGCCGGTCGAAATTTGGGGAATGCCGTAGTGCTCCATGGTGCGTTTGGCCTGAGTGCCTTTCCCTGCACCCGGCGGCCCGAGGAGCACAATGGGGCCAACTGCACGCGAGGTTTCCTGCGTCATCGTTTGGCCAAAAGCCTCCCGATCTCAATATCCCCGGCGTCCCAGGACTGCCACCGGAGGTGCAGCAACCCCCACAAAAATCTCTGTCATTCCGGGCGAGACGATCTTTCCGTCTCGCGAAGGACATGCACGCGCTGCGCGATCCGTCTCGCGAAATGCGAGCCTCGCGCGGCGCGGCCCTCGCCCGCGCACCTTAGGGTTCCCTACCAGATTCTCCGTCCGCGCACACGTCCGCTGCGCGGTGAGAACCCGTCGTAGTGGCGCATGATCAACTGCGCCTCGATCTGGGTGACCGTATCCATCGCCACGCCGACCACGATCAGCAGCGAGGTTCCGCCAAAATAAAAGTTCACACCTAACCCATTCGTGACCCAGGTCGGCAAGCCCTCGAAGAATCTTCCGATCGGGCCATACAAGTGATTGAGGTGAATCCCGGCAATCATCCATTCGGGAATAAACGAGATGATGATCAGATACAGCGCTCCGACCAGTGTGACGCGGGTAAGCACTTCGTTGATGTAATCCGCGGTGCGCTTGCCCGGACGAATGCCGGGGATGAATCCGCCGTACTTGCGCATGTTGTCGGCGACTTCGCTTGGATTGAACACGATCGATACGTAAAAATATGCGAAGAAGATGATTCCAACGGCGTAGAGCAACGTGTAAAGCGGCTCGCCCCATCCCAGCCAGCGGATCATGTCGCCGAAATAGCGGTTGTTGCGCAGCCCGTAGCCGATGGTCTGCGGCAAAGTGAGAATGGAAGAAGCAAAGATCACAGGCATAACGCCGCCGGCATTGACGCGCAGAGGCAGATGCGTCGACTGGCCACCCATGACTTTGCGTCCGACGACACGCTTCGCGTATTGCACCGGTATACGCCGTTCGCTGCGCTCGACATACACGATGAACGCCACAACCGCGAGCATGAAGATGACCAGCAAGACCATCAGGGGGAAGGTCATCGCGCCCCAGGTCGCGTTTTTGGCCTTTTCGATGAGATCTTCGACGCCCCGCGGCAAGCCAACAACAATGCCAGCAAAGATCAGCAGTGACATGCCGTTGCCGACACCGCGATCCGTGATCTGTTCGCCCAGCCACATGATGAACACGGCGCCGGTAGTAAGCGTCAGCATCGCCATCAGGATGAAACCCGGGCCGGGATCGCTGACGAAATCACCGCCAGACTTCATCAGCCCGATGGCGATACCGAAGGACTGAATGGCGCTGAGAATCACCGTAATATAGCGCGTCCACTGCGTGATCTTCTTGCGCCCCAGTTCGCCTTCTTTCTGCAGCTTGGCCAGCGGCTCATACACAACCGTCAGCAATTGCAGGATGATCGACGCCGTAATGTAGGGCATGATGCCCAGGGCGAAGATCGTCATGCGGCGCAACTGGCCGCCGGAAAACAAGTCGACAAATCCCAGGAAAGATCCACGCTGGGTATCAAAGAAATGTTCCAGCTGCTCCCACCTAACGCCCGGCGTGGGCAGGTGGCCGCCCAGGCGATACACGAAGAGCAATGCCAGCGTAAAGATGATCCGCTTGCGCAGATCGGGAATACGAAAAATATTTGCCAGCTTTTCAAACATTACTGCAGAACCTCGACTTTACCGCCCGCCTTGGTGATCTTTTCCTGAGCCGACTTCGAGAACTTATGCGCGCTCACAGTCAGGGCGACGTTCAATTCGCCATCCCCAAGGATTTTGACGGGAAGCTTTGTCTTAATAATACCTGCTTTGCGCAACACATCGGGAGTAACAGTGGATTCGCCGAGCGCCGCCAGTCGCTCCAGGCTGACGATCGCGTATTCCTTGCGGAAAACGTTGGTGAATCCCCGCTTTGGCATGCGGCGATGGAGCGGCATCTGGCCGCCTTCAAATCCACGGATCATGCGCGAACCACTGCGCGAGCGCTGCCCTTTGTGGCCGCGCGTCGAAGTCTTGCCCATGCCCGAGCCCATGCCACGGCCGACGCGCTTGCGGCTTTCGGTCGCCTTCTTTGGTGCGTGAATGTTGGATAAATTCATAGCAAATCCAGTTTCAAAGTCTCAGGGTTTCAAGGTTTCAACGCGATCAGTTACGAAACGTGAAATCTTAAAACCTGCGGTTACTTTACGATCTCGATCATGTGTGGGACTTTGGCTACCATGCCTCGGATCGCTTCGGTGTTCGGGCGTTCGATGACCTGATTGAGCCGCGTGAATCCGAGTCCCTTGATCACGAGTTTTTGTTTCGTCGGCGCACAAATCGCGGAGCGCACCCACTTCAACTGGATGGTCCCGCCGGCCGAATTCGATTTCTTCGTTGCCATTCCAAAAAACCTCAGGGGCTAAAGCCCCAATCTCACATTCAGCTCTTTCGGCACGAGTGAACTTGTGCCCTTCCCGATTGCTCCCTGTCATTCCAAGCGAGGCGAGGGAATCCCGGTTTTGCTCGGTACTCGCAACTCGGCACTCGCTAG
>DATJSG010000022.1:0-4736 GCA_035504195.1 Terriglobales bacterium
TCGCTGCGCGAGCGGCGCAGCGATATCCCGATGCTCGTGCACTGGTTCCTGGAGCGCTACGCCCCGGCGTCGGAGATGCACGTGGCCAGCGCAGCTATGAAGGCGCTCATGCAATATGAGTGGCCGGGCAATGTCCGCGAACTGGAGAACTGCGTCGAGCGGGCCGTGGCGCTCGGAAACGGGCGTGTGATCGACCTCGGAGACCTGCCGCCTGCGATTGCGGCGGGGGCGATGATCCCTGGACCAGCAATGATCGAAGCGGCGGCAAAGGCGACGGTGCTTGATCCCGATCTGGCCGAGGCGGAAGTCGCAACGCAGAGCGCGCGTCCGGCGATCTCAAGCACCGATCTGGAAGACATTGAACGGGCGACGATCCAGCGGGTGTTTGAGCAGGTGAAGGGAGACAAGGCCCTTGCTGGACGAATGCTAGGCATCAGCCGCGCGACGCTTTATCGCAAGTTGAAACGGTACAACATCAGCATGAGCGGGGCGGAGGTGGAGTCGAGCCACGCACTGCAATGAGGCAGTGAATAGTGATTAGTGAACCGTGGTTAGCAATTCGCGCTGGCTCGGTCCGTTTCCAGCGACTTCAACACGCCATTTAGAATCCTTCCTGCCTCACCAATCTGCGACGGATGTCACCAAAACCGACGATCAGACTGGTTGAAATCTCCCAATCGGCCAAGCCTCGAAGCCGAATCCTCCATACTAGCCACTACCCACTAGCCACAGGAGTGAGACGCCGTCTCACGGTGAGACGCGATTCTGCTCCAATCCTCGACTGATACGTCTCAAACTCCTCTTAACTCTCTGAAAACTCATTCCCCTCGGTGCTAATACTTTCGTTCTTTGCGATGGTTCTCACGTTGCTCCATTTCTGGTGAACCGCGGAATCCGGCTCCCCACAGCTCTTCCTAACCGGGAAGAGGGGGAGCCCGACCGCATTTTGCTCGGCGGCAAAAGTGAAGAAACCGGCCGAGAGTTAAAGGACTCTTATCGTGGCTCATCAAGCCGCGGCACCAGCTCGCAACGCGCAGGACGCCAGCCCAGTGGCGGGACTGGCCCGTTTTTTTCCAGATGCCACCCCAATGCGCATGCCGGTGCAGCTGGCGCGCATTCATCAACCGGGGCAGAACGGCGACTTTAGCGAAGGCACCGTAATTGAATTCGGCACGCCGCGGGAGGTGTTGTTCTCGTCAAAGATGCCGCTCGAGTTTGCCGATGTATTGCGGTTGCGCAACTCCGATGGCTCGTTCGATGTCGAGGCATCAGTGGTCGCGGTGCAATACCATCCCGGCAACACTCTCGTGGCCGCACGCTTTCGCAGCGATGTGCCCAACTGGATCGTGAAACCATGACTCCTTCCACACCTGTACAGGATCTCGCAACGCAATGGAGTACGGCCCGCCGTCTTTATCCCATTTACTTCGAGCTGGCGCGCGAATTTGCCATCGAAGTGAAGCCCTGCGCCGACCTCGAGGCCGGGGTCGAGACGCCCGGGAAAGAGGCGGTCGAGCAGGCAAATCACTGGCTTGAGCAGATGGACAGCTCAGTGCAGGTGCATCAGTTGCGGCAATTCCTGCAGACCAGTTCTCTGGTGACTCCGGAAAGCCTGGTCGCGCTATTACAGCACTTCTTGGCAAAGACGCCAAAGGACGATGCCGTTCGCGACAAGACCGATTTTCTGCTCGTGCAGTACTTCAGCCAGATCGCACCAACGGGAGTCGACGACGGTGAAGTCGACCTTGCCTATGTGGCGCAGGCTCTGGAACCAATCCTGGGCCAAGTGGAACTGAAAACTCCGGTATGGCTGAACTCGCTTGACCGCGTGCTGGAATCGGCGCGGCGATGCAAATCGCTCGACGAATTGCTGCATGGAGGCGTGCTCGAGCAAGGCCGCAAGGCCAAGGGCCTGGCCGGAGAGCTGTTCTATATTCCGGTCGCACTGGTGGCATTTACGCGATTCGGATACCTCATGCGGCGGGCGTTCTTCCGTCTGATGCTGGGGGATTTGAACATCATTCTCGACGGATTGACGGAACTCGAGGATAAGGGCGTTCAGACAATTGATTGCCGGCGGGCGCAGTTCTCCGCCCAGGAGCCGATCATCCGGCTGCGCATGATTTGCCAGTCATGGAAGGTGATGTTCCAGGCGGAATATTCGTCGGGCTCACCGCTGCGCATGCTGGTGGACTTGCGGGCCTCCGTGGAGACGGCGCTCGGGCGTGGCAAAGCAGAGCCGGCGGCGAAGGCCGCTCCGGCCAGCGCGAAGCCTGCGGCAGCTCCGGCGGCGAAGCCGGCAGTTGCGGGTAAGACCGTTGCCGCTGCCGGGAAAGCTCCGAGCTCAGCCTCAGCAAAACCTCTGGCCAAAGCGGCCGCGGCGCCGGCTGGGAACCAGCACGCGGGCAAGCCCGTTCCGGCAAAGGCCGATCCTCCCGAATTCGACGTGTCTGGCGGATCGGGCTGGGACCCGGATGCTGCTGCCAAGCCGAAAAAGTAATGATGGGTGAAACCGTGGAAACGCCGACCGTATTGATCATTTCCGACGACGCGGATTTCTCCCGCCGGATCACTGCGCGCTGGCAGATGGAGCGTACCGTCCCGACGTTTACGCTGCTGAGCGGGGAGTTGTGGCCGCGCTTCGCGGCGGATGTGTTCGACGTTGCCATCGTGGGAGAGTTGCGGCGCGACCTCTTGTCCGTCGTGATGGAGCCTCTGCACTCGACGGGGCAGCCGATTTTCTGCGTGTCTCCGGATGCGGCGGTGGCGCAGCTGGTCCACGAACGCTGGCAGCGAGTCGCGATACTTCGCAAGAGCGAGCATTGGCTCGAAACGCTGGTGCTGGCGGCGGCCGAAGCGGTGCATCGCGCGCGCGCCGAATCACGGGCCCGTTCCGCGGAGCTTTCGTGCGCCGTGCTGGAGCGGGAGGCGACGCTTGGCCGTTACATGCTCGAGATGCGGCACAGCCTGAACAACGCGCTCACTTCAGTGCTGGGGAATTCCGACCTGCTGCTGCTCGAGCCGGGCAGTCTTTCGGCCCAGACACGGGCGCAGATTGAGACGATCCGCAACATGACGTTGAGAATTCACGAAATCATGCAGCGGTTTTCGTCGCTGGAAAAGGAAATGAACGTCGTCGCGCAGCAGCACGTCCACGATTCAGGCAGGGCGTATGCGGCGGTGGTTGGCGGAGCTTAGAAAAGAGGACTCCTCCCCGAAACGGGCTGACCCAGATCGTCAGCCTCAGTTTGAGGAAGAATTTATGCATCGACTAATGGCAGGCGTCACGATTCTGGAACACGAGCTGTCGGAATTGCGCCTGCTCGTTGAGCGCCAGACCGGAGTGTTGCTCAATTGTCCCAACAGCGCACTGGCCGCGCACGTGGCCGAGTATCTGGAAAAACAGGAAATGGATTCGGTGGCCACGCTGCTGAACCGGCTTCGCGGTTCGGATCTTGATCCGGCGTGGCTGGCGGCATTTCTGGATGGCGTGCTCAACGTGAATACGGGATTCTTCCGGCATCCGGGGGCGATGAACGCGCTGGCCCGGCACGTCGTTCCCCAGATTTATTCGCGGAAACCCTCCGACGGCGCCTGCACGCTGCGCATATGGAGCGCCGGTTGCGGAACGGGCGAAGAGGCATATTCGATCGCGATGGCTTTGTGCGACGCGCTGCCCGGCGGAAACGGCAACGGATCGAGCAATGGAACCGGCAGTAAGGAAGTAAAGAGCGCGGCACGCAATGGTGGAATTGCAGAAACGGCCATTCCCTCGCCGGCTGCGACGAAAGAATGGTCGATTCACATTGTAGGGAGCGACCTGCTACCTTCTGCGATCAAAGCGGCCGAGCGCGGACTGTATCCGCAATCGGCGCTGACAGGATTGCCCCCGGCGATCATCCGGGCATCGTTTTCGAAGATTGGAGCTACCAGCGGAGGGAACGGCGTTCCCGAGGGGTCGCCTAGCGTCGGCGCGAATGGATCTGGTACTGCGACGGCTTCCGCGAATGGCCCCAACGGCGCTCACCTGCTGGTGAAGCCGCGTCTGCGCAGCCTGGTCACATTCAACACCATGAATCTGACCCGGCCGGTTTATATCGGGCGCTTCGATTGCATCTTCTGCATGGATGTGCTGCCGCACCTTTCACGGACGCAGCGCGCTGCTTTAATCGAACGCCTGCATCTATATCTCGAGCCCGGAGGGTATCTCTTCCTGAGCCAGACCGAAAAACTCTGCGTCGCCAATCTGAATTTCCGCCCGGAAACTTACGACGGGTATACCTTCCACCGGAAGCCGCTCGCCGCTAGCGCGGCCTACGGACGATAGCTGAAAAATCACAACACCGAGGAAGCTAAGGACGCAGAGGGAGTGCGAAGACTCCCCCACGCTCACGCGAACAAAAATTCCTTCGTCCGTAATTCCTTAATCTGATCCCGGAGCTTGGCTGCCTTTTCGAACTCGAAGCGTTTCGCGGCTTCGCGCATCTCGGTTTCCAGCTTCGCGATGTAGGCGTCAACTTCTTCCTGGGATTTGAATTCCGGGACGCCTTCCGTTTCGCTGATCGACACCTCGGCGTAGTCCGCGGCCACGATGGCCGCCAGCGACATATCGAGCGGGCGCACGATTGACTCGGGCGTGATCCCGTGCTCTTCGTTGTATGCGGACTGAATGGCGCGGCGGCGGGAGGTTTCGTCCATGGCGCGCTTCATGGAATCGGTCATGCGGTCGGCATACA
>DATJSG010000023.1:0-53464 GCA_035504195.1 Terriglobales bacterium
CGAGGAGTCGCCCAGCCGGGCGACGGTCGCGTTGGCGGCCTGGGCGGTCTGCACGGCGTTGGAAGCGACGGTGGCGGCTTCGTGGGCGTTGGAAGCGATGGACTGGATGGTGGAGGACATTTCTTCGGCGCCGGTGGAAACGCTCTGCAGGTTCTGATTAACCTGCTGCGCGGCTTGCGCGACGACGCTGGCCTGGGCGGAAGTTTCCTCCGAGTTGGCGGTGATCTGCTGGCTGGTCGAAGAGAGTTCCTCGCTGGCGCTGGCCACATGCTGCGCATTCTCGGTGATGGCCAGAATCATGGTCTTGAGATTAGTGCTCATCTTGTTAACCGCAGTCGTTAAATCGCCCAGTTCGTCCTGGCTCTGGATCTCCAGTTCCTCTCGGGTCAAGTCCCCGGCTGCAATGGCCTCGGCCTGGGCCAGGACGGATCGCGTCGCTTTCGAGATGCCACGGCTCAGGAAGATGGCGACAAAGGCCCCCAGCGCGATGGCTGCGAGCGTCGTGACAAACAGAGTCAGGTTCATCGCCTGGGTTGCGGCATTCATTCCCTCCGTTTCCCGCTGCAGCAAACTGTAGTTGGAATCAGACACATCCCCCAGAGCCTTCTTGATCGCCTCATTGGCGGGTGTAGCTTTGTCGGCGAATTCATTCCCCGCTTTCGTGACGGCATCGTGATCGCTCTCCGTGGCGTGCTTGATGGCCGCTTCTTGTGCGGCACGGAGGATCACAAGCTGTCTCTCGGTCTCTGCCAGCCGCTCCCGGTTGGCCTCGAGACTCCAGTGCGCGGATAGTTCGTCCAGCCTGGCGGTGTCCTTCCCGATCTCTGCCCAGGCCGAATCGAAAAGCTGTTTGGCGGATTCCCAACGCGAGGGTTCGCTTCCCGCCAGAACGGCCTGGCGGCCCTTGCTCTGCGTCTGATTGAGCTCCCTTTGCAGGTCCGTAATGGCGTTGATGGTAGGCACGCGCACTTCCATCGTGTGCGCCTGTGTTTGCTGGACGGAACGCGCCTTGGTGTAGGCCAGTGCCGCGCTCAAAACCATGAGGGTCAGGATCCCGGCAAAGCCCAGCCCCAACTTCTTTCCAAGTGTCAATCTCATCGTGTCTCCTCTGGAAACAAACGGCAATTCGATCTGCCCTGACTGTTAGCGCGCCTCCGCCACCGGTTCCGGCTCAGACACCTGGCACGCCTTTTCCGTATCCAGCACGTGCAGCAGTCGGCCATCCAGCTTGTAGACTCCCAGAATCATGGCCCGCACCGATCCGGTGAGAGTCTCCGGCGGACGCTCAAACGTACTTTCCTCAACCTCGGCTACGTCGCCAATCTCGTCCACCAGCAGGCTGACAGCGCCATCGGCGGACCCAACCACCAGATTCATGGGTAAGGCGTCGGCCGCCAGTGGTGGGAGCGACAGACGCCGCCTGAGATCGACTGCGGTCACGATCTGGCCGCGCAGGTTGATCAGCCCGCGCACCACTCCGGGCGCCAGCGGAACTCGAGTCACCTCCAGGTTCCGGATCACTTCCTGCACCCCGCGCAGTTCCACCCCAAACAGGAGATGGTCGAGATAGAACGTGCAAAATTGCGAAGTCTCGTCCATGGATTTTCCTCTCCGGCTCAATTCTCCGGCTCAATTCCCCGGCTCAATCTCCGGCTCGGCTCCCCGGCTCAGTTCTCCGCCTCCGCCGCGCTCGCGGCGGCAGAGCGCGCTTTTGCGGAATCTCCCTCTGCCGGATTCGGACCGGCCAAGCCCAGTCCGGCGCCGCTCAAAATAGCGGGAACATCGATCAACTCCGTCACTCGTTCCTGGATTACGGTCGAGTACAGCACCCCAGGCCGGCTCGCTGGATATTTCAGCTCGGCGGCGTCCTCCACGATATCCAGAATCTGTTCCACCACCAGGCCCACGGTCCGCCCTTCATGGCGGCATACCAGGACCTGCAGCGGCGCGCTGGAGGCGTTGGCCATGAATTTCGCCTGCTGCCGCTGGCGGCGTCTTTCCTCGAGGGCGAACTCCAGATTTACCAGCGGCAGAATCTGGTCCCGGTACTGCGCCACCCAGTGCGTGCCCGCGCGCTCCACCTGGGATGAAGGCAACTCTTCGAGACGCTCCAGGGTGTCGAGCGGCACCGCCATGCGGGAGCCGCCTGGGCCGGCAAAAAGCAGGAATCGCCGTTTCTCGGCTGCCGCTTCCGCCAGCGCGGATTTTTCCGCGCCGCCGTGATCCTGCTGGGTTTCCGCAATCACGCTGGCACGCTGCGCCAGGCCGACAACATCCAGAATCAGCGCCACCCGGCCATCTCCCATGATGCTGGAGCCGGCAAAGGTCTTGACCGTCTTCAACTGCTTGCGCAGCGGTTTCACCACGATTTCTTCCGAGTCGATGATCCGGTCCACGATCAGCCCAAACTGCCGCTTGTCGGCCTGCAGCACGACGATGTTGACCGCACCATCGCCCCCTCCGCCGGTCTCGGCCAGCCGCAGCTCACGGTTCAGATAGACCAGGGGCAGCAGGCGCCCCCGCAAACGGTGCACCGGAACCCCATGCACTTTTTCGATTCTTTTCGCCACTTCCTCGCCTTCCAGCCGCACCAGTTCCAGCAGGTTCACCTGAGGGATGGCGAACCGGTCGCCAGCCGAGGCCACGATCAAGGCAGGAATGATGGCCAGGGTGAGCGGGATCTTGATGCGCACCGTGGTGCCTTTGCCGGCCACCGACTGCAGATCCACCGTGCCCCCGATCTTTTCCAGGTTGGTCCGCACCACGTCCATGCCTACGCCGCGCCCGCTGACGTTGGTGACCTTTTCCGCGGTCGAGAAGCCGGGCAGGAAAATGAGGCGGAAGATCTCGTGCTCGGACATGCGCGCCGCCTGATCGCTCGAGATCACTCCGCGTTCCAGCGCCTTGCTGCGGATGCGCTCCCGGTCGAGTCCGGCCCCGTCGTCGGAGATTTCAATGTTGACCTGCCCGCCTTCATGAAAGGCGCGCAGGCTGAGGCGTCCGCCGGCCGGCTTTCCGGCGCGCCGCCGGGCGTCGGGCGACTCGATGCCGTGATCCACCGAATTGCGCACCAGATGCGTCAGCGGGTCTTTGACCGCCTCAATGATGGTCCGGTCCAGTTCGGTGTCCTGGCCCTCCATTTCCAGCCGGACTTCTTTGCCGCAGCTGAGCGCCAGATCGCGAACCGTGCGCGGGAACTTGCTCCAGGTATTGCCAATGGGCTGCATCCGCGTCTTCATGACTTCCTCCTGCAGCTCGCTGGCAATCAGGTTCATGCGCTGCGAGATGGCGTTCACGCCCGCATCGGACGTCCGCCCGCTGAACTGCAGGAGCTGGTTGCGCGCCAGCACCAGTTCGCCCACCAGGGTCATCAACTTGTCCAGCAGATTCACCCCCACCCGCACCGTCTCAACCCCGGTCTCGCGGCCGCGCACCTCGATCGTCTGCAGCGCCGCCAGGATGTCTTCCTGCTTGCACAATCCCAGCGCCACCAGAATCTCGCCCAGCCGCCGCTGGTCGCCGTGCTCCTGCTCGGCCAGAGCGTGGGTCAGATCCTCGGCCCGAACCCGGCCGCTCTCGACCAGCAGTCCGCCCAGCTTGCCGGCCACCGGACGGTGCACCGGAGCCGCGGGCTCTGCCGGCTGCGCTTCCCGCTTCGCGGCGGCCACCGGGGCTTCGACCGCCGGAGCAGCGACGGTTGGAACAGAGATGACTGGAACAACGACTTCCGGGACAACGGCAGCCGGAACATTGTTTTTCCGAACAACGATCTCCGGAACAAGGCTGGCCGCAGGTTTTCCCGCTTCGGGCGGAAACTTGGCTGGCGCCCCGGCCGCTGCCGTTTCCTGCAGCCGTTGCAGCAACTCGAGCAGTTCCGGATAGTCATTTTCTCCGTCGTGTTCGGTGGCCTGAATTTCACTCAGCATGTTGCGCACTGCGTCCACCATCGCCAGCAGTCCGCTGGTCACCTCCCCGGTCAACGCCAGCACCCCGTCCCGCAGGCGCGAAAGCAGGTTCTCTCCCGCGTGCGCGACTCGCTGCAGCCGCAGAAACCCCAGAAAGCCCGCGCTTCCCTTGATCGTATGAATCGTCCGGAAGATCGACGCCAGCAATTCCTTCGCTCGCGGGTCGCTCTCCAGCTTCACCAGTTCCTGGTCCAGACGATCCAGGTTCTCACCACTCTCGATTAGAAAATCCTTAACGATCTCGTCCATCGCTGCTGTTCTCCGGGATGAACTGCATCCGTGGGGCCAATCGCTGCGGCGACGATGACGCACAGAAGTGCGCTCGGGCCGCGCAAGCTCGTTCAGGAACATCGGCTTAAAGGGAGAGAACTTGAATAGCTGAGGGTTTCGCGCCTTGAGTCGTAGGCGGTGCACCGCCGGCAACCACCTTCGGTGCCAGCTCGGCGAATCTCTTTAGCGGGAAGAAGAAGGAGCAGCGCTTTCCGGCCGAATCAGCAGCGCCAGCCGGGGAAACAGAAAAGCTCCCGCGGCATCGTCGACGACATTCACCTGGCAGGTGTAGAACCCCGGCTTCAGTGGACTTAATGGCAAGTCGAGTTGGAAAACTCCCGCCTTGCGGTCCCGCGCATTCAACTCGTTCAACTCGACTGGCGAGCTTTCAAACACCTTGGCTTTGCCGCGATAGAAGGCCACGCTGGTCAGCAGGCGAATGCCTGATTTGTCCGCAGGTTTCGCCGTGCCGCCTGCAGCAGATGCCGGCGCCGTCACCCGCGCCGGGTCGTAAACCTCATAGTAAAGACGCAGGTGCTGCCCCGAGGAAAACACATGGGTCACGTTGGGAATAATCTCCGATCCGTCACGCACCAGCGGGTCCGGAGTCCCACCCTTTTTCGCCGGCTGCACCTGACTGGAGAGCACGATCGAACTCATCTTGAGCGGCTGCGTCTTGAGGTTGGGAACATCAATATCGGTTTCAAACGAGCCCATGCGCCCGGTCTGATTCTCCCGCACCACAAATTTCAGGTGATATTTTCCCGGAGGCAGGCTCACGCTGGTGTCGTATTGCACATTCTTCTTCCGCACCTCCGATGAAGTGTCGATGGCCAGTTTCACCGTGTCGCGAATCCGGTTCACCGGATGCTTTTCGTTGTCCAGCACCACACCAATCACATCGAGCGTGGCCTTGTCGCGGTCGCTGCTGCGCACGAACGGAATTTCCGATCCCGGCACCACCAGCGAAATCGGAATGAAATACTTGTTCGTCTCCAGCCGGAAATAGGCCAAACCCAGATACAGCGGCAAGTCGGTGGTCGGCAGTTCCGACGCCAGTTCTTCCTGTAGCTGGAGTTCTTTATCTTCTTTCGTCGAGTGCTGGTAATCCGCGGGAGCGTAATACCCGCGCCGGTAATCCACCTTCACGCCCGGAACATTCACCTTGACCGTGATGCGCCGGTACTTCCCGTCCCGCGCCGGATTGCTACTGCGATAACCCAGCAGATAGTACGTCGACGTATCCTGCTGCACGCCCTTAAATACCTGGCTGAAATCGTTGGAGTCGAGGAATGCCTTGCCGCCCGTATCGCTGGCCAGCGTGACCAGCGTTTCCTGTGTAGTGAAATTTGACGTCAGAGCGCTGATCGTCGATTGTCCCGAATACGCCGACGTGCCGCGCAGGCTGGCGTTCTGCGCCTCGCCCCCCGCCACCAGAGCCTGCAGCCCACGCAGGTCCATCGTATAAATCGCCAGGTTCGCCCGCACCGCCGCATTGGTTGCGGCTCTCAATTCCGACTCATTTTCAATCCCAGTCCGGTCCATACCGCTGGAAAAATAAATCAAAGACTTTTTCTGCTGCAGATGGGATAGCTTCTCCGCCACTGAACGCAGTGCCTCCAGCCGCCGGTCCGTATTAAAGATGTTGTATTCCGTGTCGTCCGCGGTGAAAGGCTGCCCCGTGTCCGGAGTCCCTTCCGTCGAGCCCGTCGTGCCTTCCTCATAGCCCTGTCCGCTGCCCTCGCCGAACGCCTGAATCTGTTTCTTCAGCAACTCTTTATCGGCGGTAAAGTCCTGGTTCACCAGCAGCGCGCTTCCCAGCGAAACAATTGACACCATATCGGCCGGCGCCATCTGCGTGTCAACATAGTGTTCGGCAGCCGTAACCGCGTGATCAATCTCGTCCGGCTCCATCGCCGACAGATCGAAAAATAAAACGATCAAGCGCCGGTCCTTGAATTGATTCGCCGCCTGCGCCCCCCCGGAAGTTGGCGCGCTAGCCGGCGCCGCAGGTTGTGACGCCTCGCCCGCCAGCGGCTTCGCCTGCGCCACATCCTGCATGGCCACGGCATCGACGTTTTCCAGATCGAACGAAACCACCTTCTGCGGCTTGTTGTCCTCAAGAATCGTAAAATTTTCCGGCTTCAGCCCCTGCACGAAATCTCCGCTCTTGTCCCGCACCGTCACATTCACCAGGATCAGATCGCTCTGCACTCGAAAGGTATAGTCCGGCTGCTGTTGCGCAGGCAGGCAAGAACACACCAGAGCGATCCCCAGCCATACCGCCAGAGCCTTGCTCGCCCATCGATGCAGAGTGGAACTCATCCCATTCTCCCCAGATCTGTCCCTCAGATCGTTCTCCCCAGATCGTTCTGCTCAAAACCGGAAGCGCGCCGTCATCGTAATCTGCCGCATCCCGCCCACTGCCGTCACACGTCCGAACGTGATCGAGTTCAGATTCGTATCGATCGACGAATAATTCGGAATGTTAAAAACGTTCGTCGCCTGCGCCCGCACCTCCAGCATGCGCGACTCCTGAATCGGAATCACCTTCGTAATGGCCATATCGAATACCTTGCTGCCAGGCCCGATGATGCTGTTGCGCCGCGCGTCCCCATATTGCCCGGTCGCCGGAGCCACAAATGCCGTGGTGTTGAACCACTCCCCGATGGAGGGATTCGACAGCCGAATCGACTGCCCCGGAACCAGATCCGGACGCAGTGTGCCACTGGTTCCACCGTTGACTTCGTTGGAACTGTTCACAAAGTGCGGAGTGAAGGGAAGGCCCGACGCGACCGTCCAGTCCCCGCTCCACTGCCAGTCACCGAAGATCGCCCGCAGCGGCGTACTTCCAGTGAGCCACCGTTTGTCGTGCCCGAAGGGCAACTCCCACAAGTAGTCGGCCGTAAATCTCTGCGCCTGGTTGAAGCTCGAGAGGCCGCGTTCCGCGGAAATATCACGCGGATTCTGCGCCACGCTGTTCGCCCCGCTCCCTGCCGACGCCGAGGCCCCGCCGCCCGCAACTCCGGTGCCTCCCGCGCCCAAGCCAGGACTTCCGGATCCCACCGTCGCTCCCGCACCGATCGACGACGCATCATCGATCGATTTCGAAAACGTATAAATTCCTCCAATCGAGAATCCGCCGGCCAGCCGCTTCCGCAGGCGCACTGATCCCGCATTCGCCTCCGAATCTCCCAGGGAGTTTTCAAAAGTGAACGCCTGCACACTTTGGATCAGCGTCGTAATGCCGGTGATGGGCGAAATCGTTCGATTCGGCGCTTCCAGAATGTCCAGATTCGTCCCTTTCGTTCCCGTGTAATCAATATTCAGCAGCAGTGTCGGCCGAATCTGCTGCTGAATATCCAGATTCCGAATCTGCACATAACCGAACCGGTAATTCGGATTCACCGCGTAACTGTTGGTGATTCCCGTCGGTGGCGGAAAACCATTCTGCAGCGTTAGAGTTCCAGCGGTCGTCGTCAGCGTGCCGTCACTCAGTTCGGTAACCGCTGGTTGAATGGGCGTCTGCGCTGTCGAGAATGGAGGCTGAAACGCCAGTTGCTGCGCAATCGTCTGGTACGCTCCCGTGTTGTAGTTGATGCCGTATCCGCCGCGCACCACCGTCTTGGAAAATGGCTTCCAGGCGAATCCCACGCGCGGTGCAAAGCCTTTACGATCCGGCCTCACCAGGCTCGCCGGCAGATTCCCGCTGTACGGCCCAGGCTGCCCGGGAACAACCACGGCGACCGCAGATGTCGGCAGCGTCGGCGCCTGCGAAGTGAATACCTGCGGCGAGAGATCCAAATTCGCAATCAGATTATTCTGTTCCGTCAGCGGCGAGACATATTCGTAACGCACCCCCAAGTTCAACGTCAGATTTCCGCGCGCCTTCCACTCATCCTGCAAATAAAGGTCCCAGTAGTTGCCGTGGAAATGATAGTTGTCCTGCCCATACTGCACCGCGGTCTGCTGTGGCAATCCCAGCAGGAAATCAGCAAAGTCATATCCCGTCCCCAAAACTTGCGTCGCCGGCTGGTTCGGCTGGCTGGGAGCAAATTCGGATGTGTTATATCCCGTGAAAGTGAACGATCCTCGCGCGTTGCTGCTGGCTTCCGTATTCAGTTCGACTCTCCGGAAGTCGCCGCCCCAGCGCCACGAATGCTTCCCATGCGTCCACACCACATAGTCAGAAAATGTGTAAGTCTGATTCCGCAGCAGTTGCGGATTCGTATCCGTGAGCCCAGTGAAGTCGCCAAAAGAAAGATTCGGCAATCCCCAATCAAACGGGTTCGTCGAAACCCCGGTAATTCCCAGCCCGCCATCGATGTCGTCATTGAAACCATAAAGATTCTGCGTGTGCGTGCGGCTGCGGTTGAAATCGAAGCGCAGGCTGTTGGTCAGCTTGCCAATGCTCTTCACATATCCAATCGGCACATCAAAGCTCCGCACACTGGTGCTGCCGCCCACGCTCGGAAACGGATTCGTGATGTTTGCGCTCGACCCGTGGTAGTGGAAACCAAACGTCAGATTGTTGCGCGGAGCCCCGCGCCGCCGCCCCCCCACGGGAGGTGCGCCAATCGTGTGATTCACGCGCACATTCAAGTCGTCGCTGTCGCTGGTCGTCGAAGTCACGTAATGAAAATTCTGCACGTTCCCTGGCAGGTTCGGCATGGGAATGTAGCTCAACAATCCGAGTGCCGCACAGCTCATCGCCCCGAGTGGCGGCGGGGGAGGGCTTGGGGATGCACAGTTACCCGGCGGCTGCAAGAGCTGATTGCCAGTATAAGGTGCGTTCGTCGCTGGGTTGAAAAGCTGCACCGGCATTCCTACGGCCGGTCCGGAAGTGTAGTCGACTCCGGAAAAATCTCCTTGCCGCTCCGCCAGAGTCGGCACGGTCGAAAACTGGTCAAACGGATTCTCCCCCCGCTTCCCGTTGTAATTTACGAAGAAAAATGTCTTCGTGCCGCCGTGATAAATCTTCGGAATGTTCAGCGGCCCTCCCACCGATCCGCCAAAACTATTCTGCTCATACGAAGGATTCGTGACCTGGCCATTGAGCGCATAGGGCGCGGCATTCAGCGCCGAATCGCCAATCCCGTAATAAATCGAACCGTGCGGATGATTGATATCGAACCCTCGCCGCCCGATAATCGCCATCGCCCGCCCTGGCCCACCCCCGCCAAACCCTCCCCCGCCGCCAAAGCCTCCACCACCCCCGAACCCACCGCCTTGCTGCCGCGCTTCGCTGATGCGCTGTTGCAGCTCGTCTCCGCTCATCGAATTGAACGGATTCGACGTGTTGCCCGAAACTGCAATCGATTCCGTTGCGCTGTTCGGGTCAATCCCCGGCACCGGCATCCCCGAAGGCACCACGTCGCCCATCGAACTCGCGCCCGTGTCCTGGCTCGCCATATTCTGCATCGCGGAAAGCATTTGAAATCCACGCTGCCCCGCGCCCGCGCCGGCCTGTCTTCGTGGCTGAGGATTCTCCTGCCGCGTGCGCGACAGCAGTGTCATCTCAAAATTCACCAGCGCATTCGGATGGCCTGCATCGATCACCACTGTATGCGCGCTATTGGCAAAGGCCATCATCTGCACTTGAACCGTGTACAAACCGTAAGCAGGCACGGTCGCCGAATAGCTGCCGTCAACATCGGTCCAAACAGAAATTCTTGCCGAAGCCGACGACAGAGAAGACGACACAGAAGTAGAGGAGGACGCAGGAGGCGCAGCTGCTGCAGAAGCAGAAGAAGAAGAAATGATCACCGCTGCGCCCGGAATCGGCATATTCCCCGCCTTCACGATCCCGTGAATCATTCCGCCCGTAGTTTGGGTGCTCTGAGTTTGCGCATTCTGTACCTGTGTGCCCTTATCTTGATTCGTCTCGCTGGGACTTGCTTGCGTCGGACTTGCCGGAGTCTGCACTGGCTGAACGGAATTCGGTTGCGCTGGCTTGGTCTGAGGCGACTCAGGCTGACTCTGCGCCCAGGCGTGACCCACCGCGAGCATGAGCACGCCCACTAGCAGAGCCCGAAATACAGTTCTCCCCATCGCCATCATTGGCCCATTCCAGCGCAGTCAGCCCCTCGACACCTGTGACGCGATGATAGCTTGACCGGCCAGAAACCAACGTAAAATTTTGTCTGTTGTCGTCGGATTCGGTATCGATTTGTATTGATAAAAAGCCACTTCCCGTAATCCTCCCTCGAAGACCACCCCCTTACCGGCATCGAGTAAAGATTCGTAAAAGTCCGGCCGCGCTCACAACTTGGAGTTCATAATCTGGTTCATACGGGTGACTCAAATCGAGTTCTCGCGGTTTTCACAGAAGGAGATTTTATGATCAGACATTGCTTAATCACGCTGGCCCTGGCTGCCTTCGCCTGTACCATCAGCGCCTCGGCCATCGCCCAAGACAACAGTAATAACAATCCGCCCGCTGCTCAGTCAGAGCAACCAGAGCACGGCCACAGACACATGGATCCGGAAAGGCGCACCGAGATGCTGACCAAGCAACTCAAGCTAACCTCCGATCAGCAGCCCAAAGTCCTCGACATTTTGAAGTCGGAACAATCGCAAATGGAGGCATTGCACAACGATTCGTCCACTTCGCAGGAGGACCGCCGCTCCAAGATGATGGAGATTCGCAAATCGTCCGATGACCAGATTCGCGCGCTGCTCGATTCCGACCAGCAAAAGAAATTCGACGAGATGCAAAGCCGTCACGAACACTGGGGACGCGGACAAGGCCAGGGTCAGGGGCAAGGAAGTGGTCCAAGCCAGTAGATTTCACATGCCCATCGCGTAGGCCGAACAGAAAAAACGGCGGGCTGCGAAGCCCGCCGTTTTTCTTTTACCGCCAAATCTAATCGGTCAGGAACGCGCTTGTGCCGATCCAGAATTCGGCCAGCGACTTCAGATTTTTCTTGTACGTACGTGTTACCGTGTATTGCTTTCCACCCTTCACCCGCAATTCGTATTCCCCTGTCGGGCACGGCTGAATCTCTTCCACAAACGACGTGTTCACCAGCACGGAACGATGAATCCGTATAAATCCGTACGGTTCCAGCTTCTCCGCCATTTCCGAAATCGACTCCCGAAGCAAATACGACCCGACTTCCCGCTGCAACAAAACATAGTTCCCTTCGGCCTGGACTGCCATCACCACGCCCGGATCGATGAACAAAATTCTTCCTTTGGCCTTGATCGCAATTCTCGGCGACGGCCGGGGCGCTCGCTGCAGCTGGGGTGCAATCCCCATCAATTTCGTCGCCCGCTCGCTGACCGTCTTGCGGAACGCGACATCCAGCGCTTCGTCGACCCGCTCATTGGAAAACGGTTTCAATACATAATCCGCAGCACGTTGCTCGAAGGCGGTGACCGCGTGCTGCTGGTGCGCCGTCACAAACACAATCGACGGCAGCGGCCGGTCGCTCTGCTTGAGTTGGTCTACGAAGTCGATGCCCGAGAGCTCAGGCATATTGATGTCAAGCAGCAGCAGGTCGTAGGAACTTCTTCCCAGTTTGTCCAGCGCCTCTACCGCATCGCTGGCCACCTCGAAAGAATCTACGTCGTTTCGCGCCGAAAGGATATTCGCCAGCGCCGTCCGCGCCAGCGGTTCATCGTCAACGACCAGCACTCGCATGATCTGTCCCCAAGCTTCCCATTGCATCGACTGCGCGAGACTCATCGCGCGTGGGCTGGTGCGACTCTAGAGCAGGAAGGGGAAGTATTGCCCTTACGGTTTTCTCTCCGGCTGCAAAAAAGAAGACCGCGTCCCCAGAATACAAATGCTGCAAGCGCTTCCGTGTTTCTGAATCCGACCCCATTCCCGGACGCCTTCTTGCCCACACTGTTCCTGATGCTCACCTCAAAATTTCCGTTGCCCGCCGCGACAAAATCTCGATCCAGTCGCATCGCGCGAGGCACGGCGTCATACCGAATTGCGTTTTCTACAAAAGGCTGTAGGAGCATCTGTGGAATTAGAAATTTTTCTATCTCTGCCTCTACTGAAATCGTCGCCTACAATCTCGCCCAAGTCTCATCTTCTCGCTCTTGAGATATTCTCCGATGAAATTCATTTCTTCATGCAGCGTGATCAAATCGGAACTGTTGTGCTCCAGCGCCGTATGCGGCTGGAAAGCCGCACCACGAGGCGCGGATGTATACTCTTGATCTCGCACGTTCGCCTGGGCTGCCCCAGCGCGGTCGTCAGAAACATAACGATCGTCTGAGTAACGATCGAGAAAACTCAGGTGCTTTTGTCCAAATGCAAAGCCGCATCACCGGCACCACCATGCCCGTTCTTGAGTTCCTCCTCGAACCGAACGAGTCCATCATCTCCGAAGCCGGAGAACTTTCCTGGATGGGCAGCGCGGTCCAGATGACCACGCACACCCAGTTCGCCGGCGGCGGAGGCCTCTTCGGCGTGCTCAAGCGCGTGGCCGGCGGCGGCTCCATTTTCATGACCGAATATCGCTCGCTCGGCGCCGGCGCTGAACTCGCCTTCGCCACCAAACTCCCCGGCCACATCGTTCCCGTAGACGTCTCGCCCGCCCACGAGTACATGATTCATCGCCACGGCTTCCTCTGCGCGACGTCGCAAATTCAAATCAGCGTCGGCTTCCAGCAATCGCTTGGCGCCGGCATCTTCGGCGGCGACGGATTCCTCCTGCAACGCCTCACCGGACAAGGCACCGCCTGGCTCGAACTCTCCGGCGAACTCGTCATCCGCGATCTGCAGCCCGGAGAAACTCTGCGCGTTCATCCCGGCCACGTCGGCGCATTCCAGTCGAGCGTCTCGTTTCAGATCACCACCGTCCCCGGCATCAAGAATATGATCTTCGGCGGCGACGGAATCTTTCTCGCCTCCCTCACCGGCCCCGGCAGGATCTGGCTGCAGACCCTGCCCATCGCCAAGCTCGCACACGCGCTGGCACAATACATGCCCCACGACAATGGGCGCCACACCGTCGAAGGCGGCGTAGTCGGCGGCATCGTCGGCTCGATTCTCGATGGCATGAAATAGGATCGCAGTCGCCGGTTAATACGCGCCGTCACCCTGAGTTAAGCTCAGGGCAGGCTCTTCGGCGCAAGAGCGCGCCTCGGGATGACAAGGCTTGTTCCGCAAGCTTTCGTTGACTTCGCTCCGCCCCGGCCCCTAAGATGGCTCACTGGAAATTTTTAGTTTGACCTTGCGCGCCGCGCCACTGCGGACGAAATGCTGTCGGATAAAAAATGATCGGCCAGAACATCTCTCACTACCGTGTGATCGAAAAGCTCGGCGGTGGCGGGATGGGCGTCGTCTACAAAGCCGAAGACACCCGCCTCAAGCGTTTCGTGGCCCTCAAGTTCCTTCCTGAAGATGTGACCCGCGACGTGGCGGCGCTCAGCCGCTTTCGCCGCGAGGCCCAGGCCGCGTCGGCCCTGAATCATCCCAATATCTGCACAATTTATGACATCGGCGAAGAAGGCGAGCAGGCCTTCATCGTCATGGAATATCTCGAGGGTGAGACTCTGAAGCATCTCATCGACAGCCGTCCTCTCGAGATCGAGAAACTGCTTGGCATCGCCATTGACGTAGCCGACGCGCTCGATGCGGCGCACTCCAAGGGCATCGTTCACCGCGACATCAAGCCGGCAAATATTTTCGTGACCCGGCGGGGTGCGGCGAAGATTCTCGACTTCGGGTTGGCGAAAGTGACGCAGGAATCGAGCCGTGCCCTGGATCCGACGGAAGCAACCAAGACCGAAGGCGACAGCGCCCAGCACCTGACCAGCCCCGGTTCGGCGCTGGGCACGGTGGCGTATATGTCTCCCGAGCAAGTGCGCGGCAAGGCGCTGGATCAGCGCACCGATCTGTTTTCCTTCGGAATTGTCCTCTACGAGATGGCGACCGGAGCGCTGCCGTTTCGCGGCGAAACTTCGGGCGTGATTTTCGACGAGATTCTGAATCGCGCGCCAGCGGCGCCGGTTCGTCTGAATCCCAAACTGCCGTCGAAGTTGGAAGACGTCATCAACCGCGCGCTCGAAAAAGATCGTGATCTGCGCTACCAGCACGCCGTCGACCTGAAATCGGAGTTGCTGCGGCTGAAGCGCGATCTGGACTCGGGACGGTCAGGGGCAAGTTCCTCGTCGAGTTCGTCTTCAGTACGTTCCGCGGAAGAATCGTCCACTCCGTCGCCCGAGCCGCTCCCGGCGGCGCACAAGACCAGCGGATCGGCACGAGTGGTGACTGCAGGATCATCCGGCAAAATTCCGGCTGCGACGGAGACCGCTCCTGGCAGTGCACGGCTGAAGTGGATGATTCCGGCGGCCGTCGTGCTGATACTCGCGGTGATTGCGGGAGGGTTTTATTTTCGCAAGCGCCCCACGGTGCAGTTGACCGACAAAGACCAGCTCATCCTCGCCGACTTCACCAATCAGACCGGCGATTCGGTCTTCGATTCCACCTTGAAAGAAGCGCTGGCCATTCAGCTGGAGCAATCCCCGCTGCTGCAACTGGTCAGCGACGCAGAGCTGCACAGCAATCTGCAATACCTGGGGCAGGCGAAAGATCAGAGAATTACGCCGGAGCTGGCGCAGCAACTGGGGCAGCGGCTGGGAGTGAAGGCCTATCTGGCAGGTTCGATTGCGAATCTGGGAACGTCGTATGTGATCCAGATCAATGCGGTAAACGTGGCTACGGGCGAAGTGTTTGCCCGGGAGCAGGTCACGGCGCCGGATAAGACTGCGGTGCTGCAGGCGGTTTCGCAGGCGGCCACGGCAATGCGAGCCGGACTGGGCGAATCGATGGCGTCGATTCAGAAGCTGACAACTCCGTACACCAATGTGACCACCGCGTCCCTGCAGGCCTTTCACGCCTTCTCGCTGGGCGAAGACGAGCACCGCATGGGTCGCGATTTCCCGCAGGCCCAATCGTTCTATCAGCAGGCCATTCAACTGGATCCGAACTTTGCCATGGCTTATGCGCGGCTAGGCGTAACGTATTCCACTCAGGGAGCGTTAGCGAAGGCTTTGGAGTACATGAAAAAGGCATACGAGTTGCGCGAGCATGTGACCGAGCGCGAGCGCATGTATATCGAATCGTCTTACGAGAACTTCCAGTACGATCTTCCCAGGGCTTTGGAGTCATACAAGTTGTTCGCGGCAACCTATCCGCGCGATGCCGCTGCCTGGAACAACATGGCGATCGTCTATGTGGAGACGGGCGATTACGAGCAGGCCGCGGCAGGTTTCGAGAAAACCTGGGAGATCGCCAATTGGGATACCGTCGCTGCCCTGAACGCCGGGGCTACCCTAATGATGCTGGGCCGGCTGTCCGACGGCGATGGCTATATGAAAGTAGCGCTGGCACACGGCGCAGAGAACAGCGTGAGCTATCGCACCTATGTGGTGATGGACGATTTTCTTTCCGGCCACGCCGATTGGGAGGATTCCGTGCAGTGGGCGGCGAGCCGTCCCAATGGTTTCCTGGTAGATGCCACAGCCGCCAGCGTGAATTTTTACCTGGGCCGAATGCACCAGGCCGATCAGTTGTGGGATCAGGCGGCCAACAGAGCGGAACAGCAGCACCTCTCCGACAGCGCCGGCGGATTGTATGCCATCAAGGCGGTGCACGACGCGCTGGTCTCCAATTGCAATGCGGCCCGCGACGCCGCTCACAAAGGCCTGGCTCTTGATCAATCGATTTCGACCGTACCTGACACGACTCTGGCGCTCGCCCTGTGCGGCGAGTCCGGTCCCGCGCTGAAGGCGATCGAACCCGCCGCCGCCGACGCCCCGAACAACACGCTCTATAACGACATCTACCTGCCCGAGGTCAAGGCAGCCGTGGCACTGGTGGAGCACCATCCCGATCAGGTCGCCGGCTTGTTGAGCCCAGTCAGCCCCTATTTGCTGGTATCGAAGGCGCCGCATCTCGCCGGACGCGCCTCGTTGGAAATGAAGAAAGCCCAGCAGGCCCTTACCGACTTTGAGCCCGGGCTTCGTTATCGTGCCCTCGTTTTGGGGGAAGGTCCGGGCGCGGGCCAGTCTCCCGACTATCCTCTGTGCTTGCTGGGCACGGCTCGCGCGCAAGCGCAGTTCGACAAAGCCGCGGCAACCAAGAGCTACCAGCAACTGCTCGACATCTGGAAAAACGCCGACGCGGATTTCATTCCTGCCCAGGAAGCCCGCCGCGAGTTCGCAGCGTTGAACGCAGCGGCCAAAAACTGAAAGTGCTCAGCTGGGGATGTGCGCCAAAAAATCTCCTTGAAGGGATGAGCTACGCCAATTCGTTTTTTGTTCGCGGTTTGCCATTATCATACCTACAAAAAAGTACGTATAAATGTTGTCAAGTCCACTTTAGTAGGCATTTTTGGGCCAAGAAGCAGCTATTTTTCCCACAGGATAAGCGCTTGAAAACAAACGGCAGGCTCCCAACTCGCCGGGAATCAGGAACTTGTACGCCTCGTTTTCGCGGCTTTTCCACAGTGTTCCTGCAGGAACACTTCGCGGGTTGTTTGCCGATCCTTCCCTCACAATGGGACAATATAGGCCTATGCAAAAATCGCTTCCCATCGGATTTCAATTATTGGCGGCGGGGGTCATGATGCTGGGCAGTGCGCT
Source organism: Terriglobales bacterium (assembly GCA_035504195.1). Lineage (GTDB taxonomy): Bacteria > Acidobacteriota > Terriglobia > Terriglobales > Acidobacteriaceae > Sulfotelmatobacter. The sequence goes on from DATJSG010000023.1 coordinate 16,845, forward strand.
GGCGCAGCAGACTCCGGCTTCCTCAACCACGCAACCGGCTTCAGGTTCGTCCACATCCGGCCAGACGGCTACCGGGCAGAAAGCCGCGGCCAAAAAGCCCGGCACAACCACGAGAAGGACTACGGCTGCGCCGCTGGCACTCAAGACTGAGAAAGAAAAAGCGAGCTACGCGTTGGGCATGAAGATCGGCAGCGATCTCCACCGGCAGGGGCTGAACGAATCGGTGGAATCGGCGCTGGTGGCCCGGGGTTTGAGAGACGCCTTAAGCGGCAGCAAGACGGCGATGACCGAAGAGGAAGAGCGCGCCGCGCTCACCCAGTTGCGGACCGAGGTCAACCAGAAGATGCAGGCCAAGGCGCAGGAGGAGGGAGCGGGTAACCGCAAAGAGGGCGAAGCATTTCTGGCGGCCAACAAATCGAAGCCCGGCGTGATGACCCTGCCTGACGGCTTGCAATACAAGATTCTGACCGAGGGCACCGGGCCGAAGCCAACCGTCAACGATACGGTCTCGTGCAACTACAGCGGCACGCTGATCGACGGCAAGGAATTCGACAGCTCCTACAAGCGCGGGCATCCCGAGACGTTTCCGGTAGGCGGAGTCATCAAGGGCTGGACCGAGGCTCTGCAGATGATGCCGGTGGGATCGAAGTGGCAGCTGTTCATTCCACCCGATCTGGCGTATGGCGACCACCCTCCGCAGGGCGGCGAGATTGGTCCGGGCGAAACGCTGGTTTTCCAGGTGGAATTACTGTCGATTGGTGAGCCCAAGAAGTAACGATGGAATGATCCTGTGGTTACGAAATGGAGTCAGGCCGTCTGCCAGGCAGACGGCCTTTTTTCTTTCTTTGGAGTATGCTTTGGGCGGTTGCGCCCGCACTAAAGGCGGATCGACGCTTTGCCGATGACTCAGTCAGCTGCGGGAGAGAACCGTGAGAATTCTCTTAGTGGACGACAGCCTGGCCATCCGGCGGGCGAACGAATCGGCGCTGCATAAGGCGGGATACGAAGTCATCTGTGCTGAGGATGGCGAGTCCGCGCTGCAACAAGCGCGAGAAGGCAAACCGGATCTCATCCTGCTGGACCTTATTCTGCCAAAGTTGAGCGGGCCGGAGGTCTTGCGGCACCTGAAGCAGGAGCCGGCCACGGCTGAAATTCCAGTGGTGGTGCTGAGCAGCCTGACGGAAAAAAACCGGCAGAAGCTCATGGATGAAGGTGCGGAGGAGTACATCCAGAAGAACTCGCTGATGCCGGTGCCGGGCATGAATCTGCTGCCCAAGTTGCTGGAAAACATTATCTGCCGCATCAACCGCAAGCGCGGGATCGGGTTTTCGAGCGTCCCGTTGCGCGAGTAAGCGGAGAATCCTTTCTGATTTAGAACAACACAAGGCAAGAGCCCACGCGCACACCTCCACGCGCAGGTTGCTCAACGTTGCAGCTCGCGGACTTAAAGGACGGCAGTCATAGCAGGAGGAAAGAGTAGCGTGGTGGAGGCGAGTCTTTCAACCCATTTCCTATCGCTCGGGCGATCCCGTGAGAGTGGCGGCATTTCGGCCTCAAACAGGGTATAATCCCGCGCTGGCCGAATTAGACAGTGCGATAAAGGGACTGCTATGCATTCAGTAGACACCGAATGTGGGGCGGAAATCCGTTCGAGGCTTTGGCGTGTTGGGACCACGTTGCAGTTAAGAAAACTGACAACTGCAACACTTCCAGGCGCTCTGACCAAGGCTGTGCTTTTCGCGACGCTGCTGATGGCGGGCCGCGTTGCCCACGCCCAAACGGAAGCGGTGCTTCACAGCTTCTCCGGCACACCGGATGGCGCCCAACCCACGTCGAGCCTGGCGCTGAACGGTGGCAACCTCTACGGCACTACCTATGATGGAGGCTTGGGATACGGAACCGTCTATGAGGTTTCGCCGAACGGCTCTGGCGGATGGACGGAGACTACCGTCTACAGCTTCTGCCAGCTCGCCGCCTGCGCTGACGGAGAAAATCCAACTTACTCATCCCTGGTATTTGACGGCCAGGGCAACCTCTACGGGACGGCGTACGGCGGCGGCGCCAATGGATACGGAGTTGTCTTCGAGCTCTCCAACTCCAATGGTACGTGGACAGAAAGTGTTCTCCATAGCTTCGCCAACGCCCCCAACGACGCCGCCAATCCGGGAAGTGGCGTGATTATGGATGGCGCCGGCAATCTGTTTGGCGTCGCGTTCGCCGGCGGCACCGGAAATGGGAAGGGGTGTGTCTTCGAGTTGAGCCCTTCCAACGGCACCTGGACTGCCCAGGTGATCTACGACATGAACAGTACACACACCGGCCTGACCTTGAGTCTCCCGTCAACACCGGAGGTTATTTACGGGGCGACCTACACCACCGTCTTCGAACTAACCCCGAATGGCACTGGTGGCTGGACGGAGACTGCGCTTTTCACTTTCACCGCGGCTGATTCCGCAACCGAAGGCGCTGAACCCGTTGGCACTCTGGCGCTTGATCCCTCCGGCAATCTTTACGGTGCGACGGAAGCCGGAGGCACCAACAACAAAGGCGTGGTTTACAAGCTGACTCCCGCGGCGACCGGGAATTGGACAGAAACCGTTTTATTCTCTTTCGGCGGCGAAGGCCAATACGGCCCCAATGGAGCAACTCCTTTTGCAGGCGTTATTCTCGATGCCCAGAACAATATCTATGGCGCCACCCAAGCTGGAGGCACAAAAGGCGCCGGAACGCTTTACGAACTGGTGGCTCCGGCAAACCCCAACGGCGCTTACAAAGAGCACGTCTTCTTCAACTTTGACGGTGAGAATGGAGCGGAGCCGAAGTCCAGCCTTGTTCAGGACAGCCTGGGTTACCTTTACGGCACGACCTACCTGGGCGGCGCAAACGGAGATGGCGCGGTGTTCCAGGCGAATGCTCACGCCGGCGTTACCAAGACCACGCTGACGGCTTCGCCGAATCCCTCTGTCCAAGGGCAGGCAGTGACCTTTACCGCGACGGTCACCTCCAGCGCCGGCACGCCGCCGCCGGACGGAGAAAACGTGCGCTTTAACGGGATTGGAAATGCGCCGCTGGTTAACGGTGTAGCCACCTTTAGCACCAAGAGGCTGCCGGTGGGCAACACCCAGACCTCGGCCACGTACGGCGGAGACATCAATTTCACTTCCAGCAACTCAGCCAAGCTGATACAGGTGGTGAATCAGTAATTGCTCTGGCTTCGCAGGCACAATTGACGAGTGAACGCTAGAGAGTGCTGCTGGAACTCCTTGCCAAGGATTTGGCCGGCTCCAGCAAGGGGTGACCACACTTCCTCGTGCGCGAACTCGCGCGCAACTTGCCCTCCTCGGTCGGCATGGAACTGCACAGCACCGAATTTACCGGACAACCGGGAGAGCGTCGAGCGCGCATACTTCAACCCACATCTCACTCAACGATTCAATCAGGGGAATTAAGGGACGGCAGTCATGGGCAGGAAGACAGGCTATCGTGGAACTATTGAGTTTTCAAGAGGAGGCCACGGCCTCATTCGAAATCCATCCTGCTTTGAGCAGCATTTCGCGAGCAATCTGGCTCACCGAACGATCGTCGCTGGTAAGGGCGAAATCTTCCACGCGCGCACGGTCCAGAATGGAGTTCAACGTTGCGGCCCGAGCAACAAATTGCTTCTGAAAGACTCCAGACTCGCGCATCTTGATCCGCTGCCGCATGGTTCCAATCTTCGCAGTGAGACGACAAACGATCGTGTTCCTGGCTGCCACTGCCGCCCGGCAACATTCCAATGTGGCACGATCCTCGATCGCACGTGCTATCAGGAATCGCCGTACTCCGAGGGCAGCGTAGTTTTTGCAGATGCATCGAAGATTGCGGTACATTACCGCGTCATTCCGTGCGCCAGACGGCAAATGCGCAAGACCCAACGCGTCAAGGTCAATCGCCGCGTGAGGAATGTTGTGGAGTGCCAGCATGTCGGATGCTTCGCCCAAAACGCTGGTCTTGCCTGCGCCCATTGAGCCCGTGATGACTAATAACGATTTCCGTTCCATTTTCTGAGCACTCATTCCCCTCGAAGAACGGGTGCCATCTATTCCTCTCACACTTCCTGCCGCGCCTCGCCCAGGGATACGCTCACGTCCATCTTCTTTTTGTTGCGATAGATTGTCACCTTTACGGTATCGCCGGCGCGGTGATTGTCCATCATCTGGGCCAGGTCGTCTTCATCCTGAACTTTCTGGTCGTCGATGGCGACGATCAAATCTCCTCCCAGCATGATCGGGATATTTCCCAGATACGCGCGTTCGCTGCCGGCGCGCAGTCCAGCCAGATCGGCGGATCCTCCGGGGGTCACCTGAATGATCAGCAATCCGTAGTCGACCGGCAGGCCAATTTCGTCGGCCAGTTCGGGACTGATCGGGATGGTGCGCACTCCCAATGCCGGGCGGCGCACGCGGCCGAGCGTCATCAGATCGTTTAGCACAGCCTTGGCGGTGTTGATGGGGATGGCGAAGCCGATGCCGGAATTCTGTTGCGCGCCGTTGGACAGAATCATGGTGTTGATGCCGATCACTTCGCCGTGCCAGTTCATCAGCGGACCGCCCGAATTGCCGGGATTGATGGCCGCATCGGTCTGGATAGCCTCGTCAATCATCGCGCCATTGGGCTCGCGCACCGGCCGGATTGAACTGACGATGCCGCGCGTCATCGTTCCGGCAAGGCCAAAGGGATTGCCAATGGCGTAGACTTTCTGGCCCACCTGCAGATTTCGCGAATCTCCCAGCACAGCCGGGACCAGGTCGGGCGCTTTGATCTGAATTACCGCCAGATCGTGTGGCGGATCGGTTCCCACCACAACCGCCTTGTACTTTTTGCGGTTGTGCAGCGTGACTTCCACCTGCCGCGCTTCGGCGATGACATGATAGTTGGTAAGGATGTGGCCGTCTTTGTCGATGATGAAGCCCGATCCCTGCCCCTCCTGCGGCACCAGGCCGTAGAAGAAGTCGAACGTCATGGCGCGGGAAGTGACGTTGACCACCGAGGGAATATTTCTTTTATAGACGGAAATATTGTTCTGCTCCTCGACATCCAGCGGTTCGCCGGGAGCGGCTTCGGTAATCTCTACCTGCGTGGGCTGGCCGAACCAGTTCGAAGGATGCAACTCGCCCTGCGAGTTCGAGCGCCAGGTTGTGAAGTAGAAAAACCCGCCGGCGATGGCCAGCGCGAAGATCAAAGGACGCATGAGTTTCATAAATCTCACTTCACCCGATTCAAGGTACGCAATTGGGAAGCGGAAAGATCAAATTCAATTCTAACCTCAGGCGGGCGATCCTTTCGAGAGCAGGCAATCACCCGCGCAGTTGCTCCCACACTTGTTCTACCTGCTCGCGCGTGTGCTCCAGTGCTCCCGAGTTGTCGATTACAAAATCGGCGGCCTTGATTTTTTCCTCGTCCGGAAGCTGCGCGGCCATGCGGCGCAGGACCTCTTTGCGGGCCGAATCGAGATCGATTTTCTGCCGGGCGGCAAAACGCTCGGCCCGCTGCTCGGCCTTGCAAGTCACCACAATCATCTTGTCGAAGTGGCGGCGAGCCCCGGCTTCCAGAATCAGCGCAGCTTCGACAATGGCGACCGCATTGGGATCCTGCCGGCCCACTGCCTGCATCCACTCATCCTGGCTGCGAAGGACCGCAGGATGAACGATGCGGTTGAGTTCTTCCACCCGCGACGCCCGCTTGCCCGCGTCCTCGCTCGCCGAGCCGAATGCGGCTTCGGCCAGCCGGGAGCGGTTCACGCTCATGTCGGGATTGAGAATTTCGCGGCCGAAGTGCCGGACAACTTCGTTGTAGACCGCCTCGCCCGGCCGCATGAGCGAGTGCGCGATGCGATCGGCCTGCACCAGATGCGCGCCGAGGGCGATAAACATCTCTCCTACGATCGATTTCCCCGAGGCGATGCCTCCGGTGAGGCCCACTTTCAGCATTTCAAACCCTGTGCACCAGAGAGGCACGGTGACACAGAGAAAAACAGGAACGGATTTCTCTGCGTCTGTGTTTCTGTGACTCTGTGGTGAATTGTCATTACGCCTGGGAGAACTCCGGTACGCGGCTGCCGCGCCGCATCTTCGCCGCCTTGACCGTGTTGAACATCAGCATGGCGATGGTCAGCGGCCCCACTCCGCCGGGCACAGGCGTGATTGCTCCCGCAATCTCTGCGACTTCGGGATGCACGTCGCCGATGAGCACGGAGCCTTTTTTGCGGAAGGTTTCTTCGCGCCGGGCGTTGCCGGCAAAGAATCGCTGAAATTCCGCCGCGTCGGCTACGGTATTCATGCCGACGTCAATCACGGTCGCGCCCGGTTTCACGAAATCGCGGGTGATCATGCCGGCGCGGCCAATGGCCGCCACCAGGATGTCAGCGCGGCGACACGCTGCCGGCAGATCGTGCGTTTTCGAGTGGCACACAGTCACGGTAGCGTTGGCGTTGAGCAGCAGCATGGCGGCCGGCTTGCCCACGATATCGCTGCGTCCTACGACGACGGCTTCGCGTCCGGCAATCGCAATGCCGCTGCGCTTCAGAATCTCCATGACGCCGGCGGGCGTACATGGCACCAGCCCTGGCCTCTGGGTCGACAAGAATCCCACGTTCATGGGATGGAATCCGTCCACATCTTTCGCGGGATCAACCGCCAGCAGAACCTTCTTGGCGTCCACATGGGGAGGGAGGGGCAACTGCACCAGAATGCCGTCAATATCATCACGGCGGTTCAAGTCTTCGATAACTGCCAGCAGTTCGCCCGTGGTGGCCGACTCCGGCGGCGTCAGTTGCTCGCTGAACAAGCCCACTTCGCCGCAAGCCTTCACCTTGCCGCGAACGTAAATCTCCGACGCCGGATGATGCCCAACCAGCACGACCGCCAGCCCCGGCCGCACTCCCGCGGCAGCCATGGCTTTCACTTCCGCAGCCACTTCGCCGCGAATCGCCTGCGCGATTTTCGTTCCATCGAGAATAGTCGCCGTCATGCGACTTCATTTTACCGCAGAGAACGCGACCGGCTTCAGCGCGGACTAGCTGCAAATCGAAATCGGCAACGCCGGTCAGAGATGCTTCCTTCTGTCGTACAATGCTTTCGTCATGATCGCCAAAGATCTCCTCGAGATTCTGGTTTGCCCCGACGACAAGCAGCCACTCGAGTACCGCCAAAATCCCGAAAGTCTGAAGTGCACCCGGTGCCATCGCGTTTATCCCGTGAAAGACGATATCCCCATCATGCTCATCGATGAAGCCGTGGTCGAGCCCTAGACCAACAACGGCCCGGCAATTCATAAGAAACTTGACAGTGCTTTAACCCAATTTTCACACTTCTCGAATACCATGTCGTCCATGCCCCAGGAGCCCTTGAAGGTCGAAGATGTCACTCCCGCGCCCGGCCGATGCATTCTGCGTCTGAACGGCCCGATTCTCATCTCTAATTTCTTTGAATTCCAGACTGCGGTGCGCGCCGACAGTTCGCGCGACCTGATTCTCGACCTTACGCGCGTTCCCTACATCGACTCCGCGGGTATGGGAGCGCTGGTGGGCGCCTACGTCACGCGCCAAAAGGACGGCCGACGTCTGGCGCTCGCTGGAGTGACTGAGCGCGTCCGCAACGCCATGCAGGTGACACGGGTCGAACAGTTCTTCCAGTTTTACGACACGGTTGAGGCCGCGCAGAGCTCCGCGGCCTAACGTCAACGCCGTCCAGTCAAACACTTCCATCGAAAGCCATTCCAGGGCAGGCGGTCCATCGCCGCCACCAGGGGGCGGCAGAGAGTGCCCACGGCTTCACGGGTTACCGTCGATTCGCGCATCCCGCTCGCAAAACGACACATTGTGTCAGTCTTGAGATTACCGCGCAGGTACCAAGGAAACGTCACGACCGGGGGAAGCCTGTAGAAACCGCCCGCAACTTCCGATAATTCTGTGGGTTAAAGAATCCAGAGCGGTATGGGGAAAGTACTTGGAAGTATGTGGGAAATACGGCAGCCGAATTGCATGCAACTTCAACAGCTGCCGATGAGTCTAATAGGCAAATGGGATTCAGGTCGGAGTCGGAGGTGATGACGGCCATGATGAACGATACGGTAGATACGAGATTTCACGAGAAGACGCTGAACGACAAAGACAGATTCACGGTGACGGAACTGGCGGCGTTGCGGAGCGATCTGCTGCAAGGCGGCATGATCGACTCCTACGAGGCGGCCGAGCTCCTTCAAGTGTTTCTGATGGGCCGAGGCTATGGGGTTTCGCCCAAAGCAGCGCTCGATGCGGCAGGCCGCGTCGAGATGGCGGGTTGCGCTCTGCCAGTTTTGCAGCACGAGCTGGAGAATCTGGCGATGGTGATGTAACACGGGATCGTTTGACATTCTGGGCCAGCCGATCGAAATAAGACCGACCGTACCAGTTCCACAAAAGGAAAGCCGGGCCAACCAGCCCGGCTTTGTGGTCTCCAGCCATTTGGCCCCCGAAATCTCTCCGCGACTAAACCGTTTAATTTCAAACATTTCAGCCACCCGCTTCTGGCCCGTTTTTGCCATGCAGCAGGCCCATTCGTGGAGGAGCGCAGCCGCCTAAGTCGCGCTATACTATGGCGGCCTTGCTCCCCCCAGCAAGAGACGTATCAGGCCTGCTCGGGCCATCACATAGCATTTCCCTTTATGGCAACCAATCGTGAACCGCTCGCCGGCAAGCGCCTCGACTCGTGGAAGGAAATTGCCGCCTTCCTCGGTCGCGCCGAGCGCACCGTCAAGCGCTGGGAAAGCGAACGGGGATTGCCCGTGCACCGTGTGCCGGGAGGCGGACGCAGCGCCGTCTTTGCCTATACCAACGAATTAGCCGAGTGGTTGAAGGGGCGAAGCGACGAACTGGATGCCGACGATTCAGCCTCTGGCGAAGTCGAGGATCGTAGAGAGGTTCGTAAAGACGATCGCGAGGCGGATTCCGCCGGAGCCACCCTTCCAACCGCCCCGTCCTCGACCGTCACGACGACAGTTTCGTCACCGGTCCAAGTTGCAATCAAGAATTGGCCGCCGGCCCGTCTGGCTGCCTGGATCGTTCCATTTTTGCTGGCCGCCGGACTGGTAATTTATCTCTCCACCGGCCACAGCAGCCCTCATGTCAAAGCTCTCGCCGGCCGCCAGCCCTCGAATGCGGAAGCCAACGACTTGCCTCTCGGCCTCGATTCCATCGCCGTGCTTCCTTTCACCAACATGCAGGGAGATCCCGACACCGACTACCTCAGTGACGGCATCACCGAATCGTTGATCAGCGGACTCGCGCACATTCCCCATCTGAAGGTTCGCTCCCGCGACTCAGTTTTTCGTTACAAAGGGAAAGATCTGGATATTCAGACCATCGGCACCAGCCTCGGAGTCTTGGTTCTGGTCAGCGGACGAATGATGCGGAAGGGCAACAACATCGAAATCAGCACGGAGCTGACCAACATTCGCGACAACACCGAAATCTGGGGTCATCACTATTCGGGCAAGAGCGGTGACCTGATTTCGTTGCAGCAGCAGATGGCCGGCGATATTGCCGAGAGACTACGCTCCACGCTCACCAGCGCCGATAAGCTGCTGGTCACCCGACAGGGCACCCAGAATCCCGAGGCCTACGCTCTGTATTTGAAGGGCCGTTACGCCTGGAACAAGCGAACCCGGAGCGACCTGGAGGCCGCCATCTCTTACTTCACTCAGGCAATCGCCCAGGACCCCGATTATGCTCAGGCCTATTCCGGCCTCGCCGATGTCTACTCCGTCCTGCAGTTCTTTGGCGCCAATCCCCGCCAAACCTTTCCCAAGTCGAATGCCGCTGCTCGCAAGGCCCTGGAACTCGACCCGACCCTGGCTCGTCCCCATGCCGTTTTGGGCAACAACGAGACCGAGTACGACTGGGACTTTGCCGGAGGTGAAGCCGAATTCAAAAAAGCCATTGAACTCGACCCCAATGATGCCACCTCCCACCAATGGTACGGGGAAAAACTCAGCGTCGTGGGCCGGCATCAGGAAGGCCTCGTCGAAATCAATCGCGCCCACGAACTCGATCCACTCTCGCCCGTCATTGCCCGAGTCCTAGGAGGCACTCTCATCGACAGCGGGCAGTACGATCAGGGGATCGCAGTCTGCAAGCAACTCGTGCAGGACAACCCCACGTTCGCCATTGCGCACAACTGCCTTGCCGACGCGTATTGGGCAAAGCACATGTATGCCCAGGTCGTGGAAGAGTCGAAACTTCAAGCGCAGCTGAGCGGGAGTCGAGAGGATATCGAAAACGCAGCCGCCCTGGAGCGTGGATTCCGCTCCGGTGGATGGCCCCAGGCCCTGACCGAGCTCATTGCCCTTTACGAAGGCCGCCGCAAAACCGGATACGCGTCTCCCTTTGAAATTGCCCGCCTTTACGCCGATCACGGAGACAAAGAAAAGGCCTTCGAGTGGCTCGATATCGCCTATCGCGAGCACGACTGCTTCCTGATTGGGCTCAACACCTGGTTCCAGTTCGACTCCCTCCACTCAGACCCACGCTTCGCCGAGCTGGTCAGAAAAATCGGGCTTCCGAAAGTGCAGTAATCAGATAGTTCTTCAGGAACATTGCTTCACCCTTGTCGGGTTCTTTGCGAAAGAGTGAGAACATTTCAACGCCATGAACTGGCGACTGAAAACGCCGTGGAAATCTCCTGGTTTAGGCCGTTAACCTATTCATACCGCAGGCTTTCTACCGGATCGAGCTGGGACGCGCGGGTGGCGGGAACGGTCCCGAAGAGGATTCCCACGACTGTTGAAACCACAATGGCAATGATCGCCGACCAGCCTGAGATCGGAATGCGATAGTCGGTGAGCAGCCGCACCGAAACTGGCAGCGCCAGTCCGGCGATGATGCCGACGATGCCTCCGGCGAGCGAGATGAGAATGGCTTCCGCCAGAAACTGGAAGCGGATGGCGCGGTTGGTGGCGCCGACCGCCTTGCGGATTCCAATTTCGCGGATGCGCGAAGTGACTGTGGCCAGCATGATGTTCATGATGCCAATGCCGCTCACCAGCAGGGTGACGAAGGCAATGAGCACGAGCATGAGCGTAAGGCCGTTGGCAATTCTTCCCGCGACCGTGAGCAGTTGCGTCAGGTTCTGCACGCTATAGACAGATTCCGGCCGATGCCGCGACTGCAGCACGCGCTTGATGGCCGCCGTGGCGGGCACGACATCCTGCGGCGTGGCCACAGAGAAAAAGATTTCGTACACCGCTGACGTGGGAGTGAAAAAACGGCTGACCGTGTAGGGGATCAGCATCGTGTCTTCCTGAATTTCAGACTGTCCGAAGGTGTCCACGCTCTCTTTGAACGCGCCAATAATGGTGAAAGGAAGACCGCCGCTCAGCTTGATGACCTGGCCGACCGCTGCCAGGGAAGAACCATAAAGTTTCTGCGCCAGCTTCTCGGTGACCACGCCGACTTTGTTGCGCCCGGCTGAGTCTTCGGCGTCGAAGAAGCGTCCCGCAAGAATTTTCAGGTTGCGCACGTGAAGATAGTCGGGATCGACTCCGAGCACGAGAATGTCGCTCTGTTTCCCTCCACCAACGCTGATGCGGTCGGTCAAAGCCACCGTCGGCGAAGCGGCAACGACGCTGGGCACCTGTTCGCGAATCGCCTGAACGTCGTTGACGGTCATGGGATCAGGCGTGGAGTCGATGCGCTGCGAACCGCCCTGGTAGTCGGCATAGATCATGTTGGTGCCGATGGACTCCAGCAGGCGCAACGCGTACTGCTTGCCAGTCAGGCCGATGGTGGCTACCAGAATCACTGAAGCGGTGCCGACGGCCATGGCGAGCCCGGTAAGCATGAACTGGAGCTTATTGCTGCAGAAGGCGTCGTAGGCGAAGTTGAGGATTTCTTCGAGGCTAATCGTCAGCCGGCGCTGCATGGCCAGGCTGAGTGGGGTTGCGGTCGCCATCGTGAGTGATTCGATGTTAAACCCCGAGCGGAAGAGGCGCAACGCTGGGACGAGTACTCAGTACCCAGTACCCAGTACTCAGTACTCAGTGGAACCTGGATGCAGTGCTGAACCGTGTTCTTACTGGGTACTGGGTACTGAGTACCGAGTACTGACGATGGCGACTGCCGCCAGCACCACGATCAGCGGGTCAACCGGACGGAAATAATATGTCTCGGGATGAGTGAAGTAGTACGTGAGTGGAAAAAAGAAGAGAACGATGGCAAAGCGCATGGCGATCGACGAGTCGCGTCGAAACGCGCGGCGGAGGCCGAGCAGGCCGAGGATCGTCATCGTCGTGTCGACAAGAATGTTGGGCGGATCGAGCGGTTCCTCTTTGAGATAGGCGCGATCGAAGCTCCAGTAGCCGGTCCACATGTAGACGATGCGGCGCAGGGTCATCCAGGCATACCAGCCGGGATGGGCGCGCACATAAGCTTTTCCCTGCTGGAGCTTGTGATCCATATAGGCCGTCTCGCCCATGCGTTCGTATTCAGACAATTCGGCGTCGCTGTGGTTGGGATGCAGGCTGCTGTTCACCCAGCGCGCTGAGTATCCGTTGTTGCCGATGTAGAGCTCGAGACCGAACCCGCTGCGCACGGGAATGAAGCGGTGGAAGACCTCATAGTTACGCACGAACCACGGAGACATCACGGCGAGCGCAGCGAGCGCGGCGGCCAACATGGGAATCTTCCAGGCGTGGCCTTGGCGATGGCGGCGATAGAGCGTCCAGAGGCCGAGCAGTGGGATGACCGCGAGCGTGACCGGTTCGGTAAGCGCGGCGATGCCGCCGAAGAAGCCGAAAAGCAGCCAGTCGCCGCGGCGGCAATCTTTCTCCAGACGCATGGCGAACAGAAACAGGCAGGCGAGTTCAAGTGTGACCAGACATGTGGACCACGCCCAGTCGGCTCCATAGTAGATGCCGTAGGGAGAAAATGCCCATCCCCAGCCCGCCCACTTGGCGACGCGCGAGCCGAACGCTTCTTTGGACACAAGGTAGACCGGCACGCAGGTCAGCGCAGAGAACAGGCTATTGAGCGAGAGCGCGGCGATGATGGACGCCTTGGTTTCAATGCCAAAGACTTTGAAGATGCCGGCGACCAGGTAGGAGTAGACCGGGGGCAGAACTGCTGTGGGTCCGGTGTCGGCGAAGACATTTCCAAAGCCGTGTCCTGTGGCCAGCGAGCGGGCGACGAGACCGAATGCCCAGTGTTCGAGGACGAAGGGGTCTGTCCAGTCGTGGTAGAGGAACGGGATGACCGCGATGCGGACGGCGAGGGCGACGGCGGCCATCAGGACATAAGCTGGAAGGCGCGAGGACGGCGAAGGATTGGTAGACATTCGTATGGGCAATGTTCGTATCGGCGATGAGAGCGCGGAGGCGTCCTCGCGACAGCCGGCGGGGCGCCGGCGCTACCTTCCTAATAGCGCCGTTCATCAGTATAGACGGCAGATGCGGAGTTGACGGTTCTGATAGGGGCAGGTTATGCCCGCATCAGGTGGGAGCGGCTGAGTTGATATCTTGTCCGCGCTCGAAACTATTACCCAACGCACGCCAAACTCATGCTTGAGCCGCTGAAAATCTTCAGGGCCAAAATTTTGCCAGCCGGTTTGTGCGGTTACTTCTTTCAGCCAGCGCGGGGCCAGGCGAGGGACGCGGGCGGCCATGCCTCCGTCTTTATCGTAGTCGGCGAGGACGCTGCGTTCGGCGAGGGCGCGGAAGCCATGGTAGTCCTCGCCCGGAAGTTGCATGTAATGAGGATCGAGGGCGAAGAGAGCGTCGACGGGAGTGTTTTCGCGAATCCAGGCGAAGGCTTGCAGCCAGGCGTTTTTCGATTGCGCGCCTGGCCACTCGATGTGCGCGGTTGTGGGATACATTTGGCGCTGCGCGTAGAACATGCCCGCGCTTAGAGGAACGAAGAGCAGGAGCCAGCGGTAGGCGTGGCGGCCGAGGACGTAGCGGCCGAGGAGTCCTCCCGCGAGCAGGAAGAATAATAGATAGAGAAGGTGCAGATAGCGCATGGGCTCGAACGGGCGCAGGCGTTCGAAGCTTTGAGGAAGCATGATCGCCAGGCCGACTACGGTTTGGAAGATGCCGTAGTAGAGGAGACTGTCGACCAGCGGACGCAGGGCAGGAGCATCGGGCTCGGTCATCGCGCGGCGTTGCAGGAAGCGGCGAAACAGCCAGAGCAGTAGTAGTGGGGCGAAGATGCCGAGCCATTCATACCATGCCCACCGGGAAAGGTAATAGAAACTTCGCGTCGAGGCGGCTTTTCGCCAGGCATCGGAGGCGGGTTCGAAAATCCAGCCGAGAGGAAAGAGCAGTGCCGCAGCGACAGGGAACGGCGACAGGCGCTTGGCTGTGGAGGCGCTCAGTGAAAAATATAGAAATATGCAGAAAGAAATTCCGAAGCTGGCCATGATGGCGTGGATCGCGAAGGCGACGGCGAGCAGGATTCCGGCGAGCCACAGGTGGCGGTTTTTATTGCGATTACCAGAGTCTCCCGAATGAGAATCGAGGACGGCGACTATAGCCGCTAAGATTGCGGCGGTGGCGAGATTGCGGGGATGGAGGTACTGGTCGGCGAGATTGATGGCTGTGCCGGAGACGGGGAGGGTAAGCAGGGCGGCGATCATGGTTACTGCGGCCCACTGCTCTGAGCCGCCACGGAAGCAGCGGCGGCTGATACGCCAGCAGCCGTGGAGCATAAAGAAGATGGCGGCGAGTTGCCAGAAGAGCTCCACCCAGGCTAGCGGCAAGTGCGACAGCCGCGTGGAGAATGCGATCAGCTTGTCGAAGATGGTTGCCTGGAATTGGACGGTGAAGAATTGGGAATCGTGAGGAAAGAGCGCCGGGTTGAGATTTCTTTTGATCGCGGCGAGATAGAAAGCGTCGTCTTCGAGGCCGGGGTGGTAGCCCATTACGGCGAAGGCGAAAGCGGTGAGTAGAGACAGCGGAACGAGATTTTTGAGGGACCAGTCGCCGGCGGATGAGGTAACGCGCGGCGCGGTTTGAGTGGATGGTTGCATCGGTTGGACGACATAACTTCAACTTCCCCACCCTTCGGCTTTGCTCAGGGCAGGCTCTCACCGCAAAGAACGCGGTTAGGATGGGGCAGCCTCATTACCATTATCTTGATCTCGTCCCCGATCTCAAATTCCACTGTTTCTCGTGCGGCAAACAGCTACGCGGAGCGGACGGTTTCGTTGTGGCGGGCGTAGTAGGCGTCGTAGCCGGATTCGAGTTTACGACCTTTTGGGCTGAAACGGGGAAGGTTCAGCAGGCCGACGCGCTGCAAGGCAAACTGCAACGTAGTCGCCAGGACGCCGAAACCGTAGCTCACGCTGCGGCGGAAATTGATGGACGAGGCTTCCTCGAAATATTTCGTAGGGCAGGAAACTTCTCCGATGCGGAATCCGAAGTGGACGCACTGGGCAAGCATCTGGTTATCGAAGACGAAATCGTCGGAATTTTCGAGGAGCGGAAGCTCGGTTAGAACTTTGCGGCCGAAGGCGCGGTATCCAGTGTGATATTCGGAGAGCTTCACGCCGAGAAATAAATTCTCGAAGGCGGTGAGCAGGCGATTGGAGATGTATTTGTAAATCGGCATGCCGCCGCGGAGAGCGCGACCTCCGATGATGCGCGAGCCGAGGACAACGTCATAGACATCGTAGGCGACCATGCTGGCCATGGCTGTGATGAGCAGCGGCGTGTACTGGTAGTCGGGATGCAACATGATGATGACGTCGGCGCCCTCGGCCAGGGCCTCGCGATAGCAGGTCATCTGGTTGCGGCCGTATCCGTAGTTGCGGTCGTGCTGAAAAACCTGGAGGCCAAGGTTGCGGGCGGCGTCGACAGTTTGATCGCGGCTGTGGTCGTCGACCAGAATGCGGATGTCGACGAGTTCGGGAATTTCTGCCACCGTCGCGGGGAGGGTCTTTTCCGCATTGTAGGCGGGCATGACCACCGCGATGCGCTTGTTGTTGATCATTTCGCGAACTCTTAAGTGCCTGCGGATAGTTTACCCGATGTCCGCACGGTGAATCCTGATGCCGAGAGCCCAACAGGAAGTCATCGCAGCCATTCGCTACCTTAGAGTTTCCACAGAGTAAGAGTGAAAACTCCTTGTAACGCCGCAGTGACCGCCGGCAGGCTCGGGGTCCTTCGCTTCGCTCAGCATGACAAGGCGTGGGGGTTCCAATCAACAATCGGCAATCAGCAATCACCAAGCGGTAATCGGCAGCCGGCAATTTTTTCTCACTTCATCTTCGAGAACTCGGCTTTGGCGTCTTTCAGGATCGGGATATCCGGGTCGGCACCATTCCAGACATTGAAGAAGTCCTGATAGGCAGCCTTCGCCTTGGCCGTGTCGCCGGCCATCGCATACGCGCGTCCCAGCTGCAGATGCGCGAGAGCTCCCAGAGGCAGGTTCAGCACAATGCCGCGGTGATCGAGGATTCTCTGGAACTCGCCAGCGGCGCTGTTGCCGTTATGCTCCGCCAGATACGCCAGTCCGCGCACGTAAACCGGATACATCCCACTGATAGGCAGCGGCCCGCCCAAATCGTAGGGAGCGGCCGCTTCCAGGTCGATGATGGCCTGCGACGAATGTCCCCCGTCGAGGTCAATGGCTGCCTGAATCGTCGGCAGCCAGTAAAGCTTCAAAAGAGTGTTGCCGGCTTCGCTTTTTTCCAACTGCTCGACAATCTTTCTTGCGCGCTCGGCGTCGCCCGCTCTAGCCAGCGTCATTGCCGACAGCACCTTCACGTCCCGGCCGGTAGAAACCGCCAGGGCGGCGTCGACCTTCTGTCTGGCTTCGGCGAGGTTGCCGAACTCGGCCTCGCGCAGCGCGCCATTCGCCTGCCAAAGCGCGGCGGTTTCCTTGGAATCGGCGCGCACGGCGGCATCCACGGCGCGGCGCGAAAAATCGCGCGCACTGCTCAATCGCCCGTAATACGCTTCCGTATCCGATTGCATGGAAAGCATCGCGTCTTCTTCGCCGGGGCGGCCGGCAGCCCAGGCCACATCGCGCTCCATTTCGCCAGTGTCACCCTGCAGGAATGCCAGCAGATAAAGGTTCTGGCGGATCAGGAAGGCGTCCATTTTCTTGTCCAGCGCCTTCTGCAGCACAGTGCGGGCATCGTCGAACCGGTTCTGGGCGATGTAAATGCCGGCCAGATTGCTGTAGCCGGTGAGCGTCGGCTCAAGACGCTGCGCCTCCTCGGTCTCGACCGCCGCCTTGTCGAACTGTCCCAGTGCGCTGTAAACCGCTCCCAGGTTGGTGTGCGGGGTGGCGTCGCGCGGATAGGTTTTTGACCAGAGTTCGTAGGCCTCGGTAGCCTTTTCCACTTCGCCGGTGACATATTGAAAATAGAACGCCGAAATGCGGTACTTCTCGCGGTCGCTTACCCGCTCGCGCAGTTCGTAGGCCCTCCTGGCATTTTCAGCGGCCAGGCTGGCTTGCCCCAGGTTTGAGTACTCCACGCCCAGTCCGACGTAGGCCATGGCAAAGTTGGGGTCGAGTTCGATGGCGCGCTTCATGAACGGGATCGCCTCGGCGTCGCCCTTGGTTCGGCCGGTGACGATTCCCATGCTGTAAGCCTTCAACGCCTCGAGCGATGGCGTGGTCGCTTCGATCGGAACATCGAACTTCTGCACCGTGGCCAGCGACTCGCCCAGCTTTTCCCGCAGGCCCGCAGCCGCCTTGCCCAGTGCCTTCAACACGTCCGGTTTGGTGGAGGCTTCTTCCTGTTCGGTGGCGAGGGTGTCGCCGCTGTCGCATCCCACGGCGTTCAGGCCGATCACATATTGCCCGCCCAGGTTGGAGATCGAGCCCAGCACGATCGCCTTGCTGCCGGTGCGAATGCAGAGCTCGCGCGCCACATCGCGGCTGATCTTCTCGCTTGACGGGCGCCCCATCAGGCGCAACGTCTCCTCCACTTTGCGCTCGGACAGAATGTTGAGAAAGGGAGACTGTCCCAACTGCACCGCCAGCGCCTGCTTCAGAGCGTCATCGAAAACGGGATCGTTGGTGGTGTTGTCGAAGTCAGCCAGCACTACGGTGTCTTTTTCGGTGAGTGTCGTAACGGCGGGTGTCGCCTGCCGCGAATGAATGCGGTATCCGACGAACAGCAAGCCCGCAAGGATCAGAACCGCCGCGGGGACAATGACCTTCCATAGTTTGCTGTCGCCGCGAGCGGGAGCTGCCGGCAACTGTGCGCTGCCCGAGGAAGACGCCGCGACCACGGCCGGAGCCGATCCGGACGTGGGAACCGCGGGAGTCGCACTGGCGGAAGCCGCGCTCTCCTGCACGATCGGCGTCGCGCCGGAAGTGGCCGCTGCCGGACGCCCGGAGTCGCTGTCGCGCTTCAGGCGCTGCAGGTCGGTGCGCATGTCGGCGGCGTGCTGGTAGCGCAGGTTGCGGTCTTTCTCCAGCGCCTTGTTGACGATGTCTTCGAGTTTGGCGGGCATGCCCGGATTCAGCCGCACCGGCGCTGCCGGAACGCGATTCAGGATGGCGTCGAAAATTTCCGCCGTGCTCTCGCCGCGAAACGGCACTTGCCCGGTCGCCATCTCATAGAGCACGACGCCGAAGGAAAATAAATCGGTGCGCGAGTCCAGATCTTTCGCCCGCGCCTGCTCCGGCGACATATACGAGACGGTCCCGATCGCCGACCCCGGACTCGTCAGGTTCGGATCGGCCGTCTTGGTCGCGGTCAGGTCGCCCACCGTCCGCGTCGCAGTCATCTTCGCCAGACCGAAGTCCAGAACTTTGGCGTGACCGCGCTTGGTCACGAAAATATTGGCCGGCTTGATGTCGCGATGAACAATGCCCTCGGCGTGCGCCGCATCGAGCGCATCCGCGGTCTCAATGCTTAGGGACAGCAGCGCGTCCAGTTCCATCGGACGGCCCTGGATCAAATGCTTCAGCGTCTGGCCGTCGAGAAACTCCATGGCGATGAATGCCTGCCCGTTTTCCTCCCCGATGTCATAGATCGTGCAGATGTTAGGGTGGTTCAGGGCCGACGCCGCCTGGGCCTCGCGTTGGAAGCGGCTGAGCGCCTGGGGATCGCGAGCCACTTCATCGGGCAGGAATTTGAGGGCGACGAAGCGGTGCAGCCGCATGTCTTCGGCCTTGTAGACGACTCCCATCCCGCCACCGCCGAGCTTTTCAATCACACGGTAGTGAGAAATGGTCTGGCCGATCATTTTTCATCCAACGGCGTTTCGTCCAACGGCATAGTTCGCAGTGGCGCCCGCGCGCAAGCCCAAAACTGAAAATTTCCGGTGAGCCATCTTAGGAGGCGGGACGAGACAAAGTCAACGAAAGAGCGAAGGCGCAATTGCTGATTGGAAACCCCTGTGCTTTGTCGTCCTGAGCGAAGCGAAGGATCCATGCAACCTGCCGGCAGCGCCGATGCTGCCGGCCAAGTTGCACAGATCCTTCGGCGGGCAAGCCCCGCCCGCCTCAGGATGACAAGGCGCGGGGTTTCTAATCAACAGTTCCCCCCACGCGGCCTTCCGTCAGCCACCGGTTTTCGCCCGAGTAATCCACAGGCCGTTGTGACATCCGTCACCGACATCTTTCCGGACTTGGGCCTACGCTGGGATGTTTCCCGGCGCTCCCGGCGCGCCTCTCCGAGCAGACGTTTCAGTTTGAGGTCTCCCCATGGGTTGGAAAATGTATGGGAGAAGCGATTCGTGTCTGCTCGCGACTCTGCTTCTGATTCTGACGCCGACAGCGCTGCTCGCCCAGTCGGAGCACGCCAATCCCTCGCGCGACCTCTCCTTCCCAATTTCCCCGCCGCATCTGCCCCTGCCTCCGACCAACGGCCCCGGAACCCCTATCCGTCCTCCGGTCGCGCCGCCGCGCCCTGCCCCCATCACCATCGGGCTCGCGCAACTCACTCAGGCTGCCGGAATGATCTTCTCCGGCACCGTGACCGCCATCGCGCACCATCCCGCTACGCGGGTTCGGGCGAATGAAGATCAGGCCAGTGAAGATCAGGCGATTGCGACCGTTGCCATCACCTTTCATGTCAACCAAGCCATCCGCGGCGTCACTCCCGGCGAAGATTTCACCATCTTGCAATGGATCGGCCTGTGGTCCAGCGGCCAGCGCTACCGGATTGGCGACCGCGTGCTTCTGTTCCTCTATCCGCCCAGCAAACTTGGATTGACGAGTTGTGTCGGCGCAGGCCTGGGCCGCTTCATAATCGACCCCTGGGGCAATGTTTTCTTTTCCGCGCAACAGCTTTCGGCCTTCCGCACGGATCCCCTCCTCGCCGGGAAACCGCACGTCAGCTTCAGCGACTTCGCCTCGGCGGTAAGTCTGGCGCAGCCGCGGCCTGAGGAGGCGAAATGAGAACTGGAATGAGACCAATCACCTCAGTCGCGCCCAGTTCGGTAATCACCAGGCCGCGGAGTGGCTTCAGAAAGCGCTCAGCGATGAGATCCAGCATTGTGCGCGACGCCCGCCCATTCCTCCTCAGGCTGGCCCTGGCCGCAGGGATCATTTTCTTTTTCGCCCTGCTCTCGCGCGCCGGCGGTCCGAAGTACGTCGCCGGCACCAGCTACTTCAACTCGAATATGACCGGACAGCCGCTGGTCTGGCCAGGCGGCGTCATTACTTATTACACCGATCAGGGCGATCTCAGCCCGATTCTGCCCAACGCCTCGGCCAACACGTTTGTCGCGAACACCTTCAGCCTGTGGACATCAGTCCCCACCGCGGCTCTAGCGATCACCAGCGGCGGCCAGCTCGCCGAAAATGTAGACGGCAGCAACGTCTACCTGAACTCCAACGGCACCATCACCATGCCCGCCGACATTCAGCCCTCCGCCACGGGCACGCCCGTCGGCGTGGTCTACGACTACGACGGTTCGGTTACCGACGCTCTGATCGGCGCCGGCGCCGGCGATCCCAGCCAGTGCTTCTACAACGCCGTCTACGGCGGCGACGATAATTACGGCGCATCCGGCACCTACCAGCACGCGCTCATCGTCATCAACGGCCAGTGCGCGCTTGAGTCTTCGCAACTTGTGGATGTCGAATACCGTCTGACACGCGTCATCGGCACGGTGCTCGGCCTCGACTGGTCGCAGCTCAACCTCAACGTGCTCACCGGCAATCCCCCGCCCAGCAGCGCCGACTATGCCGGATTCCCGGTCATGCACTACACCGACCCCACCACTTGCGTGCCCATCACCAACTGTTACTCCAATCCGTATCAGTTCGCCGCCGATGACATTGCCGCGGTCTCGCGCCTCTATCCGGTGACTACGCAGAATCAGTCCAGCTTTTCCGGCAGCCAGGTGTTTTCCGCGGTGACGGGCGGCATCTACGGCTCGGTCTGGTTCACCGATGCGGCGGGAACTCCCACGCAGCCCATGCAGGGAGTGAACGTGGTCGCGCGCTGGATCGATCCCGCCAATGGATTGCCTTCGCGCCAATATGCCGCGTCTTCCGTTTCCGGATTCCTGTTCACCGGCAACGCCGGCAATCCTGTCACCGGCTTCGACGACCCTCTGGGCAATCCCTTCAGCGAGTGGGGATCGACCAGCCAGACGCTCGAAGGATCTTTCGACCTGGAGGGACTGCCCCTGCCGGATGGAAGCAGCGCGCAATATCAGTTGACGGTCGAACCGCTCGATCCCACATGGTCGGTTGGCGTCGGCCCTTACGCCCCGCTGCAAGTCAACCCTTCCGGGGCAGCACAGCCGATCGTGGTCACCATTTCCGCCGGGCAGGAGGTCGAGCAGAACATTGAAATGACCGGCAGCGCGCAGCCCGTGCCCCCGTTCGCGCCTTCGGAGACCTGGACTGCGGCCGCGCCCGTGCCGCCAGCCGGCAACTGGATGGGGTCGCTCAACGGATACGGCGATGTAGCCTACTTCTCGCTGGCGGCGCAGGCGAATCGCACTCTCTCCATCGCCGTCACCGCGCTCGACGAAGCGGGCAACCCGAGCGAGACCAAGGCGCAACCCGTGATCGGCATGTGGGCCGCGTCCGATCCTGAAGGGACCGCGCCGCCGGCGCTTACCACGTCTCCTTTTAACTCGCCCGTTTTCGGTTTGACCCTGCTCAATGCGCAGGTCGCGACTTCCACCAGCTTCCTCATCGGCATAGCCGACCTGCGCGGCGACGGCCGCCCCGACTACCGCTACAACGCCTCCGTGCTCTACGCCGACTCGGTTTCGCCCCAGCGCATTGGGGTCGGCGGCGGTGCAGTCACAGTGCTGGGCACCGGATTTTCTACTGGACTCACCGCGACCGTGGGCAGCACGACGGCCACGCAGCTCTCCGTCAGCGCCGGCCAGATGATTCTCGCCGCGCCCCCGTTTCCCGACGGCCCGCAGAACATCTCCATCGCGAATCCGGCGAACGGCGCATCCAGCGTGATGACTGGCGTCCTCACCTACGGCGCTGCCGCGACGGACGCCATCGTCCTGCTGAACGGACTGAATCCTTCCACTCCGGTCGGCGCGCAGGCGACCAATCCGGTGAGCGTTCGGGTGTTGGCATCTGACGGCGTGACTCCGGTTGCCGGCGCGACCATCGGCTGGAGCGCGACCAACAATCTGCAGCTTTCGGCTTGCGGCGGACTTCCCTCGTGCAGCGTCACCAGCGATCAGGATGGCAACGCCGCGACCTGGCTCACGCCGGCTGCGACTGGCGTGTCGACGATTACGGCCACACTCGCTCCCGGAGTTTACAATCCCGCGTCGTCGGTGCAGGCGACGCTGAATGCAACCGAATCAACTTCCAACGTCGGAGTCATGACTCCTTATCTCTGGATCGCGCAGGGCGCGACCGGTAGCGTGCCTCTGACCGCGATTGTGCTGAGCGACGGGGCGCCGCAGAATAACGTGAAGGTGAATTTCACGGTGGCCAGCGGAGCAGGCACGCTCAGCGCATCCAGCGCGACGACCAACTCCGCGGGCTACGCCACGGTCACTTTATCGTTCGCCCAGTTCGCCAGCGAAATCCAGGTCAACGCCTGCGTGGGTACGGAGAATTCGCCGTGCCAGCAGATTTATGCGAATCCTGTGCCGTTGGCGCAACTGAATCTTGAACCTGTGTCGGGCGCTGGGCAGATGCTGGCAGGCCCGGCCTTTCAGCCGGTCGTGGTGCGCGTCGTCGACTCCGCCGCGCCGCCGCATTCCGTGCTGGCTGCGCCGGTGATGTTTCAGACGACGGTGCTGCGACCGCAGGGCGACCCCGCGGCGGGCGGAAGTGGCGAGACCAATCCCACCAACCCGGCCATGCCGGTCATTCTCAGCGTGAGCCAGAGCACCGTGGCCAGCGATGTGAACGGATTGGCCAGCCTCACGCCATCGAGCGGCGGCTTCAGCCCGCCGCTGGAGGTCGATGTCGCGGTCTCAACTGGAACCACGGCGGCGATCAACGATCCGCTCGAACTATTTCCGGCTCCGGCGGACGAAAACGGCGAGACCGGCAAAAAACCTCCAGTGGAGTTGCCGCCGATTCGCCGCGCGTTCCTCTTTCGATGAATTCGTTGACGACGCAGGGGCGAGGAAGAAGCGAAAGGAAGATTCCACAGCGCAACGGCGTAAAATCGTGTATGTACAAAACGGCATATACCGCGTTGTATTGCAATCGTCTCATAATGAGACAGCCGAAATTCCTCGTGGCGGGATTGCGTGGAAGCCCGGCGCGCACAATGCCCATTGCGGAGCCGGAAACGGCCCTGGCGTCGACGATCGTTGCCGGGCTAGTCCCTGAGGTCATCGCCGAAAAAATTCGCGCTCCTGCGGCTCGCCAGGCAGGCTCTACGACATTTCAACAACTTACACGAAGACTCAACGACTTAGCGTTTTCGTTGCCCGGCAACTCGCCGCCAACCGTCGACGCGAATCTTCGTCACGGCAATTCTTCGCCACGGCAATTCTTCGCCGGACCACCAACGCGCCGAAGGGTCGGGGCTTCGCGGCGTCTTCTGATTCGTCCACCCAAATTTCTTCCTGCCCGTCGTCCTGCCATTTCCCGCTTGTCATCCTGAGGCGCGCTTTTTGCGCCGAAGGATCTATGCAACCTGCCGGCGGCACCGGCGCTGCCCGGCAAGTTGCACAGATCCTTCGCCGCAAAGAACGCGGCTCAGGATGACAAACCTTCCGGGAAACAAGCGTCATCTACTTCGTCCGCTGCTCTTGGATCCGCTGCTCTCCGATCCACTGATCGACCCAGTCGTTCACCGTCTTGTACCAGAGCTGGGAATTCTGCGGCTTCAGCACCCAGTGGCCTTCGTCTGGGAAATAGAGCATCTTCGAGGGCACGCCTTCCATCTGCAGCGTGGTGAACAGATCGAATCCCTGCGACACGTCGAGGCGGTAGTCGTGCTGGCCATGGATCACCAGCGTCGGCGTCTTGAAATTTGCCGCGTACTCGTGCGGCGACCATTTTCGGTATAGCTCGCGATTCGTATAGGGAGTGCCTTTGAACTCCCAATCGTTGAACCAGAGTTCGTCCGTCGTGCCCCAGGCCGACTCGGCGTTGAACATGCCGTCGTGCGACACCGCGCACTTGAAGCGGTCGGTGTGGCCGAGGATCCAGTTGATCATGTATCCGCCATAGCTGGCGCCCAGCGCACACTCGCGGCTTTTGTCGATGAAGGGATACGTCTGCTCGGCGTAGTCGAGCCCCTTCATCAGGTCCTCAAACGGAGCGCCACCCCAGTCGCCGTTGATCGCGTCAATGAACTTCTGCCCGTATCCGGTCGAGCCGTGGAAGTTGATCATGATGACGACGTATCCGCTGGGCGTCGAAGAAGTTGGTGCCGCGAACAGCTCGGCATTCCAGCGATAGCTCCAGTCGTCCCCCCACGCTCCCTGCGGCCCGCCGTGGATGAGGAACTTTACGGGATATCTCTTCGAGGCATCGAAGTTCGGCGGCTTGACCAGGAAGCCTTCGACTTTGTCATCGTGCGCGCCGGTGAACCAGAAGGGTTCGAGCGGGGACATGGCGACTTCCGAGAGGACGGCATCGTTGAAATGAGTGACCGGCTCCGGCTTGGATAGTGCACACTCCGGTGCCGTATAGAACGGATATTGTCTATTACCTTGAATCTCAACTGTGCATCGCGGGTAGTTTGTCGCTGCACGATATATCTCAGTCGGAGCGCCGAGGGACATCCGGCTGAACAAAATGGTCCTGCCGTCTGGGCTCATCGCCATGTCGTCATCGAACCCACTCACAACTTCAAAGGACAATGGGGAAGCATCGACCTGCGCGCTATAGATCGGAGCGCCACCGTGGTTTTCTGCGGAAAAGTAGAGGGTCTTCGAGTCAGGAGCCCACGCGATTGTGCCAATCCATCGGTCCCAATCCTCCGTCAGATTCTTCTTCTCGCCCGTCTTGCGGTCGTAGAGCATGAGGCGGAAGCGGTCGCTCTCGTATCCCGGACGCTGCTGGGCGCGGTAGGCGATGTAGCGGCCATCGGGCGAATAGAGCGGCGTCGAGTCGCTGGCGGGATTGTCGGCGGTGATGTTCTTGGTCTTAGCCAAAACATCCGCTGGCTTTGCTTCCGGCGGAAAGGTCGCCGGGACCGTCCACAAATCGTTGTTGGTCGAAGCCGCCGGATTCTTGTCGTGATTCGAGGTGTAGCAGATTTCTTTTCCATCAGGCGAGAAAGCGTAGTCATCCTGCCCGCCCAGCGAGAACACGGGAGCGTCGTAGTCGCCGGGCGTGAGGTCAACCGCTCGCGGCCGAATAATCTGCTTTGGCTTCCCGATAACGATCAAGATTTCATAGTCCGCACGGGTGGCGAAGATATGCGTCCGTTTTCCCTCTTTGTATGCATTCCAGTGACGATATAGCAGGTGGTCGAAGATTTGGGCCTTGACCTGGGACGTTGCGGCCTTGTCTAGTTTGAGACTGTTGCACGTCTCTACCTCGCCCGGCTCGCCGACGCACTCGGGATAGACATCGGACGTAAAAGCAATGTTTTTCCCGTCTGGCGACCAGATTTCACCAGACGCCTCGGTTTTGATGTAGGTCAGCCTGGTCACTCCCATGACGTCTCCTGACGATCGATCAAAATTTGCAACCCAGACCTGTGAACCCTCCTCTTTCGTGGACAGGAACGCGAAGCGCTTGCCATCCGGTGCCCAGCGCGGGCGGTCGGCGTCCTGATCGGCGATGATTTCTTTTTCTTGACCACCGGCCGTGGGCACGATCCAGATGTGCGGCGTCTTGGCGTTGGCTTCGAGATCGACGTCGACCACGCTGAAGATCACCCACTTGCCGTCGGGCGAAACCTGCGGATCGCCGACGCGCTTGAGCTTCATCATGTCTTCGAAGGTGAAGGGATGCTTGGCCTGGGCGAAGGCGGGCAGGGCGAGTGCGAGCGCGAGCAGCGAGAGAAAAAGACGGCGCATGAAGGGACTCCTTCGGCAAACCGATGAGTTTAGCAGGAGCTGGGTGCTGGCTTCTAGCAGCTGGCTTGTGGCTGGCTGGCTTGTGGCTACAACTGCCTTGTCATCCTGAGTTTGTCATCCTGAGGCGCGCTTTTTGCGCCGAAGGATCTATGCAACCTGCCGGCGGCACTGGCGCTGCCGGCAAGTTGCATGGATCCTTCGCCGCAAAAAACGCGGCTCAGGATGACAAGACTCTTGGGGGAGAGAACGCGACTGGGGATGACAAACGACTTGAGGGCACTTTACCAAAATGGGTTTTTGCACAGCATGGATGTTCAGGCGTCACAGACGCGGGTTCGCCGCACTGTCATGCTGGAACGCGGGTCGAGGCCATCCATGCGCCGCGAAAAGACTTACTTCGTGTACATCCTGTCGAATCGCTCGAAGACACTTTACACGGGCGTCACCAACAGTCTTATCCGCCGGGTACGGGAACACAAGGCCGGAATCGGTTCGGGCTTTGCGGCGAAATACAAACTCGATCGGCTGGTTTATTTTGAGCGCTTTCAGGATGTGCGCAATGCCATTGAGCGGGAGAAAGAAATCAAAAGCTGGCTGCGGAGGAAGAAGATTGCTTTGATTGTTTCCGTCAATCCGGCGTGGCGGGATTTGAGTCTGGAGTGGTACGAAAGGCATGCGTTTCAGCCGGAAGCTGAGGTTACGGAGGGTAGTGCCGGAGTTTCCGGTCCCACCAAGTTGTCATCCTAAGGCGGGCGGGGTTTGCCCGCCGAAGGATCTGTGCAACTGGCCGGCGGCACCGGCGCTGCCGGCAAGTTGCATGGATCCTTCGCCGCAAAGAACGCGGCTTAGGATGACAATACTTTTTGGGGGAGAGAACGCGGCTCGGGATGACAAACGCTTTCTTGCGCGCCGCGGGTGCGGACAAGTTTTTTATTTGCGTTCGCCAAAGCGGGTTTCCCGGCAACCTCGCCGACGGTCCAGCATCCAAGTGAACGGCAGAACTGCAGCGCTCTCCCTCCGGCCTCACTGAGCGGAGAGGGGTTGGGGGAGGGGCGCCGCGGTGTCTGCCCTCGTTTCTGTTTCTTAGAGGCGCGGCCGCTGCATTCAGAATCGCGGCGGGCGCGAAATTTTGCCGGCAATGTCTCTACGACAAGGTTGCCCCGATCCGATAAACTAGAGGACATGAAATCCGCATTCGGTCTGCTGTCGCTTTGCCTGGCCCTGAGCTGCGCGCCGTGGGTGTTGCCGGCCTCCGCCCAGGAGGGCCCGCTCGAGACCATCCAGCCGAAAGACATGACGCCCGACGACATTATTACGCGCTTCGCCGCGAAGGAAGCGGAATTCGCCCAGGCGCGCGATCAGTACACCTACCGCCAGAGCGTGAAGGTCGAAACACTCGACGGCGACACCGTCGACGGCATGTATCAGGAAGTTTTCGACGTGATGTTCGACGACAAGGGCCATCGCATCGAGAACGTGGTGTTCGCGCCGGAGTCGAGCCTGACCAAGGTGTTCATGACCGAGGAGGACATGGACGACATCCGGCACCGGCTGCCCTTTGTTCTGACCACGCAGGAACTGCCGGAATACGAGGTGCTCTACGTGGGGGAGCAGCAGGAAGATGAACTGCATTGTTACGTCTTCGACATCGCGCCCAAAAAGATCGAAGGCAAGAAACGCTATTTTCAGGGGCGGGTCTGGGTCGACGACCACGACTTCCAGATCGTGAAGACCTACGGCAAGACGGTGCCGGACATCCGCAAGAAGCATGGCGACGACGAGAACCTGTTCCCGAAGTTCACCACCTGGCGGACGCAGGTCGACGGCAAGTACTGGTTTCCCTACTTCACGCGGGCCGATGACGAATTGCATTTCAAGCTGGAAGACGTGCACATTCGCGAGATCGTGAAATACGAAGACTACAAGCGCTTCGGGGCCAACACCAAGATTCTGTACGAAGGCAAGGAATTGCCGCCGGCGGGGAAGAAGCCGGACCAGAGCAAGCCGGCGGGGCAGAATCCGGCGCAGCAAAATCCGCCGCAGTAGGGCCCTTCGCAACAGGAACCGCGAAGACCGTCAACCACGAAGGGCCCTGAGGATCCCGAAGGAATTCCATTGGCGTGAGTTCCTCCGCCTATTCGTGTGCCTGGTTTTCCCTCCCGCTCCAAATTCAGAAGCCAACCTACGGTTGCGCGGGGTGGGCTTCGCCTGATTAAATACAGCCGTTCCTACCTTACCTATCCTCAAAGCAGGTGGCCTCGTGCGCTGGTTCTTCGGGTTCTTCTTTGTCTCCGGTTTTTGCAGCATTCTCTATGAACTGGTGTGGCTGCGGCTGGCGATGGCGCAGTTCGCTGTGACGACCGCTCTTATCTCGATCGTCCTGTCGGCTTTCATGATCGGGCTGGGGCTCGGTTCCTGGGGGGCGGGGCGCTATGTGCGAAGTTGGGGAGCGTCTGGCAGCTTGCCGAGCCTGCGCCTCTACGCCATGGTTGAGTTTCTGATCGGCATCTCGGCGTTTGCCGTCTCGCGGGAATTGTCGGAGGGACGATTCCTGCTGGAGCGAGTTGACGCCGGCCATCCGGTATCGCTCACGACATACTACATTCTTGCCGGATTGTGGATCGGGCTGACGCTGATTCCGTGGTGCGCCTGCATGGGCGCGACCTTCCCTTTCGCGATGGCGGCGATTCGTGAGAGGTTCTCGCAACCATCGGAACGGTCGTTCAGCTACTTGTATCTGGCCAATGTGCTGGGTGCGGTGGCGGGTGCGTGCATTCCATTGCT
The DNA here is from genome assembly GCA_035504195.1 of Terriglobales bacterium. GTDB lineage: Bacteria > Acidobacteriota > Terriglobia > Terriglobales > Acidobacteriaceae > Sulfotelmatobacter. Next base: position 46,032 of record DATJSG010000023.1, read on the forward strand.
GCTGATTGAGGAATGGGGATTCAGCGGAACTCTGCATTTCGGGGCGGGATTGAATTTCGCGTTGGCGGCGTCGGCGTTTTTGCTGTCTCTGCGGCAGCAACCCGTTCCAAGCGCACAGACGGCAAGCGCACAGGCGGCAAGCGCAAGCCCGCAGCCTCTGCCGCCTCCGAAGAGTGTGACCCCGTGGCCTTACCTGGTGCTGTTTGGCACGGGCCTTACCAGCATGGCGGTTGAGGTCACATGGATCCGGCTGTTCACGCCGGGGTTGAGCACCTTTGTTTATGCGTTTGCGACGATCCTGGGGCTCTACCTGGGAGCGACTTATCTGGGGTCGCAGTTTTATCGCAAGTCGAAACGCGCGGGGCAAACCACGAGCGGAATGCTTTTCGCGTGCCTGGCCTTCTCGGTGGTGTTTCCGCTCTTGATTTGCGATCCGCGACTGCCCATCATTTATCACCTACGCGTGTTGAGCATCCTGCCGTTTTCTTTTCTTGTCGGATGGATCACGCCGATGGTTCTGGATGGAGTCGCGCAGGGAGACCCGGACCTGGCGGGCCGGGGATACGCGATTAACATTGCCGGCTGCGTGCTGGGACCGCTGCTTGCGGGCTTCTTGTTGCTGCCCTGGATCGGCGAACGCTATACCCTGCTGGCGTGCGCGATTCCGTGGATGTTACTGAGCTTGGTGCAGTGGCCGGCCGCGTCGCATCCCTCAGCCAGGACAAGAGCGCGGGCCTTGGCGAGATCCGCATTCGTGTCGGTGCTGGGCCTGATTCTGGTGGCCGCGACCAACGATTACGAAACGCGTTATGTTCCGCGCGAGGTGCGCCGCGACAGTACGGCTACAGTTACCGCCATGGGAACGGGAATGGATAAACAGCTTCTCGTCAATGGGGTGGGCATGACAGGGTTGACGCCGATTACGAAGATGATCGCGCACCTGCCGCTGGTTTTTCTCGATCGGCCTCCGAAGAACGCGCTGGTGATTTGTTTCGGGATGGGCACTACGCACCGATCAATGCTTTCGTGGGGGATTTCCTCGACCGTAGTGGAGCTGGTGCCGAGCGTGATCAAGGTGTTTTCCTACTTCCACGCCGATGCTGAGCAAGTCGAGCGGTCGCCGCGTTCCCATATCGTGATCAATGACGGCCGCTTCTTCCTGGAGCGGTCTACCGATCTGTACGACGTAATCGTGCTCGATCCGCCGCCGCCGGTGGAGGCTGCCGCGTCGAGCCTGCTGTACTCGAAGGAGTTTTATGCGCTTGCCCGGCAGCATCTGCGGCCCGGCGGTATTCTGCAACAATGGATCCCCGGCACCGGGGATCCGGTCATCGTTGCCTCGGTGGCAAAAGCGCTGAAAGAGTCCTTTGCCTACGTTCGAGTGTTCCGGTCCATCGAAACCAGCAAGGGCTGCCACTACCTGGCCAGCAACTCTCCGATTCCGAATTACTCGGCGGAAACACTGGCGAGCCACATGCCACCCTCCGCGGTCGCCGATTTCCTCGAGTGGGACCCGGGAACCACCGCAGAGCAGAAATTCGTCAGGGTGCTGAATCACGAGCTTTCCCTCGACGATCTGATCGCGGGCGCTCCGGATGCACCCGCTCTTCAGGACGATCGTCCGGTGAACGAATATTTCATCCTGCGCCGTATGGAGGATCCGGTGTATATGAAAAAAGCGTGGGCGGAGCTTCTGGCGCGTGTGGGCCGGAAAGCCGAAAGCTGAAAAGCTTAATAGAACAAATACTTTCTCCACTTGTCGTCGCTGCGGCCCATCAGGCGCATGATATGGCGGCTGGTATGGAGGTTGAAGGCGCGAGGTTCGCGCATCAGCTTCATGCCGGCCTCGGAGGGAGACTGGTTGCCCTTGCGGCGGTTGCAGGCGTGGCAGCAGGCGACGAGGTTCTCCCATGTGGACGAACCTCCCCGCGAGCGCGGGATGACGTGGTCGAGGGTCAACTCGCCGGAGGGGAGCACGGTGCCGCAGTACTGGCAGGTGTTGCGGTCGCGCAGCAGGATGTTCTTGCGCGAGAGTGCGCGGCTCTGGTGCGGGATGCGGCGGTACTCGAGCAGGCGAATCACTGACGGAACGCGCATGGCCACGCGGGCGGCGTGCAGGAAGTGTCCATTCTCTTCTTCGGTCATGGCCACACCCTTGAGCACCAGGACCAGCGCGCGGCGCGCGGCGCAGACGTTGATGGGCTCGTAGGAAGCGTTCAGCACCAGGACGGGCGAGAGCAGAGCATGGCCATCTCCGGCGCGGTGCGCTGCCGCCGGGGAGAACAGCCCGGCGGCTAGCCGGGATGTTGGTTCCAGTCCGTGTTCCATCCTGGGTGACATAGTGAGGTCAAAGTTTCTAATTTCTAATTTCTAGTTTCCAACTCAGTTGCGTCTGAACCACGCCCCATCAGAACCATTTCCGTTACAACCAAGTGCGTCACAATCAGGTCCATCAGAGTCAGGTCCGCTGGCAACTCGATACTGGGAAACTTCCGTTCTCAGCTCCCGGCGGCCTTCGCCATTTCTGCTTCCGCTCGCTCCTCCGGCTCGATCTCAGCATATTTAGATGCCATTTTCAGGGTGCGAGCGACCGTCGCGACCCAAACCTGGGCGGCTCCGGCGCGGCGCAGTACACGGGCGCATTCCGATGCGGTGGTGCCGGTGGTGTAAACATCATCCACAAGCAGGACGGCGCGGCCAGTGACTTCTGGGGCACGCGCGACGGCAAAGGCCCCGCGCATGTTTTCGCGGCGCTGGTGGCTGGTGAGGCCGATCTGCGAATGCGTGTCGCGGATGCGCAGAAGGATGTCCGCAGCCAATTGCAGGCGGCGCGGCGCGGGATAAGACCTGATCGCCGCCCGCGCGATCAGTTCCGCCTGATTAAAGCCGCGCTGGTGGCGTTTGCCTTTGTAGAGCGGCACGGGAATGACAAGCACTTTGTGATGTCTGTCGTTGGCCTGACCGTCGGCCTGATCCTCGGCTTGATCCTCGGCCTGTCCAAAGTCAGCCTCGAGAGCGGCAATAGCTTCGGCCAACATGCGGCCCAGGACCTGGGCTGCGGGACGCACGCCGTTATATTTCAGCAGATGGATGAGCTCGCGCAGGCCGCCATCATAACTGCCATAGGCGACGGCACGTACAAAAGGACGGTCGATGCGCCGGCACACCGGGCAGCGCGTAAGGCCATCCGGGTCGCTGAGCGCGTAAGAAGAGAGCACACGCTCTCCGCAAACCGAACATGTTCTGCCCGCAACCGGATGAATCTCGCCCAGGCAGCCGGGGCAAACCGGAAGCCGGGAAATGTTCAGCAGAGGATCGCCGCAGAGGCGGCAATTGGAGGGGAATAGAACGGTAAAGATGCTTTCTGCCGCTTGACTGGCCCACCCTCCGTGGACCCATGCTCCGCAAGCCCAGGACGAAGACTTTTTAGAAACAATAAAAGGCCGTGCCACCGGAACACTGGCCTGGCTAGCCCGGATTCGGTCCTCACTACTGCTGAAGACAGCCTCCTCAAGCCGCCCGCGGGCGGGATGCCGCCGCAGGCCAACCTTTTACGACCATCCTCAGTATAGCGACGACTGGCTCTGCTAGGCAACGTTCCGGTCGGACGTAGCCGGACGCTTGCCCGGCATGATCCTGGTCGATCCAAGCGCAGGGGTGGCAGGCGTGGTTGTTGCAGGCGCGGCCGCAGCGGGTGTAAGCACACCGGAGGTGTTGGCTTGCGCGCGGGCAGCGTCTGACAGCCGGTCGCGTACTGGAGTAAAGATGAGCCGGTAATCGCGTCGGAAGCATTCGCCGCAACGCACTGGCCGCAGGAGGAACAGCGGCAGCAGAAAGCGTTCGCTGAAGGAACGGCGGCGCGAGCGGAAACCAACCTCGCTCCCGCAATCTTTGCAGCGGTAAGTGGGAATCAGGGGATGTTCGGAGGAGTTACTCATGCAATTGCACCTCGGAATGACGTAAATGCGAAGGGGCGAACCCACCGATTAGGACCATTTTACACCCGATCCGGCCTCGCTGAAGCCGGATCGAAAGTTAGAGGGGCATGGCGCATTTTGGCGCACTCGGCCTGCGATTCGCGCCTGCCTGCAAGGCCAAATCGAGACTGCCCGTCGGCGTAGACATCCAATCGCAAAACATCCAATCGCACTTGTCATGCGGGGTTGCCGCGTGCTAAGGTGCGCCCTTCGCAGATTTGTGAAGTGGCAAGTTTAAGATTCCATTTGTCATTTCTCATTCCAACCCTAAAAGGACTCCGCCCATGAGCAGCCCCGACGCCGGAACTGGTCCGAAGAAGCATGTTCCCTTCGTGCCCGAAACCATGCACATGAAGGAGTTCACCCTCCGCGCCTTGCTTCTGGGGCTGGTGCTGACCGTAATTCTGGGAGCGGCCAACGCGTACCTGGGACTGCGCGCTGGCATCACGATTGCGGCTACCTACCCGGCGGCGGTCATTGCCATGGCGGTGCTGCGGGCGTGGAAAGGGACCCTGCTCGAAGAGAACATCGCTCGTACCGCGGGCACGATCGGCGAGGGCCTGGCCGCGGGCGCAATTTTTACCATTCCTGCGTTCGTGATGTCCAAGGCGTGGCCGTCGTTCCGCCCGGCGGATGCTTATTGGAAGTCTACGGCGCTGATGATGGTGGGCAGCATTTTGGGAGTGCTGTTTATTTCACTGGTGCGGCGGGTGATGGTGGAGGATCCGGAACTTCCCTTCCCTGAGTCGGTGGCGGCCGCGGAAATTCATAAGGCGGGACGGCGCGGGGCACAAGCTGCGAAATATCTTTTCTGGAACATCGGCGTGGGCGGCGTGGTTTATTTGCTGGGCCGGTTCGGATTGTTCGCCGCCGACAAGGACATTCATTTTGCGGTGGGCAGCCTGGGACGCAGCCAGGTGCGCCTGGGAACCACCGGCAGCACGAACATCGTCGCGGCGGGAGGGACCAGCACATTCGCGGCGCCAAGCGTAAGTCCGGCGTATCTGGGCGTGGGATACATCATTGGGCTGCGTCTGGCCTCAATTCAATTTGCCGGCGGCGTGCTGGCGTGGGGACTGATGGTTCCGCTGCTGATTTTTTTCCTGGGGCCGCAGCTCAAACACTATCTTCCCGCGGACACGCCCGACAATTGGGCGGCCATTTCGATTGCGGTGTGGCGGTTTGTGGTGCGGCCGATCGCCGTCGGCGGCATGATTGTCGGCGCGGCGTGGACTTTGTTCAAGATGGGCAAGAGCCTTACCGCGGGCATCGGCAGGGCGCTGGGCGATTTGCGGCAGACGGCCGACCAACGCGCGCAGATGTCGCGCACCGAGCAGTATATGAGCTCGAAGGTCGTGTTTGGACTGATTGGGCTGATGTTTATCCTGATGTGTTTTTTGTATGTACATATTTCTGGATTGATCTGGCCGGCGATCTTGGCCGCGGTGGTGATGCTGGTGGTGGGATTTTTCTTTGCCACGGTTTCCGGCAGCCTGGTCGGATTCATCGGCTCATCGAATAATCCTGTATCGGGGTTAACGCTTTCGACGCTGTTGATTGCGGCTCTGCTGATGGTTTCGCTGGGCGTGTCGGGAACTCCGGGCGTGGCGACCGTGCTGGGAGTGGCGGCGGTGGTTTGTGTTTCGTCTTCAGTGGCCGGCGAGTTGTTGCAGGACTTTAAAGTGGGCTACATCCTGGGCGGCACGCCGCGCCGGATTCAGGTCGCGGAGCTGATTGCGGTAGTGGTCGCCAGCCTGGTGATGTACTGGCCGCTTTACCTGCTGAACACGGCGTTCGGATTCGGCAGCCGGCAACTTTCTGCGCCGCAGGCCGGGCTGATGGCGACGCTGGCCATCGGCATTGTCGGCGGAGACATGCCGTGGCCGCTGGTGGTGGTCGGCATTTTCCTCGGGATAGGCATGATCATGATGCAGGTCCGCAGTCCCATGCTGGTGGCGGTGGGCATGTATCTGCCGTTTGAGACTACGTTCGCAATCTTCCTGGGCGGGGTGTTCCGCTCGATTGGCGACTGGCTGGCCAAGCGCCGCGGCCTCAATGCAGCGCAGATGGCACGCGTGGAAAATGCGGGCGTGCTGGCAGCTTCCGGGTTGATCGCGGGAGAATCTGTGTTTGGCCTGATCTGGGCCGCGTTCATCGCAACGGGGCTTGCCACTTCGCAGCATAAGGGATTGCAGGTAATCGAAGGATGGGCGCGCCGGATCACGGCAGCGCAAATTTTTGAGCATCCTCTCTATCTTTCGGGGATAGTGGTGATGGCGTTGCTCGCGATCCTGATGATCTGGGTGCCGCTGACCAGCGCGGGCGATCCCAACGAACCGGCGCCGCCGACTGCGATGATGTAGCTGCTTCATCTTGTCATCCTGAGACGCGGTTTTCGCGCCGAGGGATCTGTGCAACTTGCTAGCCGCACCGACGCTGCCGGCAAGTTGCATAGGTCCCTTCGCTTCACTCAGGATGGCAAATCTTTTCAGGGTGAATTTTTTCTGGAAGACAATCTTTTTATGTCCATTTCGGCAAATATTGCGGCGGTCCGCGAGCGCATGGCCTCGGCTGCGCGGCGGGCACGACGGTCTACTGAGGACGTTGCTCTGATGGCGGTCAGCAAGACGCATCCAGCGGAACGGATTCGCGACGCCCATGATGCCGGGCTGCGAATGTTCGGGGAAAATCGGGTGCAGGAGTTTGCCGCGAAGGCGGGCGCGCTCTTCGATCTGGCTGCGGTAGAGTTCCACATGATCGGACACTTGCAAACGAACAAGGCGGCAAAGGCGGCGGAATTGTTCGGTGCGGTGGATTCGGTGGATTCGGTGAAGCTGGCGGAAAAACTGGACGCGGCGGCCCGAACGCTGGGCAAGAAGTTGAGCGTGCTGATCGAGATCAATGTCGGCGGAGAAGCGGCAAAAACTGGAATTGCGGCGGATTCGCCGGAACTGGAAGACTTGCTGATGGCGGCGCCACGGTTTGAGGCGTTGGAATTTCGCGGGCTGATGACTGTGCCTCCGTTCACGGAGGATCCTGAGGGCGCGCGGCGGTTTTTTCGCAAGTTGAGCAAATTGCGTGATGCGATTGCCGCACGCAGGCTTGCGGCGATTCACATGGACGTACTTTCCATGGGAATGTCACACGATTTCGAGGTCGCGATCGAAGAAGGATCGACTTGCGTGCGCGTGGGCACGGCGATTTTCGGGGAACGGGCAAAAGCTTAACCGCACAGGGCACAGAAGAGCAAGGAACTTCACCACCGCACTCATAATCTTGTCATCCTGAGGCGCGGTTCTTTGCGGGCCGAAGGATCTAGGTGTGGTGTGTCAACAGGTTGTTCCGGTCGAGACCGGAACGGCTGATGGGTGGAGCGTGATTCAGACTAGCATGCGGACGGTGCCAGTTGTACTGATGGAGCCAGGGTGGGAGCTCGAGGGCGCGGGCCTGGGAGTT
>DATJSG010000024.1:0-3382 GCA_035504195.1 Terriglobales bacterium
TCGAGGGCCGCAATCGCGAAATCCGCAAGATGTTCGAGGAAATCGGCCACCACGCCGAGAAGATTCGCCGCGTCGGCTACGGCCCGCTCGTCCTCGACCTCGAGCCCGGACGCACGCGTGAGCTCACCCTCGAAGAAGTCGAGAAGCTCCGCCGCGCCGCAGCCGGAAAATCCGAAAAACCCGCCCGCAAAATGCCCCGCCCCGGACGCACTCCTCCGACTCGCTCTGCCGAGTACCGCGTGAAACCTCCCGCATCGCGCTCCGGATCACGACCCGCAGCACGTGGCCGCCCGACCGCGCGCAAAGCCCGCCGCCCCTGACCACGCAGCGGATACCCTGCTCATCGTTGCGAACGGTGTACTCTCATTTCTGAACATGGCCCGACTCCGAAGCCCCGAGAAACGCAGCGCGATTCTCGAAGCGGCCGCGCACGAGATTGCTGAATCCGGCATCGGTGCGCCTACCGCCAAAATCGCGCGCCGCGCCGGACTTGCCGAAGGCACCCTCTTTACCTACTTCGTCAATAAGGATGAGTTGCTCAACGCGCTCTATCTCCAGCTCAAGAGTGAGATCTATCAGCACCTTGTTGCGAACTTCCCTCATAAAGCCGGCCTGGAGCACCGTGCCTGGCATATCTGGTCCAGCTATTGCGCCTGGGCCATCCGGTTTCCCGCCAAACGCAAAACCGCCGCGCAATTGAAGGTTTCCGGCCTCATCACCGCCGTGACCCGCGCCGCCACTGCCGCAGAAAGTGGCCCCGTCGATGCAACTCTGTGCGAATTGGAACAGCGCGAAGCCTTTCGTGGTCTGCCTCCCGGCTTCGCTTCAGCCACCATGGGCGCCATGCACGAAGCGACCCTGGAATTCATCGCCCAGCGTCCAGGGGAACGCAAAAAACTGATCCGCCGGTCATTTCTGCTCTTCTGGCGCGCCTGCCGATAAGATCCTCCAGCAAATAAATGAGCATCCACTCACTCATTGATGAATCTACTTTGCAGGAGGTTCTCTCATGCCCAAAGTTTGGTTGATTACCGGAAGCGGCAGCGGCCTCGGCCGCGATATTGCTGAAGCAGCTCTCGCCGCCGGAGATAATGTCGTTGCTGCTGCACGCCGCACCGCAGAACTCGACCCCCTCGTCGCCCGTTACGGATCTCGCGTTCAGCCCGTCACCCTCGATGTCCGCGATGCGTCCGCGGCCCAGCGCGCGGTTCAAACCGCGGTCGACACCTTCGGCCGCCTCGACGTCCTCGTCAACAACGCCGGCTACGGCCAGTTCGCCCCCTTCGAACAGCTCAGCCCCGAAGATTTTCAGGCAGTCATGGATACCTGCTTCTATGGCGTCGTCTACACCACCCGCGCCGCCGTTCCCGTCATGCGCCGTCAAAAACACGGCCACATTTTCCAGATCTCTTCCATCGGGGGACGCCATAGCATCCCCGGCAACTCACCCTATCACGCCGCCAAGTGGGCCGTCGGAGGCTTCAGCGACGCGCTCGCCGCGGAAGTCGCACCCTTCGGCGTCAAAGTCTGCACCCTCGAGCCGGGCGGAATCCGCACCAACTGGGCCCGCCGTGCCGGCCAGAATCTCCCTGTCCTGTTGCCGGAATACGAGGCCTCCGTCGGTGCCATCTTCCGCTTGCTGCGCTCCATCGAGGGCCAGGAAGAAGGCGACCCGCGCCGGATCGCCCAACTCATCGTCGGTCTGGCCGAACAGGACGAAGTCCCCACCCGCCTCATCCTTGGTGTCGATGCCGAAAACCGAGTCCGCCGGGCCGAAGCGGCACGCGCTGCCGAGGCCGAAAAATGGCGCTCCCTTACATGGAAGTGAAGCCTCGTCGCGTTGAAACACCAAAATGGAGTAATACTCGGGCACGCCGTCTGGAACTGCATTCTGAACCTTGCCCAAACTGTAGCCAGAATTCCGGCGAGTAGCAATTACAAAATCATCGGAGATCCCGTTGGCCGGCGCTCCAGTTGGTAATGGTCCGCCTGGCCCCTTCGGCATAGCCGCGCCCACACAAGCCAACACCTGGATTGTATGGGCCCCCCGCGTTTCTCACTTCCCCTTGTTGCCCGCATGACGATATTCCCAATCCGAAAATCCTGTCCTGTCCTTCTGGCGGCGGACAGCGTCGCGAATTCTGCCTAATGACGGTGATACGTCGATATCGAAGAAGTCCTTTAACCAAGCGTGCTCCAACCGGCAAACATCCTCGTCGTCCATGAAGACCGTCTGGTGGCTCGGCTGAGTGATCGGGAAATGATTTTCAGGGTTGCCGTCGAGTTGGACCAGACCGTCTCTGTTGAATGAAAAAAAGCGGATTATCTGCCCGTACGGCATGTACTTGTAGATGACCTGTCCGCCGCCGTCTTTCAAGTCATAGTTCGGGTCCACATAGATACTCATGTGGGCAATCCAGTGCTCTGGGGTTCCAAGATTCGCCCCTAATTGGTAGTAATCGTTGTTGTATCCATAGTCATAGATCTCATCTTCAACAGCTTGGATTACTTCTTTGATTTCAGACGGCGACAAGGGTCGAGAGCTAGCCGCAAATCCGAGTAGTGGCATTAGTAGGATCATAAATAGTAGGCAGATTTTAGACATAGAAGTGTCCTCACGGCCCAATCACAATTACTTCCGTTCTACCGTTCGCGACAGGAAACGGTCCAAAATGCTGAGACACGTCCGTTCCGCCCTTGCCGCCCACCGGCGTAGATACATCGTCCCCGAATCGGGTCCGATACTGGGTTGCGCCGTTGGTCGAGTTACGCCCGGACAGGGCCTCCTGCGCTGCCGAGCGCGAATCCGAATACGCGGCGACAGCCGTGGGCACACGGTGTCTTAGCGCTAGCCGCTCCTTAGCGGGGAGCTTTGACTTCACAAGAACTCGACTACGATGACCACTCTTTATATCTCGATGAGCAATTTCCGCCACTGCCTCGCGGCCATTGTGCAAATCTTCCGCACTTCCCGGTGCATGGGCTGGAACACTTGGGTTTGGCTGCAAAAAGGACGTTTCATTATAGACTATATTGGTCAGCGTGTTTAATGCCTGCTCGGCGGCGGCTGGCTCGCTGGCGGTTATAGTGATCGCGTCGGCTCTGTCCACCGTCTTCGAAGCGGCGGACGAACTCCAGCCCCGGTAACCCAACCCGGATTGAACCCAACGCGCTCCGGAGGTGCAGCAGCTAAATCGCTGCACCTCCCCGGAAAACCCTCGCGCTGACGCGTCCTCCCGTAAAAACTCCATCCAAAGTCTGATTCCTTTTTCGACCGCGCGCCGGATGTTTTCTCCGCCCGATCCGAGGATGCTGGATCACGCCGGTCGCCCCAGCCATCGGCAACCCTGTGCAGTCCTGATCCCCAGCACCGGGACGGCCT
>DATJSG010000025.1:0-413346 GCA_035504195.1 Terriglobales bacterium
TGCCGCGGCCCGGTACTTCTGGGCCGCCGGACAGCCGGGGGCGGCTGTCCCTACATGGGCATGGGAGCTTTTTGACCGGGAGGTGGGTTGATGCTTGCGCTGGCTTCGCTTTGTCGGGCTTCGGGCTTCGGGAAGATCGAGGTCAAAATCCCCACTTCTGGCAACACCGGCCAGAAGTGGGGCACCCGCACCCGGTGCACCCGGTGTGGGTGGGGCGCGCGGCGTGGGTGGGGTGCGCGGAGTGAAAACCTGCCGCGGCCCGGTACTTCTGGGCCGCCGGACAGCCGAAGGCGGCTGTCCCTACATGGGCATGGGAGTTTTCCGACTGGGAGGTGGGTTGCTTGCGCTTGGCTGGCTTTGTCGGGCGGCGGGCGTCGGGAAGATCGGGGTCAAAATCCCCACTTCTGGCAAAGGCGGCCAGAAGTGGGGCACCCTGGGCTAAAGCCCGAGGATCTTCTTCACTTTTTCGCGGCGCTCAAGCGCCGCTCTTCCACAAAACCTAGCTCCAGCCGCGGGTGCCGTAGTCGGCCATGGAGAGTGCCAGGAGGATGAAGAGGAAGAAAATGGTGGAGATGACGACCAGCTTGAGCAGCTTTTCGTGGGCGCCTTTGATGTGCATGAAGAAGAGAGCGACCAGAAGAGCCTTTACAGTGGCGATGATGAGGGCGACGGCGGCGTTGAAGCGGCCTAGTTCGATATAGGCGGCTTTGTAGGTGAGGAAGGTGCAGGCGAGCAGCGCGATCCAGACGCTGAAGTAGGTGGTCAGGGGGGATTTCGAATGTTCGGAATTTGCGTGGTCAGACATGGGAGGCCTCTTTTGTTGCCACCGTGGGGATGGAGCCGATGAGAGGGAGATCCTTCGACTGCGCGCGCCGATTCGCTTCGCTCATCGGCGTGCTTCGCTCAGGATGACAACGCGTCGAGATTTCGAATGTGAAATTCATGCTCATTCGCCTTACGGGTGGCGGTCGATCAGGTAGAGCAAGGGGAACAGGTAGATCCAGACGATATCGACGAAGTGCCAGTAGAGGCCGCCGATTTCGAGCGGCGTGTGATATTCGGGAGTGAAGCGGCCTTTCACTGCCATGGCGAGAAGCCAGGTGAAGATGCCGAGGCCGATGATCATGTGCAGGGCGTGCAGGCCGGTCATGATGAAGTAGAGAGAGAAGAAAATCTCGGCGTGGCGGGGGTTGGCGTATTGATCGGGATGTCCGGGGATGGGGACGTGATCGAAACTGAAGGATGCGCCGGGAACGTGATGCTCTTCGAATTTGTCTTTGTATTCGTCGGCTTTGATGCCGAGGAAGGTGAGACCGAAGAGCATGGTGAGGACGAGCATGGCAATCAGGAGGGCGCGGCGGGAGGTTTGCGCGGCCCAGATGGCGAGCACGACGGTCAAGCTGCTGCAGATGAGGACGGCGGTGTTGGCGGCTCCGAGCGTGGCGTTAATGGATTTGCTGGCGGCGCCGAAATCTCCGAAGTACCAGCGGCGGTAGATCAGGTAGGCGCAGAACAGGCCGCCGAAGAACATGACTTCGGTGGCGAGGAAGATCCACATGCCGAAGCTGGCAGAGTTGCGCTGCTGCTCTTCGGTGGCGAAGTGATGGAGCAGGGCGGGGTTGTCGGGCTCGTGGACGGCAACGGTCGGGCTGCCTATTGTTTGACTGGACATTTGGCTACCCATTCCTGGGCCACCCATTCCTGCGCCACCCATGGTTTGGCTATCGGACAACGGGCACCTCCTGGGTGTGAGGTGTGCCGCCGTGCGGGGCGTCGAGTTCGTCGTAGTTGTAGGCTTCCCAGGTGACGACGGGTTCCTGGTCGAAGTTGAAAGTCGGCGGAGGAGAAGCGGTCTTCCACTCGAGGCCGGCGGCGTTCCAGGGATTATCGGACGCGGGCTTGCCGTAGCGCATCGACCAGAGGAAATAGATCATGGGCAGCAGATAGCCGACGCCGAGGACGGTTGCGCCGGCGGTCGAGAGCACGTTGAGCACCTGGAATTCGGGCGGATATTGATAGTAGCGGCGCGGCATCCCGATGTAGCCGAGGATGAACTGCGGGAAGAAGGTGAGATTGAATCCGATGAAGACGATCAGGGCGGCGAGGCGGGCCCAGCCTTCGGGATAGAGCTTGCCGGAAATTTTGGGCCACCAGAAATGCATGCCGCCGAGATATCCCATGACCGCGCCGCCGACCATGATGTAGTGGAAGTGGGCGATGACGAAATAGGTGTCGTGGACGTGCATGTCGACACCGAGGCAGGCGAGGAACAATCCGGTCAATCCGCCGATGGTGAACAGGCCGAGGAAACCGAAGGCGTAGAGCATGGGCGCATCGTAGTGAATGGAGCCCTTGTAGAGAGTGGCGGTCCAGTTGAAGACTTTGACGGCGGAGGGAACGGCGACGGCGTAGCTGAGGATGGAGAAGATGAGCGCGGCGTAGACGGAGATACCGGCGACGAACATGTGATGCGCCCAGACGAGGAATCCGAAGACGGCGATGGAGATCGAGGACAGCGCGACGAAGGTGTAGCCGAAGATGCGCTTGCGGGAGAAGCAGGCAATGATTTCGGTGACCACGCCCATCGACGGCAGGATCATGATGTAGACGGCGGGATGCGAATAGAACCAGAACAGATGCTGGAACAGGAGCGGATCGCCGCCAAGTTTGGGATCGAAGATGCCGAGATGCAGGGCGCGTTCGGCGACGACCAGGACCAGAGTGATGGCGATGACGGGCGTGCCGAGAATCTGTACGATGCTGGTCGCGTAGTGGGCCCAGATGAATAGGGGAAGTCGAGACCAGGTCATGCCGGGGGCGCGCATGCGATGGATGGTGACGATGAAATTGAGGCCGGTGAGGATGGAGGAGAATCCGGCGACAAAGATGGCGAGTCCGGCTTCGATGACTTTGGTGTTGCTGAAGGCGGTGCTGAAAGGAGTGTAGAAGGTCCAGCCGGTGTCGACGCCGCCGGTCAGCATGCAGTGGATCATCATCAGGCCGCCGATGATGTAGAGATACCAGCTCAGCAGGTTGATCTTGGGGAAGGCGAGATCCTTGGCGCCGACCATCATGGGAACGAGGAAGTTGCCGAGCACGGCGGGAATGGAAGGGATGAGGAAAAAGAAGACCATCACCTGGCCGTGCTGGGTGAAGAGTTTATTGTAGGTGTCGGCCTGGACGAGGTCGCCGGCGGGCGTGAGCAGTTCGAGGCGGATGAGGAGCGCGAAGAATCCGCCGATGAAAAAGAAGAAGGTGATGGAGATCAAATAAAGGAGCGCGATGCGTTTGTGGTCGGTGGTGAGAAGCCAGGACCAGACGCCGTAGTGCTTGTTCAGATAATTTTCGCGCTCGACCGGCTGAGCGGGGTTTTGGGCAGCTGCGGTTGCCATAACTTATTCCACCTGACTTTTTTGTGACGCTTGCGACCCGGCTTGTGACGGGGCTTGTGCCGAGGCTTGCGCCTTGGCCGGAGCCGCTTGCGTCGCGACTGCGGGGGCTTTTGCCGGGGCGCCGGGCTTGGACAACGATTTCACATACGCCACCAGCGCGTTGACCTGCTCTTCACTGACCAGTCCCTGGAACGTGGGCATGATCGGCTGGAATCCTTTCACCCTTCTCGCGCCGGGATCGAGAATGCATTCGCGCACATAATTTTCGTCGGCGAGGACGGTGCGCCCGTCTTCGAGCTGCACGGGCTTGCCGAAGACACCGGCGAGGTTGGGGCCGCGGCCCTGCATGTCGCTGCGATGACAGGTGGAGCAGCCGAGTTCGGCGAAGATTTTTTCGCCGGCGGCGGAGAGCGGGCCGGTGGTGCCGCCGCTCATCCAGGCTTCGTATTGGGCCGGCTCCATGACGACGATATCGCCGATCATGCCGGAGTGCTGGGTGCCGCAATACTGCGAGCAGAAGAGATGATAGGTGCCGGGCTTGGTGGCGCGGAACCAGGCGATGGTGTAGCGGCCGGGCAGCACATCCTGTTTCATGCGGAACGCGGGCACGAAGAAGCTGTGGATGACGTCCTGCGAAGTCATGATCAGCTTGACGTCACGGTTGACGGGGACATGCAGCTCGTTGATCTCGCGCTGGCCTTCGGCATGCTCGAGCTTCCACATCCATTGTTTGGCGACGACGTAGACTTCAGTCGAATCGCGGGGAGGAGTGCGGCTCTTGAAGTAGACGACCGCGCCCCAGAGGAAGATCGCCATGAATACAAAGAACGGGATGACGGACCAGGTCAACTCCAGCGGGATGGAACCTTCGATCTGTTCGGCGGGCACACCCTTGCGGGCGCGGTACCGCGCAGCGAAATAAATCAAGGTGACAAAAATGAGCAGCGTCATCAACCCGCAGACAACCAGCAGGAAGATGAAGAGGGCATCGACGTTGCCCGCCATCGTGGAGGCCCGCTGCGGCCATAATGGAAAGTTATCGAACATGACCTGCCTTTACTTCTCCCCAATTGGCATTGCGACTTCGCTGTACTCTTCTGGCCGCGGCTTTTTCCAGGCGGAACAGGATGAGCACCAATCCGCCGAGCAGGAGTATCGTCAGGCCGCCGCCGAGGCGCAGCATGTTGCTCACGACAGCGCCATATTTTCCGGTGGCGGGGTCGTAGTGGTAGCAGTACAAAAGCACCTGATCGGTGAGGTTGCCGATTTTCTCCGACGAAGCCTCGACCAGCCCCATGCGTAAATCTTTGGGCGGAAAATCGACGCCGTAAAAGTAGCGCGAGATGCGGCCTTGCGGCGTCAAGACCATGATTGCAGTGACGTGCGCGTACTGCTTGATTTTGGGATCGTACTGATACTGAAAGCCGACGGCCTTGGTGAGCGCGTTGATGGATTGGGCAGGGCCGGTGAGGAAATGCCAGCCGGAAGCAGCGCCGGAACGGCCGTAGCGCTTGATGTAGTCCGCCTTCTTGGCGGCAGCGATTGCGGGCGTCTCGTCGGGGTTGAAGCTGACGGTGACTACGTCGAATTGGTCGCCTACGTCGAACTTGATCATCTTCATGGCGCCGGCGAGGCCGGCGAGTTCTTCACCGCAGAGCATGGTGCAGTTGTAGTAGACGAGATTGAGGATGAGCGGCTTGCTTCCGAAGTAGTCGCCGAGCTTGACGGCGCGGCCGGTCGAGTCGGTGAAAGCGAGGTCGGCGGGAACCTGGGCATCGAGATGCTGCTCGATGCCGACGTTTTCGAGATAGGGCGGACGGACGTTGGCCGGGGGCGAAAGGATGCCTTTGGACATGGCCTGGGACATCGCCCGGGGAGCGGCGATCGAAGCGAGGAGTGCCAGCAGCAGCAGGACTCCGCAGGGACGAAGTTTGGCAGTGCAGGCTGAGTGCGCTGTCGAGCTTTGCCCGACTGGACAGCCGAGGGCGGCTGTCTCTACATGCGTCGTGCACGTCGAATTGTGATTTTTACGGCTCACTTCTTTTTTCCCTTTTTCGTGGCCGGGACGGCTTGATTCTTCGCCGTTTCGGATGCGGGTTGCGATTCGGCGGCTGCGCCCTGGGCACGCACGGGCAGGCCGCGCTGGGCGATTAGCTCCATGGCGCGTTCGATGGGGATGCGGACGGTGCCGGCTTGCTTGTCGATGTAGCCGTAGGTGCTGAGTTGCTCTTCCTGCGCGGTGATGATGCCGTTCAGTTGGGTGCGTTCGTCGACTTCGAGTTGCGGGCTGGGGAAATTCTGCTTGAGATAGTCGCGGTAATCGGTGGGCAGATGGCGGGTATCGACAGGAGCGTTGGTGACCATGGGACTGACGGGAGTCTGTTCGGCCTTGCTGCGCTGGTCGAGATAGTGAAACAGGGACGTCACCACCAAGTGGGCCAAGAGCATGAACACGGCGAGGCCGATGAGAAAATAGAGCACGCCGGCGATGCCGATGTCGCGGCGCTCGTAGTCGCCGTGGCCGTTGGTCGCGTGATTGGGTTCGTCGGTCATGGTCTTAGTCGTTAGTCGTTAGTCGTTGGTCGTTAGTCGTTAGTCGTTGGTCATTACTTTCTTACTTCTTACTGTCGGTTCTCAGGTTTACGTCTGGGCGTTTTGCGGTTTGCGCTTCGCTTATGTGCCTCCGTGATGATGGGGCGGGCGTATCACTTCTCCGGCGGACGGATCGTAGGCGGGGAGCAGGGGCAGCGCGCCTAAATTGCGGAAGAAGAAGGCCAGCCAGAATCCGCCGATGGCGATGGGCACGACGATATCGGCAATGGTGATGTTCAGAGTTTTCGAGAAATTCGGTTCGATGATCCAGAAAAGATCGATGTAGCGTACAAGAATGATCCAGACCGCGAGCCAGACGAGCTTACGGATATTGCGCTTGAAGGGGCGCGAGAGCAGCATGGCAAACGGTACGGCAAAACCGAATAGCGCCAGAAACAGCCCGATGCTTCCCCAGCCGCCGTTGAGGCGCCTCAGGTAGAAAGTGATTTCCTGCGGCAGGTTGCCGGCCCAGATGATGAGCCACTGCGAAAAACTGAAATAGGCCCAGACCATGGTGAAGGTGAGCATCCACTTGCCGTGGTCGTGGACGAAGTCGGGCTTGAGCATCTCGGACATCGGCTTGTAGTCGAAGAGAATGCGCTCGACTACAACCGCGAAGCACATGGCGGAGAGGACTTCGCCGATGAGGATGATGAGGCCGAAGATGGTGGAGATCCAGCTGGGATCGAGCGACATGACCCAGTCGATGGCGGCGAAGGAGATGGTGAATCCGTAGAGGATGAGGCCGGGGCCGGCGACGGCTTTAAATTTCTGCGTGTTGTCGGGGGCTCCGGCGGAGTCGGTTTGTTTGGACCAGTGCGAGAGCAGGAACGAGAGCAGGTTCCAGATGGCGAAGTAGATGATGGCGCGGATGATGAAGCCGTTGGTGGTGAGATAGGTTTTGGTGATGTCTTCGAGGTGTTCGCGCAGATGCTTGTCGGCGACGCGGTCAAGCGGCTGGGCCCAGATGTAGAGATGGTGCATGCCGAGGATGAGGGGAATGAAGAGAATGGCGAGCAACGGCAGGGTGCGCATGGCCGCGCCGAGAATGCGGCGGATGACCATGCCCCATCCTCCGCCGGTGAGATGGCGGATCATGAGAATGGCCATGGAACCGAGCGCGAGGCCGAGCCAGCACATGAAGCCGAGCAGATATCCGCGATAGAACTGTTCGGGGCGGGTGAAGGCGAGAACGACGGCCGCGATGCCGAAGACGACGCCGACGATCAGCGACCGCTGCGCGATGGTTTTGACCACCGGCGGGGAAGTGAGATCGAGTTGGGTGGCGGCGGTCGCGGTCATTTCTGGTCTTCCTTCTTTGTGCCTTCCTTTGTGTCTTCCGATTGCGTTGGCGGCGCCAAGACCGGCAACGTGGCGCCGGTTCCGGGCTCGGCGAATTTTGGCGGCGCGGAGGGAATCGGCTGTCCCGCGGGCACGTCGGCCATCGTTGCGTTCTGGCTCAACTGCAGGGCGCGCACGTAGGCGACGATGTCCCAGCGGTCCTGCGCGGGAATCTGCGAGGCGTAGTCGGGCATGATGCCGAAGCCGTTGGTGATGACGTCGAAGAAATATCCGAGCGGCGCTTTTTCGAGGCGGGGGATGTGATAGGACGGCGGCTTGCGGGCGAATCCGCGGGAGGGGACGAATCCGTTGCCGTCGCCGACGCGGGAATGGCAGGGGGCGCAGAAAATGTTGTAGCGTTCGCGGCCGCGATCAAGAACCTGCATGGTGACGGGGAACGGCATGACGTCGCCGGGATTGTTGCCGATTTTACCGGTGTAGAAATAGGTGTCGGCGTGGAGCTGTCCGCGGGCGACGGTGCCTTCGACCGGCGGACGCTCGGAGCGCTGGTCGGCGAAGAAATCGCTGCGGGAGAGCGGGTTTTCGCGGGGCTGGACGTGCATGTCGATGCGGCAGCCGGTCGAGAGGGTGATGGCGGCGATCGCGGCAAAAATCTTTAACCACGAAGGACACGAACGTACACGAAGGAAGGCCCATCTCTGAGGTTCCAGTGGAATTCCGCTCCCTTCGACAGGCTCGGGGCAGGCTTTGCGCAAAGAAGGCGCAAGAGTGGGGCACAGGTTTTTGTGCGCTGCAATGGAAACCGGTGTCGAGCTTTGCTCGACCGGACAGCCGAGGGCGGCTGTCCCTACATGGTTCGTGGGGACGGGCGCGAGATCTCTCCCTTCGCGTGAGGAACGGCTGCGCGGTCTGTGTCGAAGGAGGGGCATTCTAGCTGGGCACCTCCGAGACGGAGCGGGGGTTTAGGGCCTCTAGGAATTTGCGGACGCCGGCGGCATCGTATTTTTTGTCGGACGAGAAAACAATTAGGAAGAAACGATCTTTCGACGCCGACGAAAAGCGCGGCACGTTGAAGACCGGGTGATAGGGCATGGGCAGGCCGTTGAGGGCCAACATGCCGAAGACGGCGGAGATTCCGGCGAACAGGATGGTCATCTCGAAAGTGATGACGATGAAGGCGGGCCAGGAATGGTACGGCTTGCCACCGATGTTAAGCGGGTAGTCGACGACCGAGATCCACCACTGCATGAGATATCCGGAGAGGCCGCCGATGAGGCCGCCGATGAGAACGACGAGCGGAACTTCGTCGTGGTGGAATCCGATTTCTTCGGCGAGACCGTCGATGGGGAACGGGCTGTAGGCGTCGATTTTTTTGTAGCCGGCGGCGTAGGTGCTGCGGGCGGCGTCGACGAGGGCCTGGGCGGAATCGAATTCGGCCATGATGCCGTAGATGGGGTCGCGCTTCATATTCTAAAACTCGCCCCCTCTGCAAGAACTCCCTCAGGGGCTAAAGCCCTGCCAAAAAAAGAAACCTTTATCGCAGCGCTAGAAGCGCTGCGCCACCCAAAATCGAGCTGTTGAGCAAACCGCTTCATTCCTTCACCTCCGCTTCGGGCAGGAGGGTGCGCATCTCGAAGATGGAGATGGCGGGCAACAGGCGCAGGAACAGGAACATGGCGGCCAGGAACATGCCGATGGTGCCGATGAAAGTCATCCAGTCCCAGCGCGTGGGGTAGTACATGCCCCAGGACGAAGTGAGGAAGTCGCGATGCAGGCTGACGACCACGATGATGAAGCGCTCGAGCCACATGCCGACGAGAACCACGCCGGAGATCAAGAACAGAGCAATGGGGCTGGTACGCAGCCTGCGAATCCAGAGGACCTGGGGAATAAAGATGTTGCAGGTCAGGAGGGCGTAATACCAGTGCGAATAGGGGCCGTGCAGGCGGTTCCACATGGTGAAGGCATCGTAACGGTCGCCGCTGTACCATCCCATGAAAGCCTCGATGCCGTAGCCATAGGCAACGATCAGGCCGGTGGCGAGCATGACTTTGGCGGAGTTCTGCAGATGGCGTTCGGTGATGAAACCTTCGAGGCCATAAATTTTGCGGATGGGGATGGCCAGCATCAGGACCATGGCGAAGCCGGAATAGATGGCGCCGGCGACGAAGTAGGGCGGGAAGATGGTGGTGTGCCATCCGGGGACGATGCCGATGGCGAAATCGAAACTGACGACGGTGTGCACGGAAAGTACCAGCGGCGTGGCCAGTCCGGCGAGCAGCAGATACATGGTTTCGTAGCGGTGCCAGTGGCGGGCGGATCCGCGCCAGCCCATGCAGAGCATGCCGTAGATAATTTTCAGCCAGCGCTTTTCGGTGCGATCGCGCAGGGTGGCCAAGTCGGGGATGAGGCCGGCGAACCAGAAAAGAGCGGAAATGGTGGCGTAGGTGGAGACGGCGAAAACGTCCCACATGAGCGGGCTGCGGAACTGCGGCCAGACCCGCATGGTGTTGGGATACGGGAACAGCCAATAGGCGAGCCAGGGGCGGCCGACGTGGATGGCGGGGAAGAGCCCGGCGCAGGCCACAGCGAACAGGGTCATGGCTTCGGCGAAGCGGTTGATGGAATTGCGCCACTGCTGGCGCAGCAATAAGAGGATGGCGGAGATGAGCGTGCCGGCGTGGCCGATGCCGATCCACCAGACGAAGTTGACGATGGCGAAGCCCCAGCCGATGGGGATGGTGTCGCCCCAGATGCCGATGCCTTTGAGGAAGAGGTAGCCGACGGCAAACAGCATCATCATGGTCAGCATGAAGGCGATGCCGAAGCCGATGAACCATCCGTTGGAAGCGGGACGGGTGAGGACGATGGCGCTGATTTTTTCCGTGACCGTGCCGAAGGTGTGGCCGGGCTCGATGACGGGAGCGCGTTCGAGGTCGGTCGCGGATTTGAATTGCTCGGGCATGCGTCTTGCGAAATCCTTCAGGGGCTGAAGCCCAGTTAAATTCCTCCGACTTTACGCGGCCCTAAAGGGCCGCTGTTCCACAACTCGGCCGCGCTTTGCGCTGGCCGGACGGCCGAGGCGGCCGTCGCCACATCGATGGTTCATCCTCCCAACTCCGGATTTGGGTTGCGAATTTCTGCCAGGTACGTTGTTCTGGGGCGGGTGTTCAGTTCGCCCAGCAGGCTGTAATTTCTGGACAGCGCTTTTAGCTTCGACACTTTGCTGTTGGGGTCGTTGATATTGCCGAAGACGATGGCTTCCGCCGGGCAGGACTGCTGGCAGGCGGTTTGCAATTCGTCACCGACGCGGATGGTCTTGCCTTCGCGCACCGATGCGACTTCGGCGTCGATGCGATGCTCGCTGATGCGCTGGATGCAGTAGGTGCATTTTTCCATGACGCCGCGGCTGCGCACGGTGACGTCGGGATTGCGCATCATCTTGTACTGGGGTGTGTCCCAATCCTGGAAAAGCAGGAAGTTGAAGCGGCGCACTTTGTAGGGACAGTTGTTGGAACAGTAACGCGTGCCCACGCAGCGGTTGTAGATCATGTCGTTCAGGCCTTCGGTGGAGTGGTTGGTGGCGCCGACGGGGCAAACCACTTCACAAGGCGCGTTTTCGCACTGCTGGCATGGCACGGGCTGGAAGAATGCTTTGGGATTGTCGCTGTCGTGGGCTTGCTGATCGGGATATTGATAGTAGGTATCGATGCGAATCCAGTGCATGTGGCGGCCGATGGCGCACTGCTCTTTGCCGACGACCGCGATGTTATTTTCCGAAACGCAGGCCAACATGCAGTTGTTGCAGCCAACGCACTTGTTCAGATCGATGGCCATGCCCCAGGCGTACTCTTCTTCTTTGTAGGGATAGTTTGGATAGAGCGTGACGTCGTAGGGCGTTTCTTCGTCTTTAGCGAAGTTGGGCTCTTTGCGGTAGTCGGCGAGCGTGGCTTCGCGGACAAGCGGACGGTGCGCGCCGTTGGGCGTGTCCATCCACTGATAGCCCTGGGTGGAGGCGAGCACGTATTTGTCGCCGGTCTTCTTTATGGAAACACCAGAGGCAATCCAGGGATTGACGGTGGTGCGGAGTGCGTAGGCATTGAAGCCTTGGGCGGTGCCGACGCGGCCGGCGCGCTTGCGTCCGTAGCCGAGGGTGATGGTGACGGAGTTGTCGGGATGGCCAACCTGCACCCAGACCGGGCCGGTGACTTTGTTTCCGTTGAGTTCGAGTTCGACGAGGTCGATGGTTTTGACGCCCAGGCGATCGGCCATCTTGGGGCCCATGAGGACGGCGTTGTCCCAGGTGAGCTTGGACATCGGCTTGGGGAGTTCCTGCAGCCAGCCGTTGTTGGAGAATTGTCCGTCGTAGATGGTGGGGTCGCGGCGGATGTTGAGCTCGATGGCGTTGGGATCGGCGAGCGGGATCAGGGTCTTAAAATCCCGATTGGCTAATGGCCGATTCGATCCCGTGCCGGGCGCAGGAAAGGCTGCTGCGGGCTTGAGTGACTTCGGCGCGAAAGTTGTCCCCTCGATCCAGCCATCGTGGAGCGATTTGCGCCAGAACTGCTCGAAGTCGGCGCCGGTGTGCTGCTTCTGCCAGTAAGCGCGGGTGAGATCGTAGCCGGTCGCGTCGGATTGTCCGTTGAGCAGCGCGACGAATTCCAGCGGGCTCTTGCCGTTGTAAAGCGGAGCGATCAGCGGCTGGATGATGCTGACGGTGCCGTCGTAGGCGCGGGCGTCGCCCCAGGATTCGAGTTCGTGCGTGGCGTTGACGTGCCAGTGGCAGAGTTCGGCGGTTTCGTCGTTATACAGGCCGTAGTGGACGCGCAGAGGAATCTTGGTGTTCATCATCGCGTCGGCGAAGCTGAGATCGGCGGGCGCGTCGTAAACGGGATTGCCGCCTAGGATGATGAGCAGGTCGACTTTGCCGCCGCGCATGTCGGCGACGAGATCTTTGATCGATTCGGTCTGGCTGATTGGGTTCGCGTCGACCGGATCAGTGTAGAAAACGGTCTTGCCGACGTTGCCCAGTTGCATATTGAATGCGTGGGCCAGCGCATGGACGGCCGGAGGCAAATGATCGCCCGCAATCACCACAGACGACCCAAGATGCCGGCGCAAATCAACGCTCACGACATTTATTGGCGCCCCCATCAGATCGCGCGGTTCATCAACCAGTTGGCCCTTTTGACTCGCCGGTGCATCGATGTCCGACGGGCCGAGCGACCCCGAGATCCTCACCGTCATGGCTTGCAGAGCTTCAGACACTTCTCCCACGCGTACCGGCCAGCGATGATCCGCCTTCGCACCCGTTGAGCTTGGCGTGCTCTCGATGACGTAGAGGCGGTTCATGTTGCCGGTGTCGGGATTGCGGCGGGCGGCGAAGTCGCGGATGTATTTGGTGTTGCCGGGGAATCCGGCGTAGAGGAAGTCGGCGTCGAGGGAGACGATTACGTCGGCTTTCGAAAAATCGTAGCGGGTTTCGACGGGCTGTCCGAAGGCCAGCTTGGCGCCTTCGAGGACGTTGTCGCGATTGACCGGCTCGTAGACGTGCCACTTGGCTTCGGGATAAATCTTCAAGAAGTTGCGCAGTTGGTCGGCGAGCGTGGGCGAAGAAATCGTCGGCGTGAGGATGCGGATGCCCGCGCCTTTGAGCGCTTTCTGCGCGCTGAGCGGGCCGCGGATGGCGGCGAGAAATCCCTGCCAAGAGTGCGCGTCGCCCATGGAGGTGACGGTCTGGGAGCGGTCGGGATCGTAGAGGCCGAGCAGCGAAGCCTGGCTGAAGACGTCGGTGCCGCCCAGGCTCGCGGGGTGCTGGTCATTTCCTTCGATTTTGGTGGGGCGGCCGAGATGGCTTTCGACCAGGACGGGGCTAGCGTATCCGCCGAGCGTGACCGCCGTGGCGTAGTACATTGGCCGGCCGGGGACGACGCCTTCGGGCTGGCGAACGTAGGGGACGATGGGCTCGAAGGGAAGACGAACACATCCGGTCATGCCAGCCAGGCCGAGCGAGGCTCCCATGACTTTGAGGAATCCGCGGCGGGAGACAGTGTCGAGCCATTCGGAGGCGTGTTTGGGGAATTCGCGGTGCAGGGCGTCTTGAAAGTCTTTGGAGCCGGCGAGTTCTTCCAGGCTGCGCCAATATTCGGGGCCGGTTTTTTCCGCGGCGTCGTGGGCGGTGGCGTAGTCGATTTTTTCGCGGACCGCGGCGAGGTCGAGTTTTTTGCCGGGGCAGACGTCTTCCTGCGTTTTGATTTGGATCAGGCCGCCGGGATTTTTTTCGTCGTTGGTCATTGCGTCGTTCGGTGTCGTCCCTACGGGACTGATTCCGTTTTCTCGGGTCTACCCGGCACTTCCGTGCCGGGCTTTCACATTGCGCCGCTTCGCGGCTGGTTCGTCGTTGTTACTTTCGGGGGCTAAAGCCCCATTCAGTTTGTCCCTTAACGCCCGGCTAAAGCCGGGCTCTTCCACAAAGCCTCTTCCACAAAACTCTACCGGTGACACGTGTTGCAGCTGGTGATGTCTTTTACGCTGCGGACCTCGTATTTCTTCAGCAGGGCCGCGCCTAACTCCATTTGGTCGTCGTAGCTGTGGCCATCGACCACGACGGGGTTGGCGCTGGTGGGCTGCTGGTAGCGCATGTTGAAAACCTGGTCGCGAGGACGGAGAACTTTTTCCGGGGCGCGATGACAGCCCAGGCACCACTCCATTTGCAAACTTTCCTGCTGATACATCAGGGGCATCTTGTCGACCGGGCCGTGGCAGGTGTTGCAGCCTACGCCCTTGGCCACATGAATGCTGTGATTGAAATAGACGAAGTCGGGGAGCTGGTTGACGCGCGTCCACTTGAGCGACTCGCCGGTGCGGTAGCTGGCGCGGACCGGCTCGAGCAGCTTGGCGTTGGTCCAGATCTGGGAGTGGCAGTTCATGCAGGTTTTGGTCGGCGGGATGCCGGCGAAGCTGGAAGTCTCGACCGAAGTGTGGCAGTAGCGGCAGTCGATGCCGAGTCCGGAGACGTGGTGCTGGTGGCTGAACGGGACGGGCTGCGGCTTGCGCACTCCGGCATAGGTGACGTAGGGCGAACCTTGAATCTCGTAGGCCATGCCAGTGAGGGCCGCAACCAGAAAGACCGCGCCAAAGATGGTGGCCCGGGAAAGAGTATTCGTACTGCGATGGAATATCTGCGACATGCTCTTACAAGATCTGGCTTGGGGAGACCCGTGCGGACCGTCCGCTAACTGTTGCCGGTTCTAGTGATACGGCGAAAAGGAAAACCACCCACAATGATTTTCCCGAGTTTGTTTGTGAAACTCGGAATTATAAATACTTGAATGGATTTTGTCGCGCATTTTTTCGAAATTTGAATATTGCGGAACTTTTGAAGAGAACCATTTCTGGAAATTGAATTGCTTGGCGCCGAGGAGGCGGCGGGTCTGGAATGCAAGAATCGCGGCGCGCGGGGGTCAGCGGAGGTTCATCACCAGCAGCTTGGGTTCAGTCATTTCTTCGATGGCGTAGCGCAGGCCTTCGCGGCCGAGGCCGGAATCTTTGACGCCGCCGTAGGGCATGTGATCGATGCGGAACGAGGGAACGTCGCCGGCGATTAAACCGCCGACTTCGAGTTCTTCGTAGGCCTGGAACAGAAGTTTGGCGTCGCGGGTGAACAGGCCGGCTTGCAGGCCGTAGGCAGAGTTGTTGATCTGGCGCAGGGCCTGATCGAAATCGTGGTAAGGCTCGATGGTGACGACGGGACCGAAAATTTCCTGGCAGTTGACTTTCATGTCGGACCTGGTGCCGGTGAGCACGGTGGGCTCGACAACCTGGTTGTTGCGATGGCCGCCACAGAGCAGGCGGGCGCCGGCGTGGACAGCTTCTTCGATCCAGTTGACGGTGCGGATGGCGTCGCTCTCGCGGATGAGCGGGCCAACGTCGGTGGAGTCGTCAAGCGGGTCGCCAGTCTTCAACTTCTTGACGCCCTCGACGAACAGGTCGGTGAATTTTCCGTAGACCGAATGCTCGACAAGAATGCGCTGCACGGAGATGCAAGTTTGGCCGGCGTAGGCGAAGCCTCCGGTGATGCAGCGGTCGGCGGCGTAGGTGAGGTCGGCGTCGCTGTGGACGATGACTCCGGCGTTGCCGCCGAGTTCGAGGACGACTTTCTTTTTTCCGGCGCGGCGTTTGATGTCCCAGCCAACGGGGACGCTGCCGGTGAAGCTGATGAGCTTGATGCGGTCGTCGGTGACGAGCAGGCCGGCGTCGTCGTTGGAGAGGGGGAGCACGTTGAGGCCGCCATCGGGCCATCCGGCCTGCTGGACGCATTCGGCCAGAAGCAGCGAGCAGAGCGGAGTTTGGGGCGCAGGCTTGAGCACCATGGGGCATCCGGCGGCGATGGCGGGCGCGACTTTGTGGGCGACCAGATTGATCGGAAAATTGAATGGCGTGATGCCGGCGATGGGACCGAGCGGGAAGCGGCGGACGATGCCCCAGCGTCCGGCGGTAAACTCCTGCCAGTCGAGTGGAAGAAATTCGCCGTAGATGCGAGTGCTCTCTTCGGCGGCGACGTTGAAGGTAAAGATGGCGCGCTCGACTTCGGTGCGCGCGGCTTTGATGGGCTTGCCGGCTTCCTGGGCGAGGGTGCGGGAAAATTCTTCTTTGCGTTCGGCGATGGAGGCGGAGATGCTCCGCAGGACGCGCTGGCGCTCGAAGGCGGGAAGGCGCCGGGTGGTGCCAAAGGCTTTGACGGCGGCAGCGATGGCGGCTTCGGCGTGCTGGCGTCGTCCTTGAACGACGCGGGCGATCAGGCTGCCGTCGTAGGGGGAGCGGACGTCGACGGGGTCGCCGTCCTCCTGCCAACGGCCATCGACGAAGAAACCGTGGGTTGCGACGGGAGCGATCGTCATCTCTGCCATGGTTCCCCCCTCGGCTTCGCAGAACTGACTGGGATGATTATAGAACTTTGGTCGGCGTGGAATGAAAAGATCCAAAGCGGAAACCACAAAGGGCACGAAGGTCCACGAAGGGAAATCGGGTCACCGTTACAATGGGGCGCGCTTATGAATGCGGGTACGACAATTTCTGAGCTGGCCCCGCGGTTGCGGCGGCGGGAAATCTCTCCGGTGGAGATCACTCGCGACTGCCTTGGGAGGATCGAGAGCCTGAACCCGGAGATCAATGCGTTCATGACGGTGACGGCGGAGTCGGCACTGGCGGAGGCGCGGGCGGCGGAGGCTGAAATTCTGCGCGGGGAGTGGCGCGGACCGCTGCATGGCGTGCCCATCGCGCTGAAAGATTTGATCGATACGGTGGGGGTGCGCACTACGGCGGCGAGCGCGTTATATAAGGATCGGGTTCCGGCGGCCGATGCCGAGGTGGTGCGGCGGTTGCGGTCGGCGGGCGCAGTGATTGTGGGGAAGAATAATTTGCATGAGTTTGCTTACGGCGGGAGTTCGCTGGTCAGCTACTTCGGGGACGTGCACAATCCGTGGGACGCGGAGCGGATTGCCGGCGGGTCGTCGGGGGGATCGGCGGCGGCGGTTGCGGCGGGGATGGCTTATGCGGCGATTGGGACGGACACGGCAGGATCGATTCGCGAGCCGGCGGCGTTGTGCGGGTGCGTCGGGTTGAAGCCGACGTATGGACGCGTGTCGGCGCGGGGAGTGATTCCGCTGGCGGCGTCGCTGGATCATGTTGGGCCGCTGGCGACTTGCGTGGCGGATGCGGCGGTGGTCCTGCAGGAGATTGCGGGATACGATTCGGCGGACGTTGGTTCGGTCGATGTGCTGGTGGCGGATTATGTTTCTGGGTTGCATGAGAGGGTGAAGGGGCTGCGGGTGGGTGTGGCGCGCGAATATTTCTTTGACGATCTGGATGCGGAAGTGGCGGCGGCGGTGGAAGAGGCGTTGCGGGTGATTCGGGGGCGGGTCGCAGAAGTGAAAGAGGTGCGGCTGACCGTGCCTGCGGATCGCACGCTGCAAGCGGCGGAGTCCTGGGCGGGTCATGCGGAGAATGTGGCGCGGAGTCCGGAGCTGTATCAGCCGGAAACTTTGCGGAGGATTCGGACGGGAGAAAAAGTTTCGGCGGCGGAATATATTTTGCGGCGGTGCGAGTTGGAGGAGGCGCGGCGCGGGATTCGGAAAGTGTTTGCGGACGTGGACCTGCTGGTGACTCCGACGACGCCGATGCCGGCGCCGGCGATTGCAGAGTTGAAGGCGAATCCGGAGGCGCTGCGGCCGGCTGAACTGAAGTTGCTGCGCAACACGCGTCCCTTCAATGTGTGGGGGCTACCGGCGATCTCGCTTCCCTGCGGATTTGCGCAGGGTGGACTGCCGATCGGGTTGCAAATCGCAGGGCCGCATTGGCGGGAGGATTTGGTGCTGCGGCTGGCGTGGGAGTACGAGCGAGAGACGAGCGAAACCGCTGCACTGTAAGGACTTGCCCCTGCCGGCAGGCGCGGCAAGACGTGAACGACAAAAATTTTGATGCGCCGCATCCGAATTCTTCATCGAAGTGGTTACGTAAGACAGGTTGACGGAAAGCGCTGTAGCACTTAGAATCCAAACTTGAATATGTCAAAAAGCCTCAATTCCTTCGCCATGTGCTGCTGCACTTGTTGTTGTTGTGCATGCGTGTGCGCTGGCGCGGGGAGGCTGCTGACCTAAGAATTCTTTCTTAACACGGCACTCATAAAACCCACCGCCAGTTGAACCTGGCGGTGGGTTTTTTATTGCCACGAAGACTGACGGCGACGAACAGACATGACGACAACAATTTCTGCAAAGGAAACGAAAGCTCAGCGGGCCGAGCGACTCAAGCGCGCCAAGAATCCGTGGGAAGGTCTCGACGAAATCCGGCGCTTCGCGCGCGAGGGATTTGGGTCGATTCCTCCCGAGTGGATTGGAACGTATTTCCGCTGGTGGGGTGTGTACACGCAGGGCGACGGAGCCGGCGTCACTGGCGGGAAGAATGGGGAAGGCCGCGCCATCGAGCGATTCATGGTACGCATCCGGATTCCGAACGGGATGATGACCTCCCGGCAACTTCGTGCCATCTCCGATCTCACTCGCCGCTACGCCAATGGAATTGCCGATCTCACCGTCCGCCAGAACATTCAACTGCATTGGGTCACGATTGAGTCGCTGCCGGAAGTGCTCGAAGGCTTATGGCAGGTTGGACTGAACACGACTGGCGCTTGTGGCGACGTTGTGCGAAACGTGACTGGCTGCCCGGTCGCCGGCGTCGATGCCGATGAAATTGTCGATGCCTCGCCGCTGGTGTTGGAAGCTTCGCGGTTGCTGGCCGGAAACGCCGAGTTCTACAACTTGCCGCGCAAGTTCAAGATTTCGATTACGGGCTGCCGGGTGTGGTGTCCGTATCCGGAAATCAATGACATCGGCTTGACGGCGATTACCCGCGCGGCAGGTGGAAAAGAGGAAGTCGGATTTTCTCTGCGCGTGGCCGGCGGACTCTCGACTGAACCCTATCTGGGCGCGCGTCTGAACGCTTTCGTTCGCTGGAAGCAGGTTCTCCCGGCGATCAAAGGGATCGCGGAATTGTTCCGCGATTCTGACGTGCTGCGCGAGCATCGCGAGCGGGCACGTTTGAAATTTCTCTTCCTGCGCCACGGGTGGACGGCTGAGCGCTTCCTGGGCGAGTTGCAGGAGCGCATCGGATTTCAGCTCGACCCGGCGGTCGAGGAAAATCCTCCCGACGACGTTTATCGCGATCACGTCGGCATTCATCCGCAAAAACAAATTGGACTGGCGTACGTGGGCGCGGTGGCTCTGCGCGGCCGAATTACCGCCGAGCAGATGCAGGCCGCGGCGGATCTGGCGGAGCGCTTCGCCGCGGGCGAGTTGCGGGCCACCAATATGCAAAATTTGCTGGTCGTCAACGTGCCTGTGGCGAATGCCGAGCCGCTGGCGAAAGAGCTTGATGCGATCGGATTGAAAGTTGGCGGCTCATCGTTCTGGCGCGGAGCTGTCGCCTGCAGCGGCACCGAATTTTGCAAGCTGGCCATCACTGAGACGAAAAGTTTTTCGCGCTGGCTGGTGGAAGAACTCGAAGAGCGCCTTCCCGGCTTCGATCAGCACCTGAAATTGCACGTCACAGGCTGCCCCAACAGTTGCGGACAGCATTGGATTGCCGACATCGGCATTGAAGGAAAGAAGATCAAAGTCGAGGACGGCATGGTGGACGCCTACTACTTCTGCGTGGGCGGAGTGCTGGGCCTGCATCAGGCGACGGCGCGGCCCGTGGGGTATCGCTGCGCGGCGACCGAAGTGCCGGAAGCGCTCGAGCGTTTGTTGGGCCAGTATCTGGCGCAGCGTGAGCCGGGCGAAAATCTGCGGAAGTTTTTTGTGCGCCACAGCGATGCACAGTTGCGCGAGTTTTTGGCAGGCGAGGCAGTTTCGCCGGTCGCTCGCGATTTGCCCCAGAGCCACACTTTGGCGCAGTCGGCAGGAGGGATCGGTGACTAGCTTATTTCCCATGTTTCTGAAGCTTGAGGGCAGGCAAGTCCTGGTGGTGGGCGCCGGAAATGTTGGTGAGGCGAAAATTGGCGGCCTGCTTGACGCAGGTGCGCACATTCGCGTTGTCGCTGTTTCCGCAACTCCGTCTGTTCGGGAGTGGGCTCGCGAGGGAAAGATCGATCTCGAATTGCGCGGTTTCGCAGATTCCGATCTGGACGGCGCATTTCTCGCCGTGGTGGCGACGTCTTCCCGCGCGCTCAACGAGCGGGTCTATCGCGAAGCGCAGCGGCGCGGTGTGCTGTGCAACGTGGTCGACGTTCCCGACCTGTGCGACTTCTTTTATCCCGCGGTGGTGCGGCGCGGCGATCTGCAAATTGCGGTTTCGACAGCGGGACAAAGCCCATCGCTGGCGCAAAAAATCCGCCAGCAGCTTGAAAAACAATTCGGGCCGGGATATGCCGCGTGGGTGGCGGAATTGGGCGAGACGAGACGGCTGATTCTGGGCAGCAATCTCGACAGGGAACGCAAACTCGAATTGCTGCACTCGCTGGCCAACCGCGAAGCGCTGGAAGCGGCGCTGGCCGCGCAACCCGAACTCATCGCAAAAGGAGAGGGCGCATGAAGAACAAAGTTTATCTGGTAGGCGCGGGGCCGGGCGATCCGGAGTTGCTGACGTTGAAGGCTCTGCGCCTGCTACGCACGGCGGATGTGGTTTTGCATGACGACCTTGTCTCGCGCGAAATTCTGAGGCTGATTTCACCGGAGGCTCAGATTCGAAATGTCGGCAAGCGCGCCGGCCAGAAAAATATCTCCCAGCAAGAAATCAACTTCCTGATGATTGGGTTTGCCGATTCCGGATTGCAGGTGGTGCGTCTAAAAAGCGGCGATCCTTTGATTTTCGGGCGAGGCGGCGAAGAGATCGAAGCGTTGCGCAAGGCCAACGTTCCGGTAGAGATCGTCCCCGGCGTAACTTCATCGCTGGGAGCAGCTGCGGCGGCGCAGATTCCGCTGACGCATCGGAGAGCGTCATCGGCACTGGTGCTCATCACGGCGCATCAGGCGTCTGACAGCGAGGCGGCCAACTGGAGCAAGCTGGCTGGGAGCGGCGCCACCCTGGTGATTTACATGCCGGGGCAGAACTACTCGAAGCTCGCAGCTCAGTTGCAAGCGGCAGGTCTTGACGACGAAACGCCGGCTGCAATCATCTCGCGAGCCACGACCGAGTATCAGCAGACTTTCCGCACGACCGTGTCCAGCCTGAAAAGCGCGCCGCAGCTTCCGTCTCCCACGCTGTTGGTTGTGGGCGAAGTGGTGCGTTTTGCTGATCCGGCGGTTTTCGCGCGGGAAGTTGCGGCTTCCGCGCCGGTCAGCGGCGACCTTGACGAACTGATCCTTTCGAGCAGCCTTTCGTCTCAACTCCCAACCTTCGAAATCAGTAAGGAGCCAATCGCGTGACCACCCAGGTTCAAAATCACACGGCAGATCAGATCGCAGCGCTTCAGAACGCGGCGGAGAATTGGACTCCGCAGCGCACGCTGGCATGGGCATTTGAAACATTCGGGAACGGAGTCGCGATTTCCTCGGCGTTCGGAGCGGAGGGGATGGTGCTGATCGATCTGGCGTCCCGAATGCGAAAAGAGTTTCGACTCTTCACCATCGATACTGACTTCCTTTTTCCCGAGACCTATAGCCTGATGGATCGCATCGAGGAAAAATACGGAATCGCGATCGAGAAAGTGTATTCCGTGCTCTCCCCGGAAGAGCAGGAGCGGACTCACGGAAGCGCGCTCTGGAGCCGCGACCCCGACCTGTGCTGCAATTTGCGAAAAGTCGAGCCGCTGCGCCGCAAGCTCGGCGAACTCGAGGCGTGGATCACCAGCATTCGCCGCGACCAGACCTCGGCCCGTGCAGGGGCACGCAGAGTTGAATGGGATGCGAAGTTCGGCCTGGTAAAAGTCAATCCCATTGTCGACTGGTCGTCGAAGCAAGTATGGCGCTACATCCACGACCACGATGTGCCTTACAACGAGTTGCACAATCAGGACTATCCCAGCATCGGGTGCACGCACTGCACGCGGGCGGTTCGGCCGGGCGAAGATGCGCGCGCCGGGCGCTGGCCGGGATTCGCCAAGACCGAGTGCGGACTGCATATCATCGAGCCGGCACCGGCCGCGCGGGCAGCCTCCGCTTCGAATGACTAGACAGGGCTGGCGTTCGGCCGGTTACTTCGGATCATGCGCGGATGAATCCGCGGCCGCACTTCGATGGTATCTTTGTGGTGAATCGCCGAAGCGGAATCACCACATATGGACGTTCTCCAGAATCTCTTCGCGCAGCACTTTCGCTCGCCGGTCGAGCGCGTGGAGCCGCTGCAGGGACAGCTCGGCGGATCGGGACGCAAAATCATCCGGCTGAGTTCGGCCAAGGGCAGCGCCATCGGCATTCTCTATGGTGTGCGCGAGGAGAACGCCGCCTTTCTGGAATTCTCCCGGCATTTTCGAGGGCATGGCTTGCCGGTTCCCGAGATTTACGCGCAGGATCTGGACCAGGGAGCCTATCTCGAAGAAGATCTCGGCGACATTTCGCTCTTCGAATTTCTTTCGAAACATCGAAGCGGGGAGGACATCTCTCCTCAAGTGGTCGATGCCTACCGCCGCGTCATCGCGACGTTGCCGCGATTCCAGATCGAGGCCGGGCGCGATCTGAATTACAAGCTCTGTTATCCGCGCGGAAGTTTCGACCGGCAATCGATCGCATGGGATCTGAACTATTTCAAATATTACTTTCTCCGGCTGGCCGGGATTTCTTTCAGCGAGCAGGCGCTGGAAGATGATTTCAACAATCTGAGCGAATTTCTGTTGAGTGCCGACCGCGAGTATTTTCTGTATCGCGATTTTCAATCGCGCAACATCATGCTGCGCGCGGGGCAGCCGTTTTTTCTGGATTATCAGGGCGGCCGCAAAGGTGCGCTGCAGTATGACGTCGCTTCGCTTCTGTACGATGCCAAGGCCGACCTGCCGCCCGTGCTGCGCCAGCAGTTGCTCGATCACTATCTCGACACACTGGCTGGATTCATCGACCTGAAACGCGATGCGTTTCTGCGGCACTACTACGCTTACGTTTACATCCGCATCATGCAGGCTCTGGGGGCATATGGATTTCGCGGCTTCTACGAACGCAAGGCGCATTTTCTGCAGAGCGTGCCCTACGCCCTGAAGAACCTGCGCTGGCTGCTGCACAATGTCACTCTGCCCGTTCCCTTGCCGACGCTGATGGACGCGTTCCACAGCATGCTCGCCTCGGAGAAGCTGCAAGGCCTGGCTTCCGATGCGGACAACATGGTGGTGCGCGTTTTCAGTTTCTCGTTTCATCGTGGATTGCCAAAAGACGACAGCGGGAACGGCGGAGGGTTCATCTTCGATGGCCGCAGCCTGCCCAACCCGGGGCGCGAAGAGCGATTCAAGAAGCTGACGGGCCGGGACGCGCCCGTGATCGACTATCTGAATCAGCAGGAGAGCGTGCACCAGTTTCTCGCCAGCGTCATGTCTCTGGTCGACGCCAGCGTAAACAACTACCAGCAGCGCGGGTTCAAGCATCTGATGGTTTCATTCGGCTGCACCGGCGGCCAGCATCGCTCGGTGTATTTGGCTGAACAATTGGCGAAACATCTGTGCGGGCGAAGCGGGGTCGAGGTTATCGTGCGCCATCGCGAACTGGAAAAGCTGGAAGCCGGAGCTGCGGCTGAGGCGGAGACGATTGAGGCGGAGAAACCCGAGGTTGCGAAGACGCTGCGATG
Organism: Terriglobales bacterium; assembly: GCA_035504195.1. Lineage (GTDB taxonomy): Bacteria > Acidobacteriota > Terriglobia > Terriglobales > Acidobacteriaceae > Sulfotelmatobacter. The sequence goes on from DATJSG010000025.1 coordinate 23,550, forward strand.
AAGGCCATGATCCTGGCCGCCGGCCTGGGCACGCGCTTGCGTCCGCTGACCGATCGTCGCCCGAAGGCCCTGGTGGAAGTCGCCGGGCGCACGCTGCTGGAAATCACTCTCTCCCGTTTGCGCGACGTTGGCATTCGCGAAGTGATCGTCAACGTGCATCACTTCGCCGACATGGTCGCCGATTATCTGCAGACCAACCACAGCTTCGGAATGCGCATTGAAATCTCGCGCGAAGACGTTCTTCTCGACACCGGCGGCGGCCTGAAGAAGGCTGCATGGTTTTTTCAGGAAGAGCCGAACCAGGCCGAGCCATTTCTGCTGCACAACGTCGATGTCCTCAGCAGCATCGATTTGCCGCGGATGGTGCAATTTCACGCTCGGCATCAGGCGCTGGCAACGCTGGCCGTGCAGGAGCGCGAGACTTCGCGCTATTTGCTCTTCGATGAACAGAACGAACTCTGCGGGCGGAGAGCCGGGCGGGATGGCGCGCCGGAGATGGTTCGAACGTCGCCGAAGACGAAGGCGCTGGCTTTCGCCGGCATCCACGTAATTTCGCCACCGCTTCTATCCATGCTGACGGAACAGGGCGTCTTCCCGATCATTCCTTCGTATCTGCGGCTGGCCGGAAGCGGCGAGAAGATTGGCGCTTTTCGCGCCGACGATTATTACTGGCGCGATCTCGGCAATCGGGAGAATCTTGCGCAGGCCGAGCGCGATGTGGAGCAGGGGATCGTTCAGCTCTGATCCCGTTCGGGTCGGATTTCGTTCGAGTCACGAACTGCCGCGCCGTGTACAATCTTTAACTTCGCAGCTTTCATTTCTAATTCCTCGCGTGCGACTTCGCATTTCTTAACCCGGCATGATCGACGATCCTTCGACCGACCAGAATCCTCCTCGCAGATTGATCATTGCCATTGACGGGCCGGCGGGCGCCGGTAAGAGCACCATTGCCTCGCGATTAGCTCGAAAGCTGGGCTACGTGAACCTGGAGAGCGGCGCGATGTATCGGGCGTTGGCCTTGCGGGCGATTGAGAAAGACGTGTCGTTCGACGACGAAGCCGCGCTGATGAAAATCGCGCAGGACTTGCGCATTCAACTCGAGCCTACGATCGGCGGTAACCGGACTCTGATCGACGGCCGCGATGTCTCGTCGCGGATTCGTGAGCGCGACGTGACGGAAGCGGCGTCGCGGGTGTCAGTGCATCCTCAGGTCAGGGCGTGGATGGTCGAGCATCAGCGGGAAATGGGCAAGGGCGGGGGAGTCGTGATGGAGGGCCGCGACATCGGGACGAAAGTTTTTCCCGATGCGGATTTGAAGATTTTTCTCGACGCCGATCCTGTCGTCCGCGAACGCCGACGGATGGAGCAACAGAAGATCAGGGGTGAACTTGCTGCGGGCGTAGCCGCGGAACTGCGCGAGCGTGACCACCGCGACCGCACCCGGGCGACATCACCGCTGGTCGCTGCCGGGGATGCCATCGTAATCGATTCGAGCGCTCTGAGCGAAGACGACGTGCTGGCGCGGGTAGAAAAATTAGCCAACGAAAAGTTGAGCCATTGAAGCAGTCTCTCAACTTTGTCAGTTCTCCGTCGGTTCCACCTTTTCCTTCGGCGGAGGCAAAGCCTTGCCCGGCTTTTTGGAGATTGCCGGCGGCTCAGGTGGCTTGGGCGGCTGGGGACCGGCCTTACGGATCTCGATATTGTCGTGCTCGTTGTTGAGCACGATATGCGATGCGCCGTTCCCGAAGCTGCCGCTGGCTTTCGCCTCGTGCTCATCGTTTTCCACATTCAATCCAGGGAAATCAGATTGAATTTCGCCGTCGCGGGTGTGGGCGTCGACGCGAAACCCGGCCTTGTCAGGCAGAGTCAATTGGATGTCGCCGCTGCGGTTGTCGATCTGCACGTTGCCGAGCTTTTGCATATCGACTTCGATCGAGCCATTGTCATCCTGCAGGCGGACATCCCCCGAGACGGCATCGAGCTGCAGATTCTTCGAGCGCGTGTTCAGGTGCAGCGGCCCGGTAATTTCTTCGGCGTGCAGTTCGTCGGAATCGAGATCGAGAGAACCATCGATACGAGAGAACTCCATGTCCGTGCGTGAAGACTTGAAGGTGACGGTTTTCGAGATACGGGCCAGCTTCACGCTTTCCTGAAATTCGCCGTCGAGCTGGGCCGATCCCTTTACATCGGTGACTGAGACATCATCCATCCGGCCTTCGATATGCACGTCGCCGTTGACCTGCTCGATTTTCACCGAGCCTTTTTCCTGGCTGACCTTCACGTTGCCGGTTACATCTTCGACCGACGTATCGGCGTGCTGGGCCGAGATATCGATATTGCCGTCACGGCCGGTCAAAATTACGTCGCCGCGCCGCGAAGTGATGGTAACCGGCGCTTTGCGCGGCAGGGAAATGTCGAGGTCGGTTTCCACCGGGTGATCGCCTGCGCCTTCGACCTTGGCGTCGAGCGTAACCAGACCGCCGATGGTGGTGATCGCCGGCTTGGTCTCGCCATTGTATTTATCGGCGTCGCTCTGGCTCTCCGCGCCGATGCGCTTGCGGATCACCACGGTGATCTTGTTGTCGTCGGAAGCGTGGACGCTGACCGCGCCATGATTGTCGATGACCTTCAGGCTGGCTCCGGCGGGAAAGTCCTGCTCGATCTGGTCGTCGAAATTGTAGGTCTGTCCGAAGATGTTCGAGAAATCGTCGTCGTCGAGGTTAATTTGATCGCGCAAGCCGGACCAGTTGACGCGTTCGATCTGGGTCGCGACCAGCCCGCAGACGACGATGAGGACGGCCAGGAATATTCCTCCGGCTCCGATGCCGGGTGCGCGAGTGCCCTCGCGATGCGCGCGCTGATGCTCGATCAACTTGAGCACGCCCCAGAGGATCAATAAAGCTCCCCAGTAGTGGGCGAACAAATGCCACATCCTGGGCCACGACAGCAGATGCAGGTTGCCAAGCAGAAAGATTCCGCCGATAACGATCAGGACGAATGGTCCGGCAAACGAGCGATGACGCCGGGGCGGCAGAGGAGCAATCGGCGGAGTTCCCGGTGGCAGCAATGGGCTAGACATTGTTCACCTCGCCGGAGGGAGACGAAGATGAAGAGGAAGATGGTGGCTGCGCAGGCCCCGATGCGGCGGGCGGCGGGCCCGGAGGAGAGTCGGGGGGAAATCCCGCGGAAGAACTCGGAGGAATATTCGCCCCGGTTCCCGACCGCAGCGAACCGGTGTGTCCGGCCGACGATGCATTGCTCTGCATCAACTTCACCACGCCAACCACCAGCAGGATCGCAGGCCAGGTTTTGTCAAAGCCGATGTGGGAGGTGCTGTCGAGCAGAAACAGCACTCCCAGCGTGACCAGAATCGCCGGTCCCATAATTTTGCGGGTGCGGCACCTTTCGCATTGGCAGCAGGTGGAACGTCCACCCAACAGTCCCCAGTGTTTGGCAAAAAGCCAGACTCCGAGAAAGATCAGAAGCAGCGAGACGAACAGGCTCGTCCCCATCTCAAACAGTCCGGCTGTGTGCAGCAGGAACAGCACGCCGAGGCCGATCAGGACTGCCGCACCGGTAGGAACTTTGGCGCCTTCAATTTTCTCACCGGTGCCGAAGGTTTGTGCCAATCCGAACGGATCGGGAGCAGGCTGACCCATCTGGATCGCCTTGGCGCTGCGGACCGAGTCGATGATCTGGTAGACGTAAAAGAAACCCAGACCGATCGCCAGGACCGTGATGACGTACCAAGGCAGATTGGCTCCCAAGCCAATGATCAACAGCACCGCGATCACCAAGTGAGCCAGTCCTTTGGCATATTGTCCGGTATAGACCGCGCCCACGCCGATGGGAAAAAATCCGGCGAGAATTCCCGCGACTGCGGGATTCGGCCCAGACGCTGGACCGGGCGGAACTTTGAGTCCGAGGCCCTGATCCATGAATTGCTGGTATCCGGTTTGCACCGGAGTGTATCCCGGCGCGGGGGTTGAGCCTTCCATGCGCGAGGCCAGGCAGGCCTCGCAGTAGATCACGCCGCGAACGTCGCGGGTGCATTGATTGCAAAGTGGCTTGCCGCAAGTGCGGCAGAAGGCCACCGCAGCGGTATCGCCGTGTGTGGCGCAGTTCATACGAACCTCCTGTACGTGGTCACCGACACTACAGGCAGATCGTCTACAGATGGACCCAGAGGAGCGCTGGCCAGAATGAGTTGATCCTCCGTCTGGCTGTAGTTGCGTTCCTGTTTCTGCTCGGGCTGTTGTGTTGTGTCGTTCTTGTCGTCTTTCGGTTTCTCCGGTTGCGCTTGCCGGCGGCCGGGCTCGGCAGGAGCCATATTGCGCTTGATGCCGCGCAACGCCGCCTGCAGCTCATAAACGGCGCGGGCATTGTCGAAATACCGCACCACCCGGGCTTGGGTGTTGTAGTAGGTGTGCCGGATTGCCGCCGGACGCAGGCTGATCTGGCGCAGGTCGGCGGGTTTCACGCCCGCGACCGTCAGCCCCACCGACAGCGCAAAGAATGCCATGCCGAACGACATGGCGAAGCGCGGCTGGCGGACCGTGATCCAGATCGGCTGGAAAAATCCAGACAGCGACGCCTGCACGCGATCCAGCCACGAAATCTGCGGCTGAGCAGCCCGTGCGGGGGCTCGCAGGCGCTGGGTGTCAACGCCCGTCGTGGATGCCAGAATATTTGCGACCAGGTTGGCTGGAGGCTCCACCTCCGTGAGACCTTTCAGCCAGTTGCGGCCCGCCTCAGCTTCGGCGAGCAGCGGGCCACACACCTTGCAACTGCCGGCGTGTACCTGGAAGCGGTCGAGTGCGGTCCCTGTCAGGACGCCGTCAAGCGCGTCCGTGAGCAGGGCGTCGAACTCGTTGCACTGCATTCCCGGGCTGGTCTGATCGTTTTTTGTTCGATCCGGTCTTGTTGGATCCGGTCTTGTTCGATCCGATCTTGTTCGATCCGGCATCACATCACCTGCCTATAGGTACGTTGTAGAAGGCGGGCAAGTTCCGCGCGCCCTCGGTTTATTCGTGATTTCACGGTACCCTCCGGAACCTTCAAAACATTGGCAATTTCCTTGTAATCCATATCCTGTAAGTCCCTTAGAATCACTGCTTCCCGCAATTCTGGAGAAAGCCTGGCCAGGGCCGCGTGAACCGTCTCTCCAACCTCCCGGCTACGCACGCGGGCATCCGGGGGAGCGGATTGGTCCTGAATTTGCTCACTGAGCGGCTGCGCGTCTTCGTGGTCCGAAGCGGCCGTGTCCATGGAATCGGTCATGCGGTCCTGCTTGGTCTTGCGAAAATGATCGACCAGCAGGTTACGAGTGATGGTCGTAACCCAGGTCACGAATGCGCCCTTGGTGTGGTCGTAACTCTGAAGTGTGCGATACATCTTGATAAAAACCTCCTGGGTGAGGTCTTCGGCATCATCGCTGGTTCCGGCGAAGCGGTAGCAGATGTTGTAGATGCGTCGGTTGTAAGTCTGCACGATTTCCTCCCAGGCGGCGGCGTCGCCGGCGATACAGCGCCGAACCAGCATCGCGACGACCTGGACGTCTTCCACTAGTACTCCCCGGAAATCGGTTCAAACAAATCGGCTCAAACTCTGAGACTTCGGGCCCACGCCTTCTGAGACTTAATCTGAGCCCCACATGACGGTACGCGATTGTGAGCCTTGAAGTTCTTCCCCAAATACCGCATCAGCCGGAAACAGGGCATTGTAACAAGCGCGCGCGAAAGGCCGGAGCAATCTGGGAGACTCTCCCCAGCCGGCGATGGAGTAGAATTCGTCAAAACTCGTTGCTGCGGAATGCAACGGTTGTGCTCGGGGAATCACTATTCGATCAAGCTGTCAAAGCAGGGCTGTGTCTTCCCCGTTTGCGGAACTGGGATGATCGGACAACGGCTGTCACATTACCAGATCGAAGAGCAGATTGGCGCCGGCGGCATGGGCGTGGTTTACCGCGCACACGACGAGCAGCTGGATCGCGACGTCGCCATTAAAGTTCTGCCGCCGGGGTCTCTGGACGAAGCCGCGCACAAACGCTTCCGCAAAGAAGCACTGTCGCTGGCCCGCCTGAACCACCCCAACATCGCGACCGTACACGAATTCGGGAGCCAGGACGGCGTGGATTTTCTGGTCACCGAATACATCGCCGGAATTACGCTCGACGCCAAACTCGCCGCCGGTCCGGTTCCTCCCGCGGAAGTCATTCGCCTTGGAGCGCAGATGGCCGAAGGACTCGCAGCTGCGCACAAGCAGGGAATCGTGCATCGCGATTTGAAGCCTGGCAATCTCCGCCTGACGACCGATGGCAGATTGAAAATCCTGGATTTCGGCCTGGCCCAGATCATGCCGCATCCCAGCGAGCAGGGGCTGACCGCGACGATAACGCAATCGCAGGAAACGAGCGGAACCTTGCCCTATATGTCTCCCGAGCAACTCAGCGGTGAAATCGCGGATACGCGCAGCGATATTTGGGCCGCCGGAGCCGTGCTCTATGAGATGGCGACGGGAAAGCGGCCCTTTCTCCAGCCGGTGCCCGCGCTATTGATTAACGCAATCCTGAATCAGGTTCCCGAGCCGCCCAGCAAGCTCAATTCGGCGGTGCCTGTTGCCCTCGACGCCGTAATTCTGAAAGCTCTGGCGCGGGATCGCGCGCAACGCTATCAGTCGGCCGGCGAACTGGCTGCCGATTTGGAGCGGCCGGCAGCGCTCACTTCCGCGGCGGTTTCCATCGTGCCGAAACAGAGCTCGGGTCGTGGCCTGCTCGTGGTTCTGGCTGTGGCACTGGTAAGCCTGATCGCAGGATACTTCTCTCTTCGTCATCGCAGCCGGCAATCGAATTCCGCTCCTGTAGTGAACCACCGCAAATCCGTTGCCGTGCTCGGCTTCAAGAATCTTTCGGCCAATCCGGAGAAGTCATGGCTTTCCACCGCCCTCTCCGAGATGCTCACCACCGAACTGAGCCAGGGGGATCAGTTGCGAACCATCCCCGGTGAAAGCGTGGCGCAGATGAAGGCCAGTCTGGCTCTGCCGGACGCCGACAGCTTCGGGGAGCAGACTCTCACCCGTATCCGGCAGAATCTGGGCAGCGACGACGTTGTGGTTGGTTCGTATCTTCCGCTGGGTCACGGGCTCCTGCGCCTCGATCTGCGACTGCAAGACGCGGTTGCAGGCGTGACCCTGGCATCCATCTCCGAAAAGGGCAGCGAAGCGGAGATCGACGAGCTGGTCAGCAAGGCCGGGACGGAGCTGCGTGCGAAGCTCGGAATCGGTGCACTGTCCGACGCGCAATCGGCCCAGGTGCGCGCCTCGCTGCCGTTGAATCCCGAGGCGGCCCGTTTGTACTCGCAGGGGCTGCAGAGGCTGCGCCTCTTCGACGCACAATCCGCACGTAATCTGCTGGAGCAAGCCGCCGCGCTCGATCCTGAATACGCTCCGGCGCACTCTGCGCTGGCCGAAGCCTGGTCGGCTCTGGGCTACGAAGCCAAGGCCAAAGATCAGGCGCGCCAGGCTCTGGCTCTTGCGGCGAACTTCTCGCGTGAAGACCGCTTGTTGATCGAAGGGCGCGCCCACGAACTTCTGGCGGAAACGCCGCAGGCCGTTGAAAGTTACCACGCCCTCTGGCAACTCTTTCCCGACGACATCGACTACGGCCTGCTTCTGATTCGCGCGCAGATTGCCGCCGGCCATGCCAGTGACGCGGAGAGAACACTCTCCGACTTGCGCAAGTTGCCGGTTTCAGAAGCCGACGGCGCCCGCCTCGACGCCACCGAGGCGAGAGTCGCCATTATGTTGAGCGATTTCAAGCGCGCCGAATCGTCGGCCGAACTCGCCGCCAGCCGCGGAAGGCCGATTGGCGCCAGTCTTCTGGTCGCTCAGGCCTTGCAAGTCGAATCGCAAGCCTGGGAGCGTATGGGGCAATCCGATAAAGCCGTGGAAGTCGCCAATCAGGCGAAAGAACTCTATAGCTCCGCCGGAAACCGGCGGAGCGCGGCGCGCTGCACATTGACGGTCGGCGATGTACTTTACGACAAGGGCGATTACGCGGGGGCAAAAAAGCAGTTCGAAAGCGCCCTTGCCGAATACCGCGCCACCGGCGCGCAGAGTGGCGTTCGCGCGGTTCTCGAGCGCATCGGAAACGTCTACTATTCGCTCGGGCAGTTCTCCGACGCCAACCATATTTACCGGCAGGGCCTGGCCTTCGATCGCACCATCAACGACCCGGGCGCTCTGGCCAGCGACTACGGCAACATCGCCAACGCTCTCGACGCTCTGGGAGATCTGAGCGGGTCGCTGAAGATGCAGCAGCAGGCGCTGGCGTCGTTCAACCAGGTGGGCAACCGCCGCGGCGCCTCCGACACCATGAACAATCTCGCCAACGTCCTGGTCGAGATGGGTGAGCACGACGAAGCCAGGAAGTACTACGAACAGGCGATTGCCCTGATGGAGCAGATCTCGTTCAAGCGCGGCGAACCGGCTCCCTATGGCGGCATCGGCGACACCTACTTCTATCAAGGCGATTTCGTGAACGGCCGAAAGGGCTACGAGCACGCGGCCGACCTGGCCAAGGAATTAGACGACGAAGACTACGGCGCTCAAGTGGCGGTAGCCTTAGCCGCGCTGGATCTTGCCGACAAGAAATATTCCGAGGGCGAAGCGCTGGCCGCCCAATCGGCGGCACGCTTCGAGAAATACAATTCCGCGAGCAATGGAGCGTGGGCCAACGCCATTCTGGCGCGCAACCTGCTTGGCGAGGGCAAACTGCAGGAAGCGCAGACCGCGGCCGCGAAGGCGATGAAGCTGGCGCAGCAGAGCCCGGGCCGGGCTGCCGGATTCGAAGCGGCTTTCGCCGATATGCGCGTTAAAGCGAGGTCCGGCAAAACCGCCGAAGCGCGGAAAGAAGCGGAAGCCGCGCGCGACTCCGCGCGCAAATACGGTTACCGGCTCTATGAATATCAGGCTCGCCTGGCATTGTGCGAGATCGAGTCGTGGTCCGGTTCAGCGTCGGCTGCCGCCGATCTATCGTTGCTGGAAAAAGACGCGCGGGCACAGGGCGCGCTGCTCATAGCAAATCAGGCCCATGCAAATCAAGTCCACGCTCTGCAAGCCGGCGCTCCCGCCAAGGCGAAATAATTCATTCGCTGGTGAAGTAGTCCACCGTCACCGGATTTTCGAACAGAGAATAGTCGCGGGTGACCACTGTGATACCGCTGTCGGTGACGAAATACCGCTGCCGGTCGGCTTCGGCGTCGAAGCCGATCGTGGTGCCTTCGGGAATGTGCACATCGCGGTCGAGAATCGCCTTGCGGATGCGGCATCGCCGGCCGACGCTCACGTGTGAGAAGAGAATGCAGTCGTCCACTTCCGAGTAGGAATTCACCCGCACGTCCGGCGAAAGCACGGAATTCTTTACCGACCCGCCGGAGACGATGCATCCGTTGGAAACGATGGAATCCAGCGCCGTGCCGGTGCGTCCGGTTTCCGCGAACACGAATTTTGCCGGTGGATACTGCCGCTGGTGGGTGCGGATCGGCCAATGCTCGTCGTAGAGATTGAAAATCGGAGATACCGAAACGATATCCATGTTGGCTTCGTAGTAGGCCTCGAGCGTGCCCACGTCGCGCCAATAGAGAGCCTCTTTCTTGTTTTCGTCGACGAAGTCATAGGCGAAGACACGGTAATCGTCGACCATTTTCGGCAGAATATCTTTTCCGAAGTCGTGGCTCGACTGCGCGCTCTCGGCGTCTTTGAGAAGCACCGGAATCAACACGTCGGCGTTGAAAAGATAAATGCCCATCGACCCCGCGACTTTTTCCGGATTCAGCGGCGAGCGCAGCGCAGTGGCTTTCGGCTTCTCCTCGAAGCCGTTGATGCGGCCGTCTTTGTCAACGTCAACCACGCCGAAGCGGTAGGTTTCCCCCGGATCGATCTGAATTGTCGCCAGCGTGATGTCAGCCGCCGAATCGAGGTGCTGGGCCATCATCTTGCCGTAATCCATCTTGTAGATGTGATCACCGGAAAGAATCAGCACGTGCTTGGGCTGCTCGGAGCCGATCGAATAAATATTCTGATACACCGCGTCCGCCGTCCCCTGATACCACTGGTCACTCACGCGTTTCATCGGCGGGAGCACTTCAATGAACTCGCCGACTTCGCGCCCGAGAATGTTCCAGCCTTCGCGGATGTGGCGATTCAGAGACAGCGCCTTGTATTGCGTGAGGATGTAAACGCGGCGCAGATCGGAATTCAGGCAGTTGGAAAGCGTGATATCGATGATGCGGTAAATGCCGCCGAAGGTGACTGCCGGCTTGGCCCGGTCGCGAGTGAGAGGGTAAAGGCGCTCTCCGGCGCCCCCTGCCAATAGAACCCCCAGAGTATCTTTCATGGCTACCATGGCTTACCTCTGACTCGGTAGTTGAGTTCCAACCGTGGTCTCCTTTCCGCACGGCAGATGCGGCAAGAAAACAGTAGATGGTAGCACAGCGAGGAAGGTTGCGAACTGGCCGCACATACTCACGCTGCTTGCGAATCCCGCAGGCGCCAGTCAGCAGACGCGGGTCTCAACTGTGTTACTTCGGGGGTGTAATCCGGACGGCGGCTTTTCAGCAGAGTGAGGGACTCGCACGTGGCGTTCCAGGTCCATGGAGATCCAGATCCCGGTACCTCGCCAGAGACTTGCATCCAGCCCGAAGTATGGCACTCTCAGAAGATCACCGGAAATTAAACCTGATGTCGACCCCGACTATGTCAGCCACAACTATGTCAATCTCAACTATGTCAATCTTAACTACGTCAACCCATGCATTCCGTATCGCCAAGGTGCAAAAGACCCTGCGCTGGTTCGAAGAAGACATCCCTCTGCTCGATATGCGGGTAAAGGAATTGTCGAAGGAGCGGCAGGAGTCCGCCAAGAAGTTTGCCGCGGCCGTGATCGACCAGACCCGAGCGGAGCTGGAGAGGTTGCTCCGCGAGCAGCCCGGCGACGCCGGAACTGCCCACGAACTGCCGCAGGACTCCGCGGACTGACGAGATTCGGATCCGCGCCCGAAACCCACGCGCTCAGCTCAAAGTAAACCTGAATGTAGGGGATTTTGGCGCCATGGAGGAACGGCTCGGCTAGACTCCGGCAGCGGCCTGCGCGGAGGATTCGTGGCGTTGGATGGTTTCGTCCTCTGAGACCGTAACTTCTTCCCACAAGGTCTTATCGCGCAGCACCCGCGACACGAGGGCGGTGTGCATGGCGTGGCCGGCGCGATCGGCGACAATCCTGCCCAGAATCTGCTTCCCGAACAACGCCAGATCCCCCACCAGGTCCAGCACCTTGTGGCGCACGAATTCGTCTTTGAAGCGCAGCGGCCCGTTTTCCACTCCGTCGCGGGTGAGCACGATGCAGTTCTCGCGCGAAGCCCCGCGAATCAGCCCCATATTGCGCATGGCCTGCTCGTCCTGACGTGAGCCAAACGTCCGCGCGGCCGCGATATGGCGCAGATAGCTGCCATTGCTGAGTTCTACCTGGAAGGTCTCTTTTCCGATGAGGGGATGAGGAAAATTGATCGAGTAGGAAACCGAATAAGAATCGGCGGGATAGACGGCGATGAACTTGTTGCCCTCGCGGACTTCCAGCTCGCGGCAAATCTTCAAATACTTTCGCGGCCGCCGCTGCCTCTGGATGCCCGCCTTCCGAATCATCTCCACAAAAGGCCGCGCGCTGCCATCCAGGATGGGCAACTCAAGATTGTCGAGCTCAACCACTGCGTTGTCGATGCCCATGCCGATGAACGCCGAAAGCACGTGCTCGGTGGTAGAAATGAGCACGCCTTTCTTCATCAGGCTGGTGGCGTAACTGACGCGAGCCACGTTGGGGCTGACGGCCTCGATTTCAAAGCCATCCAAGTCAGTGCGGCGAAAAACGATGCCCGTGCCCGAAGGCGCCGGGGCCATGCGCATCGAGACGGGAGCCCCGCTGTGCAAGCCAACGCCACTGCACCCAACCGCAGAGCGGATTGTTTGCTCATGAACCAAAACTTTGAGGTTATGTTCTGCTTAGTTACGCATAGATTACCGCCGGTGTGCAGAAAACTGGCTGTGGTAAAAAGGCCACACTTCGTGGCTGGCCGGAAACGCTCATCTACCTTGTTTACAAATGGTTACAAGTATGGTTCAGTTACAAATCGTTACAGAAGCTGGCAGTGATCGGGCAAGAGCTCAGTGTTTCTTCACCGGCTTGTTGGGGTTGTAGCCGGAGTTGGGATCGAACATCGTCTCATCGAGTCCCTGATTGACGGTGACCGAATTGAAGAAGCGCTGGCTCGACATGTCGCCATTGAAGTAACGCGTCACATTATAGGGAACCATTACACCGCCCGGAATCGGCTTGTAATTCTCGTACACTTCTTCTTCCAGATTTTTCTGCCGGTCCACCGGGTCGCGCCACTCGAACGATTTCTTGATCGGCAGGTGAGTGTAGAGATCGAAATAGAGCGAGACGCTTTCATCCTTCGAATTGATCAGAATCACCTGATCCGCCGAATGCTGGGCGGCCAAGGCATAGCCTTGATACAGAATCGCCACGGTCGGGTCGTTGACCCAGGTTCGCAGGATGGTGTCCAGCGAAAAGCGGCGCCGGCGCAGGTAGTCCACCATATCTTTTTCCTCGATGGGATGGACGCCTTTGTAGGTGATCTCGTATCCCCTGCTTCCCACGTACAACTCGGTTACGTCGCGCTCTTTGGTGAGCTCCACACGTTCCTTGTCGGGGAACTCGGAAAACATCCAGAACACGGTTCCGGGCCCGCTGGGCCGCCCGTGGTGCAGGCTGTAGCCGCGTCCCTGCTGCTCGCGGTCGTGAATATTGAGATAGGCCTGCCCGCCCATGGCCTGAATCGCCTGCTCGATCAGGGCTTTCGCTTTGCGGCTGCTCGCGTCTTCCACATTCAAAACCGCATTCGACAGGGAAGATCCGGGACCTGTCGAAGCGGATGCCGAAGCCGGCGAAGCGGAGTTCTGCAGCCGGGCCCCGGATTGGGACCACGCCGAGCACACCAAAACCACAATGGAGAGAAACGATTTCATTCCTCTTAAGGGGATGATTTTGCGCAATCAGAATTGTAGCTTTTTCGCGGATTTTCTGTGTAAAGCGGTGCAAGCTCCTCTACCGCCTTGGATGCGGAAAGCGGCAGAAATGACAGCCCGCCGAAAAGGCATTTTTGTCGCAGCATAGCGCCAATGTTATGTCGCGCGACCGTCGCGTGGGTCACCAACTCGTGCGCCAGCGTGGAAGCGCGCCCTTAGAGAACCGCGTAAGGCCTGCTATCCGGACAGCATTCATCCACAGCATTTATCCCACCAGCACCGCACCGCCATTGACATTGAAGATCTCGCCGGTGATGAACCCCGCATAGGGTGTGCACAAGAACAGCACGGGAGCGGCAATCTCCTCGGCCGTGCCGGCGCGCCCCAGCGGAATCGTACGGCGGATAATCTCGCCGGTCCTGGGATCGGCCAGAGTTCCCGCACTCATATCGGTATTCACCCACCCTGGCGCGACGCAATTCACATAAATGCCAGCCGAGGCGAGCTCAGAGGCCAGACTCTTGGTCAGGCTGATGATCGCTCCCTTGGTGGCGGAGTAGTCACAGTGAAAGGCTTCTCCGCGCTGCCCGCTGGTCGAGCTGATCAGAACGATGTGCCCCGAGGAATTATCTGAAGAGATGTTATGTGGGGACGGGCGCTCCCGCACGTCTGCCGCGCGCCGCGCGGCCTGCTGCAATTTCATCTGCGCCACGCCATGTTTCACCAGGCCAAACACGCCATCGAGATTTACCGACATGGTCGACCGCCACTGCTCATCGGTCATGCGCTCGACGGCCACGTCTTCCGCCGGCCAGATCCCATGATTGGCCACGAGAATGTCGAGACGCCCAAAATGTCGGACGGTTTCGGCGACAAGTTCGTGTCCCGCCTCGATGTGATCCAGATTGCAAACGATCGGGTGACAGGCATCCGGGCCGCACTCTTTGGCCAGCGCTTCTGCCTGCGCCCGGGCGCTTCGATAACTAAACGCGACCTTCGCGCCTGCGGCCGTAAACAGTCGAACTGCGGCCGCGCCAATGCCGCGCGAGCCGCCCGAAATCAAAGCCACTTTTCCGGAGAGAGAAAGGGATACGGACATAGCAGACTAGGCTATCGCATAAATCGCTATTGCGGCGAGCAAGGGCCGTGAGGGGACAGGCGTCCACGCCCGTTGGCCGCGCGTGGCGCGGCTACTTTTTGGTGATGCTGCCGCTTAAGGTCGATCTTGGATAGTGAACTGATCGTGAACTTGCAAAAGCTCCTGCGCGCTCCCCTACGGCGTCGGAGGTGCAGAAGTTGCTGGCGCTGCTGGAGTTGGCGGCGCGGCCGGAGTGCTCTCATTTACCAGGTCTTTCAATTCCTTGCTGGGCTTGAAAAACGGAATCTTCTTGGCCGGTACTTCTACACGCTCGCCCGTCTTCGGATTTCGCCCCACGCGCGGCCTGCGCTGCCGCGTGCGGAAGCTGCCAAAGCCGCGAATCTCGATCTTGTCGCCGGCGCGCAGCGAGCGCACTACGCTGTCAAAGATGGTCTCCACAATCACTTCGCTGTCTTTGCGCGTAAGTTCCGCCAAACGCGAGACTTCATCAATCAGATCGGCTTTGGTCATAACCCCTCGTCTTCCTGAGAACCTCCATAACCTTCTCAAATATCAGGGGTTGAATGCAAGTTGCAGGTATGGATACGCCACCAAGGGTTGCCCCCTTGGGACGACGCCTCTACTTCCACAGGTAGTAGAAGCCCACCTGCTGCTCCATCATCTTCTCGCGGCTGGGGATGTACTGCGAGACATCGCCGAGCAGGAGGTCCATCAGCGTCTTGCGGTCCCGGTCGGGACGAACCAGGGTCGGTTCGCCCTTAATTCCGACCGACTTGGCCGTGTCCGCGACCACGGTTTCGAAATCGCCCACGCTGTCAATCAGCTTCATGGACAGAGCCTGTTCGCCAGTCCACACTTTGCCGTTTGCAATCGCTTTCACGTCGTCGTACTTCAGCCCGCGTCCATCCGCGACCGCCTTGATAAATTGCCCGAACATGTTGTCGATGAGCGCCTGCATGTAGGCCTGCTCTGCCGGAGTCAGATCGCGCGCCGGATTGCCCGTGTCCTTAAATTCGCCGGTCTTGATCACGACGTTTTTTAGCTTGGCCCACTTCAGCAGGTCGCCGTAGTTCATCCACTCCGCAATCACGCCAATCGATCCAACCACGCTGCCCTCGTCGGCGTAAATCTTGTCCGCGGCTGAAGAGACGTAAAACGCGCCACTCGCGCCCACGGTCTCGATGGAAACTACGATTTTCTTTTTCTTCTCGGTGCGAATGCGCTTCACCTCGCGATAAATTTCTTCCGACGCAGCCACGCCGCCGCCCGGCGAATTCACGTGCAGAATAATGGCCTTGATCGAGGAGTCGTCCGCGAATTTTTTCAGCTCGCCCACCACCGGCTGTGGAGAAAGAATCACGCCGTCGAGATCGACCACTCCTATGCGGTCGCCGCCAAAGCCGTCAAACTCTGCGCTCTGGCCTCCCGCCGCGTGCAGTGTGAGGTAGACCAGCGTAAACACGGCCAGCACAAAGAGGAAAAAAGCTCCCCCGCCGATTACAACCCAAAGCAATGTGCGTGAACGTCCTTCAGACATGAGGAAAGTTTAGCACCAGAGCGAAGTTTCCGGTTTCTTGTTTCCAGTCGTCTGGAGCGAAGGCTCCCGCATAGCTTGCATAAGGCCCTGAAGCCGGCGGCCAGAAACTAGAAACTTGTCTGTGACGAATGAACAATCGCCCGCAGCGCGCCCTGTTGAATTCCCACTTCCACCGGCGTCTGGCACACGTATTCTCCATCCGCGTAGACGTCCAGGGGAGTCTCCGTCTGCACCCGCGCTCGCGACACTGAAAAATAACTGACTTCGCGAATGCCGAGGTGACGCCCGTAGTAAACCGTCGGAAACAAGCAGAACAGCTTGAACGGACCGACGCCGGCCACCACGCAGACGTCGAGCAGCCCATCATCCATCTTTGCCCGAGGCGCAATTTTCATCCCTCCGCCATACACAGGACCGTTGGCGAAGGCGGCCAGAATGGTCGGCCGATCGCTGCGCGCCGTCCAACTTTCGTTTTTCGCGGATCCTTCAATCCCGCCGGCCAGCCTTTCATCGCCTTCGACCCCGATGCCTTCAAGTGGGGCAGAAATTTTCATCCGGAACGGCGCAAACCTGAAAATGGTGGGAGCCAACGTAAGCGCATACCCGCCGTGGCCGCGCAACCACCGCGGCAGCCGGCCCGCGCGCCGGGCCACTTCGGAGTCAAGTCCTATGCCGGCCACGCACGAAAAGTACCGTGAATCGGGCCGCGAGTCGCCAGCAAGCTCGTGTATGGATCTGCCCTGAGGGGCAGTGGAAGCGGACCCGTCCGCGCTTTCGAGCGGCGTGACGACTCCCAAATCAATCGCCTGCACATTCCCCGCACCCGCGCAAAATTTCTGCCAGGCCGCCAGCGAATCCCGCACCCGCCGCAGGCCCAGCGCCCGCGCGAAATCATTCCCGCTGCCCACAGGCACAACCATCACCGGCAACGCGAGGCGAACCAGTGCTCCCAGATGCCGATGAACCGTCCCATCGCCCCCGAACAAAAGAATCACATCCGCCGCGTCGCCAGCAGATGGCATCCCCATGCGCCATTCGATATTTCTGTCAGTCTGAAAAGGTTTCAGGTTCTTAGGAGAGCATCCCAACCCGAGAATGACGGCGGCGCGCATACGCGGGGATGAGCGTAGCAGAATTTGGCTTAAGGTTTTGCTTTTGAGTTATGTAGGGACAGCCGCCCTCGGCTGTCCGGCGGAGCGAAAGCTCCCCAGCCTCTCTGCCCTCAGCCCCGAGCAAGCAGCGCGTAAGGATTTATCTCCGCCTTCTTCCACAGCCACGGATACAGTCGCCATTCGCCCACCAACCCGGCCCGCACCGGATTTTCCAGCACGTATTGAATCTTAGCGTCTAGATTCTCCGAAGCCCGCAGCACGTGATCGAACGATTCCGTCTGCCAGACCTTCCCGCTTCGCCCGAGAATCTTGTTCATGCGATGTGCCGAAGCTCCTTTGATCGCGTCCATGATTGTGGCGAGCGAACAAATCTCCATTTCTCGTGGATCGATTGAAGGCGTAAATATCAAATGCACGTGATCTGGCATGACGACCACCACCTTCAAATCGAACTTCGTGCCGTTGTCATGCAGGCAGGATTCCAAAACGACTCTGCGAATGCGCTCAGGCAAGGTCCACCGTTCGTGCGTGCAGAACGTCACAAAATGCGGCTTGTCATCCCATTGCAGATGCGGAAGCTTCCGGCGATAAAAAGCCTGCGGCACTTGATGCTCATGTAGGGGCAGCCGCCCTCGGCTGTCTGGCGGAGCGAAAGCTCCGCGGGAGATCGATTGTAGTGCCGATGCCGTATAACTCTGATGATTTTTCCGCCGATTCCAGCAATCGGGTTCCAAGTCGGGAATGTGGATCTGCCAGCAACCGGCGAGCTGCGCTCGCCCGGACAGCCGAGGGCGGCTGTCCCTACATAAGTCAAGAACATCCCGCGCCTTTTCCCTTTAGCCTTCAATAATTGCGGATTTGATTTTCTTGCCCACTCGAATGACCAGCTTGGTAGGCATGCCGTAAAAAGTAATAGGGAGGCGCGGCGCCGTATAGACCGCTCCTCGCAGCGTGTTCGGTTGGAGCAGTTCCACGGAAGAAGCCTTAAGTTTTCTGCCGGCATCAGTCGTTGAATCTGCAAGTCCACAGATAACGAGTAGGCGGTCAAGCCGTATCACGAGATAGGCCTCGGAGCCAGGGTCTGGCGCATCTGGAGTTCGAATGTTGGCGTAGGCGACTCGAACTTCGTCGATGTCATTCGGCAAATCCTCTGCTACGAGCTCCCGATGGCGCAACTTCGCCCAATCCTCGCCTGCCTTCGCTGCCGCCTCCGCCGAATGAAAGTCCGCCACGATCCTCCGCGCCAGCTCCTTCTTTGCCTGCATCGGATGCGTCTCGCGCTTCATCTTCTCAATCTCGGCGACCTGCACATCCGTCAGCAGCTCGTAGTGCCTCCACATCATTTCGTCGGAGATGCTCATGATCTTCCCGTACATCTCCAGCGGCGCCTCGTGAATGCCGATGGCATTGCCCAGCGACTTCGACATTTTCTGCACACCGTCGAGGCCCTCCAGAATCGGCGTGGTCAGCACCACCTGCGACTCCTGCCCGTACGACCGCTGCAACTCGCGCCCCACAAGCAAATTAAATTTCTGGTCGGTTCCGCCCAACTCGACGTCGGCTTCGAGCGCGACCGAATCGTAGCCCTGCACCAGCGGATACAGCAGCTCATGCACCGAAATCGGTTTCTCTTCCTGGAATCGTTTGTGAAAGTCCTCCCGCTCGAGCAGTTGCGAGACGGTGTACTTGGCCGCGAGCCGAACAAAGTCGTCGGTGCTCATGGCACCGAACCAGCGGCGATTGAAGTCGACAACCGTTTTCTGCGGATCGAGAATTTTGAAAACCTGCGCCTTGTAGGTCTCGGCGTTGGACTCGATTTGCTCCCGAGTGAGCGGAGGCCGGGTCACCGATCGTCCCGTCGGATCGCCAATCATTCCCGTGAAATCGCCGATCAGAAAAATCGCCGTGTGCCCCAGATCCTGAAAATGCTTGAGCTTGCGCAGCACTACCGTGTGCCCCAAATGCAGATCGGGAGCGGTCGGGTCCATGCCGAGCTTCACGCGCAGCGGCTTGCCCGTGGCGCGCGATTTTTCCAGTTTCGCGCGCAGATCGCTCTCGCGAATAATTTCCGCCGCGCCCTTTTTGAGATAAGTGAGCTGTTCGTCGACTGGTGCAAAGTTTGCCATGCGAAATCACATTATAAGGAAGACGGCGCCAAAGGCAGAATCCCGACGTTAGAATGTTCCTCGACACTTCGTCGTCGTGAGCGGCGGTGTTTGCCGTGAAGGACCCATGTAACTGGCCGGAGTACATGGATCCTTCGCTTCGCTCAGGATGACAATCCATATGGATTGCGATGTTGAGCTGCCATGAATGTGCACTTACGCAAAGCCGTCGCCGCCGATGTTCCCCGGCTGCGCGAGGTGATCGAAGCCTCGGTGCGCGGACTCCAGGCGCACGATTATTCCCCTGCGCAGCTTGAAGGCGCACTTCAGAGTGTCTATGGCGTTGACAGCCAGCTTATCGCCGATGGAACCTATTTCGCCGCCGAGGTCTTCGAAAGCAAATCTGTAAAGCCGCAAATCGTCGCCTGCGGCGGATGGAGCCGGCGCCGCACGCTCTACGGAGGCGATCAATACGCCGGCCGTGAAGACTCCCTGCTTGATCCCTCCCGCGACGCCGCCAAGATTCGCGCCTTCTTTGTGCACCCCGATTGGGCACGCCGCGGGATCGGCACGCTGATCCTCGAAGCCTGCGAAAATGCCGCCCGCGCCGCCGGTTTCACTCGCCTTGAGATGGGCGCCACATTAAGCGGAGTCGCGTTCTACCGCGCCAAAGGATATGCCGAGATCGAAAAGCAGGAAGTTTCGCTCGGGAATGGGGAAGTCCTGGCCATCGTGAAGATGGCCAAAGAAATCAGACGAGAAAACTAACCGCGCGTGGCAGTAGCTGGTAATCAGGAGCGGGGCACCAACCGTCGCCCAGCGACTTCAAAGTTTCCCGCCAGAACAATGTTGATCGCTTCCGTGTAGGCAACGTGTTCCTGTTCTAAAATGCGCGCAGCCAGAGTGTGCTCATCATCGCCATCCAGCACGGGCACGGCCTTTTGCACAATGATCGCGCCATGATCGAGTTCCTCATCCACAAAATGCACGGTGCAGCCGGAAACCTTCACCCCATAAGCGAAGGCCTGCTCCTGCGCTTCCAGACCAGGAAACGCCGGCAGCAGAGAGGGATGGATATTCAGAATCCGCCGCGGAAACTGCTGCACGAACCATGGAGACAAAAGCCGCATGTATCCGGCCAGGCAAACCAGATCGACGCCATGCTGTTTCAGCGCGGCCACAACTTCGTGGTCATGCTCTTCGCGCGGCCGCCCTTTGGAGGGAATCACCAGCGCCTTCAGCCCGCGAGCGCGGGCAGTCGCAATCCCTGGCGCGTCAGCCCGGTTCGAAATGACGACGGTGATCCGCGCATCTGGAATGCGCCCTGCATCAATGCTGTCGGCAATGGCGACGAAATTCGACCCGCGCCCGGATAGAAGAATGCCCAGAGAATGCATTTTTGATTTTTGATTTGGAAGACGATCTTCAATTAACAATCAGGAATCAACGTTCAACTAGCTGTACGTCACCTTGCGCTCGCCCTTCACAATCCGCCCGATGGTATAAGCTTTCTCGCCCACGCGTTCCAGCACGCTCTGCGCCTTCTTGAATTTCGCCGACGGGACCACCAGCAGCATTCCCAATCCCATATTGAAGGTCCGCAGCATTTCATCTTGTTCTACTTTACCCAGTGCCTGCAGGTGCTCGAAGATGGGCAGCACCGGCCACGTTCCCAGTTCAATCGCTGCCGCCGTGCCGCGCGGCAGCACGCGCGGAAGATTCTCGGTAATTCCTCCGCCGGTAACGTGCGCCAAGGCCGCCACGCACTGGCCGTCGATCAATTTCTTTACCACCGGCCAATAGCTCTTGTGCGTACGCATCAGTTCGTTGCCGACTTTATTCTTGATCTCATTTACATACGTCTCCGGCGAGTAGCGCGCCACTTCAAAGAGCAGCTTGCGCGCCAGCGAATATCCATTCGTGTGCAGCCCGTTCGAGGGCAGCCCCAGAATGATGTCGCCGATCTGCACGTCCTTGCCGGTGATGATCTTTTCGCGCTCCACCACGCCCACAATGAATCCCGCCAGATCATATTCTCCGTCGGAATAAAAACCCGGCATCTCCGCCGTTTC
Source organism: Terriglobales bacterium (assembly GCA_035504195.1). GTDB lineage: Bacteria > Acidobacteriota > Terriglobia > Terriglobales > Acidobacteriaceae > Sulfotelmatobacter. Next base: position 44,555 of record DATJSG010000025.1, read on the forward strand.
CCCGCCGATCAGAGCGCAGCCGTTGTGCTTGCAGGCGTCGGCAATTCCCTCGACAACTTTCTCCGCTACCGAAGGTTCAAGCGTGCCTGTGGCCAGATAATCCATAAAAAACAGCGGCGCCGCACCCTGGACCGCAATGTCATTCACACAGTGATTCACCAGGTCGGCGCCCACGGTCGAGTGCAAGTCCAGCTCAAACGCGATTTTCAGCTTGGTGCCCACGCCGTCTACGCTTGAGACCAGCACAGGATCGGTGTACTTGGTCTTGTCGATGGCGAACAGGCCGCCAAATCCGCCGATCTCGCTCAGTACTCCACGGGTAAATGTTTTATGCGCGAGATATTTGATCCGCTGCTTGGTGCGGTTGGCGCGGCTGATGTCTACACCGGCGTCGGCATAAGTTATCGGCGTAGGGCTGGACGTGGGAGTCTTGGCCAAGGATTTCTCAATTCCGTGTGTTGAAGTCTTTGCGTGGGGTCAGTGCCGGACGCCGAAGTACCGCAGGTCCTAAGGCCGCTCATTGTAGCACGTTCACACCTGGCCTTCTGAGACCGTCAGGACAGGCTTGGGAAATTCAGAGAGAGATTTTCGCCTGTGGCAATGCCGTGCTGGAATCGGAGATACACTACAAACGCTTCCGCGGGCGGGCACGCCCGTTCGGCACCGCGATCCGGACCAATCAGCCCGGACTAATGAGCGATGAAGTCCGAGAAAAAGTAAGCCAGAACCCCAAACAGCGCCAGACCGCAAATGCCATAAGCGGTCAGAACCCAGGCGCCACGGCCTTCGTGATGTTTGATGGAGGGGTTAGAAGCTGAAGACTGTTCAACCGACGGAACGACAGGGGCCCGATCTTCCATGCCTGAAAACCTCCCGACGGAAAGATCGTGGCGCAAGTACATTATGCGTCACGCCCGCCTCGCATCCTGGCGAAGCAGGACTATCTGGCTGGGATTTTACCCCGGAATTACGCGGGCGAAACGTAAAAATGTGATTCCGCTCACATTCTCACTATGAACATACTTTTCATAATATGAAAACTATGTGAGACTCCCACGGATCCTGGGCCAGTCGACATTCGCTATACGGTCGAGCCCCGATCGAATGAGACTTTGACAAGCTGCATCCTTGCTCACCTGTCCCGCAGCCATCCCTCGCATGGGATAATAGCTTCCTAACGTTATCAATCAACCATATGCGTAATCGCCTTCTGACCTTTTATGTGTTTCTCGCACTGGCTGTAGTAGCCGCGTCGCAGCAAGTCCAACAGACTTCTCCGCAACAGACTTCTCCCGAGCAACCCGCGCCCGCCCCCGCACCGCAGACCAACTCAACCACCGCCGAGAAGGCGGCCGCAGCCGAAAAATCTGCCAAGCCGCAGCCGGCCCACGACTATTCGCAGGAATCTTTCGTCATCGAGCAGATGCACTCGCGCTATCGTTTCGAGGCCGATGGCACCGGACGCAAAGAGACCGTCGCCCGCATCCGCATCCAAAGCGAAGCCGGAGTCCAGCAGTGGGGACAATTGCTCGAAGGTTACAACTCCGCCAACGAGCGGGTCGAAATTCCGTACGTGCGCGTCGTCAAAGAAGACGGCTCTATCGTCAAGGCCGGCCCCGACGACGTGCAGGACCTCAGCTCTACCGTCGAACGCGAAGCTCCCGTCTACACCGACTATCGCCAAAAGCACATTACCGTGCCCGGCCTGCGTCCCGGTGAAGTTCTGGAATACGACCTGGTTACGGTCATCCACACTCCGCTCGCTGCCGGCCAGTTCTGGACCGAATATGATTTCGACAAAACCAATATCGATCTCGACGAAACTCTCGACGTCGATATTCCCGCCGATCGCCAAATCAAGCTGAAATGCAAGCCGGGGATGGATCCCAAGATTACGGAAGAAAACGGCCGACGCATTTACCACTGGTCCAGTTCACACCTCGAGCGCGAAGACGACGAGGCAAAAAATAAAGACAAAAAGAAAAAGAAACCGCGCCCTGACGAAGACCGCCCCGACATCCAGCTCACCACCTTCGAGACCTGGGAGCAGATCGGCCGCTGGTACGCCAGCCTCGAAAAAGATCGCCGCGCGCCCACGCCCGAAGTTCGCGCCAAAGCCGAAGAATTAACCAAAGGCCTCACCACCGATCTGGACAAAACCGAGGCCCTCTACGATTTCGTCGCGAAGAATTTCCGCTACGTCAGCCTCTCGCTCGGACTCGCCCGTTACCAGCCACACGCCGCCGCCGACGTGCTTCACGACCAGTATGGCGACTGCAAAGACAAACACACGCTGCTGGCCTCGCTGCTCGAAGCCGAGGGGTTGCACGCCGATTCCGTCCTGATTAACTCGGCCCGCAAACTCGATCCCGATATTCCCTCGCCCTCGCAATTCGACCACGTCATCACCATGCTTCCGCCCCAGGGCAAAGAAATCAAAAGTGAAGTCTGGATGGACACCACCAGCGAAGTCGCGCCCTTCCGCCTGCTGGCCTACAGCCTGCGCAACAAACAGGCGCTGGTCATTCCTCCCGTCGATCCGCCATCTTCAGTGGCGCCTCATCTCGAAACCACGCCCGCCGACACTCCCATGCCCGACAGCGAGGTCTCCGAGATCACCGGCAAGATCAACGACATCGGCAAGCTCGAAGCCCACGTCCATTATGAGTTTCGCGGTGACGAAGAGTTGCTGCTGCGTTCCGTCTTCCGCCGTGTGCCTGAGGCCAACTGGCAGCGCGTGGCCGAAAACATAAATTCCAGCCTTGGTGGAGACGTCACCAACCTCAAAGTCAGCGACCCGGCGGCCACTCGCGAGGCTTTCACGCTCTCGTACGACGTGTCGAAAGTGAATTTCCTCGACTGGTCGAAAAAGAAAACCGACATCGTTCTGCCGCTCGTGCAGTTCAATCTGCCCGATGTCGGTGACGGCGACGATGACGACTCGGACGCCAGCGCCGAGCCGCTGAAACTCGGACCCAAAGCGGTCTACTCCTACAACATCAAACTCGAACTGCCCTCCAAATACACCGCCCACGCGCCGTTGGCCTTCTCGCTGAAGCGCGACTACGCGGAGTACGAAGCCACTTACAAACTCGACGGCGACACTTTCACCGCCGGCCGCAAGCTCACGCTGCGTCAGGATGAACTTCCCGCGGCCCGCGCCCCTGATTACGAATCTTTCCGCCGCGCCGTGGGCGCCGATCTCGCCCAACAGCTCTCGGTCGAAACCGCCACCGCCGGAGCTCCCATCCCTCCCCCCGACATGAAGGCCGACGACCTCGTCGAAAGCGCCCGCGCCGCCATGGATAGCGGCAACCTGCCCGTCGCGCTCGCGCTCCTGAAGCGCGCCACCGAAGTCGATCCCAAAAACAAATTCGCCTGGAACAATCTCGGCCTCGTCTACCTCAATCTCCACCAGGATGATCAGGCCGTCTCCTGCTTCCAGAAGCAAATCGAAGTCAATCCCTACGACGAGTACGCCTACAACAATCTTGGCCGCGTCTACTGGGATGAGCGCAAATATGACGACGCGGTGAAAGCCTTCAACAAGCAGCTGGAAAACAATCCGCTCGACAAGTTCGCCCATGCCAATCTCGGAACCATGTACTCCGAATGGCACAAGTACGATTTAGCCGTACCCGAACTCGAGAAGGCCGCATCTCTGAGTCCTGACAACGCCGAATTGCAGGTCACCTTGGGCGACGCTTACCTAAATCTCGGCCAGGACGACAAAGCCCTCGCCACCTTCGACCACGCCGTTGAACTCGCCGCCACTCCGCTGGTCTGGAACAACATCGCCTACCAGCTCTCGCTCAAAGGCTCGCACCTCGACAAAGCCCAGCAATATGCCGAGTCGGCGGTCTCGGCCACGGCCGCCGCGCTGCGCAACATCTCGCTCGACAGCCTGAGCCAGCAGGAGTTGCCGCTGGTCTCTTCGTTAGTCGCCTACTGGGACACGCTCGGCTGGGTTCACTTCGCCGAAGGCGATCTCGACAAAGCCGAAAAATATGTTTCCGCCGCCTGGGTGCTGGGCCATCATGGCGAAGTCGGCGACCATCTCGGCCAGATCTATGAGAAGCGTGGAGAAAAAGCCCAAGCTCTGCGCCTCTACGCGCTTTCCATGAACGGCGTGCGCCCCATCCCCGAAACCCGCGCCCGTTTAGCCTCACTCGCCGGAGGAGACAGCAAAGCCGACGCCGCCGTCGCCCGCTACAAGGCGGAACTTGACCATCTCCACACCATCGATCTGGGGAAAGCCACTCAGACCGGCAACGCCGATTTCTTCATCCTGTTGAGCGGTGGCGGCGGCAGCGTCGCCAAAGTCGACGCCGTAAAATTCGTCAGCGGCGACGAAAAGCTGAAGACCTTCACCGAAGCGCTCCGCACCGCCGACTACCACCTGACGTTCCCAGACGCCACGCCGGTGAAAATCCTCCGCCGCGGCACGCTCTCATGTTCAGTCCCCAAGAAATGCGAGTTCGTCCTTACTCTGCCGGACGACGTGAGGACGGTAGACTAAGAGCGTTTTCCGAAGAATCTTTTAGGAAGGCACCAGCTAAACCATTGATCAGGCAGCCGGTTTTCGCATGCCCGCTCCGAGCACCCGTCCGGGCCCCGGTTCCTGCACGAAGACGACCAGCCGGATGTTGGCCGGATCGGTGCCGGGCTTGAGTTTTAATTGGATGTCCTGGCTGAACGCTTTGCCCTTCGCCAGTTTCCCGATCTTCGTGAGCTGCTGCACGACCGCGACATGGGTCAAATGCCGGCCGCCATTTTCTCCACGCAGGACTTGCGATTCCACGCGATTGAGCGCTACGACCGCGTAAACATCGGCGTTGCGCGGACCAGAATTGACATCCGTATCCACATGCGCCCGAACGATGCCCGCATCTGCGCCGCCGTCAATCTTTACGTCCGTGATGCGCACGGCCACCTTTGGAGTGGTCGCGGCCTTGCGCAGAGTGGTCTCGACCTGCTGTGCATCGCCGAGGTGCATTTCGCTGGTTCCATCGACGATGAGCTGCGGGGTGTATGGAGTGCTCTCGCCTAAAGCGCGTTCATAAGAATCCTGCCGCTCGGTGAGCAAAGCCGACGAGTTCGGATCTTTCCAGCCGTCATGATCCCAATAGTCCACGTGCTCGCTGAGCACGATCAGCTTCGCGCCGGGGAGGGGTTGGCCGGCGTCCAACTTCTCCAGGAACGCGTCCGCCGGAGGGCAGCTGGAACAGCCCTCGGAGGTAAACAGCTCAACCACTACGGGATGGGCATCCGCGCTCGACGCGTCAGTTGCAGTCGCATTGCCGCCGGCTTGCGGATTTGCTCCTGGACTTATTGGTGGACTTCCCCCGTCGGCGGTCTCTGCGCCCGACGCCGTTTCGGTCGACGCATTCTGCAGAGGGATAGAGATGAAGATAAGGACGAGACCGAAAATCAGAAGCGCTCGTGAAGAGGGGCCGGAACTCCAGTTACACATGACCTTAGTATCAGGCGCGAGGATTCTGCCCTGCAATAGCCACTTGGCATGATCCCATGCTGGCCGCTTCAGCAGCCGGAAAGTTGAGCGCCTATCGAGCCGCCGCGATTTAAGATGCGCGACCTTTAGCGGATACATGGGAAACTCGAAAACCGCGGCCGGCACGATCACTTAAGGAGTTCCACTCCTCGAAGGGATTGGCGGATGGCTGCAGCCTGCCGGGATTCATGATGTTGCTGGGATCGAGTTCACGTTTGATTGCGGCGACAGCCCGTACACCGAGGGGAGAAATGTCCGCCTCCAGCCAGGGCAAGTGCTCGGTGCCAACGGCGTGGTGGTGAGAAAGTGTGGCTCCGTGATCCATGAACGATTGCTGAACGGCACGCTTGACCTGAAGGTACTGCTCCATCTCTCGTCCTAATTGCTGTTTGAATCCGAATGTGAAATAGACGCTCGCACCGCACTGGTAGGTGTGGCTGATATGACAGCCGACCCAGGGGCGCACTCCGCTTTCGGCGATGCTCACGCCCAGGGTATCGATCGTGCCGCGGTATAAGGGCAAGATATTGCTCCATACCGTCGAGGTCTCGCTGACGTCGGTGGTGACATCGCGATCCAGCAAGAAATCGCGAATGTAAGGGAAGTCATATTTTGTCGCCTCAAAAGATTTCCCTGCACTCGCTCCAAGGCTGATCGCACCGCATCGCCGATAGATGGCCTGCACCTGCCGCGACTGCCGGGCAACTCCCGCCTGGCTGCCCTCAACGGCGGTCAGCATCAGGCATGCCCGCGGCAGCGCGACCCCTTTGACCCGAAGATAGCTCTTGAAAAGATCGCTCGCGATTTTTGAAAAACGCGAGGCGGGAGGCCGAAACGCCATCGAAAGCGCGGTTTTGCCGGGATCGTTGAGGCGCACCATGGCAGGCATGCATTCCTCGCGCACGCACCGATGCATGGCCTCGATGCCGCCCTCGAACTCCGGAAACAGGTAGCCCTGAACCAGTCGTGATTCGGGCTGGGGATGGACGCGCATCGTGGCTTCGGTAATGACTCCGAGAGTTCCTTCGCTGCCAATGCAGAGGTGGTTTACGTCGATACCGTTCGACGACTTGGGGACCGTCCTGGTTTCCAGCGTTCCCTCCGGAGTCACCACGCGCAAGGCAATCACCATGTCCTCAATCTTGCCGTACTTGTCGCTCTGCATTCCGGCCGACCGGGTGGCAATCCAACCGCCGAGGGTGGAATGAAGGAAGGAGTCGGGGAAATGGCCGAGCGTCAGTCCCTGTGCGCGCAGTTGTTCTTCGAGATCCGGGCCGAAGACTCCCGTCTCGATTCGCGCCGTACAGGATCGCGTATCCACCGCCAGCACTCGCCGCATCCGGCGCATATCGAGCGAGACGCACATGCGCCGGGCCTCCATGCGTTCGAGACATCCGGAGATGTTGGACCCTCCCCCGAAGGGGATCACCACGCCATCGCACTCAGCCGCGGCGCGAAGCGTCAGGCAAACATCGCGCTCGCTTTCCGGGTAGACGACCACGTCCGGCGCCCCCGGCGCCCAGCCGTGCCGCACGCGAAACAAATCGCGAAAACCCTTGCCATAGGCATGCGTCACACGTTCTTTCGCGTCGGCCAACACCTGGGTGGGCGCAAGAGCGGAATTTAATTTGTCCAGAAATCGCTCGTCGACGCAGGCCTCCGGAAGTTCGACGGCATCGAGCTTCCAGTGCCGAGCGCTGAAATCATCGCTCTCAATGCCAAGCACGCTCTTGGCATACGGCCAAAATCCGGGATGAGCCTGGGTATGGAATTCCACGTCCTCATATCCCCAACCCCACCATTTCATGTGTTTGGGTTCGTAGGCCATGCATCGTCCCCGTGGTGAAACTGCGCTCGATGTTATCCCTTTTCCTGAACACTTGCTATCAACGCTTGCGGCACATCACCGGGGCCAAGCATGCGAATACTGCGCGTGAGTTGTTCGACCAGATGGCGGCGCCGGTCGCGCGGCAATTCCGTATGTCGTTGGGAGGTCTTCGGGGATTCCGGGGCCAATGCTTCACCAAAGCGCACAGTGACGGCGCCGAATCGCGGCAGGAAGCGTCCTTTGGGCAAAATCCGATGCGTGCCTTCGATGTATGCCGGGACGACCGGCACGCCGAGCTCGAGCGCGAATAAACCCGCGCCCGCCTTGAATGCCCGCATCTCACCATCCGGCGATCGCGTGCCCTCCGGGTAAAGAACCAGACTGCCTCCGGTCTGCTCCAGGAATCGCCGGCAAGTTGCCAGACAGGCAGCCAGCGATTTTGGCCCGGGCCGGCGATCGATCGCGATGACGTTCATCAAGGGCGAGACGGACCAGCGGGCGCGGCGAGACCGGAAAAAGTAGTCACTGGCGCCGATCAAAGCAAAGCTGCGAAAGCTGCGCCCGCTGGCGGTCATCAGCACCGCGCTGTCAGCATGGCTGGAGTGATTGCTGCAGAGCAGGAATGGTTCGTCCGGAAGGTGATGTCGTCCTTCCACCGTGAGCGGACAGTACCAGCGGAAGAACCTCCTACAAAAGCCCTCAAAGAGCACACTGCCAATTGCCGATGCCTGGAACGCTCCGTCCGAGTTTTGCCAGCCAGTCATGCAGTGAGCATATATATCAGACCTTAGCCGGCAAATGATTGTTTTCGCAAAGGGAGGATCAATGCTTGATCGGCGGGTTTGGGGCGCTTGAGAAGAGAGGACAGGGGAGTTATCTAGTCCTACGGCCGACTGACACGTTACGGAATGTTTCCCGTTTGGAGCGAGAAAGTCAGCGGGTATTGGTCCGACCCGTCATTGAGCGTCCCGGTGAATGCAAGAACCGGGTTGCCGGTCTCTTCGACCCCGGAGATCATGGGCGCGAGACAGTTTGAGCCGTTCGCCAAAGCGAGGTTTCCGCTTGCCAACTGCCAGCTGATGCTGTACGGGCCAAAGGTCTCAGAATTGGCTACGTATGAGCACTGGCCGGAGCCATTGGAATTTAGGAACAGATTCAAATAGTAGCCGTTACCCGCAATGACGCTGGATCGCCAATAGCTTCCACTGGAATTGGCCAGAGACGCGCCGCCGTTGTTGGAAGTGCTGTTGTTGGTGCTCGTGCCGCACCCGATGGTAATAACCAGCAGGCACAGCGCTGCTGCAAATCGTTTCATTGTTGATTACCTCCCCCGAAAGTTCTCGTAAGTTTCCCTAGACGGGAAACATTTGCCAGCTTAGGAATTACTAATGTATTGGTCCAGATAACCGACGTAATGGTCAGGCGATTTAGGAAGTGTGGGGAAGGTGTGCCGCGGATGGGTCACAAACCGGGTGCCACCGGGGAATTTTGCCCCGCTTGATGCCCGTTCCCGCGCGTTGGAGGCGCTCCTAGCAAATGACCCCATGAAGATCACAGCACCCTAGCCTGAGGCGCTCGAATTTTTGCCGGCTGCTGCTGGATGGGCTAGCGCTTTATAACTCAAGGGAATGATTTCAAGAATTGGTGGCGGCGGTTGGACTCGAACCAACGACCTACGGATTATGAGACCGTCGCTCTAACCACCTGAGCTACACCGCCACTGTGTGCAAATCGGGGAGAATGTTTGAAAGGACTTCCGCGCCGCTTCGGACCCGACATTTCGCGGCACTGGCAACAAGCTCGCTTGAACCTGCGCGAGCCGTGTCGCCTCCAAGCTTTAATTTTATGGGCGGCCGCGAAATAGGTCAAACCCGCGGCAACGGGTATACTTCCCCGGCACGATTTGCCGAGTGTGACTTCTTCTTCTAAGAGCATGAGAGCGATCGCCGTTATTCCCGCCCGTTTAGCCTCGACTCGTTTGCCGCGCAAGATGCTGCGTGAGATTGCCGGTAAGCCGCTCATCGGAATCGTGTACGAAGCAGTGCACTCGTCGGCGCTGCTCGCCGACGTGATCGTCGCCACCGACTCAAACGAGATTATGGACGCCTGTCGCGCCCACGGCTGGAAAGCGCAGATGACGTCGCCTGCTCATCGCAGCGGAACCGAGCGCGTGCACGAAATCTCCGGACGCGAAGCCGCCGATGTGTACGTCAACGTGCAGGGAGACGAGCCGCTCATCCGGCCCGAACACATTGCGACACTGCTGCAGGTGATGGAGAATCCGGCGGCGCTAGTTGGCACCGCGATGACGCCCGCCGGGGAGGCCGACGTCGCCAATCCGAACGCCGTGAAAGTGGTGACCGATCTTAATGGCCGCGCTCTGTACTTTTCTCGCGCAATCATCCCCTTCGCCCGCGACGGCACGCATCCGAAATATTTCAAGCACCTGGGCTTGTATGCCTATCGCAAGACTGCGCTCGACCGTTTCGTCGGCTTGCCGGAGTCGTCGCTCGAGAGAAGCGAGCGACTCGAGCAATTGCGCTTTCTGGAGAACGGTATCCCGATATTCGTCGGCGAGACTCCTTTCGACAGCGTGGGAGTCGATACGGAAGAGGATCTGCAACGCGTGATCGAAATCCTGGAAAAACGTTGAAAAAGCGGTGCAGAGATTTGTCCCCGTTTGAGTGTGGTTAGTTTATGACCGCGGATTTTGCACCCTGCGTTCGGCCCCACGCCTCGGCCGCCGCCAGCCGTTTGGAGATGGAAGGGTGGGAGAGGAAAAACCATTCCACCCACTTCGCCGGCGTGCGCTCCGCCAGGTTTTGCTCCGCCAGCTTGTTCATAGATGAAATAAAAGGATCGACGCTGGCGATCGACTCGAAGGCATAGCGGTCCGCCTGCCGTTCGTTGTAACGGGAATACGCGTTGAGCGCCGGCATGAGCAGGAGCGAAAGGACAACGGAGACCAGCGCCAGCAGCGGCAGGTTGGCGAAATCGGAGATCTGATCGAAATTGAACAGGTGGTGATCCACCGCATAGTGCAGCGTCCAGTTCGCCGCAAAAAAGCCGGCAAACGTGATGGTAGCCTGCACAAAAATGCTTTTCAGAATATGGCGGTGCACATGATGGCCGAGTTCGTGGGCGAGAACGGCCTCAATTTCGTCGGCTGAGTAATTGTCGAGCAGCGTGTCGGCGAGAATAATGCGCCGCGTCGCTCCCAGGCCGGTCAGCGCCGCATTCGCTTTCTTGCTCTTTTCCGACAGCCTCCAGCGGTAGACACCGCGCACCCGCGTTCCGGCGCGCTCGCTCAACACCACCAGACGCCGCCGCAGTTCTTCATCGTCAAGCGGTTCGAACTTGTAAAAAATGGGAAACAGCACCACTGGCGCAAGTTGCGCCAGCAGCACGAACAAAACCATGAACAGCGCCCACGCCAGCAGCCACCAGTTTTGCGGCCACTGCCGTATCGTGAAATACAAAAGTTCCACCACCACGCCGCCCAGTACCACTCCCACCAGGAAGCCCTTGAACTCGTCCCACGTCCAGGAGCGGAATCTTTGCGTCGAAAGCTTGTATCTGCGTTCCAGTCGAAATCCGTAATAATCAAGACCACTCCCCAGCGCTTTGCTGATCGCCATCAGCAGCACCAGATAAACGAAAAGCGACAACGAATAATTCTTCAGCCCCAACTGGTAGGCGAGATCCCGCAGCCATCCCGACCACCCTGTTACCAGAAGCACCACCAGAAAAACCAGGCCAACCACAAAGTCCGCGATGCCCAGCCAGCGCCGCACGCGATTGTAGGCCCGCGCCGCGGGCGAGTCAGTCGTGACCGGAATTGCAGCAACGGGCATGGTGATTCCTGATCTTATCCCTTTCTGACGAAGTTTTCGCCGGTGGCGAGCAACTCGCTGACCAGTTCCGGCGAAGACGCCTCCGTGTAAAGTCGCAGCAACGGCTCGGTTCCCGAGGCGCGGAAAAGCACCCACGCCTCCGCGCCATTTCCGTTCGTGGGCGCATCGAGAAAGAATTTCACTCCGTCGAGATGTTCTTTTCTCAGCACGCGGTAAGCAGCCAAGCTTTGTGTGCCGTCGCTGCGCGCGCGCTGAATCGCGTTTTGTTTCATATCCTCGGGAATGTGCAAGTCCCGCCGCCCGTAATAGTGCGGGCCAAACTCACGCTGCAAATCCGCCACCAGCTGGCCCAGCGGCTTACCCTCTTCGGCCATCGCATTGGCCAGGAGCAGGCAGTTCAGCACGCCATCGCGCTCGGGAAGAAACCGCGAATAGCCGATTCCGCCGGACTCTTCGCCACCGACCAGAATTTCGCGCTCCATCATCAAATCGGCGACGTATTTGAATCCAATGGAAGTCTCGTGCAGCTTCCGTCCATATTTTGCCGCGATGCGGTCCAGCATGCGCGTGGTGTTGAAGGCTCGAACCACGTCGCCGGGCCATTTCTTGCGCTCCAGCAGCCAGTGCAACAGCACGCAGAAGATTTTGTGCGCGTCGACGAAGCTGCCGTCTTCCGCCGCGGCCCCGATGCGGTCTGCATCGCCGTCGGTCGCAAGGCCGGCGTCGCACTTCTGCCGAACCACGGTTTCCTGCAGCATGGCCGTGTGCGGCTGAATCGGCTCGGGATTGATCCCCGGGAAGAGCGGGTTCAATTCCTGACGGATGGCTACGTGTTGGACACCGTATTCCTTAAAAATTCCAGGCAGAAGGCCGCGTCCAGATCCATACATCGCGTCGACAACGAATTTGAATTTCGTTTTCGCGATCAGTGGCATGTCGGCGAAAGCGCACACGGCCGCAACGTACGGCTGCTTGAGATCGACTTCGTCGATCGCCGCATTCGCTCCCTCCGGAGTTTTCCCCGCGGCAAGTTCTTCCTCGATCTTCTTCATGATCGCCGGCGTCGCCGACCCGCCAAAGCTTGCTTTGAACTTCACTCCGTTCCAGTTCGAGGGATTATGGCTCGAGGTAACCATGACTCCACCAGCCGCGCCTTGATGCTTTACGGCATAGGAAACTGCCGGCGTGGGTGTGTAGTCATTCGCCAGTTTCACAGGGATTCCGGCATGGGCAATGACCTCAGCCGTGATTTGCGCCGCGCGCGGCGAGGCAAATCGCGTATCGTAGCCAACGATCACGCCGCGCTGCGCCTCTTCATATTTCAAGACGTAAGATGCAATTGCAGCCGCAACCCGCCGTACGTTTTCGAAAGTAAAGTCATCGGCGATAATCCCGCGCCAGCCATCGGTTCCGAATTTGATCTCTTGCGCCACGTTTGTGAGCTTCTGGTTTCCAGTTTCGACCGGGAGTTACGTCAGCTTGTGCATCTTTTTTTCGTCGAGATGCTTCACTACTTTGCCCACATCTTGCGCGGCGTGCCGGGTGGTGACCAATAGGGCGTCTGGCGTTTCCACGACGACCAGATCGTTCACTCCAACCATCGCCACAAATTTTCCAGGAGCGTGAATGTAGTTGCGGCAAGAGTTCAGCACGAATACTTCAGAGCCAGCCACCAGATTGCCTTCCGCCGGTCTGCTCTTGGCCGTGTGATGCTCGTGCAGCGCCATCCACGATCCCAGATCGTTCCAGCCAAAGTCAGCGGGCAGACAGAAAATGTTCGCCGCCCGCTCGCCTTTCGCGGATCGCGGCTCGAGCACGGCGTAGTCCACGCTGATGTTTTGACACTTCGGATAAAGCCTGCGAAACGTCGCCGCAAATTTGCGAGCGTCAAACGCCGAGGCAATTTCCTCGAGCAGAGGCGCGGTTTGCGGCAAATGCTCCCGCAGGACATCAGCCAGAGTACGTGCGCTCCACAAAAACATTCCGCTGTTCCAGAAATAATTTCCCGCGGCAACAAATTCCGCAGCCCTGGCAGCGTCAGGCTTTTCGGTAAAGCGCCGCACGCGCAGCGCCTCGCCCTGAAAGATGCTGCCGGCTTCAATATAGCCGTATCCGGTTTCCGCGCGGCTCGGACGAATCCCCAACACAACGATATTTGGCCCTGCACCCGCGATCTCGATGGCACGCTTCAGAGTCTCGCGGTATCGCGCCTCATCGGCAATCACGTGATCGGAAGGAAACATCCCGAGAATCGCGTCAGGATCTTCGCGTAACAGCAGGAACGCGGCAAGCCCGATTGCGGGCGCGGTATTCCGCCCCACCGGCTCGGCTAGCACCTGCGCGCGCGGCAGTCTCGGCAACTGCTTAAGAATCGCCGGCCGCAGATCTTCATTCGTGATGACCCAAAAACGTTTGGCCGGAGCTAGCGGCAGCAATCGCGCCAGCGTCTGTTGAATCATCGTCCGCTTGCCGTCGAGCACGAGCAACTGCTTGGCACGCTTTTTCCGGCTCAGCGGCCAGAAGCGCGTCCCGCGACCGCCAGCCAGAATTACGGGATAGAAATTCAAATTCTTCGCCACCGATTTCACGGATATACACGGATTAAAACTCGAAGCGATCGCAAGCTTATATTCTCGTTTCCGGTTCAGGAAGCGGCTTTCCCGGCACATAGGCTCGCAAAAACTCCAGCGCCCACTGCGGGCGCACGCCAAACCCGCCAACGCCAGCCGGAACCACCACCGCATCGCCTTTGGCGATCGTCACCGGATCCATTCCCGGAGCTTCGATCACGCCGCAACCTTCCACCGCGACCAGAATATGCGCCGAGCTTTTTCCCGAATCATCGCGCGTAGAAAGTTCGAGCGGATCCTTCGCCTCAAACATATCCACCACGAAATGCGGAGCGGCAACCAGGGGTGCACGCCGGTTCTTACTTCCCGAAATTTGCGCGGGCGCCGGCCGCACCACTTTGCCTGAATTTACTTTTTCCTTCACTGCCGCCATGCCATCTTTTAAATGCAGTTCGCGCGGACGCCCGTAATCATACAGGCGATAGGTTGTGTCGGATTGCTGTTGGGTCTCGACGATCACCGATCCCGGTCCCAGCGTGTGTACCGTTCCGCCGGCCACGTAGATCATGTCGCCGGCATAAACGTTGATCCAGTTCAGCAACTCCTCAGCCCGTTGCTGGTGAATCGCCTCTTCCAGTTGCTTCGCGGTCGCGCCCGCTTTGAGTCCCAACCCAATCTGCGCACCCGGCTTCGCATGCGCCACGTACCAGCATTCCGTTTTTCCCCACGGCTGGCCTACGCGTACAGCCTGCGCATCGTCGGGATGAACTTGCACGGAAAGCTTTTCGTGCGGAAAGAGAAATTTGAGCAGCAGTGGGAAACGCCGCGCATCGCGCGCCGCCGCGCCCACCAGTTCGCGCTCATACTCTTGGCTCAACTGTGCCAGAGTTTTCCCGGCGAGCGGGCCATTCGCTACCTTGCAATCGTCGCCGCTCAGCCATGCCTCGCCAATCTTCTCTGCGAACTTGTGATTGGGATAAATCGGCGACAGATCGAGCGTGCCCCACGGACGCGGATCGAACGCCGCAAGCATCAGCAGTGGATACAAGTTTCCCATGTCGAACCTAGACCAACAAAAAAGACCGTTCGCAAACGGAACGGCCTTTGCCGAACCTGATCATCTCGTCGAAGCGGTGCGATTACGAACTAGAGCGCCCCGAAAAATTTCCGCATGCGCTCCAGGCCACGGTCCAGCTCAGCTTTCGAAGTCGCGTACGAAACCCGAATGTGCTCTCCCGTCCCGAAGCCTTCGCCAGGAACCGTAGCCACATGCGCCTCGCGCAACAATCGCCCCGCCAGGTCTGACGCGGACTTCAGCCCGCCGCGGCCAAGGAAAGCGGAAATATTCGGATAGGCATAAAACGCCCCCTCGGGCAGCGTGCAAGTCACCCCCGGAATCGACCGCAGACCCTTGACCACATGGTCGCGCAGTTCGATATACTCGCGCCGCATCTCGGCCACGCATTCCTGCGGTCCCTTCAGCGCGGCCACAGCCGCCTTCTGCACAATCGAAGTCGGATTCGAAGTTGACTGGCTTTGCAGCTTCGACATCGCGCTCGTAACCACCGCTGGAGACAATGCATA
This sequence comes from Terriglobales bacterium, assembly GCA_035504195.1. Lineage (GTDB taxonomy): Bacteria > Acidobacteriota > Terriglobia > Terriglobales > Acidobacteriaceae > Sulfotelmatobacter. The sequence goes on from DATJSG010000025.1 coordinate 59,903, forward strand.
TCCCAGCCGCCAGCCGGTCATCGCGTAGGTCTTCGAGAGCGATCCCAGCACGACAAGTCTTTCTTTATACTCGCGCAGCGAACCAACGGAAAAATTCTTGCTCCGGTAGTTGAGATACACATAGCACTCATCGGAAAGCACCCAGATGCCGCGCCGGTGCGCCAGCCGCACCACTTCCGTCATATCTTCGGGACTCATCACCGCGCCCGACGGATTCGACGGCGAATTCAGAATGATCACCTTCGTTCGGTCGGTGATCAGCGCGGCAACCATCTCCGCCGTGACGCGAAATCCCTGCGCCTCATCCGACTCGAGCAGAACACAATGCCCGCCGGCATACCGCACGATGTCCTTGAACGAAACCCAGTACGGCACCGGCAGAATCACTTCGTCGCCGTGATCCACCAGAACCTGAACCGCGTTGAACAGCGCGTTCTTGCCGCCGGTCGAGGCGATCACTTCCTCGCGCCGGTAATCGGAATCGAAATCCACGGCATGGCGATGCACAATTGCGTCGCGCAATTCCGCGGTGCCGGGCACGGCTGTGTACTTCGTGAAATTGCCCTGGATCGCCGCAATCGCCGCATCCTTGATGTGCTGCGGCGTAGCAAAGTGCGGCTCGCCCGCGCCGAAATCGACGACGTCAATTCCTTGCTGCCGCAGCTTATCGGCCTCGGCAACCACGGCCATGGTGGCCGAGGGCTCGATGCGGTTAATTCGGTCGGTGAGTTTCAGCAATTCCGTGGTTGCCGTGGTCATGCCTTTTTCTTCCTTCTCTTTTCTTTGCGAATCGGAACTTCCATCAAAGTCGTTTCCGGCTTGTACGCAGGATCGAGCTTCTCCCGCAGCTTCTGCTCCACCACTTCAGGAACCAATCCCTTCACCGGCCCTCCCAGCTGCGCTACTTCCCGCACCAGCCGCGAACTCACATACGAATATTTGTCCGCCGGCATCATGAACACCGTCTCCAGCGTAGGTTCGAGCTTGCGGTTCAGCAGCGCCATCTGCAGCTCATATTCGTAGTCGCTGATTGCCCGGATGCCCCGCAGAACGCATATGGCCTCAATCGACTTCGCGTACTCGACCATCAGCCCGTCAAAGGTGTCGATGCGCACGTTGCTCAGGTCCCTGGTCAACTCGCGCAACATTTCCAGGCGCTCGGCCAGGCTGAACAGCGGGCTCTTCTCCGAGTTCCGCAGGACCGCCACCACCAGTTCTTCAAAAATCTTGCTGCCTCGCTGAATCAGGTCGAGGTGCCCATTCGTGGGCGGATCGAACGATCCGGGATAAATCGCTATGCCCTTATTCAATCGTCCTCACAGAAAGGCCGAACGCCCGCGCGATTCCGGGCAACTTTGCAGCAAAGTGAAGCAAAAACGGAGTAACAGAAGATTTTATGCGGGCAGGAGCAGGTATGGCAATCGCCGAGTTTCCAACATTATTCGCTCGGATCCAAGCATAGACGGACTAGCAACAATCCTGTAAGGAGAGCAAGTATGCATGGAAATGGCGACACTCGTGTAGGGACAGCCGCCCCCGGTTGTCCGGTCGAGTGCAGCTCGACAGTGCCTCCACGAACGCTCGCGTCAGCGCCGTGCGGCCACAATCGGAGCCTTCACTGGTTCCGCCGCGCTGGGCATGGTCGTCACCCGCCCGGTCGTCGCCGTAGCTTGCCCCGCAGCCGCTGCCGTCGGCGGCGCGGCAAGCAGTCCCAGCGCCTTGCGCACTTCGGCGTCGAGCTTCGCCATCACATCTTTATTGTCCTTCAAAAACTGCCGTGCATTCTCGCGTCCCTGGCCAATGCGCTCGCTCTTGTAGCTGAACCACGAGCCGGACTTCTCCAGAATGTTATTGTTTACGGCCAGATCCAGAAGGTCGCCCTCGCGCGAAATGCCTTCCCCATAAAGAATGTCGAACTCGGCCTCGCGGAATGGCGCCGCGACTTTATTCTTTACCACCTTTACCTTGGTCCGCGACCCGGTCACCACATCGCCCTCTTTGATCGCCGCGATACGCCGGATATCGACCCGCACCGACGAATAAAACTTCAGCGCCCGCCCGCCGGTAGTTGTCTCCGGATTGCCAAACATCACGCCAATTTTCTCGCGAATCTGGTTAATAAAGATCAGGCAGGTTCGCGACTTCGAAACCGTCCCGGTCAGCTTTCGCAGCGCTTGCGACATCAGCCGCGCCTGCAGCCCCATGTGCGAATCACCCATTTCGCCGTCGAGTTCGGCCTTGGGAACCAGCGCCGCCACCGAATCCACCACCAGCACGTCGATGGCGTTCGACCGCACCAGCGCCTCGGTAATCTCCAGCGCCTGCTCGCCGTAATCCGGTTGCGAGACCAGGAGATCATCCACATTCACGCCCAATTTCTTGGCATAACCGGGATCGAGCGCGTGCTCGGCATCGACAAACGCAGCCATCCCTCCAGTCTTCTGCGCTTCGGCAATCACCTGTAAAGTAATGGTCGTTTTGCCCGAAGACTCGGGTCCGAACACTTCCACCACGCGCCCCCGCGGAAACCCGCCCACGCCCAGCGCTGCATCGAACGAGATCGACCCCGTCGAAATCACCGAGATCGGAACGATCGCCTCCTTCGACCCCAGCCGCATGATCGATCCCTTGCCAAACTGCTTTTCAATCTGTGATACCGCCAGCTCGATCGCCTTGCCCCGCTCATCCGCCATGGGAGTGTGGCTCCTTCAACGCCAAATTGTGATCGCAACATCTGGGCGGATTATACATTTATTCTGAAGCGAATAAAAAGCGAATTCTTCGGCAGATTTAATCTTTTCGGTGGAAATCGTTCCGAAATGGGAGATATGCAGCGAAAACAAGACAGAAGCAGGGAGCCCTTACATGGAATGGCGCTGGCGGCGCTTCACCTTCACGCTGATCGCAACCTTCATCACCGCCCCATCCACAGGATCGATCTCAAACACCGCCCGACCTGCATAGCGCGCATTCACCACACGGTATTTATAGACGCTGCTGCGGCCAAAGATATCGGTGTCAAACGGAGCACCGTACTTGGCCTGCACCTGCGCCGCCGTGTACGCGTTGTCGGCAAATTGCAAGACCAGATACGCATCCTGCCGTTTGTCGCTGCGCAGCGCCAAAATCTGCGAAAACACAAACGGCCGCGGCCCAAATGCAAAGTCGACAAACGCGCTCTTGTGCTGGTGCCGAAGTCCCTCACGGATGATGCCGTCGATTCTGCGCGTCACTTCGCTGTCCTGACTGTAGTCTTTGCGGCCAGAATCGCAGCGATCATTGCCCAGTTCGCAGTCCGCCCGCACCTCGCCCGCCACATAAATGCGCAACGGCTTCGAATTCTCCAGGATCGTCTTCAATCCCTCATCTTCCGGCAATCCCGCCGCCGTAAGAAGATAAGGCATGGTATCGCGCCAGTCGAAATCGTCGGCCGTGAAAGCGGCATTGCCCGCCGGAGGGTTGCCGCCGAATGCGTTTGACAAAGGAGCAGCAACGACGAGCAGAACTAGCGGAGCGAGCCAAACCATCGGGCGGTTCATCGCGGTCCCCCGGCCTGTGATCATAGCGTAAAGGTCCGCATCCCGTGCCAGGAAATCGACGCAGGAGACGGGCAGCCCGTTTTCCCGAAAACTAGCCAGAGAAAAACCGGCCAGACAAATCTAACCAGAAAGAGGAACGAGGTGCGCCGCAATCCATTCGTGAATTAGCGCGAAGCGGAACTTGCCCGCCTCCATCGTCTTAACCATGAACTCGTAAGCGACCTTGCTACTAATATCCAGATCGAACCCGTTCAACAGCAGAAACGAATGCATCGCCGCAAACCCCACACGTTTGTTGCCGTCCAGGAACGCGTGATTATTGACGAGCGACTCAAACAGCGCCGCGGCTTCCTCGCTCAGATCGTTGTAGTAACCGGTTTGTGGACGGAAAACCGCGGCCTCCAACGACCCCTGATTGAGCATTCCGTGCTCGCCGCCGTATTCCTCAATCTGATGATGGTGAATGGCGGCGACCTTCCGCCACGGTCAGGTAGACACGCTCGGCCATTACTTCGCTTTTGCCTGGGCCAGTTTCTTATACAGCTCACGATACTTTTCGTTGGAGCGCCGATAGGCGGCCATCACCTCGGGCCTGACCATCCGCTGCGACGGGACCACGTTGTGCAGGTAATGCTCCAGCGCCCGCTCCAGCACAAAGCGCTGCGACTGCCCGTTCTCCTTGGCCACGGAGACGAGTTCTTCGTAGAGCTTGGCGTCAATTTCGGGAGCGATCTTGACGGAACGCGGCATGGGCACCTCTGATTCAGATTCTAGCTGTACGATCTGGCAGTATCAAGATAAATCTAGAGATTGCTACGACTCGCGGTTGTGAAATTGATCGCGGCGGCCTTTTGAGGGAGACCTGATCTGTCACTTGTGCCGGTCATTCGACGCGAGGACAATTTGCGTATTCAGGAGGCGGGACAATGACCGAATGGGTTCCTAAGACAGTGATTGATTACCAGCCTGGCGACCTCGTCCGCGTGGACCGCGGCAACGAGGTTTTTGAGATCAACGGATGCAGCAGTGCTACAGGGCAATTTCAGATGCGGCCGGTAACGGGTCCGTTCCGGATAATCTCTGCGGATGCAAGCCGCCTTGAACTCGTGCAAAAGGCCCCGCGAAATGATTCAGGTGGGTATCGCGCGACACCTGAACGTTGGATTACGGACTAACCGGTCACTCCTCCGAACGGGTTTGAACTGAGTTGACACGGAGGCTGACAATGAAACGGGTCATAGTAGCTCTAGCAGTAATTTTGCCTTTGGGAGAAGGCACACGAACGCAAGAGCATGCCCCAACCTCCGCTGGGAAACGGTGAAAGCGGACGGCTCACGTAAAGTGCATCGCAGCGCCCTCATCTCTGCAGTAAATCCACCGGCGCGGTCACATCATGCACCCGAAAATACTTGGCCAGCGCCGGATACTTCCGCGCGACGGCTTCGTACATGGCATACGCGACGTTGCGATAAGAAACATGCCCCGCCGGCGTGGTCCGCAATTCGGAAATGTAAACTGCCTCGGCAAAGTCCATCTTGAATAGCGCCCGCTTGCGGAACGCCAGCGGAATCGCGTACTGCGAATTCTCTTCCGCCTCGGGAGTCTTGCGCGCGGCCAACTTCTCGACTGCGCCCTGTACCCGCCGCATGGCCGCCTCGAACTGCGGACGCATGCCCGCATCTTCCACATCGAGCAGCATTTCGTAACCGTGCTGCGTGGTGAATCCCTGCATCACCTGAATGCACCGCCGGTGCCGGTGCATGTCGCGGAAGCCGCCCGTGTCCATGAGAATGTCGAAGCGGAACTGTTGGCCGGCGCGGAACCCGCGCAGCATTTCGTCATGCTTACCGCGATGCCGCAGGCCCAAATCGATAATCTCCCGCCGCCGCCGCTCGCCCGCCACCTGCACCGCCTGCCGAATCTGCCGGTAGGAATGATGCGAGTGCTCGTACAGCAGCGTGGTCGCGATCTCGACCTCCAGCGGCTCTTCGTCCAGCAAATCGACGATCGCCTTCGACGGCGCCAGTTGCTCATGCGCCATCAACTCGCGCGCCGCCTGCCGCAAGTCCCGGCGAGTCGCCATCTCATACTCATTCGGGTCGGCATACTTCACCAAGGTCGGAGCCACGCGCACTTCGCGCAGCAATTCCTGCTCGGCCCGCGCCCCAAGCTCCGGATTCACTGCCCGAATCTGCTCCACCAAACCGCGCAGCGACTCCGCATTCACGTTATAAGCCGCGCCCGTCGCCGCCTTCTTCAGCGACTCGCCCAGTGTTCGCACTTCTCTGTGGGTATGAGAAAGAAGATGCGCCACCTGCATTTCCAAAGTCCGCGCATTCACAATCTCGCCCAGCGAAGTATTTGTCGCCAGGGGCAACAGGTAGCGCGTGACGTCAAACGCCCGCGCTTTCAGCGTGCGTTCATACGCCTCCTGCTTCATGTCCGCCGGCTTCGGCGTAATGCTGATCAGGTAATCGGTCATCACCGCCGAAAGGGCTTCATACTCGGCAAACAGAAAATCCAGAGTCTCGCGATACAGCTTGCGCGCTTCGTCATCGGAACCGAAATCCGGAACGTAGTATCCGCTCTTCTTGAAATCCTGATACCGCGTCGACCGCTCCTGCCCGTCCCAGCGCTGCTCATCGGCCAGTTCAATCGCCGCCAGAATCGAAAGCCGCTCGACCGCCAGCGCAATGTGGGCCAGGTCGGCAATCGACCGGTGCCCATACTGAAAATAAAATGTGTTGAGAAACTTCTCCGCCTTCTGCGAACTGATCTCCCGCAGCGACTCCTTCATCGACAGCGCCGACCGCGAGTATTTCGCCATGGCATAAGCCTGAATCTCCGGCTCCACGCCAAACACCGCAAACACCTCGGTCGAAGGCTCGGGATGTTTCGCCGGCGATTCAGCCGGCATTTCGATCGGCACGGCATTCCCGGCCGACCCCCGCGCCGTCGACCGGTGCCCCGAGCCGGCATCCGAAGTTTTCTTATCGTTTGTCTTATCAGGCGGATCAGGCATGATCAGTACATTCGTGGGCATAGCAGTCCACGCATGTTAATCGTCACCCTTGTGGATAAGCAATGCAAGTTTCGGCACCGCACATGTAGGGACGGCGGGGTGCCCCATTTCTGCCCGGTTTTGGCAGAAGTGGGGATTTTTCGCCGCATCGTCTTCGCACCCATGCAACGCAAAAACACATTTACAAACCCGCGTATAATCTTGCGTTCTACATTAGTTCTGGAGCCCTAATGTCCCTTTCCACTCATACCGCCTTCGTCACCGGCGCCTCGCAAGGCATCGGACGCACTTGCGCCCTGCGCCTCGCCAAAGAAGGCGCAACCGTAGCCGTGGCCGCCCGCAGTAAAGAAAAATTAGACGAACTGGTCGCCGAAATCACCGCCGCCAACGGCAAGGCTGTAGCCTTCGCCCTCGACGTGGCCAACGAAGATCAGGTCAAAGAAACCGTCAAGGCCGCTATCGCCCAGTTCGGCAAAATCGACATCCTCGTCAATAATGCCGGCATCACCCGCGATCAGCTCGTCATGCGCATGAAGCGCGCCGACTGGGATTCTGTGCTCCAAACCAACCTGACCTCCGCCTATCTCTGCATCCAGTCCGTCATCCCCTCCATGCTCAAGCAGCGCTGGGGACGCATCATCAACATCACCAGCATCTTCGGCCAGATGGGTCAGGCCGGCCAGGCTAACTACGCCGCCTCCAAAGCCGGACTCATCGGCCTCACCATGGCTATCGCCCGCGAAGTCGGCTCGCGCAACATTACTTGTAACGCCATCGCCCCCGGCTTCATCGAAACTGCCATGACCGCGGTCCTGAGCGACGAATTCAAGCAAGCCGCGGTGAAGCAGATTCCACTGGCGCGCGTCGGATCGCCCGACGACGTCGCCAGCGCGGTAGCTTTCCTGGCGTCTGACGATGCGTCGTACATCACAGGTCATGTGCTCAACGTAAATGGCGGCATGTTGATGGGATAGTTTCTTCCGCTTTGAAAAGGGCGCGGCTTTTAGCCGCGCCGATAAAGAGTGAAGATGAACCGCGGCTTTAGCCTCTGGGGAATATGAACGGCGCCAAGGATCAAATCGAACTTGCCTCTCCGCCTTCTGTTGTGAAAGGTCTTGCGTTTGCACAAGCCGAATCGCCAGCCCAGGTCGCCCAGGCCCGCGAACTTTTCCTAGAATACGCGCAGTCGCTCGGCTTCAGCCTTTGCTTCCAGAATTTCGACAAAGAACTCGCCAAGCTCCCTGGAGACTATGCGCGCCCAGAAGGCCGTCTGCTGCTAGCCGAATACGAAGGTCAGCTTGCCGGCTGCGTAGCACTGCACAAGCTGGGTTCTGAACCGGGTTCCGAGTTTTGCGAAATGAAGCGACTCTACCTGCGCCCGCAATTTCGCGGCAGAGGACTCGGACGCGCCCTCGCCGACCGCATCCTCTCCGAAGCCCGCCAAATCGGCTACCAGCGTATGCGCCTCGACACCGTTGAACCGGTCATGAAAGATGCCGTCGCCATGTATCGCAAACTCGGCTTCCGCGAAATCGCTCCGTATTGCCAGAACCCCATCGCTGGCGCTCTCTACATGGAACTCAAGTTGTGATTCGAGTGGCGGTTCGTCCACAATGGGTGCCCCATGTCTGGCCGGTTTCGCCAGACGTGGGGAAGTTGCCTCGCCCGCATACAGAGGATCCTCATGAAGAAAATCCTGATCGCTCTCGCACTCCGCAAAATTCCAACGACGAGAGCCTCGGCTGGTTCGCAGATCGTTCCAAACCAGTCGACATAAGAATCTACGACGACGCGGGGCACGCGTTGCAGAATCCGAAATAACAAAACCGGGTACCGTCCCGCCGACACCGCCGCCTGGAAGCGCACCGTCGCTTTCCTTGCCGCGGCCTTGAAAAAGTAGACAGAGCCGGCTTTTAAGACGCTCCAAAAGCCGCGCTGGAAGCCGGGCTCGACGCGATTCGTTACTTATACAGTGTATTAGTAATGTCTTCTCACGCTCTTGCGGCGACGCGAATTCGCCTTTCCGTCCCTATGGCACGAAAGTCCCTCGCATGGCACAAATTTCCCACTTGCCAGAAGTTACCGCTCTGGTTACTATTGCCCATTCCGAAATGCTCCCCACCATGAACATCGGCGAGACCATCCGCAACTACCGGCTCCAGAAAGGTATGTCTCAGGGCGACATCGAAAAACGGACCGGCCTGCTGCGCTGCTACCTGTCGCGCGTGGAAAACGGCCACACCATTCCTTCGCTCGACACGCTTTCGAAAATCGCCGGCGCCATGGAACTTCCGCTGTCGCAATTCTTCGCCGAGCCCGGCCACAGCAACGGCTCCAAGGGATTGCCCCAGCTCTCCGACGACGAAGTGCGCTTCCTCAGCCAGATCCGCCGCTACTCCACCAGCCTCAATGACAGCGACCGCAAGCTCGTCCTCGCCATGGTCAAGAAAATGGCGTCGAATTCGAAGTAGCTGCGAGCAATACCAGAACCGCGCGCGGCAACTCCTGCGCCGGATGTGACACGGCAGGATGTGATACGGAAGGATGCCACGCGGCGCCCAGCGAACCATATCGCGAGCCATATCGCGAGCCAACGCCCGACTCAAAATTCGCCCCTGCATGAAAGTGAAATGCCTGTCCTCCAGCCGCTCCGAAGCGCCCTCCACTCATCCTCTGCGCTCATCCCCGCCGGGATCGCCACCAGCCCGACCGCAACTATCGTGACTACAATCCCTCTGCGCATGATCAGTTCGCCTGCGGAGACGACGGAAGCTCGAAGACCACACCGTGATCCTCGTTCTCTTGCCGCGTCCGCTCCAGGTCCAGCTGCGCCAGCGCAACTCTGCGCGCATGCCCCGGAGTCAGATCGAACAGCGTCTCTCCCACAATCGCGTAATTTCCGACTTCCATGGTGTGACCGTCTGTGAACACCAATGTCGTCGGCCGCTGCGGCGTCTCGTCTGCCGGCTTCGCGTAGGCGTTCGCTACCGGATAAGGCTGCGGCGCATCTTCCACCGGCGGGACATAAGATTCCGCGCCCAAACCCCGCCGGTCAAAAACCGTGGGACCACCCTGATAGTCGGCGTCATCGTCCGCATCGGCATTGGCATCGTCATTGTTGTCAGCCGCGCTGTCGTCTCCGGCGTAGGGAAAGGGCACGGCATACAACACCGTGCCGGCGTATTCCCCCTGATGGTGTGGATGATGATCGGACTCGCCCGGTGGATTCGAGTGCGGCCCAGCATGCGGACCGGAAGAGGGAGTACCGGAAGAAGTAGTAGAAGACGAACTGGAGCCGTGCGATCCGGAAGAAGCAGCACCCGCGCCCCCAGCTGCGTGTCCCCCACCCCCGGAAAAGCTAGCCGAGGCGGCTGCACCGCTCTGCGCGTGGCTGGTAGAGACAAGAACTACCGGCAACGCCAACAGCGTACAAAGTGCGATCGAAGCCGGAATCCAGTGCCGCACCCAGCTATGATACTCCACCCCGCATACCCTCCGCTCCGGACGCGCCTTGTCCATCCCGAGCGCTATAATTTCGCCATGCGCTTCGGCAAACGTGGGGGCAGAAATGTTGGAGGAAGCTCTAAGGGATGAAATCCGCCCTCCGATTTGCCATGCTCGCGCTCGTGCTCGTGATCGTAGCCATGGTCTCCGCCTTGACCGCCATGCGTTTCGCCATTCACGGGCAGGAGGTCGCCATTCCCCCGCTCGTCGGTCTCACGCCCGCCGAAGCCGAGCATGCCGTCAACGCACTCGGTCTGCAGATGACTATCGAGCGCCAGTACTACAGCCCGCAAATCCCCGAGGGACGCATCATGTCGCAGTTGCCCAACCCCGGCACAAAAGTCCGCCGCGGTTGGGAGGTTCGCGTCGCCCAAAGCCTGGGACGAATCCGGGTGGTGATCCCCGACGTCACCGGACAAAGTGAACACGCCGCCGAACTGAACATCCGCCGGCGCGGCCTCGAAATCTCTTCCATGGCGCAAGTCGGCGTGCAAGGGATCCCTCCCGATCAGGTGCTGGCGCAAAGTCCTCCGGCCAACGCCACCCGGGTGCAGGCCCCCAACATCAGCCTGCTCCTGACCGCCGTCCCGCCGCCGCAATCCTTCGTCATGCCCAGTTTCGTCGGACAACCCTTAGGCACAGTCAGCCGCACGCTCGACGACTCGGGATTCAAGCTGGGCAATGTCAGTGTGGCGCCGCCGCCGGCCGCGCCAGTTCCGCCCGACACTTCGAATCCCGCACCCGCGGCACCTCCAGCCGCTCCGGCGCCCCCTGCACCAGTTCCCGCTGCCCCGCCAGCCCAGCCGTCCCCCGCCAGCATCATCGTGTCGCAATCTCCTCCAGCGGGACAAAAAGTAGTCTTAGGAACAACCGTAAACTTCGAAGTCCGCTAGATTCGCCTCAGAAACGGTTTTGGGAAGGAACCCGACTTTATAGTCGGGCCGCAGAATCTATTTAGGATAAGGGCTTTAGCCCCCGAGGCGCGCCGATACGATGCTTCTCCCCATCATCGATGAGATGGCCTCGAATGTCCCAATCCGTGAACATCCGTATAAATCCGTGGCTCAAGTCTTCTCCAAAACCGCCGCAAAGAATCCGTCGCAGGGATGAACCCCAGGAATCGTGCGCAAGTACGGCCCGCGCACCAGCGAATCCAAGTCAGCCCAAACGACTTCGCCCGAAGCCCGCAGCTGCTCGAGTTCGTCCCGGCAGTCGATCAAGCGGAACGACTCGTTCTCCCCCAAAATTGCCTCCACCACATCTTCGTTCTCTTCCTTTTCCAGCGAACAAGTCGAATAAATAACCCGTCCGCCGGGCAGAACCTGGCCCAGCGCCGAGCGCAGGATCGCAGTCTGCCGCTGCTGCAGATCGTGCAGGTCCTCGGCACGGAGCCGCCACTTGATCTCTGGATTGCGCGCCAGCGTGCCCGTTCCCGAGCAGGGCACGTCAGCCAGCACGCGGTCGAAGCCAATGGATGTAGGCAAGCTTCGCGTGTCGGCAACCACAATTTGAATCGCCGCCGCAGCATGCGCCGCCTTCACCAGCCTCTGCAACAGCCGTGCCCGGTGCGGATGCAGTTCCACGGCGGTGATCGTGGCCTGCGCGTTTCGGTCCGCGATGGCCAGCGTCTTGCCTCCGGGTGCGGCACAACAATCGAGAATCCTGGCGCCATCTTTTGCATTCCGGCTCGCCAGAGCGGCGACCAGCTGCGAAGCCTCGTCCTGAATCGCAACTTGGCCGGCATTGAACGCCCGGGTTTTTGTAACGTCCCCATCCACCACGCGACGGGCCGAGGCTAGAAGTGCGCCCCGACTCAGCGTGATTCCTTCGCGCACGAGTTCAGCGTCAGCATTTGCGGAACGTAGCCGGATCGCAGTCTGCGGCACCTTCTGATCGTGTTCGCAGATCGCACGCGCCGCAGCCATGCCGAATTCCTCCACCCACCGTTCCACCAGCCATCGCGGATGCGCAAACCCTTGCGCCAGCGCCTCGGGAGACGATGGTTGTATCGCTGCAACTTCGCCCACGGGTGCCGCAACCGCCGCCAGCTTGCGCAGCACCGCATTCACAAATGAAGCCGCGGAACGCTTACGCGCCTGCTTCACCAGCTCGACGCTCTCGTTTAGCGCCGCACGCTTCGGAATTCGATCCAGGTATCGGAATTGATAGAGGGCAAGTCGCAGCGCGACCAGAATTTCAGGGTCGAGCTTCGACAGCGGCTGAGAAGAGGCCGCGGCAATCTCATCATCGAGCCGCGCCCGCCAGCGCAGCACGCCCATCACCAGTTCAGTTGTGAGCGCATGATCGCGCGTGGAGAGATTGTCGTAAGCGGAAGCATGCAGCAGTTCCGAGGCGTATGAATCCTCCTGCTCGACGCGAAGCAGCACATCGAAAGCCGTGGCGCGCGCCGGCGACACGGACGATTTGTGTGAACGAGTGTCAGTCAAACGATGCTGGCCCGCCAGCGCGCCGCTGAAGGCTTTCCCTTCTTTGAACGCTTCCGCGAGCCGTGCGCGCCCTTTTCGTCTCCCTCTTCGGCCGGTCTGTCAAGTCTACTTTCGTGGGTACAAAAAACCTGTCAAGTCCACTTTAGTAGGCAATTTTCGCCCTAAAATCGAGGAGTTTTTCCACAAGCTATCCCCTAGCATCTAAAGCGCGGCCGATTTTCTTCCGCAGAATCAGCAGCTTGCAGGCCCTAATTTCCAGGCTTTTCCACAGTGTTCCTGCAGGAACACTTCTGCGATTCGCGCTATAACCCCAGTTTCTCTCCCGGCGTCAGCCGGTAACCGTGGACGAAGTCGCGCGCCGGCAATCTCTTCTTTCCTTCCAACTGTAGCTCGATCAACTCGAGCGACGTGCCGTTGCCGCAACCCACCAGCAGGTGATCTTCCTGAACACTCATCTGTGCTGCCGCGACACTCTCAGCCGCTGGATGCGCTTTCAATATCTGCAAGCTCTTGCCGCGAAATTTGGTATACGCGCCAGGCCACGGCTGGAAGCCACGCAGGCGATTGAAGATCTCATCAGCAGTGCGCGAGAAATCAATCAGGCCATCTGCTTTTTTGAGAATGGGCGCAAGGGTTGCTTGCGCGTTGTCTTGTCCGCGAGGCTGAATGGATCCGGTCTGCAGGCCGCGCAGCGTCTCGCCCATCAGATCGGCGCCGATCGCGGCCAGGCGCGGAGCAATCGTCTCAGACGTGTCGACGGGTTCGATCGAAAGCTCTTGCTGCAGAAGGATGTCACCTGTATCAAGTCCTGCATCGATGCGCATAGTAGTGACGCCGGTGACGGTTTCGCCGCTCGCGATCGCCCATTGAATCGGCGCTGCGCCGCGGTACTTCGGCAGCAGCGAGGCGTGCAGGTTGAGGTTGCCCAGTGGAGGCAGGTCAAGCATCCACTGCGGAATGATGCGACCGTAGCCGACAATGATGATCGCGTCCGGTTTGATCGCCTCGATCTGCGCGCGAAACTCATCGTTGTTCTTTATGCGATCAGGCTGAACGATAGGCAGGTTCAGGCGCAGCGCAGACCGCTTGACGGGTGAAGCGACAAGCTCAAGCCCGCGTCCTTTGGGGCGATCCGGCTGAGTGGCGACGAGATGGACGTGGTGGCCGGCCGCGGCCAACTTCTCCAGCGTGGGCACCGCAAACTGAGGCGTGCCACAGAAAACCACATTGAGGAACATTCGAAAGCCATTTCACCACAGAGGCACAGAGACACAGAGAAAAATCTTTTTGCGTGCCTGTGACAGGAAGGTCCTCGCGTCGTCAGCTGACTCCTACCACTCGCCGGCCTTCATGAGCTTGCGGATTTTGCGCTTCATCAGGTCGCGCTTGAGGGCGCTGAGATGGCTGATGTAAAGCTTGCCGTTGAGGTGGTCGGTTTCGTGGAGCAGGGCGCGGGCCAGCAACTCTTCGCCGGTTTTTTCGAAGACCTTGCCCTCAGCGTCCTGGGCGCGCACTGTGACTTTGTTGGGGCGCGTGACGTTCTCGCGGAAGTCTGGGATGCTGAGGCAGCCTTCACTCTGCGTGTGTTTGCCTTCGGTATGAATGATCTCTGGATTGATGAGGACCAGCTTGGCGTTGGGATCCTCTTTGAAGGTGACGTCGATGACGGCGATGCGGCGTCCGATACCGATTTGCGGGGCAGCCAGGCCGACGCCGTGGGCGGCGTACATGGATTCGAACATGTCGTCGAGCAGCTTCTTGAGGTCGTCGTCGAAGACTGTGACTTTCCCGGAGGGCTTCTCCAGAACAGGGTCGCCGAATTTTACGATGGGGTAGATCATGCTTGGTTATCTTCAGTACATCTTACTTTTCTGCCCGTACCTGTTTGTCAGTATCTTTTGAGCTGATCACAATAGCCTTGGAAATTTCTTAGCACTTCGACCATGGAATCACCGCCGAATTTTTCGAGGGCGCAGCGGGCCAGCGTGAGCGCGACCATGGCTTCGGCGGCCACGCCTGCCGCGGGAACTACGCACACGTCGGATCGCTCATAGGCAGCTTTGACCGGCTCGCGCGTCGAGAAGTCGACCGACTGCAAGGGGCGGCGCAAGGTGGAAATCGGCTTCAGGTAGCCGCGCACGCGGATCTCTTCGCCGTTAGAGACGCCGCCTTCAATGCCTCCGGCGTTGTTGTGGCTTCGTGAGAACCCGGTGTAGCTTGACGTAGCGTCGTAGCCGATCTCGTCGTGGACCGTCGAGCCGAAGGCAAATGCGGCTGCTACTCCTGCACCGATCTCTACCGCCTTGACAGCCTGCAGCGACATGACTGCGGCCGCAAGTTGGGCGTCGAGACGCTCGTCCCATTGGGCGTAGGTGCCGAGGCCGGGAGGAACGTTGTGGGCCACGACCTCGAAGACGCCTCCGATGGAGTCTCCTGTTTTGAGGACTTTGTCGACTTCTTCTTTCATGCGCTGCTCGGTGGCTGGGTCGGCACAGTTGAGGAGGACTTCGTCCTTGTCGTAGAGCGCGCGAATCTTATCCCAGGCAACTTCATCTTCGCAGCTGACATTGCCGGTCGTAACCACGTGGCTGAGGACTTCGATGCCGAGATCGCGGAGAAAAAGTTTGGCGATGGCTCCAATGGCCACGCGGGCGGCGGATTCGCGGGCGGAGGCGCGCTCGAGCACGTAGCGAGCTTCGGGAAAGTTGTACTTCAGCGCGCCGGCTAGATCGGCGTGGCCGGGGCGCGGAGACTTGACCTGCTTGTGCTTGGCGGGATCGCCTACGCCGACGGGCAACGATTCCTGCCAGTTCTTCCAGTCTTTATTTTCGAGTTGGACCGAAATTGGAGAGCCGATGGTCTGGCCGTGATGGACGCCGGAGAGAATGTGGGCGTGGTCGCGCTCGATCTTCATGCGGCCGCCGCGTCCGTAGCCCTGCTGGCGACGCCAGAGTTCGCGGTCGAGGAAGGCCTCATCGATTTTCAATCCGGCGGGGGCGCCGGAAAGAAAGGCGACGAGGGCTTCGCCGTGGGATTCTCCGGCAGTGAAGTAGCGCAGCATAAATTTTCGATTGTACAGGATGGGTGCGGCGTGCGGGCCATCGGGAGGCGGAGTCAAGGGCGATTACCACGAAGGACACGAAGGCGCACGAAGGAGAACCTTGCTACGTACGCTACCTGGTGGCGCACGCCGTGCCGTCGAGCTTTCGCTCGACCGGACAGCCGAGGGCGGCTGTCCCTACATGGCCCGTGGCTGCACTGACACGGCGTGTCGGCAGCATCGCCACCCGCCTATTCGCGATCGAACACGAGGATTTTTTGGGGCCGGTTTTGACCTAGCAGGCTCACGGTTACCGTCAGGGTTTTGAGATCCGGAGAAAGCTCGATCTGGCGGGTGCTCGTGACCTTGCCTTTGAATTTGTGGGTGATTTCCAGACGGCGCTGGTTGACGCGGCTGCCTGAAAATACGGAGCCGGGATGCGCGTCCGGATCGAGGTCCGGATAATCGTTGCCATCGAACCTCATCTTCGTCGTCAGGTTAGCCTCGGGACTATGGGATGACAGCCCGTCACCCTCACCTGGATAGGGCCCGATCTGGAGCTCGATCCCCGGCTTCACTTTCTCGCTGTCGCTATCCCATGTGCCGGTAAAACCAGTGCCCAGGGAACCTGAGGTCCCCGCCGTCCGCTCGTACACATAGGGCAAGAACAACGATTTCGAACCGTCGGGCGCGTATTCCGTATAAGCGTCGTTGAGAGTTTTGCCGTCTGCGGAAAGCGTCCAATACCCGGTGAGAAGCGTGCGGCCCTTCATCTTGCGAATGACCACCCAGCTGTTGGGTCCCTTAACCGTGATGGACAGGGTGGTGCCGCTCAGGGCTGGCTGGTCGGTGCCGTCGGCCGTGATTGTGTCGGCGATGCCGGGGGCGAAGGTGATGGTGTATCGGTTTGGGCCCGTGATTTCGACCTTCATTTCGTCGTTGAGTTTGCTCTTGGCGGGGTTCACTTTCCATTTGCCTACGAAGGGATCGTTGGCGGCCCATAAGGTGCACGTAAGCAGACAGGCAATCAGCGGCAACTGAAACGTACGGTTGAACATCTAGTCCTCCTGAGAGGAGCGGACGCGATTATCTCATTTGCTCACATAAATTTTCGAGTTTCACTTAGGTAGAAGTCAAAGGCGACAACCACTAAGGACACGAAGTTACACGAAGGAAAGACTTGCCTGAAGGACACTACCTGGTGGCGCATGCCGTGCCGTCGAGCTTTCGCTCGACCGGACAGCCGGGGGCGGCTGTCCCTACATGTTTCGTGGCCGTGAGCGCGCGTTCCCGAAAAGGTTCGGCGGCGAGATATTCACACGTTGCCCGGCGGCGGGTAGAGTTACAATGGCCTGACGATTCCGCCCGCCCGGTTGGGTTCGAAGCGATCCGCGCTGCATCGTACATTTTTCTGGCCGCATGAAGGAGGGAACTGTGTGCCCCCACGCACAGATCGGGCGCGAAAGCGCGTTCGGCAGTTATAAGATTCGCTGCGTTCTGATTCACGATCATGTCCTGCTGCGGCAGGGATTGCGGCGTTTGCTGGAGGATGAGCCGGACCTGGAAGTAGTGGCTGAAGCTGGGGACGCGGCGGAAGGATTGCTGCGCGTGGCGGAGGTTCGTCCGGAGATTGTGATTGCGGACGCGCGCGTTTTCGGGTGCGCGGCGGAGCAGGCGGAGCAGCTGGTACTGCAGGCGTCTGCGCAATCGAAGGTTTTGTTTCTGAGCGCGAATCCGATGCGCGGCGAGATTCCGGATGGAGTGAGCGACGGAACCAGTTGGGTGGTGGAGCGCACCTCAGCGGAAGAACTGGCGGAGATGGTGAGGCTGGCGTGCCGAGGAAGTGGAATGTTGATGCGGGAGATGCCGCGCCGGGCCGGCGACAGTCCGCGGAAAGGCGGGCTGACGGCGCGGGAGCATGAGGTTCTGAAGTTGCTGGCCGAGGGGCGGACGGTGCGGTCGGCGGCGGTTGTGCTGGGACTCAGCATGAAGACGGTGGACGCGCACAAGTTCAATCTGATGCGAAAGCTGGGCGTACACAATAAGGCAGAGCTGGTGTTGTGGGCGATTCGGCAGAGAGTGGTGAAGCTGCCGGTGAATTATTAGTTTGGGGTTTGTGGCGTTTTTTCGAGATCCATTCGCGGTTGCGCATTTCGAACGGCGACCTCTCAGGCGCTGAAGCGCGGGTCTTCCTGGGCACGATTTTTGGCACGAGTGAACTCGTGCCCTTCCCGGTTCGCTCACTCTCTTTCCGCGTTCAAATTTCCCGCTTCTACCTTCTGTTTGTCATGGCGCGGTCGCGAGGTCGGCGAGCTCGGCCAGGCTCGTCACTGTAAGGTCTGGCTGGGCGTTGGCGGATTTCACTGCGCCTACACCGGGGCGGGCTGAGGGGCGGTTGACCCAGACTGTGGCTAGGCCTAGAGATTGGGCGGGGATTACGTCGTGGTAAAGGCTTTGGCCTACGTGCAGAACGCGGTGGGCGGGGGCGTTGATGCGGGTCAGCGCCAGCTCGAATAATTTCAGCGAAGGCTTGTAGGCCTGCGCTTGTTGGGCGGTGATGACTTCGTCCAAGTCGACTTCGAGTTGGGGCCGAGTGGCGGCGAAGAGCTCGTCGTCGACATTGGAAAGGATGGCGAGGCGGAAGCGGGATTTGAGTTGGTGGAGGGCGGCTACGGTGTCAGGCCAGGGTTTCCAGGTGGCGAGTGAATCGGAAAGTGAACGGGCTTCGGCGGCGGTGGGAGTGAATCCGAGTTCGGCGCCGAAGCGGCGGACTACGGATTGGAGGACTTCGCGGTAGGGATGAAATTCGCTTTCTCCTTCTCCCTGCTCGGCGAGTTGTTCGAAGTCGCCGTAGAGCTTGAGGATGGTGGCGTCGTCGAGAGTCTTTTTGTGGGCAGAGAGGATGCGGTGCAAGGCGGTGAGGATACCGGTTTCCCAGTCGATCAGGGTGCCGTAGCAGTCGAAGGTGAAGATTTCGAAGCGAGTGAAGTCGAGCATGGTGGCTGGTTCTGTTGCCAATTTAAATCAGGCCGGGAGTGCGGGCAAATTCTCGGCGCCGAAAAACCCCACTTCTGGCAAAACCGGCCAGAAGTGGGGCACCCGCGAGTTGCGAAGTCCCCACCGTCTTTCCCTAATTATCGAATTTCCAGCGGGTGGCGTTGTTGGGGAAATCTTTTTCGGTCCAGGCTAGGACCGTGCGGGGGCGGATGGAATACATCACGATTTCGGGTGTGACCATGAGCGGCATTTTGTATTTGGCGCGGGAAGCGGCGTCCAGCTTTTTAAAAGTGGGCTTGTCGGTGAGATCGATTTCGGTGGCTGTGCCTTCGAGGATGACCGTGTCGTCGCCGGATTCGAGATGAATGGAGACGGCGGGATTGTGGGCCAGGTTGCGGGCTTTGCGCGAGGTACGCGCGGTTCCGAAGTAGAGGGCGCCGTCGAGCCAGAATCCCCAGACGGGGATGGAGTGCGGGCGGCCGTCGGGGCGGGCGGTGCAGATCCAGTAGTTGCGGGATGCGGCCAGGCGTTGATCGGCGTGGGAGAACGGGAGCGGGCGTTCACCTTTCAAGGCGTACATGGCGGGGACGTCAGGGAGGCCGACGGTGCAGTTGGGGGGATTGGCGGCGGCTGGTTTGCTTGCCGATTTTTTGGGAGGTTTCGTTTTTGACATGAGGCAGCCTTCGAAGTCAAAGTGCCCACCCTGTCGCAAAGTACGCGACAAGGGTGGGGCAACCGCTTCCGTAATTCTTGTCCGCAGTTCTTTTGCGTACTTTAGCGCTGAGGTTCTAGGTCGGGCAAGGTGGGGATTTGCTCGGTGAATTCTTCTTGCTGGGTCTGTGGCGTCTCGGGCGATGGAGATTTTTTGGGGGATAGGAATTTTTCGGGGTTGAGGAGCGGGCGGCCTAGCGATGAGTTGTAGCTGGTCCAGGGGCCGTCGAGGGAGGATTCACGCTCGAACTGGGCGCGCATGGCTTCCATCTTGGAGTCGAGGTCGTCGAGGTAGTGGAGCATGAGGGCCTCGGGGAACATGGGAAGCTTGGGCGATCCGAAGTCGTACTGGCCGTGATGGCTGATGATTAAGTGCTCAACCATGGTTTTGAGTTCGTCGGGGAAATCGGGCTGGAGGGCGAGCTTGGCCTGCAACATTTCGAGCTCGATGATCATGTGGCCGAGCAGTTGGCCTTTGGTGGTGTAGGAGAACGAACGGTTGTAGGTGAGCTCGTGAATCTTGCCGATGTCGTGGAGGAAGGCTCCAGTGAGGAGGAGGTCGCGATTGATCTGCGGATAGTTCTGGCACATCAGATCGCAGGAGCGGAATAGAGAGACGACGTGATCGAGCAGGCCTCCGATATAGGCGTGGTGCAAGGTTTTGGCTGCGGGGGCGTTGCGGTAGGCGGCGGCGATTTCGGGGTCGGCCATGAAGGCCTGAACTAGCTGCTTCAGATGCGGGTTGTGAAAGGTGGCGACGAACTTGGTGAGAGTTTGCCAGAGTTCGTCGATGTTTTTGGTGGTTTTCGGGAGATAGTCGTCGAATTCGATTTCGGAGTCGCCCAGCTTGCGAAGTTTGTGGATGGTGAGCTGGAAGCGCTGTTTGTATTTGTTGATCAGGCCTTTGATTTTTAGGAAGTCGTCTTGTTCGAAGGCTTCGAGGACTTCTTCGACGTTGTCCCACATTTTGGCTTCGACTTGGCCGCTGCGGTCGCCGAGGGTGAGGGCGAGGTAGGGCTCACCGGTTTTTTTGGGCTTGATCTGCTTGGCGACCACGACGAAGGTTGAGGTGATGATTTTATTTTCGTGGCGGGCGCAGTCGGAGATGTAGAAATCCTTCATGTTGTGCTGTCTGAGTATAAAGCACGGACACTCAGACGACGGCATCAGACAACGTTAAAGGACGCCCGACTTCTTCCTTTTCTTCTTGCCGAGTTTTTTGGCATCGGATTCCTTGGCGGAGGCGGTCTCGATGGGCGCGGTCTGGTTGGGGCTGGCGCCGGTATCGACGTAGCCGTCGGCGTATTTGATGTAGGCGTCTTCGCGGAGTTTGGTGAGATAGGCGCGGAGAGCGGGCTGCAGCTTGTCGTAATAGAGAGCGTCCTGAATTTTGGGCAGAACGTCTTTCAGGGGAGGGACGCCGGCCATCTGGTGTTCGTCGACGCGGAGGATGGCGTAGCCCTGCTTGACGCGGATGACGTCGGTGATTTCGCCGGCTTTCATGGCGAAGGTTTTGTCTTCGAGTTCTTTGGCGAGCTGTCCGCG
This sequence comes from Terriglobales bacterium, assembly GCA_035504195.1. Classification (GTDB taxonomy): domain Bacteria; phylum Acidobacteriota; class Terriglobia; order Terriglobales; family Acidobacteriaceae; genus Sulfotelmatobacter. The sequence goes on from DATJSG010000025.1 coordinate 80,708, forward strand.
CTTGAACATGCCGAGCGCGCCGCCGTCGGAGGCGGAGGGGCCATCAGAATTTTTCTTGGCGATATCTTCGAAGTTTCCGCCGGCGCGGAGTTGCTTGAGAAGATCGTCGGCTTTGGCTTCGGCGGCGGAAAGAGCGGCGGCGTCAAGGGCCTGGCGGGCGGCGTCGTCCAGCGCTGGGGGCGGCGGGGCATTGGGATCGGGGTTCGCAGCGGGAGCGGGAGGCGCGGGAACTTTCGGGCTAATCAGAATCTCACTCAGGCGGATGTACTCGGGCTGCTCCAGATCCTTTTTGTGTTCGTCGTAGAACTTCTGTTCTTCCTCTTTGGACAGGCTAAGGTGCTCGCCGACTTCGGAACTGATCACCTTCTGGGTAATGATCTGGTTGCGCATGTTCTGCTGGAAATCTTCCCAGGAGATGCCCTGTTTGGCGGCTTCTTTTTCGAGATCGTCGATGGAGTCGAGCTTCATGTCCTTGCGCATCTGGTCTTCGCGCTTGATCAGCTCGGTATCGCCGGTGATGCCGAGGTCTTTGCCTTTTTCGATGAGAAGCTGCTGGTCGATGAGGTCGCGGAGAACGTCTTTTTCGCGCTCGGCGTAAAGTTTGTCGGCGTTGGCCGGGTCTTGCTGCTTGACTTCGTCGCGGAGCTGATCCTTGCTGCGGATGTACTCGGAGCGGGTAATGATGGAATTGTTGACGCGGGCGACGATTTCTTCAACGACCTGTGCGGAAGCGAGCGCGGAGAGGCAAGTCGAAGCGATAAGGACTAGACAAAGTTTCTTCATAGGATTCAATGGAGCCGCTATGCTACCACGATGCGTTGCCACGAAACGCTTCGGAGATGAGCTTGCACGATCAGGGTTCCCCGAAGAGTTTCCAGGTCACATTTCCCAGGAAGCATTCCCACAAAACCGGGCCTGGCAACGGTGGGCGGGCTGACTCCGATATTTTACCCTTTTTCAGGTGCGAGAGGCCCCTGATGGGATGCCTGAGGGCAAAGAAAAAATTGGGTTGAGCGGTCAGGCATTGCGGACGAGGGCGAGAGCGGTGCGGTCGTTGGTTATGAGCGAGCCGGAACAGAACTGGCCGACTTCGCCGAGGATGGCGGCGCAGAGCGGTTCGGCGGCGCCAGTGGGGGCGGTCACGAGAAGCTGCTTGATGCGTTCCAGACCGAATTCCTCTGCCGGATTGCCGCCGGAAGAACCGTTGCCGCTGGCACAGCTCTCGACCACTCCGCGAGATACCAGCAGCAGGGCAGATCCCTTGTCCGTTCCAACCGTGGGAGCGTCGCAGGTGGCGTGGGAGAAAAGTCCCAAGGGAAGGCCGGTTGAGCGGAGTTCCGCGACCCCGGCGCCGTCGCGCACAAGGCCGGGAGTGTGCCCAGCGTTGGTGTAGCACAAGGTGCCAAACCTTTCGTGGTAGCAGGCGATGAAGGCGGGACAGGAGTGGACTCCCTTGGAGACTTCGATGACGCGACGGTTCAGGCGAAGGCAGAGGTCGGTCATCGCGTCAGATTCGTTGATATCCGGGCGGGAAAAAAGCTCGGTACCCAAGGTACGAAACATTTCCTGCGCGGCGGTGAGAATGTCGCGGTTACTTTCGCGACGTCCAGCGACGTCGAGCAGGCCGAACAGGACGCGCTCCGGGCTGACGCGGATGGAATCGTAGAAATCCCCGGCCAGGCGTTCGCCGACGGTGGCAGCGGCGAGGTCGGCGCCCTCGATTTTGGGAAACAGGCTGGGCACAGGCTCGATGGGCGGGAGTGGGTCGGTGTGATGCGAGTGAAAAATCGAAGGCATGCGGCTGGCCCAAAGCGACGCTACCACAGGAATGGGGGGTGGGCAAACCCGGTGTATCGGACTGATCTTATGGCGGGTCTAAGCGGTAAAAGCCGGGCGCAAAGTGCGGTGGGGATTTTTGGGGAGAACGCGGGAGAGCACCGCCCGAGGACGAGTAGCGCAGACGAGGGCGTCCACGGCCCCAAGGCTGTCCTTGGAGGACGAGCGCGGCGGCGGCTCCATGGTTCGATTCCTAGTCGCCGTATTTGTCGGAGAGATATTTCGTCACGTCCGACTCTAACTGGCCGTAGTCGGAGTGGATGGTGGCGCGGAGTGCGGCTTCGGTGGAGCTGCCCTGGCTGAGGCGCTGCAGGATGCGCTGAATGTCGCTCATGCCGTAGGTGTCATTGATGTAGGACACGGCGGCGAGAGATTCGGCGTAGGCGAGGTTGGCCTGAGCACCGGAGAAATTCATGAAACTTCCTTCCAGGGCATTCAGCGGGATGTTTTGTTGCGCTTTGAACAGAACCGCGAGCTGGTGTCCGTCGCCGCTTAGACTCTTGGGCTCGAGAAATTGAGCGATGCCTTCGTGCAGCCAGATGGGGCAACGGCCGCCGGAGAGCTGGGTGATAAACGAGTGAGCCAGTTCATGTTTCAGGACGTGGGCAAGTTCCGGAGTCAGGGAAGTCAGCCCGCTGATGGGGATACGCAGCTTGCCGTCATTAATTGCGCCAGACCAGGATGGGGCGTGGGTGACATCGAAAAATGCCTGCTCGGTGTAGAGGGTGACCTGGATGCTGTCGCGCGGAGGGTTGCCGAGATCGAGGGCGAGATCGTCGTAGTCGGATTCGAGGGCTTGCAGAATTTGCGCGCGGAGCGCGTCGGGGGTTTGTTTGCCTTCATAGTGCAGGATGAAATGGCTACTCTCGTGTTCGGTGAAATCGGATTCAGCGTTTTGTTCGCGCTGCGCTTTGGCGAGCAACTGCTGGACGGCTGGATCGGGGCGCAACTCCAGCGAGCGTTTCCAGGAAGAGATCGCATCTTTGGTGTGATCGGTAGCGAACTGGGCGTAACCCTGCATGGTGTAGGCGTCGGGCGAGTCGGGAGCCGAGCGTGCGGCGCGCTGGGCGTAGGGCAGCGCCTGGGTAGCGTTGCCGGTACGGAGCAGGAGGGCGGCGTAATAGATAAGGATCGTGGAGTTGTCAGGCTGAAAGCCGAGCGCGCTCTCGAAATAGCGTCGGGATTGAGCGATGTTGCCGTGCTCGAATTCAAATTTCCCGGCGATAAAGTCGGCGGTTGCGCTCAGTTCGGCATTGCCTTTGCTTTCCAAACTGGCCAGGACGTCGGGATCGACCTTACCTTCCTTCACGATCTGGTTCATGACCGTACTCTCGTTGGCAAGACTGTCGACGGGGGTGAAGGTGGGGAGATCGGAGAGCTTGGCAGCACCGGATGAGGCGTGAGCGGGCACGCCGCCGGCGTCGACGTGATCGACGAGAGACTTGGGAATCGCGTAGGAGTCGTCGCCGATGTCGTATTCGTAATGATTGCCGTTTTCGCGGACCTGGTCGGCGACGATGGTGCGGCCGTTCTTGAGATGGATGGTGTCAGCCCAAGCCTGGGCAACGGCAGGCAACCAAAGCAGGGCGAACACACATATAAAGAGTTTGGTGACACGCAGCCGCATTCAGGCGCATTCTAGCAACGAAGGACGGGCGTACTCACGTGACGAAGGTACTACCAGGAGCGCGAGGCTTGTGGATCGCAGCGGCGATTTGGTTGGCCGCTAACGCTGCGTTTGCGGCCAGCGCGATCGGTCCCGATTCGAATGACAAGCCGGCAGAGGCACTTTATCTGCAATTGGGGCAGGTTGGGCTGGATGCGGCGCGGGTGTATCACGTGCGGGAGGCGTCGCTGGACCGGCCTCCGATTCACATCAGTCTGGAGGACGGTACGATCGGGTTCACGCAGGATGTGATGGGCAGGATTACGGGCGCATTTTTCGAGGGAGACGGCGAAGTGCTGCTGACGCCTCCGAATGAAGTGGAACGCAAATCGATGAGCCTGTTCACCGGGATGGCGATTCTGGAAGAGCACTTTGAGACCGCATATTTTCGTTTCAACGATGACGCAGCGGCGGAGTTGCGTCCGGATTTGCGGGCAACGGAGGACCAGCAGGAGTTCGTCGACCGCTGGGACGCTACCGTAAAGAATCTGTCGAATGGGGATGCGATGCGGCTGTTGATGACGTTCAGCCGGATGTTGCCAGGGAAAGAGGATGCAGCCTCTTCCGGCGCTGGCGAAGATCGGTTGCCGGAGGACCGGTTTCTTCATGCGCGGCTGCAGGGGACCAAGCTGGGCGTTTTCGACGTTTACTTCGATTCGACCGCGGCGGAACAAGTGCAGGCGGGACAGGCCAAAACCGCGAAGGATGGAAGCGTCTATTACGATGTTTGGACGTCGTTCACGATGAGGGATGAGCAAGGCCTGCGGACGAAATCCGGTGGAGCAACCACGGGAGATATCGAGCCGAGGAGGGACGCGCTCTCGATTCGCCGCTATGCGATAACGACGGAAGTGCAGCCTCCGACACAGATTCATGCGCGGGCGCGCTTGCAACTGGAGGCGCGGCGAGATGGACAGCGCGCGCTGTTATTTGAGCTGTCGCGATATTTGCAAGTGGAAAGCGTGAAGCTGGACGGCAAGGAAGTGGAATTCATTCACAACCCCGCGGTGGAAGGGACACAACTGTCGCGGCGGGGGAACGACGTAGTGGCGGTGATTTTGCCGGAGGCGACAAAGGCGGGTCAGAAGATGGAACTCGACTTTGTTTATGGCGGTGAGGTGCTGGCGGAGGCAGGAGGCGGACTGCTGTGGGTTGGGGCGCGGGGGACCTGGTATCCGAATCGGGGGATGGCGATGGCGGACTATGACCTGGAGTTCGACTATCCGCAGGGCTGGACGCTGGTCGCGACGGGCAAGCCGTCGGCGGTTTCGGGCGAAGCCGCGGCCGCCATCGCGAAGGGCGAGCAGGTTTCGCGGTGGGTTTCGGAGCGTCCGATACCCATGGCCGGCTTCAATCTGGGCAAGTACCGCGCGGTAAAAGTGCAGGCTGGGGATGTTCCGGTGGAAACCTACGCGACACTGGGAGTGGAGCGGAGTTTCCCGGGAGCCGGGATCGAGGTGATCGAACCGAAGGCATCGGATGTTGTGCCTTCGTTGCCACAGATCAACGCGCCGGACCGTCCGTCGCCGGAGCGGAATGAAATGAATGTGGCGGAGTCGGCGGCGGGAGCGATCGAATATTACTCGCGACGATTTGGTCCTTATCCCTACAGCCATCTTTCACTGACGCAGAATCCAGGGCGGGACAGCCAGGGCTGGCCGGGGCTGGTATTTCTTTCGTCGTATGCGTTTCTCGATGAACGAGAACGCGAGCAACTGCACTACGAGCCGTCTCGAATCCTGCTGCAGGAGACGATTCCGGCACATGAGACGGCGCACCAGTGGTGGGGAGATCTGATTACGTGGAGAAGCTACCGCGATCAATGGTTTACCGAAGGGCTGGCAAACTATTGCGCGCTGATGATCCTGCAGGAAAAGAATCCGGCTGGCTTCCGGCAGATCATGGAGAAGTATCGGCAGGACCTGGTGACTCCGGACAAAAACGGGATGACTCCGAGGGATGCGGGCCCGGTAACGTTGGGAGGGCGGCTGGAGTCTTCGCGGTTTCCGGAAGGCTATGAAGCGGTCAGTTATGGGCGGGCGACGTGGTTGTTTCACATGCTGCGAAGCATGATGAAAGATACGGAGCGGCCGGAGGATCGCAAGGGCGGGAGCGTCGACGAGCCGTTTGTGCGGGCGCTGCATAATTTTCGCCAGAAGTATGAAGGGAGTGCCATCGACACACGCGAGTTGCTGGACATGTTCGCGGAGGAACTTCCGCCGGCAGTGAGATATGAAAGCAAAAAGTCGCTGGACTGGTTCCTCGAGGGATGGGTCAACGGCACGTCGATCCCGAAGCTGGAACTGAAGTCGGTGAAGCTTGCGCCCAAGGGAACAGGATTGGCGGTGAGTGGAACAATTCTGCAGAGCGATGCGCCGGAGGATCTGGTGACCTCGGTACCGATCTACGGCGTGTTAGCGGGAAGACAGACGGTATTGTTGGGCCGAGTGTTTGCGGACGGTGGCGAAACTACGTTTCGTCTGGCGGCTCCGGCGGGTGTGCACAAGATTGTGCTCGACCCGGAGCAGACGGTGCTCAGTGCGAAGTGAAGCACAGGAGCAAGGAGCGGGTTGTGCCGAAACGGGTCTCGCTTCCAAGATTGGTTCCCGAAACGGTCGCATGGAACGGGAAGAGCGCGGAGATCGAGAGTAACTCCCTACCTTAAGTGCTGCATTCGCGGCGCAGGTCCCTGATTAGTCCTCATCGTTAGTCCTTCGTCCTGATCCGCCGGGCAAATCGGGGTGGCACGCAAGCTGCTAGGGGAAGGGTGTATTCGCAGAGAGCGTCAGCATCAATGGTTGTGAGGCGGATGCCGGGAGAAAATGATGAGCCTAGAAGCCGCGTCTGGGATGCAGGATGCAGCGTGGTATCGCCCGCAGAGTGTGGAGGGCGGAACGGCGACGATTCTGCTGGTAGAGGATGAAGCGTTTGTGCGGGAAGTAACGTGCGAAGTGCTGCGGGGGGCGGGATACCGGGTGGTGAGTGCGACAAGTTCAGCCGAGGGCGTTTGCCTGCATGATGGTCTGGGCGACGAGATCGATCTGCTGATCACAGATGTAGTTCTGCCGGGCGAGAACGGGTACGAGTTGGCTGGGAGACTACGGAACAGAGGTCCAAAGCTGAAAGTATTATTCGTGACGGGATATGGCGACCAGATGAGGCCCGGCAAAGAGGATGGGCTGGAATGCCTGGCGAAACCGTTTTCGAGCGAGATGCTGCTGGAGCGGGTACGGATGCTGCTCGAACCGGTTGATGGTTGATAGGTGATAACTGGTGAGTGACGGGTGGCGGCAAACCGGCTGGTCAGGCGCGTTTGCGGTAGCGGGTCGCTTTGAGGATCTGGTCGGGGATTTTTGAGAGTGGGACGATGCGGTTGAGAACTCCGAGTTCAGCGCAGGCCCGGGGCATGCCGTAAACCGTGCAAGTGGATTCATCCTGACCGATGGTGAAGCCCCCGCGGCGATGAATGGCGCGCATTCCCTCGGCGCCATCCGCACCCATGCCGGTCATGATCACTCCCATGGCGGAGGGACCGAAGGCATCGGCGACGGACTTCATCAGGATATCGACGGAGGGCATGTGCAGAGAATTTTCGGGATGGGTGTCGAGGGAGATCAAAGCGCGGGAGTCCGAGGGCCGGTCGACGGTCATGTGCCTTCCGGCAGGTGCGATGTAAACCACGCCTTTCTGGATGGCTTCGTGGTCAACGGCCTCGTGCACCGGAACAGAGCAGAGAGTATTGAGCCGCTGGGCGAATGGCGAGGTGAATCCCAGGGGCATGTGCTGCACGACCAGAATTGGCACCGCCAAGTCGTGAGGAAGCACGGGCAAAATCTCCTGCAAGGCACGGGGGCCGCCGGTGGAAGTTCCGATGGCGACGATGGAAGCAGACGAAGGTTGAAGATCTTCAGGCCAGGTGGACTGCGGCGGCTTTTTTGAAAGAGGCGCAGAGGAAGGCGAGCGCCGCGAATGAGCGGCCGCGCGAATCTTGGCAATCAGGTCGCTTTGAATGTGCAGGATGTCGAGGGAGGCGGAGGATAACTGTTTGGGAATATAGTCGAAGGCTCCGGCCCCGAGGGCGTTGAATGTGGTCTCGGCGTCCTTCTCGGTGACCGAACTGACCATGATGACCGGGCGCGGAGCCTCGCTCATGATGCGGCGCAAGGTTTCCAGTCCATTCAAGCCGGGCATTTCGACGTCCAGGGTCACGACATCGGGATCGAGCGCGGCGATCCGCTCGAGCGCTTCGGGCCCGCTCGAGGCGGTAGCGACTACGTCAAACTCTGATTCGGAGGCGATCATGCGGGAAAGGGCAGTGCGCATGAAGGCACTGTCGTCCACGACAAGAACCCGAACCCGCGATCGAATTGGGACGTCCAGACTCATGATTTCGGACCCATATTTCGGGGCCAGGATTTCGGAGCCATCATTTTCGAGACTCGTGATTCAAATCCATAATTTCAGGGCGCATCATTTCCAGTTCATGTGTCCCCCGTTCTTCCTTTTGAAGCCACGTTGAGGTTATTCGGGATTCATGTCCGGTAAATTGCGTGGACGAGGGTGTGCACCTCGTCCATGTAAGAATCGAGTTCAAAAGTGAGGCGGGCCCAGTCCAGATCTTTGAGCCCCTTGCATTCCTGCGAGAGGACGGCGAAGCCGGTTTCTTCCAGCAGATTGACCTCACGGTTTTCGATGTAGCCGTGGTTCAGGCCGCTCATGCGGCAGAGCAAGTCGCTGAGTTCCACGAGACTGACCAATGCGGCGTGGTTCAGGGATTCGCTGGGCGAGTGGTGAAGCGCGACCACTTCGATTAAGTCAGGGGAAAGCTCCCAGCGTTCGGCGAGCAGACGGCCGCTTTCGCAATGGGTGAATCCCAGAACCTGCAGTTCGGCTTCATGCAGGGGAATGCCTTCGCGCTTGGCCAGCTCGAAAGCCTGGCAGAACTCTTTGGGAAGAACCCAAAGATTGAGGATGATGCCGATATCGTGGAGAAGTCCGGCGAGATAGGCTTTGCCGGGATCGGAGTAGGAAATCTTGCGGGCAAAGTGGCGGGAAACGAGGGCGCAGCCGAGTGAGTGCTCCCAAAAGGAGACGGGGTCGATGCCGGTATCGCGGGGCATCATGTTGAGCACTCCGCAGGACATGGCAATGTCGCTGACGCGCTGAAAGCCGAGGCCGACGATGGCGCCGCGGAGCGAGTCGACTTTTTGCCAGCGCCCGAAGAGCGGGCTATTGGCCATCTGCAGACACTGCGCGGCCAGGGACTTATCCTGCGCGATCATGTCGGTGACGCGGTGTACGTCAATTTGTTCCATGGGTTGCTGGAGATAGCGCAGCAGAGGCGCGAGCACCGATGGAATGGTCGGGATCTGATGGAGGCCTTCCAGCTTTTTGAGCAGAGTTGCCTTGGTCGCAGCCGTGTTCATATTCCCTGCTTTCCCGTCTGTGAGCGTTCGGCTTTCACGTACGCGGTGGCTCCGGGCAAGTGGACCAGACGGAATTCGTCACTTACGCCATAGAGCGACTCGGAATGGCCCAGGAAGAGATGTCCGTGGGGAAGCAGGTTGTTGTAGAAGTGCTGGATGACGCGCTTCTTGGAAGCGAGATCGAAATAAATCAGCACGTTGCAGCAGAAAACGACGTCGAGGCTTTTCATGAAAGTCATGCGCGCGTCGTCGGAAAGATTCAACCGGCTGAAATTGATGCAGGTGCGGACGGCAGGCTGGACCTGTAATTGGTCTGCGACCGGCGTGAAATATTTTTGCTTGAAATGCGGCGTCAAATTTCGGGTGCTGTAGGTGCCATAGACGGCGTTCTTGGCGTGGGCCAGAGAGCGTTCGTTGAGGTCGGTGGCGAGAATCTCGACGGTCCAGTCTTTCAGGCGTCCATGGGCTTCCTCGAGCATCATCATGCTGAGCGTGTAGGGCTCTTCGCCGGTGGAGCAACCGGCGCTCCAGATGCGCAGACGACGGAGGGGAAGCTTGGATTTGGCTTCGAGGATTTTGGGCAAGACGATGTGGCGCAGCGCGTCGAGTTGCGGCTGGTTGCGGAAGAAACAGGTTTCTCCGATGGTAATCTCGTTGAGCAGCGCGATCAGTTCTGCTTGCCGAATGGGCCGGATAGTGAGGCACTCAAAATATTCGCGGAGGCTCTGGGTTTTGAGCTCTTTCATGCGCCGTCCGCAGCGGTCGAGAAGCAGGCGCAGTTTGTTGTCCGGATGGAAGATGCCGGCCACCTGATAAATGAGGTCGCGGATGCGCACCAGTTCAGGATCGGGCGGCCCAGTGAGAGCCAGGGGAGATGGCACCGAAGCAGCGGTCATGCCGAAGCCTTTCTGACAGAGGGCGTCATGTTTTGCGACGCGGCGAGGAGTCCAGCGGGATCGAGCACGAGCCGCACGCGCCCGTCTCCGCTGATGGTGGCACCGGCAAGGCTGGAGCAACGGTGCAGATAAGTTCCCAGAGGTTTGACCACGGTGGCTTCCTGGCCGAGAAGATGATCGACGAGCAAGGCGACTCGTTTTTCGGCGATGCCGAGGATCACCACCTTGCGGGTCTGCGCCGGGCCTGAGTTGGTTGGAAGAGGGTTGAGTGCGAGAGCACGCGTCGTTCCCGAAGCATCAGCCTCGAATAGCTCCGCCAGGCGCATGAGAGGCAAAGTTTCGTTACGCAGGCAGAGAACCTCGCAGCCCTCCACCAGGTGCACGTGCTGCAGGTTGACCTGGGCGGTTTCGACCACGGAGCGCAGAGGCAGAGCGTAGGTTTCGTCCGCCACTTGCACGAGCAGCACGGGGAGAATGGCGAGGGTGAGTGGCAGGCGCAGAAGAATGGTGGTGCCAGTTCCGGGTTTGCTGTCGATTTCGACCGAGCCATTCAACCTCTTCATGTTGGATCGGACAACATCCATGCCAACGCCGCGGCCGGAAAGATCGCTGGCTTTTTCCGCCGTGCTGAATCCGGGCAGGAAGATGAAATCGAGGATCTCGCGCGGGCTGAGGAGGCGAAGACGCTCGGGCGTGACCAACCCCTTTTCAACCGCTTTGCGGCCGATGCGTTCGGAGCTGATGCCTGCGCCATCGTCAGAGATAACAATCACGATCTGATCGCCTTCCTGGCGGGCCTCGATGCAAATTGTGCCCTGTCGGGGCTTGCCGGCCTGCTCGCGAACCTCAGGCGATTCGAGGCCATGATCGAGGGAATTTCGCACCAGATGCACGAGCGGGTCGCCGATAAGCTCGACCATGGTTTTGTCGAGTTCGGTGTCTTCGCCGCGAATGACGAGCTGCACATCCTTTTGCAGGTTGCGGGCGACGTCGCGAACCAGGCGGGGAAATTTGCGGAAAACGGTTTCGATCGGAACCATGCGGGTTTTGAGGCCGGCGCTTTGCAGTTCGTCGGTGACCAGGCTCAAACGGGCGCTGGATTGCGCGAGCAAGGAATCGAGATCGCCGCCGGCCAGTTTGCCGGAGGCGGAGTCACGGCTGAGTTGCACCAGACGATTGCGCTCCAGCACCAACTCGCCGATTAGGTTGATGAGTTCGTCGAGCTTGCGGGCGTCGACGCGCATGGTCGAGGAGGAATTGGAGTTGGCGATTTCTTTTTGGCGAGCCAGTGCATCTCCGACCTGAACCGGAGAAGCCAGGCCTTTTTCCACGATCATCTGGCCAAGCTTGGGCGGATGCTCTGCGCTGGCCTGCTCCGCCAGCAGAGAGCCGAGCGCTGCCGGAGTGATGACTTCATCATTGATCAGCAATTCTCCAAGAGCGGGGGGGGAGGTCCGCGGCTTTTGGGCTTCTTCGAGTTCCGCAAGCAGAGGATCGATCTGGTATTGCTGCAGCCCTCCCTGGCGAATGTCATGCAGCATGATGCCCAGTTGGTCGCGAGCCGCCAGGAGCGCATCCATAGTGCGACGATCCAGGTGAACTTCACCGCGGCGCAGGGCATTCAACACATCCTCGGTGCGATGGCTGAGGCGCACCACGGGATCAAAGCCGAGGAATCCGCTGGTTCCCTTGATGGTGTGCATGGCGCGAAAGATGCGGTTGAGCAATTCTTCGTCATGGGGGGCCGACTCGAGCGCCACCATGTCCTGGTCCATGCGCTGCAGGAGTTCCTCGGACTCCAGCAGGAAGTCGCGGATCAGCGATGGATCTTGAAGCGGTTCGTCAGTCACGGCTTTCGCACTCCTGCATCGGCTTATGCCTGGGATATGCCTATGAAGTCGTCTCTGTTCAAGAGGCGATCGACATCGAGAAGAATCAAGAGACGCTCGTCGATTTTGCCCACTCCGGAGACGTAGTCCTGCGTGGCCTTGCCCAGGAGCGGTGGCGGTTCCACGGTGTCGACGGGAATCCGGAGCACTTCTGAAACCGAGTCCACGATGAAGCCGAGCACGGTGCCGTGAATTTCGACGACGACGATGCGAGTCTCTTTGTCGGCGTTCACGGGCTCGAGTCCAAAGCGTTTGCGCAAGGCAATCACCGGGATGATTTTGCCGCGCAGGTTCATCACGCCGTCCATGGAATCGGGAGAGTTGGGAACCCGGGTGAGGTGCTGCAGGCGGATGATTTCCTGCACGCGGAGAATGTCGAGACCGTACTCTTCTCCGCCGACGCGAAAGCCAACCAGCTGCAAGAGTTCGTTGCGCGTCTGCGAATGATCCTGACCGGAGGCGCGGCCCACAACGTTGGCGTTCGCTGTGGCATTCGATTCCATATGGTTCGTCCCCTGTGTAGCGGTTGCCGCTGGCTGGGTCATGGACTAGCCCACAGTGGCAGCGAAAGTTTTTGTGTCTCCTGCCGGCTGGCTTTTCTGCGGCGGGGAACTGGGCGGGCGCGACGCAGTGTTAGCGACGCCGTACCTGCTCTCGAGCCGGAAATTGCTGACCATCTTCTGCAGATCGAGTGCCAGCCCGGAGAGCTCCTGACAGGCTTTGGCCGACTCCTGTGCTCCCACGGCAGATTCGCTCACCAGCCGCTTGATCTGCTCTACGTTCTGATTGACCTGGTCGGAGGCGGAGGATTGTTCGGTCGCGGCCGTGGCGATGTGGGTGATCATCTCGCCGACTTCTTCCGACATTTGAATAATTTGCTTGAGAGAATCGCCGGCGCGCGAGGTGGTCTCGACCCCCTGCTGCACCTGCAGCGTGCCGTCGCGCATGGCGGCAACGGCGGTCTTGGTTCCGGCCTGAATGCTCTGCACCATCTGCGCCACTTCCTTCGTGGCGGAAGTGGTGCGCTCGGCGAGTTTGCGCACTTCGTCGGCAACGACGGCGAAGCCTCGTCCTTGTTCGCCGGCGCGGGCGGCTTCGATGGCGGCGTTCAGAGCGAGCAGGTTGGTCTGGTCGGCGATGTCGTCGATGACGCCGATGATGCGGCCAATCTGGTCGGAAGCCTGACCGAGCTGTTCGACTTTCTGGGCCGAGGAACTGACGGCTTCAGCGATGGCGCGCATCTTGGCCAGGGACTCTTCCACGATGTTGCCGCCTTCCCGGGCGGTCTCGGCGGCTTGACGGGCGGCTTGCGCGGCGCGGGTGGAATTCTCGGAAACCTCGCCCACGGTTCCCGACATCTCGTGCATGGCGACGGCGACCTGGGTCGCCTGACCTTTTTGGGTCTCGGCGCTTTGCGCCTGGAGCGAGGCGGACGAGGAGAGTTCCTCACTGGCGCTGGCGACATGCTCGGCAGTGCGGGCGATAGACTGAATCAGGCCGCGAAGATTGTTCTTCATGGCGTTCAGCGCGGCGCCGGCCTGGCCGAGTTCATCTTCCGAGGTGATGGAAACGTCGGCAGTCGAGAGATTGTTGTCGGCAATGTCGTGAATGACCGACATCATGGCGGATACGCTGCGGGCCAGCAGGCGGGGAACGAGCAGGGCGACGGCAATTCCGACGGCGATACCCACAAAGGCGAACAGGCCGAGCAAAACGCGGGTTTTGCTGTCCGCGGAATGCTGCTCCTGGAGAGCACTTTCCTTGGCCGCCTGCTCTTGCTGCATGAGGGCGTCAAAAGCAGCGTTGATGGCGGATCGAGCTTGAGTCGCCTGAGGACCAAACAGAACCGCGGTAGCTTCTTTGGTCTTTCCTTCCCGGCGTAAAGCGGTTTCGCGATCCATTATTTGCTGATACTGGGCGCTGGCTTGCTGGAGGCTCGACCATTCGCTGGCAGTGCTTTCCGACTTCAGCGAGGAATATTTGTCGACGGCACTCTGAAGGTTCTGCCTGCCCTCTTCGACCTCTTGCAAATTGGGGTTGCCGAGCAAGTAGCCGCGTACCCCGGCGCGCTGCTCCTCCAGGGCAAGCCGCATTTGCAGAACGAGCCTTCTTTTTTCCACCGCCGCGTCGAGCCTGGCCGTCGTGGAAGCCAGCCTTTGGACCGACAAGTAACCGACGAGGCTGTTGGCCGCGAGCGCTACAATCAGCACCACGAAGCCCAGCGTGAGTTTTGCGGTCAGGCTGGCTCTGGTCAACATCGCGGGCTCCTTTACATTCCAGTGGCGGAGCTGTCCGTCGCTGGCCGACTCAAGGTCCATCGGCCAAGGAAACATTGGACTTTAGGGCAAGGCTATTCGCTGCTGGCGAGCCTGCGGAGGGACGAGCCGTCAGGGAAGGGCAGCCGACGGCTTCGACGGGGCCGCACTGGCGACAGGGGCCTGTCTTGCCGAGTGGTCGCTGAGAATGACCACATCGACGCGGCGGTTCTGGGCGCGCCCCTGCGGCGTCAGGTTGCTGGCGATGGGGTGATATTCAGCATATCCGGCGGCCGAGAGCCGCTCGGGAGGAAAGTGATAGCGCTGAATCAGCAGACGAACCAGCTCGGTGGAGCGCGCGGTCGAGAGCTCCCAATTGGAGGCCATTTCGGCGGTGTGAATGGGCATATTGTCGGTGTGGCCTTCGATGCGCAGGCGGCAAGTGCGGACGGCGAGAATGGATGCGATGCGATCGAGCGCGGGCATGGCTGAAGGCTTCAATGCGGCCGAGCCGCTGTCGAAGAAGCCGAATTCGCGCAGGCTGATGATCAGACCTTCGGTTTCGCGATGCAGGGAAACAGCATGGATCGAAATTTCATGCTGCAGAGCCTGCTGCAATTCAGTCTGAAGAGTTTCCAGATTGGCTTCTTCGGAAGCGGCGTCGGGCGTGCTGTTTGGAGAAGGAGAAAAGCGTCCCAACTCGGTGGTGTGCTTTACATTCTGGATGGCCTGCACGGTGCTGAAGGGCATGGGCTCACCGTTGTCCAGAGGAATCTGGGTGGTTGATGCCGGAAAAACTCCCAGGTCCTGAAATGCCACCTGAATGGCGAGAGCCAACTTACCGACTTTGCGCTGGTCGACCTGCGCCGTGGAATACATCACCACAAAAAAAGCAAAGAGAAGAGTAATGAAGTCCGCATAGGAGACGAGCCAGCGCTCGTGGTTAGCGTGGGGACGGGGACGTTTGCGGCGGCTCACGGCGTGCCCTCGGCAGGGCTTTCGCTGGGTTTGCCGGCCTCGACCAGAAAGCCGAGCAGTTTGGTTTCGAGCATGCGGGGATTCATCCCTTCGAGAATCGAGGCGACGCCTTCGAGCGTCATTTCGCGCGCGATCTGCTCCTCGCGGATG
Source organism: Terriglobales bacterium (assembly GCA_035504195.1). Lineage (GTDB taxonomy): Bacteria > Acidobacteriota > Terriglobia > Terriglobales > Acidobacteriaceae > Sulfotelmatobacter. Next base: position 95,804 of record DATJSG010000025.1, read on the forward strand.
CGCAGCTTCATCTTGCCTGCGACCGGCAGATACAAGAGATTGGCGGAAGCGACACCGTAGATGGTGGCCACGAAGGCGACGGCAATCCCTCTGCCTACTTCGTCGATCTTATCGAGATGCTGCATGACCTGAATCAGCCCAAGGACGGCGCCGATAATACCGATGGTGGGAGCAAAACCGCCGGCGGACTCAAAAACCTGAGGCACCTGCTCTTCATATTCGGCTTGATTATCGAGTTCCAATTCCATGATCTTGCGCAGCTCTTGCGGTTCGGTGCCGTCGACCGCGAGCATGAGAGTTTTCTTCAGGAATGCGTCTTCGATCTTGGGCAGTTCGGCGTCGAGCGAGACGATGCCTTCGCGGCGCGCTTTCTGGGCATACTCCACGAGACGAGCAATGGTCTTCTGATGATTTTGCTGAGGACTGACGAAAACCGATCCCAGGCGCCGACCCGCTTGCAGGAGCACGGGCAGAGGAAACTGCAGCATCACGGCGCCAAGGGTGCCGCCGAAGACAATCATTGCTGCGGTCGGTTGCAGCACCTGGCGCAGATTGCCGCCCTCAAGCAGCAGGCCCGCCAGAATTCCACCGATGGCGAGCACGATTCCGCCGATGCTGGACTTATCCACGCTTACCTCTCCGGCTCCGGATCGGAGCGGTCCGAAGCCTGCGACAAGGCTGAATGCGACGAAGAAGAATCCCACTCGGGCGAGAGTCCATGGAGGACGGCTCGCCGAAATTCGATAATGCGGTCCACAACGCTCTGGGGCGGTTCCAGCACGACGATTTTTTCTCCCGTTATCAAGGTGACGAGGGTGTCGGGAGATTGCTCGACGAACTTAATGAGATCGGAGTTCACCATGATGGGCTTGTTGTTCAGGCGCGTGAGTTGAATCATGGGATCCGCTTCCTCGGCATGATGAGGCTAAGCGCGCGGCGTGCGCACACGGCGGACGCAGAGCTCCTGAGGAGAACATCGGCGAGGAGAAGAGATGGATTAAGGGGAGCAGGGGCGAAGAACGTTACCTCGGCATTACGACCGGCAGCGGGCGGAAGCGGCAGCGGCGCTAAAGGGGAAACGGAAAATGCCGATGAACAGGGAAGAAAATTCGGGGTTCCGCGAGCAAAGTGAAGCATGACAGATTCGCAGAACATTTCTGAGAGGAAACTCAGGAGAACCGAAAAAAATCAGTAGAGGAGCGACTCACAATGCCCATTGGAATCCTGAACAACATCGCTTCGTTAGCCGCGGAAAATCAGCTGACGATCACCAACAACAACCTGAACAACACACTGCTGCAGTTATCATCTGGATCACGGATCAACAGCGGCGCGGATGATCCTGCCGGCCTGGCCATTGCCAACGGACTGGAAGCCAACATCAGCGCGCTCACGCAATCGGCGAGCAACGCCAGCGATGGCGTAGGCGCGCTGCAGGTGGCTGACGGATCGCTGGCCCAGGTGACCACGCTGCTGAACCGCGCTGTAACTCTGGCGACCGAGTCTGCCAACGGCACGGTATCATCGCAGCAGCGAACGGCACTCGACGCCGAATACCAGCAGATTCAAACCGAAATCAACCAGATTGGGTCGAACACCACCTTCAACGGAACGCAAGTATTCACTTCCAATCCGACGTCCATTTATGTCAGCGATGGAACCGGCAACACGGCGCAGGCGAGCAACTTCATTACTGCAAATGTAGGGACGCTAACCGCCTCCGGGCTTTTGGGCACCCAGGCCAGCGCAACTCTGGCTTTCAACGGTGTTCCGACGGCCGGCACCGACGCAGTCACGATTGGAACTCAGACGTATACCTTTGTGGCTGCCCTGACGCAGGCAACTCCCAACCAGGTCCTAGTTGGCACGGGCGGAACGGCTGCGCAGAATCTGGCAACTACTCTCAGCAACCTAGCCTCGGCCATCAACGGCGGAACCGGAGCTGGAACAACCTATTCCAATAGCACCGTCGCCAACACGGAGACGGCCGCGTCGGTGGTGGGCGACACCGTGAACCTTACCGCGACGCCCGCGGGCAACGCGATCATTGCCGGCGGAGGAACCATTGCTTCTACGGTTGGCGCGGGCACGGTGGAGAGCTTCCTCAACGGAGCGACATTCTCTGGTGGATCGACATCGGATCTGTTGACTCAGAGCGATGCTGAAGCCGCGCTGGCCGACATCAACACGGCCATTGCGACGGTCGCCGAAACCCGCGGCCAGATCGGTGCCGTCGTCAACCGCCTGAATGACGCCAGCAACGTGATCAACAACCAGGTGCAGAACCTGACCTCGGCGGAAAATAACATTACGGCGGCCGACATTCCGACGGCCGTCGCGAACCTGACCAACTATTCCATCCTGGAGCAGACCGGCATCTCCGCTCTGGCCCAGGCCAACCAGCAGCAGCAGTTAGTTCTGAAACTGTTGCAATAAGTGAAGCAGGCGGCGGAGACGGGCAACCGCCTCCGCCGTAATGTTCCGGAGCAGCTCGTTATGAGCATCAATCCGGTCCCGAATATTGAGCCCGCGGGCGCGGCACAATTTGCCGATGCCTACCCGCAAAAACGCCCGCCTGCACCGGCGGAGGGGAGTTCGGCTCGGTCCGATCCGGGAACACCTCCAAAACAAGACGCAGTCTTCGCTCCGACCACTTCTGCGTCCACGGAAGTGGCTCAAGATGAAGTTCAAGTGCAACGAAATGCCGAGACCAATGGCGAAATCGTGATCCGGTATCTGGACCACTCGGGAAACCTGATTTTGCAGGTACCGAGCTCCGAGATGCTGGGGATAACGCGAGCCATCGATCAGGACTTCCAAGCGAGCGCAAAAGCCCGGGAGACCGAGGCGGCAACGCTCAAGAGCGACGCAGGAGGGAATCATGGGAATTAGTCTGAATCCGGCCACTCTGCTGAACGGACAAGGCATCAATGTAAGTTCTCTGGTGCAGCAGGTGCTGAGCGAAACCGACGGGCAGCTCACGGAGTGGCAGAGTGAGCAATCGACGCTGCAATCGCAAGCCAGCGATTTGACCAGCATCAACAGCGACTTGACCAACCTGGCAACGGCAGTGCAGGCGCTGGCGGATCCGCTGGGGGCACTGACTTCTCTGACCGCAAGTTCGTCGGACACCAGCGTGCTGAACGCTACCGCCAGCACTTCGGCCACTGCGGGAACGAATTCGGTTGTGGTCAGCAACCTGGCCACAGCAGGTACGGTCTACACCGACGATTTCAGCGGCGGAGCCGACGCGTCCATCCTGCCGAGCGGCCAAACCACCGGCGAGATCGACTTACAAGTCGGCGGAAGCAGCGGGACCACCGATCCCATCACCATCACGGCGGGCAGCAACGACACGCTGAACACTCTGGCCAGCTACATCAACAGCCAGAATCTGGGGGTCACTGCCAGCGTTGTAACTGATGCGAATGGCTCGCGCCTCGCCTTGGTCAGCCAGTCCACGGGGACGCCCTCTGCTTTGGCGATCACCGCCAACAACACCAATCTGAATTTCGATTCGCCCACGGGCGGAACGAATGCATCCCTGAGCATCAATGGAGTTCCCTACAGCAGTACAAGCAACACCATTACCGGCGCTATTCCCGGAGTGACGCTGAATCTGGCGGCGGCGAATCCGAACGAAGCCGTGCAGGTCACAGTCGGCACCGACTCCAGCGCGATCACCAGCGCCATCAACAATTTCGTTTCGGCATATAACCAAGTCATCGGCGACATCAACCAGGAAGTCACGATCAATCCGACGACCAACACCCAGGGCCCTCTGGGAACGGATAGTTCCTTGACCGAGCTGCAATCGAGCCTGCTCGCCGACGCCGCTTATTCGCCACCCGGCACGAGCAGCAGTGGATACGTCAACCTGGCCGCCCTGGGCATCAATACCAACGACGACGGCACACTCACCGTCGACTCCAGCCAGCTGGCCAGCGAGCTTTCCTCGAATCCGGCTGCCGTGCAAAGCTTTTTTCAGAATACGTCCAACTCCGGGTTCGCCAACAACTTCAACACCGACATCACCAATCAGACCAATCCCACCACGGGCCCGTTGAATGTGGATCTGGCGCAGAACACCGCAAGCCAGCAGGATCTGAGCACAAACATCAGCAATTTTGAAACCCAGCTGACCGCGCAACAGACGCAATTGACCAGCGAATTCGACCAAGTGAACGCATCGCTGGAGGCCTATCCGCTGCTCTTGGAGCAGGTGACGGAGACGCTGGGCACACTGAATACGAGCGGCAACACCAACACGACCTCTACCTCGATTCCGACGTTGACTTCGGGCCTCTAACCCATGAACCCACGACTCTCATACCGCGAAGCGGAGGTGCAGGGCGCCAGCCGGGTGCGGCTGGTCATACTGCTCTACGAGCAGGCGATCGAGGATCTGCGGCGCGCGCTGGCCGCTCATTCGCAAAGAGACATTCAGGTTCGCACGCGGGAGATCAACCACGCGATCCTGGTGCTCGGTCACCTGCAGGGCTCACTCGACAAGCGCCAGGGAGGGCAGGTGGCGGCGAATCTGGAGCGCTTTTACACGCTGGTGCGCGCGGGCCTGGTTGAGGCCCAGTGCAAACAATCGGCGGAGCTGCTTGAGCAACAGATATCGCTGCTTTTGCAGGTGCGCGATGCCTGGTGCCAGGTGGCGCGGACGGAAATCGTGGATGCCCCGAGCCGGAGCGCACAAGCTCGAGCCGCCGGCGAACCATCCACCTCTACAGACTGGAATGCCTGATGTCTCTACCATCCAACGACCTTGCGCGACAGATGCACGAGACCAACTCTCGGCTGTCCTCCTGGCTGGAGAGTCTATCGTTGCAGCCCGCATCCCCAGCCTTGCCACCGCACGTCGCAACTCCGCACCAGATGTCGTGGCTGCTGTCGGAGCTGCTGCACGCCGGCCAGAACCTGCGAACTCTGCCTGGGGAAAGGGATGCCCGGCTGGAGCTGGAGATCTCGGTGTACCGCGAGAATGTCGAGCGCTTGCGCACCTTGCTGCCTTCCATACACAAAGCGCTTCTGAGCGAGCGTGCCCGCCTGGAACAGGAGCGCGCACGCGTGGAATCGGCCACGGAGTGGGTTCGCCGATCGCGCCAGACGCTTTGAGCGGCGAGAAACCCAGCCCAAAGCGACGCTGGCTCGCTTCACCAGTCTATTTCAGATAATTGAACAGATCGCTCTGCAAAGTATCCGACATCGACTCCAACGTGGCTTGGCGGGAGAGTTCCCCAGTCTGCAGATTCGTGATGACGGCGGGCAGGTCGGCACCGCCCAGGGTGTTCTGCTGGGTGGCCAGTTGGGTGATATCGCTGTTGAGGTAGGTCGTCTGGGAATCGAGCTGGTTGAGGGTGTTGCCGTAAAAGACTCGTTGCTGATCAATGTAGTTGGAGGCGCCGGTGACTTCGCCGACGGCGGTGCTGATGGCGGTGGTGTTGCCGCTCTGCAATCCGGTGATGAGATCTTGTAGGGCCTGAAAGGCGTCGTTGCCGGGAGAGGAAAAAAGCTCAGAACCGGGCAGATTGGTTTGCACCGTGAACTGGGTGCCGATCGTAATACTGTTCACGCCCGAATTGCCCACATAGTCCACACCGGAAGGGGAAGTGGGATCGAGCACGTAGGGGGCGGTCTGGGTCGCGGTCCCGGCAAACACGTAGTTGCCCTGGTAGGAAAGGTTGGCTAAGTTGACCAGTTGCGATTGGATGCCTTGCACTTGCACGGCGAGCGCCTGCTGGTCGGCGGCGTTGACCGTGCCATTGGCGCCTTCGACTCCGAGGCTGATGGCCTGCTGCAGGATAGTCGTCACCGAGTTCAGAGTAGAGTCGGCGTTCTGCAGTTCGCCCTGAACGCTGCCGATGCTGCGCAGAAACTGATCCGCCTGAGAGGTCTGGTTCGCGTTCTCGACCAGGCCGGCAGCGGCGGCGGGGTCGTCAGAGGGAACATTCACGCTGAGTCCTGAAGAGATCTGCTCGAGATCGGTGTTGATCTGCTGTTCATTTTGCCCGAGGGCGGCCAGCAGATCGGGCAAAGGATCCGGGTTGATGCGCATGGGCGCGTTACTCCCTCGGCCGATTCATGAGGAATGGTTTCATCATGTGGTCAGTGTGTTCATGTTGACGACGTCATACAGCATGTCGTTGATGGAAGTGATGACCTGCGCCGAAGCCGCGTAAGCCTGCTGGTACTGGATCATGTTAGCGGCTTCTTCATCGAGCGATACGCCGGAGACGGCGGAGTTCTGGTCGTTCAACTGCTGTAGCACGAGGCTGGAAGCGTTCTGCTCGGCGGTCGCGTTGGAGACGGCATTGCCTATGTTGAAGACCGTGCCGGAGTAGTAATCGGTAGGGTTCTGGCCGTCGATGATGGGCTGGCTGTTGAGCGCATACATCGCGTCGGCGTTGCCGTTGCTGCCCGACGTGCCGTCGGAACTGGCCGCGATGAGCGAGGGATCGGTGATGGCCACTGAAAGGCTGGCGGCGGCTCCGGTGACATTCGCGGGCGGGGGATTGAACAGGTCGGTGCCCAGGTTGCCGTTCAGGTCGTATCCGGCGGTTTGCACGCCGTTGACCGCGTTGGCCAAACCGGCGGCTAATGTGTCGAGTTGATTCTGAATACTGGGAATTTGCTGGTCGCGCGCCTGGAGCACCCCGCCGAGCTGTCCGGAGACGATGGTGGAAGTGATGTCGTTGCCCTGCGCGAAGATGTCTTGCGCCCCGGAGGCGACGGGCTGGGTGGTAAGTTGAAAACTCTGTTGTCCGGCAACCAGCGCCGTGCCGCTGGCCGTGGTCAGGGTGAGCGTGTTGTTGCTTTGAATCACGGACACATCGACCAGAGAAGAAAGTTGATCGATGGCCTGGGTGCGCTGGTCGATGAAAGTGCCGGCACTCTCTCCGACGTTCTCGAGGCTGGCGATCTGGCCGTTGAGCTGCGCGATCTGCGAGGTCAGCTGATTGATCTGCCCGACGGTCTGCACCACACTCTGGTTGAGGCTGGTCGTCTGCGCCGTGAGATTGTTGGCGGTGGTGTTGAAGGCAGTCGCCAGATTGTCAGCCGCCGTCAGCACGCCTTGCCGGAGGGATAGATCCGCGGGGCTGGTGGAAAGCTGGTTCACGCTGTTAAAGAAATTCGTAATCGCGGTGCCGATGTCGCCGGTACTGCTGGTGAAATTCACCTGGGTCTGGGATAAGGCCGAGACCAGCGAGCTGAGCTGGCCCTGGCTCTGCGTCTCCTGTTGAATCTGAGATTCGAGAATGGGATCGGTAATGCTCTGAATCGATTGCAGGGTAACGCCGGTGCCGAGCGTCAGCGGATCGTCGACCACCGGATCGCTCGCCACCAGCACCGGAACCTCGCGCGAGTAGCCGGGCGTATTCGCGTTGGCCACGTTGTTCGAGGTGGCCTCCAGCGCTCCCTGATCGGCGATCAGGCCGCTTAAAGCAGTGGCGAGAGTGGCATTGAGACTCGACATGGTTCAAGAGAAACGACGTTCAAGAGAAAACGACGAAAGTTAGATTTCCTTTCTCCGGCTCGCAGTCATCTCGCTCGCCATCATCCAAGCCGCAGCCGAAAGCGGTGCGCTGTAATTGGCGCCCGGACCGGCCAGCAGATGCGCGCAGACGCGCAGCGATCGCCGGGCCTTCTCCAGCAGCGTCATCTGTACGCGTCCCAGATGCAGCACGCGAAGCTGCGCCGCACGCAATTTGCTCGCTTCCCGGGGCTGCGAGGGTGTGCGGCCCGGTGTCGACAATTTTGTGCACACTTCGCGGAGAGCTTGCTGCAGACGTCTCTGTGCGCCGGTTTCCCGTTCGATACCAGCCACATCGCGGGCCAGCAACGCTTTCTGGCTGTTCTCTAAACTGACCTCCAGTTCCCCAAGAAGGGTCAGGCAGGCCCGAACTGGATCAACCCCAGCAGACACCGCCGAATCTCGGGATCCCAGACGGTCGTCCTCCGGCAAGCTCTGCGCCGGGGGTTCAGGCCAGCTGGTCGAGTTGGTGCGCGGCAGTGTCATCGCCTGCGGAAGAGGCTGGGTTGTCGTCTCCGATGCTTTCATCCTGTTCCCGTTCAAATCCGTTTTCTTGATCCTCAAAGCCGTTCTCTTGATCAGCATGCTTCCGTTGCAGGCGTGAGCGCCGCCGTGGGCTGCCTTGCGCGTCTGGGTTGGACCAGTGCGCGTCTTCGGGACGAACCGAGGAGGAGGGCATGAGGATTCCGATTGTCAGGTCCGCCGACAGGTCTCCGCTGCCCATGTCCCAACTGCTCGCGCCCGACTGCTTCAGGGGGCCACTTCTAGCCGAACCCTGACGAGCCTGGTTCTATGGACGCAAAGCCGCCGACCGCCTCTGAGGTGGGCCGCACTAGAATGGCCCGCACTCTAGGCCGCCGATCCAGAGAGCATGTGCCCGAAGACCGCTCCCGCCACCTGCTCCGGAGTGGTCGCGTAGCGGCCGCCTTGAATCGCCTGACGCAAGGCCTGCACCCGCTCCTGCCGCACTTCGGGAAGCTGGGCTGCCTGCGTCGCCAGCGCCTGGATCTGGGTGTGCGCTCCGGAAAGTTGCGCCTGATCCTCCCCCAACTCCGCCGGAGAAGCGCTGGCGGCTGGATTTTGCGCGGTGCTGGAATTTGTCTCGCGGGCTGGCTGCGGTCCGTGATTGGGATCGATCCTCATGTTCGTTTCCTCACCTTGAATTCTCTCTTGCAATTCAAGTATCGGCCGCACCTTAAAAACCTTTAATACTCTTTTCGAAGCTCTCCGCTTTGAACCGCTTCGGAGCCCTTATCTCATTCTATCGGCACGGGTTGCAAAAACTTTAGAGTGTCGGCGAAAAGGAATTTGCGCGACCGTTACCGGGCGATCCCTTACTTTGGTGCGCCGTCGCTCCGGGCTGGGCTCGCTGTCCGGAGAGATAGGGCGTAATCATGGCGGCAAGGCCGAACCCACCGTGGTCTGCCATGGCCTCGGCCAGAGCGTGCGTGCCGAGGTAGCTGTAGTTGTCCGAACCGGTGATGCTGTCTTGTCCGGGAAGCGCGGCGAAGGTCTTCTCCATGGAATCGAGCAGCGACCCAATCAGCTGCGCCTCGAATTCGCGGGCTGCCTTGGGACCGCGCCCCGAGGGCGGCGCTGCGGGCGCGAGCGCAGGGGAGAGCGCCCCCAGGGACGGAATCATCGCGCTCATCAGATGACCTCCAGTTCGGCTTCGAGTGCTCCCGCCGCTTTGATCGCTTGCAAGATCGAGACCACATCCCTGGCAGTTGCGCCGATCGCCTGCAGGCGGGTGACGAGATCCTCGACGCTGGCTCCCTCGCCCAGCTCAATGTTGCGAGCCGGGGTTTCGGTGGCCTTCAACCTGGTTTCGGGCACAACTTCGGTCTGACCCGCGGCCATCGCGTTGGGCTGCGAAACCGTGTACGCCGTGCTCACCTCGATCGAGAAGCTGCCGTGCAGGATCGAGACCGCGCCTAGATGCACATCTTTGCCCATCACCACCGTGCCAGTGCGTTCGTTGACCACCACTTTCGCCCGGCGCTGGACCTCGACTTCCAGGTTTTCGATTTGCGCCAGCAGCGCGGGCACCGGCATCGAGGCCGTAGCCGAAGTCTTGATGGTAATGCGGCGGCCGTCGGCGGCCGTCGCCACCGGCGCCACCCACTGGCGATTAATGGCGGCCGCCACTTCCTCGGCGGTGGTAAAGTCGGCGTCATTAAGGACGAAGGTGAGCTCTGGCAGCTTGCCGAGATCGACTGTGCTGTCGCGCTCGATCAGGCCTCCGGAGGGCACGCGGCCCACCGTGGGATGGTTGACCTGCTTCGAATTGGTGCCGGCGCCGGCGGCATATCCTCCTACCACCACCGGTCCCTGGGCGGCGGCATATACCTGGCCGTCGGCGGCGTACAGCGGAGTCAGCACCAGCGTGCCGCCTTCGAGGCTGCGCGCGTCGCCCACGGAGGAAACCATGATGTCCAAGTGCATGCCCGGCGGAGAAAACGGCGGCAGCGTAGCCGTCACCAGCACGGCCGCCACATTTTTGACCTGCACCGTGGTCTGCAGGACGGAGGGAGGAATTTCGACGCCCATCCGGGCTAGGATGCTGGCCAGGGTCTGCACCGTGAAATAAGTCTGCTGCTTGTCGCCTGTTCCCCTCAGACCTACGACCAAGCCGTAACCCACCAGGGAATTGTCGCGCACGCCTTCGACCGTGGCGATGTCGCGGATCAGCACCTTGTGAGTCTCGCTGTCTACCGCCGCGCAGGCGGCCGCCAGCAGCAGCAAAACGCCGAACTGCAAGGTGAACCGCCTGACGGTTCGCGTGCCGAACATCAGCCTGAACCTGTGCGTTTCCTGTCCGCCATCTGCTTGCATACTTTCTCCTAGAATCCAACCACCCGCAGAATCCATTTCACAATCGAATTGGGCGGACGAATGCCTTCGCTGATCACGCCTTTGCCTTTCACTTCCACCTCGAGGTTGCCCACCTGGTTGGAAGTGACGGTATTGGTGGCGTCGAGATCTCCGGGGCGTACCAAGCCGCGAAGAATGACGGTCTCGTGCTCATTATTCATCATGATCTGGCGCTCGGCCTCGACCACCAGCGTGCCGTTTGCCAGAACCGCGGCCACGCGGCCGGTCAGGATCGTGCTGAGAGAGGTTTGCGAGGTGGCCTGGGATTTTCCGGTGAGCACCTGCGTCGAGTTCGGCGAGAACAGGTTGGCGACCCCGGCCGTTTTCAGTTGTCCGGGCAAGGCGGTAATCCCGGAACTGGCCGAGAAGGCCCGGTTGGTGGAGACGTTGCCTGTACTCGACGCCGACAAGTTTTGCGCCACGCTGATGGTGACCAAGTCGCCCACGCGCGAAGCTTTGTAGTCGGCCACCATGTTGGCCAGCCTTCCAGTGTCGATCCACAGGCTTCCCGGGGTCAGCGGCAAAGCATCGGGAGTGCGCGCGGAAACCCGCTGTACATAGTCGGCCAGCGCGTCTCGCTTAGGCTTGCCAGGAGTCGGCTTCTGCTGCGCAACCCCTGGCGCCAGAGCCATCGCAACCACGGCGAGAAACCCAAGCCATCGGATTTTCCGCTTCATGCTGGTGTTGTCGTTCATGGCATTCTCCGGCTTGGCCACCCTCGATCTCATCAGTCTCAGCCTCTGCCGCGGGCAAACCCACGGATCCAGAAAGAACCTTCGCGCCTTTGCGCTCAGGCACCCCTGTGCAGCAGGCCAGCACTCGCGACAGTCGCGTGAACCACGTGGCCGCTGGGCGAGAGCCGCGCCCTCACATCCTCGCCCAGTCCGCCGCCATCGAGCGAAATTGCCGGGATCACCACACGAATTCCATCTTGTTCCCAAACCAGCCTGACCCTTTGACCGGGGCGCACAATTGCTTTTTCGCCGGAGAGCTGCGTAGAAACCCGCCCAGGCTTTCCGGAAGCTTCGGCAAATTGGCCGATCGCAATTCCATCTATTCTCCGCTGCCGCACTGCGGCAGCGGGCGCTCCGCCCACATGCACGCGAACCAGAAAGGGCACGCAATCGCTCGGATGAACGCAGCGGGCGGAGATCTCCCAGCTGGCCAGCGCCGGGTTCCAAACCGTGCGCGTGGCTTCGAGCGGCGCATTTTCGGCGATCCGAGCTTCCGCGCCGCAATCGATATCATTCTCATGGACCGAAAAAGGCTCGACGTCGGGTTGCGGTTCCAAGATAGAAGGCGTCGGGGGCGCGCCGGAAGGCAGCGATGCCAGCACCTGCGCCGCGATCTCTGGGCATGAAGCCAGCCGGCCCGTGCGTCGGATCACGATGCGTTCCGGCACGGTGAGTGTCGTCCAAGCTCCCGCTCCGTTTCCGGTGCGACGGTAAAGCTCAGCGAAAAGCGCTCGCGCATCCTCTCTGCCAAGCACGCGCACGCTTCCCGGCAGCGGGGCTCCGCCGATGCGAATACCGGCGGCGGCCCTGCGCAATGTCGGACACGCCGTCGGCCCCAGCAAGTCGGCCAGCGAGATTTCCTCGCCGGCGACTTGGACGCTAGCTGCGACGCTGACGTCGGCCGCCGCGCTGCAGGCCGGTTGCCCCAGGGCAAACGGACCTTGTAGCACGAGCATCGCGGCAAACGCGGAAATAAGAATCGTCTTCATCGCATTGAATTGAGGTCCAGTCAGCTTCGGCTAGCGTCCGAGATTGTTGATGTCCTGCAGCATCTGATCGGCGGAGTTCACCACCCGCGAGTCGGCTTCGTAAGATCGTTGGGCCACGATCATGTTGACGAATTCGGTGACCACGCTGACGTTGGACTGCTCAAGCATGCCCTGCTGAATCGATCCCAGTCCGTCGCTGCCGCCTGCGGTTCCGACGATCGGATCTCCGGAGGCGGTGGTCTGCAGAAAAAGGTTGCTGCCGACCGTGTTGAGTCCTCCGGGATTGTTGAACATGGCCAGCTGCAGCGTTCCTACCGTCTGGGCCGCGGTTTGTCCCGCCAAGGTCACGCTGATGGTCCCGTCGGCACCCACGGTGATCGACGTCGCTCCCGGGGGAATGGTGATGGCGGGCTGCACCGGGTTTCCATCCTGGGTCACCAGATTGCCGTTGGCGTCGGTCTGGAACGCGCCGTCCCGGGTGTACGCAGTTTGCCCGTTGGGCAAAAGCACCTGGAAAAATCCCTGCCCTTGAATGGTCAGGTCCAGCGGATTGCCGGTCTGGGTAAAGTCGCCTTCCAGCTGCGTGACTTCCGACGCGGCCGAGCGCGTGCCCAGCCCCACCTGCAGTCCCGCGACCAGCGTGGTCTGCTCGGTGGCGGCGGCTCCGGGCATGATCAGGTTCTGATACATGAGGTCTTCAAACTGCAGCCGCCGGCTGCGAAAACCGGTCGTGCTGGAGTTGGACAAGTTGTTGGCGATGTTGTCCAGATTGAGCTCCTGGGCAGCCATTCCGCTGGCTGCGGTGTAGAGTGCGCGAATCATGTTTCTTCCTCGCTTCCTGACCCATTGCTCTGTCAGACGCGCGGCAAGTCCTGCACCGCTGTCTGATTGAATTGCGTATCGAACAGCGAAAGCGCCCGCTGCATCATTTCGGCGTTGCGCTGGATGGTAATCAGCTGGACCGCGCCTTCGACCGGACTGACGTTGGAGTTTTCCAGCATGCCCTGGCGCACCGTCGACGAAGCCGGGGGCAGGGCGGAGTTCGTGGGCGCGGCGTAGATGGCGTTGCCCAGCGCGGTCAGACTGGTATGGGGAGAAAACTCCGCCAGCCGCAGCTGATCGACGACGTTGCCGTCGACCGAGATGGTTCCATCCTCGCTGACCGCGACCGCTCCGCCGGGCAGAGTGATGGGACCCTGTTGACCGAGAACCGGCTCTCCCTGGGCGGTGACCAGTTGACCGGCGGGCGTGGTGTGAAACGAGCCATCGCGGGTATACACCTGGCCTGCGGCCGACTGCAGCACAAAAAAACCGCTCCCGGCGACTGCCAAATCCAAAGGATTGCCGGTAGCCGTAAGACTGCCGGTGGTGAGATCGACGCGGCTGCCGCCCAGCACTCCGAAGTCGTTGACCGCCGCATTCAGCGGATTCGCCGCAGCCCAGCCTCCGCCTGCTACCAGCGAACGGAAAGTCGCCTGCTCTCCGCGATAGCCCGCCGTGCCCAGGTTCGCCAGATTGTTGGCCACCAGATCGAGCGCCTGCATTTGTGCGGCGAGTCCGGCGCATGCCGCGTAATAGCCACTGTCCATAACAATCACCTGCGCTGTCTCTCACGGCACGCCATGTTCCATCGCAGATGAGAGCTGAGAAATTCCCGCCGCGCAGGACAACTGATTGGAAAAGCTGGCGAAGATCAGGACCGGAAAATCGGCGATCGGGCCGCCGCGCGGCAACCCAGACGGCAGAGATTGCCGAGTAACGTTTAACGGCAGGCAAACTCTTCCGGGAAGTGCGGTCTGAAGCTGAGGTCGAAAACCCCTTTAGCTGTGTATCTCGAGGCAGAGGACGATGGGGTGACCCTCAAACAGCAGGGCGGTGCGGATCTCATCGTTGACCATGCTGTGCAGAGCGTAATCTCCTCCGGTGATCACCGTGGGCACCGAAAGCATGCAGCCATCGCCCAGACCGCTGATTTTATTCTTGAAGTTTCCCGCCACCATATTGCAGACCTCGCCCACCGCGTCCCACATCTCCGGACCGGCTTTGTCGGTATCGATGCCCAGCATCCGCGAAGCCATGCGGGCCGCCGCAGCAGCGCTGCAGCGCAGGGTGAGAACGCCGCACAGTTGGCCCGCCAGACCAACCATCGAGGTAATATCCAGACCCTCCTCGGCCGGTGTCTCCACCGGGACCTCCAAGGCTGAGGCCAGCATTAGCTCGAAAACTTCCCGCATGGCCAGCTGCAGGGTGGGCATCCAGCCTTCATGTAGGCTTGCGGTCGGGCCCAGCGCTGGATTAGACACGTTCATCGCCATTATTATTTCCCCGCCAGCACGGGCAGTACGTGCTCTTTCACCTGGTCGGGGGTAAAGGGCTTGCGCAGGTAGCCGCGGGCTCCGGCCGAAAGCGCCTGCACCACATGCCCTTCGCTGCCCTCGGTGGTAATCATGACAACTGGCACTCCTTTGGCGTTTTCCACTCCCGCCAGCTGCTTCACGAACTCGAGTCCATCCATGACGGGCATGTTGATGTCGCAGAGGATGAGATCCACCTTATTTGCCTGTACCGCGGCCAGCGCCTCAGCCCCGTTGCCGGCTTCGAGCACTTGGGCAATGCTCAGACCGGCCTGGCGCAGGGAACGTTCCACGATTTTTCGCATGACTGAGGAATCGTCGACGATCAGTGCGCGTATATTGTCCATGTTGCCGCCGCCCTCAATGGGTGTGCGCACCCGAGACCGGGTCGCATCGACCGCCTGTAGCCACCATCGGCAGGTGCCGCCGGGACTTTAGAGGCCGAACTCAGGGCCCGAACTGGGGTCGGCGAACTTATCATCGGCGCGGTTGTCAGGACTGTCGCAAGCCCTGTCCTCGGCGCTGTGCAGCAGCAGATCCAGCGCGGGCCGTGACGGGCGCAGCAAGCGCGCCCAAAGACGGGAGCCACAGGCAGCCAGACGGATTTCAGAAGCAGCCAGGTGGACCGCATAGCTGCGGATAATTCGGGACAACTCGGCCTGGCTGGTGACCCGCTCGAAAACCATTTCGCTCTCCGCCACTTCGCCCTCCGCCCTATGTTCAGCCAGGCCGCGCAGGCGCCGGCGCACCCAGCTGGGCCGGGCCATGCAAGGCTCGGTGCGGCATCCCATGATTTGCTCGATGGCATAGAGAGCCCGGTAGTCGATGCCCTCGGAGAAGGCGATGTAGAGCGTGGAACGGGTGCGCGCATAGCCAACCGGGACCATCGCGAAAGACTCGAGCCAGGCCGCGGGGATGCGCGGGAGATCGGAAAGCGACGGAAAATCGGCCTGCAGAACCGGACAGGACCACTGCCGCGCCAGGGCCGAAGTGACTTGCTGCTCGGTAACAAAACCGAGCGCCTGCAGCCATTCCCCGATTCTGCCCTGGCCCGCTGCACACTGGCGGGCGAGTGCGGTGCGCAGCTGTTCGATGCCGAGCTGCTGGCGCGACAGTAGCAGCAATCCGAGCGGAACCCGATGGGACACTGCGGCGGGCGGCGAGGCCGAGCGCAGGCGCCGCAGGGCTTCGCCCAGCCCGGGTTCCAAACATTTTTTCAGACAGTAGCGCGAGCCCCCGATCAGGATTCCCTTGGGCCTGGGCAGCAGGCGAAATCTCCGCATGTGAACACAAGCGGAGTCCGCAGGCCGGACGACCAGCCTCCGCTGGAGCCTGCGCCAGAGCAGGCTCCAGGCATCGAAACGAACGCTTGCCGTACTCATAAGATTGAAAACACTCCACTTCTTCGCGCGCTACACTGAGCTCGCCGGGGCCAGCTCCGTAACCCGCACACCGTAGTTTCCGTTCAGAACCACCACTTCTCCGCGGGCCAGCAGCCGACCATCCAGCAGCACATCCACCGGATCGTGCACCCGGCGGTCGAGATCGACGACTGCGCCGGGATGCAGTTCGAGGACTTCCCGCAACAGCAAGCGGCGGCTGCCAAAGCGCAGGGTCACTGCCAGCTCGACGTCCATAAGCAAATCGAGCTTGACCTGCCCGTCCAACGGACTGGGGGTGGCAGCGGACGAATCCGAAACCGGACCAGAGGAAGAAGTTGCCGCCCCGGCTCTGGCGGTTTCCGCATTTCCAGCGCGCAGCCCCGCGCCCAGAGCAGCGCTCAGTTGCAATTCGACCAGCGTCGCCGGAGTGGACTCCTCGCCCAGCCGAAGCCAGGCGGTCGAGGAAGCTGGCCATGAGGGTGCCGCCGGAGCAGGATCGAGCCGCAGCTGCACCTCGCCCCAGTCCGGCTTGAGGGCGCTGGCCACCCGCCCGGCCACCTGACGCAAAAGTTCGGTGGCGGCCTCGCGGTGCTCGGGGGTGATTTCGGCAGCGGGAAACGGCGGCTCGCTCATGAAAATCTGCGCCAGCCGCAGAACTCCGGAAGCCGGCAAACGCAGGCTCATCTCTCCGCGCACGCCGCCCGAGCAGGCGCAGACGATCCACAGATCGCCGTCGCCAGCCGGGACGGGTTCCGGAGGAGCTTCGGCGAAGAACGAACAGGGAGTGGCGGAGCCGCTGATCTGGCCCAGGACTTGGCTGAAGCTCTCCGCCCATGCTTGAACAAAACCCTGAACTTCGGCGGGCAGAGCTGGCGCGCTTTCCGTCATCGCGATTCCTCCTTCACGTCCTGCGGGTCCGGGGCTTCGGTGATGCGATCCAGCACGCGGGCGGCCCGCACCTCAGCGCAGCGCGCCGGCGTGGCATGAAACATCTCGACCCCTGCAATCAGCAGGGACGCGGGCTGGGACGCGCTGCGCCCGAACGGCAGCAGGGTGCCAGGGGCCATGGAGACCAGTTCCTGTAAGGGGATGCGGACATCCTTTGCGCCCAGCTCGACCTGAAATGAGCAATCCATGAGGCGCTGCATCAGCCTCCGCCGGGAATCGCCACTGCCTCGGGATGGGCGATGGCTCCAATCGGCGGAAATCTTGCGCAGCAGAGCGTTCGACACCACCACGGGAACAGCCAGATTCAGTCCGCCGCGCACATCCGGCATGGTGACCTCAAAGCTCAAGGAAAGAATCTTCTCCTCGGGCGCCATCAGCCGCTGGGCGACGCCGGGCTCCAAACGTTCCTCAAAGCCGACTTCCAGCGCCAGCGCCTGCCAGGCCGCTCCCAGTTCGCGGCAGATAATGCGCGCGATGCTATCGAGGATCTGCTCTTCGATCTCGGTAATCTCGCGCGTGTCGGCCATGGCCTTGCCCGCGCCTCCGAGCAGCAGGTCAATAATGGGAAAGGCGACTTTCAGGTCGAGCTGGAGCGCCGCGTTCACCCCCATGGGATCGAGGCGGCAGGAGGCCAGATAGGTGGTCTCGGGAATCCGCTGCAGAAATTCCCGGAAGCTGAGGTGCTCGGCCGAAACCAGGGCGGCGGCGAAGACGACACGTAGGTAAGCACCAAGGGCGTGAGTCAGGTTACGGGCGAAACCTTCGTGCAGTTGGGTGATGGCCTGCAGCTGCTCGCGCCCGATTTGTCCGGCCCGGCGGATGTCCCAGAGCTCGACCTGCATTGGAGCCGGCATTTGCCCTTCGACCGGCGCTCCGCCGCGGGCGGCGCGCACCATGGCATCGATTTCTTCCTGGTTCAGAACTTTTTCCATAGTTTGCTTCTTTCTCTCTCTCCCTTTTCTGCTTTCTGCTTTCTGCTTTTTCTTTTGTCTTGATTCTTTATCTTCATCCTCCAGTGTCTTGCTGCTTCACCAGCCTTGTCTTCGCTCCTCAGTTGCCGCTCTGGGACGCGGTCCGGGCGCGCCCGCCGCTGGCGCTCATCATTTCCCCGAGTCGCGAGCGCAGCCGGACCACGGCGAGGGAATGAATCTGCGAAACTCGCGACTCGCCGATACCCAAGACCGCTCCCACTTCTTTCATGGTCAGCTCTTCGAAGTAATACAACGCCAGCACCTGCTGTTCTTTTTCCGGAAGCTCAGCGATGACGCGGGCCAGCAACTCTTTCATCTCCGAGCGCAGGCAGCGGAAAAACGGCGTGTCCTCGGGGGCGTTGGGCAGGTAATCGCACAAGTCCTCTTCCTTGCCGTCCCAAGGAGACTCCACGTGCAGGCTGCCCACCTCAAGGCTGTCGAGTTCGCCGAGCAGGTGCTGAAACTGCTGCAAGGCGAGTCCCATTTCCGCGGCCATCTCGTTCTCGGTGGGGGCGCGGCTCAGCTCCATGCTGAGCTTGCGGTGGGCTTCTTCGACTTTGCGGGCTTTCCGCCGCAGCTCGCGCGGCCCCCAATCCATTTCACGCAGGCTGTCGAGGATGGCGCCGCGGATGCGGAACTTGGCGTAGGAGCCGAATTGCACGTGCTTGGAGCGGTCGAACTTGTTGAGCGCGTCGATCAGCCCAACCACGCCGGCATGGATCAGGTCTTCGAGCGGCACGTGCCGGGGAAGGCGTTCGTGAATGCGACGCGCCAGGTAGCGGACCTGGGGCAGCTGTTCGAGCAGGATGCGGTCCCGCTCGTCGTTGTCCTGCCAGGCAGTGTAGGCTTGGGCGGTATTTTTGCTCATGGATTTCGCGTTCTCACTTCCCTGCAAAATTCAGCAGCTTCCCGTCGGAGCTGACCCGTTCATCGCAGCACTCCCACCGACTGCACCTCAACCACCGGCGGTATCTCGAGCGGGGACAGCACCACAACTTTCGGCAGAAAGGGCTCAAGCAAGCGTTTCAGGTGATAGCGCGCCGGCGTGGCGCACATCAGGACGGGAGCGGCCACCGCCACCTGCTCTCCGGCCAGCCGCTTGAGCCCGTCAAGAATGCGGCGGGCAAACGGCGGCTGCAGTCCGGCCAAGCCGGCGGCTGGCGGCTGGCCGGTGAAGGCACGGCCCAGTTCTTCCTCGAGCGCGTGGTCGAGCGTGACCACTCGGAGCCCGCCGCCATCGGACAAGAGCGGACGCACCAGAGCGCGGCCCAGCGCCTGGCGCACCGCCTCGACCAGCGCTACCGGGTTCTTGGTGGCTGGCGCGGTGTCGAGCAGAGCCTCGAGAATCGTGGGCAGGTCGCGGATCGAGACCTGTTCGCGCAACAACTGCTGCAGAACTTTCTGTACTTCGCCGAGGCTCAGAATTTTCGGCACCAGTTCTTCGACCAGCTTGGGATGGCTTTCCGCGAGGCGGTCAAGCAGTCGCTTGACTTCCTGGCGGCTGAGCAATTCGTGGGCATGCTGCTTGACCACTTCGGCCAAATGCGTGGCCAGAACCGAAGTCTGGTCGACGACGGCGTAGCCGGAGGCCAGAGCCTGGTTCTGCAGCGCCGCCGGAATCCAGACCGCAGCCACCCCGAAGGCCGGCTCCTTGGTGGGCGTGCCCGCCAGCGGCCGAGGGGAACCTTCCGAGCTGATCGCCATCATGTGGTCCTGCGACATTTCCCAGCGAGCGATTTCTACCCCGCGCAAGGCAATGACGTACTCACGCGCCTTCAGCCGCACGTTGTCGGTGATGTGCACCGGGGGCACGATGAAGCCCAGCTGCTGGGCGAGATTCTGGCGCAGGGCCTTGACCCGGGCCAAAAGCTGGCCTCCCTGATTCTGGTCGACCAGAGGGACCAGGCCGTAGCCAACTTCGAGCGAAAGTTCGTCGAGCTTGAGCAGCTCTTCGACGGAATCTTTGGCTGGCTTTTTCTCGGCGGCGACGGGTATGGCCGGAGTTTCCGGAGCAATCTTGGGCGCGCGCCAGGCGAGAAATGCCGTGCCCGCAGCCAACAGCAAGAAGGAGAATTTGGGCAGCCCGGGAATTGCCGCCAGCCCCAGCATGACGCCCGAGGCAATCAGCAGTGGACGCCGACGAGAGAGCACCTGCCGTCCCACGTCGACTGAGAGGGTGGCGTCGGAGGAGGCACGCGTGACCACGATCCCTCCCGCCATCGAGACCAGCAGGGACGGGATCATGGTGACTAGGCCGTCGCCCACGGTCAGCACGGTGTAGGTCTTCAGAGCTTCGCGGAAGGGGATATCGAGCTGGAAGACGCCGACCAGAAATCCGGCAATGATATTGATGGCGGTAATTAAGATGGTGGCGATGGCGTCGCGCTGGTTAAAGCGGGCCGCGCCGTCCATGGCGCCGTAGAATTCGGCATCGCGGGCAATCTGCTCGCGGCGGGCGCGCGCCTGGGCCTCGCTGATGAGTCCCGCGTTGAGGTCGGCGTCGATCGCCATCTGCTTGCCAGGCATGGCGTCGAGGGTGAAGCGCGCCGTGACTTCAGCGGTGCGCACCGCGCCATGCGCGACCACGATGTACTGGATGGCGATCAGGGCGATGAAAATCACGAAGCCGACGACGTAATTGCCGCCGACCACGAACGATCCGAAGGCTTCGATGACTTTGCCGGCGGCCGCCACCCCTTCGTTGCCATGCAGCAGAATGCGGCGGCTGGAGGCCAGATTCAGCGAGAGCCGGAACAGGGTCAGCAGCAAAAGCAAACTCGGGAAAACCGAAAACTGCGAAGGCCGCAGAATCTGGATGGCCGACAGCAGCACCAGCACCGCGGCGGTGATGCTGACTGCCAGCAGCACGTCGAGCAGCAGGCCGGGGAGCGGAACCAGCATGACAAAGATCAGGCCCACGGCCGCGATCGGCATGATCCATTCCGCCGGGGCGGCTTTGGCTTTGGCGGCGGGAACCGTGGCCGCGGGAGGCATTTAGTTGGCCCTCGCGGTGGCGGCGCCTTGCGTGGCTCTGGCTTGCGCCCGCCAGATGGCGGCCAGAATCTCCGCCACGACGGCATAAAGCTGCGGAGGAATGGCCTGGCCGACTTCGACCACGCGATAGAGCGCGTGCGCCAGTGGAGGGTTCTCGACCAGAGGGATCCCGTGCCAGAGCGCGACTTCGCGGATCTGCTCGGCCAGCAGGTTGCGGCCCTTGGCGACCACCACCGGCGCCGGCATCTCCATGTTGAATTCCAGGGCGATGGCAAATTCGGTGGGGTTGGTGATCACCACCGCGGCGCGTTCGACGTCTTTCAGCATGCGGCGCCGGCGGGCTTGCCTCTGCAGGCGGCGGATGCGCTGCTTGACCGCCGGATTGCCTTCGGTCTCCTTGAACTCGTCGCGCAGATCCTGGCGGCTCATTTTCAAGTCGTTTTCGTGGCGCTGGCGCTCAAAAAAATAGTCGGCCGCCGACCAGGCGAGCAGCACCAGCGCCGCTTTCCACGCCAGCTCGAACATCCGTCCGGTGGTGAAACCCACGAGGCTGTGTCCGCTGGCGTGAAGCAGACCGGGAAGCTGGTCCCAGTCGCGGGCCAGAAGGCTCGCTGTCAGACCGACGATGGCCACGGTCGGCAGCAGCGACTTCAGCATGCGGCTGACTGCGGAGAGCGAAAACAGCTGCCCCAGACGGGAGGCGGGATTCAGCCGGTCGAGGCTCGGCTGGAGCGCGGCGGGAGCAAACACCAGCCCACCCTGCGCCACGCCTCCGACGGTCGCCACCAGCCAGCTCAGGCTGGCCGCCAGCATCACCCCGTGAAAGATCGTCAGATGGTTGCGCCAGACCGGCAGCAGCTGATCTGGATGAGTGGCGGCAGCCTCGAGTTCGCGGCGCAGCAGCCCGCGCCAGTCCGCGGCGAAGGCGGGCAGCTGCCAGGACAGCGCCATCACTGCGGTGATGGCTCCCAGGGCCGCCACCAGATCGCGGCTGCGCGCGATCTGGCCCTGCTCGCGGGCTTTCTGCCGCCGTCGCGGGGTTGCACGTTCGGTCTTGTTCTGGTCGGCCATAAATTTTTATGGATGCGCCAGGTGCAGCAGCCGCTCGGCGATGCCGATGGACTCGGCGAAGCGTTCAGAGAACGTATGCGGCCAGTACGCCACCAGCGCAGTCAGCATCGCCAGTCCTAAGAGATTCTTTACCGCGAGGCCGATAAACAGTACGGGCAGCTGCGGCGAAGCCTTGCCGAGAAATCCCAGGGCCACGTCGGCGACCAGCGTCGCCGCCAGCGTGGGCGCAGCGATCTGGACTCCGGCCAGGAAAATTCCCCCGGCGGCGCGCAGCAAGCCGCCCGCCACCAGAAAATTAGCGAGCGACGGGCTGGCCGGCAAATACGCGAAGCTGCGCACCAGGGCACGCAGCAGCCAGTGATGCACATTGCACTCGAGAAAAATCAACAGCGCCGCCAGTTGGTGAAACTGGGCCAATACGGGAGTCTCGGCCTGCGTATTGGGATCGAACAACGCGGCCAGCGAGTAGCCCATCTGCACTCCCAGCACCTGCCCGGCGAGCATCGGCGCCTCCATCATGAAATTTGCCGCCAGCCCGAGCACCAGCCCAATCACCAGCTCGCTTACGGCCACCGCCGCCCATTGCCAGGGCCCGAGATCAAGGCGCAGCGGGCCATGCACCGCATACAGCAGAACCGTGACGACCAACGTCAGCCCGGCCTTGACCGGCGCTGGAATCGCGCTGTTGCCAAAGAACGGACAAAAAATCATCAGCCCGGACACCCGCGCCCCGATAAAAACCGCGGCCGCCAGCAGCTGGTCCAGATGCAGGACGCCCATAAGTCGTGATCCGCTTTCCCCTTTTGTGCCGCTTCTTTTCTTTTTTTTCTTCTTCTTCTGGTACCTTCTCTAGTTCGTCAAAGCCCCAGCTCAGCGCAAGAATGGACGGAAGTCGGAAAGCAGCTGCAGGGTGAACATGCCGATCCGGCGGACCATCCAGGGCATCAACAGGACTGTCGCCGCAGCCACGGCAAACAGGCGGGGCACCGTCGACAGGGTCGTCTCCTGCAGCGAGGTCAGCACTTGCACCACGTTAATCAGCAAACCCACCACGGTTGCAAGGATCAGCAACGGCGCCCCCATCCAGAACGCGGTTTCGAGCGTCTGGCGAAGGATCTGTACGACTTCCACCGATCCCATCGGAATTTCGCCTCCGCCAGTCATCCGGTAAAGTCTTCCCGGAGAAAGGTCCATAGTTCACGCAAAACTCTTGAGCAGCGAGCCCACCAGCAGGTTCCAGCCGTCGACCATGACGAACAACATGATTTTCAGCGGGGTCGAGATAACCACCGGGGGCAGCTGCAGCATGCCGATGGAAGTCGTCACCGCCGCCACCACCAGATCGATCACCAGAAACGGAAGAAATAAAGCCGCCCCGATCTGAAATCCGGTCTTCAATTCCGAAAGAATGTAGGCCGGCACTACTACCCGCATCGGCAGATCCTCCGGGCGCGCCGGGCGTGGGGCCTGCGCCAGTTCGAGAAACAGCGCCAGATCTTTTTCCCGGGCGAACTTGAGCATGAAGCGGCGCAGCGGCGGCGTGCCCTGCTCAAGCGCCGCCCAGGCATCGACTTGGCCATGCTCAAAGGGCACCACCGCCTGCTGGTAGACCGCGGCCCCCACCGGCTGCATCAGGAAATAGGTCAGCACCAGCGACAGTCCAATCAGGGTCTGATTGCTGGGTGCAGTCTGGGTGCCCAGCGCCTGGCGCAAAAAATGAAACACGATGAGCAAGCGGGTAAACGGAGTGAGCGATACCACCAGCGCCGGAATCAGGGTCAGCAGCGTAAGCAGGACGACGATATTCCACGGCACCGAGCCGCTGGCTCCCGCCGGTCCGCTCCAGCTCAGTCCCGAGTTCAGTCCGGTGGTGTGGCGCGGCCGTGAGGCTTCGGCGTAGGCGATCGCCGGCCAGCCCAATACCGTCACGCCGACCAGAACCCAGCTTTCCCAGCGGCGACTCAAGACAAACCCTCCGACGCGACCCCTTGCCGGCTGAAGCCGATGCCGCTCTCGAATGCGATCACGGGCTCCGCTACGCCATGGTTTTCTGCGCCCAGTTTTGCGGAATGCTCTTTCCCTTCCTCTTCCCCTGGCTCCGGCAACCGGGCCAGCAGCACCAGCGACGACGCCGTTCCGCCCAATAGAAAACGGGATCCCTCAAACTCGACCACGGCCACGAAGCGACGCTCGCCGAGCGGCAGGCTTTCGCACAGCCGCAGACGGCGCGGCGCGCGCCGGTTCAAATGCAGGATCCGCTTACCCAGCGCCAGCGCGCGCTGCCAGCCATCGCTCTCCCAGTTCCTGCTCAGGGAAGTCTGGCTTCGACCGGTCTGGCTTCGCTGAGGCGTGCTTTGCCCCCCCCGATCCGGCTGCGGTGCGGCAGAGCGATGCAGGAATATCTCGGTGAAGGTCATGCCAGCTCCGTCAGCCGCACTGCCAGCCGACTGCCCGACCCGTCGAACTCGCCCCATCCGATCAAGGTTCCGTTCACTCGCAAAGGTACGTCATGGGCCAAACGCCAGCCCGTGCCGATGACTGAGCCGGCGCGCAGGCGGAGGAAGTCTCCCACCCTGAAACTGGGCAGCGGCAGCTCGACCACCAGCTGGCAGGGCAGGCCCAGGACCGGCTGCCAGCGGGCTTCTTCTTTCTGGCCCTCGCGTTTCTGGCCCTCGCGTCTCTCGCCCTCTCGCTTTTCGCCCTCGCCTGCGGATGGCGCTTTCGCCACAGTCATCGACGACATTGCCTGTGTAGCGGCTGCAGCAGACATATTTTTTCTGGCCTCCTTTCTGGACTCTGGCTTTAGCGTTGAATCAGAAACTCGGTGAAATACACTTCCTCGACTCCCAGTTGCGGCAAACGCTTTTGCAATGCGGTGCGCAGATTCTCTTTCAGCTGGGATTTGCCCTCCGCCGTCAACAGTTCGTCGACTTTGCCTTGCGCCAGCACCCCCAGAATCGTGTCGCGCACCTCGGCCACCGGGGCTGGCTCCTCTCCGCGCTTCGGCTCTCGGTCGAGGCCGAGATCAATGCCGACGCGCAGATAGGATCGCTGGTCGGGATCGGAAAGGTTCAGAACAAAAGTCTCCAGATGCAGCGTGGACTTGATCCGCGTCTGCTCCCCGGCCTCGACCGCCGGATCGGCTTCGCGCTGCAGCCAGAACCAGACGCCAACCCCGGCCAGCAGAAGCAGAAAAATCGCGTACCCGCTGCGCTGCCGGCGCTTGCGCCGAGCATCGCTGAGAGTTTTCTTGTCTTCGCCCGCCATGCATTCGGAAATATGCAATCGGGATTCCGCCAGCTTGCACCAAGGGTGGGAGCGGCCTCATGGGGAAGGCCCGCGCAAGCTCGCGGAATCAATCATCTGGAACGACAAGGGCGGATTTACACGGGACCGACCCCCATCTCGTAAATCCAATCTCATGAGGAACGCATCATCATCCACAAGAACGCATCATCATCCACGCTCCCCGGCACGCCGCGTCGCCGGAGAGCATGAACTGATCGGCCTTTGAGTCAGCTACTGTTTCAGCGCAATCGTGTCCTGAGTGATCTGATCGAACGTGGTCACGGCTTTGGCGTCAGCTTCAAAACCGCGCTGCGCGACGATCAGGTTGGCGAACTCGGTGGCGATGTCGACGTTCGATTCTTCAAGCGCTCCCCCCGAGATTGTTCCCAGCCCCCCGGTGCCGGGCACGCCCGCCACAGCCGCACCCGAAGCGAGCGTCGGAGTGAAATCGGTG
This sequence comes from Terriglobales bacterium, assembly GCA_035504195.1. GTDB lineage: Bacteria > Acidobacteriota > Terriglobia > Terriglobales > Acidobacteriaceae > Sulfotelmatobacter. The sequence continues at coordinate 121,403 of DATJSG010000025.1, forward strand.
TTGCCGATGAGCTGCAGGCCGTCGGGATTGGAAAAGTTGGCGACTGCCAATTGCCCGAGGGATTGGGTCTCGCCGTTGCTGAAGGAACCGGCGATCGTGCCATCGGAGCCGATGGTGAAATTAACCAGGGAGCCGCTGCTGAAACCATTCTGGCTGGTGGCCGAGGTGCTGCTCGGAGCCGCGACCTGGGTCAGAAGCGGCGTGCCGTTGTTATACAAATCCCAAGTAAAGCTCATGGGCGCTGCGCCGTCGGCGAAGGCTCCGGTGCCTCCGACTCCCGTGGTGCCAACGCCGATGCCGGTAACATTGGCGGCCGGGGCAATCAGGTTGCCATTGCTGTCAAAGCCCAGAGCTCCAGTACTGACCACCACTGGATTGCCCGTTGCGCCCACGTCCGCAGCCGGGACCGTGACCGAGTAGTTCCACGCGCCCGGACCGGTATTGGTAAACGTGAAGGTCAGAGTGTGACTGGCGCCCAAGGAATCGTATACGTTGACCGGTGTCGAGAACGTATCGCCAACGTTGGCCGCAGCATTCAAATTGGTGGTCAACTGCACGTCGGTCGTAGCGCTGGGCGGGCTGAGCGTGCCCGCGCCGATCTGCAGAGGTACGATTCCGTCGCCGGTATTCACTACTCCGTTGACCGCGGGGTATCCCAGTACCTGCTGCCCATTCGAGGTCACCAAGTAATTGTTGGCGTCCACAGAGAAGTCCCCGGCGCGGGTGTAGTTGACGGTGCCGTCGGAGTTCTGCACCACGAAAAACCCCGATCCCTGAATCGCCACATCGGTGGGGACGCCGGTGCTTTCCACGCTGCCTTGAGTAAACAGCGAGGGCATCGATCCGACCTCGACGCCCGCGCCCACTTGGATCGGATCTCCTGATCCGGTGGTACCCAGCTGCTGGTAGAACAAATCGCTGAACTGCACGGTCGTATCTTTGTAGCCGATGGTGTTCTGGTTGGACAGGTTATTGGCAATGGCCGACAGCGCCGTGGATTCAGCGGTCAGCCCGGAAAGCGGAATGGAAAAATTTGGCATGTTAGAAAACTCCTTGAGTCGGGCGATTGAGAAGCGATGAAGCGGGAGGCGCGGAACTGGACGGCGCAAAACGGGGAAGCGCAGCCTGCGCCGCAGCAGAAGCGGCAGAGAGAGAAGACAGAGCTGCAGAAGCCGCGGCGGCGGAAGCTGGGCCTGGCGAAGCTTCGTTTGCCGAGGATGCGTTTGCCGAGGATGGGGACCCGGCCGCCGCAGCCCGGCTGGCAGCAGCGGTCGCAGCGGCCGTGCTGGAGGTCGAAGTTCCCGCGCCCGGTATCACGGACTGCAGCATTTGTTCGATCTGCGTGACTTCACTGAGTTCGCTGAACTGCGCCAGCTGCCCCACGAACTCGGATGGATCGAGGGGATCGAGCGGATCTTGATTTTGCAGTTGCGCGACCAGCAGTTGCAAAAACATCGTGTTCAAGCTTTGTGACGAGGGCAGACCCGAGGTAGTCGTGCCGCTGGTTCCCGTCGTCGGTGCGGTTGGAACAATCGGAGTTGTACTCACTGCAAATCCTCCTTCACGCCAGAATGCTTAGACTGGTGGAGCCATTGCCCAGAGCAGCGCTCACACTGTCGAGTGGAGCGGGCAGTTCATCGCCGCTGCTCTCAGAGTTCTGCGCCGAACGAGGGACTGCTTGTGGCGAAGCAAAAGACCGCGGCTGCGAATCGCCTCCAGAAGATAGGTTCCCGGAAAATCCTGATGCCTGCTGAAAGTTCACCTGATTCAGCCGCAGATTCTGCTGCTGCAAGCTATTGGCGATGCCCGGAAGTTCGTTGGATAGCAGAGACCGCAGGTCACCTTTTTCGCTGCCAATCACGACTCCCACGTCGCTGGCATGGACGGTGGTGCGCACTTCGACGCTTCCGAAGGCGGAAGTATTTAAACCGATCCGCATTTCCGACTGCGTAGCCTGGCTGACCATATGGGCCATCTGCACCGGGCCCGGCCCCGGTGAGGTTGGAATCTCGACTGTCGAGGGCAAATTCGAGGGCGAGTTGGGTGAGCCAGCCAATCCACTATTGCCGAATTTTTGTGGTGTTGCAGGGGTACCCGGGCCGCCCGAACCTGGCAATGTGGGATTTGCAAGTGCGGCCGATGCAGTCTGGGGAGCACCTGTCGGTATGGGCAGAGGACCGGAGGGTGGAGCCCCCGTCGGCGAAGCAGGTTGAGGAGAAGCGGGTTGTGGAGAGCCAGGCTGCAGAGAGCCAGGTTGCAGAGAGGCAGCTGGAGAAGAGCTAGTCTGACCGGTGGCCGGTTGCGTCGCGCCTGCGTTTGGAGCTGGGTGCGTGGATAAATCCTGCAAGCCAGTCGTTCCGGTCTGCGACATCTTTGTTGTCGTTCCATTCTGCGCAGCATTGATCGGCGGCTGGTTCTCGCCCGCGGAGACTTGAAGAACTGTATTCATTCCTGGTGAAGCTGCGGCCGCAGGCGCGTATGGGACCACAGCCGGGATCACTGCTGGAACCCCCGAGTTTGTCTCCGACACCCTGGACTGCAGCCCAGGAAGTGTCGCGCCCATTGCGAGCGGTGGCTTCTGTCGCAAATCTGCGAGAGTAGAGCCTGCGGATACCGCCGCCACGTGCGTGCGCACCGCCGTGGTAAGTTCTACCCCAGCAGGAATGCTAGGATTGCCCCCAGCATCAGTCACCGGAGGCCGCGGTGCATCGGCCTGCGCCACCGGAACCGACGATATGACCGCAGGGTTCAAGAAATCGCCGACGGCTTCGGGCAATGCAATGGTCAATGCAGTGTTGGAGAGTTGAGTCTTGGAGAAGGCGCCCGGTTCAGGGTTCGGAGTCGGCGAAGTTTGGTTAAGGCTACTGCCTCCCGCAATCGATTTTGTGGCACTGACCGAGGTGGAGTCTTGCGTGGCAACGGGGGCCCAGTCGAGTGCTGCTGGGAAGTCTGCGGTTGAATCGGTTCCGGCGTTGCTGGCAGGAACCGCCGTGGAACTTGCGGTTATCACCGGAATCGACGCTCCCGATGGCGGCGGATTTTGTGGGATCGCCGCTGCTTGCGTCATCTGCCGCAAGAGAGTTCCGCCGGTAAACGCATTACTCCCACTGGGTGCGGTCATCACATCTTGCACAGAGTTACTTCCCCCCTGGGAAGCGAAAATCGTCGCCGCCTGGACTCGGCTGATTCCATCCGCAGTCGCCGCGCCGATCGAACCGGTGATCGGAACAATGGCGGAAGCCGGGTTCGTTTGCCCAGGATTGAAGACTGGGCCGACCGCCGGCGCTGTCATGGGCAAAGTCATCGAGAAGCTGGCGCCTGCCGCTTTGGCAGATTGCTCGACCGGATTCGCGGTTTGGTCCTCGAAGTTCACCTGAGTTGGAAGCGCCAAGCGCAAACTTGCAAGAGAAAGGGGAGGCAAAGCGTAGGGACTTGGCGAGGGCAAAACAGGCGAGAGTGAAGGCGAGTTTGCGGGAGCCGCAGAAATACTCTTTGGCGCGTTTTTTTTACTCGGCAAATTTAACGGTTGCGCATCGGCACTTCCTTGCGCCGAACTTGAGACAGAAACGGCAGGACTCGCTGCGGTGTTCGCCAAGTTCGACATTTGTGCGCCAAAGCTCGCGGCAAAATTGTTCGTCCCCGAAATCGGCGCCGTGCGCCCGAGACCCGAGAATGCAGTTGGGCCAGAGACGCTGCCGATGGCGGGTTCGATGGCGGGGATCATGGATTTAATGCAGTCCGATCGGCACATTCAGAGCAGTGCGGTCGGGTGAACGGCTCGTTGGGCATGATGCATCTCACGCGCCAATCCAACGGAGGGTGGGCGCAGAAAAAGAAGGACAACGGAATCAAGAAAATCCGGGCGGCGCCGATGAGACATGCAGGAGACCAGGTTTCGTCGCAGTTGGGCAAGGGCTGCCCACACCGGCACATTCTAGCCATGTCCCAGACTCGCAGCGCCGCTGACTAGCCGCGACGCAGATAAGACTGTCGCAAGAGAAAGAAGTCGTCGAGCCGGCGCTGGTCGAGCCGTGCCGCTTCGCGCTCGTATTCGCGGCGCTGATGGTCACGCAGGCTTTCGAAAGTCTCGCGCTCGCGGCGGGCGCGATGAAAAATTCTCTGCTGCTCGTCCCGAAAACTCTGCAGACGATGTAATTCGCGCTGTGTGGCTTGCCTCTGCTCGCGGAGGGCATCTTGACACGAAGCGGCAAAGCGCAATTCGGCGGCCGTCGTGCCCGTTCCCAATTGCTGCGACTCCTGGAGGCGCATCTGGCGCATACGCACTTCAATCTGTTCGATCATGTGGCGCACCCGCGCGACCTGCTGGTTGGCGGCGCGCAGCCGCAGTTCCTGCTGATGCTCCACGCTTTGCCGGAAATGCAAGACTGCGTCGAGTGGAAAACGAAAGGCCATGGCTTAGATGGGCAGAGCCAGCAGTTTGGCAACGCTGTCGGCGAAACTCGAGGCCTCGCCGGGTTTCTGCATCAGGAAACGGTGCAGCTCGGGAATCAGAGCCAGCGCCTTGTCGAGCGTGGGATCGCTGCCCTTCTGGTACGCCCCAATGCGAATCAAATCTTCCGAGGCAGTGTAGGCGGCAAGCAGACGCCGGAGTTCCTGCGCTTTCTGCAGGTGCGGCGCCGTGCACACTGCCGGCATGAGCCGGCTTACGCTGTCCAGCACAGCAATCGGCGGATAGTGGCTGCGCACGGCCAGCTTGCGGTCGAGCATGACGTGGCCATCGAGCAGGGCGCGCGCGCCATCAACCAGAGGATCCTGCTCGTCGTCGCCTTCCATCAGTACGGTGTAGAAGGCGGTGATGCTGCCCGAGCCGAATTTCCCGGCGCGCTCGATCAGCCGCGCCATCAGCGAAAAGCAAGACGGTGTATATCCCTTGGCCGTGGGAGGCTCACCGGCGGCCAGCCCGATTTCGCGCTGCGCCATCGCCAGCCGAGTCAGAGAATCGACCACCAGCAGCACGTTTTTCCCCTGCGCGCAGAAGTATTCGGCGACGGCGGTCGCGGCCAGCGCCGCGCGGATGCGCAGCACCGCGGATTGGTCGGAGGTCGAGACCACAACAACTGCACGCTTGCGACCTTCTTCTCCCAGGGAGTTCTCCAGATAGTCGCGAACTTCGCGGCCACGCTCACCAACCAGCCCGAGCACGGTGAGGTCGGCTCCGGTATTGCGCGCCATCATGCCGATCAGCGTGCTCTTGCCTACACCGCTGCCTCCAAAGATGCCGACTCGCTGCCCGCGGCCGCAAGTGAGGAAAGCATCGACCGCGCGGATTCCGCAACCGATGGGCTCGCGAATCGACATGCGTTCGAGCGGCCGCGGCGCGACGCCATCGAGCAGCCGATATTCCCGCGCCGCATAAGCCCCGAGCGAATCCAACGGCTGGCCGCTGCCATCGATGACGCGCCCCAGCATATCGCCGCTCACTCGCAGGGTCGCATGCTCGCCCCAGGTCACTACCCGGTCGCCGCGGCGAATCCCGCGCGGCACATCGAGCGGCATCAAGAGTACAGTCGATCCCCGGAACCCAATAATTTCTCCCGGCAACTCGCGGCCCTCGGCGTCGTAGATTTGACAGATTTCCCCCACGGAACAAAACGGGCCTTCGGACTCGACGAGTGGACCCACAACCTGAGCGACGCGCCCTTGCCAGCGCAGGGCCGAGCAGGTTTCCAGGCGAGACAAATAAGGCGCGAGCGAGGGCACGAGCGACGATACCGGCGGCGGCGAGGCGGGCACGCTCATGCGCCAGCTCCGGGACGCGCGGCCAGCAAGTCCATCAGCCCCTGCTCGATTTCTTTCAGCTGCACATCCAATCCCACAACCGCGGTGCCCATGGAAGTTTCCAGGGTACAACGGTCCAGCGGCTGGGAAGGATCTTCCACGATCTCCGGCAAATCGGCGGGCTGCAAATGAGTGCTGAGATAGCGCCGCCACTCGGCGGCGTTTTGCGGATGGATGCGGAGCGCGACTCCGGTGGCGCCGTCGATTTTTTCCAGAGCCACGCGCACGATTCCGGCCAGCAGCAGCGGATCCAGCAGGGCTTCGCGATGCAGAATCTTGCGGGCGATGCTCAGGGCCAGTTGCACCACTTCGCCTTCGACCTTCTGGAAGTAGGCAGCGCGATCGCGGGTGAATTGCGTCAGAGCCTCCGCCAGTCCCGCCCGTTGCTGCGCCAACTGCTCTTCAAAATGCTTGCGGGCTTCCGTCTGTCCTTCCTGACGCCCCTGGGCTCGGGCCTGCGCTTCCCGCGCAGCCGCATCTGGAACCTTTTCGTCGCCATCCTGTACTTCGCCGGGCGCGCTTCCGCTCAGGCTCCGATCGAGCGCACCCGGCGGGATGGAGTCGTAGGGAAAAGGCTGAAGGGTGCCGGTTGGCGCGAGCTTGGGGACGCTGGCTCCCGGCTGGCGGCTAGGCGACGAACTCATCGTCTCCCTCCGGCCCCAGCGTCAGTTTGCCCTCGGCCTCCAGCTTGCGGGCCACCGCCACAGCCTCAAGCTGCGCTTTGTGAATTTCCCGCGACTTCACCGGACCGAGCACTTCCATGTCTTCCTTCAGCATTTCGACGGCGCGCGAGGACATCGATTTGAATACGAAGTTTTTCAGCTCTTCGCTGGCCCCGCGCAACGCCGTCGCCAGGGTCTTCTTGTCCATCTGCCCCAGCAGCTCGCGGATTCCAGCCTCGGGCACGGTCAGCAAGTCTTCAAAGGTAAACATCAGATTGCGGATCGACAGCGCCAGCTTCGGATCCTCTTTCTCGATTCCTTCGAGAATGGTTTTGGCGACCGTGATGTCGAGCCGGTTCATCACGTCGGCGACTCCGCGCAACCCGGCATAGGCCCGGCGGCTCTGTTCCCCCACCGCTTCCAACCGCTTGTGCAGCACCAGCGAAACCCGCTGCGCCATCTCCGGAGAAAACTGGCGCAGCTGGGCCAGCCGCTTGATGGCCTCGGCCCGCAGATCCTCGGGCAAAAGCATCAGCAAACTGGAAGCCTGCTTGGCTTCCAGGTGGGCCAGAATCAACGCGATAGTTTGCGGATGCTCGCCTTCGATGAACTTCGAAAGCTGTTGCGGATCAGCCTTGCGCAGCGAGTCCAGTTTGGCGGCGCTGATTTCCGCCGTCAATGACACCTGGCGCAGCAACTCCTTGGCACCCTCCTCGCCGAAGGCCTTAATCAGCAGCTTGTTGGCGTACTCGGTTCCGCCCTGCGCCAGGTAGTCGCCAGCCATGACCAAGCGCTCAAATTCTTCGAGCACAAGGAGCGCCGTCTCCGCATCGACCGAGGTGAGGCCGGCAATTTCGCGGGTGATCTTCTCCACTTCAGGTGGAGGCAGATGACGATAGATCTGGCTGGCGGCGTCCTCCCCGAGGATGACCAGCAGAATGGCGGCTTTGCGCGGCCCGGCGGGTGCGGTGGCGGCGGCAATCAATGCGGTTCCTCCTGTACCCAGCTCTGCACCAGGCGGCTGGCCGCCTCGGGCTCGGCTTTCACTTTTTCGGCCAGCAGCCGTTTCAGGTTGCCCGCATGTTTTCCGCCTTCTTCAATTCCACCGCCGGCTTTCTCCCCCAGCGCCCCGGCGGCGCCAGCAGGCTGCGGCGTGAGACGACCAGCAACTCTGCCCGGCAGCTCGCGGAACGCAGTCAGCGCCTGTTTCTTGACCGGGCGCAACACCAGCCAGTAGAGGACGAGGAACAATGCGGCCAGGCCGAGATAACGCAGCGCCCACGACCAGGGTTCGATCAGATGGCGCCAGCGTTCGATGCGGGCTGGAGGCAGGGGCAGGGTTTCGGCCGGCGTTTCCTGAAATGACAGATTCTCCACCGCCAGCACGTCGCCGCGCTTGGGGTCTACACCGATCGCCGCCTGCGCCAGTTGCTCGATCTGCTTCATTTCGTCGGCGGTGCGCTTGCGTCGGGTAGTGACCCGCTTGCCTGCCTGCTCGGTGGTTTCGACCGCGTCGTCCACCAGCACCGCCGCGGCGATGCGCCGCACTCTTCCCGCCGGCTCCACGCTGTGATGCAGGCTTTTGCTGACGGCGTAGGTAGTGGAGTCAGTTTTTGAGCTCGACTGTTCCGCAGTTTGGGCGGGCGCCGGGGCGGGGGTCCCGGAGGGCACGTTGCTGGCGGTGCCGGGAACTCCAGCGGGCGCAGCGCCGGTCGAATTCTCCTCGGCATGTTCCTGGGTCAGAGTGGCGGGAGTCTTGGGATCGTAGGTCTCCTCGGTGTCTTCGCTGGTGCCCAGATCGTACTCGACGTGCACGCTGGCCCGGACATGGTCGGGTCCCACCACCGGCTCGAGCGTCTGGACCAGAGTCTTGGCCAGTTCCTCGTCGAGACCGTAGGCGTGGCCGCTGGCGGCGTCGCGAGTATGCAGCAGCGGAGTGTTGCTGTCGGCGTCGACCACGGTAACATTTTCCGGGCGCAGCCGGTCGACGGCGCTGGCCACCAGTTGCGGAATCGCCTGCTGGGCCTGTTCGGAAAGCTGGCCGCCGCGCGTCTTGATGATCACCGCCGCCTTAGCCTCGCGCGGCTCGTCGGAAAACAACGACTCCTGCGGCATGACCAGATGCACGCGCACCGCTTCGACTTCGCTGAGCGTGGCCAGGGTGCGTTCCAGTTCGCCCTCGAGGGCGCGCTGATAGTTCACCTTTTCGGTGAAGTCGGAACCTGCCCAGTTGGGCGTATCGAACAGTTCAAAGCCCATGCGGGCGCTGCGTGGCAGGCCTGCGGCGGCGGTTTCAAGCCGGCTGGTGTCCAGCTTATCTTCCGGAACCAGCAGGCTGCCGCCATCGGCGGACATCTGATGGGGAATATTTTTGGCGGCCAGGCGGCCGGCCAGGCTCTGCGCTTCCTCAGGGCGGAGCCCCGAGTATAGGGTTACGTACTTCGGCTCGCCCAGCAGCGCGGCAAAAATCCAGATCGTGCCCGCGATGACGACCGCGCCGCCAGCCAGCCATAGACGCTGGTTCAGGGTCAATCCCTGAAAAAACTGCCCCAGGCGTTGCAGCCAGTCGTTCCCCGATGGTGTACTTTCGGCCATTTCCCTTGCCCGAGTCCGCGCCCCCCCGCCTTCGTCCTCAGCTCGCCGTCGGTTCGCTGTCCGCAGCGCTTCCCGTTGCGACTCAGAACTGCATGCGCGAGATTTCCTCGTAGGCGGACACGATCTTGTTCCTGACCTGCATCATGAGTTGGAAGCTCAAATCGGCTCGTTCGACCGCGATCATGGCGCTGTGCACGTCGGCTCCGTTGCCGGAGAGAACTCCTGCGACCTGCGATTGCGCCTGCCCTTCGAGCTGCTGAATATCGTCGATGGCGCTGTGCAGCACGTCGCGAAAACCGGAGCCGGACGGATCCGCCGACGCCAGGGAGCCGGCGTCGGCTTCGGCCGGAAGGATCCGCAGAGATGAGATTGCGCCATTCATTTTTCTATCGCTCTTTTTTCTATTGCTCTTCTTTCAGTCGCTCTTCCGGTTGCCGTCGCGCTCGCCATCGTGGCGATGATGCTGCCTGCCATCGTCTTCCGGTTCCGCGGTCGTGCCGGACTCAGCTGAGAATCTGCAGCGATTGCTGGATCATGCTCTTGGCCGCCTGCACCGCCGCGGCATTCAGCTGATACGCCCGCACTGCGCTCAACAGGTCGGTCATTTCCATCACCGGATTCACGTTGGGATAGGTCACATATCCCGAGGAATCGGCGTCGGGATGGCCGGGCTCATAGCGCCGGGGCAGCGGAGTCGGATCGGCGACCACGCGCTCCACTTCGACGCCCGCCGCCTGCATGCCTGGACGGAAGTCCATATCTCCCCCCGAGTGCAGCCCGGCCAGCAGCAAGGGAAAGCGCGGCATCGGCCGGGCGCGAAACACCACCAACTGCCGCCGGTAGGCGCCGCCCTGGGGGGTGCGCGTGGTTTCGGCGTTAGCCATGTTGGCGGAAACTATTTCGGCACGCCAGCGTTCCGCCGCCAGTGCCGAGCCGCTGACTTCGAGCATGCCAAATAGATTCATGACGCGGTGCCTCCCGAGTTGATCGCGGTCGAGATCAGGTGGAACTGGTCTTTCAACAGCTGCACTCCCAGGTTGAACTTCATTTGCGTCTCGGCCAGCAGCAGACTCTCGCGCTCCAGGCTGACGTTGTTGCCGTCGGGCCGCTCGATCAGCCCGCGCACGCGGTGCGCCACCGGACTGAACGGCGCACTGGAGGCGTACGCCAGCTCGCCTTCGCCGCCAACGGGCTCTTCGGCGGCCCGGCGCAGCTCCGCCCGGAAATCCAGGTCGCGCGTCTGGTAGCCCGGGGTATCGATGTTGGCCACATTGGCGGCGATCAGGTTGTAGCGGGCCACATCCACGTCGAGGAAATGGCCGAGCGCGTCGGTCATGGCGGTATCGATCATGCTTGGATTATTCATGCAGGTAGCTGCTCCAGCTGGGCAGGCCGTAATTGCGCACTTTATTGCGGACGGTGCGCAGGCTGACGCCCAGCAATTCGGCGGCGCGCGAACGGTTGCCGCCCGTGGCCGCCAGCGTGATTTCAACCAGACGGCGTTCCATTTCTTCAAGGGAAACTCCGGGACGGAGGCAGGCGCCATCGCCCCCCCCCGCTGCGGGGGAGGCTGCCAGGGCCCAGTCGGCCCCTTCGAGCGCGGCCGCGCCAATCTCCGGCCCGGTGGCCAGAGCCATCACCCGACGCACACAATTCGCCAACTCACGCACATTCCCTGGCCATGAGTGAGACTCCAGCCGCTCCAGAAACTCCGGCATCAGACGCACGCACTTGCCGGGAGGAGCGTACAGCCGGACAAAATGCTCCGCCAGTTCGCGAACGTCGCCGGCGCGTTCGCGCAGCGCCGGCAGGTTCAGGGGAATCACATTGAGGCGGTAGTACAGGTCGGCGCGGAACTGACCCTGGCGCACCATCTGGCCCAGGGCGCGATTGGTGGTCGCGATCACGCGCAGATCGACGCGAATGCTGCGAGTATCGCCTAAACGGTCGAATTCGCGCTCCTGCACTGCCCGCAGCAGTTTTGGCTGCAGGCTCAGCGGCATCTCCCCGACTTCATCGAGCAGCAGAGTTCCGCCGTTGGCCAATTCGAACTTGCCCGGCTTCAGATTGCCGGCGCCCGTGAAGGCCCCGCGGGCATGGCCAAACAGTTCGCTTTCGAGCAGGGTCTCGGGAAAGGCAGCGCAGTTGACCGCAACAAAAGGACGGTCGCGGCGCGGGCTGAGGCGATGAATCAGGCGCGCCACCAGTTCCTTGCCGGTACCGCTTTCGGCTTCGATCAATACGTCCGCTTCGGTAGCTGCGGCCTGGCGGGCGCGCGCGAGAGCCCGCAGCCACGAAGGCGCATGCCCGCCCAGTTCTTTGGTGGCCTCCGCCTGGGTGCGGGCACGCTGCAGAACGCGCTCCGCCGCCTGTTCCAGCTGCTCAAACGACACCGGCTTGACCAGATAATCGCAGGCGCCATCCTGCATCGCCCGCACCGCATCCGGGACGCTGGCAAACGCAGTCAGCAGAATCACCGCCGTCGGCGGGGCCAGAGCTCGCGCCGCGCGCAGGACCCACAGCCCGTCTTCCCCAGCGCCATCGACGCCCGGCATGCGGATGTCGGTCACGATCAAGGGATGCAGGCCGCGGCGGAATTTTTCCAGAGCGTCGGCGGCGTTGATCGCCGTCTCGACCCGCCATCCGCGACCCAGGAAGCGGGCTTCCAGGCCAGCCCGCATGCCGCTGTCGTCATCGACCACCAATACCCGGTTCATTCCTGGCATCCCCCTGCTGAAGTCGAAGCAAGATGAGTCGAAGCAAGATGAGTCGAACTCAGGGAAAACGTAAGCGGAAAGGTCAAAGTAAAGATTGCGCCGCGTCCCGGAGGGCTTGTCACTGTGATCGTTCCCCTGTGCTGCTCGACGATCTTGCGGCATACCGCAAGACCGAGTCCGGGACTGCCCGCCCGGGTGCTGAAGCCGGCCTCAAAGATGCGAGGCGCCTGCTCCGGAGAAATTCCCGGCCCGGTATCGGCCACGGCCAGCCAGACGGCCCGCCCGTCTTCGCCGATACGTCCACTGAGTTCGATCCAGCCGCCCCCCGGCAGGGCGCGCAGCGCATTGAGCACCAGGTTCGAAAGCACTTGCTCAAGACGATGACGATCGGCAGGCAAGAAAACTCCGGCCACCTGGTTCTGCAGGCTTAAGGTAACGCGTGAGCGATGCGCCAGCGGCATAAAGAAATCGCGTGTCCACTCGAGCAACCGGCCTAAATCAACCGGCGCACACTCGGGCTCCGGCAGGCTGTGAAAATGCAAAACGTTATTCACGGTAGCGGCCAGGGTACGCAGCCCCGCCTGCACCTGCCCCACCCACTCCCGGCAGTCTTCCTCCAACTGCGATTCCGCCAGCAAACCCGCGAACAGTTCCAAGCTGCCGAGAGGGTTGCGGATCTCGTGCGCCAGCACCGCCGACATTTCCGCCAAAGCCTGTTCCCGGCGCAGCTTGCCCCGAGCGTCCTCGAGCGCCTTGTGTTCGCTCACATCGCGCAGGATGAACACCGAAGCGCTGCCCGCGCCATCCGCAATCGAGGCGTGCCGCGCCGCCAGCCAGCGCGGCGGCCCAGGCTCGCGTGGAATACCCAATTCCGCGAGGTTCAATTCCTGCTCGCCAGACACATGGCGGGCGCATTCCATGAGCCGGCGTGCCGCCCCGGGTAACGCCGAGACGGACGCCGGTGGCGCACCGTCGGCATTCTCAAATCCCAGCAGCCGCCGAGCTTCCGGGTTGGCGCGGGAGATTTCTCCATTGTCTGCGACCACCAGCACCCCGCAGGGCAGGCCCTCGAGAATCCGGTCCAGGTGTTCCCGGATGTTGCGGTTCGCTTCGAGGCTGCGTGCCAGATCGCTGTTGCTTTGCTCCAGCTCCCGCCGCAATCGTTCCACTTCCGCGCGCAGCCTGCCGTAGGAGCGTTCCAGAGAATCGGCAGCCTGGGCAAAGCTGCGAAAAGCCCGCAGCAGAAACCGCTCATCTTCCGTGCCTGGGTTGCCGATGTGGGCTTCAACTGCGCCGACCAGCGGAGAGTTCGGGAGAGGCTCGGGCCAGCATGCCGGGGTGGGCAAAGAAGTCATAACCATCGGCAAGATTTGCACGGGCCGTGCCAATTGCAGAGGGCAACATCTGAGATCTGTCTTAACGAAGGTCTTTGGGAGACTCCGGGGGACGTGCTCTCAGGACGCGGCCGCCTCGAACTCGGGCGGGTGAGGAAATTTCTGCGGCCCGGAGAAATACAGATGCTCAGCTTCGACGGTGTTGCCACTCTCGACCAGAATCGATGCCCGCTCCATCACATGCTGCAACTCCCGTACATTGCCTTTCCAGGGATGGGCCTCGAGCAGCCGAATCACTTCCGCTCCAAGCCGCGGAGTCGGCATTTCGATGGCGGCCGCCATGCACGCCAGAAAATGCTGCGCCAGCGGCAGGATGTCCATGCGGCGCTCGGCCAGCGTCGGCAACTCAATGGGAAAAGCCGCCAGCCGGTAGTACAGATCCTGGCGAAATTCCCCGCGTGCGGCTCGGGCCGCCAAATCCACGTTGCTGGCAGCCACTACCCGCACATCGACGCGCGTGGTTTCGCAGGTGCCGAGGCGCTGAATTTCTTTTTGCTCAAGAAAGCGCAGCAGCTTGGCCTGCATGCCCAGCGGCAATTCGCTGACCTCGTCGAGAAACAAGGTTCCGCCGTGTGCCGCCGGAATGCGTCCCACCTGCGACTGCACCGCGCCGGTGAAGGCGCCTCGGGTATAGCCGAACAACTCGGACTCGAGCAGAGCCTCGGGAATGGCCGCGCAATTCACCACCACCAACGGCCTGGCCGAGCGTGGGCTCAGGGCATGAAGCGCCCGCGCTACCAGCTCCTTGCCGGTTCCGGTCGGACCGGCGACCAGAACCGTGGTGTTGCGACCAGCCACCAGCCGCACCATGCGGTAGACCCGCTGCATGGGCTCGCTGCTGCCGATCATTCCCGGCAACGCCGCTGGCTCTTGCGCAGCTCTGAGCGGCTCGCGCAGGCTGGGATGCACGACAGCCAAATCCTGAGAGGCGATGGGATTGGAGCCGTCGGAGGCGGGCTGCGCGGAAGCGGAATCAACCAGCACCACCTGGATTCCAGGAAAGCGCCCGCTGATTACCGGGATGAGTTCTTCGGCTTCCAGGTCGGGAAGCTGGCGATCCAGAAACAACACCTGAAACTCGCCCGTCTCCAGCTTGGCCAGAGCCTCGGCGCCTCCCAAGGCCTGCTGCGCTGGCCGATAGCGGCCATTCAGCCGGTGCAGAACCTGCTGCCGCAGTTCGCGGTTGGGACTGGCAATCAGCGCTCCCCCAGCCTGCCTTAATACGGGCATAGTCATCGTTGCCGCCTTCGTTATCGTTGTTGTCACGGTCGTGGTGGTCATGGCGTTTATTTCACATCTCCGAATCCTGAGTCCGGCTCGGCCAGCGGCAGGCGAAAACCGCACCCTTGCATCGATTCGGCCCGCGACTCCACCCACTCCGCGCCCGCCCGCTCCCACCCGGCCCGCGCGATCAGAAGGCCGAGTTCGGCCGGGGAGAACGGAGAGTGGATCGGCAACGGACCGGGCTCCCAGCGTATGTCGATGTGAGCCCGCCGCCGCTCGTTCCTGCCCGAAATCTGCACCGTGCCGCCCGGCCCGGCCAGGCTCAGGCCCGATTCGAGAAGACGAAAAGTCAGCGCCGTCAACTGCTGGCGGTCGCCCCTCACCGGATGCGCAATCCGATCCTCCAGTTGCAGGCGCACCTGCTTGGCTTCGGCCACCGGATGCAGATCGGCGGCGGTTTCGCGCAGCAACTGGTCCAGCAGGATCAATTCGGCGCGCTCCGGCTGCCGCTGCTGAAGGTCCGCCAGTTCGCGAATCGCCTCGACCAAGCCGCGCATCCGGCTGGTAAGATCAAGGCCCTCGCGCAAAGTCTGCACATACTGGTCCGGACGGCGAGGGCCGCTGACGGCCAGTTCGAGCGAGCACTGCAATCCGGTCAAGGGCTGGTTGAGGGCGTGCAGCAAATGCGCCAGCGGACTGCGGCCCCTGGACTCCGGACTCCCGCGATACTCGGCCGCGGTCCGAGCCCCAGTGGCGCTCATCCCCGCCCCTCGACAATTCTCTCCAAACTTTTCTCGGTACTTTTCTCGGTACTTCCCGCCACAGGCGCTTCTCCGTTGCAGGTACCGCTCAGCTCATAGCCGATTCCCCGTACGGTGTGAATCAGTTTGGTCGCGTGCCCGTCGTCGACTTTCCGCCGCAGATAATTGATGTAAACGTCGACCACGTTGGTGGTGGTGTCAAAAGTGAGATTCCAGACATGTTCGATAATCATGGAGCGCGTCACCCGGCGTCCGGCGTTGCGCATCAGGTACTCGAGCAAGGAGAATTCCTTGGTCGTCAGCTCGATCCGCCGACCCGCCCGCTCCACCCGGTGCTCCACGCGATCCAGTTTGAGATCGCCCACCGTGAGCACCGACTCCGACGGCAGATGGCTGCGCCGCACCAGCGCCCGCAGGCGCGCCGATAGTTCGCTGAAGGAAAATGGCTTGGCCAGGTAATCGTCAGCGCCGGTATCCAGACACTGGACGCGGTCTTCCACCTTGGTCCGCTGGGTCAACACCAGCACGGGAAGACTGGGTTTCTTCAGCCGCAGGTGGCGTAAAACGCTGACACCGTCGACCTTGGGCAGGTTCAGGTCAAGAATAACGATGTCGTACTCGGAATCGGTGGCGGCGGTTCGTGCTTGTTCGCCATCGGCCACCACGTCGACCGCGTAATGTTCGCTCTCCAGCCCCTGGCGAACGAACTTGCCTAAGGCCTCATCATCTTCTGCGATAAGAATTCGCATAACCTGAACCGTCCTTAATTCGACAAGAGACAGTCTAGTTAGAAAGCGCTGAATCGCAGCGAGAACCATGAGTACACGAAAGTCTATGGGTGCAGAAACGGAGCCCGGTTTCAAAACGGGATGCTCCCGCACTGACCGTTCCCGCCCGTACCTGCGCGGCCAATTCCTCCGTTCACCCCCGCCGGAGATAATCTCTGCAGGTTCTTACGGAGCAATGCCTTGCAGTCATGGAGAGATCACACGCTGAAATCGTTGCTCCTCCCGGGCGGCATCCTGCTCGCTGTCGCCGCGCTGCTGGCGTATTCCGGTTGGCCGACGCTGGCATTGCCCAGCCTCGCTTTTCTCTACTACTGCGCCCTCGTCGGAGGCATGCTGCTGGCCTGGAGGTTTCACTCCAGCCGTATCTTCTTCGCGCTGGTGGTTTTGTTTCTGACTCAGCAGGCAATTGACTTCTTTAGCGGGCACGCTTCGGTCGGAATCTTCGCATTCTCGGGCCTGCAACTCGCCGCCATTCTAGTGCCCGCGGACTTCCTTCTGATCAGCCTGATGCAGGAGCGCGGCTTTACGACTTCGAGCGCCGCGCCCATGGGATTGTTTCTCTTTGTTGAAACGGTCATCGTGCTTGTGTTGTGTCAGGCGGGCCGGTTGCCCCTGCCGCACCCTCATTCCCACCACACTTCGGCCGTAACTTTCATGCCTCCTTATGTTCTATTCGCTTTCGCCCTTGGCGGCGCCGTTCTGCTGGTGCGGGCCCTCGTCACCCGCAAGCCTGCCGACAGCGCGCTGTTGTGGTCGCTTGCAGCCTTCTTCCTATTCTTGCGTTTCGGCGGAACACCGCGAATCTCGGCTCTGTATTCCACTTGCGCGGCGTGCATTCTGGCCGCTTCGATCATCGAGAACTCCTACCTTCTGGCGTATCACGACGAACTCACCAGCTTGGCGTCGCGCCGCGCCTTCAACGATGCGCTCCTGCGCCTGCAGCATCCGTACTCGATTGCCGTCGTAGATATCGACCACTTCAAACGCTTCAACGACACCTATGGCCACGACACCGGCGACCAGGTTCTGCGGCTGGTCGCGCACAACCTGGCGCGCGTGACCGGAGGCGGCGAGGCTTACCGTTGCGGAGGGGAAGAGTTCGCCATCCTGTTTCCGGGGAAGACAATTTCAGAGATTGGAGATCATCTCGAGAGATTGCGCTCTACGATCGAAAACGCAGAGTTCCACATGCGAGGCGGCGACCGGCGCCAGCAGCCTCGCGGACCAGACCGGCGCAACCAGCGAACCCGCGGCCGGGCCCGCAAGGGCGATGCGATTCGACAGCTTTCGCAGAACAAGCCTTCGGCGTCTCTCTCCGTCACCGTCAGCATCGGCGCAGCCGCTTCCGCAATGGATGAGGCATTGCCGGATTCCGTGCTGAAGGCCGCCGACAAGGCCTTGTACCGCGCCAAAGCCAACGGAAGGAACCGCGTGGAATTCGCAGCCGTACCGCGCGGGAAAAACCGCGTGAAGGCCGCCGGAATCGCCTGAGGAGTACAACCAAAGGAAAGTACACTCAAAAAAGCGCACTCAAAGAAGATGTGAAGCTAAACCGAAAGAGTCCGCCAGGATGGGAGCGTTCGCTACGACGGCCCGGACCGTCAACCTTTAGGACGGGAAGCATGACGGCCCGGTTCCGTACGTTTCGCAAGCACCGCAGGCCGTGCGGTCAGCCCGCGGTCGTGGGCGGGATCGAGTGCTTCCGTCCGGTTCCCCCGCAAGCAGGGCACTTGGAATGGATAAACGCAACCCCGTCGGACTTACCGTTCAAGTCCACCGGCTTTGTGACATATCCTGTGCCGCCGCAATTCGGGCAGTCGTCCGATATCACTCCTCTCCCCCCTCAGTGTTGATCGCATTCTCCACCAGATGTTGATGAAATTCGCCGCAGACTGCTTCGTGTTACGAAACACGAACAGAATTATCGGGAGAAACTAAGAATTTGAGAAGAAAGCCTCTGCCGGAAACGCCTTTAGGTGCGGTTTCCGCCAGCGAGATTTTTCCTGATGGCAGATTCGCCGGGTGTAAGTTCGCTCGGCTTCACCCGGCCATTCGTAATGGCCAGAATCTTCTCGTCTGATTTTCCGTTACCCGCAGTCTCTCGCAAGTAAGCATCGACACAAGCCGCCGCCTTGCGCCCTTCGCTGATGGCCCACACCACCAGCGATTGCCCGCGCCGTATATCGCCGGCGGCGAAAACCCCGGGAAGCGATGACATATAGTTCTGATCCGTGGCCACGTTCCCGCGCTCATCGAGCTGAACTCCCAGTTGCTCGATCATTCCGTTCCGCACCGGACCGAGGAACCCCATCGCAATTAGCACGAGATCGGCATCCATGGTGAACTCGCTGCCGGCAATCGGAGCAAACTTCGGCGGAGGCCCAACTTTAATAGCGCGCAACTGTCTCACGTTGCCCGCATCGTCGCCGCCAAAACTAGTAGTGGCGATGCTCCAGTCGCGCACGCCCCCTTCCTCATGCGCACCTTCGGTGCGCAGTTGCATAGGCCACAACGGCCACGGGGTCAGCGGCGAGCGCTCTTCGGGCGGCTTGGGCATGATTTCAAATTGATGCACCGAGGCCGGCTTCTGCCGGTGGACCGTGCCCAGGCAATCGGCGCCGGTATCGCCTCCTCCGATGATGACCACGCGCTTGCCGCTGGCAAGAATGTCGCCGGCGGGGTCCAGCGTGTCGCCCAGGCACCGTTTGTTCTGTTGCGGCAGGAACTCCATCGCATAGTGAATTCCCTTCAGCTCGCGCCCCGGAACTCTCAGATCGCGTGGATGCTCGGCGCCTCCCGCGAGAACGATGGCGTCAAATTCACGCCGAAGATTTTCGACGGAAACGTTCCTTCCGACTTCAGCGTTCGTAACGAACTTCACGCCCTCGGCCGACATCTGTTCCAGCCGGCGGTCGATGATGTGTTTCTCCATCTTAAATTCGGGGATGCCGTAGCGCAGGAGTCCGCCGATCCGATCCGCCTTTTCATAGACCGTAACTGCGTGACCCGCGCGGCATAGCTGTTGCGCCGCCGCCAGTCCCGCGGGACCGGAACCGGCAATCGCCACTTTCTTCCCGCTCCGATATTTCGGCGGCTCGGGACGAATCCATCCCTCCAGAAATCCCCGCTCGACAATATTCTTTTCATTCTGCTTGATCGTAACCGGCGGCTGGTTGATGCCCAGCACGCAGGATGCTTCGCATGGCGCGGGACAAATTCGTCCGGTGAATTCAGGAAAATTGTTGGTCGCGTGCAGTTGCCGCACCGCCTCTTTCCAGCGTCCCCGGTAAACCAAATCGTTCCAGTCGGGAATAAGATTGCTCACCGGACATCCGGTTTGGCAGAACGGCACGCCGCAATCCATGCAACGCGCCCCCTGCTCGCGCAGCTTCTCTTCCGGAAAATCCTGGTAAATCTCGAACCAGTCGTTGACCCGCTCGGTTACCGGCCGCCGCGGCGCCTGCTCGCGCGAGTAGTCCATGAAGCCTGTGATCTTACCCATGCCGCACCTGCCCATGCCGCACCTGCTCCGGCTGGATCCCCGCCGTGGTCGTCAGCAGCGTCGCGGGCGGGTTCGGAACATGGTGCTGGCGGCTGCGGCTCACTCCCAACACGCGCTTGAACTCGTGTGGAAAGACTTTGATGAAGTGCGAGACCGTTTCATTCCAGTTCTCAAGAATCCATTTCGCGCGGGGGCTGCCCGTGAGTTCCGCGTGCCGCGTGATTAGGTTCCTGACGGTTTGCACGTCACGCGCATCGGTCAGCGGTTCCAGATCGACGCCATCCGTATTGCAGCGCCGTTCCGTGAAGTCTCCCTGCTCATCGAAAACGTAAGCCAGCCCGCCGCTCATGCCTGCTGCAAAGTTCCTGCCACACGAGCCCAACACAATTACTAGACCGTTGGTCATATACTCGCAGCCGTGATCGCCAACTCCCTCGACCACCGCCGTCGCTCCGGAGTTGCGAACAGCGAAGCGTTCTCCGGCAACTCCATTGAAGAACGCTTCGCCGCTCGTGGCGCCGTAAAGTGCGACATTTCCAATAATGATATTTTCCTCGGGCGCGAACCCGGAATCGCGTGGCGGATAGACGACTATCCTCCCGCCAGAAAGGCCCTTGCCCACGTAATCGTTCGCATCGCCTTCCAGCGTCAGCGTAACTCCCCTGGCCAGGAACGCTCCCAGGCTCTGCCCGGCCGAACCTGTGAGACGAATCCGAATCGTATCGTCAGGCAATCCAGCCGACCCGTAGCGGCGCGCAATTTCTCCGCTCAATATCGCGCCGACAGAGCGATGCACGTTACGTACAGGCAGATTGATTTCAACCGAACTCAAACTGAGCAGCGCATCAAGGGAATGCTCGACCAGTTGATGATCCAGCGCCTGCTCCAAACCATGATCCTGCTGGTGCACACAATGCCGCGCGACCCGCGACGGCACCGGAGGATTGTAGAGAATCGCCGAATAGTCCAGCCCACGCGCCTTCCAGTGGTCAACCGCCGGTTCGACGTCAATCATGTCGACGCGGCCGACCATTTCATCGACCTTGCGGAAGCCCAGTTCTGCCATGTACTGGCGCACCTGCTCCGCCATGAAGAAAAAGAAATTGATGACATGCTCGGGCTGTCCCTGAAACTGCTTGCGCAGCACCGGATCCTGCGTGGCGATGCCCACCGAACAAGTATTGAGATGGCACTTGCGCATCATTACACAGCCCAGGGCAACGAGCGGAGTGGTGGCAAATCCAAATTCCTCCGCGCCCAGAAGCGCGGCTATCACCACGTCGCGGCCGGTCTGCAGTTTGCCGTCAGTCTGCACCCGGATGCGGCTGCGCAGGTCATTCAGCAGCAGCACCTGTTGCGTCTCCGCCAATCCCAACTCCCATGGAATGCCCGCATGTTTGATCGAGCTCAACGGCGATGCGCCAGTTCCACCCGAGTCACCGCTGATCAGCACCACGTCGGCATGTGCCTTGGCCACGCCGGCGGCGACCGTGCCGACACCAACTTCCGCCACGAGCTTCACCGCGATCCGGGCCTGCGGATTCACGTTTTTCAAGTCGTAAATCAGCTGCGCCAGATCTTCGATCGAGTAAATGTCGTGATGCGGAGGAGGCGAAATCAGCCCCACCCCCGGAATTGAATGCCGCAGACGTGCAATGACTTCATCGACTTTATACCCAGGAAGCTGCCCGCCCTCTCCAGGCTTAGCGCCCTGCGCCATTTTGATCTGCAACTCGTCCGCGTTCACCAGATAATTTGCCGTCACTCCGAACCGCGCCGACGCCACCTGCTTCACCGCGCTTCGCCGCAGATCGCCATTCGCGTCAGGCTTGAACCGTTCTTCGTCCTCTCCACCTTCCCCGGTGTTGGATTTGCCGCCGATGCGGTTCATCGCGATGGCCAGCGTCTCGTGCGCTTCCTTACTGATCGACCCGAACGACATCGCGCCCGTTGTAAACCGCTTGACGATTTCCTTCGCCGGCTCGACTTCTTCAATCGGCACCGGCGCATCGCTCTTCTTGAATTTCATCAGGCCGCGCAGCGTGCAAAGATTGCTGCTCTGCTTGTCGATCAACTCCGTGTATTCCTGAAATGTCTTGAAATTTTCCTGCCGCACCGCCTGCTGCAGTTTTCCGATGGTCAGCGGATTCAGCAAGTGATACTCGCCATTCACCCGCTGGTGATAGTTGCCTCCCACCGCAAGCTCAGTTTCAAATTCGGTGAGCGGACGGAAAGCAAACTCATGCTTCAGCTGCGCTTCGCGCGCCAAGACCTCCAGGCCGACCCCTTCCAGGCGCGAAGTCGTTCCGGCAAAGTAGCTGTCAATCAATTCCTTGTTCAGTCCGATCGCCTCGAAAACCTGCGCTCCCTGATAGCTTTGCAGCGTCGAAATGCCCATCTTCGAGAAAGTCTTGAGCAGGCCCTTCTTGATCGCTCTTAAAAATAGCTTGGTTGCCGCTTCGGGAGTGACACCGTCGCCCAGTTCGCCCCGCCAGGCCAGGTCCTCAACGCTCTCCAGCGCCAAGTAGGGGTTGATCGCACTGGCCCCATAACCGCTCAACAAAGCAAAGTGCATGACCTCGCGCGGTTCGCCCGATTCGGTGATCAACGCCACCTGAGTTCGTGTTTCTTCGCGCACCAGCAAATTGTGCACGGCAGCCAACGCCAGCAGGCACGGAATCGGGGCGTAGTCTTTATCGACTCCGCGGTCAGAGAGAATCAGCAGCGAATATCCCGCTTTCACCGCGCGCGAAGCTCTGGTGCAAAGCTCGTCGAGCGCGCGCTTCAACCCGGCCTCGCCATCACGCGCGGGGAACAGCGCTGTCAACGTCGTCGCCAGCAAATCGCGGTTCGAGACTCGCCGCAGCTTCTCCAATTCGCGATTAGTGAGCAGGGGATGCTCCAGCTTCAGCATGTGGCAATTTTCCGGCGCCTCTTCGAGAATGTTCCGCTCGCTGCCGATGTAGCTGATCAGCGACATCACCATCTCTTCGCGGATCGGATCGATGGGCGGATTCGTGACCTGCGCAAATAGCTGCTTGAAATAGTTGAACAGCGACTGCGGCTTGTCCGACAGGCAAGCCAGAGGCGTATCGGTTCCCATCGAACCAACCGGTTCTTCTCCCTTTGACGCCATCGGTCCGAGAATCATTCTCAGATCTTCATCGCAGTATCCGAAGGCACGCTGCCGCAACAGCAGAGTCTCCGTATCGGGAAAGTGCATGCGCGAAGGCTCGGGGAGTTGGTCCATGGTGATCTGATTCTGCTTCACCCATTCCGCGTAAGGCTGCTGCGACGCGAGTTTCTGTTTGATCTCTCTGTCGGAGACGATTCTGCCTTCGACCGTATCCACCAAGAACATTTTCCCGGGTTGCAGCCGGCCCTTGCTCTTCACTTGCTCCGGATCGATATCCAGCACCCCCGCTTCCGACGCCATGACGACCAGATCGTCGTGGGTCACGACATAGCGTCCAGGCCGCAGGCCGTTGCGATCGAGGGTGGCGCCGATCACGCGGCCATCGGTGAATGCAATCGCTGCCGGGCCGTCCCACGGCTCCATCAGGCACGCGTGATATTCGTAGAACGCACGTTTCTCCGGCTTCATGTGCGGATTGCCCGACCACGCCTCAGGAATGAGCATGGCCATGACATGGGGCAAGCTGCGCCCCGCCTGCAGCAGCAATTCCACGGCGTTGTCGAAGTTTGCCGAATCGCTGCCGTCCGGCGCGATGATCGGATTCAGTTTTTTCAAATCATCGCCGAAAAGCGGCGACTTCAGCAGCGACTGCCGTGCCTGCATCCAGTTCACGTTTCCGCGCAATGTGTTGATTTCGCCGTTATGCGCGATGTAGCGATATGGATGCGCGCGCTGCCAGCTCGGAAAAGTATTGGTCGAGAACCGCTGGTGCACCAGGCAAAGCGCGCTCTCCGCATCGGGATCAGAAAGTTCGCGGTAAAAATTGGCGATCTGAGGCGCGAGCAGCAAGCCTTTGTAAACGATCGTGCGGCAAGAAAGCGACGGAATATAAAACGTCTCCGCATCCTCAATGCCCGATTCGCGAATCTCGTTCTCCGTCCGCTTCCGCACCACGTACAGTTTGCGTTCGAAGGCGTCTTCGTCCATTCCGGGCGCACAGCCGACAAAAATCTGCTGAATGTAAGGCTGCGAAGCCCGCGCCACACGGCCGATTGCCGACGCATAGGTTGGAGTGTCGCGCCAGCCCAGCAGCACCAGGCCTTCTTCCCGCACAATGTGTTCGAGAATTCCTTCGCACTGCAAGCGTGGATGCTTCTCCACCGGCAGAAAAATCATGCCGACTCCGTAGCTTCCCGGCTTGGGCAAAGTAAAGCCGAGCTTTTCCGACTCGCGGGCAAAGAATTTGTGCGGAATCTGGATCAGAACTCCGGCGCCGTCGCCGGTCTCCGGGTCGCAGCCGCACGCGCCGCGATGCGCCAGATTGAGCAGCACCTGGACGCCTTTACGGATGATGTCGTGACTTTTATTCCCGCTTATGCTGGCGACGAACCCGATCCCGCAGGCGTCGTGCTCGTGCGCAGGATGGTAGAGACCCTGTGCGGGCGGCAAACCGTTCTTCGGATTGAGAGGCGTCGTGGACATCTTGGTCCAGTGTGTTCAATCGCTTCCGAATCACTTGTTCTTGGGCATTCATAACGAAGCGGCAATGCGCCGCGAAAGTCCAGGCCAGGAACAGACATTCGTACATTCTTTAATAGCCCGTGTGGCAGATCAAAGTACAATGCAGAATTTCGATGGGAGTCATGCGAATTTCAGGGGATTTCCACAGCCAGAAATTGGCCACCGCTCCTCGGGCACAGGCTACCTCGCCCGCTTGCGCCGCCCTGTGACGCGGGGCGGCTCTTCCTCGAACACCGCAAACTGAATCTTCTTCTCTACCGGATCAATCCGGTCCACCAGGACGCGAATCTTCTGCCCCAGCCGGTAAGTCTTCCGCGACCGTTGCCCAATAATCTCACGCGTACTCTCATGATACGTATAACGATCGTCGGCTAAAGTGTTCAACGGCACCAGCCCCTCGACAAACAGGTCGGTCAGTTCCACGAACACTCCATACTTGGTCACGCTGGTGATGAGGCCGTCGAAGTCTTCTCCCACGCGGCCCTGCATGAACTTTACTTTCTTCCATTCCATCAAATCGCGCTCGGCGTCATCAGCCCGCCGTTCCGACTGACTCGACTCCTCGGCGATCTCGTGCAGTTCTTCGATCTTGATCGGTCCACTCAAAGGTTCGTGTGGCGCGGGCGCTTCTGCCCGCGCACTGCCGGGGACAGTCCGCCGTTTCGACCAAGGCGATGGCTTGTCACCTTCAACCGCCGGGTGCCCCACTTCTGGCCGGTTTTGCCAGAAGTGGGGCTTTTGATCTAGCGCACTCTTCAAAATCCGATGCACAATCAAGTCCGGATACCTCCGGATCGGCGATGTAAAGTGCGTATAACTGGTCGCCGCCAGCGCGAAGTGTCCCAGGTTTTCCTCCGAATACCGCGCCTGCTTGAGCGACCGCAGCATCAAATAGCTCAGAATCCGCTCCTCCGGCTTCCCCGCGATCTTCTCCGTGAGCTTCTGATACATGCGCGGCGTGATGTGCACCTCTTTCGGCACTTCGATCTCGCGTGCCCGCTTTCCAGTTCCGTATGCCGCGCGCCGGTCGGTTTTCATCTGGACCCGGTGAATCGGCAGCGCCCCCACTCCCAGGGAATATCCAAACGTCGCCGCAATCGTTTCAAAGTCGTAAACCCGTTTCGCATCAGGCTTCTGGTGAATGCGATACAAAGACGCGATTCGGTGCGATTCCAAATGCCCCGCCACGCACTCGTTCGCCGCCAGCATGAACTCCTCGATCAGCCGATGAGCGATATTCCGCTCCGAGCGCGAGATGCTCTTCATCAGCCCGAACTCATCGAATTCGATCACCGGCTCCGGCAGATCGAAGTCGATCGATCCGCGCCGCTCGCGCTTACGGTTCAGAATGAGCGCCAGATCGCGCATCAGCTCAAATCCCTCGACCAACGGAGCGTAACGCTCGCGCACGGCCGCGTCGCCTTCCAGCACGGCGTTCACGGCGGTATAAGTCATGCGCTCGGCTGAGCGAATCACCCCCCCGGACAAGTCGTAACCCACGACCTCGCCACGGTGGTCCATCTCCATCACGCACGACATCACCAACCGATCCACCTGCGGCCGCAGGCTGCAGATGTCGGTTGAAAGCTCCAGCGGCAGCATGGGCACCGCGCGGTCCGGAAAATAAACGCTCGTACCTCGCAGCCGCGCTTCCTGGTCGAGCGCCGAACCTGGCGTAACGTAATGTGCGACATCCGCGATGTGCACCTGCAACTCAAAATTCCCATTCGCCAGCGTGCGCACCAGCACCGCATCATCGAAATCGCGCGCAGTTTCACCGTCAATGGTCACAATGGGCAGAGCCCGAAAATCACGACGCGTCTGCATCTCCTGCGTTGAAATCGTCGCCGGCGCATCTTGAGCCTCTTCAGTCACGGCAGCCGGAAAATGATGCGGCAAATGAAACTTGCGAATCGTGATTTCTACATCGACGCCGAAATCGTCTTCCCGCCCTAGAATCTCGATCACCCGTCCCCGCGGATTCTGGGTCGGCGATGGCCAGTCCGTAATCTCCACATCGACAACCACGCCTTCCAGATCATCCCATTCGGCCCGGCGTGCGGCCTCCGCGCCCAGCACGCGATCGACAGATTTCCTGCGTAGCGCCGGCGTCCCACCGGCTGTCGCGATGGCATCTCGCCGTCGCACCCCGGCAACGGATGGGCCGACTGCGTGTTCTGAACTTTCAGCCGTCAGCAGCGCCGTGTTCGCGTCCGGCCGCTCCATCCCCGCCGGAATCACGATCTCCTGCGTGATCTTCGCGTCCATTGGCGCGACGTAATTTCGCCGCGGTCCATAATGAAAAACTCCCACCACGGTAGGATTCGCCCGCACCACCGGCCGCACGATCCGCCCCTCCGCTCGTCCATCCGGACGCACACTACCGACGTCGACCAGCACACGGTCCCCATGCATGGCATTGCCGATCAAGTGCGGAGGAATAAAAATATCGCCCGCCAGCCGCGCCTTGAGCGCCGCCGGCAACGACGCAGCATCGGGAATCACAAACCCGAATCCGTCGCGATGCATGGTGAGCCGGCCGACAACCAGATTCTTTTCAGCCGCCGCTTGAGGCAGCGCATACCGGTCGGAGTCGGCCGCGATGAGCGCCCCGCTCGCGACCAGCTTTCGCAGCCGGTCATCCAGTTCGCGGCGCTCGTCGCCATGCAAGCCAAGCTCGCGCACCAGTTGCTTGAATCCCGCCGCGCGCTTCGGTTGGCGGGCGATGTGCTTCAGGATTGAGGAATCGGGGAGTATGGGATAACCGTGCTTGTTGGAGATCGTCGGCTGCCGACCCACGCTTTCACCGCCCGGCGCCGTTCTGCTCCCACCTGCGCCGCGTCCTTACGAGAAAATCTACGGAGGACGGAACGGACCAAAAGAACAAAAGGACCCCCACCGGCGACCGCAAGGAGGATGACTCGGATTTCTTCTGCGAGGCGATGGAGCATAGCGACCTCCGCAGCAAACGGAACCTACACAATCATCCTAGCACTTACCACGTATCCCCGCCCGCCCGCGGCGGCCATGCGCCGAGCGCGCGCCGGATCATCGCGATCTGCCCCACGTGATAGCTGTTGTGCGCCACCATCTGCCAGAGCACGGATTCGAGTGTGCCGGCAACTTGCTCGTCACCTTCATGCACGCTCTCAATTTCGCGCTGCATTTCCGCCGCAGAGGATTTCGCCAGGTTGGCATACTCAGACAGCAGCCAGGAAAAATCTCGCCGCAGCCGGTCCCACTCCTCCGCGTTCCCAGGAGGCGGAACCGGCGGAAAACTCTCCGAGCTGTGCTCCGGATACTTCGGCCTCTCGCCTCGAATTCTCCGCAGCTCGTAATTCATCCAGTAATTTATGTGGAAGACGATCTGCCCGATCGAATGCGGAAATCCCGCAACCCGCCGCGCCGCCACTTCCGCCGGAACATCTTCGACACATGCGATGGGATCGGCGTGCGCTCCCTTGCCGCGAAGCAGTTCCACTAGCGCTCGCTGAACCATGTTTGGTAATTTCCTTGAGTCACTCCGCTCAGAATGACAAGCTGGATTAGAGTCCGCGTTCATCTGCGCAAATCCGCGGCGAAGAAGTTCAGCTTTACCGCGTGAAATACTTCTCTTCCAGAATCTTTCGGTGATGCAGTTCATGCCCCGCCGTAAGATAGGCCAGCGCGCGCACGCTGATCTCATTCTCATTCACTGTGCCCCGCCGCGCCCACGCGGCTTCATCCAGATTCCGCAACAGCGTCAGCGTGGCGCGCCGCACCGCAATGTAGTCTTCAATCACTTCCGCCAGCGGCAGGCGCCCAAACGGACCATTCTTGACGTAATCGTCCTGCTCGAACCCTTCGATCGGCGTCTGGTCACCCCGCGAAATTCTCAGCGCGCGATAGGCAAAGATCCGCTCCGTATCGCAGACGTGTCCCAACACTTCGCTCACCGTCCATTTATCGGGCGCATAGCGAAACTCGCCTTCGGCTTCGTCGCGCCCGGAGAGCAGCAGCATCATCTGCCGCCGCTGGGCATCGAGTATTCCCAGAATGTCAGTTCCCGCAATCAGCGAAATGTAGCGCTCGTGATATGCGCTATATTCACTCGGATCAGGTCTCGCGACCGTTACTGCTGGCGTTACCACCGATGGTTCTAACATGTGCTGCTCCGTTACCGAAAAAATTAGGCCTCGATTGCCTTCAATCTTGAAGGTTTAGACTCCCAGACTCGGATTCCGTTTTCGATAAATCTTCGACCCTAAGAGGATAACCCCCAACCGCAGTAAAAGGGTACGGTCGAGCAACTTTTTCCTGAAATCCTTACACGGATGCCAGCAGAAAGTCGTCGGCCACGGCTCCGTTTGCCAGTTCGAGTCCCGCACGAAAGCACGTACCACAGTAGGAACTCCTGATTGAAAATAAAGCCTTTTCCACAGGGCTCATTTTGAGACGCGGGAGTACAATTTGCTTTGGTCACGTAAGTGCGGCCCGTGACCCCTAATCCCAACCAGGAAAGGAACTTTTACCCCATGTGGAAGCCGACCAATCAGCCTCAGACCCCATCCCGGCCCGCCGAGCCGGAGCGCCCGACTTCGTCCATTCCGAGCGCCCCCACTATGGCGGCCAGTGAACCTGTAGCCGCTCCCCGGCCGGTGACGACCACCACTGCGGACCAGGCTACCATCGGCAAATCGCTCGTGATCAAAGGCGAGGTCACCGGCTCCGAGTCGCTTTACATCGACGGCCGCGTGGAAGGCTCCATCAATCTGGCTGGCAACCGCGTCACTATCGGACGCAACGGCGTTGTCGCCGCCAACATTAATGCCCGCGAGATCGTCGTGCTGGGTAAAGTGCGCGGCAATCTCACCGCCAGCGACCGCGTCGACATCCGCAGCGATGGCTCGCTGACCGGCGACGTGATCGCCGCCCGCATCTCCATCGAAGATGGTGCGTTCTTCAAGGGCGGCATCGACATTCGCAAGGGTGGCCAGCCGCAGTCCAAACCCAACGGCGAAGACAAGTCGATCCCGGCGAACGAACCCGCCGCCGTGGGCGCTCGCGCGTAAGCTTCGCGCCCACGATTCTCGGGCATGTTTCTTGGCCAAGTTTTGAAACGGGCATCCCGCCGGGATGCCCGTTTGTTTACCTCTGGACCAGAAATTCTCGCTACCTTCTCGTTCCTGCCTCCCCTTCCAGCTTCCAAAGCACGATACGCTTGCCGGACGCAGTTTTCCTTCAGCCCACCAGCATGCAGTCCCCATAAGAGTAGAAGCGATATCGCTGCTCAACGGCATGGCCATAAGCGCGCAACACATTTTCTTTTCCGCAGAGGGCGCAGACCAGCATGAGCAAAGTGGACCGCGGGAGATGGAAATTCGTCAGGAGCGCGTCGACCAACTGGAATCTGTATCCGGGATAGATGAACAGATTCGCCTCACCCTCACCTGCCCGCACTTGGCCAGTTCTCGGTTCAGCGGCGTACTCCAGCGTACGCACGGTCGTCGTGCCCACCGCAACCACCCGCCGATGTCCACGTTTAGCCCGCATGATTTTCTCCGCTGCCTCGGGCGAGATCGAATAGCGTTCCGCATGCAGCGAATGCTCCTCCACGCGCTCAACTCGCACCGGCTGAAATGTTCCCAGGCCGACGTGGAGCGTGATCTCGGCCGTTTCGATTCCACGCTCTCGCAGGCGCGTCAGAATCTCCGGAGTGAAGTGCAGTCCCGCGGTAGGAGCGGCGACCGATCCGCGCTCGCGCGCATACACCGTCTGATAACGTTCGCGGTCGGCAAGGGAATCGGCGCGCGCAATATACGGAGGCAGAGGCACGTGCCCGATCCTTTCCACTTTCGCAAAAAAGTTATCGCAAGGAGCAAAGCGGATGGTCCGTTCCCCGAACCCGCCGCGCGCGATGACTCCGGCTTGCAATTCGCCGGCTTGATCCGAACTGTCCTCACCGAAGAACAGGCGCTCTCCCACCCCGATCTTGCGTCCCGGCCGCACCAGACATTCCCAGTCATTGGGATCCTGACCGAGCTGCCGCGTGAGCAGAACTTCGATCGTACCCTGAAGAAAATCCCGCGCCGCCGGATTGCGCGGGCTCACCGCCTGTGACCGCAACCCTCCGCGCCGCCCATAAAGCCGGGCGGGAAACACGCGCGTGTTGTTGAAGACGACCAGGTCGTCAGGCCGCAGCAACTCCGGCAACTCGCGGAACTGGCGGTCCTCATAGCGCCCAGTGGCGGCATCGAGGTACAGCAGACGAGACGCCGCGCGATTGGCCAGAGGTTCCTGGGCGATCAGTTCTTCGGGCAAGTCATAATGGAATTCGGAGACCAGCACGCAAGTTGATTATAGGGATACGCGTTACAGAGATCACTCAAGGGGCATCGCCCAATTCAATCCCGTTTGTGGCGCATCTTGGCCGATTTTCCAGTGAAAATGGGATTGTCTCTGGAACGCGGGTGCTGCTACTATGCGGTTGCCAGTCTTGCGGCCTGCTTGCTTTATCATCTCCCCCGAAGGGTAATCATGGCCAGGGTATTCATGCCTACGGAGCGCAAACACCGGGAAGAAATTGTCCGTTACGGTCGCATGCTCCATGAGCGCGGGTTCGTCGCTGCCATGGACGGCAATCTCTCCGTTCGCCTGCCGCAGGACCGCATCCTGGTGACGCCCACTTGTTTGAGCAAAGGCGCCATGCGTCCCAACGACATGGTGGTGGTGGACCTCGACGGCCGGCGAGTTTCCGGCAAGCGCCACGTTACCAGCGAGATCGGTATGCACCTGCTGATTTATCGCCTGCGGCGCGACGTGCAGGCCATCGTGCACGCGCACCCGCCCACCGCGACCGGATTTGCCGCCGCCGGCATGGCGCTCACCGAGCCGCTAGTGTGCGAAGTCGTCATGGGTTTGGGATGTATTCCGTTGGCGCGTTACGGCACGCCCGGCACTTCGGAGTTGGCCCAGACCCTTGAACCTTACGTTCCCAACTACGATGCGATTTTGATGTCGAATCACGGCGTCGTCACCTATGGCGATACTCTCGAGCACGCTTACATGAAGATGGAAACCGTAGAACACTTCGCCCAGATCGCCCTGATCACGCATCTTCTGGGACGCCAGCAGCCGCTAAAGGAAGTTGAGATCGAAAAGCTACTGCTCGCCCGCACAAAGTATTTCGGAGCGAAAATCGCGGCCGCCATGCCGCTGCCTCGCGCCCCGCAAAAAGTCAGTTAAATCTCAGTGGAAGAGCAGCGCTTCAGCGCCTCGCTAGCGCCGTACGTTTCCTGGGCTGTAAGCCCGCTATTCTCCGCCGATTCGAAATCGAATCCCGGCCCGGAAATTGATCGGCAGCGAGGGATAGCCCACAACTTCGTTATACCTTCGGTCTAGCGCATTTTGGATATTCACATACGTCGTAATGCGCGAAGTCACGGCGTACCATCCTCCCATATCAGCGCGAACATATCCCGCGGCGTGATTGATTCCGAACCCATCGAAATCGGAATCGGCGCGGCTCCCTACAAAGCTGCCGCTCAAGTCCGCTCCCCAATGCGTCCCCAGATACGATAATAATTCGGTCGCAGAATGTTTCGGCCGGCGCAACAGCGGCTGGCCGGGGTTATAGACAGGATCGTAAGGCGCGGGATTGTCAAGATACTCCGACGAAGTGTACGTATAGGCAGTGTCGAGCAGCAGCCGCGGCCGCAGCTTGGCCCGCACCACGCCCTCCGCTCCCTGCGCGAATGCCTGGTTCACGTTGACGTATTCGCCGACGTAGGTCGTCGGATTGATGGTCACATAATTGATCTGGTCGTGGAACAGATTGTTGAAATACGCGGCGTTCAGAGCAAGCTTGCCGCCCAAGAAGTCCTGTTCCACGCCCGCCTCGAAGGCGCGCAGGCGCTCCGGTTTCAACCCCGGATTTGGTTGGCTGTAAGGCGGCCCGGCGAAGGTTTCTTCCAGTCGCGGCTCCTTGAAACCGGTGGCGTAGGAAAAGCGCAGCCGCGTTCCTGAAAAAATTTGCCCACCGCGCAGAGCCTGCAGAGTCAGCGCCACCCGCGGCACTCCGGTATTGCCGAAGGCGCTGTCGTGCACAAAACGTCCGCCGGCGATTACCGACAGTCGCCCCAGTGTGAGTTGCTGTTGCACATAGGCGTCATTGTTCAGCCGCTGGCCGTGAGTCTGGGTTTCGCCGTCAATGACTTGCCCCACAAATCCGTTCTCGTTCTCCACCCGATATCCGAAGGTGGTGTGCGCCCAGGTGCGCTCCGAATAATCGCCTTGATACTCAAATCCGCCCCGGTTGATGTGATCGACCTCGTCCGACGGGAAATCGATTTGTCCGTATAGCGGACTCACCCGCGCCGGATCGCCGTTGAGATTCAGGTCGTGATAGCGATACAGGTAGTCAAAACCGGTGAAGCGATGCTGCCACCCAGACGGCGCTGCGACAGATAGCTCCACGCTCCCCAACATGTCGTTGAGCTGCGACCATTCCTGCGGATCGGGCTGCAACGGCTCATTGACGCCGTTCACATCCACGAGCGGATCGTAACCGTTGAAACTCCACTCGCCGGGAACGCCCGTGTGACTATTCGAGTGCCGAAGGCGAATACGCAAAGAAGTCTTTTCGTCGAGCGCCGCGCCCGCATTTGCGCCCTGCAGCGAGTCGGAGTACGCGTCGTTCACTCCTGAGCCTTCCGTGTTGAACTGATCGCCGAAAGCGTTGTAGTCGAAGCGTCCGCGTGCTCCTGCCAGCGAAGCGTGGCCGCTTTCGGTTCCGAGATTTCCGGCGTCAGCACCGAAGCGCAGTTCGGGAACGTGCGTGCTGCCGGTGCGCGTCCACACCTGCACCACGCTGGTCATCGCGTCGGAACCATACAACGTACTCTGCGCCCCGCGCACAAATTCCATGCGGTCGCCCTGCGCCAGCGACAGCGTGCCGAAGTCGAACGTGCCTCCGGGTTCGTTGATGGTGACGCCATCCACGATGACTTTGTTGTAATTCGATTCCCCGCCGCGCACGAACAGCGACGATAACCCTCCGCGCTGTCCTGCTGTATTCACCACTGCTCCAGGAAGGAACCGCACTGCGTCGTCTGCCGCAATCGGCTGCATCGTGGTCAACTGCGCCCCGTTGAGAGTGTCGACATCGGCACCCGCTGCCTCGGCTGCAACCGGAGTGCGCGTCGCGCTCACGACCACGGTCTCGGATGCCGGTGCCAGCCGGAGGGTGACTGTGATCTCAGTTTGCTTTGAAACATCCACCGTCGCTGCCGCGAATCCAGGCGCCAGCACTTTGATTTGATAATGATCCGCTTCATGAGCCTTCAGCAGCGCGATCCCCTCGGCGGAAGTTGTCTGCGTGGAAACAATTCGGCCTCCGCTCGCCAGCAATGAAACCTCCGCCCCGGCAACTGCCGCAGATTGCAGGTCCACCACTCTGACTTTCAGATCGGCAGCCAATGCCGGCGAGGAAGACGAGAGGAGACACCACGAGAGAAGCAAAAAAAACAGCGACAACCGAAAGCACGAGACCGTGGAAGCCGAAACTGGAAAAAACAGGCGCATACCATCCTCCTTTGCACGCGAAAGGGGTTGAAGGTAACGGAATGCGCCGGTCTCCTGACTTTGCGAGTAAGGATGAGGTCAGTCATCCAATCGCGCCTGCGGCCTTCCCGGAATTGCTTCCAGTGGCCAAAGGCAATGTCCTCGCTTACAGTTGCGCGGCAGCGCGGGATTCACACCCGCTTCCCTGTCTTCGCCGAGCGGCAAAGACGCGCATCCCGAAAGAAGTTGGCAAAGAGCGGTTGAAACTGAGAAATGAATCTAATTCGAGGCGCACAAAGAAGTCAATGTGTAAAGATTCAGATAGAGAAAGCACAAACCTAGGGAAGGACAGACGCCTTCGGCCGTCCGGAGGGCGAGAACTCGACAGTGATCGAAGCAGACTCCGTGCCAAAGGCTTCTAGGCACGACCGTTAAAAATCCCTTGCTCGCTTGCCTCACCCGTTCACCAGCGCCATCACGTGCTCCGGGTACCGTTCCCCCGCCGCTGCCTCGGGTGGAAACGCTTCATCGATCTGGCGCAAGTCTTCCTTCGTGAG
This sequence comes from Terriglobales bacterium, assembly GCA_035504195.1. Taxonomy (GTDB): domain Bacteria; phylum Acidobacteriota; class Terriglobia; order Terriglobales; family Acidobacteriaceae; genus Sulfotelmatobacter. Next base: position 155,599 of record DATJSG010000025.1, read on the forward strand.
CCTCACTTGCGCTGCGGCCACATTCTCTTCCAGATACTTCCGCCGCTTGGTTCCAGGAATCGGAACAATATCCTCGCCCTGAGCCAACACCCACGCCAGCGCAAGTTGAGAAGGCTTGCATCCTTTTTCGTTTGCGATCTCCTCGACGCTCCGCAGCAGATCGAGATTCTTCTGAAAATTCTCTCCCTGAAACCGCGGGCTGTGGCGCCGGTAATCATCCGCCGGCAGATCGTCGAAATGATGGAACTGTCCTGTCAGGAATCCGCGGCCCAGAGGACTGTACGCCACAAATCCGATGCCCAGTTCACGGCACGTCGCCAGAATCGCGGCCTCAGGATCGCGGGTCCACAGCGAATATTCAGTCTGCAGCGCCGTGATCGGATGCACCTTCGCCGCGCGCCGCAGCGTCTCAGGAGAAGCCTCCGACAGTCCCAAATAGCGCACCTTGCCTTCTTTCACCAACTCGCCCATTGCTCCGACCGTCTCTTCAATCGGCGTGTTCGGATCGACTCGATGCTGGTAGTAGAGATCGATCGCCTCCACTCCCAGCCGCTTCAGACTTCCCTCGCAGGATCGCCGCACATAGTCGGCCTTGCCACTCACGCCACGCTGCATGGGGTTGTTCGGGTCGCGGACAATTCCAAACTTTGTCGCCAGCACAATTTTGTCCCGCTTGCCTTTGATGGCCTTCCCGACCAGTTCCTCATTCTTGTACGGTCCGTATACATCGGCGGTGTCAAGAAAATTGACTCCGAGTTCCAGCGCGCGATGGATGGTCGCAATGGATTCATTGTCATCGAATCCGCTGTAAAACTCCGACATGCCCATGCATCCCAGGCCCTGGGCAGAGACTTTGAGACCGCGACCAAGTTGACGGGTTTCCATGCTGGCTCCTGGAAAAATAAACGGTAGAGAATTTGTCCGTCTTCTTGGATGTAAAAGTGGCACCCTCCGGTGCAGGAAAGTGAGTCTTCAATCATTTTGCGAGCATCTGGTTGTGCGAGGTAGCGTGTCGTCTTCTTGCATCGGCGCGTCAGAGACGGCGGTCATCCGAGGAAATCATGAGCCGTGTATCTGTCTGGTTCGAACGCAAATTTGATTTTTCGTTCCCCCTCGAGCTCTATCCGAACGTGCTAATACGGTTGCGAGGAGCGCCGGCACGGCTGGAGGAAATGGTGCGTGACCACCCAGCAAAAATCCTGATCCGAAAGGAAAATCAAAAATGGTCGGCCCAGGAACACGCCGGCCACCTGGCCGATCTCGAGCCGCTATGGCTCGCGCGCCTGGAAGATTTCACGACCGGCGGCGCGGAGCTGACCGTTGCCGACCTGAAAAATCAAAAGACCCACAACGCCAATCACAACGCACGGTCTCTGGACGAGATTCTCAGGGAATTCCGTGAAGCCCGCTCACGGCTGGTAAGTCGGTCGGAGCAGATGGATTCCGCGCAGTTTGGCCGCACCATGCTTCACCCGCGAATGAAGACTCCGATGCGGCTGGTGGACCATCTGTACTTCGTGGCCGAGCACGACGATCATCATTTGGCGCGTATCTGGGAACTTATCACGAGGTGACGTGAATTAGCGGTTTGGTGCGCGCTAAGACTTGGCCAATCTGCGCTACCGCGACTCCAGCGTGGTGGAGCGCCTGAATGAGTTGAGTCGAGTCCTGGCCGGCTACGGAGATCAGCAGCCCTCCAGCCGTTTGCGGATCGAACAGCATCGTCCGCACATCCTCAGGAATCCCGTTGTCGTACTGCACGACACATTCGGCGAAGTCGCGGTTGTTCTTAAGCCCGCCAGGGACGTGTCCATCATGCACGCACTCCAGTGCGCCTTCGAGCAAGGGAATTCGCCCGGCAGAGATGCGAATCGACGCCTCCGACGCCAGCACCATTTCCCGCGCATGTCCGATCAGTCCGAAGCCGGTGATGTCGGTCATCGCGTTCACCCGAAATGCACCTTCACTGATCACCTCCGCCGCAAGCTTGTTCAGCGTCGTCATCGAGCGTACAGCCGCATCAATCCAGGCAGGCTCGGCCTCGCCCTTCTTGATTGCCGTCGAAATCACGCCGGTGCCCAACGCCTTGGTGAGCAACAGCGAATCGCCGGGTCGCGCTCCGCCATTGGCCAAAATCTTTTTCGGATGCACCATCCCGGTCACCGAATATCCAAACTTCGTTTCTTCGTCGCGAATGCTGTGCCCGCCGATCACAGTACATCCCGCTTCCATCATCTTCGACAATCCGCCGGCCAGAATGCGCTCCAGAATTTCCAGATCGGCCTTGTCCGGAAAGCAAACGAGCGCAAGAGAAGTCAGCGGCCGGCCGCCCATGGCATAAACATCGCTCAGCGAGTTGGTCGCCGCAATCTGCCCGAACGTGTAAGGGTCGTCGACGATCGGCGTGAAGAAATCCACCGTCTGCACCAGCGCCTGATCGGGCGCGATTTGATACACTCCGGCGTCGTCGGCATGGTCGAAGCCGACCAGAACATTCGGATCGTGCTGCCGGGCTAATTTCCCAAGCACTGTGTCCAGCGCCGCCGGACTCAGCTTGGACGCTCAACCCGCAGCCTTCACCGACTCCGTCAGGCGGAATGGTTTTGCATCTGGCACGAGGCTATTGTAGAGGAATTACGATTGCCGATTTACGATGGCCGATTTTTGAGTTGGCGGGAGGGGCGGCGGCGCTTGATTTTCAATCGGGAATCGAAAATCTGCAATCTTACTTCACCGTAACATCCATCACCCGTATCTCCGGATACTGGTGGTTCCACTGGGCTGAGATGCTGTCGAACGTAAGCCGGAACGGCCGCGTCTGCCCCGGCGCAAGCGGCAAGACAGCGAGATCGACCGCCTCCACGTAAGGACCGGTAGTCTTGAGCACCCGCAGCGGCACTTCTTCGCGCTGCGCCAGCTGTCCCATATCGTCTTTGAAGACAACTTCCACCACGGCATGGGTCACAATCTTGTCGCCCGAGTTCGTCACGGCGCCATCGATATAGCTGACGGTCGCGCCGATGAAATTCTCCGCCGCGCTCATCTTGAAATCGGAAAACTTCAGGCTGGCAAGATAAGGCGACACCGGCTTGGCCGCCTTCGGCGACTCGCGCATTAGAAACGCGATCCCAAGCATGACCGCAATCACGCCGGCTACCGCGATCACGATAATCAGCCGGCTGGAGTCGCGTTCTTCCGCCACCGGACTCGGCTGCCCCATGTCCCGTGGCGTAATGCTCGGTTGTCCGGTGCTGCTCATGACTGGATTGTAGGCTGTCGCTTTTCGCTTGTCGATTTCATCCCCGGTTATGCCCCGGGATGTCCCACGCGCGCGGCCAGCAGTCGTGCAGCGTTGTCCCGATAGACCTGCTTCAGAATTTCATCGCCGAGCCCCAACCCATTCAGCGCCCAGTGATACGAGAACTGGTCGATCTCGTAGAAATGTTCGTCGAGCGATTCCAGGATGCGAAACGTAGTCCGGTACATCGTCTTGTCGAAGCCCATGTCAGTCCCGTAGATGAGCCGGTCCCCGTACTTCGTGTAGAACTGCGCCGTAAAGCGCGGAATCGGCGCCGTCTCCGCATAGCGGGCGGAAATATCTGCATACAAGTTCAGATTGCGATCCAGCACTTCGCCCAGACGCGCCAGATCGTAGTCCAGATTCATAAAATGACAGGCAATGAAGGTCGTGTTGCGATGACGCGCCAGCGTGCGCTCGAAAATCTCGACCATCCCCGAGAGCCCCACAATCCCCGGCTGATTATCCAGCCGCCAGTAATAAGCGTTCATCAGCCCGTCGTTATGCCGGTCCATCTTCTGATACATCCAGATCGGATCGGCGACGTGCAGACTGACCGGCATTCCAAGCTCGCCACATTTCGCCCACAGCGCATCCATCCGCGGATCGTCGGGATGCATCCCTGCGGCATCCGATTTTCCCGACCTCAGGCCTTTGCCTTTGTCGTGTATCTCTCCCACGCCCCGCGCTCCAGCTGCCCGGCAGCGCTCCAGTTCTTTCACCGCAGCAGGACCGAATCCAGACTCGTCGTATCGCGAGAAATCAAGCCCACACCACATCTCAAACTTCTCAGGATACTTCGAATACTTTTCTTGTATCTCGTCGAAGTCCGCGCCCGTGGCCATGGACAGAATAATCGTCTTCTCCACTCCAACCTCGTCCATATTGAGCACCCATTCATCGATCTGCCGGGCGGTTTTCGCGTAAGGATGCGAGTGCATGTCGACGATCGGGTATTTCGCCTTGGCGATCGTCGTAACCGGAATCTTGTAGATGGACTGAGGCCGGTAATCCTTGAGCAAAAGCGTTTCCGGGGAAGCCGGCTTGGCGCTCCGTTTTTCCTTCTCCGGCTCCGTCGCGCGACTTTCGCCCGCCAGGTTCTGCGCCAAACTTGCCGAGGATTCAATCCCCGCCGCTACTCCCGCAACCTTGACCCATTCCAAAAACGATCTTCGATTCATCTCGCCTCCTCGAAAGCGGTGGAAGAGTGGCGCCTGGCAGAAAGCAGCGCCCGGCAGAAGAGCGGCGCTTCAGCGCCGCGTAAAGCCCCTGAATTCAGCAGGGCTTCAGCCCCTGCACGCCTGGCGTCACTCCGGCAACATCCTACTCGCGCAACCCTGCTAAAATAACAACTAGGAACCAACCAGCAAATGCCAGTACCAGTCTCACAGATGTGGACGGTTTCGTCCTATGTCATCGGCCAAAAGCTTCGCGGTCGCAAGCAGTATCCGCTCGTGCTCATGCTCGAGCCTCTGTTTCGCTGCAATCTGGCCTGCGCCGGATGCGGCAAGATCCAGTACCCGGCACACATCCTGAAGAAGGATCTCACGCCGGAAGAATGCTTCCGAGCCGTCGACGAGTGCGGCGCACCCATGGTCTCGATCCCCGGCGGCGAGCCTTTGATGCACCCGCAGATCGGCGAAATTGTCGAGGGCCTGGTTGCCCGCAGGAAATATATCTATCTCTGCACCAACGCCCTCCTGCTGAAGGAAAAGATCAACCTCTTCCAGCCCAGCAAGTACCTGACGTTCAGCGTTCACCTCGACGGCCAGCGCGACGAGCACGACCTCGCCGTCTGCCGCGAAGGCGGATACGACATCGCCGTCGACGGCATCAAAGAGGCATTAAGGCGAGGCTTCCGCGTCACCACCAACACGACTCTGTTCGACGGCGCCAATCCCAAGTCCGTCCGCGCCTTCTTCGACGAGATGATGGACTTGGGCGTCGAAGGCATGATGCTCTCGCCCGGATACTCCTACGACAAGGCACCGGACCAAAAACACTTTCTCGGCCGAGCCCGCACCCGCCGCATGTTCCGCGCGATCCTGTCGAACCGCAAGAAGAGCTGGCGCTTCAACCTCTCGCCGCTCTTTCTTGAATTTCTGATGGGCAAGCGCACGTATCCTTGCACTCCCTGGGGCATGCCCACCTACAACGTTTTCGGATGGCAGAAACCCTGCTACCTGCTGCAGGACGGTTACGCCGACACTTTCGCCGAACTGCTGGCCACGACGCCGTGGCAAAACTATGGCACCGAGTCGGGCAATCCCGCGTGCGCGAATTGCATGGTCCACAGTGGCTACGAGGCGAGCGCGGTAAATGCCACCTTCAGTTCGCTCAGCGGATTCCTGGCCACGGTGAAAGCCACACTGTTCTCGCGTTACAGCGATGAAGCCGCGCTGCGTTTGCTGGAAGAGCCGCAGGCGCCAGTGAACCCGCTGGTGCAGATCGCCCCACCAGATTCATCCCGCACCATGCAGGAAAGCGGCGCCTAGAATGGGATTGCGGAGGAGCGGACACTTCGCCCGCCCCGGTTCAGTTCCGTGGAAGAGCGGCGCTTCAGCGCCGCGTAAAGCGCAAAATTCATTCGGGCTTTAGCCCCCGAGGATCCCGACCATGACAGGCAAGGAAGCCGGCCATCTCGATCACGAATCCGCCAGCGCTGCTCCCCACGTCAACGCCGCCAATCCCGACGCGCTCGAAGTCGCCCCCGGAACGGCCCACGAACAACTCGAAGGCTGGATCCCGGCGCTGGCCAGTGAAGAAGAACTCCGCCAGGCCCTAGAAAAAGCTTTCGATTACCGTGGCGACGTCACCATCACCCGCAAAGACGGATCCAAAATTGAAGGCTACCTCTTCGACCGCCGCTCTGCCACCACCCTGAAAGATTCTGTCGTCCGGCTCTACCCCAGGAATTCAAACGCCAAAATCGCCGTCTCCTACGCCGACATCGCCGCCCTCGCCTTCAGCGGACGCGACACCGCCGCCGGCAAAAGCTGGGAAGCCTGGATGAGAAAGTACGCTGAGAAAAAGGCCGCCGGCGAAAAAGACCTCAGCCTGCATCCCGACCCGCTGGACTGACCGCTTCAGACTCCGCCGAAACTTAGCTCGCGAATTCAGATAGCGAAGCCTCACGAACCTGTCATTCCGCCGCCGGGACGAAAGCGACGGCAAGTCGAGGAACCGGTTTTCCTCTGCAGCGGCAAGCCCGTCTCTAGGCCTCATTTTTTCGGTCGCGGCGCCCCAAACTCCAGCCCGTCGATCAACTCCTGCACTTCATCCTCCGTCCCGCCGATCACCGTGATCGACACGGCGTAGCCATGCGCCAGCATGGCCAGTGTCGATTGCCGCATCACCCGCGTCCCGACGTCTTTGTGGAAGTCGCCGCGGACAAGCACTTTGCTTCCAATGGCAACTTCGTAAGGATCTTCATCAATCTCGAACCCCTGAGCCTTGGCCACCTCGGTGATCGGGTCAAAATATTGCGCGGCATCTTTCAGCCCGGGATAGGCCGACGCGCTTTCCGCCGCAATCAGAATCGAGGCGTTGACTTCTTCCCCGCGCGCCTCCGGAGGCCGCGAAAACGCCGCCAGCAGCACCTTTGCGCCTACGCTCGAAGCAGGCTTCGCGCCGTCATCCGGAGCGGGGGTTTCAGGCTCTTCCTGTGGCGCGTTCATCTCGTCCGTGCGCAATACCCAACCTTCTGGAATCCTGCAGGAGAAACCCAGCGATTTGTTGCGGTACACACCGTTGCTGATGGCGCCCGCATCGATGCCGGCGTCGCGAGAAACGGGCGAAGCTTTCCCGTGTTTCGCCGAAGAAGATGAGGATCCAGCGGATGGCGCTGTCTGCGCGCATACGACCGCCGCGGAAGTCGCGATGCAGAGCAGAAGCGCGCCAACAAATGCCCAACAAAACCTCATTCTCCTATGTTACGCGAAATCGACTCCCACTCTTGGAATACCGGTACGCGGTCAGGCCGCCCGGCCCAGCACCGGCTGCGTGCAGTGTGCACACCGCTTCGCTTCGATCGGAATTTCGCTCAGGCATTCCGGACATTTCTTGGTCGTCGGATCGGGCGGCTTCTCGCCCTTATGCATGCGGGCGATCAAGGCATTTACCGGAAGGACCACAAAGAAATACACAGCAGCCGCAATCAGAATGAAGGAAATGACCGCGTTGATGAAGTTATCGAGAGGAAACGGGACGCCGTGAATCGTGAACTGGAGCGTCGAAAACTTCTCACCGCCACCCGTCGCGAGCTTGATCAGCGGATTCAGAAAGGCTGACGTGAGCCCACCAACCACTCCCGCAAAAGCCGCGCCAATCACCACGCCCACGGCCATGTCCACAACATTTCCACGCAGAATGAATTTCTTGAATCCATCCAACATAACGGTAGCCCTCCCAAAATTGGATTGCTGGCAAATGTAGAGTAGCCGCCGTTATAAGGTCAAGCCGCCTCAGTTCTTCTCAGAGACGAAAACCGCCCTGAAGCGGTTCTTAGGCTGTAGATGTACGAGGGAAGCCTGCCTGAGATTGAGGTTTTGCGCCGAAGTTGCAACCGGCTGGATAGTCAGCCCTCAAATCCGCATCGGCATCACGATATACCGGTACTTGTAGTCGTCGCCCTCGGCAGGCCGCAACTGCCCGGCAGACTGCGGATCCTTCAACTCCAGCCGCACCTCGCTGGTACCGGCGGCCTTGAGGAAGTCGACCAGATACACGGCGTTGAAGCCGATGGTTAGCGGCTCTCCAGTGTACGGAGCCTCAATGGAATCTTCCGACTCGCCCGCTTCCGTCGACGATGCAGAAATTTTGAGTTCGCCTTTTTCCAGGCGCAGACGCACGGCGCGCGAACGCTCGTCGGCAAACTGGGCCACGCGCAAAATCGCGGCATTTAATTCGTCAGAGTTCAGCGGCACGATCTTGGAGTTATCTTTCGGCAGCACCGCCTCAAAGTTCGGGAACTGGCCGGTCAGCTGTCGCGAGGTCAGCAGCCGCGATCCGATGCGGAAGAACAGCGTTGACTCATCCTTGGCAAACTCGATCGTCTCCGCGTCGGTGGAATCGAGCAGGGACTTCAGTTCATCCATCGCCTTCTTCGGAACCAGCGTCTTCATCTCTCCGGAAACGCCCTCGAATTTTTCGCCGCTGCGTTCGCAGTGCGCCAGGCGATGTCCATCGGTCGCGACCATCGTGATCGATTCCGGCTTGAGCAGCATGAGCGCCCCGTTCAGCGTGTACCGTGATTCCTCATTCGAAATTGCAAATCCCGTGCGTGCGATCAATCCCCGCAACGCCTGCGCGGGAATCGTCACCGCGCCAGCGGACGGGAACACTGGTAGACTGGGGAAGTTCGACTTCGCCATCCCAACCATCTTCGTGTTGGAACGGCCGCAGCGAATGCTCACCCAGTGATTTTCCAGCAGCTTGATGGTGATATCGGAGTCGGGCAACAACTTTACGTAGTCATGAAGTTTGCGGGCGGGGATGGTGCAGGCGCCTTCTTTCTTCACCTTCGCGCTGCACGAAGTTCGCAGGCTCAAATCAAGATCGGTCGCGGTTAGCGACAAGCGGTCACCCGCGGCCTCGAATAAATAATTCGACAGAATGGGAATGGTGGTCTTGCGCTCGACCACACCCTGTGTGGCAGTCAGTTCGCGCAGCAATTCAAACTTGCTGACTGTGATCTCCATAATTTCCGCGGCAACGGCGGCCTCCACCGGCATAAAGTCCGTCCCCCCAGCCCTGCTACTTTTATTACTACCCTTATATCAAATGCAAAACCTATAAAACCAGCAGTAACAGTAGGTCCTGCGCAGAAGTGGAAATCTCTGACAACTCGCCTGTTGTCACCGGGTTCCCGCCGGACCTCTCATGTTAGGAATCGGTCTCAAACTCTGCGGAGCTACTAGTAGAAATAGACCTCTTGCCCGGTTTCCTGCATGCCTTGCACAACTTCCACATCTAGTTCACAGCTATCGTGAAGGAAGACTGCGCCGCAGCGTGGAAAACCTCGCGATCAGCCCGATTCATCCGCCTAATTGCTCGGTCAGTTTATTGACCAGCCTGTTTAAATCTTTGTCGTTCTTGCGCAACTCTTCGATCTTTTCGACAGAGTGCAATACCGTAGTGTGGTGTTTGCCCCCAAACTGCCGCCCGATCTCTGGCAGCGAAGCTTCCGTCAGATGCTTCGCCAGATACATCGCAATCTGCCGCGGATAAACAATCGCCCGCGAATTGTTTTTCGCCTTGATCTCAACCAGCCGCAGACCAAATTGCTCAGCCACCATCTTCTGAATCGACTCAATCGTGACCTTCCGCGCTTGCGAGTCGATAAAATTTTTCAACACCTGCTGCGCGTAGGGAAGCGTGATCTCAGCGCCAATCAACGAGGAATGCGCGACTAACCGGATCAGCGCACCTTCCAACTCGCGCACATTCGACCGAATATTTGATGCCACGTAGAGTGCCACATCCGTGGGCAATGTGACCTTCTCCTGCTCCGCCTTCTTCTGCAGGATCGCAACCTTCGTTTCCAGATCAGGTGGTTGGATGTCGGCAATCAATCCCCACTCGAAGCGGCTGCGCAGCCGGTCTTCGATCTCAGCCAGCTCTTTCGGCGAACGATCACTGGCGATCACGATCTGCTTCATAGACTCATGCAGCGCATTGAAGGTGTGGAAGAATTCTTCCTGCGTGCGTTCCTTCTGCGCCAGAAATTGAATGTCGTCGATCAGCAGCACGTCAACGTTGCGGAACTTGTCGCGGAAGCTGGTCATCTTGTCGTAGCGTAGCGAGTTGATCATGTCGTTGGTGAACTTCTCGCTCGATACGTAACAAATGGCGGCATGTGGAATGCGCCGCTTGATCTCGTGCCCGATGGCCTGCATGAGATGTGTCTTGCCCATGCCGACGCCGCCATAGAGAAACAGCGGGTTATAAGCTTTCGACGGCCGCTCGGCGACAGCCTGACACGCGGCATGCGCGAACTGGTTCCCGCTTCCGATGACGAACGCGTCAAACGTGTAGCGCGGATTCAGTTGCGCCGCGCCATCCCAGTCAAAGCGCGACTGTGACGGGCCTGTGTTCGCAGCCGCCGCGGTCAGTCCGCCGTCGTGACGCACCGGCGTTGCGGCGGGGTCGTCCTCGGGCGTAACGAACTTTACGTCATTGAAACCGAGGCCCAGTACATCGATCGCTTCCTGGATGAGATCGGCGTACTTGTCTCCGGCGTGGCGGAACTCGACCGTTGGAACCCGCACGAACAACACGCCGCCACTCGAGTGACTGTACCGCGTCGGCTTCAGCCAGGTGTCGTATGAGTGCCGATTGATTTTCTTTTCCAGCGCGTCCAGAATGCGCGCCCAAGGATTCGGGGATAGAGTTGTGCTTGGAGCTGACATATATGAAATGTTCACCGTGCAGCGCTCCGGCGGCTGGTATGAGAGCGCTGGCTGCTAAAACTGCTGTTTACGAAGTAGCTGGAACCGTTGATCGACTGCGGAAAGCGCCTGTTTCTTCCGTGTGCTGCTCGCAAAACCCAAACACAATTTCGAAAGCAGGATCAGTCCGGCATACTAGCACAAAATCTTTTGTTGTGTGGAAATCTTCGGCTGGAATTTTTCCGCGAATGATTATTCAGCACTCGAATTCTCGCGCTGTCAAGTGCCGCGCTGGTAACTGCCGCGCGCGCGGTGCAAGTGCGCGCGATGGCGAAGTAGATGTTCGCGCCACTAGCTTGTCATCCTGAGCGGCGTTCTTTGCCGCGAAGGACCTATGCAGTTCGCCGGCGCCGTCTGACCGCGAGAAAGTTGCATAGGTCCCTCGCTTCGCTCGGATGACAGTGCATCGGAAATAAAGAACCTCCATTGAGCGACTGTGGCGCGGTTTGGCGCTTACGGTCGCCCTGATTTATACTCCTAGTTTGCCCTAACACCGTCTAACTCATCAGGAGCGGCTACTTTTCATGCCCAAACGTACATTCCAACCCAACCGGCGCAAGCGATCGAAGAAGCACGGATTTCGCACGCGCATGAAGACCCAGGGCGGCCAGAAAGTTCTTTCCCGCCGCCGCGCCAAGGGGCGCAAGCGGGTCTCTGTGAAACCAGGTTTCCGCGAATAGGTTTTAGAGAGTAAGGCCTTCGCGAATCATTTTTCGACAACAAGTTTTCGCGAATAAATTCCTGCGGCGTGGACGTTTTGATCCTCGTCTCCGCGAATGGCGAACGAATCAGAGGGCCTGTGATTGCCAGTGCGCCCGAAGCATCGGATCAGGGAATTAAGCCGGAAAGCGCCAAGTCGCCAAATGAAAGGCCGCGCCACGTAAAAGCAAAGTTTCCGCGCGGCGCGCGACTGTTGCGCCACGCCGATTTCGAGCGTGTGTACAAGATGGGCCGGCGTCATTTTTCGTCGTCCATGACCGTGTTCTACTGGCCGCGGCCGAGTGCGCCACGCGCGAAGGCCGTCGCTGACGGACTTCGCATCGGATTCACCGTCGGCCGCGCACTCGGCGGCGCCGCCGACCGCAATCGCATGAAGCGCCGTTTGCGTGAGGCGGTTCGGCTCTCGCGTCCGCTGGCAGGCGCAAGCGCCGATCTGGTGATCAATCCGAAGAAGGTTGTGCTGGCTCTCGATTTTCAGGCCCTGTTGAACGAAGTGCGCCGCGCCTTCGTAGTAATCGAACAGAAGCTTGCGGCCGGTAAATCGTGAATCGACGATCTTCAACCGGTGATCGTGAATCAACGATTGTGTATTTGACGGTTACGAATTTACGGTCATGATTTTTTGAAACGGCGGAGGAGTAACTTCCGTCCGGACTCTATGCGTCATTTCGCCCAACTCGTCACGTTGCGGATCCTGCGAGCTTACAAGTGGGCGGTGTCGCCGTTGCTTCCGCCATCATGCCGCTACGTTCCCACCTGTTCGGAATACGCCATGGAAGCGGTGGAGCGCTATGGCGCGCTCCGCGGCGGCTGGATGGCGTTGACTCGTCTCTTGCGCTGTCATCCGTTTGTTCGCGGCGGCTATGATCCGGTGGCGAATCACCAGCCAACAACTGACGACCAGCGACCAGCTGCTCATTCGCATCGCTCGTACCAAGGAAATCTCTAACTTTGGCCGACTATCAAAACCCTCAACACGAGCCCGGCAACGAACGCCGCCTGCTGATTGTCTTCTTGGGCACGTTCGCGCTCATGCTGCTGCTGCAGCCGTTGCTCAAGAAATATTTTCCGCAACCGTCTGCTCCGCAACAACACCAGAGTCAGCCTGCGGAATCGCGCCCCGTACCAGTGGCCGCGGCCGAAGTTCCATCCTTGCCCGCGGTCAGCATCCCCGCCGGAGTTACCAAGCAGGCAACCGGCGAAGCCGACACGGTTATCGAGAACGATCTCTATCGCATCACCTTCACCAACAAAGGCGCTCAGGTCAAGTCCTGGATCCTGAAAAAGTTCGACAACGAAGCCCAAAACGGCCCGCTCGATCTGGTCAACGCGACTGCTTCCGCGCAATATGGCTACCCGCTCTCGCTCTGGGCCTATGACGAAACTCTCCGCAACAAGCTGAACTCGGCACTCTACGTTGCGTCTTCGGAGGAAAAGGTCCGGGCGGCAGCAAAAGGTATCGTCACCATGCCGGAGCAGTCGGCAGCGGCTGGAAAAACTCTCACTGCCCCGGCCACCATCACCTTCGAATACGCCGACCAGGATCTCGCCGTCCGCAAGACGTTTCATTTCAACGACAGCTACGTCGTGACCGTCGAAACCTCGGTCACCTCGAAAGGCGCTCCGGTCGCCGCAATTCCCGCCTGGCCCGCCGGATTCGGCGACCAGGCCACAGGCCCGTTCTACGCGGCCACCTTCATCGACTATCAGTACAACAAAGACATCCAGCGCTTGCCGATCAAGAAAATCAGCGGCGGCGCGACCATCCCCGGCCCATTCCATTGGGCCGGACCCACCGACCAATATTTCGCCGCTGTCTTCATCCCCGACGATCCCGCGGCAGTTTCGATGGTCACGCTGCGCAACTCCATCTCGATCCTCCGCGACCCTCAAAAACCCGAGTCCAAAGAGATGGTGCCGGTCGACGTCCTCGGCGCCGCCGTTGGCAACTTGCATGGACCCACGTCAGAGCGCATCTTCGTTGGCCCCAAAGAGCTTCAGGTTTTGCAAAAGATTCCTGTGCCGGGCGTCTCCGGCGCCGACAACGATCTCAACGGTCTTGTCGACTTCGGATGGTGGGGCCTGATTGCCAAGCCGCTGTTTATCTGGCTCCGCTGGACGTATTTCCACATCGTTCCCAACTGGGGATGGGCCATTGTCCTGCAGACGCTGATCATCAACCTCGCTTTGCTGCCGCTGCGCTTCACGCAGATGAAGTCGATGCTGAAGATGCAGCGCATCCAGCCCCAGATCAAGTCGATCCAGGAAAAGTACAAGAAGTACAGCCTGCGCGATCCGCGCAAGGCCGCGATGAACGAGGAGATCAGCGCCATCTACAAAAAAGAAGGCGTTAACCCCATCGGCGGATGCTTGCCCATGCTCATCCAGCTTCCGTTCATTTACGCCTATTACCGCATGTTGGCGACCGCGCTCGATCTGCGCCACGCGCACTGGCTGTGGATTCACGACCTGTCGGCCGCCGATCCCATCTTCGTGCTGCCCATCCTGCTGGTACTAAGCAGCCTGCTGACGCAGAAGATGACGCCGCAAGCGGGGATGGATCCCACGCAGCAGCGCATGATGAACGTCATGATGCCCTTGATGATGGGCTTCATCTTCTTCCGTCTAGCCGCAGGCGTGAACTTGTACTATGTCGTGGTGAATGTGATTTCGATCGCAACGCAATCCGTCATGAACCGCACCAAGCTCGGCAAGGAAATGCGTGAAATCATGGAGAAGCGCGCCAGGAAAAAAGACAAGTGAAGCTCTCAGCTGTCAGCTATCAGCTCTCAGCTGGGAAACGGTGCGACCTTTTAGGTGTTAGAAGAATGATTGGGGAGATTCGTCTCCCGTGATCGAAATCGGCCAAGCTGAAAGCTGACGGCTGATAGCTGAGAGCTGAAACCATGCCCATTCCCGACAAACTCGCTGCCGCCAAGAAAATCAACGAATTCCTCCAGGCCGTCGTCACCCACGGCGGGCTTCGCTTCAAGTACCGCATCGTCGTCGATCCTCCACTGCCGGAAAATCGCGACTGGGAGAAGCCCGAAATCCTCGTCGACTTCGCCGGACCCGACGCTTCGCTCCTGCTCGACCGCGGCGGAGAACTTCTTCGCGCTCTTGAACTGATCGCACTCGAAATGCTGCATCTTCCCTCCGGCGAGCACGAAAAGGTCTGTTTCGACTGCCAGAATCATCGCTCTCTGCGAATCCAGGAATTGCGCTCCGCAGCCGCCGTCGCCGCCGAAAAGGTTCGCCGCACTGGAACTCCCTACCAGTTCAGTCCCATGTCGTCGCGCGAACGCCGCATCGTCCATCTGGCCCTGCGCGACGAATCCGACCTGCACACCGAAAGCGAAGGCGAAGGCATGCGCCGCTGCCTCGTCGTCTATCCCAAGGATTACAAGCCGGCCGGCAAGCCCATTCCGAAGACCCTTCCATAATCGATTGGCATCGGAGTCGAAGGATCCCTACCCTCACATAGCCTGCCGGCGCAGGAACGCCGTACAATATTTGTTAAGTGTTCAGGCAACCTCGTTGCCTTGCCCCGATTCCCAAAGCTTCAGGAGGTCTGCCATGCGCACCTTCGGGCCTCAGTGGTTCTTCTTTCTATTTCTCCTCGCTGCCGCAATCACCCTGGCCTGCGGTTCTTCCCAGCACGCCATGACCGGCTGCGGATCCGTCGCCGGTTCCAATACGACGGGCAGCCTGCAATCCGTCTCCGTCTGTCCCGCAACAGCCGACGCTCAGCAATACTCCGACGGCGAAGTTCCGTTCGCCGCCGTCGGCGTTTACTCGACTCAACCTTCCCCCGCTAGCCTGACGGCTGTTGTTTGGGGCGTGTGTCAACAAGGCCAGCCCACCGACCTGGTCACAGTGACTGAAACGGGTGTCGCGAAGTGTGGAGCTGGCGCATCCGGCACCTACACCGTGTGGGCCACTGGAACTCCAGTCTGCAATGTTGTCGGACCCTGCGGAGCATGCGGCCCCACCGGCAAGGCTGAACTTACTTGCCCGTAGGCGTGACGGCCATCGGCTGATAGCTCTGGGCCAGGGAAACATATGATGGTCGACAGGAGATCTACCATGCGTAACTTCGGTGTTCCTTTTTTCCTGCTCGCTGTCGCCGCCGCGATCACCTTGGCCTGCGGAGGCTCTCCCTCCCACATTCCGCACTCGGTCACCGTCAGTCCTGCCAGTGCTGACGGCTCCAGTGGCCCCATCCAGCTCACGTGCCCGTAAGAGTGGTCCGCGGCCCACCAGCCACCGTTGCAGAGGCCGCAAACTCACGCACACTCCGCGAATCGCGTCGGCGCTTGGACGGAATCCTCCACTGTTACTAACAAGGCTCGCGCGGCTCTGCCAGACGCCTTCATCCAAGATTTCCCACTTCCCCGGAGACAAACCAGCAAAGCGGAGAAAGAGTTCCCGGAACATGCCATCCACATCCCACCTGTTGCCAACTCTGATTCCTGCCGCCGCTGGTTCGCAATTTCCCATAGCTCGCAAAACATATTCGCAGAAATGAAAAGGGGCAGCCGCCAGGCTGCCCTCCGAAAACTGAGTACTGGGTACTGAGTACTGGGTACTGACAACTATCTCCCCGCCGCTGCCGCCGCAGCCCTTGGCATCATGCCGGCAATCTTCATCCCTTCAATCCGCGTCAGCACCGTCTCCAGGCTCGCGCCCGTATCCGTGCAGGTGTCCACATAAGGATGCCGGCTTCCATCCGCATGCATCACCAGGACGCTGGTCTCAAAGCTCGCCTTCTTCACCATGTAGGGCAAGTGATGCCGATCGTTTCGGGTCAAAGTCGCACCCAGCACGACCAGGTCAAACGCACCCTTTTTCAACGCCGCTTCCACCGCCTTGCGCCCCTCGGCTTGCTCCACGCTGTGCCCGGCCTTTTCCATGGCCGCAGCCTGCTGCTTCAAAATCTCCGTGTCCCCCTCGCCATAAAGAACCCGCAATCCACTCTTCGCCATGAGTTGCCCTCGATTAGTTTAGTGTCTGTCGATTCGCATTCGGCGCCGGACGCACCGGCACCTGCAGTGACGGTAGCAACCGCCCCGCCCCCGGAAAACATCACCGAAGGTCCACGACGAACGACACCGAAAAGCATCATGTAGCGACAGCCGCCTCGGCTGTCCGTCGAGCGAAGCGAGATGCCTAGGTAAATCGCTAACCCCCAAAGGGCTCTCTCTTCTCTACTTTCCCCTCCAAATTTCTTTCCCTGAACGCCCTTTGAGCGCTACACTTTTGCGCGGAGGCTTTCCTACCCATGTTCGCCCCTCTCGTCTGGAGAGTTGTCCTGACATCGCTTCTGTTGACGCCCTGGCTGGCCGCTCAATCCGGCAGCGCTCAGTCCACCACCACCTGCAACCTCGACGACGGCCGCCAAGTCTACGTCCGCTACATCGCTATCCCTACCAAGAGCGAGAAAATTCCCAACGGCAAACCCTGGACTCCCGGCGGCGCGCCCATGACCCTGTTCTCCGAGGCCCAACTGACTCTCGGCAGTTCGATGATTCCCATCGGTGCCTACAGCCTCTATCCCATCCCCGCCCGCGATCATTGGACTCTGGTCGTCAACAAAAATGTCGCCCCTGGCGCCCCCTACGATGAGAGACAGGACATCGCCCGCGCTCCCATGGAAACCGCGCAGGTCGAGCAGCCCTCCGACACGCTCGAAGTCGCCTTCGCCCACGTCGGCTCTCGCTGCACCCTCCGCATCTACATCGGCAAAACCGCCAGCTTCGCCGACTTCACCGCGAAGTGACGGCGAGTTCTCTGCGATGCAGTGGACAAAGGGACGCTTGTCATCCTGAGCAAAGCGAAGGATCTGGCGCAATGTAGGGACAGCCACCCTCGGCTGTCCATCGAGCGCAAGCTCGATAGATTTTGTGACTGAAGTCGGTACTGAGTACTGATTTCTGCGAAAATCTTTTCATGCGTCCCGTAACCTTCCTCCTAATAGCCACCGCCGCCCTCGCCCAGGGCCCTCGCATTCAACTCTCCCACACCACCGAGAGCCTCCGCGGTGTGAGCGCCGTTTCGCATGAAATCGCCTGGGCCAGCGGCACGCACGGCACCTACCTCCGCACCACCGACGCCGGCCTCACCTGGACCCCCGCCCAAGTCCCCGACGCTGTCACCCTCGATTTCCGCGCCGTAGTCGCCTTCTCCGCCGACGAAGCTTTCCTCATGTCCGCAGGTCCCGGCGACCAATCCCGCATCTACCACACCACCGACGCCGGCCAGCACTGGCAGCTCCAATTCACCAACGCCAATCCCAAAGGATTTTTCGACTCCATGGCCTTCTGGGATCCCAAACACGGCATCGTCCTCGGCGATCCCATCCCCGACGACAAAGGCCAACTAAAATTTGAACTCCTGCAAACCGACGACGGCCAAACCTGGCACCCAATTCCACCGTCGCAACTTCCTCCCGCCCTGGAGGGTGAAGGCGCCTTCGCCGCCAGCAACTCCTGCATCGCCATCCTGCCCGCAGCATCGTCGAAGAGCAGCGCTGCAACGCCGCGTGATGTTCCGACGGATGATGCCCCCGACCCCAACATCTGGTTCGCCACCGGCGGCAAAGCCGCCCGCGTCTTCCACTCTCCCGATCGCGGCCAAACCTGGCAGGTCTTCGACACTCCCATTCTGCACGGTCCCGCCTCCGCCGGCATCTTCTCCATCGCCTTCCGCGACCCGCTCCACGGCGTCATCGCCGGAGGCGACTACAAACATCCCCGCGATGACGGTCCCAACCTCGCCTTCACTGCAGACGGCGGCAAAACCTGGACGCTCTCCGACATCCATCCCCAAGCTTATTTCTCGGCCGTAGCCTACGACACGCAGGTCAACGAAGAAGCCGTCCGCGAACAGGCCGCTGAAGCGCGCGAAGAAAGCGCAGGCAAGAAAATCCGCGTCAAGCCGCTCCCACCCCAACGCCTCTTCATCGTCGGCCAGGATTTCATCTTCGACTTCCGCCCACCCCTCAATCCTCGCCGCATCAACGGCAAGAAAAGATCAGGCTACACCTTCAACGCCGTCAGCCCCTACCCCGACGGCGGCGCCCTCATCGTCGGGGGCAAAGGCACCATCGCCTCAGTCCCGTAATCCGCACATGTAGGGACAGCCGCCCTCGGCTGTCCGGTCGAGCAAAGCTCGACTCGTTTTTGGCTTGTGTGGATCCGGTTCCCAGACCCCACAGGCCGAGCAACGCTCGGCTGGCTCTCGCTGTTGCCCATTACCAAAGTCCCATCCCTTCCTGTCCTTTCCATTCCCCCCCACATCGCCGAACATATAGATGATTAGAAATCTATAACTTCCCCAGATCGAGAAATGCTCGTGAAAATTCAATCTCTGGCCATTACCCTTCTTCTCGCGGCAAGCCTGGCATCCGCGCAAACCCAAACCGCGGCCACAACCACCCTCGCCCCGCCCACCGTCACCACCCGCTCCACGCAAGCCATGCACTATCGCCTGCAAGGTGGATCGGCCAAGGTTGACTTCCGCGGCACCGACATGCTGCAGAGCGCCTCCGGCGAAGCCAAGGTCGAAGGCAAGAAAACGAATTTCGAAATCGACGCCAAATTTCAGGGCATTGAAGACGCCACCAAGTTCGGCCTCGAATATCTCACCTACGTTCTTTGGGCGGTTTCGCCCCAAGGACGCCCCGTCAACCTCGGTGAACTCTCGCTCGACAAAAACGGCAACGCCCACGTCAAAGCCTTCACCGATCTGCAGACTTTCGGCCTGATCGTTACCGCCGAGCCTTATTTCGCCGTGACTCAGCCCGGCAACATGGTCGTCATGGAGAGCAGTTCTGCCAGTGGCGCCGCCACCACCGACATCGACGCCAAATACGAACTCGTCACCCGCGGTACTTACTCCTCCACCAACACGCACATTCAAGACGCGATCTTCGGCATCGACAGGAACACGCCACTCGAACTTTTTGAAGCGCGCAACGCGGTTCGCATCGCGCACATCGCCGAAGCCGATAAATATGCCGCCTCGATTCTGTCGAAAGCCGGCCAGCAGTTGATGCACGCCGAAGATATCTACCGTCAGAAACAGAACAAAGCGGCGGTCGAAGCCGCCGCCAAAGAAGCCACCGAGACCGCGGAAGAAGCCCGTCTGATGGCCGTGAAACAGAAGGCCGAAGCCGAAGCCCAAGCTGCCGCCGCCGCCCGCGAAGCCGAAGCCCGCGCCAACGCGCAAGCCGAAGCCCAGCGCCGCGCCGAAGCGGAAGCCGCCCGCGCCCAGGCTGAACAGGCCAAAGCCGAAGCCGAAAAAGCCAAGGCGGAAGCTGTGGCTGCGGCGCAGGAAGCCGCGCGTCAGAAAGAAGAAGCAGAAAAGGCGAAAGCCGAAGCCATCGCTCAGCAACAAGCCTTAGCCGCCGAGACCGACAAAGCCAAAGCGGCCGCTGCGCAATCGGAAAGCCTTCGCCAGCAGGCCGAAAACGAAAAAGCTGAACTCCGCGCCCGCCTGCTGCAACAGCTTAATTCCATTCTCGCGACCCGCGACTCCGCCCGCGGACTCATCGCCAACATGAGCGACGTCCTATTTCGCAGCGGCAGCTTCGAACTTGCTCCCGGAGCTCGCGAGCGCCTCGCCAAAGTTTCCGGCATTATCCTCGCCTATCCCAGCCTGCACCTGGCGGTTGAAGGGCACACCGACAGCGTAGGCAGCGACGACTACAACCAGAATCTATCCGAGCGCCGCGCCGAATCCGTCCGCGACTATTTCGTGCAGCAGGGAATCGCGTCGGATTCCATCGAAGCCCGCGGCTTCGGCAAAACCGAACCCATCGCCAGCAACGACACCCCCGAAGGCCGCCAGCAAAACCGCCGCGTCGAGCTAATCCTCTCCGGCGACGCCATCGGCAGTACCGACGAAAAACCAACCCCCACCCCAGCCGCGTATACGACGCCGCACCAATAAGCAAAGAAAAGAATGGAGACCGCAGCGCCCCAAGTCTCGCCTGGTGCCGGGTGCCCCATTTCTCGCGCGCTTTTTGCGCGAGAAGTGGGGACTTTTCTCTCCGCGCATCCGCAGCCCACCTCCCGAATCCAATGCAACAGAGGACCCCATGCCCAATCAAGACAAAGAACTCCGCCAGCACCTCGTCGATCTCCTAACCGGAGGCAACGCCCACGCCACCTTCGACAACATCATCAAAGACCTCCCACCCAAACTCCGTGGCACCAAGCCGGAAAACTTTCCGCACACCGCCTGGATGCTTCTCGAACACCTCCGCATCGCCCAATTCGACATCCTCGAGTTCAGCCTCAAGCCCAAACACAAATCGCCAGCCTGGCCCGAAGGATACTGGCCGAAAACCGAAGCCCCGCCAAGTGGCGAGGCCTGGAGTAAGAGCGTTGAAGAGTTTCACCGCGATCTGAAGGCCATGCAGGACCTCGTCTCCAACCCGGAGACAGATCTGTTCGCCAAAATCCCCTGGGGCGACGGCCAAACCATCCTCCGCGAAGCCCTGCTCCTAGCCGACCACAACGCCTACCACCTGGGCCAGCTGCTGGACGTGCGCCGACTGTTAGGTGCCTGGAAAAGCTAAGTCGGCCAAGTTTTTCCTCTTTGTCATCCTTAACGGAGTGACGGGTTCGCGAACGCGAACCCGTTACGAAGCCGAACGACCCCTATTCTCTCGACACGGCCACAAATCCTCGCAGGGAATTCTCACGATGCTCCCAACCTGCACGCCCTACGTTGCAATCGGCAATTGAAACTCCGAACGCCGTCCGCTCCGCTCCGGTCTCTTCCGAAACACCACCTTCACTCCCTCCCTCCATCTCTCGTCAATCCCCACAAACTCCCATGCAATCTCCGGCGAAATATACCGCAGCAATACATCCGTCGCCGGATGCACATGCAACGCCGGCGCCACCAGAAACAGCAGCGGAGCCTCCGCCGACAACTCCCGCTCCACGAAATATCCAAACCGCGGAAACTCCCCGCGCCCGTGATGCCACTCCACCCGCGACCAGTAATCCAGCCCCTGCAGCGGCAAATGAATATCCTCATCCGCCTTCAACTCCACCACCGCCAGCCGCCCCTCGCGCGTCACCGCCAGCACATCGATCATCGCCCGGTCCGCCGCCGAAAACGCCGGTACCTGCGAATACAACTCGCCTGATTCCAATCGCTCATCCACCACGCTCACATCCCGCACCACCAGCGACTCCAGCCACCGTTCCGGATGCAGCCGAAACAGCCGGTCCTGCCGTGCTCCATACGGATGCCGCGCCTCCCGCAGCGCCGTCAACAACTGCACAAACACCGCCCAATTGCGATCCTCCAGCACCCGCTCCTCAGCTCCCACCCCAAAGACAATTTCCTGCTTTGAGCGAAACGTCACCGCCTCCGCTCCCATGCGAGCCCGCGCAAACTCCAGCCCGCGCCAGCGAAACGCAATCTCCGCCGCCGACAGCACGGCAATTTCACAATTCGGAAGAATCTCGCGAACCCTCACAATCGACTCCGCAAACCTCTCCATCGCCGCCGCTTCATTCGTCGCATGCACCAGCCGCGTCGCCACATTCCCCCGATCCGAACAATCGATCTGCACGACCGCATCGTCCCGCTCGTCAAACTCAAACAATCTCCATTTCGCCGCCGAATGATTTAAATTCGCCATCCGCTCCCGCACCAAAGCCGAAGTTCCCGCAGGCACAAACAAATGCAGCCCCTCGACCAGCAGATTCCGAGGTTGCCCCACCCTCGTCGCGTTTTGTGCGACAGGGTGGGAATTTCGACAAACATCCATCCACAGAATCCCAAAGGTCAACGCCGCATCCA
Organism: Terriglobales bacterium; assembly: GCA_035504195.1. GTDB lineage: Bacteria > Acidobacteriota > Terriglobia > Terriglobales > Acidobacteriaceae > Sulfotelmatobacter. The sequence continues at coordinate 177,889 of DATJSG010000025.1, forward strand.
CCGACGCCTGACTCTCCGACCCATTCACCCCCAACACCGCATAGCCCGACTGCCCCCGCCGCACCACCCCCCGCGCATAAATAGGGCCAAACGACTTCTCCAGATCCATGCCCGAAGTCAGTCGCGTCACCGCGAACCCCGGAAACGTCCGCTCCAGCGCCCGCCGCAACTTCGGCTCATAACTTACCCGCGCCGCCCGCTTCGCCGACGGAGACCGCCGGTCCCGCTCCCGGCAAATCTCCAGCTTCGACGGACGTGTCTGCCCCAGCCGCTGCACCGCCAGCCGCAGCGTCCCGTTCTTCACCTCCGCCTCCAGCACCCGCCGCACCGTATTCCGCTCCGCCGACCACAAATGCAGCAGGCACTTGTTGTACTCCCCCGAAATCGAATACTTCGCCCGCTCCAGATCAAACGAAACCGCTCCATCTTCCAGCACCACCGCGCCCGAGGCTTCGCTGAGAAAGTCCTGCACGGTCCGACTAAGCATCTCCGGAGTCATAAATTGAGATTGTTCACAGATACCCCATCCCTGTCTGTGACGAGTGACCATCGTCATCGCCACCCTGTGGAAGAATCTAGAGTGGCAGGTCCGGATCGAATCGCCTGTGGGATAATGGCCAGAGACAAAACCCCTGCGGCGGTTGGTTTTTGGGAAGGGCCCGGCTTAAGCCGGGCCGTTGGAAGTGCAATATGTAACGGCTTTAGCCCTGGGGGGCCGACCGTCGTGCTCGACAGGGAGATTCTTGAACAGGAGCCGTCTGGCGAGTCCTCACCCAACTCACAGGCATCTAAACGACGTGAATCAAACTAAACTCGATAAGCAAGATAAAGCCCGCTTCTTCTTCGAACACTACGGCCTCACCGAGCGCGATCTTGAGCACTACCTAGCCGCGGCGCTCTCCGCCGGTGGCGACTACGCCGACCTGTATTTCGAATATCTTTCCTCGACCTCGTTAATGGTCGACGAGTCTATGGTCAAATCGGCAAGTCAGGGTATCTCCGCCGGCTGCGGCATTCGCGTCGTCTCCGGCGAGCGCACCGGCTACGCCTACACTGACGATCTTTCCGCTGCCCGCATCCTGCACGCCGCGCGAACCGCCGCACTGATTGCCAGCGCCCCGGCCAAGACTCCAGTCGCCGGATTTCAAAAATCCGCCGCGCGCAGCCTCTATCCGGTTACGCTTCCGTCAGTCGACGCCGAAATCACCGCAAAAGTCGAACTCGTCATGCGCGCCGACAAAGCCGCCCGCGCCTACGATCCCCGCATTCTCGAAGTTCGCGCCAGCTACGCCGACGAGCTCCGCAACATCCTTGTCGTCGGCTCCGACGGAACCTTCGCCGAAGACTCCCAGCCGCTGGCCCGCATGAACGTCTCCTGCATAGCCAAGACCGAAGGCAACTCCGCCCGCGGCACTTCCGGCGGCGGAGGCCGCGTCGCCCTCGACTTCTTCTTCGGCGACAAGAATCCCGAATTCTTCGCCCGCGAATCGGCCCGCCAGGCAATCCTGCAACTCGACGCCCGCGAAGCCCCCGCCGGAGAAATGGAAGTCGTCCTGGGCCCCGGCTGGCCCGGCGTTCTGCTTCACGAAGCCGTAGGCCACGGCCTCGAAGCCGATTTCAACCGCAAAAAGACTTCAGCCTTCGCCGGACTCATCGGCAAGCGCGTAGCCAGCGAAAAATGCACCGTAGTCGACAACGGCACCATGCCCTGGCGCCGCGGCTCGCTCAACGTCGACGACGAAGGCAACTCTACTCAGGAAACCGTACTCATCGAAAAGGGAATCCTCAAAGGCTATCTGAGCGACAAACTTTCCGCGCGCCTCATGGGCATGGCTAACACCGGCAACGGACGCCGCGAAAGCTACGAGCATATCCCCATGCCGCGCATGACAAATACGTACATGCTCGCCGGTCAGGACAATCCGGAAGACATCATCCGCTCGGTCAAGCATGGCGTCTACGCCGTCAATTTCGGCGGAGGCCAGGTCGACATCACCAACGGCAAATTCGTCTTCAGCGCTAGCGAAGCCTACATGATCGAAGACGGCCACATCACCGCGCCGATCAAAGGCGCCACGCTGATCGGCAACGGCCCGGATGTATTAACGCGAGTGAGCATGGTAGGCAACGACCTGAAGCTGGACGAAGGCGTAGGCACCTGCGGCAAAGACGGCCAGGCCGTCCCGGTAGGCGTAGGCATCCCAACGCTAAAAGTCGATCGCCTGACCGTAGGCGGCACCGCCAGAAAAGATCCCGGCGGCTTCATGCAATAATATTTTGTTTCCTGTCATCCTGAGCGGAGTGTGAGGTTCGCGCAAAGCGCGAAGCTCACACGCAGTCGACGGATCCCTTGCAGTCCCGCAGCATCAGCGGCCTTTCAAGGAGTTCCTGCCACTACACTTTCAGGCTAGCGCCGCTGCCAAGATCGAACTTAGAAAAAATGACAACAGCCACAGAAAAGCAAACATCAACCGATCTGAAAGAGATCGCCCAGGACATCGTAGCTCAAGCAGTAAAGGGAGGTGCCACCGCCGCCGAATGCGTAGTCCGCGAAGGCGACGAATTCTCCACGCTCGTCCGCCTCGGCCAGGTCGAAACCCTCAAAGAGTCCGGCTCCAAGTCCATCGGCGTCCGCGTCTTCTTCGGACAGCGCGCCGCCTCCACCTACTCGTCCGACTTTTCCCGCGAGGGCCTCGACCGCATGGTCAAGTCCGCGCTGGAACTGGCCAGGATCACCTCCGAAGATCCCTTCGGCGGAATCCCGCCCGCCGATCAACTCGGCCAGGTCTCCGGCGATCTCGATCTCTACCACGAAGACGTCTACTCGCTTCCCGGCGCCGATCGCATCGACTACGCCCGCCGCGCCGAAAAAGCCGCGCTCGATTTCGATCCGCGCATCAAAAATTCCGAAGGCGGATCCTTCGACGCCGCCACCGGCCACAAAGTCCTCGCCAACTCCCACGGCTTCGTCGGCGAATACAAACGTTCCTACTGCTCCGTCTCCGCCGTGCCCATCGCCCAAACCGACGACGGAGCCATGCAGCGCGACTACTGGTACTCGGTCGCGCGGACCCTCACGAAACTCGATGCTCCAGAAAAAGTCGGCAAGATCGCCGCCGAACGCACCTTGCGCCGCCTCAACGCGCGCAAAGTAAAAACCGCCAAAGTCCCCGTCGTCTTCGATCCCATGGTCGCAACCTCGATCCTCGAGCACATCTTCGAGGGCATCAACGGAGACTCCGTCTACCGCGGCGCCAGTTTCCTCGCGGGCAAACTCGGCCAGAAAGTCGCCGGCGACAACGTCACCATCATCGACGATGGCACCATCCCCGGCGGCTTCGGCACCAGCCCCTTCGACGGCGAAGGCATTCCCACGCGCCGCACCGTAGTCATCGAAAACGGCGTGCTCAACTCCTACCTGCTGAACACTTACACCGCAAAAAAACTCGGCCTGAAAACCACCGCCAACGCCGCGCGCGGACTAGCCGGCACCCCCGGCATCGGCCCCGGAAATTATTTCCTGCAAGCCGGCCAGAAGACTCCGAAAGAATTGATCGCCGGAATCAAAGACGGCCTCTACGTCACCGAATTCCTGGGCAGCGGCGCCAATCTGGTCACCGGCGACTACTCCCGCGGTGCCTCCGGCCTCTGGATCTCCGGCGGCGAACTAGCCTACCCCGTAGAAGAAATCACGGTAGCCGGCAATCTCAAAGAACTCTTCTTCAACATCAACGAAATCGCCAGCGACCTCGAATTCCGCGGCTCGGTCGCCGCTCCCACCCTCCGCGTAGACGGCCTAACCGTAGGCGGCGAGTAGTCGGACTCAGCGAGATTTGATTGTGTAGATCTGCTCGTGTGGGGACGGACGCCTCGTCCGTCCCGCGAGCAAAGCGAGCGAAGGTGGAAGAGCGGCGCTTCAGCGCCGCATAACGTGGGAAGATACGAAGGGCTTCAGCCCCCGTGTTCGTTCCATATTAAAATGCGGGTGCCCCCGGAGCCCGCTTGGTTCATTTTCGCGACGATCACGAAGACGATCACGAAGAAGTGCCGGCCAGGGCACGACCGGGAAGGGCACGACTTCGAGTCGTGCCGTACGAAACTCGATAAGATGATGGCTTTAGCCGCTGGGGCCCGCTCTTCTGGAGCCGCCCCGCCAAAATCCTGCAACCCGCAACCCTCCCACATCCTCTAAAGGCCATGTCTCTCCGCGCCCAGGCCCTCCCGAAAGGCCTCTTGTGGTACGATCCAAAACCCAGTACCCTATGCGCTGGTACCTTGCCCTATTAGTCGCTATGTTTAATCCCCACCCCAACCTCGCCGACGAAGTTAACCGCGGCATCGTTCAGTCTGAAATCGAAGGTGGCGTGTTCCTCAACGATCTTCCCCCTGCGACCGTCCTCGAAATCCAAACCATGCACCACCGCTACACAGCCGTCCTTCTAGGCGGCAGCGAAGCCCTAATCTCTGGCCATCCCGAGTTCTGCCCTGAGCCCGTGCAAGTCGCCATTGCCGGTTCCACTTGGGGAGGCTCCATGCTCAAGCTGCAATACGTAGGCCGCGGTATGCACCTCGAATTTCGCCATCCCCAGTACCCCACTCCCATCGTCACTTCGCCCATCCAGAATATTCGGGACCGGGTCCTTCGCGACAACACCGCCCCGCTCCCTCCACTGGAACTAGATCCGCACATCCGCGGCGCCCGCTCCTAGGTTTTTGTGGAAGAGCGGCCCTTAAGGGCCGCGTAAAGGTCCAGTAAAAGAATGGGCTTTAGCCTCCGTGTGCCTCAACTATTTCGAATGATCTTGCTTCTTCTCGCACGGAACATCCTTCATCGGCGTCCTCGATGCCGCATCCTTATCCTCCACCGTCAACCGCACATCAACCACCGCGTCAGGACAATTCTCCGCTAGCTTCACTCGCTCCTTGCTAAACCCGCTCGGCAGCAGATCGTGATTCTCTTCGATGTACCTGTCGACGTACGTCATGTCATAAACCGCACCCGCGTTCAGCTTCCATGCCAGCTGCAGCCGGTCCGCCAATGACTTATCAGCCAGAATTTCCAGCTTCCCCATGTGATACTGCGTCCCCTCCGACACCGTAATGTTTAGGTCGGCGCCCGCACCGAATGAAGTATCGGGAATGGGGATCATGTCGAGATAGCCCTGCTTCGCATACAGATTTCTCACGCTCTCGATCCCTGCGGCCACTTTCCCGCGTGAAAACACATCCCCCTTCTTTAACGGAAACGTCGCGCGGAGTTGTTCGACGGTGAAGGCGTGGTTTTCCAAAAATGTAATCTGATTCAATCTGAATAGCGGTCCTTCATCGACATCCGCCTCCATTGTGACCTGCTTCGGGTTGCCCAACGGATCGTCTGCCTTCAGACTTACGTGCTTCACATCGACCTTGAAATATCCCCGATTCTGAAACAGCGCCCGTACCCGCTCACCCATCTCATCCGAATCGTCGTTGAAGCATGATCCTGTCAGCTCGCCCGTGATCTCTGCAATCTCTGTCGCGCTCAGCGTCTGCGTTCCCGTAATGGTGAAGTCCGCGACCAGAATTCCACCTTTTTTCTCCGCGCGATTATCCTTCGCGCACTGCGCCCACGCGCCAATCGCCAAGCCCACCACGATAACCAGCAGTCGAACCAGCAGTCGAACCAGCAGTCGAACCAAAGATCTTTTCATCGAATCCTCCAGCATTGAATTCCCTGGGATACCCTGCCAGATTCCCACTCTTTCTTCCGGGTTGCCTCGCACCGGTTGCCCCACCCTTGTCGCGTCTTTTGCGACAGGGTGGGAATTTTGATCTGGTAGCACCGCAACCTCCGTTTTTGCCATAAGTGGGAATTGACTCTTCTCTCCGTACCCACTACCATTCCCGCGTCGGCCGGCAATCCAAATGTCTCTGACTATCGACACCCGCGAAGTCTCTCACGTCACCATCCTCGACATTCAGGGCCGCATTGTCCTGGGCGATGAAATCGGCATCCTGCGCGACGCCATCCGCTCCCTTATTGCCGCCGGCAAGAAAAAAATCATCCTCAACCTCGCCGGCGTCGACTACATCGACAGCTCCGGCGTCGGAGAACTCGTCGGCAGCTTCACCACCGTCCGCAACGCCGGCGGCGAACTCAAGCTCCTCAACCTCACCCAGAAAGTCCACGACGTCCTCTACGTCACCAAGCTCTACACCGTCTTCGACATCAAAGACGACGAATTTCACGCCGTAAAATCCTTCGACTACTTCTTCGCCAAGTAGTTTCTCCATATCGCTTTGTGCTGACTGGGGATGCAATCGCTGTCGTAATGAAGATGTAATTGCTGTCGTAATAATTAGGATTGTCATTCCGAACGCCAAGCAAGCGCCGGCGCAGGAACCTGCTCCTTGGTTCTGCGACTCCGGTTCCGTAACTCCGATCCCACTCGCGGCGGGATTTTGACTTCCTACGAAAGAACTTCGTGCGCGCGAACCTCCCGAACCGCCCTCGACACTCCCGAATCCCCGCACCAGCGCTAAAATGTCTCCCTGGGAAAGCTCATGGGCCACGCAAGCATCCAGGAGGTGAGCCGCGCCGCTCATGAATCAATTCGGCAACACGCAATCCGGCAAACCACAATCCGCCGCACCCGACAAATCCAGCAGAGAACTCGTCTGGACCGTCGACCCCTCCTTCCAGGGATGGACCTGCTCGCAGTGTGAATGGAATTCCCCGCTCCCGACGCTGCTCAACGATCCCGAAGCCAAAACCGCCTTTGACCGCCTGGCAGCGGCCAAATTCCGCGACCACAAGTGCGCCGACCACCTCCTGCGCCTCGCCTCGTCGCACTCCGACAGCTTTACCGCCCGCATCCGCAAGATGATCACCCACGGCTTCAAGCCCAAAGACGCCGTCGAACTTTTCCTGCAAGAAGCCGCCCTCGAATTCCGCAACCAGCCCAAAGTCCTGGCCCAGGCCCAAACCGAAGCCGAAGACTTCCTCCGCCGCCTAAAAGCCGGCCTCATCTAACAAACAAAAATTAGAGATTGTCGATGCTGAGCGAACCGAAACATCGATAAACTCGCGGGTGCCCCACTTCTCCCTGGTTTTGGGAGAAGTGGGGATTTTGACTTCCCATGGAGAACCAAAAGCCCCTAATCCCTGATCCCCATCTCCCCCAAGATCCAGGCATAATCAAACGCCGCCTCATGCAACCGGTCATACCGTCCCGACGCCCCTCCATGTCCCGCCGGCTGCAGATTCGTTTTCAAGATCAAAATATTATGATCCGTCCGCAGCGCCCGCATCTTCGCCACATACTTCGCCGGCTCCCAATACATCACCTGCGAATCGTTGAACGAAGTCTTCACCAGCATGTCCGGATAATTCTTCGCCGCAATATTGTCATACGGTGAATAAGTAATCATGTAATCAAACGCCGCCTTCTCCTTCGGATTCCCCCACTCCTCAAACTCGCCCACCGTCAGCGGCAGCGACTCATCCAGCATCGTATTCATCACATCCACAAACGGCACGCCCACCAGCGCCGCATGAAAAAGATCCGGACGCATGTTCAGCACCGCCCCCATCAACAACCCTCCAGCAGACCGTCCCTCGATCACCAGCCGATCCTTCGACCCATATCCGCGCTTCGTCAAATCCTCCGCGCAAGCAATAAAATCCGTAAACGTATTCCGCTTATTCATCATCCGCCCCGCATCGTGCCACGCCTTGCCCATCTCGCCACCGCCGCGGATGTGCGCCACCGCCGTCACCACTCCCCGATCGACCATGCTGAAAATATTCGAATTGAACCACATGTCGATCGAAATCCCATACGACCCGTATCCATACAAATAAAGCGCCTCTTTTCCATCCAGCTTCGTCCCCTTCAAATACAAAACTGAAATCGGAATCCTCACTCCATCCGACGCCGTCGCATAAATCTGCTCCACCTGATATTTCGTCCGGTCATATCCTCCGGGAACTTCTTTCTGCTTCAGCAAAGTCGACGTCCCTTTCTCCATGTCATACGCAAACACCGACGCCGGAGTAATCGGCGACTGGTATCCATAGCGAAAATCCGTCGTGTCATACACGCGATTCACATACGAATACGCCGCATAGGCCTGCTCCGGAAACGCAATCTTCTTCGACTGTCCATTCCGCAAATCGATCACCCGAATCTGCGGCAACCCGCCCTCCCGCTGGTACAGCACGCAGAAATTTCGAAAGAAATCTGTATCGTCCAGCATCACCTCCGGATTGTGCGCCATCACCTCCACCCAGTTCGCGCTCCCCGGATCAGTCACCGGAGCCCGCACCAGCCGGAAATTTCGACCCGTATCATTCACCCGAATGTAAAAAGAATCCCCATTGTGATCGGGATAATATTCCACGCCCTGCTTCCGCGGTTCCATCACCTTCCACTCCGCGCTCGGATCCTTCGCCGGAATATACCGCGCCTCCGAAGTCGTATGACTCTCCGAAATCAGAAAGATATATTCCTGGCTCCGCGTCTTCTGTAGCTCCACTTCAAACCGCTCATCTTTCTCCTCATAAATCAAATCATCTGGCCCCGCCGTTCCCACCGTGTGCCGGTACAGCCGGTATTGCCGCTTCGCCACCGGATCTTCCTGCGTATAAAAAATCGTAGCGTTATCGTTCGCCCACGCCACCGTCCCCACCCGCTCGGCGTGATCGATCAAAGTTTTCCCGGTTCTCAAATCTTTCACCGCCAGCGTGTACTGCCGGAACCCGGTATTGTCGTACGTATAGGCCAGCCAATTCCCATCCGGACTCACCGCAAACATCGCCACCGACATGAACGCCTGCCCCTTGGCCAGCTCATTCTGATCCAGCACAATCTCTTCATGTGGCGCGGACCCGCCCTGAGCGCCAGTCGAAGGGGCCCCCGCCCGCGCGTCCGGCATGCCGTCGCTCACCTTCTGCCGGCACCGTATCGGATACTGTTTCCCCGCCTCCTCGCGCACATAATAAAAATAATCGCCCTCGCGATACGGCACCTCCACATCCGTCTCTTTCACCCGCGACAGCATCTCCCCGTAAAGCTTCTCCTGAAACGGTAACGTCGGTTTCATCACCGCATCGGTATAGGCGTTCTCCGCCTCCAGATAGGCCCGCACCTCCGGATTCGGCTTATCCCGCAGCCAGAAATAGTTGTCCACCATCTTGTGCCCATTCACCTCAGTAAGATGCGGCACAATCTTCGCTACCGGCGGCTTCGGCAAAGCAGAATTATCCGCCGCAGTAAGAACCAAAACCGCAATCAGTAAAAGGACACCGATCTGTATCCGATGCCAGGAGTTCCTAGTCATAATTCCCTCGTTCAATCGAAATGAACAAATGTGATCAGGGTCCCCCACTTCTGGCCGATTTTTGCCAGAAGTGGGAGCTTGCGGCGCGGACACTCCCGCACCGCGAACTCTAACCGCAACGACGAACTGAGCGCAACCAACTATGGATCGCATAGCCGGGTAAGAACGGGTGCCCCATTTCTCGCGCGTTCTTTGCGCGAGAAGTGGGGTTTGATCTCGCGATTCCACAAAACCATCCTGCCGAACCAATCGGGAAGGGCACGGCTTCCAGCCGTGTCACCAGAGTCCCCAAAGCCCGCAGGCTTCAGCCCCTGAGGGCCGCCCGTGCAAAATCACCGACCAATGCAGTGTGATCAACTAGAAGAAGTGGAACAGGCGAGCTAAACCATACTCCCCACACCGAACGAAGTGCAACGCGCAACCAGCAACCGTGGTGACGGGGCCGAACCTTGTCACCACCCGAGCGACAAAGAACGAACGTCGCCATCGAGGCATTGTCATTCCGAACGCCGACCGAAGCGCAGGCGGAAGAACCTGCTTTGTGTCGGTTCGGACCTCAGACCCGGACAGGCCAAGCAACGCTCGGCTGCTCTCTGCCCGAACACGACTCTCGCGAAGGGGATCAACTCGGTAAACCCAGCCTGCATCATTCGCCAGCCACGATTTTCTCCAGCCGGCCCCACTTGGCATTCACTAACAGAGAAAAGTCCCAACCGGGAGATCCCCAGAGCATCCAAAACAAACCCAATCTCCCACCCGTAACCATCCAAATTCCGCTGAGTACTGAGTACTGAGTACTGGGTACCGACTATCCATACTCCGTCACCTTGCCATCCACCACCACCGCTACATACTTCCCCGACCCCACTTCCCGAAACTGCACGACTCGCCGCCCCTCCCGCGCCAGCTGTCCCCACCGGCTAGGCTTTTCCGGATTCTGCTCGATCGCCTGATACCCCTTCCCGCCCATCTCAAACCGCACCGTCCGAAACCGTCGCGCTCCAGTCCGCATCACGCGCAAAGCGGCTCCATTGACAACCACGTCAGAGGCCGCACTCATCATCCCCTCCGCAACCGCCGCCAACACCGCATGATCCAACATAATGTCCCCGCCCTCAGCTCGCCCTCAGCCTAGAGTCTGTACCAGTCCAAAAGCATTGTTATCGTGAGGCGCCGCACATTGGCGCCGAAGGATCCATGCAGCCCGGGACTCGCAGGAACCTCGTTAGTTAACAGGAGCCATCTCACCCGCTAGCTCCCACACGGCCCCACCCCAACACCAATTTCCTCTACTGCCATCACCAATTATGGTGTCGAGAGCAGCGAGCCATCCCACATGTTAACCAACCAGATTCCCCCTCGGAAAAGTAAGAAGGGCGGCCGCCAGGCCGCCCGCTCGGAACTCGCTACTTCCTCCCCCGCAACATCTCGACCACTCGTTCATAATTTGAGGCGCTCGCGCGGCATCTGAGCCGCGCGCCGAAATCCTGAACCCTGAATGCCAAGCGCAGCGTTGGCAGAAGGGGAAGGACCTCACTAACCACTGGATTTTCCCCTTAGCATGGAAACCACCCGCTCATAATCATTCACCGTCGAATACTCAATCACAATCTTCCCCTTCCCCTTCCGATCCCGAATTCTTACCCGCACTCCCAGCAATCTCTCCAAATCACCCTGCGCCGCCCTCACATTCGGATCCACCCAGCGCGCCCCGCTCGGCTTTTTCTCCGTCGTCGGCATCCCCGGAAACGGCGCCAGATCCCCATCCATCGACAGCACCAGCCGCTCAATCTCCTCGATGTTCATTCCCTTCTTTACCGCAAACAAGGCCGCGTGCTGAATCCGGTCGTCATCCTCCAACGTCAACAACGCCTTCGCCTTTTCAAACGACAGCCGCTTCTCCGCCAGCATCTGCATCACAACCCGCGGCAGCTTCAGCAGTCGCATATAATTCGCCACCGACTGGCGCGCCAATCCCACGCGCGCGCCAATCTCCTGTTGCGTCAAGTGGAATTCCTGGCTCAGCACCTTGAACGCCTGCGCCTGCTCCAGCGGACTCAAATCCTCGCGCTGCAAGTTCTCGACGATCGTCATCTCCGCTGCCTGCTGATCCGATACCCTCCGCACCAGCGCCGGAATCCTGTCCTTCCCCGCCTTCTTCGAGGCCATCAGCCGCCGCTCGCCCAGAATCAGAATGAATCTTCCATCCTCCTCCGCCGGACGCACCACAATCGGCTGTACCACTCCATTGGCCTTGATCGACTCCGACAACTCCTCCAGCGCATCGTCATCCTCGACCTCTCGCGTCTGGTAAGGATTTTTGTCAATCTGTTCAATTCCCAGATTGATCACGAGATTCGAAGGCGTCCTCGACTCCGCCATCGCCAGAATCGTGATGCTTTCCTCCTCCTCCGCATCAGCAGGAACGCCCGCCGCAGAAGAAGAGTATGTAGGGACAGCCGCCCTCGGCTGTTCAGCCGAGCGCGGCTCGGCCGCTCCACGATCCATACCTCCGACATTCTCCGGCTCCTCCGCCTCCGCCCGAATGACCGGGATCACGCCCTCCCCTGCTTCCATTTCCTTGTCATTCCTCACCGGGCTGAAAGCCCGGTGAGGAACCTGCTTTTCGCCCGCAGCCTGATGAGCTTGTGTAGGGACAGCCGCCCCCGGCTGTCCAGTCGAGCGCAGCTCGACCGCCCGCGGCCCCGGCAGCAACGACTCCAACCCCCGCCCCAAAGCCCGCCGCTTCTCCACCTTCTCTTTGTCCTTATTCGCCGGGTCCCTGTTGGCCGGCTCCGCCGTATCCCGCGCCGTATCCCGCGCCACATTCCCCGCAGTAGTCATAATCTCCCCGTTTTCAATCCCTCGTCCTTGTCATCCTGAGGCGCCGCACTTTGGCGCCGAAGGATCCATGCAACTCGCTTCCGTCTGCACCGCACTCGCCCCTGTCATCCGAGCCAAGGGCCAGGCTTCTTCTACCGTTAAATCGATGACCATCAATCCATAAGCCGCCTTCGGATAGCGCCCATATATAGACCAATGTCAATGTAATATATCGATGAATATCAATATACTACGCGCTCTTGTCCATCTCCCCCTTCGCCGGAATCTCCTCGACCGTAGCGCTTTGCTCGCCACCCTCCGCCGCCGCGACTCCTTGCTCCTCGCCCGTACCAGCCGGCTGACCACTGATCACTGACCCCTGGCCACTGACTCCCGCCAGCTGCCTCTCAATGATCTCCTTCGCCAGCCGTATGTAACTCTCCGCGCCCTTCGAGCGCGGATCGTACACCAGCGCCGCCTTGCCATGGCTCGGTGCCTCCGCCAGCCGTATGTTCCGCGGTACAGTCGTTGCGCACAGCTTCTCGCCAAAATAACTCTTCAGCTCAGTCTTTACTTGCTGCGCCAGGTTGGTGCGCTCATCGAACATGGTCAGCACCACGCCCTCAACCTCCAGCGCAGGATTCAGCGCTGCACGAATGCGCTCGATCGTGTCCAGCAACTCGCTAATGCCTTCCAGCGCAAAGTACTCGCCCTGCATCGGAATGAGCACCGCGTCAGCAGCGACCAGCGCATTCAGCGTGAGCAGGTCGAGCGCCGGCGGACAGTCCAGCACGATGAACTGAAAGCGCTCGCGCAGAGGCGCCAGCGCTTCGCGCAGGCGAAACTCGCGCCCTTCCGCATCGACCAGTTCCAGATTCGCGCCGATCAGATTCTTGTGTGAAGGAATCAGCCAGAGCTGTTCGAGCTCAGTGGTAAGCAACGCCTCCTCAGCCGACGCCGCGCCCATCAGCAGATGGTACGAGCTGACACGCTCCGGATCCTTGGCGAACCCCAGGCCGCTGGTGGCATTCGATTGCGGATCGCAGTCGACCAGCAGGGTGTTGACTTCAGCAGCTGCAAACGACGCAGCCAAGTTGATGGCAGTCGTGGTCTTACCCACGCCGCCCTTCTGATTGGCAACAGCGATGACACGTCCCATTGGATTGTGAGGAGAACCTAAGAGCTACCCGGGAGAATAATCCGCTTCACGCTCTAAAAGCAATGAAGAACTGTTGTGCATGGAGGTGAATCCGTGTGCAAAACTTAGGCTCTCAAAACCAAGAAGTGTTCCTGCAGGAACACTTCTCCAGATTTTGTGACTGCCTCGCGCTACTCCAGGCAAGGCATCGCTGAGTGGGGGGGAGTCGATTCGTCAGTGGCAGCCTTGAGCTGGAATGAATGGCGATCGTGCGATGTGTTCCTGCAGGAACACATCGCCAGAAATGAAAACCTAAGAGCGATCTATCGCAGCCCGTGAGAAACCGACATAGGAAATGACAAATCTGAGAAGTGTTCCTGCAGGAACACTGTGGAAAACTCATTATTTTATGCCATAGGATCGGCAAGACAATGGGTGGCAAAGTTAATGCACGTTCCACTTTTGTGGTTAGATTATAGACAATAGTGGCAATATTGCTAACAACTAAGCATGTATGTTGCAAATATGTTCCACTTCTAGCAATATCGCTAGGTATGTTAACTAAGTTGATGCTGCATTGTGTGGGCTCGCGGAGGATCGGCCGACGATCATGATTCTCGACTGCGAGCCCGGGATTGGGATGGGATTGTACCAGGAGAAGGCGGGCAGGATGGCGCGGGCCCGGCCTTGCTGGGCGGAGCCGATGAGGAGGGCGAGGCGACCTCTGGGGGCGACGAGGCGGGCTGCGGTTGGGAGGATGGTTTCGAAGCGTTCTACAGCGCGCAGGGTTACAACGTCGTAGATGATGCCGGCTAAGGCTTCCGCACGTGCCGTTTGTATATTGACGTCCGTCAATGTAAGGGCGCGGGTGACTTCGCGGAGGAAGGCTGCCTTCTTGTGATTGGACTCGATCAGAGTAAGAGAGATGTTAGGGGCCCAGAGTTTGATGGGGAGGCCTGGGAATCCGGCGCCGGAACCCAGGTCCGCTACGCGGACGTGGTTAGCTGTTGGTCGTTGGTCGTTGGCCACGTCAACGTCAAAATCTTTCACCGCCGAGGACACAGGGCAGACAGCGGGAGCACGCGGGAACAGGTGGCGGGCGGCGAATAGGCTCTCGCCGAAGTGGCGGGTGACGATCTGTTCGGGGTCGCGGATCGCGGTGAGATTAATGCGCGCATTCCAGCGGAGGAGTATATCGATGTATGTCGATATAAGCTGCAGTTGTGCGGGCGAGAGAAAAGCAGGTTCCTCACCGGGCCTTTGGCCCGGTTCGGAATCACGAGGGCTTGGAGTGGTGGCCGCGCCGAGGAAGGGATCGAGTAGTTCGGCGATGCGGGCGGGGAGCATGGGTTTTCGATTGTAGATTGTAGATTGGCGATTTGGGAAAGGTTGGGACGCTATAGACGTACTCTGTTGTGGAAGTGGAAATCCCCACTTCTGGCAAAACCGGCCAGAAGTGGGGCACCCGCCGGAGGTTCACTAATCACGGCTTCGCCCGATGGAGCTGCTCCTGCCCACTGCTATAATTAAAAATTGCGCTCATGACTCAGAAACGACTGATCCGCTCGACAACAGTTTTGTCCGTGCGCCGCAATGGCAGCGTGGTGCTCGCTGGAGACGGCCAGGTTACCCTGGGCGAGTCGGTGATCAAACATTCGGCCAAAAAGATTCGCCGCCTCTATAACGACAAAATCATCGCCGGATTCGCCGGCTCCACCGCGGACGCTTTCACTTTGTTCAGCCGCTTCGAAGCGAAACTGGAGCAATACCACGGCAACCTGGGACGCGGTGCGGTCGAACTGGCGCGCGACTGGCGCACCGACAAGTTTCTGCGCCATCTGGAGGCCTTGCTGCTGGTTTGCGACAAGGAGCAGACTTACCTGCTCAGCGGCCAGGGAGACGTGATCGAACCTGACGGCGCCGTAGCCGCCATCGGCAGCGGAGGCCCTTATGCTCAAGCCGCGGCGCAGGCGCTCTCCGAACACACGCAACTCAGCGCCCGCCAGATCGCCGAAGAAGCCATGAAGATTGCCGGCAAAATGTGCATCTATACCAATGACAAGGTAACGATTGAGGAATTGTAGTATGCAGTACTCAGTACTCAGTACTCAGTACGCAGAAGAACATAAGGCGGAAATGACACCTGATTACTGAGTACCGAATTTCTATGGCCATCTATCTACCCTCTACCGCTGAAGAAGAGCAGCTCGCGCTCGACGAACTCACCCCGCGCGAGATCGTCGTCGAACTCGACAAGCACGTGATCGGCCAGAAAGACGCCAAGCGCGCCGTTGCCATCGCCCTGCGCAACCGCATGCGCCGCCAAAAACTAACCCCCGACCTGGCCGAAGAAATCATTCCCAAAAACATCATCATGATCGGTCCCACCGGCGTCGGGAAGACTGAGATTGCGCGGCGGCTGGCCAAGCTGGCGAATTCTCCTTTCCTGAAAGTAGAAGCGTCGAAGTTTACCGAAGTTGGTTACGTGGGGCGGGACGTGGAGTCGATGGTGCGCGATCTGGTCGAGATTGCCATCGACAATGTGCGCGAAGAAAAACTGGAAGACGTGGCCGACAAGGCAGAGCTGAATGCGGAAGAGCGGCTGCTGGATATTCTGTTGCCGCCCTCGCCTCCGGCGCGTCCAGAGCCGGTTTCGACTGCCGGCGGTGTCGTGATCGATGGCGGTACTGCACTGGCTGAGTCGTCGAATCGCACGCGCGAGAAACTGCGGCAGCAGTTGCGCGAGGGCAAGCTGGACGATCGCATGGTCGAGATCGACGTGCGCGAGCGCAATTTTCCTTCGTTCGAAATCATTTCGAACCAGGGCGTGGAGGAGATGGACGTCAACATCAAAGACATGTTGCCGAACATTTTCGGCGCCCGGACGAAGAAGCGAAAGATGAAAGTGAACGAGGCCTTCGAATATCTGATTCAGGAAGAAGAGCAGCGGCTCATCGACATGGATCAGGTGACGCGCATGGCGATCGATCGCGTGGAAAATTCCGGCATCGTGTTTCTCGACGAGATCGACAAGATTGCCGGGCGCGAGGGCGGGCATGGTCCCGACGTTTCCCGCGAAGGCGTGCAGCGCGACATTCTGCCGATCGTCGAAGGAACGACCGTCAACACGCGCTACGGCATGGTGCGCACGGATCATATTCTGTTTATTGCAGCGGGCGCGTTTCATGTGTCGAAGCCGAGCGACCTGATTCCGGAATTGCAGGGCCGGTTTCCGATTCGCGTGGAATTGCAGTCGCTGACCATGGAAGATTTCGTGCGCATTCTGACCGAGCCGAAATCGTCGCTGGTCAAGCAGTACACGGCTTTGCTCGATACCGAGGGCGTGAAGCTGGAGTTCACTCCCGAGGCGCTGGATGAGATTGCGCACTTCGCGTTTCGCGTGAACGAGAGCACCGAAAATATCGGCGCGCGCCGCCTGCACACCATCATGGAGCGGGTGCTGGACGAGTTAAGCTTCGACGCCCCGGAGAAAAAGGGCCAGTCGGTAACCGTGGACGCCGATTATGTGCGCAAGATGCTGACCGATATTGTGAAGGATCAGGATTTGTCGAGATATATTCTGTAAGCGGCGGGTCCTTTCAGAATTAGGGAACGTCTCGTCTGTCTCTGGCTTTTGGAATGCACAGTATCAGCAACCCTCCAGCGAGGGCAGAGACCATCATGAGGGCCAGGCCGTAGGAGAACGATCCGGTTCGAGTGTTGAGATAACCGAACAGGTGAGGGCCGGCAAAGCCTGCGACGCTGGCCACGGCGTTGACCATCCCCACAGCGGCCGCCGCGGCTGACTGGCTCAGGATCTCGGTCGGGATTGCCCAGAAGGTCGGGAGATAGGCAAAGGCCATACACGCCATGGTGAACAATAGGATTGAGACTGGCACTGACCGGGGTTGACCGAGGAGTCCCAGCAATCCGGTCGCAGCGACAAACATGGGGACGGCGGAGTGCCAGCGTCTTTCGCAGTTCCTGTCGGAGTGCCAACCGTTGATTTGCATGGCGATGAAGGTTGCCACGTAGGGCACAGCTCCGATCAGGCCGACCCGCGCGTCTGAAAATCCTGATTGACGTTTCAGCATGGTAGGGAACCAGAAAGCAAACGTGTAGAACACAAAATAGTTGAGGAAGGCTAACCCAGCCAGCAGCACAATCGTGCGGGACTTGAGCGCTTGCCACACCGTAATCGCATGCTCACTGATGTGTTTTTCTTCATACAGCTCTTGTGAGATCCATCGCCCTTGCTCGGGGGCGAGCCAGGCGGCTTCGCCGGGCCAGTCCGTCAAAAAGAAAAACGCCAGCGCTCCCAGCAAAATGGCCGGCATTCCCTCCATGACGAAGAGCCAGCGCCAGCCTTCGACGGCGAACCATTGGTGGCCGAGAATCCAGCCAGCAATGGGCGAGCCGATGATGAACGACATGGGAATTGCCGCCATGAAGTTACTGGTCGCCTTGGCGCGGTCCGCGCGCTTGAACCAGTGGCTCAGATAGACGATCACGCCGGGGAAGAATCCGGCCTCCGCCGCACCTAATACGAATCGCGCAAAATAGAGTTGATTTGGGGTGTGCACCAGCGCGGTCAGCGCGGTCAACGATCCCCAGGCAATCATGGTCGCGGAAATCATCCGTCGCGCGCTCCAGCGCTCGACCAGCAGGGCACCGGGAATCTGCAACGCCACATAGCTGATGAAGAAGATACCCATTCCCATACCCAACACGCGGTCGCTGAATCCCAAGTCGCGAGACATGCCGAGCGCGGCGTAGGCCACGCTGGTGCGGTCCAGATAATTGGCGATGTAGAGGATGAAAAGAAATGGAAGCAACCGCATGGCGATGCGGCGCTTTGCCCGGCCTGCAAACTCAACCGTGGCGGGCGCTGCGGCACGTGATAGAACGATCGCCAGGGAGGCGTCTCCGAGGGAGCAAGTTTGGACGGGCGGAGTATAGCGGAAATCGCGACGAATAGTGAATCGACTGACATGCTAGGCAAGACGTCAAGATGAGCGGGTTTGGCGGAGCTGGTGCAGGCGAACTGCCGCAAGACCGAGCGGCGAGTCGCCCGCGCACCCCACGGGCAGTTCCTGATCATCCCCCGGCGATCAGGGGAACTGCGGCTAGCGCGGCTAAGAGGCCCGCTAGTTTCCAGGGACTGAAGCGTTCTTTCAGGACGAGGCGTGCCAGCAGGACAGTGACCGCGGGATAGAGCGAGGTGATGACTACGGCTTCGTCGAGGCGGCCGTGCTGGCTGGCGAAAACGAACAGGGCGCTGCCGATGATGTCGAAGCATCCGGCGAACATGCCGAAGGCGGCGCTGGAGCGGTCGAGCGAGAGTGGAACGCGGATGACCAGCAAAGCGATGGCAGTGGCGGTGAACGATCCGATGCGGGAGATGGTCGCGATCCATATGGGGGAGCCGGTTGCCTGGTGGACGCAGAGATAGAATCCGGCGAAACCGACTCCGGCTAGCGCGGCGGTAGCTACGCCTTTCGGGCGGCCCGAGTCGTCGTTGGCGCTGTCGTTCTCGCCATTGTCGCCATTGCCGTTGTTGTTCTGGTCTCTGCGCGGTTCGGGGCGGGTGATGAGCCAGATGGCCAGGATGGCGAGGGCGAAGCCGGCGATCATCCAGCGGGTGGGAGCGCCTTCGAGCGCGACGTCGACCAGCGTGGGGATGGCGGCGCCCAGAAGTGCGCCGATGGGAGCGGTGAGGCCCATTTGTCCGGCGGCGAGGGAGCGGTAGAAGACGGCGATGGAGAAGCCTCCGATGGCACCGGCGGCGAGCGCCCAGAGGATGCTGGTGCGGGAGGGGAATGCTCCGTGAGTTGCGAGGGCTAGGGTGAACATGAGGGCGAAGGCGCAGATGTGGGAGAAGGCGGTTAAGACGAAAGCGTTGGCGCGGCGCGAGCCGTAACCTCCGGCGAAGTCCGACATGCCCCAGAGGAATACAGCGGTGACGCTGAAGGCCGCGGGCGGAATGTGGGTGAGCGCGGGCACGCGGGACGAGGGTAACATGGCGGACGGCTTGGGGCCTCAGGGGGCTGAAGCCCGCTTCTTTTTTCGAGCTTGACGTTTCGAGCTTGACGCGGCGCTGAAGCGCCGCTCTTCCACGGTATTGTCCATCGGTCCACACACGAGCATTGCGTGTTAGAATTTCGGGCAGCGTTCTCTTCGAGAGTTCCTGATTGCTGAGGTCCCCAGGTTGATCGAACTGGCACCGTCGATTCTTGCGGCTGATTTTGCCCGGCTGGGCGAGCAGGTGTGCGCCGCGGCGGAGGGGGGGGCGAGTGTCATCCATGTGGATATTATGGATGGGCATTTTGTACCGAATCTCACGCTTGGGCCTCCGGTGGTAAAGTCGTTGCGCAGGGCGACGGAGTTGCCGCTCGACTGCCATTTGATGATCGAGAATCCGGATGAATATATTCCTGCCTTTGCCGATGCGGGGGCGAACTGGATTTCGGTGCATCAGGAAGCGGTGCGGCACTTAAACCGGACGCTGCATTTGATCAGGAGCCACGATTGCCGGGCGGGGGTGGTGATCAATCCGGCGACGCCAGTGGAGACGCTTTCGGAAGTGCTCGACATTGTGGATTATGTGCTGGTGATGTCGGTGAATCCGGGGTTTGGGGCGCAGAAGTTTATTCCGACGACGCTGCACAAAATGCGCCGTCTGGCCGAGATTCGCGGGCAACGCGGGTTGGGGTATCGCATCGAAGTGGATGGTGGGGTGGGGCTGGACACGGTCGAAGATGTGGTGCGGGCGGGGGCAGAAATTTTGGTGGCGGGCAACGCGGTGTTCGGCAGCGGCGATCCAAAGAAGAATGCCGGGGCGCTGCTGAAGGCGGCTACGGAAGCGGCGATGCAAAAGGTGTAGATCCCGTGGTCGTGCACTCGAGCTTTCTCTCAAGGGACAGACGGGGGCGTTCGTCCCCACACGAGCAATTGCACAAACGAAATTCCTGAGGTCTTATGTCACGTCGAGCTACTTTGATTTGCGCGGTTGTATTGCTGCTGTTTGGGGCGGCTTGCACGAACAAGAAATCGGTGAACCCACTGGCGAATATTGGGTCGAAGCAGCCGGATAAAGTGCTGTTCGACAAGGCCATGGACGCGATGCATCACAACCGGTTCGACGTGGCTCGGCTGACGCTGCAGACTTTGATCAATACTTATCCGGATTCGGAGTTTGTGGCGCGGGCCAAACTGGCGGTGGGCGATTCCTGGTACGCGGAGGGTGGAACTGCGGCGCTGGCGCAGGCTGAGCAGGAGTATGACGACTTCGAGACTTTCTTTCCGAATATGCCGGAGGCGGCGGAAGCGCAGCTGAAGATTGCGAACATTCATTATCAGCAGATGGAGAAGGCGGACCGCGATTTCACGCACGCCAAGCGCGCCGAAGACGAATACCGCAAGATGATTTTGACGTATCCGGACAGCAAGCTGGTGCCGGAGGCGAAGCAGCGGCTGCTCGAAGTGCAGGAAGTGCTGGCGGAGCGCGAGTTTGAAATTGGCCGGTTCTATTACTTGCGCGAGTCGTATCCGGCATCGATTGCGCGGCTGCAATCGCTGGTCAACAAGTATCCGTTGTACAGCCGGGCCGATGAGGCGCTCTATCTGCTGGGTCAGGATTATGAGGGACAGATCGCGCGGCTGCGTGCGGCTCCGACTTGCGACGCGCACGGGCTACCGCGGGGATGCGGGACGGAAGCGGGGAAGGCGAAATACATTGAAGAGCTGGCCAAAGAGGCGTCGAAGGCATACGACCAAATCCTGACGCGCTATCCGGTGATGGACCGCTCCGACGATGCCAAGAGGCGGCTGGAGGCGCTGAAGCAGCCTATTCCGCGCCCGACCAAGGCTGCCGTGGCGCAGAACAAAGCGGAGATGGCCAGCCGAGGCGAAGCCAATCCACTGCAGAGAGCGATGTCGTTTGTGAAGAGAGGTCCGGATGTGACGCAGGCAGCGAAGGTGGGGGAACCGTCGCTGGTGGAAACCGAGCCCCTCTCAGTGGGGGACGTGATTCGAACCGAGGCGATGGGAGCGATGGGCCCGCCGGCGAAAGGTGTTCTGGGTGTGGAAGTCGTACAGCCGACGCAGCCCGCAGCGAACGAACCGGCTCCGGCGGCAGGGACGGACTCCTCGATGGGCAGCTCTCCATTTGGGCGGCCGGGCGCGGCGGCGACGGCCGGGGGAAGCGATCCGAACGAGTTGAAGCCGAATGTGCCCGCCGATCCGAACGAGCTGAAGCCGACGGACAATGGCACGGATCAGACGCTGCCGCCGCCGCCGCAGGTGAATGAAATCCATCCGGGATCGTCGTCGAACGCGAGTGCGGACGACGGTTCGCAGCTAGCCAGCGATCAGGATATTTCCAGCAGCCGCAAGAAGAAGAAAAAAGGACTGAAGAAGATCATTCCGTTCTGAAAGGCGACAGGGCGAAGTTCGTAAGTTCGAGCCTTGTAAGTTCAGCCTTCGGACGGGGCCCCGGATCCTGGTAACCGCCCCGATAGAGCGCTGGTTTTAGGATCTCTGCGGCCGGCGCAACGCCGGCCCGCTTGTCTGCGCGGTAGGTGCTGACCACTGGTAACTGGTTACTTCCCTTCCAGATCATTGACTTACGTTGAGGGGCAGGTTACCTTCGCGGTATCTCCCCGCTTCAGAGGAAACCTTTGGCCAGGAAGATACTGCTCGCCGATGACAGCGTCACCGCTCAGAATATGGGGCGGAAAATCCTCGCGGATGCGGGCTACGAAGTCATCACGGTCAACAACGGTTCGGCGGCCCTGAAGAGGATTGCCGAGCTGAAACCCGACCTGATCGTGCTTGACGTTTACATGCCCGGCTACAGCGGTCTGGAGGTGTGCCAGCGCCTCAAGGAGGCCGGCGAAACCGCGCGCATTCCGGTGCTGCTGACGGTGGGAAAACTGGAACCATTCAAACCAGAGGAAGCCAAGCGGGCGCGCGCCGATGGCTTTATCGTCAAGCCTTTTGAAGCCAGCGAACTGCTCAGCGCACTGGCCAAGCTGGAAGACAAGATTGTGCCGCGATCGGAAAGCTCGAAGCCGGGTCGCTTTGCGCGCAGCATTGCCGCGATCGAGGAAGGCCGCTACGACAAGTCGATGGCGGTGGAAGAAGATTCGGGGTGGAAGAGCCGGATCAATTTTCCTTCGGCGAAGAAGAAGTCCGCGGAAAAGGACGATGGCGACGATGGCGCGATCTACAACGCGGTGAACAAGGACCTGCGAACGGTGGTGGAAGCGCCATCTGCACGGTCGCAGCAGGAAACCAAAGCGCAGGAAGCCAAAGCGCAGGAAGCCAAAACGGAAGATGCGCGCGTCGATGTGGGAGCGCTAGCGGCGCAGGGATTGCCCAAGGACGTGACTCCGGAAGAGATTGCGGCGCTGGCGGCGGCGGCGGCGCAGGTGCAGAACAGCGTGGCAGCGGCCAAAAGCGCGGAGACGGTTGCGGAACGGGCGAGCACAACGCCGCCGCGGGCAGTTCAGGAAGAAGCCAAGCCTGCCGCTCCCGCGGAGACGCGGGCTGCGGCCGAACAGGGTGCGGCTTCGCCGGCTTCGGGCGCGAGTGCGCAGGCGGAGACGGCCGCCAAGGCGGAGACTGCGGAACAGAAGGCTGAGGAGAAGATCGAGGCGCGCGAAACCAAAGCAGGCGAGTTGGCGGAGGAACTGCCTCATCGGGAGCAAGCTGGCCAGCCCGTAGTGGCGGAGACGAGCGCAGGCAGCGCGGCAGTTCAGCACGATGCGCCCTCACGCGCGGACGAGCCGGTCACGATGGCGATGGCGATGGCGGCGGGAAGCGGAGTTGCGACAACGAACTCGCGCTGGACCGCGGTAGCCGTGGCGCTGGCGCCGGAGGACGCTGCGGTCTCTCTGGAAAAAGAAATGCAGAAGGCGTTCGCGGCCTTTGCCGCGGCAGACGGCGCGTACAAGGGATTTGCGGCGGCTGAGGTTCCGGAGCCGGCTGCAGTGGCCGTGGCAGAGCCGTCGGCTTCGGCGGGCTTCTCAGAAGCTGCATCCGCGAAAGAGACGGCGCTGGAAATTGCGGCTCCGGCGAGCGCGATTGCGGCGCCGGAAGTGACGCCGCCGGAAGTGACGCCGACGCAGGTTTCGGAGACACAAGTTTCGGAGACCCTGGAGGCAGTAGCGGGCGCGGCTAAGGATGCGATCAGCGCGGCGATTCAGGAACTGGAAACGGCAGCGGCATCATACGTAGCGCAGGCGGCGGCATCGGCTTCCGAATTGGCTCCGGGGCAGGCGGCGCATTTGCCTGCAGCGTCCACGACGTCTTCTTCTTCGGTTGAGGCCGGTTCGGCGGACCGGCAGGTCAGCGAAGCCGCGGCAGAGGAGCGCCATCCAAGCATCGCGGCGGAGGAATTGGGCGCCAAGCGGGGACTGGAAGACGATTCTCAGTTTGAGCGTGGGAAAAAGAGCGAAGAGTCGCAGCCTGCGGCGGTGCATCCGGTGGTGGAGGAATTGCATCCTGCCGATGCGCCGACCGCGGAACTTGCGACGGCGCAGATTGCAGCAGCAATCGTGGCACCCGAGCCCGAGCAGCACGTGGCTGCGAGCGACAGTGCGGCCGGGAATGTCTCGCAGGAGCAAGCCTCGTTAGAGCAAGTTTCGTCGGAGCAGGTTTCAGCAGAGCAGACTTCGGCGGATGCGGCTTTGTCAAAGGAGGCCTCGTCCGACGGGATTTCGCGCGATCCGGCAGATCGCGAAAGAGTGGAAACAGCTGCGCCGGCGCAACCGGCTCACGGAGGGTTAGGGGAGATGGCAAAAAAAGAATCGGAAATCGCAGCAACCACTGCCGCCGCGTGGGCGAACTGGCGGCGCATTCGCGAATCGGACGATCCCAAGGCCCCGCAAACGGGTGCGCCCCAGGATTCGGCGGCGATGGCGGTGGCAGCGGGGGCCGAGCACAATCCCGAGGAACTTCCGGCGGCATCGGATTCCGATCCCGATGGCATTGCCAACATCGTGGACAGTGTGCTGGCCGATCTGCGGCCCAAGATTGTGGAAGAGATTTCCCGGAAACTGGGAAAAAAGAAGTAAGGCGCTGGAGTTTAGCCGAAGACTCACCGTGATGACCTCGGGGGCCAGAGGCGCTCCCGGAAACAAATCCTTAACGCAGCGCCAGAGGCGCTGCGCCAGTCAAACATATCTAGCCCCACGTATCTAGTCCCGCTCATTCAGTCCCACTCATCCAGTCATCTAGACACACTCATCGGACCGATTTGGTTCGTAGTTCATTAAGCTCTCCTTTCCGACTATTGCGCCACCTTCCCGCGTTCAGTACCATGCAGATAATTGGGGCTCCGCTGGGGTTGCGCGCCAATGAACGACCAGATTGTCTCGCACTATCGCATTCTCGAAAAACTTGGTGCGGGCGGCATGGGAGTCGTCTACAAAGCCGAGGACACTCGCCTTGGCCGCATGGTTGCGCTGAAGTTCCTGCCTGACACGGCGACGCGCGATCCGCGGGCGCTGGAGCGGTTCAAACGCGAGGCGCGCACGGCGTCGGCGCTGGATCATCCCAACATCTGCACGATTTACGAGATCGACGAAGACCGCGGGCAGCCCTTCATCGCGATGCAGTTTCTGGAAGGGCAGACTTTGCGGGAGCGCATCGGCGACCAGCCGGTGCCGCTGGGAACGCTGCTGGATTGGGCGTTGCAGATCACCGACGCGCTGCAGGCGGCACATGCCAAGGGCATCATGCACCGCGACATCAAACCGGCGAATGTTTTTATTACCGGGCGCGGACAGGCAAAGATTCTCGACTTTGGGCTGGCGAAGCTGACGGCTCCCGACCTTTCCAGTTCCTCGGACCCGACGTTGTCGTCGACCGGGCCGCTGACGCACACGGGCGCGGCGATTGGAACGGTGGCCTATATGTCGCCGGAGCAGGCGCGGGGCGAAGCACTGGATGCGCGCACCGACTTGTTTTCGTTCGGCGTGTTGCTCTACGAGATGGCTTCCGGCAGGCAGGCTTTCTCGGGACCGACATGGGCGGTGACGGTACACGCGATCCTTGGGCAAGCGCCGGTGTCGCTGAACGAATCGATGCCGGGATTGCCGCACCGGCTGCAGGAGATCATCGACAAATCGCTGGTGAAGAATCGCGATTTGCGCTACCAGAGCGCGGCGGAGATTCATCACGACCTGCTGCGGTTGAAGAAGGATTACGAATCGGGAAAGAAGCTGAAATCGACGCAGGCGGCGGCGACGTGGACGCCGAAGAGAAAAATGCAGATTGCGGCGGCGGGCACGCTGGCGATTCTGCTGGCGGCAGGAATTATTTGGGGGCCGCGGCTGCTGCGGCGGATGGCCTCGAAGGTTGCGGGATCGGCCGCGCCGACGGCTTCTCTGGTGCCGGAACGAAAGAGCATCGCGGTGCTGCCGATGGCGGCATCGGGCGATCCTAAACTGACCGCGTTCGGCAAAGGATTGCTCGAGGATGTAGCGGCGAAACTTTCGCAATTGAGCGCGAATCACGATCTTGAGGTAGTCCCGGCGCGCACGCTCGCCGACAAGAATGTTCTGACGCTGTCCGATGCGAAAAAAGAATTCGGTGTGAGCCTGGGGCTGGCCGTGTCACTGGAGCAGTCGAACGATTTGGTGCGGGCATCGTATAGCCTGACCGACGCCCGGAGCGGGAGGAATCTGGCGGGCGACTCGATCACGGCGCCGGTTTCGGATTTGTTCAGCATCGAAGATCAGCTGACCAACGGCGTGGCGGCGGCGCTCAACTTTCCGCTACGCAGCGAAGAGAAGCAGGCGCTGGGCGCACACTCAACCACTTTTCCCGAGGCTTACCAGTACTACGTGCAGGGACGCGGCTATCTGCAGGACCCGCGCCGGCCGGAAAACCTGACCAGCGCCGAGATCGTATTCAAGCAGGCTTTGAAAATCGATCCGAATTACGGGCAGGCTGAGGCCGCACTGGGGCAGACCTACTGGCTGCGCTATCAGATGGGCGGGAAACAGAAACAGTGGATCACTCCCGCGCAGCAGGCATGCGATAAGGCGGTCGACCTGGGCAATGCGGGCGCCGAAGGCCACCTGTGCCTGGGCTTGCTGGAAGATGGCACCGGCCGATATGAGAAGGCTGCCGAGCAGTTCCAGCAAGCGGTAGAGTTGGATCCGACCAACGACCGGGCTTATACCAGCCTGGCCACGGTCTACCAGCACCTGAATCAGCCCGATAAGGCGGAGGAAACCTACAAGCGCGCGATCACCGTGCGGCCGCAGTACTGGCGCGTGTACAACATGCTTGGGGTTTACTACCTCACCCAGGCGGATTATGAAAAGGCCGCGGCGACCTTCGAGCGCGCGACGAAACTCGATCCCGATAGTTACCTGGCGCTCAATAATCTGGGAGCGGCGTTGCTTTATGAGGGCAAGGATGATGAGGCCGCGCAGGCGTTCGCCAAGTCGGTCGGCATTCGTCCGACGCGGGATGCTTACAACAATATGGCGGTGGCGCAATTCCGGCTGCACCGTTTTCGGGATTCAGTGGGCAATTACAAGGAAGCGCTCAAGCTGGATGACAGCGACTACCAGACCTGGGGCAACATGGGCGATTCCTATTATTATGGCGGCGACCTTGCCTCGGCGTCGTCGACTTACCGCAAGGCAATCTCACTGGCCGAGCAGCAATTGAAAGTGAATCCGCGCGATCCTGGCGTGCTGGGCGACCTGGCCAGTTACCACTCCATGCTGGGCGAGCGGCAACAGGCGCTCAACTATCTGGACCGGTCTTTAGAACTGGGACATGGCGACAAGGAGTTGCTTTTGAATGCGGCCGTGGTGTACAACCAGTTGCACGAAACGGGGCCTGCGTTGGAGTGGCTGAGTAAGGCTCTGGCTGCAGGCTATTCCCGGTCAGTGGTTGCCACAGGCGCGCCCTTCGACAACCTCCACGATAACCCACGCTATCAAGCTCTCATGCACCAGAAATAGGGGAAAAGGGACAAGTCCCAAAATTCTAAGGAGGAACTACCATGCCGATTATGGTCGATGTCCGCGATGCGAGCGGATCCAGCCAGCTCACCAAGGGATGCACATTCTACTGGAACAACCCCACTGCCAACCAAGTCACGCTCGGGAGTTGTGGCGGATTTTGTACACAGGCGGACTTCATTGTGAACGCGAACGCCACGACCGAGGCTCATATTCTGCAGAATCCGACCGGGCCGTATAGCTTTACGGATACAGGATGGGAAGCGCCGGGGATGCCGCACATTTCGGCGCCCACGTTCGCCGTCCCTCGACCCGGGGAAGCGGCGTGAGATGAGCCCTGAAAAAAGTGTAAGAGATTCATTTCAAAATCAGGAGGAGTGTTGTTATGCCCAGCCCAAGCATCAATATTGAAGACGGATCGATCGACGGAACTCTGGCGAAGGGACAGCCGTTTTATTGGTACAACCCCACCTCGGCAGACGTGACCGTGGCAAACTGCGGCACCTGGTGCGGCGCGAGCAGCTATACCGTCCCGGCAGGCCAGTATGTCGAAGCTACCATTCTGGCGAACCCGAACTCCAACGCCTACGCCTTCACGGAGAGCCCCAACGAGTGGGATGCGCCGGGAATGCCGCACATTTCGGCGCCTGGTTTCGAAGTGACGCGGCCGAAGGAAGCAGCCTGAGAGGCTGAGGCCTACAACCCAGGGGTGAGCGCAGACCGACGCACCGCAAAGGTGCGTCGGTGTGTTTAGCGGGATCGCATTGCGGGTGCCTGCTTGGGAACGGTGTGCCCGGCTTGACAACCGGCACATAATTCTGTATATTCTGTCTGTACTGAACTAAACGATATGGCGGAACTGACAGGACTGCAAACCCAATACATTCTCCACTGGGGCGAGATGGGGACGCGGTGGGGGATCAACCGGACGGTGGCGCAGATTCACGCGCTGCTGTATTTGTCGCCGCGGGCGCTGCCGGCCGAGGAAATTGCCGAGACGCTCAGCGTGGCGCGGTCCAATGTGAGCACCTCCATTCGTGAACTCGAAACCTGGGGAATCGTGCGGGCGGTGCACGTGCTCGGCGACCGGCGGGAACATTATGAATCGATGAAAGACGTGTGGGAGATGTTTCGGCTGGTGATCGAGCAGAGGAAGCGGCGGGAGATCGATCCGACGCGGGAAGTACTGCGGCGCTGCCTTGCGGAGCTGGATGCGAAAGAGCCGGGCGCGGACTACACGCGGGAGCGGCTGGAAGCCATGGCGGGATTTTTTGAGGCAGTGACGGAACTCTATGACCAAATGAAGCGGCTGCCAACGGGGACAGTGCGGAAATTATTGCGCATGGGAACGAAGGTGCGGAAGAAGGCCGGGTAAATTTTTTTGCCGGTGTGTTTCTTCGGCTACAGAACGATCTGATACGACAGGATCACCCTCCAATGACGGACACGGTAGTCATTACAGGGGCGTTGAGTTATACGGGGAAGTACGCCACGCGGCAGTTGCTCGATCGCGGATATTGCGTTCGCACCCTCACCTCTCATCCCCAACGCCCGAATCCCTTTGGCGAGCGAGTTGCGATCTTTCCCTACAACTTTGACCGGCCTGACGAATTGCGGCAAAGCCTCTCAGGCGCGTCGACACTGATCAATACGTACTGGATACGCTTTCCTCACGCAGACCTAACCTTCGAGACTGCAGTTCGCAATTCACGCACACTGATCCGGGCGGCAGAGGACGCCGGCATTCAACGAATCGTGTACGTCAGCATCGCCAATCCGTCTGTGGAATCGCCCCTCGCTTACTACAAAGGTAAGGCTCAGGTCGAGGAGGCGGTGACCACGTCGGGGCTTTCTTACGCCATCCTGCGGCCGACGGTGGTTTTCGGGACCGAGGACATTCTGGTCAACAACATCGCGTGGTTCGTGCGGCAGTTTCCGGTGTTCGGCATTCCCGGCGATGGGCGTTACGGCGTTCGTCCAATTTACGTTGAGGACATGGCGCGGCTGCTGGCTGGCTCCGTCGAGCAGCAGGAAAACTCGATCCGGGACGCGGTTGGGCCAGAGACATACAGCTTCGAAGAACTGGTGCGGCTTATCGCGCAGCGGCTAGGCAAGGAGGTGCGCTGCGTTCACATTCCAAAAACGGCGGCTTACGTTGCGACGTTACTAACTGGATGGCTGATGCGGGATGTTGTGCTTACCTGGGAGGAGTACGAAGGACTGATGCGCAATCTGCTGGTGACGCCCGGGCCGGCGAGTGGACAGACGCTCCTTAGCGAATGGCTGGAAGAGAACGCGGATCGGGTCGGGCGAGGGTATGCGTCGGAATTGGCGCGGCATTATTGAAAAAGTGAGCCGTAGACGAATCATGAGGCGGAGGTTGCCAATGACAATCGGGATGATGCGGCAGCTGATTTGGGGCGCGGGGGTGGTGCACCTGGGAATCATGGTGGCGAACATTCCTCTGCCGGGACGGCTGCGGGTGCGCGAACGTCTGGCCGGAGTCCCAAGATTTCTGCGGCAGATTTTTTATGTGCACTGGATTTATATCGTGATCGTGGTGGGATTGTTTGCGGCGCTGTGTTTTGGATTTGCGTCACAGCTGGCGGGAGCAAGTACGCTGGGAAGGTTTCTGAGCGGATTCATGGCGTCGTTCTGGCTGCTGCGGATCGGGCTGCAGATTTTTTATTACGACCGGGAAGTGCGGCGGGAGAATCGGGGCGCTTGATGTGGTTTATGTGGGATCGTTGGTTGTGTTGGTCGCGATATTTGCCGTGGCGGCGATTCGGCCGGTGGGATGAGATCGGCGGGGAAAATCCCCCACCCCTGGCAAAACCGGCCAGAGGTGGGGCACCCCGGCAACCAGGGCGGCTCGCGACGGAGCATTTTCAAAAGCAACAGCTTGATTGTTGGAGGGCCATCATGGAGACGACGGTGGAGCGAGCGGCTGAGAAAGGGATTCCTTCCATGCTTGATGACAAGATCGCGAGGACCTCTGCGACCGCTGGCGCGGCGGCGTGGGCTGTGCTGGCGGCCTTGGCGCGAGTGGGGATGGTGCGGATCGGCGAACTCGAGTTGCTGTTTCTGTTCGCGCCGCTGGTCATTGTTCCGCTGGGGATGGAGTTGGGGCGGGTGATGGGCGCGGGCGGTTGGGTTATGGAAGTCGCGCGGCGGATTCAGCCGGTGGGAGCGGGGTTTGCAGTCGTGGCGATTTGTATGCCGCCGGGGAGGACGGCTGGACTCGTGGCTTTGGGGTGGATGGCGGTTTGTGGATTGATAGCCTTGGATGGGGTGGTGGGATTGTGGCGAGAGTTCGGTAAAAAGCGCACGGGCGAGGCGCCCGTGGCCACACGCTCCGTGACCACACACACCGTGGCCACACACACCGTCCCTGCCCACTCCGTGGCCGCACGAGTTGCGGCGCTTGCGGGGTCCGTGGCGCGGATCGATCTCGGGGTGGGCGGAGTTTGGCTGGTCGCGTCCCGGCTGGGAATGAGGCCGATGGGAATTCAGGAACCGATCGGGCTGCTGACGGCGGTGCACTTTCATTATGCGGGATTTGCTACGGCGACGATTGCCGCGGCCCTGCTGCGATCCCGGCAGAAGCGATTCGGAGAAGATCGATTCGCGCGCGAAAGATTCGCGCAGGAAGGACTCGCACGGGATCGATTCGCGCGGGATCGAAGACGGAATTCCTGGATTGAGCGGCTGGTCATCGCTATTGTGGTTTTGCCTTATCTGGTGGCGGCCGGGTTTGTGATCTCTCCGGCGCTGAAGATGAGCGCCGCAGTTTTGTTTTCGGCGAGCGTGGCGTGTCTGGGAGTTGTTTTGCGCTGGCAGGGA
The DNA here is from genome assembly GCA_035504195.1 of Terriglobales bacterium. Lineage (GTDB taxonomy): Bacteria > Acidobacteriota > Terriglobia > Terriglobales > Acidobacteriaceae > Sulfotelmatobacter. The sequence goes on from DATJSG010000025.1 coordinate 209,002, forward strand.
ACGCAGGCGGAAAAACCGGCCGCGCGACTGTTGCTGCAGATTGCGGCTGGAGCGGTTTTCGCGGCTATGTTTTTCTCTGGAGTGTACGCCGTTGGAGATTTCGTCCACCGCGACTGGCTAACCATCCCGCAGATGGCGAGAACGCACGGCCTGCTTAATGCGGTCGGCTTCTGCCTGTGCGGACTGCTGGGATGGCTGGTGGAGACGACTGGCGAAAATGCGCACTAAAATTTTTAGCGGTGGGAACGGAGGTAATCTCCGCAGGGCGGCGGGAACCTGTACACTATCTATACACCAAAAATACAGGCAGAAAGCTGTTCAGGGGTTACAGCTGTCCCAAGATGACGTATTCAAAACCACAGTCCACTGGATCGGGTGCAGAACCAACGCTGGGTCTTAGCCAGGAGTCGCAAGCGAACTTTCCGCCGTCGCCCTCCGCGACCAGAGCTTCTGCGACCGAACCCTCTCCGACCGAAGCTTCCCCGGAAACCCAAAATGACAACGCGGTCAATAAAGAGCTTCGGCGGCTGAACCGTGCGCTGCACGCTTTGAGCGCCTGCAATCAGGCGCTGGCACAGGCGGGCAGCGAGCAGGAACTGCTGCAGCAGATCTGCGATTTGATCGTGCGAATGGGTGCCTATCGCATGGCGTGGATCGGTTATGCGCTCCCAGGGGAGGCAAAAACCGTGACCCCAATGGCGTATGCGGGACACGAAGACGGATATCTCACGGGGATTGTGGTGACCTGGTCGGACGACGACTCAGGGCGGGGCCCGGTGGGAAGCGCGATCCGGGAAAATCAGGTGTGGGTGGTCGCGGATACGGAGAGCGATCCGCGTTTTGCGCCATGGCGCGAAGCGGCGGTGCAGCGAGGATACGCTGCGCTGATCGCGCTGCCGTTGCGCGTGGCAGGCGCCTGCTTTGGCGCGCTGGCAATTTATTCCGGACAACGAGGGTCCTTTGAGAGCTCGGAAGTGCAACTGCTCTCGGAGATGGCGAATAACCTGGCCTACGGCATCACCGCGATCCGCTCGCAGGAGGAGGGAAGGCGGGCGACGGCCGCGCTGCGCGAGGCGGAAGCGAAATACCGGCAACTGGTGGAGGAGGTTCCGGCGATTTCGTATCTGGCCGAGGCTGGGGCGCGGGGCGCGTTTCTTTATGTCAGCCCGCAGGTGCGCACGATTCTTGGTTACCAGCAGGAGGAATGTCTGGCCGATCCGTCGTTCTGGTGGAATCACCTGAATCCGGAAGACTACGAGGTCGCCAGGCAGGAAGACACCTGGGAAGAAGGCCGGCCACTGCGCGTGGAATACCGCATGCGGCGGCAGGATGGGCAGGAAGTGTGGCTGCGCGACGAACTCGTGATTGTGCACGATCCGATGACCGGCAAGCGGTTGACGCGGGGAGTTCTGATTGACATCACCGAGCGCCGCCAGCTGGAAGAACAGTTGCGGAATGCGCAGCAACTGGAGGCGGTCGGGCGCCTGGCGGGCGGTGTGGCCCATGACTTCAACAATATTTTGAGCATTATCATGGGGCACGGGGAATTGCTGCTGGCGAGCGCGGGAGAAGATGCAAGGACCCGCAGCGGGCTGGAGCAAATTCGGCGGGCGGCGGATCGTGCCGCGTCGCTGACCCAGCAGCTGCTGGCCTTCAGCCGCAAGCAGGTGCTGCAGCCGAAGGTGCTGGACTTGAATGAAGCCGTGTCGGACGTGCAGAAAATGCTGGCCCGCGTGATTGGCGAGGATATTGAACTGATCGCCAGCCTGCATCCCTCGCTCATGGCAGTGAAAGCGGACCCCGGACAGGTGGAGCAAGTCCTGATGAACCTGGCGGTCAATGCGCGCGATGCCATGCCCGAGGGCGGCAAGCTCATCATGGAAACCTCGAATGTGGAGCTCAACCCGGAACAGGCGCGCGATCTCGAACTGGCGGCAGGACCGTATGTGATGCTGAAAGTAATCGACACCGGGCAGGGGATGGATGCGGCAACCCTGTCGCACATCTTCGAACCGTTTTTCACCACCAAGCCGATGGGCAAAGGCACGGGGCTGGGCTTGTCGACGGTGTATGGCATCGTGAAGCAGAGCGGCGGCAGCATCGAAGTGCGCAGCGATGTGGGATACGGAACGGAGTTCAGCATTCATCTGCCGGCGGAAAATGAAGCGCCGCGGCGCCCCGAAGCGCGGCATGCAAACGGGCAAGTGACGGGAGGGCCAGAGACAATCCTTGTGGTCGAGGACGAGCCCGACCTGCGGGAGCTGACTCGGATTTTTCTGGAAGGCTACGGCTATCGAGTGCTGGCGGCGTCGAGCGCAGAGCAGGCCATGCAGACAGCAGGAACTTTCTCGGAGCCGATCGATCTGCTGCTGACTGACGTGATCATGCCGGGCATGAGCGGGCGGCAACTGGCGGAGAAACTTCTGGCGAAGCGTCCGCAGACAAAAATCGTTTATATGACGGGATACACCGACGATATGGTGGTGCAGCACAAAGTGCTGGAGCCGGGCACGAACCTGCTGCCGAAGCCCTTTACCAAGTTCGATCTGGCGGAGCGGGTGCGCGCCACTCTCGACGGTAAGTAGCGCAGTTTCGATAGAATCTTTTCTGGAATCGGGGACGATGACCGTCCCCTTCGTTTTTACCTCCGATCTCAGAGATGCGATATGACGCAGGCACAGGGAAGTGGCGGGATGCCCGATGAAGCGCGGAACACGGCGAGCAAGAAAATCTGGGTGACGCTGAACGGACTGCCGTTGAGGTTTCGGCTGGAGTGGCCGTTTCATGCTTCGACGTCGGGCGCGGACTTCTGGGTGCTGCATGGCGACATTCAACTGGCGGAGTCGGACGGACTGCATGCGCTGGTGGCAGTCAATTTGTCGCAGACCGTGCGCGAGGTGATGCCGTCGCTTGAGCCGGCGGACGCCGAAGCTCCAGTGATCAATGCCCTGCGCAAGGAAGTGGACCGGCGGCAGATCGAGTTTGTGAAATCGGGAAAATTATTGCCGGTACCGTTTTCCAGCCGCCATTACGACTTCAAACGGCAGCAATGGATTTTCGGCAAGGCCTCGGATGAAGCGATGGCGGAGTTTGTCGAGAGAAAAATTTACTGGGAGACGAAACTCGGTGAATCCAAGCGAGTGTGGATTGGCGATCCGGCGGACGCGCAGTATTTACAGACCACGCCGGCACATTTGATTGAGATCGCGGCGCGGCTGCTGGCGGCGCAGGGGCTGGTGCGAATTGAGGGTGAATGGGCCGAAGCGACCGCTGGCCTGATGAATCAGGCAGAGCGATTTGAGAACGCGCGGCGTGTGGCCGTGGAGGAGTTGGAGAAGAAGCACGCATTCGAGAGAGGGTAGGAAAGTTCTTTGCCGCGGACTTGCGAATAGCCTTCCGTTTATCGAATTTGTGATTCCCTAATTGTGGTTCCCTAGTCGATCTGCCCTGACCTTCCGGAATGACCCAATCTGACGGTAGAAGGAAACACCCAGCTTTATCGTCCTGAGCGAAGCGAAGGATCTGTGCACGTGTTGGCGGCAGTAAAATGCATAGATCCTTCGGCGCACAAAACGCGCCTCAGGATGACATCGATGACGTTGGGGTTCGGTTTTCTTTTTATCGTTTTTCCTTCTATCTTTCCTTCTATCGTCGGAGTTGACCCGCTCTGGGATCTTCCGATCTATTTCTCACGGCCATTCCGCGAAAAAATCCCCCAGCAGAATCTTGGCGCAATGGCGTAGTTCACCTGCACCAGGACAATGGCGGCGATGCTGTAATAAGTGTTCAGGAAGCAGAGCGCCGCACCGGCGGCGTAAAGCGACTGCGCGATCCCGATACGGCGGATTACGGCGGACTGAATGTTTTCGGGAGCGTCTTCCCGCACAAGCCGCGCGCGGGTAGCGTAGTGCCAGCTCCAGTAAAGGGTGGCGCCGAGCAGGACGATGTTGAACCAGTAAACTAGAAGAGCGACGCGGTAATGGATGAACTCGGCCAGGAGCGAGGTTGTGAACGGAGTGAGCGTGATGGCGCAGAGAAAGGCGATGTGAATCCAGGCAAGATTGCGGTCGGCGCGGGCGAAGTGATTGAGCTGCGTCTGCTGGCCGACCCAGAAGATGCCGTTGGTCATGACGCTCATTAGAAAAATCACGAGACGTGGGGAGAGCACCACCAGCGCGTGCCAGAGATCGCGCTCGCTGTGAATGGCTTCGACCGCCGGAACGCGCAGATCGAGCACCAGCAGAGTCATGGACACGGCGAAAATGCCGTCGCTGAGGGCGGCGAGACGCTCGACGCTTTGTCCGGCAACGCGGTTGTAGAGGGAGTGCATCGAAAGGAGTTTAGCGGGTTGCCGGGTGGGAGCAAAGAGCTGGGATTAGGAATTCGCCGCGACTTTGGACACGCAGAAAGGTGAAGGCTTGGGAAGGCTATACCGCGACGGGCACCGGGGGCGCGCGTTTTTTTGGTTTGCCTGCTGGCTGGCGCTTGCCTGCGTGAACGGCCGCGCCCAAGATCAGCAGAGTCCGCCGGCTGCGCCGCCGGCAAACCCGCAGCCGAATCCGCCTCCTGCGGATCAGTCTCCACGGAACCAGTCTCCACAAAACCAGTCTCCGCAGAATCAGCCTTCGGATCGCGACCAGACTGACAAGGGCACGACTGACAAAAAGGATGAGAATGCCAATCCGCCTGAGACGGCAGGGGAAAAGACGAGACAGGTGACGCAGCAGGCTGAGGACGCTACGAAGAAATTCGGCGAAGAGGCTCTGGTGAAGGTGCGGGATTGGGAAAATGGCTGGCTCACCGGTCCGTATGTGAGCAAGACCCGGAAACTTGTGCCGATGACTTCGGAGCAGCGGCGGCAAATCTATTTGCAGCAGACCCTGACAACACCTAGCGCATATGTGAAGCGCATGTTCGAGGCGGCATTTGACCAGATGCGCGACTCACCGCCGCAGTGGCCCCAGGGCTGGGGCGGATACGGGGAGCGCTTTGCTTCGCGCGAAGGGCAATTCATCGCGGCCAACAGTCTGGCAGCGCTGGGCGATGCGGCGCTGAAATATGAGCCGCGCTACGATCAGTGCAAATGCAGCGGCTTCGCTTCCAGAACGAAGCATGCCATTCTGCGCAATTTTCTTACCTACGATCAGAGCGAGCAGACACTGCGACCGCAGTGGGCGCTGTATGGAGGCGCGTTGAGCGGGGGGTTGATGTCGACGGTGTGGAAGCCGCATCCACGAAACGCTTGGGCCAACGGAGGCTATGCGGTACTGGGGCAGGCGGGGTATGGGGCGCTGCTCAACTTCTTTACCGAATTTGCCGGCGACATCAATCGCAAACTCGGTGCCCGAAGGAAGTAAGGGTAGCCCTGAAGTCCGGCTCGGAGTTTTCCCGATTTACGATCCGGGTGCGCTCCCGATAGCCAACGACTGCAATTCGTGGTTCAAGTACTACAGGGCAGGCCATTTGAGGTCCGGACACCCTTACGGGGATCGCCCCCTCGTGTCGTGGCGTTCGTAGGCCGCAATTCTCTTCGGCCTGCCCTTATCTTCTCGCGGAACGCGCCCGCACGCCTTACGCCGCGGATGGTTTGCGCACCATGTGCGAGACGACCGCGCCTAGATTCAGCAATGACATGAGCGAAATGATGCCCAGCGAAATCACGCAATAGATGCACCATACGCCGAGAATGTTCTTTTCGATGTTGGCGAGGTAGAGCGAGAACGCGAGTCCGCCGAAAGTCGGGACCAGCAGCAGGCGGTAAGAGCGCAGCAAGGCGAGAGCGGCCATCAGAATATATCCGGCAATGCCGACCGTTGCGACCGGAATCGGGCCAAGCATGGCGTAGGGGCTGTGATTAACCACGCCGCAGTCCCAGTGCTCATTGATGCTGCAGGGAGAATCGCCATACTCGCGGTAGTGCTCTCGTAAAGCGAGAGATGAGACGACTACGCCGAATACGGCCAGAATGAGCAGCAGGTATTTCATTTCTACATTCCTCTTTCAGATTCCCAATCTTCTGTCGTTCAATTCTACTGTCGTTGAATTCTACAATCCGGCAATCGATCCCAGTCAGGCTAGCCCTTGCTGGCAGGCGCTTCCGTCGCGTCTTTGACTAAATCGGAAACTTGCCAATCGTTGCCGTGGTACCAACTTACGATTTTACCGTCGGGGCCGATGACCGCTGTGCTGAGGTTATGAATGAGCAGTCCGTTTTGCGGTGTAATACTCAAGGCGAAAAATTCGGCAATCTTCGGCAGGTCGGCGGCGCGTGGCACGGCGAATTCCCAGCGGCCGAACAGGGCAGGTGTGTGGGTATGGGCGACAGAGTAGGCATAGTCGCGCAAAACCTTGGGCGTGTCGCCCTCCGGATCGAAGCTGACGCTGAGCAGGCGAATATTGGCCAGCGCCGCATTGGTCGACATCTGCTGGTAGATTTCGTCGAAGTTGGCGCTCATGCGCGGGCAGAAATCGGGGAAGGGGCAACGCGTGTAGATGAACGTAATGAGAAGAACCTTGCCGCGATATTGCCTCACCGAAATACGTTTCCCATCCTGATTGGTCAAGGAAAAATCCGGGACCTGCTCGCCTGGTTCCGGCATGTGGAGCATGTTGGCGGCCGCGGCGGGCGGCGACTTGGCGTGCGCGGTGACTTTGACATTTTCCAGCCAGTAGTCGGGAGCGCCGTTGTCACCGCTTGCCGGCTGCACGACGACGACTTCGGCGGAAATGGAGTCGCCCGGGGCCAGTTGACGCAGCTCCTCCGGCGGCTTGATCTTGTATGGCATCGCCATCGCGTCCATGAAGCCAGGGATTTTATCGCCGTCGATGACGGCGGACTGATTCTGTGTGTCGATCGAAATCACGCGGCCGGTGAAGGGATAGCGCTTGGCGGCAGGCGGCTTGGAGCGCTGGCAGGATGAAACCAGCGCCGTGCCGGCGCAGATGAGAGCAATCAACGAGATGCGGCAAAAACCATAAGGGTGATTGGTCACGTTCTACTCACTTTAACGCGAAGGGCGGCCGCTACGCCATCGATCTGGATTGTTTGATCCGGGATTTTGTGAAATTCTCAGTGCCGTTGAACTGGGTCGAGAGTTTACACCGCGAGGGCTTCGATGGCATGTAACCCTGAAGTGCTGAAACACGTTCCACTGTTTGCGCTGCTCGATGAAGAAGAAACCGCCGTGCTGGCCGGACAGGTGCGGCTGAAAACATATGCGCCGCGGCAGCGGATTTATAAGATCGGGGACTCGACCGGGCAGGCGTATGTGGTGGTCTCCGGCCGCGTGCGCGTGTCGACCGTCGATCAGGATCAGCAGGAGGTGGTCGTCGATGAGCCGTCGCACGGGGAGTTCTTCGGCTTTGCCTCGATGCTGGAGCAGACTCCGCATCAGACCGAAGCGGTGGCGGTCGACGAAGCCGTGTGTCTGGAAGTGAATCAGAAAGATATCGCCGTGCTGCTGCAGCGTAAGCCGTTGGCTGGCATGGATATGTTGCGCGTGCTGGGACGGCAGTTTCACGCTTCGCAGCAACTGGTGCGACTGCGGGCCAACCGCCATCCGAACGACGTGATCGAAAAGGACGCGACCCTGGGCGAGCGCATTGCGGACGCAGTCGCGGGATTCGGCGGCTCGTGGACGTTTATTATTGCGTTCGGCATGGCGCTGGCCATCTACATGACCATCGATGCGGCGCTGGGGCGGAAGGCCTGGGATCCGTACCCGTATATTTTGCTGAATCTCTTTCTGTCGATGCTGGCGGCGGTGCAGGCGCCGATCATCATGATGAGCCAGAACCGGCAAGACACGAAAGACCGGCTGCGCGGCGAGCTCGACTACGACGTGAACCGCCGAGCCGAAGCGGAGATTCAAGGCCTCGCGCGCAAGCTGAACGTGATGGGAGAAAAAATAAGCGACGTGGAGGAGATGCTGCGCGAGAAACTGACGCGGGGGTGAGGGTCGGACTGCACCTGCCCAAGCCACAGTAAGGTTTTAGGATGCCGACCGCGACTATAATGCGCGACTTAGGGGTTTTAGCTCGGGATTGGGAGGGACATGATGAAAGCCAATCTCCTGAAGTACCTGCCTTGTCTCCTTTTTGTATTCTTTGCGCTCGGCTCCGCCAGGCTCTCCGGCCAAACGGCCGCAGCAGACGGCAAGATTACCGCATCACCTAGCACAGCCCCGCAGACAGCTCCGTCTGAAGATTGGAAGATCGACGTAACCCATTGGACCAAGCCCATGCCCGGTTGGCTGTATGTGCTTGATCCCAAGCCAGACAGAGTTGGCTCTGGCGGACGCGTCTGGCTGGTCGATCCTGAAACCAGCAAAGTGATGGGCAGCATCCGGACCGGCGACGATGCCGATTTTGCGCTTTCGCCGGACGGGAGCCGCCTCTATGTTGCGTCATCGACGGAAGGCGGTTCGAGTGAACTTGCGGTGATCGATACCGTCCAGGGCGTAGTCCTCAAAAGTGGCCTGGTCAACGGACGCGCCGTGACGGATGGGCTCCGGCCCTTTTCAACCATGGCGGTTTCTGGCGATGGATTGGCGCTGCGGATCCTGATCGACGCGCCCAAGTCGTCCGATGCGGATGCGTTTCTGCTGGCCACTTTCGACACGCGGGTGGGCGAGTTTCTGCCCGGCGTCGTGCATTTGGGGAACTGCGGGCCAGGGCGCTTCATTTCTCAACCAAACGCGGGTCAGTTCGATTTTCTCTGCCCAAGAACCAATCGGGTCAGGCTGATTGAGGTGGACGCTGACTCCCGCGAGACCCAAAACCTGGACGTCGTACTTCCGTGGGAAAGGCGGATTGGCGCTGCTGAGGCGATTGAGGTACCCAGCGATCGGGGAATCGCGATCGTTCGCGGAGACGGTGGGGTTGTGGAGATGAACGTAGCCACCCACGAATTTGCCGAGACGATGGCTCATCCCGTCCTGCCCAATCGCGTTCCTCCTGCGGCTTGGCCGACCTCGCCCGACGGCAGCCGGGTCTACGTGGGGTACAACAGCGATTACGATCGCTCCGACAACCGCTTTTACCTGGATTACGGCCGGCCTCCGAATGTTCGCCCCGAAAACTCAGCGGCGTACGAATTTCGTGTGCTCGACACCAGCACATGGCGGAAGATCGGCACCATCCGGACCAAGATGCCCTTCTGGAGCGCGGTGATCGGAAACGACGGCAAGGTGCTTTATGCCATGGCTCCGCGGAAACACAGCATTCTGGTGATCGACACCATGAAGATGTGCGAGAGCCGCATTCTCAAAGTTGGCGGAACGCCGACGCTGGCGCTAGTGGCACCGTGACGTCGGCGGCATGGCAGCCCCGAGCTAGCCGCAGCCGTGGCGGCCGTCGCTTCATGTTTGCGTTCTAATACCGAAACCGGTAGCGGATTTCTCCATAGATTTGCCGCGGTTCGTCCCAGTGGAATCCGCCGAAGGTGAGACTGTTATCGAGCTGCACGCGGCGGTTCGCGACATTGACGGCTGTCAGTGAAACTGTGTATTTCTCGGCGAAGGTCTTGCCCAGCGAAAGATCCACAGCGCTATGGCTGGGCAGATAATTGCCGGGATATTGCACGCCGGGCAACCCGTTGGTGAATCCTGATCCGTAATACACGTTGGTGGAAGCATAGGCATGCCACGGCAGGCTGCCGTTGAAACCGACGTTCAGCGTGTTGCGCTGATCGTGGTCGACAGGCGCGAGGCCGGGTGGAATTTGAAAAATCAAGCCTCCGGTGATGGGCGAAGTGGCCTGCGCGATTTGGTTGGAGTAAGAAAGATGAAGCTGACCGCGGTGCAGGATATTGGGCGAGCGCAATGTGGCCTCCCAACCTTGGATCATGGCGTATTGCCAGGTGATGGGCCAGAAGAGATTGGAGTCGCCGATATTGTTGTGATCGAGCCAATTTTCAGCGCGGGTTTCGAAGTTATCAGCGTCGAGGGTCCAGCCGCGGAGCGGAATCTGTACGCCAAATTGCCACTCGATGTCGCGCTCGCCGTGCAGTGGAGCAAACGTGAAGCCCTGATTCACGCCCAACTGTTCAAGGTCGCCGGTCGCAGTGGAAAGAGGCGGAGCCTGGTAGAAGTAGCCGTAGAAGCCACGGAAAGTCCAGTTGAGATGCGGGATGCGGATGGCGGCGCCCAGGCGAGGGGCGGTCGAGTTCTCCGAGATCGCGCCGCTGAAATAGGTTTCGCGCAGGCCGGCAATGAGCGTAAGCCAGGGTGTGACTCTGAACTTGTCGTTAACGAAGAATGCAGCGACGCCTCCATCGACACCGATGGAAGACGGGGGGTAGTTCGTCGGGTTGGTTACACCATACGCCGGGCAGTTTTGCTGACAGGTGTAGACATTGTTGAAATAGTTGTACTGATGCTGGAAGAATCCGTAGACGCCGGCCTGAAGATCGTTGTTGTGAAAGTTGGTGCCGATGGAGGTCTGAGATCCAACGTAGTTGGCTGTCTGCGTGACGCTGGATATCACGGGCTGGTCGTTGACGCCGCCGTGGTAGTCAGCGCCGTTGTAATGATAAAACGGCGACACGGTCAGCAAGGTTTCCGGGCTGAAAGTGTGGACCCAAGAGAAAGTCGCATAGCCGTCAGGCTCAACCTCGGCATCATGCAGTCCCGAGCTAGGCACCAAGCCTGATGTCACGAGAACCTGATTGCCGATCGAATTCAGATTCGGATCGATTGGAATCTGGTAATAATCCCTGCGCAGCGACCCAACCAGACGGTATTGGTTCTTCGGGTCAGGATTGAAGATGAACGAGGCAAATCCGCCGATGCCGTTGGCGGCATCGTTGATGGTCTGCGGAATGGGAGTCATCAGGCCGTAGTTGCTGCGATTGCCGTTGAGGCTGGCGTACCAGGCAGCACGGGCCGTATGGCTTCCGCAGCTGATTTGATCGTCGGTCTGATAGAAATTGCCTGCTGTAATGACGAGATCGCATTCCCGATCGCGCTCGAAACCGGTACGGGGCACGATGTTGAATATGCCGTAGGTGCGATCGCCATAGTCGGCGTCGTAGCTGCCGCGCTGCGCTTCGAGATAATCGATGTCTTTGGGATCGATCTGCGGCCCCAGATTGTTGGCGATGTTGGTGTTGGGGATGGGAACGCCGTCAACGGCCCACTCGACCTGATGGCCTCCGCGCATGTGCAACATGTCGTGCACCATGTAGGCGGCGGGGACATAGTCGGTGATCATCTCCATGCCGTTGGTGCGGTCGGCGCCAGGAGTTTCCTGAATATCGATGCGGTTCAGCATGGTCGTCGGAGTGAACGTCTGTGCGGTCGCTTCAACCGGTATCTCCGAGACCTCAACACTCTCCCTCGCTCCTGCAACCACCAGGCCGAAATGAAGCACCGGGCTGGTGTCGGACTGAACAATCACATCCTGTTGCATTTCCCGGAAGCCCTTCGAAGACACCGTGACGGTGTAATCGCCAACGGGAACTGAGGTGAAGTTAAACTGTCCGTTGTCGCTGGAATCATAGGAGCGCGTCCAATCCGAGTGTTGGGCCTTGAGCGTAATGTGTGCGCCTTGAATGGGGCGGTGCTGAGGATCGTGAACCACGCCGCGAACCGAACCAAAGATCGTGGCGAAGGCGACGGCGCCCAGGAAAAAAACAACCGCTATCAAGCTGATCACTTGCCGCATAAATTTCTCCGTTCTCTTCTCTCTGACTTTCGGTCTGCGAATTTCGGCCTTCGGGTTTCGGTCCGCGACTTTCAGCGAGCTTCAGTCGGCTCGACCGCTTGCGCGCGCCGGAAAGACGCCGCCCATACGGCGGGGATTTCCTCGGCAGCACAGTGATGATCGGAAAAGGAAAGCGAAAGAAATTCAGCAGGCGGGAGGAGCGCGAGTGGAACGGGAAGACGAGATTCGCCGGGATGGAGCGACAGCGGGTGCGCCGGATACGATGCCGGCCATTGCGCGCTCGAAAGCGGCAGCGGCACAGGGTTGCGGACTGGCGCACTGAGACGTGGCTACCGCGCGGCAACAGTCGTGATTGCAACAACAGCTATTGTCGCTGACGGTGGGCTGGGACGATTCCATCATGGAACCGTGGCAGCGGTGCCCCTTGCGCATGCAGCAGGGGCGCGGAGGCGCAACTGTGGCTCCCAGCGCCAGGGGAATGAAATTTCCGGCGAGTGCGAAGAGCAACAGCAGTCTGGCGATCAGGCGCTGCATGTGTTCTGTCTGTCGGAACCCCAAGTGGGGTCAGCATAGAACATAATTCCGGCGGGTGCAAGCGGATGGGCGTCGGGTGATAACCCTAGCGCCGCTATTTTAAGAGCACGTACGCCCCGCCGTTGGTGAACGCGATGACCAGGCTCATTAGTACGAACAGCAGATCGTAGTGCCAGCCGGAAGCCTTCTCTCCCCAGAAACCGGTATGCCAGGCGAAGATTTTTTTCTCGATGGCTCCAAACATGATCAGGATGAGTCCGAAGGCCGCGAGTTGAGTGAGAACTCCGGCGGCGACTCCCAGACCGCCAGCCAGTTCGGCCATCCCGAGAAAAATCGTGAAGCCTTTCGACATCTCAATGCTCTTGGCGCGCGCTTCGGGATTTTTCAGGTGACTGTAGCCGCTGGTGACGAAGACCAGCCCAACCATGAGCCGCAGTAGTAGAAGGCCGAGATCGGTGAAGCGGGCAAGCTGAGGGAACATGTCTCTTCCGTAAGGTTCAAGCGCGGCCGTTGATCTTGGCCCACCACCAGCGCACGCCGACAAAGAGGAAACGCCAGTCGCTGAAGAATTCCGGAGGCTTGCCTTCAAAGGCGTGGCCGACGAACTGGAAGATCCAGCCGATGACGAACAGAGCCAGGGCGAACATCCACAGGCGATGAACATGGATGAAGATGCTGGCCGCGAATACCGCGACCGAAACCAGAATCAGCGGAATGCCGAAGGTGTGGCAGACGCGATTGACCGGATTCTGGTGGCTGGTCGCGTACTGCGCGATCCATTCTTGGTTCGAGCGATGCTCGTTAGTGCGGTTGCCTAACATCCGTTAGGGATAATACTACGGTTGCATGGGCAAAATCCCCACTGCTTGCGCGAGGAACGTGCGAGAAATGGTGCATCCGTCGATGAGACCGCTCGGGCAGGACATTCTCAATCCCGACCCTACCCAACTGATCCTTCACAAGTTGTTGGCCCCGCTGGCCGCGTGGTAGCATCCTAGGTTTTGGCAGGGTGGTAGACGCAATACGTTTGGCGGAATACGCCGGACTGGCCGAAGTTCCTGTCCTAATTTTTCTCCTGGCCCGTAGCGCCCCGCGCCTGCCGAAGGAGCCCAACTTGAAAGTCTATTCTGGAGAAAACATCCGTAATGTAGCGTTGGTGGGGCACGGTCATGCGGGCAAGACCACGCTGGCGTCGGCGATGCTCTTCACTTCCGGCGCGACCCAGCGGCTGGGGCATGTGGACGACGGCTCGGCTACCACCGATTACGACGAGGAAGAAGTTGCCCGCAAGATGTCGATCACGACCGGGCTGGCTTACGTGGAGTGGGGCAAGTCGAAAATCAATATCCTCGACACGCCGGGATTCAACATGTTCGTGCACGAGGCCAAGATGGCGCTGCCGGTGGTCGACGCGGCGATCGTCGTAGTCGACGGCGTGGCCGGAGTGGAAGTCGTCACCCAGCGGGTGTGGAATTATTGCGAAGAATATAAGACGCCGCGGCTGATCGTGGTGAACCGCATGGACCGTGATCGCGCCAACGCCGAGCGCGTGCTGGAGTCGCTGACTGCGGCATTCGGGCGGGATGTGATTCCGATCGAACTGCCGATTGGCGCGGAGAAGAGTCTCTCGGGGGTGGTCGACCTGGTCCGCATGAAGGCCTACACCTACGAACTCGGCGGGAACGGCAAGGGTAAAGAGGCGGACATTCCCGCGAATCTGAAAGAGCAGGCGCAGGCCGCGCACGAGCGGCTGGTCGAGCTGGTCGCTGAGGGCGACGACAAACTGATGGAAAAATTTTTCGAAGCGGGCACGCTCGGCGAGGAGGATTTGATTCCTGCACTGCACAACGCCATCCGCGAAGACAAAATTTTTCCTGTGATCTTCAGTTCAGGGCTGGGCAACATTGGCGCCGACCGGGTGATGGATTTCATCGTCGACTACACGCCTGCGCCCTCAGAGCATGAATGGGTGCAGGGCGAAGCCGGAGGTGACGGCGACGCTCCCAAACGGCACGAGACGGATGCGGAGCCGGTTTCCGCCTATGTGTTCAAGACAGTTTCGGACGCATTCGCCGGCAGGATTTCATACTTCAAGGTTTTCTCGGGTGTTCTGAAAAACGACGCGACGCTGGTGAACTTCAGCCGTGGCGCGCAGGAAAAGTTCGCGCACATTTCCATCATGCAGGGCAAGACGGCCGTTCCCGTGAACGAACTGCACGCGGGCGACATCGGCGCGGTTGCGAAACTGAAAGACACTCTGACCGGCGACACTCTGGGCGACAAAGCCGCGCCCATTCAGTATCCGCGGGTGAAGCTGCCTGAACCGGCGATTACCTTTGCCATCGAGCCCAAGAGCCGCGCCGATGAAGACAAGCTCGGCCCCGGCCTGCACAAGCTGATGGAAGAAGATGCCATGCTGCGTTTCTTCCGCGATCCGCAGACGAAGGAATTCCTGATCGCGGGCACCGGACAGCAGCACATCGAAGTCGTGGTCGCGAAACTGAAAAAGCGCTACCACACCGAAGTCAATCTGAAAGCGCCGAAGGTTCCGTATCGCGAGACCATTCGCGGCAAGGCCGACGTCCAGGGACGGCACAAGAAGCAGACCGGCGGCCACGGCCAGTACGGTGACTGCAAAATCAAGATGGAGCCACTGCCGCGCGGCGGCGAGTTTGAGTTCGTCAATGACATTTTCGGCGGCGCTATTCCTAAGAACTTCATCCCCGCCGTGGAAAAGGGAGTGAAGGACGCGGCGTCGCGAGGATATCTTGCCGGATTTCCGGTGGTGGACTTCAAGGTCATTCTCTACGACGGTTCGTATCACGATGTAGACTCGAACGATTTATCTTTCCAGATGGCGGGCCGCATCGCCTTCAAGAAGGCGATGGAAATCGCGAAGCCCACCATTCTTGAGCCCGTCATGGCCGTCGAAATCACGGTGCCCGACGACTTTGCCGGATCGATCATGGGCGACCTCAACAGCCGGCGCGGCCGCATCCAGGGCATGGATAACAAAGCCGGCAATACCGTCGTCAAAGCCGAAGTGCCCATGGCCGAGATGCTCACCTACGGTGTCGAGCTGACATCGATGACCCAGGGCCGAGGCAGCTTCAACATGGAAATGCACCACTACGACGTCGTGCCGGGACAACTGCAGGAGAAGATCATCGAGAAGGCCAAGGCGGAGCGCGGCGAGGTGAAGGAAGAGGAAGAGTAGCAAAGTCTGCCTCGTTGATTCGATCGAACATCGCAGCAGCGGGCGGGTTCGTCTACAAGTCCTACGTCAACTAAAATTGGCTACGCTATCTGAAAGGTGCGATAACTGATGAAGCGGATTCTGATCTTCGCGTGTTTCCTGGCCTCTACGACATTGCTCGCCGTTGCCGGCGACACTCAAACCTTCCCAACTTCCGCCGGACCAGTGAAAATCACTCCTCTATACCATGCCAGCACGCTGATTGAAGCCGGCGGCAAAGTAATCTACCTGGATCCCGCGAAGCCGGCAAAGTTGGATGGGCTGCCGAAGGCCGATCTTATCCTGGTCACCGACATTCACGGCGACCACATGGATCCCGACTCGGAGAAAGCCATCAGCAAAGACGGCACCGAGATTTTTGCGCCGCCTGCGGTCGTGAAGATTGTGACCACCGCCAAGCCAATCGCCAACGGCGAGACGAGAACCTGGGGCGCGTGGACGATCGAAGCCATTCCAGCCTACAACCTGAAGCGCGGACCCGCGCCGGGCAAGTTCTATCACGATAAAGGACGCGGCAACGGCTACGTGCTGACCTACGGCGGCAAGCGATTTTATTTTTCTGGCGACACCGAAGACATTCCTGAAATGCGCGCGCTGAAGAACATCGACGTGGCCTTCGTGTGCATGAATTTGCCCTACACCATGCCGCCGCAAGAGGCTGCCGAGGCGGTGAAAGCGTTCCATCCTAAGATTGTGATCCCGTATCACTATCGTGGCTCCGACCTCAGCGTGTTTCAAAAGGCGCTGGAAGGCACGGGAATCGAAGTGCGCCTGCTGGAGTGGTATCCAAAATGACAAGGTTTGCTTCGCTTCGCATTTCGTTCTACTATCCGAACCAGTGGCGACGGCGCGCAATCCTGATCCAACTTACAACCGCGAGCGGCTAGTCTCCGCTGCTCCCGTCGAAGATGACTCCTCCTTCGAACTCAAACTGCGCCCGCAGCGCCTGGGCGAGTTCATCGGCCAGAAAAAAGTCAAAGAGAATCTGGCGGTCGCCATCGAAGCCGCTCGCTCTCGCGGCGAGGCCATGGATCACGTTCTGCTCTACGGCCCTCCCGGTCTCGGCAAGACCACGCTGGCCAACATCATCGCCAACGAACTTGGAGCGCATTTTCAGGCGACCGCGGCCCCGCTCTTGCAGATCAAAGGCGACCTGACCGCCATCATCACCAACCTGCAGGATAAGCAGGTTCTTTTCATCGATGAGATCCATCGCCTGCAGCCGGTTCTCGAAGAACTGCTCTATTCCGCGCTCGAAGATTACAAGCTCGACATCATCATCGGACAAGGCCCGTCGGCGCGCACGCATACGCTGGAAGTGAAGCCGTTCACCTTCATTGGCGCAACCACGCGGGCGGGATTGATTTCTTCGCCGCTGCGGGCGCGGTTCGGCATCGTCCTGCGGCTCGAGTTTTATACGCCGGAAGATTTGCAGATCATCGTCGAGCGCTCCGCGCAGATCCTGGGGGTTGCCATCGACGACGCCGGCGCCAAAGAAATTGCCAGCCGCTCGCGCGGCACGCCACGGATCGCGAACCGGCTGCTGCGGCGCGTCCGCGACTACGCGCAGGTGCGCGGCGCCGGAAACATCGACGAGCCCACGGCGAAAGCCGCGTTGAAGATGCTGGAAGTGGATCAATACGGGTTCGATGAAGTCGACCGCCGGCTGCTGCTGACGATCATCGAGAAATATCAGGGCGGACCTGTCGGCGTGAACACCTTGGCCGCCGTGCTGGCGGAAGAGCCCGATGCCATTGAAGAAATCTACGAGCCGTTTCTGATGCAGATTGGATTCCTGAATCGCACTCCCCGCGGCCGGGTTGCCACCCAGCTGGCCTACGAACACTTTGGGATTGCGCCCAGCCGTCGGCAGGCTTCGTTGTTCTAGTTGAACTTCTGCGTTGTTCGCAAATCCTCATAACATCCGTTTTTCGTTTTGTCTGGGGCAGTTCTGGTGTATCTTGCTCACTTCCTCCCCTCGGGCTGCGCGATGGTTCGGACCTCGACCGCTTGGTTAGCAAGAGTAGCTAGCAGGGGTAGCGAGGGCGTTTTGTTTCAACGGCTGTGTCAGGGAAAGGTGGGCCCTGGATTGGGGTTGTCGGTGAGCGTTTGTCTGGCGCTCACGCTCATTGCCGTGCCCTGCGCCAGGAGTGCAAGCCCGCCCAAGCCAGCAGAAAACGCGGCGCAGGTTCAGAGCCCGGCGCCCCCACACAATGTAGCGGCGCAGCCATCGAACTCGCAAAACCCCCAGCCGGCGGCGCAGATCGGTCCTCCCGCCATTGCTATTCCGCGGTTGCAGCGGGCGCCCGCGCTTGAGGATTTCCTCAGCATGAAGCCGAAAGGCGAAATTGCCCTGCAGATGGCCAAAGTCACAGGATTCACGCAGCGAAGTCCCTATGACGGCCAACCTGTCTCCGAGCCGACCGAGGCCTATCTCGGCTACGACCAGAAGAATCTTTACGCCGTCTTTGTGTGCTTCGACGATCCCAAAAAAATCCGCGCCCGCATGTCGGTTCGCGAAGATATTTACGACGACGATCAGGTCGAGATTATCCTCGACACCTTTCACGACCGCCGCCGTGCCTATGCCTTTCAGACCACGCCCCTGGGCGTGCAATGGGACGCGATCTGGACCGAGGCTTCGCGCGAGGAGCAGACCGCCGGGCACTTCGACACCTCATTCGATACAGTCTGGGATTCGCGCGGCAAGGTGACCAGCCGCGGCTTCGTCGTGTGGATCGCGATTCCCTTCAAGAGCCTGCGCTTTCCTGCCAGCAAGGTGCAGGAGTGGGGCGTGATCCTCTATCGTGGCATCACCCGCAAGAACGAGGACTCGTTCTGGCCCAACATTTCGCGCAAGGTCGAAGGCCGCCTCGGCCAGGCTGCAACCCTGTACGGCCTGGAAGGAATTTCACCCGGACGCGACGTTGAATTAATTCCCTACGGCCTGATGCGCGGCTATCACGCGCTCAACACCATCGATCCGACGAATCCGTTTTTTCAGAATGCTGGTCTGCAGGGCCAGCCTGGCATGGACGCCAAGTTCGTGTTTCACGACCACTTCACGGTCGACCTGACCGCGAATCCCGACTTCAGCCAGATCGAATCGGAAGACCCGCAGATCACGGTCAACCAGCGCTATGCGGTCTATTTTCCCGAGAAGCGTCCGTTCTTTCTGGAGAACGAAGATTTCTTTCGCACACCGATGGACCTGTTCTTCACCCGCAGCATCGCCGATCCTTCCGCCGGAGTCCGTCTGACCGGAAAAGACGGTCCCTACTCGGTCGGTCTCATCACCACTGACGATCGCAGCCCCGGCTTGGCCGTGCCTTACGATGACTCGCTGGCGGGCATTCGCTCCTACTTCACGGTCGCGCGGGTGAGCCGCGACATTTTCCAACAATCCAGTGTGGGCTTGCTCTACACCGGCTGGGAGTGCCCGGCGACTCACGAATTCAATCGCATCGGCGGCGTCGACTCGCGCATGAAGTTCAGTCCGAACTGGACGCTCGACGGCCAGGCCGTCACCAGTTCCAGCAACATCATCGGCAACGTCGTCAGCCCGAACTATCAGGGCAACAACTGCGAAGCCAACTATTACCCGTTCAGTTCCGGCAACCTGGGCAACGGCAATCACTTTGCAGGCCCAGCCGACCGGCTCGAACTCCGCCGCGACGGTCTGCACCTTACCTACGACGGAATCTATAACGATATTTCCCCCGGATTCGTCAGCATTCCCGGATTCATCAATCGCGTCGACATTCGTGAAACCACCCAGGAAATCGACTACCGCTTTCGCCCCAAGCATGGATGGATTCAGGCCTGGGGACCGTCGATCAATACTCGCTTCGACTTCGACCACACCGGCTTGCGCCTCGACACGTTCTACGCGCCATATATTTCGATTGTCGGCAAAGGACACACGGTGATCCATCTGCGCCCGTACGAGGAGTTCCGCGAGCGGTTGCGGCCGCAGGATTTCTGCTTCCTCGGATTCGGAAACTATTGCCCCGCTACGATGACCCAGTTCGGCAATCAGGATTATCACGAACATCAGGCGGGAGCCACCATCCAGAACAGCTACTTCAAAAAAGCGACGTTCGCCGCCAGCTACTACTGGGGCGACGGGCCTAATTTTGAAGCCGTGCCAACCCCCGATACGACACCGCCCACCGCGCCCACGCCCTACAACCAGCCTTTCCTGGCGCGCGAAGACAGCGGCGCGGCCAGCCTGATCCTGCGGCCCATGCAGCCGCTGAAGATCGAGAATACCTACCTGTTTGAGCGTTTGCGCACCAAAGATGACGCCTATCAATTTGAGGAAGATATGACTCCCGGCGTCGGCCACGGAATTCTCAACGACCACATCATCCGCAGCAAATGGAACTGGCAATTCACCCCGCAACTTTCCATGCGGGTGATTTTGCAATACAACGGCCTGTTAGCCGGCACCCCGCTCCCTGTGACTGGCCTGAGTTCGTCCCCTTACACCTACCTGCCCACGGCGAAAGAATTCAATGCCGACTTCCTGATCACTTACCTCGTGCATCCCGGCACCGCGATTTATATTGGCTATAACAGCGACCTGCAGAACCTGAATCGCAGCCTGGCGGTGAATCCTCTCACCGACCTGACCCAGAACACCCCGAGCGGCTATATGAACGACAGCCGGCAATTTTTCGTGAAGGTCAGTTACCTGTTCCGGTTCTGAGAGTTCAGGGAGCGGCGTTTATTATGAGCAGCCTCACCGGTTTGGCTAAGTCCGAGGTCAGACGCCCGATGCTCGCCGGTTGCTGAATCCCGCGCCCATCCTGTAGAATCGAATGATTGTTATCGAGATTGGAACTCCTATGAAAGCAGCCATTCATCCTGCATACAACGAAGTCCGCGTGCACTGCGCTTGCGGCAACGCATTTATGACCCGGTCGACCCATAAGGGCGACATCACGGTGGAAATTTGCTCGAACTGCCATCCGTTCTTCACTGGAAAGCAGAAGCTGGTCGACACCGCCGGACGCGTCGAGCGCTTCCGCCGCAAGTACGCCAAAGCCGAAACCGCGAAGAAGTAACTTTCGTTTCGCCAGGGATTCGCGGACTAACCTGAAAATTGGCCCTCGCCACGGCGGGGGCTTTTGCTTGGCACGGGCAAGTAGAACGGGCAAGTAGAATAAGACGGTGAAGAAGTTCTGGGACAACTCGGCCGGATCCGGTCCGCCGGCCGCAGACGCGGCCACGAGCGCCCCCACGACACGAACTGTGCCGGCTTCGCTGGCGATCGGCAGCGTCACCATCGCGCCCGCTACCGTGCTCGCCCCCATGGCCGGCGTGACCGACACTGTCTTCCGCCGCTTTATTCGCAATCTCGGCGGATGCGGCCTCATCATGACCGAGTTCACCTCGGCCGACGGCGTGCTGCGCAAGAAGGATCAGAAGGCCAAGCGCTATCTGCATTTCTACGAAGACGAGCACCCCATTTCTGCGCAGCTTTTCGGCAGTAATCCGCAAGTCATGGCTGAGGCCGCGCGCATGGTCGAAGGTCTCGGCTTCGATCTGGTCGATCTCAACCTCGGCTGCCCGGCGAAAAAAGTCGTCAAGTGCAATGGAGGCTCCGGATTACTGCGCGATCTGCCCGCCATCGGCAAGATTTTTGAAGCTGTTCGCGCCGCCGTAACCATTCCCTTCACCGTGAAATTCCGCGCGGGGTGGAACGACGAAGAAATCGTCTGCGTCGAACTTGCCCGCATGGCCGAGAGTTGCGGCCTGGCCGCTGTCGCGCTCCACGCCCGCACGCGCGAGCAAGGTTACAGCGGCAATGCCCGCTGGGAGTGGATTGCGGCCGTCAAAGACGCGGTAAAGATTCCCGTCATCGGCAACGGCGACATTCGCACGCCCGAAGACGCCTGCGCCATGGTCACGCAGACCGGATGCGACGCGGTCATGATTGGCCGCACCGCGCCGTCGAATCCCTGGATCTTCCGCCAGATCGAGCAATACTGCGCGGCGATGCGCTTGGAGTGGCAGAATCGGGAAGGGCACGACTTCAGTCGTGCCGAAAAAGCGCCCGACTGGCCGGCTTTAGCCGCTGAGGACCGCTTTCCGCCGCACAACGGCGAGCCCTCAGGCGCTAAAGCGCGGAACTTCTTGGCTTCCAACGGCACGGCTGAAGCCGTGCCCTTCCCGTCCGTGCCCATATCTGGAGCATCGTCGGGGAAAAACCTCTACGACCAGCCCTCCGAGGCCGATCGTTACCAGATGATCCGCACCTATTTCCAGATGCTGATCGAAGAGGAACTCCCCGACGCCGTCGGCAAAATGAAGCAGTTCGCCTCCTGGTTCACCCACGGCGTCCCCGGCGGCGCCCACCTGCGCAAGGAAATCTACGAATCCAAAACCGCCCCGGAGATCCTGTCGCGAGTCGAAGACTTCTTCGAAGCCAGATTATGTGGCGCGGGCGCCCTCGCCCGCGAAATCTAACCACACCGCGAAGTGCCGATAACAGAGGTGCCGATAACTAGACACCCCAGCCCCTCTGTGTTCCCCCTGGGTCCTGTGCGGTGAAAAGATTTCCGGCGCCCAAAAGAAAAGCTCCACGGTGGAGTTCCACCGTGGAGCAATCCCATCTGACGACTATCAGAGCACGGTTAACGAAATCCGTATCCCGGGATGGGCCAAATCGAACAGGAAGTATCCGCCATCGACGAAGTCGATGTAGCAGTTGTCGTTGTAGGACCATCCATGCGGCCATGCCTCCACTATTTCAAAATTGTAGCCGCCGTAGGCGAAGTGCGGCCTGCCTCCGACGATGGTGACATGCCGGATGGCGAAGTGGTGACCGTGGCCAAAATGCGCCCGGAAGTGGGCGTCATCGATCCGGCGCGCTTGCACATGTTCATCATGCTTCTGTTCCTGCTTCATCTCGTCGTGATGCTCGTCCTTGTGCTCGTCCTGGGCATACGCGGACATCGCCCCTGCCAGAAGGAACGCTCCGCACACCCCGCCGACCGCTAAAAGTCTTTTCATAGTGAACCTCGCTAGTTTTTATTTTGGAATGAGGAGCGCCGTTGCACGCCCCATAGTCATCCGCGTGACCTAATCCAGATGCGAACGACCGACCCAAAGTTGCCGTACACAACTTTAAGCAGAATAGGCGGGGCAGATTGTAAAGATTTGTGATTGCGGAGAGTTGCGCAGCTAGATTGCGCACGCCACCATTTTTCCGGCGTCATCTTTTTCCACATACGCCCACGGCGTCTTCGGATCGTGCGTGAACACGGTCAGCCATTTCTCCGGCAACGCCCGCGCATAATACTGCTTCTTGCTCTCGATGGTGTCTAGCGGATACAAATCGAATCCCATGCCCCACGTGAGATCGATGTGCGCCGTCGTGGGGATCAGATCCGAAATGTAGCAAGCCGTCTTGCCTCCGCTGCTCACGATTACTCCCTGCATGTGCGCGGTATGCCCGCGAAAAGTTTTCACCGAAATTCCAGGGGCAATTTCCTCGCCGCCCTTCAGCAAGGCCATCTGTCCGCTTTCCACCAGCGGATCGTAATTCTCCGGAATGTAGCTGATCAGATCGCGCTCGCTCGGCCGCCGCGCGTATTGCCACTCGCCCTCAGGCGCGTAATATTTCGCCCGCGGAAACGTAGGCACGATCCTGCGGTTGGCGTCGCGCACCGTATTCCAGCCGCAATGATCGAAATGCAAGTGCGTGTTGATGACGATGTCCACATCCTCCGGCGCAACTCCGCCGGCCGCGAGATCGTCCAGCAGTTTCGCCGGTTGCCCATAAAACTTGGCCATCCGTTCCGGCAGCTTGTTGCCCATGCCGGTCTCGACCAGGACGGTCTGCCTGCCGGTGCGCGGCGCTTCCGTGCGAATGAGCAAAGAGTTGAGCCCGGCCGAGACGTAGTTGCGCGCGTCGGCCTCGACCCTGCGCGACCACATGATCTTGGGGATCACTCCGAAGAAAGCGCCGCCATCGAGCGGATAGGTTCCGTCAGAAAAAATGGTGAGTTCAAAATCGCCAAGCGCCAGCCGGTACATGCTCTCAGTGTGCCACAGGTGCGCCGCCTTTCTGATATCCTCCCGATCATGCGTCGGCCGCTTCTGGTCGGCTTGATAGGAGCGTACTTTCTAGCAGCCGGAGTATACCTCTGCTCCGTGGCCGCGATGTTTCTGCTGGCGCCACGATCAATCCCCGCGTTAAATGGGGCACCATTCGTGCGCCTCCTTAAATTGGTCAGCCCATATGTCACGCTGATGATTGGAGCCGCTTGGTACTGCGTGGGCTGGGGGCTGCTTCGACTGAAGGATTGGGCGCGCGTGACGGCGATGATTTTTCTGGCGCTGGGCGCGGCCTGGGCTATCCCGATGATATTTCTCAGAGAGCCGCACTTCGGTTGGCGAATGCTGGCTGTGGGATTGGAAATCGGTCTGAGGTCAGCGGCGGCGGTGTACCTGCTTTTGCCGAGCGTGATCGAGATGTTTGAGCGGCCACCACGGCTGAAGTCCGCGCCTTGAGTGGGCCGGAAACGGCCGAGTTCAGGATCCCCTTCACAGCTTGACTCCAAAACCGATGGAAATCACGGGGTAGAATTTGAATGCAGACACGTCTTTGTTGATTTTATTTTGTTCGGCTTGCACGTTGGCTTGAATCGACGGACTCGTTGCGATGGCACTGCAGTTCTCGCCGTTGGGATTGCAGGCGCTGCCCGTAAGATTGAGCGTCATGTTGGGCGCGCCGGTATAGATCGCGCCAATCTCGAACGGGACGCTGAAGCGATGGCTGCGTCGAACCAGGTTGCCGAACCCCATGGTGAACATGGGCCCGCTGCGGTTGAACGCAATCTTTCCCGTGCCAACCACCGGGTTGGCAGGATCGCTGGTGTAGCTGGTGCTGTTCAGGGTGAACGACTGGCCGGAGCCCACCGACGCATTGGCCGTGATCTGATTGCCGTTGTAAATCAGCGCTCCCGGGCTCAGATGAAAGCTCTTGCCAAATGGAAACCAATCGAGATGAGCCTCGGCTGAGCGAAACTGCAGTTGTCCCGCGTAGGCGATGCCGTCTTTGTTGAAGGTCCGGTCGTAGCTGAATCCGTTGATGCCCCCGCGCAGGTTGAGGCGGCGAGTGATGCGCGTGGCGGCCTCGACGCCCGGCCCCAGAAACGACGCTTTGACTGCGATGCCCACCGCCGAAAAGGGTGAGGAAGATTCCTGCGCGCCCGCATCGCCACCGGCCAAAGCCATCGACAGCACCAGCAACGAACCTGCGACTGCAAACCGTGTCGCGCGCTTGCGCATAGACAGAACCTCGTTTCGGTGATTGTCGTAGCACGCAGAAGCGACATTCAAATTAAGTTTGGCTAAGAATCGAAGCGCGGGAAATTCGTGTTCGCAAAATGGAAGCGAGTCTGAATGGAGACTGTCATCCTGGGGCACGCCTTTTGCGCCGAAAAAGAGGTGCAATTTGCCAGTGACGCCACGGGCGCTCGCCGCGCGCAGACACAGCGTGCTGAGATCTGCGTTGGAAGTCATCTGCTTCGCGGGCGACTCCGCTTCCTCCCGATGCCAAACGGCAGGTTCTGTAAGTTGTTGAACCTTCGTGCAAGTCGTTGAAGATTGGTGCAAGTGATTGAAAAGTCGTAGAGGGCGTCTAGCGGCCCGCCAGAGGCACAATTTTTCGTCTTCCGGAGCTGACCAAGATGGCAGGAATAATTATCGATGGCAGGGCCGTTTCCGGCTCCGCAATGGGCATCCTGCGAAACCGCCGGAGTGCCACTGAGCGAGCTTTGGGTGCCTCGCCCCGAAATCGTCTCATTTTGCTACACTTTAAGTACAGCAGCGTAGCTACCGAAATGTATGCACGAAGAAGATGCGAAAGTCAATTGTATCGACTCCATTCATTCAATGTTGTCATCCTGAGGCGCGTTTTTTGCGCCGAAGGATCCATGCAATTTGCCGGCGGCGCCACGGGGCTCGCAGAGTTGCAATGACAGGTTAAAGAGACAGAGTCCAGAGATCCTTCGTCGGGAGCCGCTCGCTTCGCGAGCGACTCCGCTTCCTCAGGATGACAGGGGCCATGGATGAACTTGAACTGTTCCTATCCGTGGCGATCCGCGCAATCCGTCGCGCGGTTACCGTTTGGCTTTAGCCGGTTGCTTTTCGCCGACGCGCTGGCTGACTTCGAACTTCATCTTGCCGGCCTTCCTGTCGGCATCGATGACGACGTGATCGCCGTGCAGCACTTCGCCGTCGAGAATCTTCAGCGCCAGCGGATCCTGCACCAGCTTCTGAATGGCACGCTTCAGCGGACGCGCCCCGAAGTTCGGATCGTAGCCCTGCGTGAACAGTACGTCTTTGGCGGCGTCGGTCAGTTCGAGCGAGATCTTGCGATCGGCGAGCAGGCGCCGCACGTCTTCCAGACGCAGCTCGATGATCTTGACCAACTGATCCTTACCCAGCGGCCGGAAAACGATGATGTCATCGACCCGGTTCAAAAATTCCGGCCGGAAGTGCGCGTGCAATTGATTCATCACCTGCTGCGAGGCCTGCTCGAACTCCGCTTCGGTGCGCAGACTTTCAGCCTGTAAGAATGACGACCCGATGTTCGAGGTCATGATGATGATCGTGTTCTTGAAATCGACCACGCGGCCTTTGCCGTCGGTGAGGCGGCCATCGTCCATCATCTGCAGCAGAACGTTGAACACGTCGGGATGTGCTTTTTCGATTTCGTCAAACAGCACGACCGCATAGGGACGCCGCCGCACCTGTTCGGTGAGTTGTCCGCCCTCTTCATATCCCACGTAACCTGGAGGCGCGCCGATCAGGCGGGCGACCGAATGCTTCTCCATGTACTCCGACATGTCGATGCGCAGCAACGCGTGCTCATCGTCGAAAAGGAATTCAGCGAGGGCGCGGGCCAGTTCGGTCTTGCCGACGCCAGTTGGACCAAGGAAGATGAACGAGCCGATGGGACGCTTGGGATCGCTTAATCCGGCGCGCGAGCGGCGAATCGCATTGGCAACCCGCTCCAATGCCGGATCCTGGCCAACCACGCGCTGGCGCAGGCGTTCCTCCATCGTGACCAGCTTCTTGACTTCGCCTTCGAGCATCTTCGAAACCGGGATGCCGGTCCACTTGGAGACGATGCGCGCGACGTCCTCTTCGTCGACTTCTTCTTTCAACATGCGCTGCTTGCCCGCGCTCTCCATCTGTTTGGTGAGCTTGGCGAGTTCGTCTTCGGCTTGGCGGATCAGGCTGTAACGGATTTCGGCGACACGCTGCAGATTGCCTTTGCGTTCCTCGGCCTGCTCTTCGACTTTGAGCTTCTCGATCTGTTCCTTCAGGGCGCGCGCGCGCGCGATGAGGTCCTTTTCTTTCTTCCAGTTTGCTTTGAGCGTGTTCGATTTCTCGCGAATCTCGGCGAGGTCTTTTTCAATAACCCCCAAACGCTCCTTCGAATTTGCGTCGTCTTCTTTCTTGAGGGCCTGCTTCTCGATTTCCAGCTGGGTGGCGCGGCGTTCGAGCTGGTCGATATCCGTGGGGAGCGAATCGATCTGGATGCGCAGCGACGCGGCTGCTTCGTCGATCAGGTCGATCGCCTTGTCGGGCAGAAAGCGGTCGGAGATATAGCGGTGCGAAAGCGTGGACGCGGCCACGATGGCAGAATCTTTGATGCGCACGCCGTGATGCACTTCGTATTTCTCTTTCAGGCCGCGAAGAATCGCGATGGTGTCTTCGACATTGGGCTCGCCGACGAAGACAATCTGGAAGCGGCGTTCGAGGGCGGCATCTTTCTCGATGTACTTGCGATACTCGTTGAGCGTGGTCGCGCCGATGGCGCGCAGTTCACCGCGAGCCAGCGCGGGCTTCAGCATGTTTGACGCGTCGATCGCGCCCTCTGCTGCGCCGGCGCCGACCAGCGTATGCAGTTCGTCGATGAACAAGATGACCTGGCCCTGCGAGTCTTCGATTTCTTTTAGAACCGCTTTGAGCCGGTCCTCAAACTCGCCGCGATACTTCGCGCCGGCGAGCATGGCTCCGAGATCAAGCGCGACGACGCGCTTGTTCTTCAACACTTCGGGAACGTCGCCGGTAATAATTCTTTGCGCGAGGCCCTCGACGATGGCGGTCTTGCCGACGCCGGGTTCGCCGATCAGCACAGGATTGTTCTTGGTGCGGCGCGAGAGCACCTGGACGACGCGGCGGATTTCTTCATCGCGTCCGATGACGGGATCGAGCTTGCCGCGGCGCGCCTGTTCGGTGAGGTCGCGGGCGTAGCGCTCTAGTGCTTGATATTTGGCTTCGGGATTCTGGTCTGTGACTTTCTGCGAGCCGCGGACCACGGTGAGCGCTTTCAGAATGGCGTCGTAGGTTGCGCCGTGCTGAGCAAGAATCTGCTGAGCCTTGTCGCGCTTCAGGTGCGTGATGGCCAGCAGCAGGTGCTCGGTGGAGACGTATTCATCTTTGAAGTTGGAGGCTTCTTTGAACGCCTGGTCGAGCAGCTTGTTGACTTCGTTCGAGAGCGCGGCCTGCGCGGCTTCGCCGGAAACCTTGGGGAGCTTTTCGAGCTCGCCGTAGATTTCGCTCAGAACCGCCTGCGGTCCGATGCCGATTTTTTCCAACACCGGCGGAACGATGCCTTCTTTGTCTTCGAGGAGCGCGGCCAGAAGGTGCACGGGCAACAACTCGGGATTGCCGTGCTCCGAGGCGAGCTGGTTCGCGCGCTGGACGGCTTCCTGCGCTTTCACGGTAAATTTGTCCCAACGGATGGGCATAGAATGCTCCGATTACTTCGCTCAATATCTAATACTTTTAGGAGGCGCCTCTCGACGCCCCGAGGCCTCGAAAGAAAGTTTGAGGTGTTTGGTCTGGACCGACGAGGTTGCCTAACTCCTCCACAGCGGTCACTTCTTTACTTCTAGTTTGGCCATTCGCTTCAAATTCAAATCGTATTCTTCCTCGGTGCCCTTCGAGCCAGGCCCTCGTGAGGGCGTAGAAGGCCGAACGCGGGGCGCTTGGGGCTCCGCCTTTGAGGTACGAAATGAGGTACTTCTGCAGGTCGCGCTGCAATTTCTGCCGCTCCAGATCTGGAGTCAGGTCACTTGGGCCGCTGTCGAGATAGACACGGACGACGGCCAGCGCAAGGCTTCTGTCTCGAAGTTTCTCTAGAATCTTGACTTTCTCAGAGAAGCTGAGGGACGACAATCGCGCCCGGAGTTTCGGTTTACTCATGATGACCTTCCAAGTACCTGCGCTTAAATTCCTGCCACGTCGCGGTTAACCCGCTGCGTCCGATGATACTCTCCAGTTGTTGGCGATCCACCGCGTCTTGCTCGAGAAACTGCAGGATTCGCGTGTGGTCTTTCGACCGTCCGGTTCGCAGCGCGATGGCTACGAGATGTTCGGCTGACATGACCCAAGTCCTGACGCCCTCCACGTTAGTCGAAACAGCCTGTTCCACAGCTTCCGTTTCAAGATCGTTACTCAACGGGAGGAATTGAACCGGCCAGCCGCCTATCTCAATGTATTCGTCCAGAACGTTGCCGCCGCGCGACTTAAGGTATTCGTAGATCGGACTGAGACTGAGCAGCAGTCCCCCAGATCTGGTCGGGAGCACGACGAAAATGTCCAGGTCGATTGTCGCCGCAGGCTCAAGATAAAATGTCGCACCCACTGCGCCGCCAATGGCGTATTTTCCGATTACGCCGTCGGCTTGCATCTGGTTGATAGCTTGCAACGTGGCTTTCACGATTTCTGTTCTCTCGAATCATTGTCGGCCAACTCTGTGCGTTTCGCCAAGCTTTCAAAGAACCTCTAAAATAAAAGGAGGCGGTCAACCTCCGCCGCCTCCCGCGAAAAGCTAGTCGAGCTTCGCTCGACCGGACAGCCGATGGCGGCTGTCCCTACATGAGCGTTGCCACGTTACGCGGCTTTGCTGGGGCCTTTGCCTTCCAAAGTCTTTTCGGTGTTGGTTGTGCTGCCGATGTTGACCTTGATCTGCTTGGGCTTGGCCTCGGCTTTCTTGGGCAACTGGATCTTCAGCACGCCCTTGTCGTAGTTGGCCGAAACCTTCTCGGCGTCTACGGTGGTGGGCAGCGTGAAGGTGCGGGTGAAGCTGCCGTACTGGCGTTCTACGCGGCGATAGTTCTCTTCTTTTTCTTCTTTTTCGATCTTGCGCTCGCCGTGCACGGTGAGGGTGTTGTTCTCCACGCGGACGTCGATGTCTTTCTCGTCGATTCCGGGCACTTCGATTTTCAGCGTGACCTGGTGCTCGTCTTCGTAGACGTCAACGGCGGGGGCAAAGCTCGAGGTGGTGAGAGATTCGTCGCGACCTGCTTCGCTGTAAGAGTCGCGGAACACGCGGTTGATGCGGTCCTGCAGCGTGGCAAACTCACGGAACGGTTCCCAACGGGTTAATACGGTCATGGTAAATCCTCCTTCAGAATTTTGGTTGAGTCAGAGACTACCTGTTGATTTCGCGACCGGCTCTTGGGACTAGCTCAGAGCAGCGGTCACTTCATTAGACGCTAATTTAGCACAAAAGAAGCATAAAACTTGAGTGCATTATTGTCAATACAATAATAACTATTATTTTCATTAGCTTACGTATGCTATAACGCATTTTAGATAGCAAGTTTCAGGGACGTTGAGCAGGATGGGATGGTCTTTGGCCTGTCCCCGGATCTCGAGCAGGCGCAGCGTGCGGTGGGCGTCGAGGGCGGCCGAGGCCAGCATTTCGAGGAAGTTGGACTGGCTGACGTGGTAGGAACAGGAACAGGTCACGAGGATGCCGCCTGGGCGAAGCATTTTCAGGACTCGAAGGTTGAGCTCTTTGTAGCCGCGCATGGCAGCGTCAAGGTCGCGTTTGCTTTTGGCGAAGGCAGGCGGGTCGAGCACAATGGTGTCGTAGCGGTGGTTGGACGCAGCGTAGTCTTTGAGCAGATCGAAGGCATTGGCCTCGATCCATTCGATCTCTCTTCCGGCATCTTTCCCGGCGAAGCGTTCACCATTCAGGGCGGCGTTCCGGTCGGCGACTTCGAGCGCGGGACGGGAGCTGTCGACTCCGGTGACCTGCGAGCACCGCGGGGCAAGGTGGAGGGCGAATCCTCCTTGATAGCAGAAAACGTCGAGGGCTTCGCCGTGGGCATATTGGGCGGCGGCGGCATAATTCTCGCGCTGGTCGAGAAAGGCTCCGGTTTTCTGGCCTTCGAGCGCGTCGAAATAAAACTGAATTTGATTCATGGTGAACGTGGTTGACGTTTTCGTGCCTTGCAACCGGCCCGATACGCGAGGCGGAAGAGTTTCAAGCTCGCGTACGCGAGGGTCGACTCGCTCCACGATCGTCACAGGAGCGATCGTCACAGGAGCGATCGTTACGGGAACGATCGTCACAGGAACGACCGTTCCAGAAACGACCGTCCCAGGAACGCCAGCCGTAGGAACGCCAGTCGCAGGGACACCCGCGGCGGGACTAAGGCGCAGCGTGAGTTCTGAGATGAGAGTCTCGCGGACGGTGTTGCCGTCCATTGCCTGGGTGAGAATCTGGAGCGACAGGATGTCGTTGTAGCGATCGACGATCATGCCGGGAAGGAAGTCGGCTTCGCTGAAGATGACGCGGTAGGCGTTGGTGTCGCGGACGACGGCTTCTCGGTAGGTGATGGCGGCGGCAATGCGCTCGCGGATAAGGGCGGGGAGATCGACAACGGGATCATGAGAGATCAGGCGGACGGCGATCTGCGAGGAACTGGAATAGAGCGCCGTGCCCAGCGTCTTTCCGCGCGGATCGGTGACTGTGACCAGAGAGCCAGGGGTGACCCCGTCGGCAGACACGATATCGGAACGGTAGACCCAGACGTGGCCGGATTTAAGGCGGGTCGCGCCGCGCTGGGAGACTTTGAGTTTAGGCAGAGCCGTGGCCGTTGCGGGCATTAGGACATCTTAAATGCTGATCGCTAATGCCCGGCTGCCGGTAATCTTGATTGCGTTGTCATCGATGAGTGAAGCGAAGTATCTATGCACCCGGCCGGCAGCGTCGATGCTGTCGACGAAATACAGAGGTCCTTCGGCCGGCAAAGAACGCGGTTCTCTGGGTGACAAAGCTGGTGATGTACCCCTGTGACAGGGATCGAGTGACTTCCCTAGCTGGCGGCCTGGCCCGGGACTGCGGTGGCCTGAGGTTCGGGCTTGGCGGCAGGGCGTGCGGCCATCTCGTAGCGGGCGTGCTCCAGGTCTGCGAGCAGCGCGTCGAGGACGACCATCGGGGCTTCTGTGCCCCAGGCGTCGAGTTCAGCTTCCTTCCAGTCGCCGTTGAGGCGAATGGCTCCGGTGATGTCTTCAGGGAAGGCGTGGCGGTAGTCGCCTTCGCGGATGAGGATATCGCCGATGAGGCGTCCGGTGTGAATCTCGTAGACGCGGCGGCTGGCGCGCCCGCCCGAGTTGGTGAGGCAAATGTAAACCTCGCCGGCGTCGCCGAATTCGGAGCGATAGTACCACGCCTGGGGCGCGTCGATTTTGGGATGATGGCGGCGCGCGCGGTGCAGGGTCGGTTTCTGATCGACCAACTCGTCGGCGGGATTGAAATAAAGCACACGCTGGCAGGAGTCGCAGAAAACGATTTGCTGGCCGGAGCGAATCTCGTTATAGGTTTGCGGCCGCAGCATGACCTGGCAGGCCATGCATTTTTGATTGCGAACTTCGGAGATGCCGGAGCCGCGGAATTTCGAGACGCGCTCGTACTGGCGGAGCAGATCCTCGCCCACTCCAGTGCGCAGCTGGTCGCGCTTGGCGCGCCACTCGGCGAGGAGTTTCTCGTCTTCGGCGGTGCGTTGGCGGGCTTGCTCTTTTTCTTTTTCGATTTCCGCCATCTCGGCTTTTAGCTCGGCTTGGGCCGCCTTGACTTCTTTGTCGCGCGCGTCGGCGTTGACCATCAGCTCGAGAATTTTGTCTTCCGTGGCGGCGATTTCTTTTTCGGCGAACTGGATTTCGTGCAGCAGCGCCTTGTATTGCTCGTTGGTCTTTACGTCGAGGGATTGGTCGCGATACTTGGAAATCTTGCCGCGCAGGTCACTGATGGCGGTGTCGTGCTTGCGGCGGGCGGCTTCGTCGGCCTTGATGGCGGCTTGCGCCTTTTCAAGTTTGGCCCTGGTCCCGGCCAGCTTCTGCTCGATGACGGCGACGCGCTTGGGAAATTCTGCGATCTCGTCCTGCAGACGGCGGATTTCCTTGTCCGTGTCTTGCAGTTTCAGCAGGTTTTCGATGTCAGGAAGCATCCGGCATTCGGCCTTCAACAATTCTAACATGCGGTCAGGCAGGGACTCCCGCGCCAGGCGCTGTTATGTTGGGCGAAACCAAGCCTGATTCGCGTTTCGCGCGCACACGGCCGCTCACGCGGTGTACACTCTTTCCTTCGCGCAATTTCTGCCATTCAATTCTTACCTGCGAGGTCGCTTCGTGAAAAGAAAGCATTCTCTCTCTGCTGGTTTTGCCCTGCTCGCGTTGGCCTGGGTTCTTGCCCTCGTCGCTCCGCCAACTTCCGCGGCTCAGACTACGCCGACCAAGCCGCTGACCATCGACTCGTTATTCCAGCCAGGAGGATTAGGCGGACGCGGTCCGGAGTTCACTGACTGGAGTCCGGATGGAAGCAAGCTCTCGTTTGTGCAGCGAGACGACAAGGGACAGAATGGCGAACTGTGGTATGTCGACGCGGCCACGGGAGAGAAGAAGGTGCTGGTGAGCGCCGACAAACTGGCGGCTCTCGCTCCGGACGTGACCAAGGTCAAGAACGAACGGGAGAAAGAGCGGCTGATGCGCTATCACGTCGCGGCCTATGTGTGGGCGCCGGACTCGAAGCATATTATTTTCGATTCCGAAGGCCAGTTGTGGCTCTATGACCTCGGCACATCGACTGCGGTGCAGTTCACATCCGCACCCGATCCCAGCGGCGATCCGAAATTCTCGCCCGATGGCAGCCATCTGGCGTACACCCGCAAGCACAATCTTTATGCTCATCCGGTGAATGGCAAGGGCGAGAAGCAACTGACGCACGACCGGGGCGACGACTTGCTCAACGGCGACATCGACTGGGTCTATGCCGAAGAGCTGGGCGTGCGCAGCAATTATTTCTGGTCGCCCGACAATAAAGAAATCGTGTTCATGCACATGGATGAAACCAAGGTGCCGACTTATCCCATCACCGACTGGTTGCCGACTCATCCCACGGTCGATGAAGAGAAATATCCGAAGGTTGGCGATCCCAATCCGGTGGTGAAGCTCGGGGTCGTGGACGTCGACAAGGGGAAGGTACGCTGGATCTCTTTGACCAGCGACGAGGATACCTACATTCCCCGCTTCGGATGGCTGCGCGAAGGAGCGGTCTGGGCGGAAGTGTTGAACCGCACCGAAGACAAGATGGATCTTTACTTCGTGGACACGAAGACGGGCAAGTCGCGCATCGTGCTGACGGAGACGACGCCCGGAGCGTGGATCGACTTTGAACGCGTGGAGGTGAAATTCCTCAAGAGCAGCGGGCGCTTCCTGTGGCCGAGCTGGCGCGACGGGAATATGCACATTTATCTCTACAGCTTCGACAAGGATCATCCGCTGGCCGGGGATGCCAAGCTGGAAGGGCAACTCGAAAAGGGCGATTACGAGGTTGAGGGAATTGAGGGGGTCGACGAGGGCACGGGCACAGTATTTTTCGAGGCGAACAAAGACGACCCTCGGCAGATGCAGGTTTTTTCCGTGCAACTGGACGGCTCGGGATTCAAGGCACTGACCACCGAAGAAGGAATGCACTTTGCCAACTTCAGCGAAGATGCCAAGCATTACACGCAGGTTTATTTCGGACCGCAGACGGCGCCGCGGCTCTCGCTGTGTGCCGTGGGAGGCTCGTGCAGCCCGGTGTGGCAGGCGCGAGACGAGATTGCGGAATATGGACTGCGGGCGCCGAAGTATCTGGAATTCAAGGCCGACGATGGAACCACGTTGTACGGCCGGCTGTTGCTGCCTCCTGAGGGGACGGTCAGCGGAAAGATTCCGGTGATCATCAATATTTACGGTGGGCCGGCGGCGCAGATGGTGCGAAAGGGCACTCCGGACGCGTTCGATGAAATTCTGGCGCGCAAGGGATTTGCGATTTTTGCAGTTGACAATCGCGGGACACCGGGACGCGACCGGAAGTTTCAAACCGCGATCCGGCACGAGTTTGGCGCGATCGAATTAAAAGATCAGCTCACCGCGCTCGACCAGTTGCTGGCGGAGTATCCGCAGCTCGATAAGGACCGGGTCGGCATCTGGGGATGGTCGAATGGCGGATCGATGACGGTTTACTCCATGACGCATTCGGACCGCTTTCGCGCGGGCGTGGCCGTGGCTCCAGTGACCAACCAGGTGAATTACGACACCATTTATACCGAGCGCTATATGGGCCTGCTCAAGGACGACAAGGC
Organism: Terriglobales bacterium; assembly: GCA_035504195.1. Taxonomy (GTDB): domain Bacteria; phylum Acidobacteriota; class Terriglobia; order Terriglobales; family Acidobacteriaceae; genus Sulfotelmatobacter. The sequence goes on from DATJSG010000025.1 coordinate 243,907, forward strand.
CGGATATGAGATGTCAGACGTGACGCGGGATGCCGACAAGCTGCACGGCGCCCTGCTGCTGGTGCACGGCACAAGCGACGACAACGTGCACTTCCAGAACAGCATTCAACTGATCAATGCGCTGATCGATGCGGGGAAGCAGTTCCGGCTGATGATTTATCCCAACAAGACGCACAGCATCGCGGGGAAAGATGCGCGGGTGCATCTGTTCACCATGATCACGGAGCATTTCGAGAGGGAGTTGAAGTAGGCGAATCGATTTGCGGCCCCCGGTTGCGTCGCCGTCCCAGGGGTCGCTGGTCATTCTGAGCGAAGCGAAGGATCTATGGAATTTGCCGGCGCCGGCAGGTTGCATGGATCCTTCAGCGCGCGGAACGCGCCTCAGGATGACAGCCGAGGTGTGGCAAGCGCTATTTTTGCTTGTCGGCTTTCTTCGTTTCTTTGGTTTCTTTGCTGGAGGTCTCGGCCTTCGGTTTATCTTCCTTCTTCGAATCCTTGTCCTTCGAGTCTTTGTCTCTATCTCTATCCTTGTCCTTGCTTCCGCCGTCGGATGAGGACGAGGCGGAAGACTTCTTCGCGTAGTCGGTGACGTACCAACCCGACCCCTTGAACTGCACGGCGGGGGCGGAAATCATCTGCTCGACTTTGCCGCCGCATTCCGGGCACTTCTTGACCATCTTGTCGGAGAACTTCTGGATTTTCTCGAAGCGGTGACCGCATTTCTTACATTCGTATTCGTAAAGTGGCATGAGTGTTGAGACGGTTGTGAGGGACAACTCGGTTTCATTCCGATTTTAGCAGACGTTTCGCCACAGTGTTAGACTCCCGCCATGAGCGATGCCGTCGCGAGGCCCGCGCTGTATCTGGTCGGAACGCCGATCGGGAATCTGGAGGACATCACGCTGCGGGCGCTGCGCGTGCTCAAGGAAGTCGATGTGATTGCCTGCGAAGATACGCGCCAGACGCAGAAGCTGCTCCATCATTATGCGATCGCGACGCGCACCACCAGCTATCACGAGCACAACGAGATGACGCGGTCGGCGGAGCTGGTGAAAGAAATGCAGGAGGGTGCGAGCGTTGCCCTGGTGACCGATGCCGGGATGCCGGGGATTTCAGATCCGGGATACCGGCTGATTGCGCTGGCGATCCGGCATCGCGTGCCGGTGGTGCCGGTGCCGGGAGCGTCGGCGTTTCTGGCGGCGTTGGTGGCCAGCGGCCTGCCCACGGATTCGTTTCGCTTCAGCGGATTTCTGCCGGCCAAGCGGGGTGAGCGGCGAGCGGCGCTGGAGCAGATTAAAGACGCTCCGCGGACGCAGGTGTTTTATGAGGCTCCGCACCGGATTGTCGAAGCGCTGACGGACGTGGTCGAGGTTCTGGGGGAAGCGCGGCATGTTGTTGTCGCGCGCGAAGTGACCAAGCTGCATGAAGAATTTCTGCGCGGCCGCGCCGGCGAAGTGCTGGAGAATTTGAAGGCGCGTGAGGCGGTGAAGGGCGAGATCACATTGCTGATTGGGAAAGTGGAAGAGGAAGATGCTCGTGGGGGAACGGGCGCCTTCGCCCGTCCTAGCGTGCGCCAAAGGGTAGCCCAGATCATGGCGGAAGAAAAAGTAGATGAAAAGGCCGCGCTGAAGAAAGTGGCGAAGGAGCGGGGAGTTTCGAAGAGCGAGGCGTATCGGGAATTGCAGAGGAGTAAGTAAGCGTCCGAGACGGCCTAATCTCCGTTCATTCGTCGGCGCCTAGATTCTCAGGAAAAGTTCGCTGCTCGACCCGAAACCCATGCTGCTCAAGGCGCTGCGCCAGCCCATCCTGGTGTCTTTTCCCACAGATAACCAGCACGCTTGTTGCGGATCGCAGCGGTTCTTGGAGTATGGCTAGCATCTCCTCGTCGCGCTTCGCGATATCTGCGTCGCTAGCGTCTTTCGGGAGAGGGTTCGCGTCGGGAGGGCGCATGTCGATATAGTGGCAGGGGAGCATCTCGGCGGCGATGAGCCGCGCTATTGTCTCCTGTGGCTCATCGACCACTTTCGTTTCGGCGAACAGCACGTCGAATGCCGCCGTTTTAGCCTCATCGGCCTTCAGGTTGGCATGCGCCTGTTCCTTGCTGCCAGATTCCTCGGCTAGCAGGTCGATGCCTCTCTCTTGAATGGCTCCGCGAATAAGCTTATGAAGCTCCGTGCGGATTCCCTCCCGCCCCGCGTCTCTGTCCTGACTACGTTGGTACGCGTGCGATGTACCAATCACAAGGGCGGCCTTGGCAATTTCTTCAGCGCTCACCAAGAAGGCGCCTCACCTCGTAGAATTCGCCACCTGGGCTGCACCTCTCGAAGTACAAACGGAGAAACGGAGCCGCTTGGAGCAAAGGGGCTGCCGTTGCAAATGACGGGTTTTCGATAAAGGGATATAAAACCTCGAGGAACTCCTGTTTGTAGCAAGGTGTCTCTCCCCTAACAGCACCTTCCTCTTCCATCATTTTCAACCCGTCTTTGATCTCAGCTGCGGTCATAATGAGATCGCAGTCCCTCAGGACGTCGCTCCAGCCCTGCTGTGCGGCGGTTTGCGTCTGGGGCACCTTGCCAAGAAATCGCTTCGACCACTCAGTCACCTCTGTAAGGGATGCCGCATCGACTCCTTCAGCGCGAAGTGATGTTACCGCTTCTTTATTGGCGATTTGCTCCGCTTCTGTCTCCGAGAGAGCCGGGTTGCTCTCCCGTATCTGCCGTTGTCGTGTGCTCGCTGTTTGGCTCAGTAGCGCGCGACAGCGCATTTCGTCCAGCTTTTTGGATAGCCGTTCGAGCACCCGGCGACCTCCTTACTTCCCCGCCAACTCCCGCTTGACCGTCTCGCTGACTATCTTCCCGTCTACGCGCATATCGGCGCCGGCGAATCTTGCCATCACGTTCTTCATCACCGTGCCCATGTCTTTCATGGTGGGCGGCGAGCCCATTTCGGCGATGACCGCTTTCACTCCGGCGACGATGTCGGCTTCGCTGGCGGCTTTGGGGAGGTAGGTTTCGATCAGAACGATTTCAGCGGCTTCTTTGTCGGCCATCTCCTGGCGTCCGCCTTTGGTGAACTGCTCGACGGATTCCTTGCGCTGCTTGATCAGCGTGGCCAGCACCGCCTGCGACTCTTTGTCGTCGAGTGGGGACATTTTTTCGACTGCCTTGAGTTGCAGCGCGCTCTTGACCATGCGCAGCGCGGAGAGGCGGGCTTCGTCTTTGGCCTTCATGGCGGCGACGATGTCTTTCTGAATGTGGTCGACTAGGGTCATGAGGGGATTATAGACGTTGATGGAATCTCGACGAAGGTCCGGGCTCGAAAATCAAAGTCCCCACTCTAGCCGCAAAGGACGCGGCTAGAATGGGGCACCCACGCGAGAAATGGGGCACCCAGAGCGGAGTTCCTATAAACTAGAAGATCATTCCCACTCATAAGGACTGTGACCATGTTGCATAAGAATCGTCTTTTTACTCCGGGGCCGACGCCTCTATTGCCGGCGGCGCAGACGGCCATGGCTTCGTTTACGGCGCACCACCGCACTGCGGATTTCAAGGCGCTGTTTCAGCGCGTGCTGGCGGATATGAAGGAGTTCGTCGGCACCAAGAACGACGTTCTCGTGCTGGCTTGTTCGGGCACGGGCGTGATGGAGGCGTCGGTCTCGAATCTGACTTCGCCGGGCGACAGCGCGCTGGTGCTGACGGCGGGAAAATTCGGCGAGCGCTGGACGGGGCTGGCTAAGGCGTTTGGCTGCCATGTGGACGTGATGGAGGCGCCTTACGGCGAGACGTTTTCCCTGGATGACGTTCGCGCCAGGCTCACTCCCGAGACAAGAGCGGTGTTTGTGCAGGCCACGGAAAGCTCCACCGGCGCGCGGCACGACATTGAGGGGATCGCGAAAATCGTGCGCGAGCGCAGCGGGGCCTCAGGAAATGACACGCTGCTGATCGTCGACGCGATCACCGGCCTGGGCACGACGCACCTCGACGTCGATGGCTGGGGCGTGGACGTCATCATCGGCGGATCGCAGAAGGCGCTGATGATGCCTCCCGGGCTGGCCTACTGCGCCGTCAGCGAGCGGGCGTGGAAGCGCATGGAGAAGACCACTTCGCCGCGCTATTACTTCGACCTGCGCAAAGAAAGAAAGTCGGCGGCGAAGGGCGAGACCGCGTACACTCCGGCGACTTCGTTGTTTGCGGCGCTGGGGGCGGCGCTTGAATTCGTGCGCGGCATGGGCAAGGGCGATCTGGCCAAGGGACGAGAAATACTCGTGGACAATGCCGAGCTTTGCGCGGAAATGACGCGGGCAGGAGCCAAGGCTCTGGGATTGAAGTTGTACGCATCCGCGCCGGCGGCGGCGCTGACCGCGATCCGCGCGCCGGAGGGCATCGACTCGGGAAAAATCGTGAAAGAATTCCGCGAATCATTCGACGCGGTCGTGGCCAACGGACAAGGCGAAATGAAGGGACAACTATTTCGCATCGCGCACATTGGATATTACGATTATCTCGACACGATCGGAATTCTGGGCGCGCTCGAACATGTGCTGGCGCGCGTCACGGACAAGAGCGTGGAGTACGGCGCGGCGGTGCGGGCTGCGCAGCAAATCTATGCCCGCACCTTGTCGGAAAAGCGGCAACTGGTGGGCGCCTGAAGCTGCCGCCGTCGCGCCGGTCTTGCTATTCGTGCGCGTTAATCGTGAATCTAGTTGATGGTGAAGCTCATGCTGCTGGAAGTTTCCGCCAGCGTCGCGCCGGTTCCATAGATACCAGTCCCGGCTGTGGCGGGATTAGTTACCGTAATCGAGACCGTGCCCGAGTTGGCGATCAGCGAAGCCGGAACGGCCACGGTAAGCTGGCCGGCGCTCACATAAGTGGTGTTGGCGGTTTGCGCGGCGCCGTTCCAGTTCACGACAGCTTTCGCGCCAAAGTTGCTGCCGTTAACCGTGAGCATAAACGCCGCGCCGCCGGCAGTTACCGATTCCGGGTTGAGTGCCGAAATGGCCGGCATGGTTCCTGCCACGGGCGGAGTCGATTTTGAGCTATAACCGCAGGCCAGCATAAGCGCGATCAGCGTGACGAACGAAATTGTCAGGACGGTTTTCATTGGAGTTTTCCTCGGGGCAATGGCCCACGAGAGCAGCATAGGAAACCCGGAAGGCTGCGGTGTCAGGACGCCGTCATATTGGTGTAAAGAGATGGTCAGGCAGAGCGCGAAAGTTTGTCAGGGGCGTGTCACCGGCCTGTCAAAGACGTGTCAACGCGATTCTTGATTAAAGGAAGAACTCATTCGTGAAGATTATCGTGGCGGAAAAAATTTCTTCGTCGGCGGTAGCGGAGTTGCGCGAGCCCGACTGGACGGTACTGACCGCAGAGCAACTGGACGGCAAGCTGGCCGAGAATTTGGAATCGGCCGATGCGCTGATCGTGCGCTCGGCGGTGCAGGTTGACGCGAAGCTGCTGGAACATGCCAACAAGTTGCGCGTGATCGGCCGCGCCGGCGTGGGCGTGGACAACATCGATCTGGAAGCGGCCACGCATAAGGGCATAGCGGTCATGAATACGCCCGGCGCCAACGCCGTGGCGGTTGCGGAGCAGACTCTGGGAATGATGCTGGCCATGGCCCGGCACCTGTGCCGCGCCGACGCACTGATGCACGCCGGGAGATGGGAAAAGAAATCGCTGCAGGGGACCGAACTGCGGGGAAAAACTCTGGGCATTATCGGGCTGGGACGGGTCGGGATGGAAGTGGCGCGGCGGGCGCGCCCGTTTGGGATGGAGCTCGTGGGCCACGATCCGTTTGTGTCGGTATCAGTCGCGAAGGAGCAGGCGATTCGACTGGCCGGGCTCGATGAAGTGTATGCGGCAGCGGACTACATCACGCTGCACGTAGGGCTGACTCCGCAGACGACGGGAATGATTAACGCCGCATCGATCGCGAAGATGAAAAAAGGCGTGCGGCTGGTCAATTGCGCGCGCGGCGAGTTGGTGAACGAAGCCGATTTGGCAGAGGCGCTCAAAAAAGGGCAGGTAACCGCGGCGGCGCTCGATGTCTTTGTCGAGGAGCCCCCGAAGAATTCTCCGCTGCTGGCTCTCGAAAACGTGGTGCTCACGCCGCACGTGGGCGGCTCGACACATGAGGCGCAAGAGGCCGTCGGCGTGCAGATCGCGCAGCAGGTGAAGGAGTATCTGAAGCACGGCGTCATTCAGAACGCGGTGAATGTGCCTTCGGTGTCGGCCGAAGAATACTCCGCGATGCAGCCTTACATTGTTCTGGCGGAGCGCATGGGCTCGTTTCTGGCGCAGGTTTCAGAAGGAACCATCGAAGAGATTTCGATTCGCTATGGTGGACACATTGCGGAGTGGAAGACCGAGTTGATTCGCAACGGCGCGATCAAGGGCATTCTGAACCAGGCGCTCGAGGAAAAAGCCAACCTGGTGAACGCGGCGACCATTGCGCATGAACGCGGATTGCGCGTGCTGGAATCGCATAAGGCGAAGGCTTCGACCGGAGGCGCGGGCAGCGTGCTCTCGATTTTTCTGAAGAGCGCGACGGAGGAGCACATGGTGAAAGGTGCGGTGTTGCACGGAGACGCGCCGCGGCTGCTGCACGTGGACGGCATTGACGTGGAAGCGCCGCTGGAGCGGAATCTGATTTACCTGAGGAACCGGGACGTGCCGGGCGTGATCGGAAAGGTGGGCACAATTCTGGGTGAGGAGTCGATCAACATCGCCGATTTTTCGCTTGGGCGGCGGAGTGCGGAGAAGGATTCAGATCAGCCTCGCGAGGCGATCGCCGTCGTCCACGTGGACGGACATGTGACTGACGCAGTGCTGACGAAGTTAAAAAAGATCCCGGCAGTGCAGCAGGCGAAGGTGGTCCGGCTGTTTTAGGAAGGGACAGAAAACCGACAACCACGAAGGGCACGAAGTATCACGAAGGGTTTTATTCTGGAAGCCTTCCTTCGTGTGACTTCGTGTCTTCGTGATTATTGGTTTACGATTCCGCTTCGTCCCGGCGCAGCTTGCGGCTCTCTGCCAGCAGCGCCATGGAGTGCATCAGGTTTTGCAGGGTGACGATGCCGACCAGGCGCTGGTCGTCGACCACAGGAATAATGCTGGAATTGCGCGCGGTGAGTTTCCGAAAGGCCGAGCCCAGCGAATCCTGGCGCACGGAAGCTTCGAAAATCTTATTCATCACGGCTTGCACGTAGCCATTGCCTTCGGCACGCAGCGCATCGAGAATGCGCTGGCGCGAGATCACTCCCACCATATCGCTGCCGCGAACCACGGGGAAATCGTCTTGCAGGGAATGCACTGCTTTTTGCAGGGCGTCTTCCAAAGTGTCGGCGGGCGAGAGCGTGGCAAAGTCGGTGAGCATTACTTCTTCCAGGCGAACGTTGTCGAGCACGGATTGAAAAACCAGCGCGCGTTCCTCCAACTGGGCCGCGGAAAAAACGATCACTCCGACCATGGTCAGCCAATTGTCGCTGAACAACCCCGCGACCATCAACACCATGGCAATCGCGTTGCTGATGGAAACTGCGCGGCGCGTGGCCGACGAAAGGTCGAGAGTACGAGTGAAGATGGCGCGCAGGATTCGGCCACCGTCCAGGGGATAGGCAGGGATAATATTTAACCCAGCAATATAAAGATTCGCCCAGACCAGGCTGCGTGGCAGGTTTCTGGGGGTCAGGAAGGGCCACGACCACAAGTCGATTCCACGACCGGCGCTGGTGAGCGCAGCAACGGCCAGGGACGCGAGGAACAGATTCACCAGCGGCCCTATCATCGCCAGCCGAATTTCGCGCTGCCAGAGCGCCGCGGCGGGCTGTTTCTCGACTCGCGACTCATCGTAAAGCGTCACGCCGGTGAGCGGCAGAAGAATCACCGCCTTCGGAATCAGTCCGAAGCGCTGGGCGGCCAGAATGTGGCCGAATTCGTGGGCGGCCACGCAGGCCAGAATAATTCCGGATAGCACCAGATCGCGGGATGCGTTGGCGTTGCCCTGATGCGCGGCATACTCAGTCCAGAAAATGAAGATCGGCAAAAGCAGGAACGTAAGGTGCAGGCGCACGTCAACGCCAAACAGTCTCCCCACCGGAATGGACCAGCTGCGCATAAGCCTCGTGCTTTTATTCTACATGCAGCGATATAGTGGAGTCGGCATCCAACCGTAGTGCGCCATGCGAGTGATCGCCGGAACATACCGCAGCCGTCCCCTGCGCTCCCTGAGCGGTATGGACATTCGGCCAACTTCGGACCGTCTACGCGAAACTCTGTTCAACGTGCTGACCGCGGGGAATCCGGCGGCGCTGGAAGGAACGGTGTGGCTCGATCTGTTTGCCGGAACCGGCGCGGTTGGAATCGAGGCGCTGAGCCGCGGCGCGAAGCAGGTGTACTTCGTCGAAGCGTCGGAGAAAGCCGCGGCAGTGATCCGCGATAATCTGCAGAGCCTTGGCATTGCCGGTGGCTTCCAGCTCTTTCATGAGAAACTGCCCCACGCCTTTTGGCGGATGGAGAAACAGCATGTGGCGGCGGATGTAATTTTTATCGATCCGCCATACCGCATGCAGGAAGCGTATCGCGAAACCCTGCGGGCGCTGGCCGAGTCGCCGGTGGTTTGGGCGATGTCGATGGTCATTGCCGAGCACGAAAAGAAGTTCGATCCAGGAGAGGAATTTGGCGAGCTGCGGAGATTTCGCAAGCTGACCCAGGGCAGCGCCGCGCTGAGTTTTTATCGCCGGGCGAGTGCGACAGATTTACGAGGCTGATTTACAAGGCTGAGGGGGACTGAGATGGGGCGGTCCGGCGCAAACCGCTACATGATCAGTTCGTCGCCGCGGCTGGTGATGGGATGTTGCATTTCTTCCAGATCGTTCTTCACCATGTTCAGGCCGTAGACGCATTGCTCGAAATTCTGCGAGAGACTGGCGAATAGGGGTGCGACTTTAGCATATTCGAAGTGCTCGAATTTGCTGACGATGTAGTAGCTCTCTTTGCCGGCTCTGATCCACTCCACAAAATTTTCCAGACGATGACGGCGCAGGCGCAGATGATTGATGCTCTCGGGGAACATGCCGGCGAAGAACAGCGCGTAGTCACCAATGTGTTTGCGCACCTGGCGCTCGCGGTCAAACGACGGCGCGGGGCCGTAAACGGGATCGGATTCCAGCAGCATCTCGCCCACGTCGGCCAGCGGCCGATTGCGGGCGTCGCGAACCTTGTAGAGTTGGTCGGCTTCGCAGAATTCTGACAGCAAGTGGGAAACGTAAGCGATGACTTGCGGATCGCGAATGCCGATTTCCTCGGCGTAGTGCCGCCCCACAAGGTCCTGAAACAGGTCCTGCAAAGGATGCGATTCCGGAATCATAGATTTTAGGTCCCCCCTAAACCCAGCGCTGGGCAAGGACTTTCAGCCACATGGCAGAGTAGATACATCAGTTTGGCGGTGCAACGCAAGTGACTTTTGTTTATCGGCATCATTCGTTTTACTGATGAGTTAGACGGATGGCATCGGAAATGTGTTGTGCATGCAAGACGGTAGGCCTCTGCTCCTCTACAAGTGAGAGTTTGGCGGAATTCGATGTATTTGCTGGCAGTCGGAGAGATCGGCTGCCAATTTTCGCGGGTTCAAAATCCGTACAATCGGACTTGGAGGGAATCACGAAATGCAACGTCAGAATATTTCCAGTGGCACTCCTTGGGAACCAGTTGTCGGTTACTCTCGCGCGGTAAAGATAGGTTCGTACGTACACGTATCCGGCACTACAGCGACGGGTGCGGATGGGAAGGTCGTCGGCATTGGCGACGCTTATGCGCAGGCGCTACAGACGCTGAAGAATATCGAAAGTGCCCTGGCGAAGGTGGGGGCGAGCATGAAGGACGTTGTTCGCACGCGCATGTACGTTACCAATATTGCCGAGTGGGAAAAGGTCGGCAAGGCGCACGGCCAGTTCTTTCGCGATGTTCGCCCGGCCACTTCGATGGTGCAGGTCAGTGCGCTGATCTCGCCCGAAATGCTGGTGGAGATCGAGGCGGACGCTTTCGTCCCATAGCGTTCAAACTCTGGTGTGGTCAAGAGCGCGCTCAAGTCAGCGGTTTCGACATCTCCACGAAATGGCAGGGCACCTTCGGATTCAGCCCCGGAGTGAACGGAGCGGTGCCGGTTTCGACGTATCCGCGATGACGGTAAAAGCTGGGAAGCTCGCGGCGCACGTTGACGATGCGCAGGTCCATGAAGCGGCATCCGGCTTCGGCGCAGTGCTTTTCGGCGGCGTTCATCAGCAGTGAGCCAAGACCTGCTTTCTGACATTTCGGGTCGACGGACAGCAGGCCGAGATACGCTCTCTCCCCTCGCAGCTCGACGTAAACGCAGCCTGCGAGGGCTCCACGATCGTTTCCCTCCTCGTCCCCTTGGCCGAAGGCGACCAGGAATGTCCCTTTCCCCAGTAGCGACTGGACGGTCTCTGCATCAATGCGATCGCGATCAATCAGAAATGATTCGGCAAGCCTAAAGGCCGCGTTGATCACGGATGTAATGGCTTTGGCATCCTGAATCTCTGCGACACGCACTTGCACGGAATCCTCCTGCCCGGCCTTTGCTAAGGGTATAGAATCTGTGCCGCCAAATCATCTTGTGCGCTGGGCCAGGTTGTGAGCTGGTCGCGTAAGGTAAATCCCGTATCGGGCCGATCTCGGCAGCTCGGTTTATCGATGCAGAGAGATTTTTGCATAAATCTTCTTGACAACTGTTTGGCTGCGAGCATAATGCGTCAATCAAATCCGATTCGGCCCCGATCCGGTTCTCCGGACCCCGCAGGCCGATGGAGGCGCTTATGAGCGTGCTGGAGCTTTGCGATCGGGAGATTGCAGCGGTGGGCATGGAAGCCACGGTATCTGACGCGATTCACAAGATGCTCGATCATCATGTGGGCGCGGTCGCGGTGGTGGACAGCGAGTATCGGGTTGCAGGGATTTTTACGGAGCGCGACGTGCTGCGAAAGATGGCGCTCAGCGGCCAGGATCCGCGAACCACGTCGGTCCGCGATTTGATGACCACGCCGGTGGAGATGGCCACCCGCTGCACCGGCGCCGGCGAGGCGCTGACGACAATGCTGGAGCGGCATTTCCGGCATTTGCCGGTAGCTGACGACAGCGGCCGGTTGCTGGGGATCCTCTCGATTCGCAATCTGCTGGAGTGGCGAGTAGACGATCTCAGCCGCGAACTGGAGTCGCTGGAGCAGTACGTCTCGAACGACGGGCCGGGCGGCTAGAACTTAACCCCTGCGCCCGCTGGGAGCTTTGCCCTATTGGCTGCCGCGACGCGCCTGCTCGGTGACCCAATCCGTGCAATAGGCTGATTCGCCGCTCGAGACCAGTGTTTCCTCGCCAAGAATCGCGCCCGCGAAGTTTTCGATAATCGGCAAATGCACGTTGGCGTGCACCGGAAGAGTCTCGCGGCCGCCGGGATAAATCAGATCGGGTCCGTTCAGCGGCGACATTTCCATCTCACCCTCCGTGCCGCGGATGCGGCATTCGTCACGATTGATTTTCGAATGCCAGCGCACATCAACCACTCCGCGCACTCCGTTCGCGTACTCGATCATCACGGTTGCGTTGTCTTCCACCGCGTAGTGGTGCACCACGTTTGAAAGCTGACCCGTAGCCCGCAGCGGCTGGCCGAAAAGAAAATTCAGAACGTCGATGCGGTGCGAGGCAATGTCGAACAGCGGCCCTCCACCAGCTTTCGCAGGATCGAAAAGCCAACTGCGATTGCCCTTGCCATCAAACCACATGTGGGAGGTGAGTTCGGCGAAGACCGGCTTCCCGATCGCTCCGGCTTCGAGCAACTGCTTGGCACGCAGAACCTTCGGATAAGTGCGGCGATAATAAGCGACTCCGAGGCATCGACTGGATTCTTCGGCGGCGCGAACCATGCCGGCCGCCTCGGCTTCATTCATTGCCATCGGCTTTTCGCACAGCACATGCTTGCCGGCGCGCAGCGATTGAATGGTCTGCGGCGCGTGAAGAAATACCGGCGTGCCGACATAGACGGCGTGAACGCTCGCCTGAACATCGGGATCGGAAAGCGCATGCTCTAAAGTCGGCCAAACACGGGCGTTGTAGGGGACTGCCTTGACGGCATCGCGAGTAACGAAACCGTAGAGAAAACTTCGCGCTTCAGCCTCGATCGCGGGAATCACGCGGCGCGCCGTGATGTCGCCGATTCCGACCACGATCCAGTTCACCGGAGATGTGGGCATAAGAAAAGAAACGCGAATGGAAAATCAAAGGCCGGCCTAAGCCGGCCTTCGTGATTGAATCTGAAAAAGAAAGCTACTTCTTGGGTGCGATCGCGTCCTTCGCGGCCTTGGCGACGCGGAACTTCACCACGGTCTTGGCTTTGATCTGGATCGGTTCGCCGGTCTGCGGATTGCGTCCCACGCGCGCCTTGCGGTGCGCCTTCACCAGGCGGCCGAGGCCGGGCACGACGAAGATGCCGTTCTTTTTTGTTTCTTTGATGGCGGTGTCGGCCAGATGCTCCAGAAACGCCGCCGCGGTCTTGTTGGGGAGCTCAGTCTTTTCCGCGAGTTGCCGAATCAACTGAGTTTTGGTTAAACCTGCTGCCATACTTCCTCCTTGGAAGAATCAATTGAATACTGACGGGCGCTATCTTATACCTTTGCCCTGTGGAAAACACCTTATTTTACAAGGGTTTTCTCACTTCCGCACGCTGGAGAAGGCATTTTTACAGGGCTTTGCGAGGGCTACAGTTCCAAAAAGGGCATTCTACGGGTACCAGCGTGGTAACCTGCAAAGTGCCATAATGTTTTCGGGGAGTCTGTCTTGAGTTGTGCTATCTGTGAAATCCGCAAAGAGAAACGATTTTGTCCGGCCGTCCATGGACGCATTTGCCCACAGTGCTGCGGCGAGCAGCGCGAAGTTACGCTCGACTGTCCCAGCGACTGCTCTTATCTGCGGCAGGCCCGCGACCACGAGAAGCCGCGTCCGGCGGACCAACTGGACCCGGCCGGATTGTTTCTGCAAGTCGAAGTTTCCGACCAGTTCATCTACGAGAAAGAGCACTTGCTCATGGGCCTCACCTATGCCCTGGCGAAAGCGGCGCGGGCCGATCACGGAATGCACGATCAGGATCTGATTGGCGCGCTGTCCGCGTTGACGACCAGTCACGAACGGTTGCTGAATTCCGGACTGCACTATGAACAGCCCTTGACCGGCGAGTCGCAACGCAGGATTGCCGCTGAAATTGAAACCATGGTCAAGGAATATCGTGCCGCCGAGCAGAAGCATGTAGGCTACTCAAGCCTGCGCGATTCCGATGTCCTGAAAGCGCTCGTATTCCTGGTGCGGCTGGCAAATGGGCGAACGTCGGGACGCCCCAAGTCGCGCGCCTTCGTCGAATTTCTCTTTGCCCAGTTTCCTGAGAAAGAATCGGCTGTGGTTACCCCGCAAGAAGCCGGCAGCCGGATCATCCTGCCTTAGAGGGGTCTTTCGTCACGAGTCGTTGGTCGTTCGCCGATGACTGCGGCCGTGATCCTCCGAACAGACTGTCCTGGGGGTAAGTCTTTGAGCATCTCGCGAACCGTTTTCCTCAGTGCAGAGTGCCGCGCGTCCGGCGCGATTTCGGCTAAGGGCTCAAGCACGAAGCGGCGTTGATGCATCGCGGGATGCGGAATGATCAGATCCGGCGAGTTCACGACCAGATCGTCGAATAGAAGAATGTCGATATCAATGGTGCGCGGGCCTTTTTCCTGGGTGCGTTCCCGGCCCATTTCTCTTTCGATGGTCAACAACGCCGCCATTAATTGCTCAGGCGCTGCAGCCGTTTCCATACTGACAGCACAGTTCAGGAACCAGGGCTGATCGGCAAACTCCACCGGCTCGGTCTCATAAAACGAAGAAAGGGAAACAAGGCGCCCCACCGTTCCCAGCCGCGCAATCGCATCGTGCAGGTGCGCTTCGCGGTCACCAACGTTTGATCCGAGCGAAAGGTAAACAAGGTGCGGCATTTGAGCTTCGCCGCCTGCGGGGCGTGTGCTGCCGACAGGAATAACCGCAAGGGCGCCTATTTTACGGACGAGCCTGACGACGCTCTAGTCTAACCTTACGAGGAACACGGCGCCTTCCGGAGTCTCGGTTTCGGCGGCAAGCCGCCGGGCGCGTTCATGGTCGTCATCCCGCACGCGCACGCGAATCCACCAGTCCCCCGCGGGGCTGGCGAAGCACTGCACTTTGGCCGTGTGGTAACGGCGGGTGAGGTGTCCAGCCAGTTTTTCGGCGGCGTGCTCGTGGGGAAATCCTCCGATCTGCACCGCCCACTTCCCGCCGGAATCGATCGACGCCGGAGCTTCCATCAGCTCCACTCTGACTTCGGCGACGCCGGGTTGCCACACGTCTACTTTGTGTGCGGCGGCAAGCGAAAGATCGAGGATGCGCCCCGGAATGAAGGGGCCGCGATCGGTAATTCGCACCAGCGCCGTGTGCCCGGTCTTGATATTGGTCACGCGCACGATCGAGCCCAAAGGATAGGTGCGATGCGCCGCCGTCATCGCGTGCATGTTGTAGACTTCGCCATTCGACGCGCGGCGGTTATGGTAGGGAGGTCCGTACCAGCTCGCAAGCCCGGTTTCGGTGGCGATGGGCCGGGCGTTCGCTGGAATGGTCGGCTCGGCAAGGTCGCGTTCTTCGGAGGATTTCGGCGCGGCGGAGCTTTCCCCCGCGGGCGGAACATTCGTTTCCGGCGGATTCCCCGAAGGCGCGGTTGAACTTTGCGGCGGGGGCGGCGGCGGAACGCTGACCCGCGCCTGCTTGGGCTGTCCGCAGGAGGCGAGAAGCAGAATCGAGAGCAGAAGAATCAGGATCATGACGACGCTGACGAAGTGGGCGCGTCGTGGAGCGCGGTAGAAATGCCGGGCGCTCGAGCGAGTTACTTGGGAGGCTGGTGCTTCTCCATATAATCGGCGAATTCGGCCAGCTTCTGCGAGGCCGTCCGCAAGGCCTTGGTCGATTGCGTCCGCACCGCCGGAACCACCTCGTCGTTGAGGTATTTGATGAATTCGGGGATCTCTTTTTCCAGACGCTGGGCCGCGTCGTTGATGGTTTGGCTGACGCGGGTCGACGCGTCTTCCACCTTGCGGTTGAAGTCGTTCATGGAACTCCTCGCGATTCGTGGCCGTAAGCAGGCTCACGCGGTGTAGCGGATGCCAGGCTCGACTATTATTTCGTGCGCCCGCGGATGAGGTCAATGGCCAGGGCATCTGGGTAGGTAGCTCAGAGGCCATTCCCGGCGCGCTGGGCAGGCGAGGCGTCCAAGGGCCTTGTAGTAAGGATATGATCCTTGATAAAGTAAGGATAATGCCCAAGGTCACCAGCAAGCTCCAGCTCACCGTTCCCAAGAAGATTGCCGACCAGTACGGCATCCGCCCAGGCGACGAACTGGAGTGGATC
Organism: Terriglobales bacterium; assembly: GCA_035504195.1. GTDB lineage: Bacteria > Acidobacteriota > Terriglobia > Terriglobales > Acidobacteriaceae > Sulfotelmatobacter. The sequence continues at coordinate 259,374 of DATJSG010000025.1, forward strand.
CCTTCCGGTGAAAGCATTCGAGTAGAGCTGGTCCGGCGCAAGGCAAAGACTGGCCACCAGCTCAGCGTCAAAGAACGCCTCGCCCTGTTCGATGCCAACACGGAATGGCTGGACAAGCTTCAGGCCAAAGAGATCAAAGAAGCGAGAGCCAAAGGCACGCGAATCACTCGCGAGAATCGCGGCTGGACACGAGACGAACTCTACAACGATGATCGGGGGCTACCGCGTGGCTTCCCTCGTTGACACTAACATTCTGGTTTACCGCTGCGACCCGAGAGACCCAGTAAAGCGCGAGGCGGCCCTCACCGTGCTCCGCCGGGGTGAGGCCTCAGGCTCGCTCCGCATTTCGCACCAATCTCTTGTGGAGTTCGTGAATGTCGCGATGCGATCGCGTGCCGGCGCGCCGCCGATGATGACGCGCGAAGATGCCACGCGCCAGGCTGAGCTATTTATCGCGGAGTTTCCAATTCTCTACCCCAACGAGCACGTTTTTCGCGCCGCGCTCTGGGGAATGGCCGCCTACCGGATCTCCTGGTTCGATGCTCATCTCTGGGCTTATGCCGAGCACTACGGCATCCACGAGATTCTTTCCGAAGACTTCGAGCATGGGCGCATGTACGGTACGGTCAGGATCCGAAATCCGTTCTTAGCGCTTGGCCTGGCATAGTAGAAAATCATACGGAAAGCAACTTGCTCAAACCGTCAGGAAGGTTCCGAACGATTCTCTTGGCCTGGTATGACGCCGAGGCCCGCGATCTGCCGTGGCGGCGCACTCGCGATCCCTACCGCGTGTGGCTGTCGGAGATCATGCTGCAGCAGACGCGCGTGGCCGCCGTGATTGAGCATTATCACGAATTTCTTCGGCGCTTTCCGACCGTCAAGAAGCTGGCCGCGGCTCGCGAAGCTTCCGTCCTTGCTGCCTGGAGCGGCTTGGGATATTACCGCCGTGCCCGCATGTTGCACGCGGCCGCGAAAGTCGTCGTGCGCGAGCTGGGTGGAAAATTCCCGGAGACTGCGCGGAATCTGCGCGCCTTGCCCGGCGTCGGACGCTATACTGCCGCCGCCATCGCCAGCATCGCCTTCAACCAGCCGGTCGCGGTGGTGGACGGAAACGTGGAGCGAGTCCTGCAGCGAATTTCCAGTAAGCCGCTGGCGGGCGAGGATCTGTGGCTGCGGGCAGAGCAACTGCTCGATCGCCAACGTCCGGGAGACTTCAACCAGGCCATGATGGAGCTGGGCGCAACGGTATGCACTCCGCGCGCGCCGGCATGTCTGACTTGTCCAGTGGTCGAGTTGTGCGCAACGCGCGGAGAATTGGCGAGGGCCGAAAAGGCTTCTCGTCAGAAGAAGCGTGAGATTCATTACGCGCTCGACTACGCGAATGACAAAGTGTTTCTAGCGCAGCGGCCCCAGGATGCAAGCCTGATGGCCAGCATGTGGGAGCTGCCGGAGATTCCGCCTCCACAGGACCGCGCTAAGCCCGCCTTCACACTGCGCCATTCGATCACCGTGACAGATTATGCAGTAAGCGTCTGGCGCCGGTCCGCACTGGAAAACCCAGCGGGCGAATGGACTGCAGTTCGGCGACTGCCAAAACTAGCTATGACCGGACTAACCCGCAAAATCCTGCGCAGGGCTGGTCTACTGCCCGCTGCGAATGGAAGAAGCTGACATGCTCTTCGGCGATCCGGCATCAGCAGCGCCGAGCCTGTTGTGGGCTCCGGTCGCATCCCTAAATCCTGCGGGTCATCCGCCTCATCTAAAATAAAGCAGCGCCGCCGTTTGGCATCAGCTGCGAAAAGGACGCGGAGAGACGAACCCATGACAGCGTTAACCACGGGCACGAAGGCCCCACAGTTTGAATTGAAGACTCTCGACCACAAGCCCTTCTCGCTCCTAGACGAGCTTTCCCGCCAGCCCGTGGTCGTGGCCTTTTTCAAAGTGTCGTGTCCGACGTGCCAGTACGCCTTTCCGTTCTTCGAGCGCCTGCACAAGGCCTACGCGCACAAGGGCGTCACGCTCGTCGGAATCTCGCAGAACGACGCCAAGGAGACCGCCGCGTTCATCAAAGAATTTGGCGTGACGTTTCCCATCCTGCTCGACGACACCCACTCGTATCCCGTCTCGAACGCCTACGGCCTGACCAACGTGCCGACCATATTCTGGATCGCGCAGGATGGAGAAATTGAACTCTCCAGCGTGGGCTGGGTGAAATCGGATTTCGAACAAATCAACCGTAAGATGGCCGAGGCTGGAAAAACCGCGCCTGCGGCCATGTTCAGGCCGGGCGAAGACGTGCGAGACTTTCGCGCTGGTTGAGGGTCGAAAAACTAGTCGCCGGTCCGGCGGCCTAGCAACAACTGAGTAAGAAACAGCTTAATCTGCAGCCAGATGCCTCGACGCGCGGCGGAATGCCCATTCGTACACGTCCCACCGGTCGTCCAGTTCCTGGCAGTCGTGACACTCTCGTGCTGTCGGCGATTCGACTTCTCGTGCATCCTTGTCCGCCTTCTCCTTTACAATTTCTGAAGACCTTCAAAGAACCTTCCCAGCGACGTGCCGCTTTGTTTGGGGGAGCCCGTTTGATGCGAGGAATAGCAAGAGTTGTTTCGACCTGTCTTGTGCTCTGTCTAACCCTGCCAGCCTGGCCGGAGGTCGCGCCGGGCGGCGCGGGCGTGTCGAAAGCCCCCAAGCCTTCGATTCGCCTGCCCGGAGCCGCCTACGCGGCTCTCGAAACCATCTCTCCCGACCACATTCGCTGGCACGTTCGTTACCTCTCTCACGATCTTCTGGAAGGCCGCGGCACCGGCCAGCGCGGCGGCGATATTGCAGCGGAATACATGGCCACACAGTTTGCCGAATACGGCCTGAAGCCGGCCGGAGATCACGGCACTTACATGCAGAAAGTTCCGCTGGTCGGCGTCACCACCCTTCCTGAGACGCAGTTCTCTCTCGTCCCGAAACAAGGCGAGGCCATGAACCTGAAACCTCTCGACGAGTATGTTGCCTACGACCAGACCCAGCAGCCGCAGTCCGACGTCGATGCCGACATCGTTTTCGTTGGCTACGGCATCGAGGCTCCCGAGTACAACTGGGACGACTACAAAGGCATGGACGTCCGCGGCAAGGTTCTGCTCATGCTGGTAAACGAGCCTCAATCCGACGACCCGAAATTTTTCAAAGGCAAGGCTCTCACCTACTACGGGCGCTGGACGTACAAGTACGAAGAGGCCGCGCGCAAGGGCGCGGTAGGCGTAATGCTGATCCACCAGCCGCTGATGGCGAGCTACCCCTGGGAAGTGGTGCGAAATTCCAACTCCGGCGAGAAATCATTCCTGAAAGTGCAAGGCCCGGCGCTGAAAGTTGCGTCCTGGATTCATTACGACGTAGCCCGCAGGCTGGCTACAGCTTCCGGCATGAATCTTGAAAAGATGATGCAGGATGCCGAGTCCAGAGACTTTCATCCCGTCAATCTGGGCGCGAAACTCAAAGCCCACATGGTCAGCAAGATCCGGAATTTCGAGTCGAACAACGTGCTGGCGATTCTGCCCGGCTCGGATCGCAAAGTGGCCGACGAAGCCATCATTTACACCGCGCATTACGATCACTTCGGAATTCGCCCCGACATGCCGGGCGACAACATTTTCAACGGCGCGCAAGACAACGCCACCGGATGCGGCATTCTTCTGGAGCTGGCGCGGGCCTTTGGCGCCGCCGCCGCAAGGCCTCGTCGCTCCATCATTTTCGCCGCCGTCACCGCCGAAGAGCAGGGACTGCTGGGCTCGGAATATCTCGGCAAACATCCGCCCGTTCCGGTGGGGAAGATTTCGCTCGACTTGAATTATGACGACGTGAAGCCGCTGGGCGCGCCCGAGGAAGTGGAAGTATCCGGCGCCGAGCGCACCACGTTCTATCCGGCGGTCGAGGCGATGGCCAAAGAATTCCGGCTGGCCATTCGGCCGGACGCGCGGCCGCAGGCGGGTCAGTTTTACCGCTCCGATCATTTCAGCTTCGCGCGTGTCGGCGTCCCCGCGTTCTCCATCAATGAAGGAATGAAGTTCAAAGGCCATCCCGAATCCTGGGGCATCGAGCAGGAACAGGAATACGTCGAGAAGCATTATCACCAGCCCAGCGACGAATACCATCCAGAGATGGATTTCACAGGGGACTCAGCCATGGCGCGTTTCGGATTCGCACTTGGCTGGGATGCGGCCAGCTTGCCCAACCTGATCGACTGGCAAAAGGGCGACGAGTTCGAAGCCGCCCGAGAAAAGAGCCAGTAAGCAGTTTTCCAGACGAAATAATTAAGCTACGCGAGCGCTCTGGCTCCTCGAAGGAAGTAAGAATTAAGAATTAAAGAATATCGCTCACTCCGTTGTCGTGCTTCCAAAGGCAGGCTCTGGCCCGCCGCGCAGATACCCGATGAGGCGCGTCAGCTCAGCAATAATCAGGTCACGCCGATCATGCGGGACCATGTGTCCCGAATTCCTTGCTATCACACGCCAGCTAAGAGGAGAAAGCGATTTTGACATCTCCTGTTCGGCTTGCCATACGGGAATCTGGGCGAGTCCTCGTGCAGTCATCCCATCTCTCAGATTGGGATCTCGCGTGATCACCAGCAGAGGTATCCTTCCGAAGCTGGCGAGCCTTCCAGCTTGTTTCGAGGATTCCTCGAAATAATTCAACTCGCACTCATCCGTGTCCACAAAGGCGGGCCGACACGCCATGGAGTCGTACTGTCCAGTCCAGCCACCGAAATCCTTGCTCGATACTCTACAATTGCCAGTTAATCGTTCCCACCCGAACCAAACGCGTAGTCTGTCTTCCCAAAGTTCGCGTTTAGCATCCGCCTTGTCCTGTTCATATCCCTTTCTAAAACCAGGCAGCTCGTCGATCTGGCGAGGAGAACTGGATTCAATCAACGCAACGCCGGCCAACCCGGTTGGAAATTCTCGGGAGTATTCGCGAACGTAAAGGCCCCCCGCGGAATGTCCAGCCAACACAAACGGCCGCTTAACTCCAGCTTGGTCGAGCAACGAATGCAATTCTCGAACAATCGTTACCGCATCGCGCGGGCCGCTGCGTGGCGGGCTCCAGCCGTGTCCTGCACGATCATATGCGCAAACCTGCGTGATGCGTGAAAGCGCAGGTTCCACGTTTCTCCACTCGGACCAGGGGGCACTGGCGGCCGCTTCCAGCACGAGAGTGGGTGAGCCGGTGCCACGGCAATCTATATGCATGAGCGTCCCGCCGACTGAGTAAAACGCGCCCGGGACCGGATTGCGCTTGTGCTGCCATGTCGCGACTGCGACATTCCAAAGAAAGCCAGCTACCAAGATCAAGAGCGAAGTTCCCAGTATGGGGCGCATCGCCTGCAGGGTTCTTCTGAAGGGCGATCGCCCTGGCCCGGTTGTAGTAGTCACGGCATCCTCTACTCGAATTGCCTGCGAAAAGCCGCCAGCTGCCGCTGGACCTCTGCAAGCTCCTCGCGCAACCGCGCCACTTCTTCTTCCAAGCGCGAAACCCGGTCGCCCGTCGAACTTGATGTCTGCGAAGAGGTAGACGAAGCCAATGTCGAAGAGGAAGTTATTTCCACCGCGGGCTCGCCCGAAAACAAATGCATATACCGCGATTCCTTGGTTCCCGGCTGTCGCGGCAAAACCCGGGCCAACGGCGGTTCACGCTGGGCGAGACGGTCGAGAGTGGCGACCACTTCGTCCAGACCCTCGAAGTGGTACATGCGTTCCGTGCGGCCGCGAAGCTCTCCCGGAGTTTGTGCGCCGCGCAGCAGCAGCACGCACACAATGGCAATCTCACGCCGGTCGAAATTGAAAACTTCCTGCAGCCGGTGCTCGAATTTCGTGACGCGGCTGTCGGCGCCGCCGGCCGGGCCGGCAAAACGCTTCTCCTGCAGGCTGCCGAGCGCGTCGCGAACCGCCTCTTCGTTTAACGTCATCACCGGATCGCGATTATTTTTCTGATTGCAGGCGTTGACTAGCGCGTTCAGCGAGAGCGGGTAATAATCGGGCGTGGTGATGTCTTTCTCCACCAGCGCGCCCAGCACGCGAGCTTCGACATCGGTAAGCAAGAGCGGCATGTAGGATTTGTGGAGCTGGCATCCATTCTAGTGCAAGCCTCGCGCGAAGCTTGCGTGAGGACCGAAGCTGGTCCGAAGCCAGCACGCGCCCGCATCAAATCCGAAAGGGCGCAGCCAGCAGCCGAAAAGGCAGCGTAATTGCCAGAAACACAATCTCCAAAACGCCGTGCATCGCCACGCCGACAATCCGGAACGGCAGCAGCACCAGCCAGATGAACGGATAGGCGACCAGAGCCAGCACCGCCAGAGGCCAGCAAAGCACGAAAAGAATGCACCACAGCAGGAAAGTAAACATGGCCGAGACCTCCTCATCAATAGTACGGGCGCGGCCCCGGGAAAGTTCCGTCGGAAACGGCGCTTCGTTCCGCGGCAGAAATGACAAACTCGTCAAACTTCGCCTATAGTTTGCCCAGGCGGAGATTTCCCCATGCGACTGCTTGTGAACTGGATATTAAGCGCCCTTGCCGTCTGGATCGTGGCTCAGGTCGTGCCCGGCGTGCATGTCAGCGGCCCCGTGGCAGCTCTGATCGCCGCCGTGGCCATCGGCTTCATCAACGCCACGCTCGGATTGCTTCTCAAAATTATTACTTTCCCGCTGACCCTTATCACTCTCGGACTGTTCTGGTTCGTGATAAATGCGCTGATGCTCGAGCTGGCATCGGCCCTGGTCCCGGGATTTCGCGTCCGCTCATTCGGCGCCGCGTTCATCGGAGCAATCGTGTTGAGCCTGGTGAACCTGTTGTTGAAAGCCATTGTCATGCCGCGAAAGGACGACCGCTAATCCCCCTTCGCTGGCGCCCCGGATCGCTTGCGCGGCTTCAGCGCCTGCCAGTCTTCCTCGTTCAGAATTCGTCCCAAGTTGCTGAATTCGCCCGCTCCCTGCAAGAACTCGCCTCCGTCCATGCGAATCACTTCGCCATTGATGTAGCCCGAGCCATCGCTCACCAGAAATGCGGCAAGATTGGCCAGCTCTTCGATCGTGCCGAAGCGGTGCAGCGGATTGCGCTCAATCGCGAGCTTTTCGAGTTCAGGAAGTGGCACCACCCGGGAGAACGCGCCCTGCGTCGGGATAGGTCCAGGAGCGATCGCATTCATCCGAATCCGGCGATTTCCCCACTCGACGGCAAGGCTGCGCATCAGCGCTTCGACTCCGGCCTTCGAAACCGCCGACGGCACCACATAGCCCGATCCCACCGGCGCATACGTAGCAGAAATACTGAGCACGATGCCGGCATGGCCTGACTTCAGCCATCGTCGCCCGCATGCCATGGTGCAGTGCAACGTGCCCATCAGCACAATGCCAATCACTGACTCCCATGCGCGTGGAGAAAGCTCCTCGGTACGGGCAATGAAATTCCCGGCCGCATTGTTGACCAGCACGTCGAGCGCGCCCTCGCTCCAGATCGACTCGATCATGCCGTCGACCGCGTCGGCATTGCGAACGTCGCAGGGCAGCGCATGAATCGTCCCTTTCGCGCTCAGTTCCGCCGCGGCCTGCTCCAGCACTTCTTCGCGCCGTCCGCAGATGTAAATCGTTGCGCCCAGTTCAAGGAAGCGTTCAGCCATCCCCCTGCCAAGGCCCGTGCCTCCACCGGTGATCAGGATGCGCTTATTTTGTAAAAGATCGGAACGAAACATAAGTGGCCTCTAGGCATTCGCCCTACCAGCAAACAGCAGATTCCGTCAGCGCCCGGCTTAGGAATGACAGATTATAGGGTCTGAGAGGAAACGTCGCACGCCACACGGAATCCATAATCGGCATACTGAAATTCCGGGGGAATGCTCGACCGCGCCGAGCAGCGCGCGACTTTGACGTGATGCCTCCACGACCCGCCGCGCGAAGATTTGCGCGCTGCTCTTCCGGGGCCTGGATTCACTGAGCTACGTTCCGGCCCGCGTGGATTGCGCTCCGGCGAACTCGCATAGTAATTGGGGTCGTACCAATCGCTGCACCATTCGTGAACGTTGTCGCAAATATCGTAAAGCCCGAGCCGATTCGGCGCATATCGGCCAACCGGCACTGGCCCGGTCAGCCATCGCGTGGCGTAGTCCGGCAGACTTTGCGGCGGCTCGTCTCCCCACGGAAACTGTTTTTGTTCCAGTCCGCCACGCGCGGCGCGCTCCCACTCGGCTTCGGTGGGCAACCGATAGCCGCGCCCAGTCTCGGAACTCAGCCACTCACAGTAGCGGGCAGCTTCAAGCCACGAGACTCCAGCCACGGGCTGCTGAGGATGATCAAAGTTCGCGTCGTTCCAGAACGGGGGCGGCACAGCAGAAGTCGCGCGCAGAAAGCGGCTGTATTCGGCGTTCGTAACCTGCGTAGCCGCAAGCTGGAAGGCATCCGTCCACACGCGATGCACCGGCCGTTCGCAATCCTGCCCGGATTCGGAGCCCATCAGAAAGCAGCCTTCCGGGATGCGCACCAGGCTCGGTTCAACCAACGAAGCCGTTGGCTCCGAGCGAGTCGATATCATGTGTAAATTTGAAATCACAGACCGTCCGGCGTCATTCTGAAGCCCCGCGGATTCACCAGCAGGGCAAAGGATCTCGCGTGATCTGCTCATTCATTTCAATCCGGCACTAGCACGACGCAGATGAAATTGGGCGGAAGTACATATCCAGTGCCGCGCCAAGTGATCGAAACACCCAAACCCGAAAGGATGAACCGTGCGCTCAGCGCGAACGCCAAGAGAACGATCGCGACCATCACAAACATTCTGTGGCTTTCATTTCGACTCCCAGAGTGTTAGTTTGCGCCGAATGAACTGACAGAAGCAACTGGCGGTGGTTGGCGTGACATTCCCATTACGCCCAAGATTCCCGATCGAAAGCCAATCCGTCCGAAGCGCGGAGCGATCCTGTCCGAACGCTCGACCTCAAGCCATCGCGGCTCACTGCAACCGAAACCGTTCGCGAATCAGCCGTTGCAGGCGCGGCTTGTAGAGAAGATCAAATGCGAGCTCTTTATCGGGGAACATGGCGAGGGCCGCGCGCTTCGCCCCGACCGCCAACTCCGAAGCTTCTTCCAGGGTGAGGCTCGGATCCTGGCCGATCACCGACATCACCATGCTGATCATCAACTGCAGGCGGCGAATTTTTCGCCCCTCCTCTTCCTGCTCGGCGCGGGTTTCCTGTTCGGCCAACGGAAATTTTGCCTCTCTACCAACCCGCTCAATGTTCATGTAGTCCCCTCGGTCCCAATGCTTTGGATGACGTGGCCCACCTTGGCGTTGCGCCAGGTTAGGGCATTCTGACTCATCTGCGCCAGAAAGCAACTACCCAAAGGTGCCGTTCCGCTGGGCGTTCGCCTCCTCGGGCAGCCTCGTTCCATTTCTACGTTCTGTAACCGATGCCCGGCGGACCTCGAAAGAAGCGTAAACTGAACCTTGGAATTCGGCGAATGCTGTGCGTCCGATTCCAGAATTGGAGACGCCATGGCAGATCTGGTCAACGCAAGCACTCCGCGTCCAAATCCCAACGAGAAACTGGTGAAGGTGTTCGACTCCGAGCAGGAAACCGAGGCGTTGGTGGTGAAAGGCCTGCTCGATTCGGAAGGCATTGAAAGCGATCTCACCTCAGCCATGATGGTGCAGGATGCATTCCCCGGCCTCGGCGGCACGATCATTCTGGTGCGAGAGGAAGACGCCGAAGCGGCCAAGCGCCTGATCGCCGACTACAAACAGCCGTTATCTCCTAACGACGACGAGACCGCGGAGATCGAGATCGCGTCTATGGAAGAGCCGCCGGAGCCGCCCCAGAAACCCTGACCGAGTGCCCGTCGAGAAAGAACGTCGTCGCTCCATCGAGATCCGTACGATACACGCGCGCTCCCGCTTCGGCCAGCCGCGCCAGAGTTTCCATACGCGGCAAGTGAAACGAATTGCCCGCTCCCACCGAAATCACGGCAAACTCCGGCCGCGCCGATGCCACCAGTTCCGGCGTAGTCGCATTCGCGCTGCCGTGGTGCCCCACCTTCAATAAGCTCGCGCTGGGATGATGCAGCGCCGCGATGCGCCGCTCCACCTGCTTTTCCGCATCCCCTTCGAGCAACACCGCCGACTCGTCGAAGCTCACCCGCATTACCAAAGAATCGTTATTTTCCGGCTCCTCTCCCACGGCCCAATCCCGCGGCGGAAACAATACGCTCACCTGCGCCCCGCCGAACTCGAACTCGTCGCCCTCCCAGCGCCGCACCACTTTCACCCCAAGCGCCTGCGCAGTCGCGATCACATTCTCCAGCGCCCGGCTGGGCGGCAGCACGCCCACCCACAACTCTTTCGGCCTGAAATTCTTGAGCACCGCAATCATTCCTCCGATGTGGTCAGAGTGGCCGTGCGTGATCGCGACCGCGTCGAGCCGCGAAATCCCCCGCGCCCACAAGTACGGCGAGACCACATCTTCTCCAAAATCCAGTTGCGACCCGCCCGGTCCAATCGGCCCTCCGGCGTCGACCAGCAAACTGCGGCCCTGCGGCGTGACCAGCAGAACGGAATCGCCCTCGCCGACGTCGATCGAAGTCACCTCCAGCACACCGTGCAGCACGCGCGGCCGCGGCGGAATAAAAACTAATGCCAGCGAAGCTGCAAGAATCGCCGCCAGCCCCGTGGCGGCGAAAGCTGCGCGCCGTCGCGCCGTCCACATCGCCAGCACCAGCGCACCAGAAGCCAAAACAATCGTCGCCAGCGACGGCATCGCCACGCGCAGATCGGCTAGCCGCAATCCGCCCAAACCATGCACGCTTCCCGCGATCCCTTCGATCGCAAATGTGGTCAAATACGCTGGAATCCTGGCCAGCCACAGAGAAAAATATCCTACCGTGATCGCCGAGACCGCCGCTGGCATCATCAACTGCGTCAGCGGCACCACCACCAGATTCGCCGGCAGCCCAATCGTGGTCGCGCGATGAAAGTAATAAGCCATGGGCAACGCCAATCCCATTTGCATCACCGCCGAAATAAACAGCAATTCCCAGGCCCCAAGCGCTAAAGCTGCACCCGCGCGCACCAATCGCCGCGCCCACGTTTCACCCACGAACCGGGCGACCCGCGCGGCAATCAACTGCAAATCGACCCGGAACTGCGCCACTTCCGGCGGCAGCATGGCCGCATAGTTCGGCGAATCCCACCCGATCAGCGCCTGTTTGTAGAGTTGCGACGTCCGCTGCAGGATGGGGATGCCGATTGCGGCCACAATCAAAACGCAAACAAACGTCATCTGAAAACTTGCGGTAAACAGCTGCCGCGGATCGAAAATCAGCAGCCCCAGAGCCGCCGCTCCCAGCGCGTTGACCATGGCGCGGTCGCGATAAAGCAGGCGGGTCACCAGATAGACCGCGCACATCAGCGTGGCCCGCCACACCGGCGCGCCTACCTCGGTAACCAACGCGTAGCCGGCACAGCATCCCACCGTGAGAACCGTGGCCGCGATGTCATTTACTCGCATTCGTCGCAACGTCCAGAACACCACGAAAGCGAGAATGGTCACGTTCATCCCTGACACGACCAGCACGTGATAGGTGCCCGAGCGCTGAAAATCCACCCGGGTATCGCGATCGATGAACGCCTCTTCGCCAATCACCATGGCGTCGATCAACGCGGCTTCACGCGCCGGCCACAGCTCGTGTACTTTTGCAATAACGCTGCGGTGCATCCGGCTCCGCCAGGATGCCAGCCGGTTTGCGGCGAAGCCCGGCAGCACTTCGACCTCACTGATTTTCGTCGATGCCAGCGCGGCAATCCCATGGTCTGCCAAATATCCCTGGTAGTCGAAAGCCCCGGGATTATGAAAATTCCGCGGCACCTTGATCTTGGCTGAGAACCGGATGCGCTGCCCGTAGTGATAAATCCGCATGGCCGCGCTGGAGGCGATCGGATCTGCGAATGACTCTTCCTCGGAAGCGCCATCCTTCAAGCGCGAGCCGTAAATGCTCAACCGAATGCCGGACCGAACGGCGGCAACCTCGCCCGTGACAGTCCTAACTTCTTCCGTCTCCACATCCAGCGTCTGCCTGATTTCTCCCAGACCCGCATGTTGCAAACGCCCATCGCGCACAACGTGCGCGGTGATTTCCAGCTGATCTCCATCCGCATAAGCTTGAACGCCGGTGTCGACCCGCGGCGCATCTCCGTGCGCCTGAATGTGAAGGGCGCCGGCCAGAAAAAATGCGCCCAGCGCAATTCCCCACCCCAGTCCCGGCCTGCGCCGCGCAAAGTATGCCGCCGCCAGCACAAATACCGCCGCCCCGATTACCCACCACAAAATCGGCCGCCAGGCATAAACGCCCGCCACAATGCCCGACGCATAGGTCACGGCTGCCCACAGCATCGGTTGACGCGAGGGCTTGAAATAAAAGGCAGGCGGCGAGGCAGCGGTGGGCGGCGCGATCATACTTTGGAATTTTCAACCAGAGGCGAACGAGGATCTACCGCACCAGATGCACAACCGTTTCGAGATGGAAAGTCTGTGGGAACAGGTCCACCAGATGTACCTGCTCCACCCGATAACCGGCAGCCAGCAAGTCCACCAGATCGCGCGCCAGCGTAGCCGGATCGCACGAGACATAAATCACGCGTGGCGCCTGCAAGCGCGCCAGCAACTGCGCCACGCGTTCTCCCAGGCCACTTCGCGGCGGGTCTACCACCACCAGATCCGGCGTATGAGCGGCATTAGCAACAGCGTCGCCCTTCCCCGCCCGCCCCGAATTTTCCCCACGGGCCAGATCCGCGCGAACCAGATACTGCTCCGTTGTGGCCCGGACCGACTCTCCATTCGACGGCTGATTGTAGGCAAGGTCGCCTGAGGATGTCTGTGACGACTCAACAGAAACGATGTGACGAAAATCACCAGCCAGGGCTGTGGAAAACAACCCGACGCCGGCATAGAGGTCAAGCGCCCGCTCGCCGGACTGGCCCTCAGTAACAACTTTCACCAATTCGTCGGTCAAAAACCGGTTGGTCTGGAAAAACGCTCCCGCGCAGACCCGGTAGGCAGCCCGTTTGGTCTGATAGGTCAGGAACCCTCGCCCAAGAGAAACCAATTTCTCTCGAGAATCCGGGATGGGGACCTTCGGGCCTGGCCGCCCCATTTCGCGCGCGGGGTGCCCCATTCGAGCCGAGTTCTTTGCGGCTAGAGTGGGGATTTTCGCGATCTTCGACGAGGATGGACTGCCGGAACTACCCTCACGAAATGCAACGATTCCCGCAATTTCCGGCATCTCGGCTTGCAACTCTTCCAGCCAGGCGCGCACTCCCGCCCGCCGTACCTCCGCGTCAGACCCAACCTCCAACAGCAACTGCGTGTCGTCTGCATTGGCAAAGAATTCGACCTCGCGGACCCCAGCCGGAACCTTACCCGCTCTCCCACTGCTCCACAGCGTCGCAATCCCGCGATTGATCAGCGGCGAACTGATCGGGCACTCTTCCACCGCCAGCAACTCGTGTGAACCGAGCTTGAAATATCCCGCAGCAAAGTCCTTCCCGGCCTGCACCTGTAACCGCGACCGGTTGCGATAGTTCCATGGCGGCGAAGGATGCACCTGAATCTCGCAGGCCAAATCGAGCTTGGCGGTCCGGCGCAGACTTTCGCGCAGAATCTCAACCTTGATCGCAAGTTGATGTTCGTACGTTGTGTGCTGGTAGTGGCACCCGCCGCACTGCCCAAAATAACGACATGCAGGTGCAACGCGGCGCGAAGAAGATTCGACAACACTCTGAACCTGAGCCCGCGCAAACCCCGCCTTCTGCTCAGTGAGAGACGCCTCAACCTTCTCTCCCTCCAGCACAAACGGAACAAACACAGCCTTCCCTCGACCCTTATCGTCCGCAGGAAGGCGCGCGAGGCCGTCGCCTCCGTAGATCAGCTTTTCAATTTTAAGGAGCAAGTGGTGATTCTAAATCACCTCACACCGCTCTCCCCGCCGCCGCTCCCGAGGCCCAGGCCCACTGAAAATTGAATCCCCCGAGTTGCCCGGTCACATCGACAACTTCGCCAATAAAAAATAGGCCCGGAACTTTCCGCGACTCCATCGTCCTGGCCGAAAGCTCGTCGGTATCCACTCCTCCCGCAGTCACCTCAGCCTTCTCAAAGCACTCGGTGCAGGCCGGGGTAACGCCCCACGCGTGAACCTGCCGCTCAAACCCAGCCAGCGCCGCGTTCGTCCACCTGCTCGGGGGGTGCGACTCAATCCACCGTTCCGCAAAGCGCGCCGGAACCAGCTTTCGCAATTCGGCCCGCAACCCGGCAAGATCTCTCACAACCATCGGCTCGCGAAAAATATCTGTCACCACGCTCCCCGGCGCCAGATCAATGCGAATCGCCTTGCCTGGCTTCCAGTACGACGAAATCTGCAGAATCGCCGGCCCGCTCAGCCCGCGATGCGTAATCAGCATCTTCTCTCGAAATCGCTGGCCACCCGTCTCCGCGATAACCTCCAACGAAACTCCCGACAGATCGCAATACCGGCCGCGATCGCCATCATTGAGGATGAGGGGAACCAGACCCGGCCGCGCTTCCCGAATTTTCAACCCAAACTGCCGCGCCAGTTCGTAGCCAAACGCGGTCGCCCCAATTTTGGGGATCGACAACCCTCCAGTCGCAACCACGAGCACAGGCGAAACAAATTCATCACTCGCGGTACCGGTCAAAACTCGAACCACAAATTCCGACCCGCGGCTGACTTCTTGAGTCTTCGCATTCAGAAAGATACTCACCCCAGCCGAGCGGCATTCCTCTTCCAGCATCCCCAGGATGTCGCGCGCCGAACGGTCGCAGAACAACTGTCCCAAAGTTTTCTCGTGGTAAGCAATGCCATGCTTCTCCACCAGCGCAATAAAATCGCTCGACGTGTAGCGCGCCAATGCCGACTTGGCAAAGTGTGGATTGGCAGAAAGAAAATTCTCCGGCTGGCAATAAAGGTTGGTGAAGTTACAGCGCCCGCCGCCGGAGATCAGAATCTTCTTCCCCAGCCGGTCCGCATGTTCCAGTAACGCAACCCGGCGTCCCCGCTTGCCCGCCTCGATCGCACACATCAACCCCGCCGCGCCGCCGCCGAGAATGACCACATCGAAAGAATGCGTCACCGATCACCACAAGGAAAAAGTCACAGGTTTCAAGTCAGAGATGTAAAGAATAGTGGCTTAGCTCTACGCATCTCGCGCGGGCCGAGATTACCGCTAGGTCAAAGTGCAGCACGACGATCCAAGTCACATATAAAACAAACTCAGCCGCGGCAGCTTGTATTTCTCCAGCAGCCGCTTGTGGACATACTGTTTCTGCAATTGCTCGATCTGCGCGCCGGACATTTTCCGCCGATAGGGCACCAGATCGCGATCCGCCTCTGCCCGCACCATAACAATTTCTTCATCTGCAGCCGACGCCAGCAACATGGCAAAAAGTTTGTCCTCAAGCACGGTCAAATGCCGCTCCAACTCCTCCAGTCGCACCGGTTTCTTTTCAGTCTCTTCCGCCAGCCGCCGCAGAGTCGCCGCCGTCTTCCGCGCCAGCGCTCCAGCCGATCCTCCCGCCGGCAACTTCGCACTCTCTAACAGCTCTGCGCCATTTCGCAGAAACGCAGCGACAGTCTCCGGCTCAAACCCTTGTCCAGCGCGCGATTTCGCAGGCGCTTCAGCTCCCGCCGCGCCCACCGCCGCCTCTTTCATATCCTCGGCCGCCGCCAGCACTTCCTGCACGCAGAATCCCAGCCCATTCACCTTTTTCGTCTTCGACGGACGCCGCTCATAATGCTCGAACGTCACGTCGATCCCGCGCAGCACCGCCTCCAGCGGAATGCCCGCATCTTTCCAGGTCTCGATCAGCGTCCAGTCGAGCGCCGAGAGCAGCAGCCCGCCCCCGCGCCGGCGCAAAAAATGTTCCTCTATCTCGGTGAAGTAGTTGAAGTAGTTTTCCACGGCAGATTTTCCAACGCAGGTTTGCCAACGCAGGTCGTCCATGGAGGCTTGTCCATGGAAGCTCAGCGGACCGAACGCGCGGGCGGAATTGCACTCGCGCCCCCGCCATTCTTCGATTTTCCCTGCGCCGGTTTGGCCGTCGCATTCGCCGCCTTGGGCGCGAGCTTGGGTGCGAGTTTTCCCGCTGACTCCTTCCGCGCGCCCGCATTCCTTTCCCAGATAATGCGCAACCCTTCCAGCGTCAGGAACTCGTCCACATGCTTGATGTACTTCGATCCCGGCCCGATCATCGGCCCGAGACCCCCAGTCGCGATGACATGCGTCTCCGCGCCCAACTCCGCCAGCAGAAGTTCCAGAATGCCGTCGATCAACCCCAGATATCCGTAATAAAGCCCCGACTGTAGACTGCCCACCGTGTTCGTGCCAATCACCCGCGCGGGCTTGCGGATCTCCACTCGCGGCAGCCGCGCCGTCCGCTCGAACAGTGCATCGGCGGAAATCCCGATGCCCGGACAAATCACTCCGCCCAGATATTCACCCTTCGCCGAAACGCAATCGAACGTGGTCGCGGTGCCGAAATCGACAATCACGCACGGCCCGCCGTATTTATCGAACGCCGCCACGCCGTTCACAATGCGATCCGCGCCCACTTCCGCCGGATTGTCATACTGCACCGGCATGCCCGTTTTCACTCCCGGCTCGATGAAGAGTGGCCGCAAATTAAAATACTGCTCACACACCTGCCGCAAAATCGGATCCAGCGGCGGCACGACCGAAGAAATCACGATGCCGTGAATACCCCTGGCCTCCAGCCCAGCCATAGAAAACAAATTCCGGAATAGCACTCCATACTCATCCACTGTGCTCCGCCGAGAAGTCGCGACGCGCCAGTTCGCCAGCAGCCGTTCATAGCGCGAAGAGTCCTCTACATCCCTGCCCGCGTGAACCTTGGCTACGCGGGCAAAGACGCCCAACACCGTATTCGTATTGCCCACATCAATGACAAGCAGCATAACTGTTTGAGGAGTACTCAGTACCTAGCACTCAGTACCCAGTCGATGGATTTTACTGAGTACTAGGTACTGAGTACTGATTTTCCCCGCACCGTCCCGCTCAGCACGGTCTGCACCCCACGCTCAGTCCGCACCAGCAAAAACCCGCGATCATCCAGCCCTTCCGTAGTTCCCTCAATCGTCGCCCCGTTTTCTTCAATCCGCACATCCTTGCCCCGCACCCACGAAGAACCCTCGGCAAAACGCCGCAGAATCTCCTCGCGCACTCCCGCACCCGCAATCATCTTCCGATACTCGCGGTCCAGCGATTTTAACAAAGCCCCAACCAGTTCCACCCGCGACCACTCGCTCCCCGTTGCCAGCCGCAGCGAAGTCGCGCCCAGCTCCTTCGGAAACTTTGCCTGATTCACGTTGATACCGATCCCCACCACGATGTACCGCACTCGCGTAGCCTCGGCATTCATTTCGGTGAGAATGCCGCAAACTTTATTGCCGTCGATCAGCACATCGTTCGGCCACTTCAAATCCGCATTCACCCGCGCGTCGACCTGCCGGATCGCCGCCTGCACCGCCAGTCCCGCCGCCAGCGACAGCACCAGCACTTCCGCCGGCGGGAGCGCCGGGCGCAGCACGACCGAGCAGTAAATCCCCGTCGATCGCTCCGACTCCCACGTATGCGATCCGCGCCCACGCCCGGCAGTTTGTTCCTCCGCCAGAAACACGCTGCCTTCCGGCGCGCCCGCGGCCGCCGCAGCCATTGCCGCCGTGTTCGTCGATCCAATTTTGTAGAAATGATGCAGATGCGCTTCCCGACTGTCCAAGTCGAAAATCGTCCCACGCAGCAGCGGCCGCAAAATCTCCGGCAAGAGCAAGTCCGGCATGGCGCGCAACTGATACCCGGTCGCAGGATGCCCGGCCACATCCACTCCCAGCCCGCGCAGTTGCTGAATCAGCCGCCAAACCTCCGACCGGCTCGAAGCAATCTCCTGCGCAATCTTGGTCCCGCTCACCACCACGGTCGCATGTTCCATCAGCAACCGCACAATCCGCCCCAGCCGGATATCGGTCGGTTGCTGGTCGCGGCCCTGTGATCCCGACCTTCTCATTGGCGCTTTCAAAGGCAATCCACGTTTCCCGATGGCGGAATTATGCGTGAGCGGCAGCGAAAACTGCAAAGCCGTCGTCTCGCCAGGACCTTCGTTCTCCTGATTCACAGCAAACTCTGCTACCATCGCTGGAAAGTCGCGTCCATTCGGGGCAAGTATGCACTTGGAACAGCAGGACAAAAAGAAACTCAAATCCGAAATCCTACCCCTATTCTGCGCTGAAGAATCCCGCCTAGGCCATTATCAGATTTTCAATGAAGATGCTTTTCGTTGGTTGGAAAGGGCCGACCGAAATTCCATCCACGCCGTGGTGTGCGATCCCCCCTACGGTCTGGTGGAATACACGTCGAACGAACTAGCAAAGATGCGGATCGGCCGCGGCGGTATATGGCGGATTCCCCCGTCCTTCGACGGCTGCCAACGGAAACCTCTGCCCCGTTTCACGGTCTTGAAGGCTGGCGATCACGCTGCCCTCAGGAATTTCTTTCAGCGACTTGCTACTAGACTCATGCCAGTTTTAGTGCCGGGCGCGCATGTCTTCATCGCTACTAATCCACTGGTCTCGCACTTGGTCTACGAACCCTTCATTTCCGCTGGCTTTGAAAAACGGGGAGAGATCATTCGGGTCGTTCATACTCTGCGCGGCGGAGACCGCCCAAAGAACGCCCATAAGGAGTTTCCCGAGATTTCCGTGATGCCGAAATCCTGCTGGGAACCTTGGGGGCTATTTCGCAAGCCCTGTCAGGGAAGAGTACAGGACAACCTGCGAAAATGGCGTACCGGAGGACTGCGCCGAATCTCCCAAGACCAGCCTTTTAAGGACTTGATACTTTCCTCGCCGGCGCGCGGATTGGAGCGGGAACTCGCGCCCCATCCTTCACTAAAACCACAGAGTTTTATGCGACAGATTGTGCGTGCGTCCCTTCCGTTTCAAGATGGTATACTTCTTGATCCGTTCATGGGCTCTGGCTCGACGATCGCGGCGGCAATCGCATGCGGGTTGAAGGCTATCGGACTGGAGATCAGCCGAGACTACTTCTCCTTGGCGGCAAACGCGATTCCCGCCCTGGCAAAATTCGATCCAGAGTCCGCGTCGAACCGCAATGGTAAGAGACCGTCAAAGTTGGTTTGACCACTCGGTACCTTTGCCCCCAGGTTTTGGTGATGTCGGCGCAATCCGCAAAGCGATTGACTACGTGGAGCGGGGCTTGGCCGATCTTGCTGAAATCTACCTAGAGCAGGCGAATGTTTTCAGCGCCCTGGTCGGTATCTTTGGCACCAAAGCGCTGGACTCTGTTAGCAATTTCGAAAAACATCGCCACAGCTACACAGCCCAGCAACGGTTCCCAGACTTATGTCGCCGTGGTTGCGCCAAGCCTCCTAAACCCCAAGAGTCCCTGGAGAGCAAGGGAAGCAAACGGCCTTGGGCCATTCAATCTCACTATGATCACCCCGGCTGGTACATCATTTGGCGGTACCTAGTGGACTTCACCGAATCCATAGAAGCCGCCAGGCCTGTAATCATCTGGCGCGTCGATCTCGTTTATTTAGAAAAGTCCGATTGGAAGTACGAAAAGAGCAGTGCCGGAGAAAGCGGCGGCGGTAGAACTCATACCTTTGGCGTAAGAAATCCGGCCCAAAAGCTAACGGGGAGGGCCGTTTATCAACGCGGAGACCTCATTATCCGCGACGGCAAGCCAATCCCGCGCAATGGAGACTGAACCGCCCCTAGGTATCCCTACTCCGCCGGTTACGCAAACTCCCTCGAATGCCAGAACCGGCCCTCTGTGAAATGCCCTTACGCTGGCAGAACCCGCATACTCATATCCACGGCTTGCGGCGAATGCGTCAGCAGCCCCACAGAAATAAAATCCACGCCACTCTCCGCGTAAGCTCGGACATTCTCCAGCCGAATCCCGCCCGAGCATTCGATGGGAATCCGATGCCTCTGGGTCTGCGTCGCGCAGCGCTCCACTGCCCGCCGCACATCCTCCGGCAGCATGTTATCCAGCAGGATCGCTTCCGCTCCATTCGCCAGCGCCAGTTCCAACTCCTCCAGGCTGCGTACTTCCACTTCGATCGGCTGCTCTCCGCGCCGGTTGCGGTGCGCATGTTCCAGCGCCGCCGCGATTCCTCCCGCCAGCGAGATGTGATTGTTC
Organism: Terriglobales bacterium; assembly: GCA_035504195.1. Classification (GTDB taxonomy): domain Bacteria; phylum Acidobacteriota; class Terriglobia; order Terriglobales; family Acidobacteriaceae; genus Sulfotelmatobacter. The sequence continues at coordinate 279,654 of DATJSG010000025.1, forward strand.
TTGATCAGCACGCCGTCCGAAAGATCGAGCCGGTGATTCTGTCCGCCGCCGCAGCGCACCGCATACTTATCGACGACGCGCAGTCCCGGCGCAGTCTTCCGCGTATCCAGAATTCGCGCCTTGGTTCCGTGCACCGCTTCCACAAACTTTCGCGTGATCGTCGCGATCCCGCTCATGCGCTGCAGAAAATTCAAAATCACTCGCTCGCACGACAGAATCACCCGCGCGTTGTGCCGGATCACCGCCACCGACTGTCCCTTATGCAGCCGCACGCCATCAAAAATTTCCGGATGCGTCGTCACCTCATAATGCGCGGTGACCGCTCCATCCAAAGCCGCATACACATCCAGAATCCGCGCCACGCAACCGATCCCCGCCAGAATGCAGTCCTGCTTCGCAATAATCGTTGCCGCCGCCCGCTGGTTCGCGTCGACGCAGGCATAGCTGGTCGCATCCCGCGTAGCCCGGTCTTCGACCAGCGCGTTCTCCAAAATCCCCGTAAGCCGCCGCGAATTCCAATCCATAAAGTAAGTGGCCAGCAAGACTCGTGTGGAGACGGGCGCCTCGCCCGTCCAAGGCAGGCTCGAAGACCCGCCGCACCCAGAAACGGCAGCCGGGTGCCCCATTTCTCGCGCGCCCTTTGCGCGAGAAGTGGGGATTTTCAAGCTACCATCACCCGCACCCCAACTCCCTCATCTTGCCAGTAGTCTTCTCCCGCAACACAGCCAGTTCCTCCGCCCTCCGCCGCAACCCCTCCACCACCTTCGCCGGAGCCTTCGCCAGAAACTGCTCATTCCCCAACTGCCTCTGATTGTTCGCCAACTCTTTCTCGATCTTCTCCAACTCTTTCCTCAGCCTCTCACACTCCGTGGCCACATCAATCTTCCGCTCATAAACCACATGCACATCAAACCGCGCCGTGCCCCGAGATCCGCCCAAAGCCGCCAGCGCTCTATCGACAAACGTAATCTTCTCCACACCAGCCATCCGCTCAACTGCTCCATGATTCTGCTCAATCAAATTCCGAATCCCCGCCTCCGGCGCAAACACCTCAATCGGAATCCTCACCTTCGGCTCAATCTTCATCTCCGCCCGCAGATTCCGCACGCTGACAATCAAGTCCTGCAGAATCGCCATCTCCGTTTCCGCCGCCAGATCCATCTGCGCGGCATCCGCCGCCGGATACGCCGCCAGCGCAATCGACTTCACCGGAGGCGTCCCCTCATACATCGCCTGCCATATTTCCTCAGTAATAAACGGCATCACCGGATGCAACAACCGCAAAGCCCCGTCAAATAAATTCACCAGGTTCGCGCAAGCCACGCGCCCCGCACTCTCGTCGCCGCCCTCCTCAAAATTCAACCGCGGCTTGATCAACTCCAAGTACCAATCGCAAAACTCGCCCCAGAAGAAATCGTAAATCCGATTCGCCGCCTCATGAAACCGATAACTCCCCAACGCCTCATTCACGTCGCCAGCCACGCGGTTGAATCGAGACAAAATCCACCGATCTTCCAAGTTCAAAATCTCGAACCCGGCAACTCCCATGTGGGGACAGCCGCCCTCGGCTGTCCGGCCGGGACGAAGTCCCGGCTTCACTCTCTCCACATTCATAAACATAAACCGCGCCGCATTCCATATCTTGTTGGCAAACGCCCGATACCCCTCCGTCCGGCTTTCATTAAACGCAATATCCGTCCCCGGAGCCGCCATCGCCGCCAAAGTAAACCGCGTAGCATCGGTCCCAAACCGCTCAATCACCTCCAGCGGATCAACCACGTTCCCCTTCGTTTTCGACATCTTCTGCCGCTCAGCATCGCGCACCAGCGCGTGAATATAAACCTGCCGGAACGGCACGCTGTCATTCTTCTTATCGCCCCACCCGCCAGCCCGCTTGATCGCCGCATCTTGCTTATGTCCCTGCATAAAATGGCAGCCGAACATGATCATGCGCGCGACCCAAAAGAATAAAATCTCGTAAGCCGTAATCAGCAGCGTTGTCGGATAAAACACCGCCTGATCCCGCGTCTTCTCCGGCCATCCCAAAGTAGTAAACGGCAACAACCCCGAAGAAAACCACGTATCCAGCACATCCGGAACCTGCTCCACTTTTCCCCCACACTTCCCGCAAGCCTCCGGCGCCGACCGCGCCACAATGACTTCCCTGCACGCGCCGCAAGTCCACGCCGGAATCCGATGCCCCCACCACAACTGCCGCGAGACGCACCAGTCGTGGATGTTCGCCATCCAGTTCAAATAAATCGTCCGATAATTCTCCGGAACAATCGTGATCTCGCCCGACTCCACCGCTTCCCGCGCGCGATCCGCCAGCGGCTTGATCTTGATGAACCACTGCTCCGACAGCCGCGGCTCGATAACCGTCCCGCAGCGATCGCACTTCCCAATCGCCAGCGTGTGATCTTTCTCGCCGACTAAAAATCCCTGCTCGCGCAAATCCTCCAGCACCCGCTTGCGAGCCTCAAATCTATCTAAACCCTCGAAGCGACCTGCATTCGCATTCATCCGCCCGCGCGAATCCATCACATCAATCTGCGGCAGGTGATGCCGCAGCCCCGCTTGAAAATCATTCGGATCGTGCGCCGGAGTCACCTTCACCGCTCCTGTTCCAAACTCCGGCTGCGCCAGTTCATCGGTAATGATGGGAATCTCCCGCCCCATCAGCGGCAGCCGCACAAACTTCCCATGCAGATGCGTATAGCGTTCGTCCTTCGCATTCACCGCAATCGCCGTGTCGCCCAGCATCGTCTCCGGCCGCGTCGTCGCCACCGTAATAAATTCCGAACTCCCCACCACCGGATACCGAATCTCCCACAACTTCCCGGCAACCTCTTCGTGCTTCACCTCGAGATCGGAAATCGCCGTCTCATGCCACGGGCACCAGTTCACAATGTAGTTCCCGCGATAAATCAGCCCTTCTTCATACAGCCGGACAAACACCTCCCGCACCGCGTGCGAAAGATTCTCGTCCATCGTGAAATACTCGCGATCCCAATCCACCGACGCGCCCAGCCGCTTCATCTGATCGAGAATCGCCCCGCCATACAGCTTCTTCCACTCCCAAACCCGCTCCACAAATTTCTCGCGCCCCATCTCACGCCGCTTCTTGCCCTCGGTCTCCAGCTGCTTCTCGACCATCATCTGCGTGGCAATCCCCGCATGATCGGTCCCCGGCAGCCACAACGTGATGAACCCCCGCATGCGATGCCAGCGCACAATAATGTCCATCTGCGTCTGGTTCAGCATGTGCCCCATGTGCAGCCGCCCAGTCACATTCGGAGGAGGCAGCAGCAACGTAAACACCGGCCTGGTTTCGCCCTCCGCCGGCGTCTTCACGGAAAACAGTTTTTCCTTGATCCAATACTCCGCCCAGCGCGTCTCAATCGCGCCCGGCTCGTAAGCTTTTGAAAGTTCCTGCGGCATAGGGACAGAGAAAGAAATAGAGAAAGAAAAAGAGTCGGCCCGCAGCCAGTCGAAACCGGTCTCCACGCAAATTCAAATGAATGCTGGGGATGCAGGCTAAGTGCTCATTTGATCTTACAGGCGCGAGAAAAGAAGGGTCAAACGATGGCGGGCCTCGGCGTCCTGCTAGAGATTCCGGAGCAGGTGGGAATGCGCGCGTTCCCACTCAAGCCGAAACCGGGCTTGAGTGAACCACCCGTTCCGTCGCGTTCTTTTCGATCTACTTGGCGGCGGCGCTGACGGTGGCAGGATTGACGTCGAGAACCACAGCGTAGGGCGCTTTGGGCGGAGGCGGGAATACTGTCTCATTTTTCAGGTGGGAAGCATAGAGAATCCCTAGCACGCACTGGGCGACCGTGCTCTGGGTCTTGGCGCGGCCATCGGAGACGCTGCCGTCTTTTTCCACCTGGATCAGGAGTTGGAAGATAGCGGGGTCGGGCTGTTTTTCCATACATGGTTTTTCTATCGCAACCAGGGTCTCGCGGACTTTGTCGCGATAGGCAAGTCCCTCGGGCGTCTGCATGTTGGCTTCGGCCGATTGAAACAGAGTGCGTACATGAAGCGCCATGGGACCGACTTGTGCCGCCGTGTCGCGGTTTTGCTTGAACCAGGCCTCGGTGATCCAGAGATCCTTCTGCCAGTTGTCGCCCATGCGCTTGAAGGCGGCATCGGCCACTTCCCAGTCCCCGAACTTGCAGGCCATGAGCGCGAAGGAATTCACATTGTTCAGGGACGGGCCAAATTTCTTTTCAAGCGCGGCGAAACCCCTTTGCAGCCGAGGCCAGGAGAAATGGCCGAATTCGGATTCCTGGCAAGCGCAGGCAATTACGGCTGCAATCTGGAAGTAAAGAATGTCGCCGGCGTCTCCACCGACGCGATCGGCGGATTCTCCGGCGAAACGGGCGGCGTCGCCCTCCTGACCGCTCCACTTGGGCTGGAGGACGAAAGCGTACATGCGGTAATAGTATTGAAAATCAGGCTCGAAAGCGGCGGCCTGTTGGAACAGGGCAGCGGTTTTGGGAAGATCCCAGTCTTCTCCCTGAGCGACTTGTTGCATGATGAGATACCAGGTGGGGTCGGTGTTGGTGGTGGAGATTTCGTCGAGAACTTTCTTTGCCTTTTCCATGCGGTCGTGCAACAGCTTCCATCCGCTCTGGCTGACGTCGTCGGAAGTGCCCCCTCCGCGGGCATCCCAGCCGTAGTTGACGTAGGACTGGGCCAGCGCGATGCGGGCGGTGTTGGAATCCGGGTAGTCGTCGGTCCAGCGTTCGATCAGCTTGAGATGCTTCTTCCAGTCGTCGGCTGTGGGTTGGCCGGGCCGGGGCGTGCCCAGGCCGTCGTAGATTTCGCGCAGTTTCCAGATGCCGCCGGAGAACCTGGTTTTACCGGTGCGGGCGGCGTCGGCAAGGCACTCGAGGTCGGCGAATTTTTCCTGCTTGAGCAGCTGAGAAATCGCGTCCTCATATGCGTCAAGCGCGTTCACGTCGGTCGCCGGAACGAACGCGGAGTCAGAGAACGAGCAGGGGTGCGGGGAGCGACCTGCCCTGGAGTCGGCGGCATAGCCATGGATCGCGGACGAGAGCAGGAAAACAAGCGCGGCGATCGCAGCGAGGCGGGATTCAGCGCAGGCGCAGCGTCGAATCAAGGGTAGGCGGCGACAAGTCATTGTGGTCCACTCCAGAGTCAGACTTCTGAAAGATTTTTTGGCGGACAAGTTATGCTAGTCGGAGGGAATTGAGGTGTCGACGTTACCTTGGTGAAGGTGACGGCCGGAATCCGGCGATGAGACAATTTCTTTATTCGCCGTCTGGGGAAGTTCGCGGGGCGGCACGGAAAAACGACGCGGTCATGCGAAAAATCACGATCACCCTGAGTCTGGCGGTTCTGGTTCTTGCAATAACGGCGGGATGGCAGACCGGTTCATGGGAACTGGCGAACATGAACTTTCAGGAAGACATTCACGACATGGCATCGCAGGCTGGGGCTCATACAGGAGTTGTAGCGCCAGCCTCAGACGAGGATTTGGTTCGTGCCGTCATGCGAAAGGCTGAGGAACACGGCATCGAGTTGAAGCCGGATCAGGTCACAGTGCGGCGGACGGGTTCCGGACAGGAATCGACATTGTATCTTGCGGCGGATTACACGGTGCAGGTGAATCTGCTGCTGTTTTCGTTCCATCTCCATTTCGCCCCTTCCAATCAGAAGTAGGAAATCGGTGGGCGGTCGATTCGAGCCTGCTTTTGGGTTGAGTGCGGCAGTTCCTCAACCGGATCGAGAACTGGATCGAGTGGGCCACGCGACCGGTCGTGCCTGAGTGGGCTGGCCGTCCAAAATCCCCACTCTAAATTTCGCAAAGAACGCGAAATTTAGAATGGGGCACCCCGGCGAAATTTGGAATGGCGGTAGCCGACCCTTCCGGTCCTGCGCTGCTCCGGAGCTTTTTATTTCAGGCCGTAGACATCGAGTTCGCCTCGGGGCCTGGGCGCGCTCACGAGATCATGGCCGGTCGAAATGTAAACTTTTCCGTTGGCCGCGATTGGTTCGGTGAATTTGATTCCGTATCCCGGGACATCGGCTCCGTTGGCCGCCATATTGCTGTCATAGAGCTCGCCGTTCGACAAGCTGTCCGGGCTATAGGCCCGCAGGGTGGCAGTGGTCTGGGTGCTTCCGCTCTGCAGCGGATCGCCGTGATCGATCATCCAGAGAACGGCGTTGACCGAGCCGTTGGCGGAGATGAAGGTGGTGGTGCCGTAACTGCCTTCCAGAATGTAGTCATTGGGCGTGTAATTCGAGTTGTAGGCCAGGGTCGACGCGGCCCCCGGAGAGTAGACGAACTGTCTTATGGGAGCGGGGACGGCGCCGGTCGGGGTCACGCCGAGGTACACCGCTCCATTGAAATACGTGGCGGTGCCGAAAATTTCATAGGAGTTAATCTCAGCCGAACCAGATTCGCTTCCGGTACTGGTGCAGGTGTCCTCGTAGGGAGGAGCTAGATCCGGTTCGAAGAACGTAGTGTAGGTGGCACCGGCGTTATTGTTTTGTTCCCCGCCGAGATCCTGCGTGCTCACGAGATACAGCATTCCGACTTTTCCTCCGGCCAACGCTTGCATCGGCGTTGCGCCGCTGGCGGGAATCAGCAGGACGCCGCCCGAGGCCAAGTCCGCATCGGCGCAATCCATGTATGCGTAGTCGTAAGGAGTGAAGTAGCTCTCTAACTGAAGCGTCTGGGAAAACTTCAGGACGGAATCACCAAATGCAGTCAGCCCGTCCCACGGTCCATTGCCGGTGGTGACATAGACATTGCCCTGTCCGTCGGCGGCCGGGCCGCCGCCGCCCATCCAGACGCCGCCGGCGCTGCCGTATGTGCCTTCGCCGGGAAGGTTCGGACTGGAATTGAAAACTCCGGTTTGCGCCAGAGTGGTTTCGTCGTAAGCCAGCAGCCAGCCGCTGTGGCAGCTGCCGAAGCCGATGTATACCGAGCCGTAGGCCACCAACAGGGCTGCGCGCTGCAAGCACGAAGTGGTCAGCGTGGTCGCATTCGTTCCCTGGACTTGAGCTGTGATTTGAACCGGGCTCCCGGGTTTTTGGGCTCCGCTGGTAATATCCAGGGCGCTGAGGCGGAACGTCGCGCCGGCAGCGGAAGAAGTCTGGGTGGAAACCACATACATCGTGTTGGTTGTGAGATCGATGGCCGGCGTCGAGGTCACACCTTCCACCGGCTGTATCGGCCCAATGGAAAGTGGAGTTTCTCCCGATTGCAATAGCGAAACCTGCCACAAAGGATTGGCATTGCTGCCAGTGTTGCTGTCGGCGTCGAATGCATAAACGCTGTCATTCTCGGTGGCGGCGAACAGAACGTTGTGGGTGGTGCCGTCGGCCATGGTCAGGTTCGAAACCAGCAACGGCTGGCCGTAAACGTAGCCATCCACCAACTGGGAGAAGAGTTTTCCGAAACTCTGCGGAGCTACATTCGCTGGGGTCAGAATAATTTCATTCAGGTTCGCTCCACTGCGAGTCTGGTCCACGTGAAACATGGGTATGTTGACGCTGCTGCCTGCCGTTTGTGAAACATTCACCGTGGCGCTGCCGCTGAATCCTCCATACGATGCAGTCACGCTGATTGCCGTTCCCGCGCCCTCGGCGGTTGCGAGACCGGTCGAATTGACCGTCACGACGCTGGTGTTTCCCGAGGACCAGGTGGCGGATGAAGTTACGGTGGCGGTGGTTCCGTTCGCATAGGTCGCGGTCGCGGCGAACTGTTCTGTGCCTCCGACCACCAGATTCACAGACGTGGGCGCAACCGCGACCGCAGTGACCGGCGAAGCAGTCGACGCCAGGGTGACCGATCCAGCGACTCCCTGATACGTCGCGGTTACGGTCGCTGAACCCGCGGCAACCGCGGTAGCCAGGCCAGAGGCGCTGATGGTCGCAATGGAAGTAGCCGAACTGCTCCAGGCCGCACCGTTGGAAGTCACATTGACCGTGGAGCCGTCGCTGTAGTTTGCGGTCGCAGTGAATTGCTGGGTTGCACCCACTACAATGCTGGCGCTTGCCGGAGTCACCACTACTGACGATAAAGTTTTTGTTCCGCCGGATGCGCCGCTCGAACCTACGAGTCCCTGGCACCCCATCCCTGCGATCGTTAAGGCGAACGTTGAAATGGTGAAGACTGAGAGGAGCAAAGAACGACGAGTGGCCTTCATCTTTTTTACTCAGGTACGAACTGCTCTTGAACGAACGGGATATCCAATAGCCCGTTGGTTAGTAGTCTTCGTTAGTAGTCAATGGCACTTACAACGGTTGCCCGAATTGAGGCGAATACATTTCTCTGTTCTGTCGCCTACAGGGTTCCGGGTAGGTTCTTAGCACCTCACAGATCGTCGCTTGCGATGATGCTGTTCCGGTCGGATTACGGAGTTGCGGAGATTTGAACATCTCCACTCAAGGCAGAAGCGGGGATTGGATGGGCTGCACGACCAAAGACCCCCACTCTAAATTTCGCAAAGAGCGCGAAATTTTAGAATGGGGCGCTTCCGGGGTTTCTGCGTCAATCTGCGCGCAAGGCTTTTATGGGATCGACGGAGGCGGCACGCGTTGCTGGCAACAAGGAGGCCGCTAGGGCCAGCAGCAGCACAAAGGCTGCGGCCAGGGCCAGGACCAGCGGGTCAAAGGGACTGACGTCGAATACGAGCGATTGCAGTAAATGCGAGGCTGCGGCGGCGCCGAGCAGGCCTAGGACGCAGCCTGCGATGGCGAGCTTAGCTGCCGATCTGAAAACCAGGCCTAAAATTCCCGCCCGTTGCGAGCCCAGTGCGATGCGGATTGCCATTTCGTGCATGCGGAGCGCGGCCGAGAACGCGATCACGCTGTAGATTCCGAGCGCGGCCAACAGCACGGCCGCGATGGCGAACGTAGAGATGAGGACAGTGTTGAAACGGCGTTCCGCTTCGCTATCGGAAACGTTTTGCTCCATGGTTTGGACTTGAGTAAGCGGCAGATTCGAGTCGATTGCGCGGACGGTGCTGCGCAGAACATTTTCCATCTGCTCCGGGGCCAGCGCGGTGCGTAGGGCGACATAGCCTCCGTCGCCATTCAGGTCGGTTGGCGAGGCGAACGCGCCAATCGACTTTTCAGCCTGGGCGATCGGCTGATACCACTGTTCCTTGGTCGGGGCATCGGGCGACGACTCTTTCACGTCGGCGACCACGCCCACAATCGTCATCCAAGGCGTGGGCGTCTCCTGCATCCCAATGCGCAAGCGCTTGCCGACTGCATTCCCGCCGGGCCAGAAGTGCTCGGCGAGCTTGTGGTTGACGATTGCCACGAGTTGAGAGTCGGACTTGTCGGCAGGTGTGAACAGGCGGCCGGCGAGCAATGGAATTCCCAGGGCTGGAAAATAATCACCCTGCACCTGTATCGAGGTGGCGAGGTTCATGCCCGCGCCCTTGGGCGGGACATAGCCTTCGGGGACGAACGAACTGTTGCTGTTATGGCCCCCAGCCGGCAGAAAGGACGTGAGCCCCACGGACTTCACGCCGGGAAGCTGCTGCACCTGTCGAATCAATTCGTCGTTGAATTGATCGACGGCGGCTTGGGTCGCATATTGCTCCCGGGGCAGCGAGTAAGAGGCCGCGAGAACATGGTCTGGGCGGAAGCCGAGATCAACCATGCGCATTTTCTCAAAACTACGCAGCAGCAAACCGGAAGCCACGAGCAGCACCAGAGCGATGGCGATTTCGCCGACTACCAGCGCCGAGCGCAGCCGGGCGTGGCCGCCGCCGGGTGTGCCGGTGCGTCCACCTTCTTTGAGAGTTTCATTCACACTCGTCCGCAGGGCGGCGAAAGCCGGGGCGAGTCCGCAAACCAGCCCCGTTAAAACGGCAAGGATGATGGCGAACGTCACCACTTGCCAATCGAGAGTGATCTCATCGAGACGAGGCAGCGTCTCAGGCAACCGGCTCACACCCACGCGCAACGCGAGCGCGGCCAGTGCCAGACCGAGCAGGCCTCCGCTAAGGCTCAACACCAGGCTTTCCAGAATCGCCTGCCGCAGCAGAGCTCCGGCGCGCGCGCCCAGCGCGAGGCGCACGGCGATTTCGCGGCGGCGGTGGATGGCCCGGACCAGCAGAAGACCAGCAAGATTGGCGCACGCGATCAGCAGCACCACGAAGATCGCCAAGAACAACGTATGTACCAGTTGACGCGCCTGGGAAACTGTCTCTTCGCGCAGCGAGCGCACCACTGCCCGAATGCGCAGACTCGCCATGAACGGGGGATAATTTCGCATGGTCTCCTGGGCCACGCGTTCCGCATCATTTTCCGCCTGTGACGCGGTAACCCCAGGCTTGAGCCGTCCCACCATGTTGAAGTTCCATGAAGCCGCACCCGTGGTCAGTTCCTGCTGGGTGAAACTCATGGGAACCCATAACTCGCTGCTGTTCAGGTGTCCCGGCACCAGCGGGAACTCAAAGTTGCGTGGCATTACCCCCACCACTACGTAAGGCCTGCGATCCAGCAGAATCTTGGTGCCAAGCACGCCCGGATCGCCGTGCAGGCGATTCTGCCAGAGCGAGTAGCTGACTACCGTGACTTGCTCTTTCTGGTCATCTTCCTGCTGAGTAAAGAATCGGCCCATCAGAGGCGCCACTCCCAGGGCCGGAAAGACGCCGCCTGAAAGTCGGGCCCCATTAATTTGTGCGGGCTCGCCAATGCCTGAGAGTTCGTAACTATTTTGCGTATACCCGCCCAGACTGTCGAAGCTGTGCGTATCGCGCGTGTAGGCCTGAATGTCTGGAGCTGTGGCCCCGGCCTCACCATTGCCGCCCACATCCGCGCCTTGCAGAATGTCTGCCAGCGACACCAGTCTCTCGGGATGTGGAAAAGGCAACGGGCGCAGCAGGATGCATTCGACCACGGAGAAGATCGCGGTCGTGGCGCCGATGCCGAGCGCGAGCATCAGCACTGCGGTGGCCGTAAAGCCGGGCGACTTCAGCAAATGGCGGACTGCGATTCGGAGGTCGTGGAAAGGCATGGGCGCTGGCTCCTCGCGAGATGGTGAGGGTAAATAGAAAGCACTCTCTTGACCAAATACGTGTCAGGGGTAAGGGATTGTTCCCACACGATTTACTGGATCCCGCGAGAACAGGCCGCCGATGAAAGCGTCCGGTTATCGAAAGACGCCGTCCGAGAATGGACATACCCCCCAGGTAACGCAGAAAGTCTGGGTGACGCAGAAAGTCGTGATGCCAGTCTGCTGGCCGGGGTGTGTCAGGCCGTCTGATAGTCTGTTTTCTTGGGTATGAAACTTGGACGACTTGCCATATTGATTGCCGCCGCACCGCTGATGTTCACAGCCTGCGCGAGCATGGCGCCGCCGCAGCCGCCATCTTTGAATTTGCCCAAGCCGCCCGTGGATTTGCGGGCAATGCGCAAGGGCGACACGGTTATTCTGACCTGGACGGTGCCGACCGAGACGACGGATCGGAGGAAGATCCGGGCGGTGGGGCCGACTCGAATCTGCCGGAATTCGGAAAAACAGATGACGCAGTGCGGAACGCCCGTCGGCATGGCTAAGGCGCAGGCCAGCGTGGAGGAAACTGCATCTGAGAAGAACGGGTCGGGGAAGAACGCCTCAAAGCATGTGTCTGAGAGCAAGGTTTCGGAGAAGAAGAAGGTAGAAGCATCGTATACCGATACCTTGCCCGCGCAAATGGAAAGCGATGATGCGGCTGCGGTCGTGATGTATGGGGTTGAGGTGCTCAATGCGGACGGGCGCGGGGCGGGGCTTTCGAATCAGGTGCAAGTGCCGGCGATCCGCACACCACCGCCGCCGAGGGATTTTGCGGCGCGGGTTACGAGCCAGGGAATCGTGCTGACGTGGACGAACGATCTTTTTGCGTCGGGATCATCGGCGGCGAATGCGAACATGAGTGCGGGGAAAAAGATCGATTATCTGTATCGGGTTTACCGGCGGCAGGAGGGCAGCGCGGGGTGGAATCTGGTGGGCGAGGTGCCGGCGGGAAACGCGCCGAGCCTTACGCTCACTGACTCGACTTTCGAGTGGGAGAAAACTTATTTCTATCGCGCCGAGACGGTGACGGTGATTGCGCGCGCGAATAAAAGCGAATTGCCGATTGAAGGCGCGGACACGCCGGAGCTTAAGGTTTTTGCCGCTGACGTGTTTCCTCCGGCGGTGCCCGCGGAATTGCAGGCGGTGTTTTCCGGGCCAGGACAGGCGGCGTTTGTGGATCTGATCTGGGCTCCGGTGAGCGATGCGGATCTTGCGGGGTACAACGTGTACCGGCGCGAAGAGGGATCGGCGGCGGTGAAGGTGAACGCGGACTTGGTGAAGAGTCCGGCTTACCGGGATACGACAGTGGTCGCGGGGAAGGACTATTGGTATTCGGTTTCGGCGGTGGATTTGCGGGGGAACGAGAGTGCGCGGTCGGAGGAAGCGGAGGAGCGAGTGCCGTGAGAGTCGGGTGAAGCAGATTCCTCCGTCGCCTTCGCGTTCGCTCCGGCTGCGGTCGGAATGACAAAGGTCGTCATGGCTCCCGGCTGCACTGCGCAGAATCCGGCCGCACTAAGAGAAGGAGAACGATGAAATATTGCAGATTTCAATTCAATGGCCAGGCGCAGTATGGGCTGGTCGAGTCTGTGGCCGGGCGCGACGCGATTGTGCGGATTCTGGTGACGCCTCCGGAGAAAGCGGACGGAGATATGGAAAGTTTGCGCACGCGGCGGATTGAAGCGATTCCGCTGGAGGAAGCGGCGCTGCTGGCTCCAGTGTGTCCGTCGAAAATTGTGTGCATGGGGCGCAATTACCGGGAACATGCGGCGGAGCTGGGGAACGAAGTGCCGAAGGAGCCGCTGGTGTTTTTCAAGCCGCCATCGTCGTTGCTGGCGCCGGGAGGGGTGGTGCGGCGTCCGAGGATTTCGGCGCGCGTAGATTTTGAGGGCGAGCTCGCGGTGGTGATCGGCAAGACTTGTTTTCAGCCGCCGGTGGATGCGGATATTCGGCAATATATTTTGGGCTACACGTGCGTGAACGATGTGACGGCGCGCGATTTGCAGAATAAAGAAGGGCAGTGGGCGCGGGCGAAGGGATTCGACACGTTTTGTCCGGTGGGGCCGGTGGTGGTCACCGATGAAATAGATCCGTGGACGGGGGTGGGGGTGGAAACCCGCGTCAATGGCGAGGTCCGGCAGCATGGCAATACGCGGGATTTTATTTTTCCGCTGGAAGTGGTGATCCGGCACATTGTGCAGGCGATGACTTTGTTCCCTGGGGATCTGGTGCCGACGGGGACGCCGGCGGGCGTGGGGCCAGTTGTCGCGGGCGATGTGATGGAAGTGACAGTGGAGGGTATTGGGACGCTGAAAAATTCGGTGGTGGATGAGTAGAAGTTCAGTGGCCGGTTATTGAAGTGGTTCGCGCAAGGCGCGGACGATCTGCTCGATATTGTTCTCTTGAAATAATCTGATTCCGGCGACGCCGGCGGCTCCGGCTTCGAGGCAGGATGCGGAGTTGGCGAGCGTGATGCCGCCGAGGGCCAAGACCGGGATTTTGGCTCGGCAGGCTTCTTCGAGCGCGGCGAGGCCTGCGGGCTGCGGCTCTTTTTTCTCGAATCCTTTCTTCTGGAAATCTTTCTTCTCGAAAACCGGGGCGAAGACCGCGAAGGTTGCGGCTTGGGCTGCGGCTTCTTTGACCTCTGCCGGGGAGTGACAGGAGACTGCGATCAGCGGAGGTTGTTGTGAGGCTGCGCGGGCGAGTCGCCCGCGCCCACACGAGCTGTTCTGCCAGATCACTTTGACTTCTTTAGGAGAGATGTCGTCGGAGCGGACATGGACGCCGTCTGCCTCGACAGCTTGCGCTACGTCTGTGCGCGAGTTGATCAGCAGGGCGGTTCTGAGTTCTGGGTTCTTGGTTCTCAGTTTGTCGAGGAGGACGACGGCCTCGCCGGCTAGCGATTCCAGGTCGCGGGCCGACAAATCCTTTTCGCGGAGCTGGATGTAGTCGACTTCGGCTTGGGCGGCTTCGGCGATTTTTTCGAGCAGCCGGCGGCGGCGCGTGGGTTCATCGGCGGCGAGCGCGGTGCGGTCGGTGATGTAGTAGAGCAGGCAGCGGGCGGGCATGTCAAAATCCTTTATGATTCTGTACGCGGCGCTAAAGCGCCGCTCTTCCACGCTGACGCCACTCTTCCATCCTAAAGCACCGCTCCACCCTAAGCACCGCTCTTCCAGCCAAAGCGCCGATCCTTCCAGATTTTACGGGCGTGTCTTCGCGATCTCGGGGGTGACTTCGCCTTCTTTTTCTTTCTTGGCGACGCCACCAAGATGATATTTCGTGAGGCCGTCGCGGAGGTATTCAAAGGCTTCGTCCGGGGTGTCGACGATCTTGAACAATTCGAGATCTTTTTGCGAGACCGAGCCAGCGTCGACGAAGGCCTGGAAGTTGATGATCTTGTTCCAGTATTCGGTGCCGTAGATGATGACGAGAATCTTCTTGGCAAGCTTGTCGGTTTGCGCGAGGGTGAGAATTTCGAACAGCTCGTCCATGGTGCCGAAGCCGCCGGGGAAGATGACGAGTCCTTTGGCGAGATAGGCGAACCAGAACTTGCGCATGAAGAAATAGTGAAACTGGAAGTTGAGCGAGGGGGTGATGTACTGGTTGGGATATTGCTCGAAGGGAAGCTGAATGTTGAGGCCGATGGATTTGCCGCCGGCTTCGTGCGCGCCCAGGTTGGCGGCTTCCATGATGCCGGGCCCTCCGCCGGTGGTGACCACGAAACGGTGGCGGCGCGCGGGGATGGTGATCGACCACTTGGTCAGCATGTGGGCCAGCTTGCGCGCGTCCTCGTAGTAGCGCGCCATGTGGACGTTGGCATGGGCGAGCTTGAGTTCTTCCTGCAGGTTGGCGGCGGGGATGCCGGCGTGACTGCCTTCGACTGCGGCCAGATTTTTCGTGGCCTGCTTGCGTCCGTGAAAGCGGGCGGAGCCGAAGAAGACAACGGTGTCCTGAATCTGCTCGCGGCGGAAGCGGGCGAGCGGCTCCTGATATTCGGCGAGCATACGCAGGATGCGGCCGTCAGGGCTGGTGAGGAAGGGTTCATTCTCGTAGGCGACGGGTGCGGATTTCAGTCTTTCAGTCATGAGTTCACGTTCGGAGGACTTTGAACATCGTCGAGCTTCTGTCGATCCTCAGGGGCTAAAGCCAAACTTCTCTCTCGGCTTTCAGCGGAACGACTAAAGTCGTGCCCATCCCAAAACCATTTTACTGTTGTTCGTGGTAGTGCAGGGCCTCCCAGAAACCGATCCAGATATCGAGCAGGCCCAGGCCGGTGCAGAAACCGCGAAAGAAGCCGTTGGCGACGATGGTGCGCAGGCTGGGAAAAGTCAGCAGCAGGTAGTTGTCGGTCCACTCCGGAGTCCAGGGCAGAATAACGAGAAGGACTCCTGCGACGGCGCTGATCAGCACAAAGAGAAAAACCGAGATGCGGTGCATCCAGAGCTGCACACCACTGGGCTCAGGCGGAGCCGATGGCGTCGGAGGATCAAGAAGAGCGGTGGGCGCCTCCGTAGACAGAGGCGCGGCGTCGGGCGCTTTGGGGGCGGAGTCGGTCATGCCACGGGACTCCATGCGAGGGCGCGGGGATGGACGCGATCGCGCGCCGGCAGAGCGAACTTGAGGCGGAAATTCCCGTTGAGGCTGCAGGTAGCGCGGGCGGGTAAGGGGTTCTTGGCTTCGCTCAGAATCACAGAGGCAAAGGACTGAAGGACGGAGTCAAGAGGGTGAATGACACAGACAAGACACTGGATGACAGAAACAAAAAGGCAGAGCGTGTTCACGGTTTGCCTGGGAACAGAACCCATCTGGGTATTTTACGACTTCAGGGCCTTGATGCGCTCGGCGACGTCGCGATAATCGATGTTGGTGCCGTACACGTCCATGAAATGTTTGAGGGCGGAGGGTTTGTCTCCGGCAGTTTCGTAGGCGGAAGCTAGCTCATAGTGCAGGGCGACGCGGGTCTCGCCGTCGATGCCGGGAACGTGGAGAGCTTTGTCGTACCAGCGGACAGCAGCCTCGGGCACGCCCTTTTCGAGGAAGCACTGCGCCAGCCAGGTGTAGGTCTGCATGATTTGCGGGAAAGGATGCCCGTTGTCGAACGACTGGCAGGCTTTCTGCAATTCTCCGATGGCTTCGTCGAGCAGGCCCATTTCACGGAAGGCAATGCCAAGATTGTAATGCGTTTCGGGATCTTCATCGGCGGCAGTGACGCCGGATTCTAAGTCCTGCTTGAGCTCGCCAAACATTTCGGCGAGGTCGACGCCGGCTTCTTCCGCGAACGGAGAGGCAGAAGCTTTGGCCGCGGGCGCAGGTGCGATGGGCAGGGCGGGCGCCGGCGCGGCGGGCGCGGACCAGGCTACGGACCCAACCGGAGACGGCAGCGCGGGCGGCGCAATGTGAGCTGACGGTGCGGCGGACGCTGCAGCGCTCGCAGCCAGCGGCGGAGTAACCTTAGCTGACGCCGGAGCGGGGACTTTGGGTTTGGGCTCGGCAACCGGGGCGCCCTTCAGGAAGTCTTCACCGAGCGAGGCTTCGATATCGGCCACGAACTCGCCCAGAACCGGGGCGGGGGACGGGATGGGTTTCGCGGCGGCAGATTTGGAAGCCGCAGCGGTCGCGCGTTGCGCGGCCGGAGCATGTATAGCGGGTGCTTTTGCGGGCGGAGTGGCCGGCGTTTCGACCGGCTTGGTCACGGTGCCGGGCAGGAAGCCGTCGCCGAGCGACGACTCGAGATCGGAAACGAAATCCTTCAGGACGCCCGGTGCGGTCTCGGCCTCGGCGGCCACTGGTTCGGGCTCAATCGCGGCGGGCTCGGGAACGTCTTCGACGGACGCCGCAACCACGGGAATCTCTTCCACGACCGGGGGCTCGGCCACTGGTTCGGGCTCGAGTGCGGCAGGTTCTTCGAGGGCAGCCGGAGCTTCGCTGGCTGCCGCCTCAACCTCGACGTTTGCAATCTCGACGTCAGCGGACGGGATGTCGTCGGCGGTAATTTCCTCGATGACCGGCTCGACGGCGATTTCTGCTTCTTCGGCGGCGGGCTCCGTAGCGGCTTCGACTTCGGCGCGAAGTTCATCGATCTTTGCCTGATCGTGGGTCAGCGTCTGAAGCTTGGCCAGGGCAGCCAGAGCTTGCTCGGGCATGCCGTGGGCAACGTAGAAGCGAATCTCGTCGACGGTTTCGTCGACTTTGGCCGGATCGGCGGCTCGGTGATGAGCGGCGGCAGTTTTGACCGCAGCAGGTTTTTCTGGGACTTCCTCTGCAACTTCCGCCGGAGCGTCCGTCTCGACGGTAACGCTGTCGTCCCACTCGGACGAGAGATCGATTTCGCCGCCTGTCGGGGCGGCCGCAGCAGCGTCAGGCGAGGCAGAAGCGGACTCGTCGACGACGGCAAATTCCGGTTCGGCATCAACGGTTTCGGTGGCGTTGGAAGCTGCGGGCCACGCGGCAGCCGGCTCGACTGCGATTTCATCCTCCGCGGCGGGCGCTTCAGCAGAAGCGTCGTCGACGGAAAATTCCGCAACCTCGTTGACGGTCTCGTCAACATGAGGAGTCGCATCCAGAAATATGTGCGCTTCTTCCTCGGAAGGCGCGACCAGCGACTGAGTCGAAGAACGTTCGTCGTAGCGCTCGGCGAGTTCGCCGTAGCGGGTGGCTTCTTCGGGATAGCCGGCGTCGGAATAAACGGTCTGCAAGGTGCGGCAGCAGAGAGCGGCCTCGGCGAAGCGGCTGGCACGGGTGTGCAGAGCCGCCAGACGCTGGTTGAGGCGAAGATCGCTGGGCGCTAGCGGCAGGGCTGAGAGCAGCGGCCCCAGAGCCTTCTGCGGCATGTTGTAAGAAATGAAGAGTTCGGCGTCGGTGAGGGCGGAGCGCACCGTGAGCGCAACTTCGTCGGAATAGTGCTGATGGACGGAAGGCGCGGTGGCTTCAAGGTCGTCGATGAGAACGACGGCTTCTTCCGGCGTAATCAGCTTGCTGCCCGAAGTTCCGCCGAGCTGGCTGACCACCTGCTGATAGTTCTGCATGTGCAGGGGGTTCTGCGGCTCGATCTGGGCGAGTTTCTGGTAAAGATCGCGGGCGCGGGGCAGGTCGCCGGATTGCACACTGGCGTGGGCCAGCAGTTCGAGGACTTCGCCGACGTGCGTGGTTTCCCCGGCCTTGTTGAACAGGTCGAGCAACTTCTGCAGCGAGTCAGGATTTTCGCGGACGTGGCCGATGATGCTGTGGAGATGCTCGAGAACTTTATCGGAATTTTCCGCGAGCAGGCGCTCGGCGTGTTGATCGTAAACCTGGAGCGCGTTTTCGAACTGGCCCGCCTGCATCAGCGCTTCGGCGAAGCTGGAGATGGCGGGCAGATCGTTGTGCACCGTGAGCAGCTTATTGGCGACGGCTCCGGCTTCGGAGAGCTGGCCGCTTTGTAAGTATGCCTTGAGCAGGTCGCGCAGGCCGTCGGGATGAGAATCGATGTCGGAAATTTTCTGCAGCGCGACGGCGGCTCCGACGGCGTCGCCGGATTCGATCAGATTCTTGCCCTGCATGAGCAGCGCGTAGGTGTTGCCGGGATCGAGCGTGAGCATGCGCTGCAGAATTTCTTCGGCGCCGCTCAGCGAACCTTTGGAGCGCAGGCTCTCGGCGGCGGCGGAAAAAATCTGCCAGGCTTCCGTCTTCTTGCCCAGCCGAATGTAGACTTCGGCCAGGCGAACTCGCATGCTGCTGTTTTCCGGGTCCATCTCCAGAATCTTCTGGAAGATGCGGACGGCGTTATCGAGCTCGTTGGCTTTGAGGAATTCTTCGGCGACTTGCAGGTATTGGGCGCGGGCGTCGTTGAACAGGCCCTGCTGGGTGTAAAGTTCGGCCAGCTTCAGCAGGCTCTCGAGCGAGGGCTTGAGCTTGCTGATTTTCTTGTACATGGCGATGGCCTTGACCGTGAAACCCTGGCTGGCATAGGCATCGCCTACATTCTTGAAACAGTCGGCCGCCTTATCGACTTCGCCGAGGCGGGAGTAGAGATCGCCGACGGTGTTGGTGACGGTGAGATCTTTAGCGTCGTTCTTGAGGATTTTTTCGTACTCGGAGATGGCGTTCTGCATTTTGCCCTGCTGGACGTACTTCTCCGCAGTGGCGAGAACCTTCTGTTTGTTGAAGCCGAACAACGCCATAAGAGTGCGAACTCCAGAGCCTGGTCTTTAAACACCGCGCGTTGAATGCGACGCGCTTCGTACAAAGTTCTGGTGCGAACCCACTTCCACGAACCGGGAAACTTTCCCCCGGGTACAGTCCGCGCGGGGAGATTCTCCCTATCGGCGAATGGCCGACTGGACAAGGCCAATTGTACGACCGGCCGCTGTGAACCGTGTGGTTACCAAGGGTTACCAAAAGGGAGTGTACGAACGGGTTACTAAGGGAATCGTGAGGTGGTGACCCGTCGACGGAGACCGGCTTCATCCAAGTGCCTCGCGCGGATTGGCTTATGCCGCGTAACTGAAGGGCCGCTCTTCGTGGCTCGTCCAGAAGTAGGCGAGGATGATGGCGCTGGCGACCGCTGCGTAGGCGCACCATAGCGAAGTGAACGCGTACCTCTTGACCTCCATAACAACCAGCAGTATTGCCAGGTTGGCGGCGCCGAAAACGACCATCATCCGGATCTTCGAGAAGAACAGCGACCCGCAGGTTGCAATCACGTACAGGAGCGCGACCGCAGTGTTGTTCGTCGCCTGATTGATATAGACGATGCTGTTTGCCTTGACGTAGAGCTGCAGCGGGTACGCGGTCAGAGCCCACAGAATGTAGAGAGTGGTGGCTCCGCCGAGCACGAGAAATGGAATCATGCGCCGGCGGCTTTCTGCATTCGGCTCGAACAACAACACGCTGAGCGGGAGCAGAAAAGGAAGAAGTCCCTGGGCATAAAGCATGAACGCCGCGCCCATATCGTGTGCCACGACGGGCGAAAGAATCCCATCCAGGCCCAGCCAGACGAACCCCTCGATAAACTGATGTATGGCAAACAGCAGGGGTAGCGCCGCAAAAAGCAGTTCGCGCCGATGCTTCACCCTGGTTAAGGTGACGACGCCGACTGCGCCGAGAACTCCGCTGCCTACAAAATTGGCTGTGGCTGAAAAACACATGCGCTCGTTCTCCGTGCCGAGAATTACACTTATCATAGTGGAAGGCAAACATTTTCGATTCAGCGGTCGGGCGGACTTGATGGCATCCACTGTTCCGCATGGAGAGATTGGGGCAGTTTGAAAACTGTCCTGCTCTTCGCCCCTCGAAGAGCGCTTCCACTAAACTTGAGCTGGAGAGCAGCGCATCCTGCCACTTCGGCCTTTGTCGCGATCTCTTATCCGTCATGCCCGAATCGTTAGCCGAATTCTTTCTGGAAAATCTTCAGGCTCACCGGCACGAGACTGCCTACCGGCAGCGGCGCGGATATCGCAGCCAAACGTTTACTTATGGCGACACCCTGGAAATGGCCTTTGGCTTTGCCCGTGAGTTGGAACAGCGCGGCATCGCGAAGGACGATCGAGTGATGATCTGGGGTGAGAACTGCGCCGAGTGGGTTGCAGGCTTCGTGGGATGCGTGCTGAGCGGCGTGGGCATAGTGCCGATGGATGACGGGGCTTCAGCCGACTTCGCGCCGCGAGTTTTTCGGCAGGTGGACGCGAAGTTGTTACTGGCGTCGCAGCGGCACGCGCAGGAGTTTGCGGGTGCGGGACAAACGGCGCCCAGTCTGATTCTGGAGGATCTGCGGCACTCTGCTCGAGCGGACGCGCCTCGCGGTGTCACACTGCGGCCTGACGACACATTGCAAATCGTTTTTACTTCGGGAACGACTGCCGAACCCAGGGGCGTGGTAATCACGCATGGGAACGTAATGGCCAACATCGCGCCGCTGGAGCGCGAGATCGGGCGTTACTTGAAGTATGAGCGCTTCGTGCATCCGCTGCGGTTCTTGAATCTGCTGCCGCTGAGCCATGTGTTCGGGCAATTCCTGGGAATGTTTCTGCCGCCGCTGCTGGGCGGGACCGTAGTTTTTCAGAACGAACTGAAGCCCTCGGAAGTGATTGAGACGATCCGGCGCGAGCGGGTATCGGTGCTGGTGAGCGTGCCACGAGTGTTGCAATCGTTGAAGCAGAAAGTTGAGCGCGAGAAGGAAGACCGCGGAGAGACGCAGGCTTTCCAAGAACAGTTCGCGGCGGCGAAGAAGAAACACTTCCTGCGGCGCTGGTGGGTTTTTCGCGGGATCCGAAAACAGTTTGGCTGGAAATTTCTGGCGTTTATTTCGGGCGGCGCGGCGCTGGATGGCGAGACGGAAGACTTCTGGCACCGCCTGGGCTATGCCGTGATTCAGGGGTACGGGCTGACCGAGACTACATCGCTGGTGAGCGTGAACCATCCTTTTCGTCTGGGGAGGGGATCGATTGGGAAAGTGCTGCCGGGACGTGAGGTGAAGCTGGCGGCGGACGGGGAAATCCTGGTGCGAGGCGGCGGCGTGGCTTCTGGGTATTGGGATGATCGCGGTGCGCAGCATATTTTGTCGGACGCTCCGTCACCGGCTTCCGATGAGCAGGGGTGGTATCGAACCGGAGACATTGGCGCGCTGGATGCGGCGGGGAACCTTTATTTCAAGGGGCGAAAGAAGGAAGTGATTGTCACGCCAGGCGGAATGAATGTCTATCCGGAAGATTTGGAAGCGGCGCTGCGGCGGCAGCCGGAGGTGAAAGATTGCGTGGTGGTGGGGATGGATCGCGGAGGGAATGCGGAGGCGTGCGCGGTGCTGATTTTACGCGGTGGGTCGGACGCGGCGGAGGTGGTTGCGCGGGCGAACGAGGGGCTAGCGGAGTATCAGCGGATGCGGATTTGGGTGGAGTGGCCGGAGGAAGACTTTCCGCGGACTAATACGCAGAAGCCGCGGAGGAATCTGATTCGGGAGGCAGCCGAGGAGCGAGTGCAAAAATCCCCACTTCTCACGCAAAGTACGCGCGAGACATGGGGCACCCGGGCGCAGGAAGATGCCGGTTCGCGGGATAACAGTCCGCTGGCGGAATTGATCGCGCGGGTTTCTGGGCGGCGCGCTGAACTGAGTGAGGATACGAAGCTTGACTCAGACCTCGGTTTGAGTTCGCTGGATCGGGTGGAACTGATGGGCGCGCTGGAGGACCGCTATCAGGTCGATCTGAGCGAAACCCGTTTCAGTGCGCTGCGGACCGTGGGTGATCTGGAAAAAATGTTGCGCGGGGAAGCGCCGCCGGGAGCGGCGTATCACTATCCGCGGTGGGTGCTGGGTTGGCCGCTGATGTGGGTCCGTTTCCTGACGCATTATCTGCTGCTCCGCCCGGCGATTCTGTTGCTGGGATGGCCGCGCATTGCGGGGCGCGAGCATTTGCGCGGCGTGCGCGGGCCGCTGCTCGTGGTCTCGAATCACATTGGCGATGTCGACCCCGGATTTATTCTCACGGCGCTGCCGGCGCGGTTTCGCCATCGGCTGGCGATTGCGACGGGGGGTGAGGCGCTGGAGGCGCTGCGTACTCCTGCGGCGGATCGGAATTTTCTTCTGGGGATTTATGACCGAATCCAGTGGATTCTGGGGGTTTCGCTGCTGAATTTGTTTCCGCTGCCGCGCGAGGCTGGATTCCGGCGCAGCTTTGCTTACGCCGGTGAGGCCGTGGACCGCGGGTACAGCGTGCTGGTTTTTCCCGAGGGGCGGCATACTACGGATGGAAAGCTGCTTCCGTTTCGCGCGGGGATCGGACTGCTGGCGGAAAATCTCGGCATTCCGGTTTTGCCGATGCGGATCGATGGGCTGTTTGAAGTGAAACAGTCGGGAAGGAAGTTCGCGGCTCCGTGGAAGATCGGGGTGAAGATCGGCGAGTTGATGAAATTTGAGGCAGGAAGCGATCCGGCGGAATTCGCGGCGGAGTTGCAGAGGGCGGTAGACGAGCTGTAGGTATGCCGGAGCACGATCGCTGAACTGCCGCCTCGGGGCTTCGAATGCAGGCGTTTTACTGGCCCCTCATGGCGGCAGGAAAAGCAGGTTCCTCGACACGCCCTCGCCGCTACGCGCGGCTACGAGCGGCTCGGAATGACAACCATCACGGATGGGCCGCTCTTCTACCGCGATCTAGGGATCGACGCGAATTTTGGCCATCATGCCGGCGTCTTCGTGGTCGAGGACGTGGCAGTGGTACACGAAGGTGCCGGCGATGGTGGGATCGCGGAAGTCCATGCGCACGGTGATGCTGGGGTAGGGACCATATCCAGGCCAGAAAGGCACTTCATACGTGTCCTGCATCGTAGGGATGGGCACCGCGACTCCGTTGACCGCCATGACCAGAAAATGGATCTGGTGCATGTGGAAGGCGTGCTCTTCCGAAGTGCGATTTTCAATGGTCCAGTCTTCCACCGCGCCGACCTTGGTGACGATCGCGGGCGGTTCGGCCATGCTGAAGAGTTTAGGCTGTTGGCCGACCACGGTGATGAAAAAGTTCACCGGTGGATTGGTGCCGAGCGCAGCTTCAGAGAAATATAGATGGCGTTGGGCGGTGGGCGTGATCGCGGCCAAGCCGGAGAAGCGCTGCGTGACCCGCTGCACGGGAGCGGCGGGAGCGGCTGCCACTTGCACAGGCGAGGTTGTGCCGGTGGTTTCGATGTTGGCTAAAACTTGATACGGATTGGCGTTGCCGACCGGCCCGGTATTGAATCCGGCATTAACGAAAGTTGCTGCAGTGCCGCTCGGAGGCGCGGTCACGATAAATTCGGCGCGCCCGGCGGGAGGAATGTTGATCGTCGTCTCCATGGGATCGCCCGACACGGGCACGCCGTCGAGGCCGATGATTTCAAGCTGCTGTGGGGTAGTTCCAAAGACCACCTGCAGGGCGAGGAATGCCTGCGTGGTGGCGTTGCACACACGCCAGAATTGTTTCTCACCCGCCTGCATTTGAATAATAGGCGACGGGCCTGCTGGAAAAGTTGCGGTCTGAAAATTCAGCGTGAGTTGGTAACTGCCAGGGATCCAGGAAAGCGGATTCAGAAATTGCTGGCGGATCACGAATACACGCTCGGTCAGTCCCGCAACCTGCGGTTTCACTTTCTCGATGCCGTTGACAATGATCGCTCCGGCGGCACCGCCGTTGACTTGCAGCGTGGTGTAACCGTGCGGATGAGGATGATACCAGTAGAGGCCGGGAGGTTCGTTGGGCGGAATCTGAACCTGATAGTGAAATGTCTGGCCGGTCTGGATCAAGGTGTTGATCACGTCATCCTGATGGCAAACCGGCGGGACGTTCAATCCGTGGAAGTGCAGGTTCGTGGTGTTGAAATTGATGACTGTGCTCTGGCACGGGTTTGAAGACGTATCCGCCGAGGACAAAGTTGTGGAGGACATGCCGGCCATGTGCGCCATGCGGGCCGGCGAGTAGCGTAGATTGGCGCCGGCGGGAGTTGTTACATTCAGGTCGTCGGTGAGATCGAGGCTGAGCCAGTCGCCGGGATTCAGGCGCAGCGTGGGCGCTTCGATCAGGCTGCCGTTGGCCGCTGTGTAGTCGTAGCAATAGTGCATGTAGCCGAGAGCGTCCGGGGCATTGCGCAGAGTAAGCGCAGCGGAAAGCGTGCCATTCTGGCTGCTGAGACTCAAGCCGTCATGGACGATACTGCCGGGACTTGGCCGCAGAGGGCAGGTCGGCAATTGTGCCGCGGCGGTAAGGAAAGCCCATCCCACGATTTGCACTGCCAGCGCCCACTTGAAAAACCTGCTCATGATTCATGCTCCTTCGTCTACAGATGGCCTCTAGTGAATGGCGAGCGTTTCTGAAATCAACCGCTTAAAACTGCCGCGGCGGATAAACTCCGATCGACAACAAAGTCGTGCTGTTGGGGTCCATGATGGGGGAACCGGCGGCCTCGATAAGCGAACATGTTCCTCCGCTGGAAGTTACATCCACGATTGCGATTGTCGAGGGATTGCCGTACTCCGCAAGATACAGAACAGATCCGGTGCCGGTATTGAGTTCGGTAACTGGGCTGTCGAGAAACGTCCAGGTGGTAGCGAAGCGCTTAAGCCTGGCAGAAGTACAGCCGGGAGAAATTTTGCCGGTGGTCGCGTTGAAGAAAGCGGCAGTCACTCTGCCATCGCCGGTGTTGGCGATGTAGAGCAGCGTCTCGTCGGGACTCAAGTAGATGCTGGCAGAGTTTCCCGCATTGCCTACGTTGTACAGCACGGTTTGGGTCAGCTTGCCCGAGGAAATGTCGGAGACTTCGACATTGGTATAGGTCGACTGATCACCGAAGATCGCATAGTGGCCGTCTTGCGTGATGTCGACGCCGACGGGAAAAATATCCTTCGCGTATCCGGTGGCATTTTGCAGGTCGCCGTTCGAAACTGGGATGCCCGCCGAGATGTTGTACGACTCAAGGGAGCCGTCGCCATAAGTAACCACCAGCAGATTCCCGTGGATGGCCATGCCTTTGACGTTGCCCGACTGCAGGCCAACCGCTGAGATGTCGCCGAGGAAATTCAGACTACATCCTGGGAGCATGGCGAAAGTGGCAATGGTGCTGGAACCGGCGAAGCTGGCATAAAGATAGGTTCCATTGTTCGCCAGGCCAATGCCGTTGTCCATGCCGCTATCGGTGGTAGAACCGGAAAAGTTGCCGATGTCTTGCTGGGAGTCGATATCGACGGCGCCAATTGCATTGCTGCCGGAGACGGAAAGATAAGCGCAGGCTTCGGTGGAGTTGCTGAACTGGCTCACGCGGTTGCTGTTGAAGTATCCGCCGCCTTCGCCCGAACCTCCCAGACTTACCCGGTTTGGGTTCTGCAGCAAGCCATCAGAGCCAATCGTGAAGAAGGTGCCCGAAGTAGCGATTTCCCTCGGCGAATCGTCATTCGTGATGAGGTAACTGGTTGATGTGCTGGCTCTTTGGGCCGCTGGCGCAGGCGTGGCTCCTCCGGCGGCAAACAGTGGGGTCCACGGCGCCAGCAGGAGCGCTAACAGAAGGAACGGCAAGGATTTCATTTCGTTTCCCTTTCGGGTTGGCAGAGGCTGAGGCCAGCAGGGGGATACTTAGCTTCTGTCAGCATGGCGCTCTGAGACGCGACTGTCAAGATGCAGGAAATTGCATTCGTGACGTATTCCGAGGAGCTCTAAATTCGAGCAAAAAAGCGGCGCTGTAACTTCGTCGAAGGTGACGAAAGTCACAGCGCCCGCAAGAGAGTATAGCTGTTGAAGCCGCGGTGAGGCGGCCGTTAAATCAGACCACTAGTCGATGGTCACGGATACCGCAGTCGACGGGATTCCGTTTGCCACCACTTCGAGAGTTGCCGCGCCGGTTGCGATGGTCGAAGGAATGTCGAACTGGACCGACAAAACCTTCGTTCCGGTCGCAACACCGCCCGACCAGCCATGGGTTCTGCAATAGACCACGGCGCCGGCGGAGTCGGTGATGCGGACCAGCGGGAAGTCGGTATCGCTCTGGTTGTCATCGCCATAAGCGGCGCCTTGCGACAAGCCATTAAGCTGAGTCCCGGTGAGTTTGTTGTTCTTGCTGCCGTGGGTCAAGGTGCTGGCCACGGTGCTGATGGTTGGTGCGCACCCCGAGCAGGCGCTTCCCGCGGGCGTGTAGATTTCCACATCCGACGAGAAATCGGTGAACAGCACCTGTCCGGTCGGGAGCAGAACCATGTCGCCGACGTAGGAAGAGTCGATCGAGGCGTCCGGTGGACCGCTGGTGAGGTTCAGCTTGGTGCCGTCCCACTCAAAGAAATCGCTGCCGGTCTGGAAAATCTCTTTGCTGGTGTCGAGCAGGACGTTGCCATCGGGCAGCAAAGCCGCCGGACCATCGGCGATGTCGAGATCTGCGGGGAAATTCGGACCCGCGGCCCAGGTGGCTGTCGCCGTGTTGTAAACCGCAGTATGACCCGCGCCGCAGGAGTTGGCGCCGGTGGCAAACACAGTTCCGTCGGGACGCAACACGGCGGGGCCGACTTCATACGAGGCGTCGTTTTCTCCACCGCAAGCCGCGGCGGAATCCCACAACTGCTCCACCGTGCTGCCTGCGCTCGCCCACGCTCCCGTGGAGGTCGTGTATAGCTCGGAGTTGGTGCCGGTGGCGTTGTAGCTGCCAACGTAGGCGTCTACAGTGAGGACGTTTCCGCTGGGCAGAAGCGTCCAGCCTTCTTCGTCGTTCCAGTCGGCTTTGCCGGTGCCGGTCGCGGTCCAAACCGGCTTGCCGCTCACCACGGTCATGATGGCTTCGTCGGTGCTGCAGCAATTGGCCTGCATCAGATTTCCGTTAGGCAGAAGGATGCTCTGCGCATCGCCGATTGTGGTCCAGCCGGAAGGCGCTGGCAGCTTGCCCCACTTGTTTGAGACCGGGTTGTAATAAGCGCCCAGGTTCGTCCAGACGGCGCTGCCATTGTTGTACTCGCCGCCCATCACAGTGACATAGGTTGTTCCCAGTGGGAGCACCTGAGAACCGAAGTACAGTGGGTTGTATCCGGAGGGCAGAGTGCCGGCGTCGACCCAGGTTCCGTTGATATAGCTGCCGGTGCTGTCCGGGATCAGCCGATACCAGACGTCAGCGTGAGTCTCAAAGTAGAAACTGTTGATGAGCACGGACCCATCGCTCAGCAGCATGGCGTGAGCGACGGCGGACGGAGGAGCATTCGTCACCGCCGTCCATGTTCCTTTGGTAAACGGTGCCTGGGCGACCGCGATGCTGGCACAAATCAGCAATGCGGAAACAGCGATTCCGAGTGTTCGGAACACCTTCATAGATTGACCTCGCATTTTTTTTCGATTGTTCGAAACTTGGCTTCACACGCGGACTTCGATTGATCTACCACCACAGAACGGAAGAACTCCCCCCAAGGCAGCCAACTCGAAATCCAAAAGTCGCCGGATTATACCGCGCCTTGCGGCGGTGCAAAACAATGTCAGAAGAAAAATTACAATTATTTCTGGCGTGGCCGAGAAATGTTGCAAGAAAGTGCGGGCGCATCGCCGCAAGTTTGCAAAATATTGCAACTCATCGGCTCACGACGAAGAAGTGCTGGAGGCGAAAGACCTCACGAGTCAGGTTTTAAAACTTGAAAAGGTTGAAGTCGTGAACGATTGAATTGCAAATTCACTCTTCGTCGACTTGCGTTTCTTCCTGATGCGGATCCGCCTCGAGATGGATCTCGCCAAGATTCCTGTCGCGCAACTCGCCATTGAGCGCGGGCAGATCTTTGCTCTTGAATTCATTCCAGCGTTTCATCACGTCTTTGCTGTCGCGTTCGATTGCCGCCAGCGCAGTGGCTTGTGAAAGCGTTGGAGCCGCGTCAGCTCCCCAGACTTCCTGGTATAAAGTACCGGCCTGCTCGTTCACCCGGTTCAGGGTGGGCTCCGGCGCGGGAGGCGCGAGGAAGCCGCCGGCAGTTCCCAGCAGTGCGTCCAGTTTCTTTTCGAGCGGCGCAATGTCGATCTTGTTGGGATAGTCCTTGGCGTTCAGCGCTTCGAGTTGCTTGCGCAGTGAACCGGCCTCGAGCACGGAGGTCGCGGCTGCGCTCATCAGCGATGCCAGCCGCGTTTCCGCCTGGAATTTTTTCTGCAGATCGGCCGGCGGAACCTTGATGCGCGGGTCCATCTTCACCATCAGCGGCGCGGTCAGGCTCTTTCCGTCAACCGTGAGGCGCACCGAATAATTTCCCGGCAGCGCGTTGGGGCCGAGCGGGTAACGCGGCGTGTCGTGCGGAATCGCCGCAATCGGATAGTCGTGATGAGTCGCAGTGGGAGCGGCATAGTGCAGATCCCAAACCCAGCGGTGCATTCCCGCGGCAGTCGAAAGTTGCCGCGGGGCGCGCAGCCAGTAGAGTGGAATCAACTGCTTCTTCAATTCTTCTTCCGTGGCTTCCGGCTTGTCGTCGCTCGCGTAGCGGCGCACCACGTGACCTGTGGTGTCCAAAATTTCGAGCGTTACTTTTGCGGCGGGCGTGGGCAGGCTGTAATCGACGATCGCGCCGTCGGGCGGATTCTGTCCTACCGGTTCGTCGGGCGGGAGCGGCGTGTCGGTATAGGTATCGCGCTGGATGCGATACGCCGGCGCGGGCTTGAACAGATGCGCGGAATTCGCCAGCGCCGCCGAGGCTTCGCGCAGCGGTTCGATGTCATCGAGAATCCAGAACGCACGGCCGTGCGTGGCAACGATCAGATCGTTGTCGTGAATCCACAGATCGCGCATCGAAGTGTGCGGCAGATTCAGTTGCAGCGATTGCCAGTGATCGCCGTCGTCAAACGAAACCCACACCGCGTTCTCCGTACCCGCAAACAGCAGCCCCTTGCGCACCGGATCTTCTCGCACCGTATCCACCGGGCCGAAGTCGGGCAGACCGGCGGTGATCAGCTTCCACGACTTCCCGCCGTCGTGCGTGCGATAGATATAAGGATGCATGTCGTCGATGCGGAAGCGGCTCACCGACGCGTAGGCCGTCTCTTCGTCGAAATGCGATGCCGAAATCTGTGTGACCTTGCTCCAGGGCGTGAGCTCCTTTGGCGTGATGCCGCTCCAATGTTTGCCGCCATCGCGCGTAATCCAGATCAATCCGTCGTCGGTTCCAGCCCACAGGGTGGAGAGCGTCTTGAACGAGGGGGCAAGCGCGTAGATCGTGCCGCGAGTTTTATCGACGCCCTTGCGGAACAGTGTGCCCACGCTTGCCGGCACGCCGGGATTTTCGCGGGTCAAATCTTCGCTGATCGCCTGCCAGGAAGTTCCTCCGTCACTCGTCTTGAAGAGCACATTGGTCGCGTAATAAAGGATGTGCGGATCGACCGGCGAAAACATCAGCGGCTCGGTGCGGTCGGCGCGATACTTCAGGTTGCGCACCGGAATCGGGGTCACGTCCTGCACTTCGCCGGTGGACCAATGAAACTTCGATACTTCAGTTCGGCCCCCGCCATAAACAAGGTCGGGATTGAGCGGGTCGGGAGCAACGTAGCCGTACTCGATCACGCCCACCGGATGCCAATCGCGAAAAGTGATGGCGCCGTCGTTGCCGCGAGTCGAGATGCAGACTGAACCGCTCTCCTGCTGGCCGGCGCACACGCGATAGGGAAAAGAATTGTCGGCGATGGCGTGATAAAGCTGGGCCGTTGGCTGGTTGTACCAGGAACTCCAACTTTCTCCGCGATTGACCGTGACCAATGCGCCCTGATCGCTGACCAGCAACATGATGTTGCCGTCGTTCGGATTGATCCACAGATTCTGGTAATCGTCGCCGCCGGGCGCGCCGCGAAATCCCGACCAGGTTTTGCCACCGTCGGTCGAGCGCATGGTCACTGTGCTGGCCACGTAAACCAGATCTTCATTTTTTGGATCGACTCGCGGGATCGGCAGATCGCCCCCTCCAATGCGTCCGGAAGGCCGCGGATCGTCGGTGATCTGCGTCCAATTTTCGCCGGCGTCGTCGGAGCGATACACGGCGAGTTTTCCCGAAGCCGTCGAGAGAGTCGCATAGAGACGCTGCGGATCGCTGGGCGCGATCGCCACATAGATTTGCGACAGGTCTTTCGGCAGGCCTCCGGTTACCTGATGCCATGTGTTGCCGCCGTCGCGAGACTTGAAAAGACCGCCGTTGCT
Organism: Terriglobales bacterium; assembly: GCA_035504195.1. Classification (GTDB taxonomy): domain Bacteria; phylum Acidobacteriota; class Terriglobia; order Terriglobales; family Acidobacteriaceae; genus Sulfotelmatobacter. The sequence goes on from DATJSG010000025.1 coordinate 310,315, forward strand.
GCCGTCGAATCGGTTTCCATCTTCCCATGGTCCTTCGCGGACTTCCCACATCGAAGCGTAGACCACGTCGGGATTCGAAGGATCGAGTTCCACGTCGGACGCGCCGGTGTTCTCGTCCCGGGAAAGAATCTTCTGCCAATTTTGCCCGCCGTCGGTCGAGCGATACAGGCCGCGTTCTTGATTCGGTCCATAGGGATGTCCGAGAACTGCGGCAAAGACCTTATTCGCGTCGCGCGGATCGACCGCGACCGCGGGAATCTGCTGGCCGTCGGCGAGGCCGAGATGCGTCCAGGTTTTCCCGGCGTCGGTTGATTTGTAGATTCCGTCGCCCACGGAGAGATCGGGCCGGTGCAGCCCCTCGCCGCTGCCCACATAAATAATGTTGGGATCGGAAGCGGCGACGGCAATGGCGCCGATCGACTGCGTGGGCTCATGATCGAAAATAGGATTCCAGGTGCGGCCGTAGTCATTCGACTTCCAGACGCCGCCGTTGACCTGCGCCATATAAAAAACATTGGGCTGACTGGGCACGCCGGCCGCGGCGCGGGTGCGTCCACCGCGGAACGGGCCGACTAAGCGCCAATGCAGCTCCTGGTAAGTGCTGTCGGCAACCTGGGCGTGAATCGCGATAGCGAAGAAGAAAAGAGTGGAGAAGAAAACAACCAAAGGAACGACCAGACGAACGGCTTGGGATCGGATCACTTGCGCCCCCTCGAACTCGCGGCAAACTTCATAGCATAAATCAAAATATCGGATCACGACCGCCCCGGTGACTCCATTTTTCGCGCATCCTTCGCGCCAGAAAGCCTCCCCTGAGTCCGTCGAATGTGAGGCTTTGGTCCCAGGCAAGAACAATTCAAGCGCGCCAAGTTGGTTTGGAACTCTCCGGAAGCGCATTATGATGACGAGGTTTCTCTGAGTCCTTGGATCGCAGAGCATGAAGTTCCCGACAATGAATTGCCCACGCGTGAAGACGCCGCGCCGTGTGTTTTCGTATATGCTTCGCGGTCTGGTTGTGACCGCGCTCTGCTCTGCGCTGGCGGGTCGAGTTGCCGCGAGCGGTCCCAAAGGCCGAGAGCCTGCAGCCCATGCGCAGCAAGATTCCGGGCTGAATCCGATTCTCAACTACATTTCCTCCGGCTGGGATACGCTGACCCGCTCCATGACGGATTGCCGGAGCATCGTTGATCCGAAGATAAAGGCTGAGCCGGTGCTTTATTTTCCCGCGGGATTTGCCGAGCCGGCGGCGATCAAGAAGTTGAGTGCCGACTGCCATGTGCAGGTTGAGCCGCTGCCCCTTGAAATTCAGAGGCTGGGACAAATCACTACAAACATCGAGCCGCCGGGGCTGCTTTACCTGCCGAATAAATATGTCGTGCCCGGCGGGCGCTTCAACGAAATGTATGGATGGGATAGCTACTTCATCGTTCGCGGGCTGTTGCGCTCGGGCCGCGTCGACCTGGCGCGTGGCATGGTCGACAATTTGTTCTTCGAGATTGAACATTACGGTGCGATGCTCAACGCCAATCGCACCTACTATCTGACGCGCTCGCAGCCGCCGTTCCTGAGTTCCGCCTTCGTCGACGTCTACCGGGCAATGCCGCACGATAAACCGGACACAGCCTGGCTGGAGCGCGCCTACTCCGATCTTCAAAAAGACTATGAGATGTGGACCCATAGTCCGCATCTGGCGGGCAACACAGGACTGTCGCGCTACTACGATTTTGGTGACGGGCCGCCCGCCGAGGCCGTGAAAGACGAGACCGGCTTCTACCGCAAGGTGGCGGAATATTTCTTCTTCCATCCCACCCAGGCTGACGACTACATCCGGCCATGGCAGCCGGATTCCGCGAATGACCTGAGGACGGGTGACACGGCCGGCGATACGAAGACGGATAACGCGACGCAGGGCGTCGCCGGCGCGGCCTATTCGCTGCAGGTTTGCGACGTGTCCCTCACCATGCAGCGCGCCCCGTGCGAGAAGGCGCGGCAATTCAACCTTAGCGCCGATTACTACAAGGGCGACCGCTCCATGCGCGAGTCCGGTTTCGACGTGAGTTTCCGCTTCGGGCCGTTCGGATCGGCCACGCACCACTACGCTCCCGTGGGCCTGAACAGTCTCCTTTACAAGACCGAAAAAGATCTGGAGCAGATCAGCCGCTGGCTTGGCCACACCGCGGACGCAGAAAAATGGAACCAGCGCTCGGAAGCGCGCAAAAAACTCATCAACCGTTATCTCTGGAATCCCGAGCAGGGATTGTTCTTCGATTACAATTTCATGACCGGCAAGATGTCGACGTACAAGTACGCGACGACGTTTTATCCGCTATGGGCGGGGCTGGCAACGCCAGAGCAGGCGATGGCCATTGCCAGTAATCTGAAACTATTCGAGCGCCCCGGCGGAGTTGCGATGAGCACGGAAGAAACCGGCGCGCAGTGGGATTTACCCTACGGGTGGGGGAACATCGAAATGCTGGTGATCGAGGGCCTGCGCCGCTATGGCTATAACTCCGATGCCGATCGCGTGTCGTACGAATTCCTCTCGACGGTGGCCGAGAATTTTCGCCGCGACGGCAACATCCGCGAAAAATACAACGTAGTCACGCGCTCCTCGGAAGCGCACGTCGAACTCGGATACGGCATGAACGTGGTTGGTTTCGGCTGGACCAACGCGGCGTTTCTCGAACTGCTCCACGGATTGCCGAAGGAAATGGCCGAGCGTCTCGCACGCGAGCAGGATCAGCCGTCGCCGGGAAGATAATCACGCCGGGAAGACGGTCAGGTAAGCGCGCGAGATCAGATTCCGCGCTCAGAGTCAAGTCCACTTCCACTGATTTTTACGTCCTCGAAAGTAGACATTTCTTCCACAGCCTAACCCCTTGCAAAGACAACTGCGCTATTTCCCGCACCCGACAATTCAATGACTTGCAAAACATGCTGTTAAGGTTTTGCACAGTGTTCCTGCAGGAACACTTCGCATGTTTGACGCCTACTTCTCATCCCTCCTAAGATGAAGATTCCGCAATTTTCTCCGGCGTAATCGGCGAGAAAATGATCAATCAAACCATTTCGCACTACCGCATCACCGGCCAGCTGGGCAGCGGCGGGATGGGCGTGGTCTACGAAGCGGAAGATCTCACGCTGGGCCGCAAGGTCGCGCTGAAATTTCTACCGCCGCAACTTTCGCGGGACAAGAATGCCCTCGACCGTTTCCTGCTGGAGGCGCGAACCGCCTCGGCGCTGAACCACCCCAATATCTGTACGATCTATGCAGTCGAAAACGCCGCTGGCCCAGGCGGCGAAGCGCAGTCGTTCATTGCGATGGAACTGCTCGAAGGGCAGAGCCTCGACCAGAAACTTTATTCCGGCCCGCTGCCCGCGGACCGGTTGCTCGATATTGCGATTCAACTTGCCGATGCGCTCGACGCCGCTCATGCCAAAGGCATCATTCACCGCGACATCAAGCCGGCGAATATTTTTCTGACGCCGCGCGGACAAGTGAAGGTGCTGGATTTCGGCCTGGCCAAGCTGACCCGCCCCGATCTGCAGATGGAAACGATCAGCGCGACGGCGATCGGAGCAACGACGATCGAAGCAACGACGATCGGGGCCACGCAAGACTCCGCCAGCCCATTACAGCTGACCAGTCCCGGTTCGACCGTGGGCACGGTCGCGTACATGTCGCCGGAGCAGGCGCGCGGCGAAGAACTCGATACGCGCACAGATTTGTTCTCGCTCGGCACCGCGATCTACCAGATGGCGACCGGCAAGCTTCCCTTCAGAGGAGCGACTTCGGCGGTGGTGTTTCACGCCATTCTGGAACTCGATCCAACTCCGGTGCACCAGTTGAATGCCAACTTGCCGCCCAAGCTGCAGGAGATCGTGGAGAAGCTGCTGGAAAAAGATCGCGACCTGCGTTACCAGTCGGCCGCGGATCTGCGCGGCGATTTGAAACGGTTGAAGCGCGACACGGAATCGGGACGCAAGCCGGCGCAAGTATCGCCGTCGTCGGCCTCGCCTGCGGCCGTGTCATCGACCGCTTCTTCGTCGCGGACGTCCGGCAGTTCGGCAGTGGTAGCCGCGGTTCGCGGGCACAAGCTGGGATCGGGCGTGACGGCCGCACTCGCGTTGGTTCTTATCGCGGCAGCGTCGTATGGAGTCTATGCATTCCTAACTCGCGCGCGTCCCATCCCCTTTCAGAACATTTCCGTCACTAAGGTGACCGATTCGGGGACGGCCAGCCTGGCGGCAATTTCGCCCGATGGAAAGTACATTGTCAGCCTGATGCGCGGCAACGGCCGTTACAGTTTGTGGCTGCGCAACGTGCCCACCAACAGCAACACGCAGGTCGAGTCGCCGGCTGACGTCTATTACTACTATGGCCTCACTTTTTCCAACGACGGCAATTATTTTTACTTTGTCCGCACCGACCCCGGAAATCCTGCGCTGAGGTTCCTGTATCGCGCTCCGCTGCTGGGGGGAACGCCGCAGAAACTACTCAGCGATATCGACTCCAACATTACTTTTTCGCCCGACGGAAACAAATTTGCCTTCATGCGCTATGACAATCCGGTTCCGGGCAAGTACCAGCTCATCGTTCGAACGCTCGATCAGGCCGCCGATGGCGGCGACGAAAAAGTGCTGGCCAGCGGAGCGAACACGCAGCAACTCTCCTCACCGGTGTGGTCTCCCGACGGGAAGGTGATCGTCTGCGACGAACTGCGCCAGGGGAATCTGGAGGGCCTGGTGGCGGTCGATGCCGCGAGCGGCCGGCAACAGGCTATCGGCGACGTGAACCAGATTTTTTTGGCGCCACGCTGGCTCCCCGATGGCCACGGGCTGGTCGGCCTGACGATCTCCCAGAGGTCGAATTTCACACAAGAGCAGATTTCCTACGCCTCCTATCCGGATGGCAAGGTGTCGCCCATTACCCATGACACCAACAATTATTACGGCCTCAGCGTGGCGGCGAGCGGACGCCTGATGTCTGCGATTCTGAGCGAAGCACGGTGGAACTTGTGGGTCATGCCGCTTTCCACGCCAGCGGAAGCTCGCGAGATTGCTTCCACCGATGCGAGCACCAACTTTACCTGGACGAAAGACAATCAGATTATCGACGATCAGGGTAACAGCCTGCACTGGGTTAATCCGGCGACGGGCGCGAAGACGGCGATCCCGGCTGAGGAAGGCGCCGTCAGCGGCAATCCCGCGGCCTGCCCCGATGGAAAAACCATCGTGTTTGACATGGCCTTTCATGCCGGTTCAGGCCATAGCAATGTCTGGCGCATCGACGTTTCGGGCGCCAATCCGAAACAGTTGTCGACTGGCGCCCGCGACCATAACGCGGTGTGCTCCGCAGACAGCCGCTGGGTGTACTACATTGCGCAGGGCGACGAGGCGAAACTGGCGCGCGTGCCGATCGACGGCGGAGCAGCCGAGACGGTCTCGAATCTGCCCATGGACGGATTGTTCGATCTCTCTCCTGACGGCAAACTGGCGGCCTTTGCCACGCTGGAGCATTCCGGAGAGCACAAGGAAAAGTTGGCGATTGTGTCCACGGCGGTCGGTTCAGCTAAGGCCGGCCCGGCGGCGAAGGTGGTTGAATTCGAGCGGCTGCGGCTGGGGGGAATGTTGCGTTTCGCCCCGGATGGCAAAGCCGTGGTCTATCCCTCGCGCGAAAATGGCGTGGATAACCTCTGGTACCAGCCGCTGGATGGATCGAAGGGACACGCCATTACTGATTTTAAAGCCGAGCGCATCTACGATTTCCACTGGTCGTTCGATGGCAAGCAACTTGCGCTGGTGCGTGGGCACACCGACTCCGACGTGGTGTTGATGCGCGACATGCAACCGTAAAGGAGGATTGATCGAGTCTGTGCGAGAAGTGCCTGCGAGCAGCTTCCTTACAATAATGTGCCCTTAAAAATCTAAAGGCGGCCATTGCTGGCCGCCCTTATTCGAGTTGTATTTGCGAAGCGTTTTAGACGCCCTTGACGTTCTCTGCCTGCCAGCCCTTAGGGCCTTTGACTACGTCAAACTGCACTTGCTGACCTTCCTGGAGGCTGCGGAATCCGCTGGCCTGGATGGCGGAGAAATGTACGAATACATCCTCGCCATTCTGGCGGCTGATGAATCCATAGCCCTTGGCGTCGTTAAACCACTTCACTGTTCCTGTTTCCATGTTGATGCAATGTTCCTTTTCTTGATGTAGCGCTGAAACTTTCAGGATTCTTCTGCAGGCAGGTCACACGCTGGGTTAAGCGGAGATGCATGTACTGCGAGGAACTCTAAAGTCAAACGCAGCTTCATTGTATGTCAAAGTGCCTCAAAATAGCTACACAATTCGTCAATAGCCAGGTCTAAACAGCTGATAGCGCGAATGTTATGCCTTTTTCTCTGGCGGGTAGGCTGGCAGGATTTGCCACCTTTGGGCAAACCATTCATCATTAGAGCATGCGTTTCCGTATTTATTTGACAGTCTTGGCGCTGACGGCTTCAGCGTGGGCGGGAATCGTTGACGACGTTCGCATTTCTCTGGCGCAGGGAAACTTTTCCGCGGCCGAGTCGGAGTTGAATTCGTACCGCAGCGGGCAGGGAGTGACGCCCGAGTATCTCGATGCGTATTCGTGGCTCGCGCGGGCCGCTTTGGGTCAGGGCGATTATGATCGGGCGGCCGCTTACGCGAAAGAAACAAAGACGTTGGCGGTCGAGCAATTGAAGCAGCGTCCACTGGACGCCGAACCGCATTTGCCGATTGCACTGGGAGCGGCGCTGGAGGTTCAGTCGCAGGTGCTGGCCGCGCGCGGGCAGCGCGCGCAGGCGATCGCCCTGCTGCAGGCTGCGCTGCGGACGTACGGAGCTACTTCTATCCGGGGGCGGCTGCAGAAGAATTTGAACGTGCTTTCGCTGCAAGGGAAGCCGGCGCCGGCGCTGAAGTCGGATTCGTTCCTGGGTGCGAAACTGCCGCCGGCTTCTGCGCTGAAGGGCGAGCCAGTGCTGCTGTTCTTCTGGGCGCACTGGTGCGCCGACTGCAAGGCGGAAGCCCCGATCATTACGCAACTGCGGTCGGAGTTTGCGCCGCAGGGACTGAAGGTGATCGGGCCGACGCGGTTGTATGGATATACGGCGCAAATCGAGCATGCGTCGCCGGACGATGAACTGATGTATATCGACGCGGTGCGGCACCGGTTCTACAGCGGTCTGCTCGATATGCCGGTGCCGATCAGCACATACAACTTCGATACCTACGGCGCTTCGACCACGCCGACGCTGGTCCTGCTGGATCGGACGGGGAAAGTGGCCTGGTACCATCCGGGCGCGGTGCCGTACGGGGAGTTAAGGGGAGAGATTGAGAAGGTGGTTGCGAGGTAGGGTAGCGCGCGAGCCCTTGGGAGTGGCCGGATTTCTGCGCGGGCGGACTTTGTTAGAATCCGCCCATGCCGACGGTCTTGCGGTCCGGCCCGTATCGCTTCTATTTCTACAGTCACGAACCGAACGAGCCGCCACACATGCATGTCGACCGCGATGATCTATCGGCGAAATTCTGGCTCGATCCTATCCAACTCGCATCGAACTTTGGGTTTCGCGCGAACGAACTCCGCACGATACAATCCATAGTGACAGAGAACAGGGTGCGGTTCCTGGAGGCCTGGAATGGGTTCTTCGGCGATAACAGCAGATGAGCGGGTTCTCGACGTTGCGTTCAGCGACGACGCGCTGAGCGTATCGCTGCGCGATGGGCGGGTCATCAGTGTGCCCCTCGTCTGGTATCCACGCCTGCTCAACGCTACGTCCGTCCAGCGCAAGAATTGGAAAATTGCTGGTGGCGGATACGGCATCCACTGGGCTGATCTTGACGAAGACCTCAGTACTGAAGGCCTGCTGCGCGGGGCCAAGGCGCCGAAAGCACGAGATCATTTTGATGGATCCTCTCCTCAACCTCAAGACTCTGACTCGAAAACGACCTATGGCTATGACCCCGGAGTCTGGGAACAAGCTAAGGAGGAGGCAATAAGAGAAATCAGTGCACAGGCAAGAAAAGAATCCACGATTACTTATTCCGACCTAGCCAAAAAAATTCATAGCATTAATTTCGGCCCGGGTGACTATGCTTTCCATTACTTATTATTCGAGGTTTCAAAGGACGAGGATGCGGCGGGCAGAGGACTTCTAAGTGCGCTGGTTGTGCGCAAAGAAGATGGCACGCCGGGTCAAGGGTTCTTCAATATTGCACAAAAATTGGGAAGAGATGTAAAAGACCAGACTCGCTTCTGGGCCGAGGAGCGACAACTGATATTCGCCAAATGGCGCTAGCCAGAGCCGGTGCGCTGCGAGCTTCACTCCGGCGGACAGCCCAGTCGCGCCGCGTTCAATCAATGACTTCCTTTAGCCTTCCTGTTTTCACATCGTAAATAAATCCCCGCACCGGAATATGCTTCGGAATCCACGGATGCGATTTCACGCGGCGCACCTGGATGCGCACGTTGGCTTCGAGATCGTCGAAGGCGTAGAAGCGGGCGGGGGTGCCAGCGATGACTCCCATCTTTTTGGCTAAGCGCTTTTTCAGTTCGTCCTCGCTGACTTTCAGCAGGCCGCAGTCAGTGTGGTTGATGATGATGAATTCCTGGGTGTCGAGCAGATGATGGGAGACGATCAGGGAACGGATGGCGTCTTCGGTGGCGATGCCGCCGGCGTTGCGGATCATGTGGGCGTCGCCGGGCTTGAGGCCGAGGCAGTGCTCGAACAGGATGCGGGAATCCATGCAGGCGAGCACGGCGACATGGCGCTTGGGACGGACGGAAAGCTCGCCCAGAGTGAAGCTGCGGGCGAATTCTTCGTTGGCTTTTAACAGTTCGTCGGCTACGGACAAAGTTAGGCGCTCCTGGGAATGGGGTCAAAATCCCCACCCTCTCGCCAGAAACGCGAGAAGGATGGGACGATCGGCCGTTGGTTTTGCCAGCGACCAACGACTAAGGACCAACGACTAGTTTACCCGCTACAATCGGCGCGTGAGCGTTGGCGTGAATCCCGGGCTGAATTTGGATGACACGATTGTCGCGATCGCAACCCCTCCGGGGCGCGGAGGGATTGGCGTGGTGCGACTGGCCGGGCCGCGGGCGGTTGAGATTGCGCGGCCGCTGCTGCGGTTGCGGCATGAGTTGGAGCCCGGTCGGGCGGTTTTTGGGGAGGTGGTCGAGCCATCCTCGATAGTCGAACGGCCCTCGATACCGGAAGTCAAAATCCCCACTCTAGCCGCAAAAAGCGCGGCTAGAATGGGGCACCCTCCGGAGTCGGGCGAGCGCATCGACGAGGTCGTCGTCACTTACTTCGCCAAGCCGCATTCTTATACGACGGACGATGTTGTCGAGATTTCGGCGCACGGGTCGCCAGTGGTGCTGCGGCACATTGTGGAACTTTGCGTGGCGGCGGGCGCGCGGCTGGCCGAGCCGGGCGAGTTCACCATGCGGGCGTTTCTCAACGGACGCATCGATCTGACGCAAGCTGAGGCGGTGCGCGATCTGATCGAGTCGCAGACGCTATATCAGGCGAAAATCGCGGCGCAACAGCTGGAGGGTGCGCTGTCGCGGCGATTGCAGCCGATTAAGAAAGAACTGGTGGAGTTGATTGCGCGGCTCGAAGCGGGCATCGATTTCGCCGAAGACGATGTATCCGTGATGCCCGATGCCGCAATTCTCGCTCAGATCGCGGTCGTGCGCGCGCTGCTAGCACAGCTCGACGCCAGCTTTGCTTACGGCAAGCTGGTGCATGAAGGGTTGACGCTGGCCATTGTTGGTCGGCCGAACGTCGGGAAGTCGAGTTTATTCAACCGTCTGGTGGAGCGCGAACGCGCGATTGTGACGGCGACTCCGGGGACGACGCGCGATCTGGTCAGCGAAACGGTGGCGATTGGCGGCATTCCCGTGAAGCTGGTCGATACCGCTGGTATTCGGCAGGCGCTTGATGAGGCTGAGTCGATTGGGATTCGGAAGTCGATGGAGGCGCTGGCGGATGCGGACCTGGTGCTGGTGGTGGTGGATGCATCGCAGGAGATAACGGCGAAAGACGAGGAACTCTTCGCACAGGCACAAAATCGGCCAGCGATTGTGGTGGAGAACAAGTGCGATTTGAAGTCAGGCAAAATCCCCACCCTTCGACAGGCTCAGGGCAGGCTTTCTGGCAAAATCGGCCAGAAGTGGGGCACCCAGGTTTCTGTTCCCACATCGGCGTTCACCGGTGAAGGCATTGCTGAGTTGCGTGCGGAAATCCTCCGGCACATTGGGGGCGATGGGGGAATCCAGATAGAGTCGGGATTTCTTACCAACGTGCGGCATGAGGGATTAATCAAAGATTCGCTGGCAGCGCTGGGCGCGGCGCAGACCGCAGTGAGCGCAAAGATTCCGCACGAAATGCTGCTGCTCGATCTCTACAGTGCGCTGCGCCCGCTGGATGCAATCACGGGCGCGACGACGACAGATGACATTCTGAATCTGATCTTCAGTACGTTCTGCATTGGAAAGTAACCGCTACTTCGAGAGCGCCGCCAGCGCGTTTCTGAAGATAGCGTCGAATGTTTGGGGTGTTGTTCCCTTTGCCATGCCATCGTTCACAAGCCTCAACGCGGAGATGGACGCGTCTCTTTGATAGCCCAAGTTCACCAAGGCTGATAAGACGTCGTCTTGCACTGCGTTCACGGGAAAAACGGCTGATGCAACGGCTGGTCCTGCCTCCGGCAATTTGTCGCGCAGTTCCAGCACCATGCGTTCGGCGGTCTTCTTTCCGATGCCAGGGATGCGGGTGAGCCGCGCGACGTCATTGCCGCGAATGGCGCCGACCATTTCGTCGGCGGCCATGCCGCTGAGAATTTTTATGGCCAGCGTGGGGCCGATGCCGCTGACCGTGACCAGCTTTTCGAAGAGCAATTTTTCCGCGGGGCGCAGAAATCCGTAGAGGGCGATCGCGTCCTCGCGCACGTGCGTGTGGATGTGCAGCGCGACTTCGGCGCCAGCGGCGGGTAGGTCGGAGAATGTCGGCACGGTGATAGTCACGTCGTAGCCGACGCCGGCCGCCTCGACGATGGCTTGGTTCGGATGCTTGGCCAGAAGCTTCCCACGGAGATGCGCAATCATGCGGAGCCATTGTAGCGGCGGAGGCGCGAGGTGGGAAACTGCGTCCCACGAGTCGCGTGTGCTAATTTCTCGGACGAAGAGTCTTTAGCTGCCAGGGATGCGAAGGACTCACAGGCCCTGAGCGAGGCCGCCGCGGGCAGAAGGACAAGGCGATGAAAAATTCCGCATTGTGGCAAATCGAGCTGTTCCCCTGGTATGTCTTCGGGGCCTATTGGGCGCTGACCTGGCTGCGCGTGAAGCGAACGAAGGCTATGGAAAAGCCGGCGGACCGGCTGATCACATTGGTTGGGGTTGGGCTGTCGTTCATTCTGCTGTTTGAAACATGGTTGCGGATTGGACCGCTGCGTCTGCGCTTCGTGCCGGACGCGGCGTGGATTGCATGGGCAGGAATTGTTCTGACCTGGGCGGGAGTGGCAGTTGCCATCTGGGCCCGATATACGCTGGGGCAAAACTGGAGTGCGCGAGTCACGTTGAAAGAAGGGCACGAACTGATTCGCTCCGGGCCGTACGCGACGATGCGGCATCCGATCTATACCGGAATGCTGCTGGGAACCGTCGGCGCCGCTTTGGTGGTCGGGGAATTGCGAGGAATTATGGCGGTCGCGTTGCTGCTGGCAGCGCACTCGCGCAAGGCTTTGCGCGAGGAGGGCATGCTGCTCAAGGAATTCGGGGAAAAGTATGCCGCGTACCGCAAAAGCACGGGATTTTTGTTTCCGCGTATTTCGGGCAAGAACTTTTCAGGGAAGAGTTAAAGCGCCGTGGCCTGCTCGCGGCGGCGCGCCTGGATTTCGATATAAACGTTCACGAGCGACACCGCGGCCGGCGTCACTCCCGGAATGCGCGAAGCCTGGCCGATGGTGCGGGGCTGGATTTTCGTCAGCTTCTCCTGCATTTCGCGCGAGAGGCCGCTGACGGATTTGTAGTCGAACCAGTCTGGGATGCTGTGCTGCTCGGCCTTTTTCAGGCGGTCGATCGCGCGAGCCTGCTGCAGGAGATAGCCCTCATACTTGATTTCGGTTTCGACGGACTTCAGTTCGTTGCGGACTTCGGACGAGATTCTCGCCACGGATTTGCACGGATCTTCACGGATTTCTTCCCTTGAAAAAAACATGGGATCGAGATCGCGCACAATCGGCACGAGCTGTTCGATGCTGACCTCCGGTCGCTTGAGAAGTTGGGCGAGGGATTGGCCAATGCCGGCGACAAGAGCAGGTTCTTCACCGCTGCTTCGCACCGGTTCGGAATGACAAGAACTTAGAACTTCGATCATTCCCGATGTCAGTCTTGTGCTCTCCAGTTTCTTCTTCATCTTTTCCAGCCGTTCCTGCTTCGACTGAAAGTCTGCCCAGGCTGCATCGGAGATCAGGCCTACGCGCCGGCCGTGGGGCGTGAGGCGGCGGTCGGCGTTGTCGATGCGCAGGTGCAGCCGGAATTCGGCGCGCGAGGTGAACATGCGGTAGGGCTCGTTCGTGCCCTTGGAAATTAAATCGTCGATCAGGATCGCCGTGTAGGCTTCGGTGCGGTCGAGAATCAGCGGTTGCTCGCGCTTCACCTGCAACGCGGCGTTGATGCCTGCCATCAACCCTTGACACGCGGCTTCTTCGTAGCCGGATGTTCCGTTGATCTGCCCGGCCAAAAATAGTCCCGCGATCCTGCGGGTTTCGAGCGTGCGTTCGAGTTCGGTGGGGTCGACGGAGTCGTATTCGATGGCGTAGCCGGGGCGCAGCATCTCGGCGTTTTCGAGCCCTGGGATCGACTTCAGGATCGCCAGTTGTACTTCGACCGGCAGCGACGTGCTCATGCCGTTGACGTAAATCTCGTGCGTGTTCAGGCCCTCCGGTTCGAGGAAGAGCTGGTGCATCTCTTTGTCAGGGAACTTCACGATCTTGTCTTCGATCGAAGGGCAATAGCGCGGGCCGACGGACTGAATCTGTCCGCTGTACATGGGCGAGCGGTGCACATTTTCGCGGATGATGCGGTGCGTTTCCGCGGTGGTGTAGGCGATGTAGCACGGCACCTGCGAGTCGTGATGCGCGACGCGCCTGGTGCGGAAGCTGAAGGGTGTGGGATCTTCGTCGCCGGGCTGCACCGGGAAGCGCGACCAGTCGATGGTGCGTCCATCGAGGCGCGGGGGCGTGCCAGTCTTCAGTCGGCATCCACGCAGACCCAGATTCTTCAGGGCTTCGCCGAGCAGCACGGCGTTGGGCTCGCCCGAACGCCCGGCGGGATATTGCTGCTCGCCGCAGTGGATCAGGCCGTTGAGGAAAGTGCCTGTCGTGATGATGACGGCTTGGGCGCCGACGGTTCGGCCGTCGCGAAGTTTTACACCCACTACCGAGTTGCCAATACCGGGCACCGAGTCTGCGGTGTTTCCGCTCGATACTCGGCGCTCGGTGCTCGGGGCTTTCTGCACGATCAACTCGGCCACTTCCGCCTGCTTTATTTTCAGATTCGGCTGCGACTCCAGCACTTCGCGCATCTTCAGACGATAAGCTTGCTTGTCGCACTGGGCGCGCGGCGACCACACGGCGGGGCCGCGCGACGTGTTGAGCAGGCGGAACTGGATGCCGACCGCGTCAGTGATTTCTCCCATGATGCCGCCGAGGGCGTCGACTTCGCGAACGAGATGTCCCTTGGCAATGCCGCCCACGGCCGGGTTGCACGACATCTGCGCGATCAAATCGACGTTGAGCGTGTAGAGCGCGGTCTTCAGGCCCATACGCGCGGCGGCCATCGCCGCTTCGCATCCGGCATGGCCGGCACCGACGACGACGACATCGAATTGTTCGGTGAACTGCATGGCGGCGCGGCAAACCCCAGATTCCCGAATCTCTTTCTTCTTTCATTCTAGCAACTTGGGAGCGCCGGTGATTGCCATCACTTGCTGAGTAGCGTTCCCCCCTTTATATTGGGCTGTCCAAGTTGGGTTACCTCAATTCACCGCCGGGAGGCCGCATGACCACCACCGACTTTTTCGCGCGACTGGAAGCTCGCATCGGGAAATATGACTTGCTCTGCCATCCGTTTTACAAGGCGTGGTCGGCGGGCGAGTTGACGCGCGACGATCTGCGGGAGTACGCGCAGGATTATTACCACCATGTCGAGGCGTTTCCCTCGTATCTGGCGGCGCTGGGCCTGCGGCTGGAGGATGGCGAGTTGCGCCGCGCGGTGCTGGCCAACATGTGCGACGAAAAGGGAGTAGAAGGTCGCTCGGGGAAAGATTCGGTTCCCCATGCCGAGTTGTGGCTCGATTTTGCCGAGGGCATGGGGTCGAGCCGCAATCTGGAGTGGCACACGCCGGTGGCTGCGGTGCGGCAGCTGGTGCGGCATTTCCATCGCGTGGCCAGCGAAGGCACGCCGGAAGAAGCGCTGGCCGCGTTCTACGCCTACGAATCGCAGGTGCCGCGGGTTGCGCAGGAAAAAGAGCGCGGGCTGCGCGAGATGTACGGCGCCGACGACAAGACCTGCGGATATTTTTCGTTGCACGCCACGGCCGATGTCTTCCATGCGCGGGTGTGGCGTGGACAGCTCGGAGAACGAATCGCCGCGCATCCCGACGCTGCCAAGGCGGCTCTCGATGCCGCCGAGAATGCCGCGCACATGCTGTGGAAGGCACTCGATGGGATTGAAGCGCGGCGCATGGCAGTAGCGGCAGCGTAAGTTGGTCTTTGTAGGGCGTACAAGGGAGTTCGAGCCAATGATTCGCTAGAATCATTGGCTCATTTCTTTTTGAGGGAAACCATTGGCCAGAGAGATTCCCATCGGCGCGCGTGGCGAGGCAGAGGAGACGGTTGAATTCAAGCATACTCTGACGTTCCATCATCCGGAATTGCCGCCGGTGTATTCCACGCCCGACATGATCCGGCTGATGGAGACAGCGGCGTTCCATGCCCTGCAGCCTTACTGCGAGGGCGATGAGATTACCGTGGGGACGGCGATCCATATTGAGCATCGGGCGGCGAGCCGAGTTGGGGCGCGCATCCGCGCCGAGGCTGTGCTGGAATCTTTCGACGGACGCTTCTATACGTTGCGCGTCACTGCGCGTGACGATGCGCAGGAGATTGGACGCGGGACTGTCGCGCGGGCGGTGGTGAGCGTGGGCAGGTTCACAGAAAAAATCAGGTTGCAGAAAAAATAAGGAACGGCGGGCGATGAGCGCATCCAACCCGCTATGGTGAACCCGGAGCAGGCAAAAAAGGCAGAGGCATTCCGGGCGCTGCACGCCGGCCCGGAGGCGCTTCTGCTGGCCAATGTCTGGGATGCTGCCAGCGCCCGCATCGTCGAAGATGCGGGGTTTCCGGCGATTGCCACCAGCAGCGCCGGTATAGCTCTTACCCACGGTTTTCCTGACGGTCAGAAAATTCATCCCGACCAGATGATTGCCTCGATCGCGGAAGTCGCGCAGGCGGTGCACGTGCCGGTGACGGCGGACGTTGAGGCTGGATACGGGAACAGCGCCCAGGACGCGGCGCGAACCGCAGAGAGCGTGATCATGGCCGGCGCGGTCGGCATGAATCTCGAAGACGCGACCGGAGCTGCCGAACGGCCGTTGGTCGATTTACCGCTGCAATTGGAAAAAATCCGGGCCATCCGCGAGACCGCGAAAAAATTGCGGTGTCCGCTGGTGCTCAACGCCCGGACCGATGTGTACCTGCTGCAGGTTGGCAATCCAGCGAAGCGGTACGACGAGACTGTCCGGCGCCTGCGGGCGTTTCGCGATGTCGGCGCCGACTGCGTCTTCGTTCCCGGTCTGCGCGACGCGCCGACGATCGGCCGCCTGGTTGCTGATCTGGCTTGTCCGGTGAACATTCTCGCCGTGCCGGGTTCGCCTTCGGTAGCTGAATTGACGGCGCTTGGGGTCAGGAGAATCAGCTTGGGGTCCGGTCCCATGCGGGCTGCGCTTGGCCTGTTGCGCCGTTTGGCGCACGAACTGAAAACATACGGGACATATTCGGCATTGGCCGACGCGCCTTCCTATGCCGAGATGAACCAGCTCATGAGCTCGAATCAGAAGGCAAAACCACAGAACTGAGATCCACCATCGTCATCGGCGTCATTTCCGATACGCACGGCCGGCTTCGCCCCGAGGCGCTTGCGGCGCTGCGCGGGTCGCAGCACGTCATTCATGCCGGCGATGTGGGCGATCCGGAAATTCTTGAGAAGCTGGCCGCCATTGCGCCCGTCACCGCGATTCGCGGGAACGTAGACACGGGCGCGTGGGCTCGAAAGTTGCCCGAGACTGAGGTGGTCGAGCTTGGCGGCGTTTCCATCTATGTGCTGCACGATCTGGCGCAGCTTGATTTGAAGCCGGAAGCAGCCGGTTTCGTCGTCGTAGTTTATGGCCACAGCCATATTCCGAAGCAGGAGAAGCGGAACGGCGTGCTCTATTTCAATCCCGGCAGCGCCGGGCCGCGGCGCTTCAAACTGCCGGTGAGCCTGGGGCGGCTGAGTGTGGAGGGCGGGAAGGTTCGCGGAGAGATCGTTACGATTCTGGACTGACAGCTGAGCGAAGATCCCCACTGCTGGCAAAACCCCGCCAGAAGTGGGGCACCCGGCCGGTAAGATTGCAATCGCGCCGCGCGGACGAATGGGTCCGCAGCCACATGGCGTTGCTACAATCGCTTGGCATGTCGGTTTCCTTTCACATCGAAAAAATCTGCGGCAAGGCCCGGATGGGGCAGCTGACGACGCCTCATGCCGAAATTGAGACGCCGGTGTTCATGCCAGTGGGCACCGTCGGATCGGTGAAGGGCGTGCCCCAGGAGACGCTTGAGGACTTGGGCGCTCAGATTATTCTTGGCAACACTTATCACTTGTATCTGCGGCCGGGAGTCGAGACCGTGCGAAAGTTTGGCGGGCTGCACGGGTTCATCTCGTGGCGGCGGGCGCTGCTGACCGACTCGGGTGGATTTCAGGTTTTCAGTTTGAACGAGCTGCGCAAGGTAAGCGAAGAGGGCGCGACCTTCCGCTCGCACCTCGATGGCTCGTCGCATTTCTTCAGCCCGGAAAACTCCGTGGCGGCGCAGATCGGCCTAGGCGCGGACATCATCATGGCTTTCGATGAGTGCACGGAATATCCGGCGGACCGGGAACGCATGCGGGCCTCGATGGAAATGACGGCGCGCTGGGCGGCGCGGAGTAAGAAGTATTTTGAAGAGCATAAGACCGAAGTTCCGTGGGGGGCAGTTTCCAGTTTCCAGTTTCCAGTTGAGGGCTCGGAGCCCGCTGGAAACTGCAAACTGGAAACTGGAAACTCGACTCAATCGTTATTCGGCATCGTGCAGGGCGGGATGGATCGGGAACTGCGGCGCGAATCGGCGGAGCGAACCGTCGAAATCGGCTTCCCCGGCTATGCAATTGGCGGATTGAGTGTCGGCGAGCCGCGTGAGCTTACCCGCGAGATTGTCGAGTCGACGCTCGAGCATCTCCCTGCCGACAAGCCGCGCTATCTCATGGGCGTAGGCACGCCGGAAGAGATTGTCGAATATGCGAATCTTGGCGTCGACATGATGGATTGCGTTCTGCCTACGCGGGCGGCGCGGCACGGCCTGCTGTTCACGTCCGAGGGCAGGGTCTCGATCAAGCAGGCGCGTTACGCCCAGGACCCGGGCCCGCTCGACCCGAATTGTGCTTGTCGCGTCTGTCGGCGCTATTCGCGGGCCTATTTGCGGCACCTTTATGCATCTAACGAAATAGCGGCGCAGGTCTTGAATACGATCCACAACCTGAGTTTCTACCTTGACACTATGCGCCGGGTACGGCATGCTATTTCACTTGGGGAAGAGTCCCGTTTTCTTTCTGGTGTCTGGTCTCAACCGAAACCTTGACCTCGGAAGGTCTCCCCGGATTCAAGCCTGGAATTAGAACAAACCCGGCCGAAGTCGATCCAAACCCCGTGGTGAAATTGAGCGTGCTGGAATGAGACTCCCGCGGAAGTGATGGGCGCGCGGGTGATGGTTCGCGGATCCATCCGCGCATACAATTGTGAACATGCTGGCTCTGGCAATCATGCAGGCATCAAGCGGCGGCGGCGGAATGTCGCTGCTGATCATGTTCGTGCCCATGATCGCCATGATCTATTTGTTCCTGATCATGCCGCAGCAGCGCCGCCAGAAAAAATGGCAGGCCATGCTGGACCAGCTCAAGACCGGGGATAAAGTCACTACCACGGGAGGGTTGCGGGGCACCATCATCGCGTTGAAGGATGACTCCATCCATCTGCGCGTGCCGCCGGACAATTTGCGGGTGGAAGTCACCAAGGCGTCTGTGACTCAGGTGACCACGCAGGAAGAAGAAGTGAAGACGAAATGAGTGATCAATGGCCAGTGGCCAGCGGCCAGTTGCCCTGACCATGAGCCACTGATGGCTGGGCACTGAATTTTATGAACAAGCCTTTTCTCTGGAGAGTCGGCGTCATCGTGGCCGCGCTGCTGTTTTTTCTGTTCGGGATCTTCGGCGTTCCCAATAGCTTTTCCGGCGGGGGGCTGCTCGCGGCGATGACCAAGCGCATCAACCTTGGTCTCGACCTGCGCGGCGGCACTCACCTGATTCTGCAGGTGAAGGTCAATGACGCGGTCAACGTGGTGGCGCAGAATGCGATCGAACTGCTCAAGGAATCACTGAGCAAGCGAAAGATCGAGTACACCGATATTACCCAGCCCGATCTGCAGAATAATCCCGACCACATCCTGTTGAAAGGCGTGCAGGCCAGCGCCCGCGGAGACTTGTTGAGCATCGTGCAGGACGATCTACCGGAGTACGACATCACCGGCGCGGCCGATAATTCCTGGATACTTTCCATGCGGCCGCAGCAGCTCGCCGACCTGAAGAACAAAGCGGTCACGCAGGCCATTGAGACCATCCGCAACCGCATTGACGCGCTCGGCGTCACCGAGCCCACCATTCAGGAGCACGGCCTCGGGCAATACCAGATTCTGGTGCAACTGCCGGGTGTGGACGATCCGGAACGCGTGAAAGATGTCATGCAGAATACGGCCATGCTTGAGATCAAGCAGTCTCTGGGCGGGCCGTATCCCAGCGAGCAGGCGGCCATGCAGGCGCAGCCCTCCGGTATTCTTCCTGCGGATGCAATGCTGCTGCCGGGGCACAGCGCGCCTGGCGCCGGCCCCGATGAAGAGGCCTGGTATGTGGTGTCGCGGGTTTCCGCCGTGAGCGGCAAAGACCTGCGAGATGCGCAGGCCAGCACCGACCAGAACGGCCAGCCCAGCGTGAGCTTCACTCTGACGGGAGAAGGCGGACAGCGCTTTTACAATTTCACCAGCGCCCACGTGGGCGACAGTCTGGCAGTGGTGCTCGATAACAAGGTGCAGGAAGTCGCAAACATTAAAGAGCCCATTCGCGATACCGGCGAAATTTCGGGCGGCCGCATGAGCGAGCAGCAGGCCAAGGATCTTTCCATGATCCTGCGCTCGGGCGCTCTGCCGGCGGGCATCACCTATCTGGAAGAGCGCACCGTAGGGCCTTCGCTGGGAGCGGATTCGATTCGCGCTGGCGTGCGCGCCGCCGTGATCGGCATGTTGGCCGTGCTCTTCTTCATGCTGATCTATTATCGCGGTGCCGGCATCAACGCCGATGTCGCCCTGATTCTGAACCTGATTATTCTGCTCGGCTTCATGGGCTACTTCGGGGCAGTGCTGACGCTGCCGGGAATCGCCGGAGTGATTCTCACGGTCGGCATGGGCGTCGATTCCAATGTGCTGATTTTTGAGCGTATCCGGGAAGAGTTGCGCAATGGCAAGACACCGCCTTCGGCCGTGGATCAGGGATTCAGCCACGCCTGGATCACCATCGTCGACACGCACGTCACCACCATCGTTTCGGCGGCGATTCTTTTCATCTTCGGCACCGGGCCGGTGAAAGGCTTTGCTACCACGCTGACCTTCGGTTTGCTGGCGAACCTGTTTACGGCGGTGTTCGTTTCGCGAGTGATTTTCGACTACGTCCTCAGCCGCAAGCAGCGCGGAGAAGCGCTGAGCATTTAATGTTTGCTAAGTCATAGACAGATAAGGGGCTAGACAAACCCGTGGAGTTCTTTCGCGACGTAAACATAGATTTTCTCGGCAAGAAGTGGTATTTTCTGGCCTTTTCGCTGGTCTTCAGCGTGGCCGGCGTGTTCTCGATGTTGTTCTGGCACCACATTCCATGGGGTGTCGACTTCCGCGGTGGCACGCTGGTGTACGTGAAGTTTTCGCATACCCCGAATCTGAATGAGATTCGCAGAACCATGGATCGCGCGGGCTTGCACGATCCCAAGATTCAGACCTACGACCGCCCCGCGCTCAACGAGGTGCTGATCGATCTGGATGTGCGCGAGACCAACGAAGCCGCGCTCGATCGGGGCAAACTGAAGATCATCCAGGCGCTGGAGACCAATGTTCCGGCAGGCAAACAGGACCTGAACAACGCCAGCTCTTTGACAATCAAGAATTATCTGATGGACAAAGACCCGATGCACTTGGGGTCCGATGCCGACCAGAAGTACACGGCGCAGGCACAAGCCATCGTGGACTACCGCGACAAGACGCTGGGCGGAGTGCTGAATTCGATCGATGAGCTGAAAGGCGCGCCGGACACGAATCCAGCGGTGCTCGCTTCCCTTCCTGACGGCTTCTTCGTGTCCGATTTCCATACCTTCGATGTCGCCATCGTCGGCCCTGAGGTCGGGGGACAGTTGCGCCGCCAGGCGGGTCTGGCCACGCTGTATTCGCTGGCCGGGATGCTGGTTTACCTGGGTTTCCGCTTTGAGTGGATTTACGGGGTCGCCGCGGTCATCACCGTATTTCACGATACTTTGATCACCGTAGGCGCCTTCTCTCTGCTCAAGCAGGACATCTCCCTGACCGTGATCGCGGCCATTCTGACCCTGATTGGTTACTCTAATAACGACACGATCGTGGTATTTGACCGCATCCGGGAAAACATTAAACTCATGCGGCGCGAGAAACTGTCGGATATCGTCAATCGCAGTATTAATCAAACTCTTAGCAGAACGATCTTGACAGCGGGCTTAACGTTCCTTACCGTACTCGCACTCTTTTTATTCGGCGGCGAGGTGCTTCGTGGATTCAGCCTCGCTCTGGTCATCGGCATTCTAATCGGGACGTATTCGTCGATTGCCATTGCGGCGCCCATTCTGGTGGCATATCAGGATTGGCGGATCGAAAAGAGCAAGCGTCCCGGACCGGTGGCAGGCGTCGGAAAGCCGGGCAAGCCGGCATTATCGGCCAAAGCCAAGTAAGAAGTGAAAAGCAGAGTAAGAAGTGAGAAGACAAGTTAAGCCGTAAGAGGTTCAGTAACCCGCCCGATGGCCGGGCTGCATGGATTGTGTTACGCCTTCTTATGTAAGGGTTTAGAGGGGTTTGCTCGAAACGCCGGAAGGGCCCCTGTTGGCCCCGCAGGCGCACCGGGAAACCGGGAGCAAAGGAGAACTGGCCGGTGTCTAAGTGTCTGTAGGGTCTGAATAGGGGAGAAGCTTATGTTTGAAGACAGCCTTATCGAGTCCGGGGGCAAGCTGAAAACCAAGCGCGGACGGACCTCGCTGGTGGCATTCATTATTGAGGCCATGATCGTCGGAGTTATGATTCTGATTCCGCTGATCTTTACCGAAGCCTTGCCCAAGGGTACTACGATGTTCCTTCTGGTGGCCCCCCCGCCACCCCCACCGCCTCCACCGCCTGCCGCAGCTCCGGTGCAGGTCGTCAAGCACATTGAGACCGACATCATCAACGGCGAATTGCGCACGCCGACCAAGATTCCCAAAAAAATCGAGATGATCAAAGAGGATGAAGCTCCGCCGCAGATGGCTTCGGCCGGTGTGGTGGGCGGAGTCCCAGGTGGAATTCCGGGCGGACAGATGGGCGGCGTCATCGGCGGCATCATCAGTTCGACCCCGATGGCCGTGCCCAAGATCGCTGCTCCGCAGCGGGTGCGGGTTTCCTCGGGCGTGGTGCAAGGCTTGCTGGTTCGCCGGGTGAACCCGGTGTATCCGCCGCTGGCGCGGCAGGCCCGCATCCAGGGTGTGGTGCTGCTGCAGGCCGAGATCAGCAAAGAAGGCAACATCATCAACCTTCAGCTGGTTAGCGGACATCCGATGCTGGCCCCGGCGGCAATCGAAGCTGTGAAGCAGTGGAAGTACCGGCCGTATCTGCTGAACGGGGAACCGTGCGAAGTGGATACGCAGATTCAGGTAAACTTCACGCTGGCCGGGGGCTAGATTCCCGGAATGGCGCGAATTGCTTCAGTCGTGGAAGTGTGTATTGCCCCTCCCCCTCCCACCTTCAATGCGGTGGCCGGGAGCGGCTTTTCAGAGGCTCCGGCACGGCCCTAGACCGCAACAGACATCAACCAGTGCGGAGAGCCGGTTCGTGCGATCTGGCAAAAAAACCGTGGGCCCTGGATTTTAGGCCAGCGGCGAAGCTGGCATCGTGCATCGAAGTGTCTTAGACGTGTTCACCGAGTTCCATAGTTAAAACGAGTTCCGAGGAGGGAAAGCAACTCATGTTTGCATCTCACGTAGCAAGTATGTTCCATCACATCCCTGCCGCTGCCGCCTGGATCATTCAGGAGGGCGGGGGCAATGGCACCCTGGCGACCGATCCGCTGGGCCTATGGCATGCCATGGGCTGGGTGGCCAGAACCGTGGTCATCATTCTCTTCATCATGTCCGGCTGGTCCATCGGCGTGATGATTGATCGCTGGATGGCCTATAGCGCCGCCCGCAAGCAGTCGCGCGCCTTTGCTCCCGCGGTGGCGGGTGCTTTGCGCGATGGCCGCATCGACGAAGCCATCAAGGTCGCCGAGCGCAACAAGAAGAGCCATCTGGCCAAAGTTGTCACCGCTGGCCTGATGGAATTCAAGGCCCACCAGGATTCGCCCGGCGCCATCCCCGGCGAGACCATTGAAGCCTCCAAGCGCGCCCTGGAACGCACCGAAGCCATCGTCCACGCCGAATTGAAGCGCGGGTTGGGCGGCCTCGCCACCATCGGTTCGACCGCTCCCTTCGTGGGACTGTTCGGCACGGTGATGGGCATTCTGAACGCCTTCATCGGCATCAACAACTCGAAGGCCACCGGTCTGGCTGCAGTCGCCGGCGGCATCGCGGAAGCGCTGGTTACCACGGCCATCGGGCTGCTGGTCGCCATCCCTGCTGTGATGATGTTCAACTACCTGACCGGCCGCGTGGAAGCGTTCGACGTGGAAATGGATAATTCCTCGAGCGAGCTGATCGATTACTTCCTCAAGAAGCGCGGCGAAATCCGGCGGTAAAGCCGCTGGTCGGGGTGGTCGGCTGTGGTTCGGTTTTTGCATGAGTTGCTTGTCCGGCGCTGGAGCTTCCGGCGCCGGACCTTCCCAACTCAGGATCGATCCAACTTAGGATCCGCCAACTTGCAAAGGACGACGACGAACCCACGGCAGAGGTGATGGAGATATCAACCTATGGCATTAGCAAAGCGGGATGAAGGCAAGAAGGTCAACTCCGAAATCAACGTCACGCCCATGGTGGACGTGATGCTGGTGCTGCTGATCATCTTCATGGTGGTCACGCCCATGTTGCAGAAGGGCATCAGCGTGGATATGGCCAAAGTCAACAATCCGACGCCCATGGAAGACGCTGACAAGGAAGACGCCCTGCTGGTTTCCATTACGCGAGACGGCAAGGTTTACCTGGGCAGCGACTCGATCGACGTCGACAGTTTGACCAACAAAGTGAAAGACCGCCTGGCCAACAAGCCCGACAAACGCGTCTATGTGAAGTCCGATATGCGGGCCCGGTTTGGCTACGTAGTACAAGTGGTAGATGCAGTTCGAGCAGCCGGAGTCGACGACCTGGGCTTGCTCACCGATCAGAGAAAAACCGCTCCAAACGCCCCGCCGCCTCCACCGGCACAAGGGCAGCAATAGAGGAGAACGATCATGGGAATGGGAGTTAGCACGGGCGGAGGACAGAGCGCCAACATCAACGTCACGCCCCTCATCGATGTGCTGCTGGTATTGCTGATCATCTTCATGGTGATCTCGCCGGTGACGCCGAAAGGACTGGATGCGCTGGTTCCGCAGCCGCCTCCGGCGAATGCCCCCAAGAACACCACTCCCGACCGCACCATCGTCGTGCAGTTGATCGACCGTGGCGCTGGCTCGGACCCGGGCATCAAGATCAACAACGAGGATGCGACCTGGGACAATCTGCAAGGGCGTCTGACCGACATTTACAAGCTGCGCCAGGAAAAGGTGATGTTTGTGAAGGGCGATGATGCGATTCCCTTCGCTAACGTCGCCAACGTGATTGATATTGCTCACGCGGCCGGCGTGGACAAGGTCGGTCTGATCACCGCCAAGATTGAAGCCGGCGGCTAGAGCTGTCCCCGGCAAAGCCCTGGAGTGCGAATCGTCATGGGCCCGCGGCATGGAAGCCTTCGCTTTCGTGCTGTCGCGGCCCAAACACTGGTCAAGTGCTTAACCTGGACTTGTCAAACCGCTGTCTCTGGGCCTAGGATGCTGTGGCGAGGGAGACTTATACCGCAATGAATAAGAATCTTAGACTGCTAACGCTGGCCGGATTGGCGCTGACCCTCTTCTGTTCTGCGGGTTGCAACAAGCTGCGCGCCCGTGACCAGCTCAACAAAGGTGTCGAGTCCTACAAGAATTCTCATTACGAGCAGGCCATCGACCATTTCCAGCAGGCCGTGCAATTGGATCCCGGCCTGATCAATGCCCGCATGTATCTGGCGACCGCATTTGTTTCGCAATACATTCCCGGCGTGGATGCCCCTGATAACCTCCGCACCGCGCAGCAGGCTATCGACGAATATACGCGCGTGATCGACGCTAATCCGTCGCGCGATCAGAAAGTCAACGCGGCCAAGGGCATCGCTTATCTCTACCTGAACATGAAGAAGTGGGAGGATGCGAAAAAGTACTACCGCATGGCGTCAGAACTCGACCCCAACGATCCCGAGCCTTACTACTCGATCGGCGTGATCGACTGG
Source organism: Terriglobales bacterium (assembly GCA_035504195.1). Classification (GTDB taxonomy): domain Bacteria; phylum Acidobacteriota; class Terriglobia; order Terriglobales; family Acidobacteriaceae; genus Sulfotelmatobacter. Next base: position 335,447 of record DATJSG010000025.1, read on the forward strand.
ACCGCCTGCTACCAGCCGCGCATGGAAGAGCGCGCCAAACTCGGCCTGAAACCGGAAGAGGAGCTGAATCCCAAGAACAAAGATCAGAAAAAAGTTTGCGAAGAGTTGAAAGAAAAGAATAGTCCCGCCATTCAGGAAGGCATCGACAGCCTCAACAAGGCAATCCAGTTGCGGCCGGATTATGACGACGCCATGGCGTACATGAATCTGATGTACCGCGAGAGAGCCGACGTAGAGTGCGACGATCTCTCTCAGCGCGCTGAGGATCTGAAGACCGCCGATCATTGGGTCGATGAAACCCTGCGCGTCAAAAAGGCGAAGGCCGATAAGGCCGCGCAGCAGGCGGGCGGCGGCATTACCATGGATCAGTCGAAGTAGCGTAGTTTCTTCGTTTTCACAAGCCTCCTTCTCGCGAAGGAGGCTTTCTCATTGCCCCCGTCGCCTCGCTCCATCACTTTCCCCAGCCGTCAAGCGGCATATCAGAATGTTTTCTCCGAAGTTTTTCGGTGCCGGGCAGCCGTATTGGGCGAGTTGTGGCTTCATAGCCGGAGCCGAGTCGTTGATCCATCCCGCATAAAAGAGCCAGACTTCTGCTCCCGGACTGAGCATCTTGCTCGCGCTTGTGAACTCGGCGGGGAATGTGGCTGCCGTGAACTTCCAGTCGTGAAATGATGTGGCGAGCACGCGGTAAGCGCCGCAATCGGCCCCGGCCAGCGGCTGCGGCGACGGAAATATCTGCACCACTCCATGCCCGCAAAGGTAGTAACCGAGCAGCAGGCCGCTTTCGTAATCCGTGAAAAACACACTGCCCGGACGCGCCGACTCCCGCAAATAAGTGACCGCATTCTTCATCAGCGCTGCCGACTGGTCTCTCGCCCGTATCGGCGGTGGTGGTGCGGGAAACAGATTACATACCGCCAGGCAAAGCACAATGATCAGCGCCTTCGTCCAGTCTTTGGCGGGCGTCGATTGGGCGATTCCCACGCAGACGCCCGCGAGGGCAAACGGCGCCAGAAACGCATCGTGCCGCGTCGCGCCCAGCGGATACAATCCGGCCAGAGCCACGCCCCAGCTCACAACAAACGGCAGGCCCAGCAGCAAGGCGAGTTGGCGGGGCCGAGGCCGCTTTGCCGCGACTTCGGCTGTCTTGTCCGAAGGTTCTGCGCGATTCCACGAAGCGCGCCTGAGCAGCCAAGCCATTCCTGCCAGAAATGCCAGCAATCCGAGGGTCCCAACCAGCCCATGGCTGAACGTATAAGTGAAGACGCGCAGCGTCTGGGTAACAACAAATTCCGCCGGGTTCCGCTGGCCGGGATGGAAGATGGATTTGCTCAGGTACGATTCCAGATCCGCGCGCACCATCCCCGATTGCCGCAGCTGCGGGATGTGCGTTAGCAGAAAATAGACGGCGATGGCGATGCCGCCCATCTGTCCCAAACCCCACGCCGCAAACAACCCCAAACGCGAGCGGTAAGGATAAAGCCGAGCGAGCATGTACACGCCCATCGCGAGAGCAAAAATCAGCGCGGAATAATGAGTAAGCAGCGCTCCATAAAGCGAGAGCGAAAAAAGAATCATCGTCCCGATCGAATCTTCCTGAATCGCTCGCTCCGAAAGATAGAGGCAGCCCGCCATGAAAGACAGCAGCAGCGCATATTGCCTCACCTCCGCCGACAGCAGAATCAGCGACGGCGCGAAGGAAAAGAGTAGCAGTCCGAAAAAGGCCGTCGTCCGGTCCATCGCCAGCTTGAGCCACAGATAAAACAGCCAGCAGGCGGCCGTTCCTGCCAGCACCGAAGGCATGCGCAGCCACAGCTCTGAGTGCCCCAGCGCGCGCCAATAGTAGAGCACCACAATCAGCAGCGGAGGATGCGCATTGGTCAGGGCCGCGGCCCACGCGCCCGCCAGGCTCGACTGGCTGGCCAGCAGATTGTGCAGCGCCTCGTCCGGATTCAGAAACAGCCGGCTCGCCGGAATCAGCCGTGCAATCAGCCCGCCCGCGAGCACGATTACCGGCAGCGCGTTCCCTGGCCATGAAAGCTTTCTGCCCTGTGGATTTGAGATTGCTGGCGGGCTCGATCCTGCCGCACGGGATGAAGTCATGCGTGGTATTGAAATCCTGCGATTTGCAAATGATACTATGCTCGCACGGAGACCGAACTGAAGCGCGCTTCCCGACCATTCGATCTGCCCTGGACTGCCTGCCTGTCTCTGCTTCTGCTGGCAATCGTGTTTTTCGGCGCAATTCGCTTCCGCCTGCGCACCATGCCGCTGGAACGTGATGAGGGCGAGTATGCCTACGCGGGTCAACTCATGCTGCAAGGCATTCCTCCCTATGTTCTCGCCTACAACATGAAGCTGCCCGGCATCTACGTCGCTTATGCCGGCGTGATGGCAGTGTTCGGCGAAACGCCCGCGGGCATTCATCTGGGCCTGTTGCTGCTGAACGCCGCCACAACCATCCTGCTGTTTTTCCTGACGGTACGCCTGTTCGGCAGGCTGGCCGGAACCGTCGCCGCGCTCACTTACGCGCTGTTCTCCACCAGCGCCTCCGTCATGGGATTTGAGGCGCACGCCACAAACTTCGTAATATTTCCGGCTTTGCTCGCCGTCCTGTTGCTGCTGCAAGCGATGCGCTCGCAACGCTCGTTGCCAGTCTTTCTCGGCGGCTTGCTCTCGGGCATCGCCTTCCTCATGAAGCAGCACGGAATATTTTTCGTGCTCTTTTGTCTTCTCTATCTCGGCTGGAGCGAATGGGAGAAAAAGAATTTTCGTATCCTATTGCAGCGCGCCGCAATGTTCGGGTCTGGCGTCGCTCTTCCTTACGTTCTGACCTGCTGGTTCATGTACCGCGATGGTGTGTTTCGACAATTCTGGTTCTGGACAGTCGAGTACGCCGGGGAATATTCGAAGATGGGCCTTCGTCGCGCGATTCGCGCCTTCCTCGAAAATTCGCAGACTGTTGTGGCTCCCGCGTGGCCTATCTGGATTCTGGCCGCCATCGGCCTCACCGCGGTCATCTGGAGCCCGAGTGCCCGCCGCCACTCGCGCTTTCTGATCGCGCTCTTGCTGTGTTCTTTTCTGGCGCTATGTCCGGGGGCTTATTTCCGCCCGCATTATTACATCCTGCTGCTGCCGGTCACTGCGATGTTTGTGGGCGTCGCAATAAGCGCCGTGACTGAGGGTCTTATCTCTACGGGGAAGTCCGCCTACATGGCGTCCCTCCCGCTGCTCGTATTCCTTCTGTGCTTCGCATTCTCCGTGCTCCGGCAGCGGGAGATTTATTTTTCGCTGAGTCCCGGCCAGATTGTGCAATCCATCTATGGCGACAATGCCTTCGTCCCTGCGCTGAAAGTTGCCGATTATCTTCGCGAGAATTCTCCCGCCGATGCCCGCATTGCCGTGCTCGGTTCCGAGCCGGAGATTTATTTCTACGCCAGGCGCCACTCCGCCACCGGCTATCTCTACATGTACAGCCTGATCGTGCATCACAAATATACCGACCGCATGCGCGACGAAATGATGCACGAACTCGAAGCCAATCGTCCCCTCTATGTGGTCTATGTCGACGTCTGGGACGACTGGGGTCCGCCCGAAGGTGGACCGCAACTGGCCAGCTTTCTGCCGCGACTGCAGGAATTCATGGATCGCTCATACGAAGTGGTGGGTGTCGCTGACATCAACCAACCAACACACTACGTCTGGAACGTCGCAGCCCGAGACTATCACCCAGCATCATCGAAGGTGATCTATATACTTCGGCGCAAGGCCGGCTCCTGAGATCTGTACAGGCGACGGTTTCCTGACGAAGTCCTTCGTGATCCTTAGTGCCCTTTGTGGTGAATGGTTTTCACGTCCGCCGTCCCGCCCGGAGGTTCGTAAACGCGGAAAATGAGCCGGGAAATGCTATCCTAAACGCGGGATTTCCCGTCACAACCATCATGAATGCGCCTGCCCCAATACTGGATCGGACAGCGGAGCATCCGGCACCGGCCGCCAGCGCCCGCTGGCAGGGCTGTGTCTCGGTGATCGTCCCCGTCTACAACGAGGCTGCGCACGTGGACGAGTTGCTGCGGGCGATTCACGCCTCGCCGGTAAAAAAAGAAATCGTCATCGTCGACGACGGTTCGACCGATGGCACCCGTGAGATCCTGCAGGCTCTGCCGCTGTCAGGCGACGTGACGGTAATTTTCCACGAGCGCAACTGCGGCAAGGGAGCGGCGATTCGCACCGCCCTCGCCTACGCCCGCGGCGAGTACGTTCTGATTCAGGATTCCGATCTCGAGTACGATCCGCAGGATTATCCCGCATTGCTGCGGCCGCTCGAACAGGGCAAGGCGAATGTCGTCTACGGCGTGCGTCCCGACCGCCCCGAGCGCGGTCTGCGTTTCTTCTTAGGCGCCAAGCTGCTTACGCATCTCACCAATCTTCTTTATGGCGCAGGCATTCACGACGAAGCCACCTGCTACAAAATTATTCGCCGCTCCGTGCTGGCGCAGGTGCAACTGGAATGTCATCGCTTCGAATTCTGCCCCGAGGTCACGGCCAAGCTCTGCCGTATGGGCGAGAAAATCGCCGAAGTGCCTATCTCTTACAATCCTCGCTCTGCGATCGAAGGCAAGAAAATCCGCCATTCCGACGGATGGCAGGCCATCTGGACTCTGATTCGCTATCGGTTCACCCCGCGCCGCCGCTGGCTGCAAGCAGCCTCGGTTCAAACGCGAGCGCCTTTTTCTGTGAGCTTCTCGCGCCGTCCTGCAGAATAGTGCCGAGAAAAAATGTTCAGAAAAATTCTCATTGCGAACCGGGGCGAAATTGCGGTGCGCGTCATTCGCGCCTGCCATGAAATGGGAATTGCGGCGGTCGCGGTCTATTCCGATGTCGATCGCGCCTCCCTGCACGTGCGCAAAGCTGACGAAGCTTATCCCATCGGCACGGCTGCCGCTTCCGAGTCTTATCTCAACATCGCGAAAATCCTCGACGTCGCCGCCCGCTCCGGCGCCGATGCCATTCATCCCGGATACGGTTTCCTCTCCGAGAATGCGAAGTTCGCTCGCGCCTGCGCCGATGCCCGTGTGAAATTCATCGGCCCCACCGCTGCTGCGATGGACGCCATGGGATCGAAAACCCGCGCCCGCCAGGCGATGGAGCGTGCCGGCGTTCCCTTTGTTCCGGGCACGTCGCGCGGATTGGAATCCTTCGAGCAGGCCGAGGAAGTAGCCGCGCGCATCGGCTACCCCGTAATGCTGAAAGCCGCCGCTGGCGGCGGCGGTAAAGGCATGCGCCTCGTGCATACCCCACAGGATCTGAAGTCCGCGCTTGACGGTGCGCGCAGCGAGGCGGAGCGCGCGTTCGGCGACAGCGAAGTTTACATCGAGAAAGCAATCGTGAATCCGCGCCACATCGAAATGCAGATTCTGGCCGATGAGCATGGCAACACCGTCTATCTCGGCGAGCGCGAGTGTTCGATTCAACGCCGCCATCAAAAAGTGGTCGAGGAAGCGCCCTCGCCGATCGTCGACGCCGAGATGCGGCGCAGGATGGGTGAGACCGCGGTGCGCGTGGCGCAGGCCGCCGCATACACGAATGCCGGAACCGTGGAGTTTCTGGTTGACCAGGAAAAACATTTCTATTTTCTGGAGATGAATACGCGGCTGCAAGTCGAGCATCCCGTGACGGAATTGATCACCGGACTCGATCTGGTGCATCTGCAGATTCGCATCGCAGCCGGCGAGCATCTGCCTTTCACGCAGGACGACGTCCAGATTCGCGGACACGCCATCGAGTGCCGCGTCTACGCAGAAGATCCTGACAACAATTATTTTCCCAGCCCAGGCAAAATTACGCTGCTGCTGCAGCCCTCCGGCCCGGGAATCCGCCGCGATAGCGGAATGTACGAAGGCTGGACGGTGCCGATGGATTACGATCCGCTGCTGGCCAAGCTAATCGGTTATGGCACGGATCGCGAGCAGGCGATCAGCCGCCTGACCCGAGCCCTGAACGAATATTTTGTGGGCGGAATCAAAACTAATATTTCACTCTTCCGGCGCATCCTGCGCGATCCGGATTTTCGCGCCGCACGGCTCGATACGGGTTTTCTCGACCGCCTGTTCAAGCAGACGGAAAGCGCACCAGCCAATTCCGAAGTGCAGTCTAGAGTGGCCGAGATCGCAGTGATCGCTGCCGGAATGTTCGCCGCCCTTGGACCGGCCGCTGCGGTTCCCGGCGAGCGCGCCGTCAGCAACGGATCTGAAGCCGGCAATTCCAAGGCTGCTTCCAACTGGAAGAGAGCGGCGCGTCGTGAGGCGCTGCGATGAGTCTCCTGTGACCTACGACGTCGCCATCAACGGCAAGAGCTATCGCCTGGAACTTTCGCGCGAGGAAGGCGGCTGGTCGTGCCGTCTCGACGGGCGCGCGATCGAAGTCGATGCCGTGCTGGCGCGTCCTGACGTGCTTTCGCTGCGCATCGGCAACTTGGCCTATGAGGTGAAGTGCGAGCGCGTGGCCGGCGAGTTGCATCTGTGGGTGGGCAGTGAACGCTTTGCTGCGGAAGTCCGCGACCCGCGGTCGCTGCGTGGACGCGCTCGCGCCGTGGATGACCACGGTCCCAGAAAGCTGACTGCGCCCATGCCGGGGAAAGTTGTGCGTATGCTGCTGAGCGAAGGAGCTGAAGTCGAAGCAGGCACTGGCGTCTTGGTTGTCGAGGCGATGAAGATGCAGAACGAAATCAAATCTCCCAAGAAGGGAACCATCCGGAAGATTCTGGTCAGCGCAGGCGCCGCAGTGAACTCCGGCGATGTGCTGGCGATTGTGGAGTGAGTTCGGCCGAAAGAACTTCGGTGCTTTCCCCAGCCTTTACTTTTCCAAACTACTTTTCCACCCCGTTGCTGTCGAGGATCTGCTTGGCGTAAAAATTTTCCACCTTCGCGGAATCGCGCAGGACCTCGTAGTAGGCGGCTTTCAGCAATTGCTCGCGGCGGTCATGAAGCTGCGAGCGGATCGCCTGCTGCACCCTCGGATCGGAAAATTCCCGCTGTCCGGCGGGTTCTTTGGAGACCAGTTTCACGATGCGAAATCCCAGCATCTGTTTGGTCGCCGGATTTGTCACCGGAATGATCTCGCTGTACTGGCCCGGCTTCAGCTTCATGACTGCGTCACGGGTCAGCGGGTCGGTTTGGCGCAGCGACGACTCGGGCACGGTGCCGAGATCGCCGCCGTTGCCCGATGTTTCCGGATCCTCGGAATATTTCATCGCCAGCGTGGCGAAATCGTCGCCGCTTTCCAGGCGGTTTTCGATCATCTGAATTTTCTTGCGCGCATCGGCTTCGTTCTGCGCCTTGTCGTTCTGGTTGTGGACCTGCGGGTTGGGCGTGGGCGTCACCATGATCTGCGCCAGATGATATTGCGGCTCGATCAGGTTGAACTCGCTTTTGTGCGCGTTATAGTAGTCGGCAACGTCCTGATCGGTCACGTTGATCTTCGACGAGACTTCCTTGTTCATCACTTTTTCGCCGGTAATGGAGCGGCGGATGTCGCGCTTGAAGTCCGCCAGCGAAACTTTCTTTTCCTGAAGCTGCTTTTCAAAATCCTGCTCCGACAAAGGAGACCGGATCTCATTGTATTTGCGGTCGACTTCCTCGTCGGTGGCCAGCAGGCCAAGTTTTTCCGCGCGGCGCATCAGGATTTCATCTTCGATCATCTGGTGCAGAATGTTGAGTCGAAGCGCGGTGGCCTGCTCGCCGGTGGGTTTCTGCTGGCCGGCCGAAACCTGGTTTTCGTAATAGTCCAGATCGGATTTGAGGATTTTCCGGCCGTCGACCGTGGCCATGACATCGCCACCGGCCTGCGATTTACAGCCAAGCATCCCCGCCAGCAGAGCCGCGGCCGAAAATGCCGCAGCAGCCTGCATATAGAACGAGTGTTTTCTCAATCTGGTTTCTCCCCCGCCTCTCGCCCGCTCACGCCAAAAAGAAAATCAAAAAAGACGAACTCCAGCGATAGCCGTCTGCCAACGACATGCTACAGCATTACTTGGAAGCTGGGCCCGTTCCTGCTGGCTTGTGATCTGGTACGGGCTGGCCTGCATCTTTCAAAGCGCTGTCGAGGGCGGCGCGGAGCTCGTCCGGCGACACGACACCGTCAATTTTCTGGCCATTGACGAACAGCGTCGGAGTGGCGTTCACGCCAATCGCGTCGCCTTCCTTCATCGACGCCTGCACCGCGTCTTCGTTCTGAGCTTTCACGCAGGCTTGCAGTTTCGTCAAATCTTCATTGTGCTTCTGGCCTTCGAGCATGGTCATCTTGTCGATGGCTGCCAGGCGAGCTCCCGGAGTTTGTTCGCTGTCCACGTCGCGTTTGTTGGCGTGGATCGAGTCGGCGAAATCCCAGTAGGCATCGGCGTTCTGCGCTGCCAGACAGTTTGCATCCACGGCGGCATGGATGGCCCAGGGATGAATGTCGGACAGCGGATAATCCTTGTAGATGAAGGTGACACGGTCGCCGTATTCCTTCAGAATTTCTGGAAACAACGTGCGGTGCATAGCCGCGCAATAGGGACACTCGAAGTCGTCGAAGTTAACGACCACGACTTTCGCATTTTTCGCACCGCGAGTAGGCCGTCCGGCGACGTCGATCTTGCTCATCAGCTCTTGAAACGAATCTTTCCTCAAGTCGAATTTGGTCACGCGCAGCAACGTGTCGCGATTCTTTGAGAGCAAGAACTGATAGTCCTTGGGCGGCTTGCCGCCGCCTCCGTCGATGGTCACCGTAACCGCATCGTAGCCCGGCCACTCGGGGCTCGGCGCGACGGCGCCGACGGTCACCTTTACGTCGGCGGGGATGGTGTAGTACGTGCGCACCTGATGCTCAATTTTCAGTGCCAGTTCCGGAGGGACGGTCTGAGCCACGCAGCCGAGGCAAACCAGAAGCAGGATAAGAAACGAACGTCGAATTGTGGTCACCAGGAACCGCCTCAGCATCGCGAATTGCTTCGATTATCTCACAGCAGATGAGGGCCGGAGCCGGGACTGCGGCCATCTCAGCGGATTAGCCTGCGCGCCGCAACTGCGTTACAGGCAACAAGGAGTTCATCGATCCGGAGCGGAATCCCTCCAGATCGAGGGTCACGAACTGGAAGCCCAGCGCCTTGAAGATGGCCGTGAACTGCACGGCCATCGCCGGAGTCAGGGCGCGATCGAGTTCCTCGCGGGCGATTTCGATGCGCACGATCTCGCCATGATGCCGCACGCGAAACTGCCGGAAACCGAGAGCGCGAAGCGCATCCTCGCCGCGCTCGATCACCTCGAGCGCTTCGCGCGTTACCGGGCGGCCATACTCAATACGCGAAGAGAGGCAAGCCGAAGCCGGCTTATCCCAGACGCGCAATCCGGCTTTGCGTGCGAGTTCTCGGATTTCAGCTTTCGTGAGTCCGGCTTCGAGGAGCGGAGCCGCCACGTGATGTTCCCGTGCCGCTTGCTGACCCGGCCGGAAGTCGCCCTGATCGTCGACATTCACTCCGTAAGCGATCGTGTCGAAACCGCGCGCAGCTCGCAGCTCTTCCATCACGGCGAAGAGTTCGTCTTTGCAATGGAAGCATCGCAGGCCGTCGTTGCGGGCGTATTCGGGGCGGTCGAGTTCGGAAGTGGAGATAACTTCCACAGAGACTCCCTGTTCATTGGCGAAGGCGAGCGCGTCAGCGAGCTGCGTGCGGGCCAGGCTGGGAGAATCGGCAATTACGGCCAGCATGTCGTTGCCGAGTGCGCGGTGAGCGGCCCAAGCGAGATACGCGGAGTCGACGCCGCCGGAGTAGGCCACGAGAAGACGGCCCATCTGGCGCAGATTTGTTCTTAGCCGAGAATCCTTCGCCTCGAGACCGGCCTGCGCAGAATGCATAGCCGTTATGGTAGCAGCTTCAGACCGAACCGAGCCCGCCTCAATAGAGCCGTTCATATTTTTTCAAGTTGCCGAACGATCCGATATTGGCCAGCGTGAAACTGAAGCGGAAAAGATTCTCGTCGCGCACGTCGCCGACGTCGTAGCGGCGGTACTCGAGCGTCATGCCGCAACAGTCCCAGTTGTAGGTGGCCTGGGCAGTGGCAAACTGGAGCTGCCCGACTTCGGAGTCGTAGCCGAAGCTGGTGGCTGCGCTCAGCCCCTTGCGATTCAGGCCGCCGTAGCCCAGCGCCACGCGAAACTGCTGGAATTTGCAGGTGACCTGGGTGGTCGTCGTGGTAACCGGATTGCACGTGCCCTCCGGCGGAATGGAACTCAGCGTACTGGTTTGCGGGATTTGCAGAAAGGCGTCGCCAGCGCCCAGCGTGAACGGACCCAGATTGTAGTTGACCAGGAACGTGCTGGCGTTGATGCGGCCCAACTGAAAATCGTAGTCGAGATCCCACTCGGTATCGGTGCGAGAACTGGTGGCTACCCGCAGGCGCGAAATCAGAGGTGAAAGATGCCGCGGTTCAGTGGCGAAGGCGATGCCGGTCAGGTCTTCGGTGGTGGTAAACACATTGCGCTCACCAGGAACCAGAGCGCCCCCGAAGGTGGGGTCGAGGAAATATTTCTGTTCCAGCTCCCAGGTTGCGACCTCGCGCACGTCGGGCAGCGGGACGCAGCTCTGATTCTCCAGAGTATTGATGTGCTGCCAGGGCACGCCCTGTTCCGGTGCGGCCGCGCCAACCGCCAGCCCGGTCATGGGAGTTTGACACTCCTTCGTCGATGATGGCGGCCGCTTGGCGTAGAGGCGAGTGACGAATCCATACTCGACTTCATGCGTGTTGCTGAGTATGTCGCGCTCGTCGAAATGCAGCACATTGGCGAAATCGTTGACGCCGGTTACCAGACGGTAGACGGCACGCGGCTCGATGACGTGTTTCCACTTGCGGCCCAGGAAATCTTTGTCGAAGACTTTTTCCAGCGCCGGCGGCCGAATCTCGACCGAAGCGTCGAGCGCCTGCCGGTTCGTGGGATCGTTGACGGCCTGATTGTTTACGAAGCGCTCGGTGTAATAACCCTCGTGCAGCGCCAAGCCGGGACGCAGGGACCATCCGTGAAATTGCAGCGGGAGGGAAATCTCCGGGCTGAAGGTGAAGCGGCCGAGCAGATCGCCGGTATGAAAGCCGGGCTCGCTGCGCGAGAGGCCAGCCACCGAGGCATCGAACGACCACAGAAACGGAGAATGCCACAGCGGACGGTCCACGCTGGAAGCGTCCACGCTCGGGGTATGCCAGATCTGAACCGCGTCGAAGATCGGCGGATAGGTAAGCACTCCATTATTGGAGAGTTGAAAATAGTCCTGATAGCGCTCGGTCATTCCGCTCAGGAAGAACCCATTGTTCGCCCGCGTCAGAAAAACTTGCGATTTCACCTCCGAGTTTGTGGCCTGCGTGAATATTTCGCTGAACGCCAGCCGGAACAGGAAAGAACTGAGATAGTCGATATTCGAAACCGCGCGGAAGCCGAGAAAGTTGCCTTCCGCGTTGAGCCGCGCTTCCTGCCCGCCCTCCTTCAGCACCACGGGCTCGCCCGAGCTGCCAGTGGTCAGGAACCCGCGATCGATCACGCCGAAATAATTCAGGTCGACATACGAGGTGTCGCTGGGGCGCGCACGAAATTCTCCGCGCTGCGACCATCCCCGCTTCGAGTAATACTCGGCGCCCACCATGCCGTCCGTGCTGCGATTGATGGCCCAAAAGAATCCGTCGCCGATGATGCTGCCTTTTACCGATGATTCGCCGCCGGTGGGAATCAGGAATCCGGTCTGCCGCGCCTCGCGGTCGATAGGGACGGTTGCATAGGGGAAGTAGAACACGGGTAGACGCAGCAGCCAGAAACTGCTGTTGGTGAGGCTGGCGTTGGCGCCGACCTCAACCTTGATTTTGTGGGCTGCGAACTGCCAATCCGGATGCGGCAGTTGGCAGGTGGTAATCGTGCCGTCATAGACCAGGTAGTGATCGGGGCTGGTTTTCTCCACCATTTTTCCGCTGAAGGCAAATGGAGTGCTGGAGGTCAGCAAAACGCGATTTCCCTTCTGATGCCATCCGGTGGTTCCGTCCACATCGTAAAAGCGGCCGGTCTCGGCGGTCAGATTGTAAGTTCCATGGCTGGCTCTGATGTGGTCGTCGTTGGGCCCGCCATCGAGGCTGAAGTGCCCGGTCCCGGTGGCTTCGCCGGTGTCAGAGTTATAGGTGACTTCCTCGGCGCGCAGAGTGTAGCCGTGGTAGTGAATCTCGGCGTCGCCGTGCAGTTTGTAAATGTCGCCAATCTTTTCCTGTTGCAGAGCGCAGATGGTGGTCAACTCCGAGTCTTGCGTCGCCGCTTGCCGGGCACAGGGCGTGCTGGGTTCGGCCGCGGCGTCCGTTTTCTTAGCTGTTTTCTGAGCCGCTGAAACCGTTTTCTGGCCGGAATCTTCGCCAAGCAACTCTCTGGTTACTAGCCCGCTGCCGGGAAGCTGATGACAAAGAAACAGCGCCGTGATAAGGAATCTAGTGCGAAGCGTCATCGGAAAAAATCAACGGAAATAGATCGCTCAACGAAAGCGGACCTGTCCCTCTTCAGCTTTGAGTCGCGGCATCGTGAACTTAGCACGGAGCCGGGTGCGCGGCAAAGTGGCGAAAAAGGCTAGGATTCCCGTTGGTGCGCTTCCGGTTGCTCGTTCCGCTCAACCTCAACCGATTTTCGGATCGTAGTCGGATACTTGGCTGTTAAGACTGGCATTCATGAATTGTCCGCGATGTGGCGAGATTTTGCCGGGTGAAGTTTGCCGTTGCCAACCGGAGCCCCCTCCTAATCAACTGCCTGCAAGCCGCCAGGCGGAATCGGATTTGCCGGCGATACCGTCGCTTGCTCAGGATTCGTCTGCAATCGTACAAGACGCGGGTTCACCCGCTGCTCCATCTGGCGTTTCAACCTCCGATCAGTCCGATGCCTGGCGCGGCGAGCTTGCCGCCCGCCTCGATCGCTATCGCGCGCGCAGAAAGATGCGCCCGCCCCGCTATCCCTCGTTACGCTTGCAGTTTGATGCATTTGATCCCTCTGCCCTGGCGCAATCATCCGGCCAGCTTTCGCCGATGTCAGATTTCCAACCCGCCTCCAACCAGGCTCTGGCGCTCGATGGAACCAGGCAGGAAGCCGCCGCGCCGCCTGATGGATGCGAAATCCCCGGCGCTCTCCCACACTCGGCCAGTCAGCCCGCGTCCTCTTCCGGCACCCACGCCGGCGCCAAGATCATTGAGTTTCCCCGGTCGGCGTGGGCGCCTCCGCCACCGCCGCTTGATCAACTCGCCGAACCTGTCAGCGGCCGCCCTCGCATTCTGGAAGCACCCGAAACCGTGCCCCCGGCGCCGGCTCTCGGAGGCATTACGATCGAGGCCGTGGAACGTCAGGAAATCGAAAGACGGCCCGGCATTGACCTTCCCCTGCAAAGCGCGCCGCTGCCACGCCGTTTGCTCGCGGGCGCAATCGATGGCTTGATCGTCGCCGCAGCATCCGCTTTATTCGGCTTTATTTTCTGGAAAGTCGCCGCCGTTCGGCCGCCGCTGGTGCAACTTGTCGGGCTTGCCATCGGAGTTCCTTGCCTGCTTTGGGCGGGTTATCAATACTTGTTGATCGTCTACGCCGCCCGCACGCCGGGATTACGTCTGGCAGGTCTCGAACTCGCCCGCTTCGACGGTTCCGCGGCCAGCCGCTCCTTGCGCCGCTGGCGCGTGCTGGCTTCATATCTCTCAGCCGCATCCCTGGGCATGGGATATGGGTGGGTCTTTCTCGACGAAGACCTCCTCTGTTGGCACGACCGCATCACGCATACGTACTTATCCCCGAAACCGCCTGCCACATCCCCCGCATCAGGCGCCTGACCCCTCCCTGCCAGGCGCAGGAAATCCCTTGCCCTGTGCTATCTTCAAGTGACTCAAATTCATACCCACAAAGCGCAATTCTTCGAAGCATGGCCACATCCCCTGAGGGCATAAAACCGGCAGTAAAGGTCTTCGTCGCCACTACGGTGATGCTGACCTTCATCTCTTTTTGGCGGGCCTCTGCCATCGTACTGTCCGATCTCGCGTCGTCCGCTTACTACGCGGGAGGCGATGCCGAAAAAGTCATCGGCAAAAGCGCCCCATGGTTCATCCTCGGCGTCATGCTGTTCAGCTATGCCGTGCGCGCGCTGTATATCGAATCGAGCAGCATGTTCGTGCGCGGCGGCGTTTACCGCGTCGTCAAAGAGGCCATGGGCGGGACGCTGGCCAAGTTCTCCGTCTCCGCCCTGCTCTTCGACTACGTTCTCACTGGGCCCATCAGCGCCGTCTCTGCCGGGCAATACCTCGCCGGCTTCATCAAAGACATCGCGATTTACCTCCATCGTCCCTTGAATTTTTCCGACAATCATTTCGCCGCCGGACTGGCCGTGATCGTGGTCATCTATTTCTGGTGGAAAAACACCCAGGGCATCCACGAATCCAGCCAGAAAGCCCTGCAGATCATGGCAATCACCACGGTCATGGTGGTGATTCTGATTTTGTGGTGCACCATTACCGTGCTGCGGGCGCCCGTGCAGTTGCCGCCCAGCCCGTTCAGCGCCGCGGGAGCGATTCCGCTCAACCGGGATTCGCTCGGCTGGCTCAACGGGACGTTTTTCGCCCACCTCACCTGGATCATTCTTTTCGTCGGCTTCGGGCACTCGGTGCTGGCCATGAGCGGCGAAGAGACGCTGGCGCAGGTCAACCGTGAGATTGAACATCCCAAGCTCAAGAATCTGGAAAAGACCGGGCTGGTGATCTTCATTTACAGCTTGTTGTTCACCTCCCTGGTTTCGTTCTTTGCCGTGATGATCATTCCCGACAACGTGCGGCCCAACTTCTTCGCCAACCTGATCGGCGGAATCGCCATGTATCTGGTCGGACCGATCACCGTCAGGTTGCTGTTCCACGGCTTCGTGGTGCTGGTGGGCGTGCTGATCCTGGCGGGCGCGCAGAATACTTCCATCGTGGGCGCCAACGGCGTGCTGAACCGCGTGGCCGAAGACGGCGTGCTCACCAGTTGGTTCCAGAAACCGCACCATCGCTACGGCACCAGCTACCGGATCATCAATCTGATTGTCGGGATGCAGTTGCTCACCATTATCCTGAGCCGCGGCGACGTTTACCAACTGGCGGCGCTTTATGCCTTCGGTGTGATCTGGAGTTTCACCATGAAGTCCCTCGCGGTGCTGGTGCTGCGCTTCACCGAGCCCGGCAACCGCGAATGGAAGGTGCCGGGAAACCTGCACATCGGCAAGACGGAGGTTCCTTTCGGGCTGCTCATCATTTCCGCAGTCCTGTTCACCACCGCGATCGTAAACTTGTTCACCAAGTATCAGGCCACCATTGCGGGGGTGGTCTTCAGCGTGGTTTTCTTCACGATCTTCACCCTATCTGAACGCCACGTCGCCAAAGAGCGGCACGGCAAGCCGGAGCAGCTCGATCAATTCCGCGTTTATGGCAACCAGGAGCTGGGCTCGGGAGCGATGGGCGTGCGCCCCGGCAACATTCTGGTGGCAGTGCGCGATCCCCGCAATCTTTATTACCTGCGCCACATCCTGGGCCACACCAACACGGCCAAGCAGGATGTTGTGGTCATGAGCGCCCGCCTCTATCATCGCGAACATAGTTTCGGCGGCAACACGGTTTTTGAAGCCAGCCAGGTCTTCGACCACTACGAGCAGGAACTTTTTACCGCGGCCGTCGCCGTCGCCGAAAAAGAAGGCAAGCCGATTTTTCTGCTCGTGGTGCCGGCCACCGATGTGTTCGAAGCCATCATGGTCACGGCCCAGCGGCTCGATTCCGCCCGCGTCGTGTGTGGCCTTTCCAACAAGCTTACCGCCGACGAACAGGCCAAGCTTACCGGCGATGCCTGGGAGCGCCTGCCCGAGCCGCGTCCCAGGCTGACTCTGGAAGTCTGCGCGCCCGACGGCGCGGTTCGCGAGTACGATATTGGCCCCCACACCCCGCGCATGCGCCCGCAGGATGTCGAACTCATGCACAAGCTCTGGCTCGACATTACCGCCGATCCCAAATACGCCGGAGCGCACCACTACCACATCGTCGCCCTGGCCCTGGAAGAATTGCAGCGCGAATTGACCACCGAACAGCGCGCCCAATTGCTCGAAAAGCTGCAACAGGAAATGAACCGCCCCAAACCGCAGTGAGTAGCGCCGGCGTCCCGCCGGCAGTAGCGAGGGCTCCAAGCCCTCGCACCCTAAAGAGGCAAAGATGCCGGCATTTTTACGGCGTGTGAGAGTTTCTTAGCAGCCAGTTCATGCGCTTGCCTTAAATCCGTGAACATCCGTGCAGATCCGTGGCCAACTGCCTTACCGCAACATCCCCTCCAGCGACGCTCTCAGCTCCCTGAACCGGAACGGATACCCACTCGCGACCAACTTCGCCGGCTCGACCCGCTGGCTGCCCAGCAGAACCGTCTCGCCCATCTCCCCGAACGCCAGCTTCACCGCGAACTTCGGCATGGGAAAGATCGCGGGTCGCGACAGCACGCTCGCCAGTGTCTTCGTAAACTCCGCATTGGTCACCGGCCTCGGCGCGACCATGTTCACCGGCCCTTGCAGCAAGTCGGTCTTAAGAATGTGATGAATCGCGCCGACCATATCTTGCACATCGATCCAGCTCATCCACTGCTGCCCGTCGCCGATCCGTCCGCCCACGCCCAGCTTGAACGGCGTGAGCATCTTCGCCAGCGCCCCGCCTGCGGAACTCAGCACTACTCCCGTGCGAATCTGCACCGTGCGGATGCCCGAGTCCACCGCGGCGCGCGTCGCTTCCTCCCACTCGCCGCAAACCTCAGGCAGAAAACCCCCACCCGCATCGCTCTCCTCGCGCAACACTTCGTCGCCGCGATCGCCGTAGTACCCGATTGCCGAGCTGCACACGAAAACCTGCGGCTTAACTTTCGCCAGCGCCAGAGCCCGAGCGAGATTCTTCGTCCCCAGCACGCGGCTGTCGCGAATCTCTTTCTTCTTTGCGGCCGTCCATCGTCCAACGATGCTCTCGCCCGCTAAGTGGATCACCGCATCGAATCCCGAGACTGCCTCAGGAGAAATCAGCTGCGCAGGATCCCACGCAATTGTCTCTTCGTCGCCAGCAGTCATGCCGGAAGAATTCGGGCGCGCCAGCCGCACGACTATCGCGCCATTTGCTTTCAACGACGGCAGCAGCGCGCTCCCAATCGGCCCCGACACCCCGCTCACCAGCACCCGCGCCATGCGAAGTTCGACCATCGGCCCACTCTAGCAGATCGCCGTCCGCTGTGAACGCATGTCCCAAACTTCAACCCCACCGAATTTCCCGGCAAGAAAATTTCCTTCGCATCTTTTGACTCGGCCCCAGCCATCGCCCATGCGGAAGCAAGACCATCACCACGAAGGACGAAGTCACACGAAGGAAAACCTGGACGAATTCCTTCGTGATCCTTCGTGCCCTTCGTGGTTGATGGTTTTCCCTTCTGCCATCAAATTGAGCCACGAATCAAGCGCGGCCCGACTTCCCGCTATAATCAACCTAGGAGCCCCGTTCTCACACCGGCATTCCCCACGCGATTCCCGGCTGTTCGCGGGCTATAATCCTGCATGGCGAGCCTGCGCCAACAGATCGCGACCACCGCCCTCACGCTGACCAAGTTCCGCGATCTGATGAAGCGGATGCAGGAAAACCGTCCCCATGACGATCTCACCATCGTCAAAAAAGCCTACGATTACTCGCTGAAGAATCACGAGGGCCAGACGCGCGCCTCCGGCGAACCCTACCTCGTTCACCCTCTCGAAGTCGCCCTCGTTCTCGCCGAAATGAAGATGGACCCGGTGGCCGTCGCCGCCGGCTTGCTGCACGACTCCGTCGAAGACACCTCGGTCACCATCGTCGACATTCGCAAAGAATTCGGCGAGCAGGTCGCCCACATCGTCGAAGGCGTCACCAAAATCAGCAAGATCGATTTCGCCACGCGCGAAGAACAGCAGGCCGAAAATCTGCGCAAGATGATGCTCGCCATGGTCGACGACATCCGCGTCGTCCTCATCAAGCTTGCCGACCGCCTGCACAATATGCGCACCCTCGAACACCTGCAGCCTGACCGCCAGCACAAAATCGCCGAAGAGACGCTGGAAATCTATGCTCCGATCGCGCACCGCTTAGGCATGGGCAAGATTCGCGGCGAGCTCGAAGACCTCGGCTTCCGCTTTCTCGATCCCGTCGGCTACGAGCAGGTCGAAAAATCCGTCAATGCCCGCCGCAAACAGGGCGAGGCCTTCCTCGCCAAAACCCAGCAGATCATCGCCGACAAGCTGAAAGAAGCTGGCATCCAGGCCCGCGTCGAAAGCCGCATCAAGCGCCTCTTCAGCATTCACAAAAAACTGCAGCGCCAGCGCATCGGCGTCGACCAGGTTTACGATCTCTGCGCCATGCGCGTCATCACGCGATCACTGCAGGACTGCTACGCCGTTCTCGGCATCATTCACAATCTCTGGCGGCCGGTTCCCGGACGCATCAAAGATTTCATCGCCATGCCACGGCCCAATTTTTATCAGTCGCTGCACACCTCGGTCATCACCGAGGATGGCACGCCGTTCGAAATCCAGATTCGCACCGAAGACATGCACAAGATGGCCGAGGAAGGCATCGCCGCCCACTGGAAATACAAAGACGGCCCGGTCTCCGCGCAGGATGAACAGCGCCTCGCGTGGCTGCGCCAGGTTGTCGAGTGGCAGCGCGACGTCAGCGACCCCAACGAATTTCTATCCACGCTCAAAGTCGATCTCTACCCCGAAGAGGTCTACACTTTCACGCCCAAAGGCAAAGTCGTCGTTCTTCCACGCGACGCCACGCCTATCGATTTCGCTTACACCATTCACACCGAGGTCGGCCACACCTGCACCGGCGCCAAGGTCAACGGACGCATGGTTCCGCTTCGCCACAAACTTCATTCCGGAGACATTGTCGAAATTCTTACCCAGCCCGGACACAAGCCCAGCCGCGACTGGCTCGGGCTGGTCAAGTCCTCGCGCTCTCGCAACAAGATCAAGCACTGGCTCAATCTTCATCAGCGCGAGCGCGCCATCGAAATCGGCAAAAAGCTGATTGAAAAAGAAGCCCGCAAGTACCGCATCGCGCTGAAAGAAATCAAAGACGAAGACCTGCAGAAAGTCGCTTCCGCCTACGGCCTGGGCAAAGCCGACGACCTCATGTCGGGCATCGGCTACGGAAAATATTCCGCTCGCCAGGTTCTCGCTCGTCTGCTCCCCGCCGGCGCCACGCCCTCCATTGCCGGCGACATCGAGTCCGAAGGCCTCACCTCGCAGCCCGGCAGCATCGCCAGCGTCGTGCGCCGCGTCTTCGGCGACCACAACGCCATCACCGTTCGCGGCCAGGGAGACATGCTCGTCTACCGCGCCCGCTGTTGCAATCCCATCCGCGGCGAAGGCATCGTCGGCTACATCACTCGTGGCAAAGGCGTGGCCGTGCACTCGGTCAACTGCCCCAACGTCACCAATCTTCTTTACGAGCCCGAGCGCAAGATCGACGTCGAATGGGCCCGCGACGACTCCACTCCCACCGCCTATCCCGTCAAGCTCACAGTTTTCTGCGACGACCGCTTCGGCATGTTGAAGCTCATCACCGGCGTCATCGGCGACGCCAAATCGAACATCCGCAACATCGGCGCCCACACCGCCAACAGCCAGGCCAGCGTAGAAGTGGTCCTCGACATCTCCGACCTCAAGCACTTAGAAACCATCATCGCCGGCCTCCGAAAAATCCCCGGCGTCCACGAAGTGCAACGACTGCAGAAGATCTAGGTGTCCGCGCCGAATACAATAGGCCAGGGGCGTGATAGAGATTCTTCAACAGTTAGGCTCGCAGACCGAGCCAACCCGCAACTTGCTCAGATGGTCATCGAGGCGCCGCACGCTCATTGTCCAGGGGATCTGAAGGAATCGATTTCGATAAAGGGCCGTCCAACCATGCGACTGAATTACGCGATCTGGCGCAATGTTCATCCCGAACGGATTCTGCTCGGTCTGGCACGCCAAAAAAGTGCAGTACATGCCTCTTTCTTCACCAATGATGCTGTCGAAAATAAGAACCGATAGCCCGCCTTGCTGTCCCTCAATTACGTTCCAGACCTGTCTAATTTGTCTGCCCTGAACTAGCCGGTCAGGAAACGAAAGAGGAAGGGTCAGATTGCCGGAAGAGGAGGTTCGCCATCCCGAGAAGGAGGGACCGACATACTGCAAGCCCCACCTGGCCGCAAGAGCGTGCATGCCCCGTGCGCGAAATATGTAGGGGATTCGGATCAGGCCAAGAATCAGCGTCAATACGGAAAGAGCTAGAAGGAATTCGATTAGTGTCACAGCGGCTATTTTGATTCGCTACCGGCACCATGTCCAGCGCTACTGTCGAAAACAGGCGCCAGCCCAAGCGATCCTCGTTCTTTCCCGGATAGCAGTGGGTTTTAACCGATGCCAGGCGAGCCAGTCCACAAATAAGTACTGACAAACAACCGCGCCCCATGTGCTACCCTGAGCCGTTCGTGGTTTACTAACCACTGGCCACTAGCCACTGACCACTGTCTTATGCGCCAACTCATCTCCACCAAAGACGCCCCTCAAGCCATCGGCCCTTATTCGCAGGCCATCAAAGCCAACGGATTCATCTTCACCTCCGGCCAGGTCGCCATCGATCCAGCCACCCAACAAGTCATCGCCGGAGACATCTCCGCCCAGACCGACCGCGTTCTGCGCAATCTGTCGGAAATTCTCGAAGCCGCCGGCAGCGGCCTCGGAAAAGTAGTCCGCTGCACCGTGTTCCTGAAAGATATGAACGACTTCGCCCCCATGAACGCCGTCTACGGCAAATATTTCAGCTCGGCGCCGCCCGCGCGCACTACGGTCGAGGTCGCGCGCCTGCCGAAGGACGTGCTGGTGGAGATCGACGCAATAGCGCTGGAGTAGGAAGAACCTCAACCACAGAGGCCACAGGAAGCCCAGAGGAAAATTCACACCCGCGTGTCCTCTGTGGTTAAAATCTGCTGGGAGATCCAGTCATGCCGAAGAACGCAACAGCATTCATAGTGTTAATTCTCGGAACCACCCTCTACGCGCAAACCTCCGCGCAGAAGCCGAAGATCCGGGTCGTTCGCCCCAACACCAACTCCCCCACCAAGGTCACCGGCGACGGCGTCAAGACTGCCGACGGCCTTCAGTACTGGGACATCAAAGTCGGCACCGGCGACGAAGCCAAGGACGGCAGCCACGTCAAAGTCCACTACACGGGATGGTTCACGTCAGGCAAGAAGTTCGACAGCTCCGTCGACGCGCACCAGCCCTACGAGTTCACGCTGGGCAAAGGCGACGTCATCAAAGGATGGGATGAAGGCGTGACCGGAATGAAAGTTGGCGGCAAGCGCCAGCTGCGCATCCCGCCGGAACTGGCCTACGGCGAAGCGGGCTACAAGACGATCATCCCGCCCAACGCCACGCTCATCTTCGACGTGCAACTGCTGGCCGTCTCGCCAGCCCCGCCCAGCGAGTGAGTCGGGCAACTTCCAATTGGCAAATGTCGATTGCCCGATTTAAGAACACACGGGTGCTCCCTCAATCGCCAATCGGCAATCGAAAATTGCTCGAAGGCTCGCGTGGGGAAAAAGTTCTTAGGCCTTGACCACTTTGCCGCTGCGTAAGCATGAGGTGCAGACGCGGATGCGCTTGCCCTGGCCCGCAACCTTGGCGTGAACCGGGCGCAGGTTGACGTTCCAGCGCCGCTTGGTCACGTTGTGGGCGTGGCTGATGCGGTTTCCCGCTTGCGGCTTCTTGCCGCAAATATCACATTGTTGTGCCATGACGAATTCTGATCCTCTCAGGGGCTCGATGCGAACCTTTATTTTACAGGACCAGCCTCAATTCCGACAATCCGGGGATGCTCGGATGCGAAGATGCGAAAAATCCTGGCGTCCAGCCGGGCAGGTCCATGTGACTGCGATCGCCCAAGGATGCGCCGAACAAGGACTGGGTGGAACAAGGGCTGCGCGAAAATGTTAAAATCGTCTTCGCCACCGTCTCCAAACGGAGGAACCCCCATGAGCAGTAGAAATTCCATCTTTGAAAGCGTCGCTATGCTGGCGTTGGTCGGCATCCTTGCCGGTGCGATCGGTGGGCTGGGCATCGGCCTCATCTCGAAGTCGGCGAGCTCGTCGAGTTCTTCCACGTCGTCCTCGTCCGTACACTAGCTGGCGCTTCAGGTCGTCTGTGCGATACTGATTTCATGCAGTCCCCGCTCCAGTCGCCCACCGCGGCTACCGACCCCAAATCGGTGAAGGTGAATCTCACCACCGGCTCGGGCGTCGATATCGAGTGGGCCGACGGCCACGCTTCGCATTACAGCTTCGTCTACCTGCGCGATGCCTGCCCCTGCGCCATGTGCGAAGACGAGCGCGGCAAGTCCGGACGCCGTCCCGGCGAGCCCGCCAAACTCGCTCCTGGCGCGCTCCCGATGTACAAGCCAACCGGCCGGCCGCTCTCGGCCGAAGCCGTAGGCAAGTACGCCATCAAGTTCCTCTGGAACGACAACCACGACCTCGGCCTCTACTCCTGGCGCTTTCTCCGCGAAATCTGCCCCTGTGCGGAGTGCAAGTCCGCGCGAGCCGCGAGCTAAACGCCGCCGCTATAACCGGTTGACCGGCATACCTCCTGTGGAAATCCTGGTGCAGCCGTCACAGACTGCTCCTGCCGCCTTTCGAGAGACTGAGGGCCACTATTCCTGCCGTTGCGCCGATGACGCAGCCGCGTAGCGGCGGGATGTGAAAGCCCGGCACGGAAGTGCCGGGTAGGCAAGGTAAGACAAACCGAGTCCCGGAGGGGACGACACATGGCACACACCTATCCCAATGTGTTAATCCATTGCGTCTTCAGCACCAAACAACGCCGCGACCTGATCCCTGACGAACTTCGCGAAAAACTTCGCATGTATTTCGTAGGCATCGGGAAAGGCCACGAAATTCCCGTGCTCTGCGCAGGAGGCACGGCCAACCACGCCCATCTCCTGATCGCTCTGCCCCCGAACATTCCCTTAGCCAAAGCGATTCAGGTTCTCAAGGCCAACTCTTCACGCTGGCTCGGTGAGCACGGATTCGATTTTGCCTGGCAAGAGGGATACGGAGCGTTTAGCGTGAGCGCCTCCAATGTTGAAGCCGTTCGTCATTACATCGAACACCAGGCCGAACACCATGCGAAGCATTCATTCGAGGATGAATATGTGTCGTTGCTCCGGAAATCTGGCGTGCCATACGATCCTGAATTTGTTTTCGGATGAAGGCGCGAAATGCCGTCCCTGGCGGGACTCGGTTTCTCTTACCTCGTCGCCCCGGCACTTCCGTGCCGGGCTTTCACATCCCGCCGCTTCGCGGCTAGGATGTGATGGCTTTCCGCTTCCCAGATAATCGGCAATCGTCAATCGAAAATCCGAGTCCCGTCTTTCCCTGTAAAATTAAACTACTCACTTGTCTTTTCTCGATCAACTCAACCCGCAGCAGCGTGAGGCCGTCGAAACCACCGAGGGCCCCGTGCTCATCCTCGCCGGCGCCGGCAGCGGCAAGACCCGCGTCATCACCTACCGCATTGCTTATCTCATCGAGCACAAAGGCGTGATGCCGGAATCCATTCTGGCCAT
Organism: Terriglobales bacterium; assembly: GCA_035504195.1. Taxonomy (GTDB): domain Bacteria; phylum Acidobacteriota; class Terriglobia; order Terriglobales; family Acidobacteriaceae; genus Sulfotelmatobacter. The sequence continues at coordinate 359,149 of DATJSG010000025.1, forward strand.
GACCTTCACCAACAAAGCCGCCGCCGAAATGGGTGAGCGCGTCGAAAAGCTGGTCGGCGGACTAAGCATCGCCAAGCCGGTCATCTCCACATTTCATTCTTTCTGCGTCCGCATGTTGCGCCGCGATATCGAGACCCTGCGCATTCCCTCTACCGTCCCCGGCCAGCCAGCCATCGGCCACACCAAAAATTTCGTCATCTACGACGAATCCGACATGCAATCCGTGGTCAAGCAGATCATGAAGCGCCTCGGCGTCGACGACAAACAACTCACGCCGCGCACGGTTCTAAGCCGCATTTCGTGGGCAAAGAATCACATGCTCGGTCCGCAGGAGCTTTACCTGCAATCCACCGATCCCAGGACCGAAAAAGTCGCCCACCTCTACGAGGAATATCGCAAAGAACTGCGCAAGGCGAACGCCTTTGACTTTGACGACCTGCTGCTCGAAGCCGTGCGCCTGCTGAAATCGGCGCCGCAAGTCCGCGAATACTACAATCGCCGCTTCCAATATTTACTGATCGATGAATATCAGGACACCAACCGCCCGCAATACGAACTCATGCGCATGCTCGCCGGCGACCGCCACAACGTCTGCGCCGTCGGCGATGAAGACCAGTCGATTTATTCCTGGCGTGGCGCGGACATTCGCAACATCCTCGAATTCGAGCAGGATTTTCCCGAAGCCAAGATCATCCGCCTTGAACAAAACTACCGCTCCACGCAAAATATTCTGCAAGCCGCGTCGGCCGTGGTCGCTAACAACCTCCGCCGCAAAGGCAAAAACCTCTGGACCTCGCGCCAGGGCGGCACCAAGATCGGATACTACGAAGCCCCCGACGGCGAAAACGAAGCCCTCTTCGCCGCCGACCACATCGCGAAGTATCTGCGCGACGCAGTCGAGCATGGTGAGAACTCACGCGCCGCCGTCCTCTACCGCACCAACTCGCAGTCTCGCCTCTTCGAAGAAGCCATGCGCCGCTACGGCCTGAAGTATCACGTCGTCGGTGGATTTTCTTTCTACGAGCGCGCCGAGATCAAAGACCTGATCTCGTATCTGAAAGTCATCCAGAATCCCGACGACTCGATTTCGCTCTTGCGCGTCATCAACACCCCGGCCCGCGGCATCGGCAAAGGAACCATCGACACGCTCGAAAGCCTCGCGCTCGAAACCGGCTTGTCGCTGTGGGGCGCAGTCGGAGAAGCCATCCGCCGCCAGCTGCTTCCACCACGCGCCCTGTCGTCGCTGAAAACTTTCCAGCAGCTCATCGAAGACGCCAGAGCCATGCAAGCCGGGACGTTCCCAGAGCAGTTGGAAGAAGATGCTCGTACAGGCGAGGGCGACCCGCCCGCGCAATCGCCGGAGCCATCACAGTCCATGTGGGGACAGCCGCCCTCGGCTGTCCAGCCGAGCCAAGCTCGGCAGTTCTCCGATGAAGCCGGCGATGCCACCGAAGCGAGCGACGCCACCACCTTCGATCCCACAGAATTCGGCAACTACACCTTTGATTTTGGCGATTTCGGCGCCGCGGATTCCGACGGTAGCGCCGGCGTCCCGCCGGCTGGTTTGTCGGAGAACGAGGGGTCGTTCGGCCAGCTCTCCGTCCACCAGGATGCCGCGACTCAGCCCGGGCCGGCGGAATCCGCAACTGCATTCCCCACCCCCACCGTCTCCACCGCCGACCTTCTCAAATTCCTCATCGACCGCACCGCCTACATCAAGCTGCTCGAAGCCGAAGACACGCCCGAAGCCTACTCCCGCATCGAAAACCTGCGCGAATTGGTCAACGCCGCCATGGACTCGCGCGATCGTGGCGAAACCCTCGACCAGTTCCTCGATCACGCCGCCCTCGTCGCCGACGCCGATGACTACGACGCCCGCGCCCAGATCACCCTCATGAGCCTGCACGCCGCCAAGGGTCTCGAATTTCCTCTGGTATTTCTAAGCGGATTGGAAGAGGGCCTGTTCCCACACTCCCGCACCATGCTCGTCCCCGAAGACATTGAAGAAGAGCGCCGCCTCTGCTACGTCGGCATGACCCGCGCCATGGACCAGCTCATCCTCACCCGCGCCGTCTACCGCCGCCGCTACGGCACCGACCTGCCCGAAGCCAGCGTCCCCTCAAGATTCCTGGAAGAAGTCCCCGCCCCGCTGTTTGAAGAATTGGGAGTCAACCGTGCCCGTGCAGGAACGGGCCGTGTGGGGACGGGCGCCCTCGCCCGTCCAGCGGGGCGCAGCCCCGCGGCTTACGACTCCGGTGTAACCCACTACTCCTACGAAGACGAAGACCAAAGCGCCACCTGGCAGCAAGGGTCCAGTGGGGACAGCCGCCCTCGGCTGTCCAGCGGGGCGAAGCCCCGCAGCTCACCACCGCTCTCGCCGGCTCGCCCTTACAACTCCATCGAGAACATTGCCGAATTTTTCGCCAGCCGCGGCAAGAAGTTCACCGTCCCAAAAGCCCCAGTCGAAGAACCCACCGGCAAGCGCGGATTCCGCCCCGGCCAAAAGGTTCGCCATCCCAAATACGGCGAAGGCACCGTCTACCAGCGCGAAGGAGAAGGCGAAGAAGCCAAGATTACGGTACAATTCCCTCGCTTCGGCTTGAAGAAGCTGGTGGAAAAGTACGCCCAGCTGGAGCGGGCGTAAACCACTGAGCAGGGAAATTGAGTGATTGAGTAATTGCGGAACCTTCCGGTCCCCTGGGGGTTCAAATTACTGAATTACTAAATTACAAAATCAAAAAGGAATCATGGCCAATACAACCAAACTCAGCAGAGAAGAACGCAAGAAAGCCAAACGCACCGCCCGCAAAAAACGCAAGGCGGAAAAACCGCTCAAGCCCCGCGAATATCCTCGCGGATCGAAAAAGCCCAAGGTCAAAAAGATGGCCCGCGGCCAGGCCAAGCGGTAAAAGGCGCCAGCAGAACTCGTGAGAACTCGTGGAGGGAGCGGGCGGCTCGCCCGCTCCCTCGCGAAGCGAAGCCGGTTTTAAGCCAAAGGCTAAGAGCGAATAGCCAGGAGCTGGCTTTCAGGAGATCACCACCGCTTGTCACAACCCACGGAACCCGCCGAAGTCATCCGCACTTCGAACAGCCAGCTTCTCTGCTGCAAGTCCATCGACAAGCTGATCTCCGAATCCGAAGACCCCGAACACCGGCTGAGCAAAACCCTGGGCCCCTGGTCGCTGACTGCGCTCGGCATCGGCGCCATCATCGGCTCGGGAATTTTCATCCTCACCGGCACCGCGGCCGCGGGCGAATATTTCCAGGCTCCATCCATCCTGCACGCTCAGGCGCTCGACGTAATCATCAATTTCCTGCGCACCGGCAGCACTGCAGGAGCGCTCATGCACGGCCGCCCGCCCGCCGGGCCCTCGATCGCCATTTCATTCCTGCTGGTAGCCATCGCCTGCAGTTTCGCTGGATTGTGCTACGCCGAACTGGCCTCGATGATCCCCATCGCCGGCAGCGCCTACACCTACTCCTACGCCACGCTCGGCGAGATTTTTGCCTGGATCATCGGCTGGGACCTGATCCTCGAATACGCAGTCTCGAACGTCGCCGTCGCGGTTGGCTTTGCCGGCTATACCAAAGCGCAACTGGCGGTGTTCGGCCTCAACTTGCCCGAAAAATGGGCGAGCCCCGTCTGGGCCGGCGGCCAATGGACCGGTGCCTATTTCAATCTCCCCGGCTTCCTCATTGTTTTCCTTCTCACCCTGCTGCTGGTGCGCGGCGTGAAGGAGTCAGCCGAAACCAACAACATCATGGTCGTGGTAAAAATCGGCGCCATCCTGACCTTCCTGGTCGTCGGCGGAATGCTGGTCAAGCCCGCCAACTGGGTGCCCTTCGCGCCCTCCGGTTTTGCCGGAATCGTTACCGGCGGCGCCATCGTCTTCTTCACTTACATCGGCTTCGATTCCGTCTCCACCGCCGCCGAAGAATCGCGCAATCCGCAAAAGGATTTACCCTTCGGCATCATCATGTCGCTGATTATCTGCACGCTGCTCTATGTCGGCGTTGCCATCGTACTGCTCGGCATGATGAAGTACACAACCTTCGTCTCCGGTGCCGCCGCCGAAGCGCCCGTAGCCTACGCCATGAAATATCTGGGCGTGCATCCCTTCTTCCGCTCGGTCATCGTGATCGGCGCGCTGACCGGCATGATCTCTTCTTTGCTCGTGTTTCAATACGGCCAGGCACGCATCTGGTACGCCATGTCCCGCGACGGCTTGTTGCCCAAGCTGTTCTCCGCCGTGCACCCGAAATACAAAACCCCGCACTGGTCCACTTGGATCGCCTGTTTCGCCGTCGGCATCCCCGCCGGTCTCGTCGACATCGGAGACGCGGCCGACCTCGCCAATATCGGCACCCTGTTTGCCTTCGTTCTGGTGTCGCTGGGAGTGATCCTGCTCCGCCGCCGCCAGCCCGATCGCAAGCGCGCCTTCCGCGTCCCCTTCGTACCCTGGTTCCCCCTGCTGTCAGTGCTTTTCTGCGGTGGACTCATGTTCGGGCTCACGATCATCACCTGGCTCCGCTTCGTGATCTGGCTCGGCCTCGGATTGATGATCTACGTTTTCTACAGCCGTCACCGCAGCGAGTTCGCGAAAAAGTAGCTTTTAGCCAAAACTCCTCTGTCATCCTGAAGCGGAGCAAACCGGTGAGCGCAGCGAGCCGGTCTGCGCAGTCGAAGGATCCCTACCGTCGTCCAATCCGCCAGCCATGGGCGGTCGCAACACGTCCGCACGCGCAAAATAATTGACGCCATCGCGAAAATGCGTCAAGATGCGCGCCAAATGAATTACAGACTAGCATTTCTCGCGGCTTGCCTTCTGTCGCTCGCCACCGCCGCCACAGCCGCCGAAAAACCCTGGATCGAAGTCCGCAGCCCGCACTTCCGCGTGCTCACCGACGCCAGCCAGAGGGATGCTCGCCAGGTGGCTCACGAATTCGAGCAGATGCGCGCCGTCTTCGCCGACCGCTATCCGCAGTTTCGCCTGGAAGGTGGCGCGCCCTTGCTCATTTTCGCGGCTCGTGACGAATCAACCGCCAAATCCCTGGAGCCCGCCGAGTGGAGGACGAAGGGAGCCAAGCCTGCCGGCATCTACCACCATGCCTGGGAAAAAGAGTACGTCATGGTTCGCATGGACGAATGGAATCAGGCCGGGCGGGAGGAGGAAGCTCGCCAGGTCGTCTACCACGAATACACGCATTCCCTCCTTCACCTCAACCTGCACTGGCTTCCGGTATGGCTCGATGAGGGCATGGCCAACTATTACGGCTACACCCGCTTTCAGGGCAACAAGATTTACGTTGGCGCGCCGCCCACACGTCCAGAGCAAATGCCCAGGCAGCCGTTGATCCCGATTGAAACTCTTATCGGCGTCAACCAGTTCTCTCCCTACTACCACGACGAAGACAAAATTTTCCAGTTTTATGCGGAATCCTGGGCGCTGGTGCATTTCATGATGTGGGGCCCCGGCATGAACGATGGGAAGCGCCTGAACCAATTTGCAAGTCTGCTCCAACAGGGGGTCGAGCAGAAAAAAGCATTTCAGCAGGCTTTCGGATCGTTCGCCGACATGGACAAGGCCCTGGGCAACTATGTTTCAAAGTTCGCATTTCAGACGGGCGTAATGACGAGCCCGCCGCAAATTGATGACAAGACTTTCAGCACCCGCACCCTTACCGTCGCCGAAACCGAAGCTGAGCTAAGCGGTTATCACTTGTGGACCCACGATCTGACTGGCGCCCGGACCCTGGCGCAGCAGGCGACGAAAGACGATCCGAAACTCGGCCTCGCCCATGAAGTCATGGGCTTCGTGGATTTTGCCGACGCCAAAGATGCCGAAGCTCTCAACCAATTCTCGCAGGCCTATTCACTGGACCCCACTCTGTGGCTTTCCCTCTTCGCCAAAACCATGATGTCGCCAATCGCGACCTCCAACCTCGCCGGCGATGAGGACGCTTTTCAGGCTGCACTTCTCAAAGTGTTGTCCCTCGACCCCCAGTTCGCGCCAGCCTATGTGCAATTGACCATGCTTTCGCTGCGGCACAACGATCTGCAGAGCGCGTTCGGCCTTTCCCGCAAAGCCGAAGAACTTGAGCCTACGCGCGCCGGTTATCACACCATGAGCGGACAGATTCTGCTGCGCATGGGAAAAGGCTCGGAAGCGGCCGAATTCGCCAAGTATGTCGCTGACCGCTGGACTGGTTCCGATCACAACGAGGCCGTAGAACTCTGGAACCGCATTCCTCCCGCCGAGCGTCCCGCAGGCATGGCGCTCGCCAACATTTCTTTTGGCAACACGCAGACTGTCGAGGGGCGCATTCTTTCGGTCCATTGTCCGGCGCTGGATAAGGATAGAGATCAGGAAACCCTCACCCTCAAAGCCGCGGAAAAAACTCTCATCTTCCGGCGCCACGGACCCTTCGGTGTCGGCTTCACCGACACCATCTGGTACGGAGAGGATCATTTCAGTTTTTGTCATCATCTCGAAGGAATGCGAGCGATCGTGCAATACAGAGCCCCTTCTGATTCAACCTACGCCGGAGATCTTGCCGACATCGAAATTCGCGACGACCTTCCGTCTCCGCTGCAAAAGGAAACCAGGGAATCGGCGGCCGCGCCCCCGGCGCCTAAGCCCTAGCCGCTTCGCGCCTCCGCTCGCAAATCTGTAACCTCCCATCTACAATCTGAAGTGATGACAGCCGCGTCACAGCCGCCTGTTTCAAGCTTCATTCGGCACCTTCCCAAGGCCGAATTGCATCTCCATCTGGAAGGCGCGGTCGAACCGGCCACACTGTTCGAGCTTCGTCAGCGCCACGGCGATCACTGCACTCTGGCTGAAACGGAAGCGCTCTATCGCTACACCGATTTCCAGACTTTCCTCATGGCCTTCAAAGAAGTCAGCGCGCACCTGCGTGGCCCGGACGACTACGAACTGGTTACTTACCGGCTCATGCAGCGGCTCAAGGAAGAGAACACCTTGCACGCCGAGGTCTACGTCGCTGTCGGTGTGTGTCTGTTTCGCAAGCAGGATTTCGCCGCCATCTTCGAGGGTCTCGAACGCGGCCGCGCCCGCGGCGCCCGCGACTTCGGTGTCTCGCTGCTGTGGATTTTCGACGCCACCCGCCACTTCGGCGTTGAGGAAGCGCAGAAAGTTTTCGAACTGGCCGTCCGCTATATGGATCGCAACGTCGTTGGCGTCGGCATCGGCGGCGACGAACAGAAAGCCCCGCCCGAACTTTTTCGCGGCGTCTACGGCTACGCCGCCGACAACGGTCTGCGCCTCACCGCCCACGCCGGCGAGACCGCGCCGCCTGAATCCATCTGGGGAGCTCTCAACCTGCGCGCCGAGCGCATTGGCCACGGTTTCACTGCCAGCCAGGACCCCGATTTGATCGAAGAGTTGTCCTACCGCCAGATCCCGGTCGAAATCTGCCTCACCAGCAATGTCCGCACCGGAATCTGCAAAGCGATCGCCGATCATCCTGCGAAAAGTTATTTCGATCAGGGCGTGATGATCACCCTCAACACCGACGACCCCGCGCTCTTCGGCACCACACTCTCGCGCGAATATCAGCTCGCCCAGGAAACTTTCAGCTTCACCGACGAGCATCTCCGCGAGTTGGCCCGCAACTCGTTCGAAGCGTCCTTCCTTCCCGCAGAAAAGAAACTAGAACTCCTAAGCCTCTTCGACACCGCCGCCGCCCGCCAATAACTCATGTAGCGACAGCCGCCTCGGCTGTCCGGCCAAGGCGCAGCCCGGCCGCATGTCCCCACGTGTCGACTGCGCCACAGCCCGCCCGAGTGTCCCCCGGTGTAGAATCGACAACCGAACTCCCCCACCGGACTCCGATGCCGATCCGCCCCATCCTTCAACTCGGCGACCCGCTCCTGCGCGAGAAATCCCTCCCCGTCGAAGACCCAACCGCGCCCGCAATCCAGGACCTGGTGCACGATCTCGCCGATACCCTCGCCCACTGGCGCTCGACCACCGGCTACGGACGCGGCATTGCCGCTCCTCAACTCGGAGTTCTCCAGCGCGTGATCTTTCTCAAACTCCCCGGCGTCGAACCCTGGCCGCTCGTCAATCCTGAAATCGTTGGCGCAAGCGAAGAATCAATCATCGTCTGGGATGCCTGCCTGAGTTTCCTCTCCATCTTCATGCAGGTCGAACGCCGCCGCAATATCGTCGTCCGCTATCAGAATCTCTTCGGCGAAACCCTCGAATTCGAAGCCGGAGACGACCGCAAGCTCTCCGAACTCTTGCAGCACGAAATCGACCACCTCGACGGCATTCTGGCCATCGACCGCGTAGTCGATCTCAAAACCCTCTGCACCCGCGAAGAATTCGAAAAACGCCATCGCGACGCCAGCCCCTACGCCACAACTCCGTCTACAATCAAAAGCTGAATCGTGAAACTGGCCACTGATCACTGACCACTGACCACTGATCACCGACGACTGACCACTGATCACCGACCACCGGCAACTGATGTTACACATCGGCATCGTCGCCTGCAGCACCGAAGGAGCAGCCCTCTGCTACCGCGCCATCTCCCTCGAAGGCACGGAAAAACTCGGACGCCACGACCATCCCGAGGTTTCGCTGCACGGGCACTCGCTCGCTCAATACATGAAGTGCATCGACGCCGGCGATTGGCCCGGCGTAGCCCAGTTGATGCTCTCTTCCGCCGAAAAACTAGCCCGCGCCGGAGCCGATTTCCTCATCTGTCCCGACAACACGATTCACCAGGCCTTCGATCTAGTCGAGCATCGTTCGCCGCGCCCCTGGCTGCACATCGCCCGCGAAGTCGCGAAAGAAGCGCAGCGCCAAAACTACAAACGCGTAGCCGTCCTCGGCACCCGTTATTTGATGGAAGGCCCGGTTTATCCGCAAGCGCTGAAAGCCGCGGGCATCGAACCCCGCATTCCCGGTTCCGAGCAACGCCACCGGCTCAATCAAATAATTTTCGACGAACTGGTGAACGCCCAATTCCAGCCGCGCTCGCTCGCCTATTACATCGAAGTGATTCGCAGTATGAAAGACGAAGGCTGCGACGCCGTAGCGCTGGCCTGCACCGAAATTCCCCTCCTGGTAACCCCAGAGTCCTCCCCGCTCCCGGTGCTGGACTCAACGCGCCTCCTGGCAAAAGCCGCAGTCATCAAAGCAGTAGAAAGCTAAAAGGGTTCTATGTAGAGACAGCCGCCCTCGGCTGTCGCCGGACGCAGTCCGGCAGTGTTGGCAGTCTAGAATGCATAAGCGGTTCTAGAAGAATTTTGTCATTTCGAGCGAGCCGGAGCGAAAGCCACGGCGACCGAGAAACCTGCTCTTCGTGGCCAGCGTATGACTGTCGCCGGGTGCCCCACTTCTGGCCGGTTTTGCCAGAAGTGGGGATTTCCCATTCACCCAGCAAATCCCACCATCCAATGCACCCACCCACCTGCCAGCCCCGCGCCTGTGTTGTAATAGAAGTTAACTTAATCCATGCCAAGCGTCCTAACCACCCTGCGCCGCCGCGCCCAAGCCCTGCACCGCAATCTCCGCGGAGCCAGCATGGCCGCCCGCGCCCTCGCCTCCACCGACCACCCTCTGCTCGCGCACATCATTCCCATGCGCCGCTGCAACCTCGCCTGCACCTACTGCAACGAATTCGACGATTTCTCCAAGCCCGTCCCGATCGACGAAATGTATCGCCGCATCGACAAGCTCGGCGAACTTGGCACCGCTGTCGTGACCATCTCGGGCGGCGAGCCACTCATGCATCCCGAACTCGACGACGTCATCCGCCGCATTCGCGCCAACGGCAGCTCCCACAGTATGATCGCCGGACTCATCACCAACGGCTACCTCCTCGTCGCCGACCGCATCCAGCGCCTCAACCGCGCCGGCCTCGAATGGCTGCAGATTTCCATCGACAACGTCAATCCCGACGAAGTCTCGAAGAAGAGCCTGAAAGTTCTCGACAAAAAGCTCCAGCTTCTCGCCGAACACGCCGACTTTCACGTCAACATCAATTCCGTAGTCGGCGGAGGCATCACCCACCCGCAGGACGCTCTCGTCATCGGCAAGCGCGCCGTCGAACTCGGCTTCACTTCAACCATTGGGATTATTCACGACGGCAGCGGCCAGCTCCAGCCGCTCAATGAAGAAGAACGCCGCATCTACCACGAGATGCAGGCGCTCGAAAAAAGCAGTTTCACTCGCGTCAACGCCTTTCAGGACAACATTGCCAAAGGCCTGCCCAACGACTGGCGATGCCGTGCCGGCGCCCGCTATCTCTACATCTGCGAAGATGGACTCGTCCACTACTGTTCGCAGCAGCGCGGCTATCCCGCCGTCCCGCTCTCCACCTACACCCGCGACGACATCCGCCGCGAATACCTCACCGAAAAATCCTGCGCTCCCAACTGCACGGTCTCGTGCGTCCACCAGGTCTCCATCTTCGATTCCTGGCGCGCCCCGCAACACACCGCCCCGGCCTCGTCTCCAGTAGTTCCCGAGAGCGAGCTAGTCCAGATCAAGTAGATATTCCGCCGCTCGCGCGCGGGGATTTTTATCAGGGACATCAAGGGGCAGGAAGATGAAGCTGAAGAGGCTGCCCCACCCAACGCGCTTTTCGTTGGGTGGGAACCACTGCAGCCGGTGCCAAGAGTTTTAGACCGAACCCATCTACTTCTTCGGCTGCGCGCTGGGCGGCAAAATCCCATTCAGCCGCAGATACATCGCCGCCGTCGCATAGTGATCGGACCATCCGCTCGCCAGAATCAGCGCAGCCATCGCGCGCGGCGCCTGGTGGCCGCCAAAAAGATCGATCGTATCTCCCAGCTTCGAGTCGTCCATCTTGCTCAACGCTTCGCTGCAGAAAGCATAGGACGCCTTGGCCGCCGCCACCAGCTGATCCTTCGAGTCGCTCTCTTTCAGCTCCTCGACCTTCGGCGCGGGAACATCGGCAGCCTTCGCGCAGAGCCCGTTGTTGAAACCAATAATATGCACCGCCAGATGCGCGAACGACATCTGCGCCGGCGTCGGCTTGTACGAAAATTTGTCGGCGGGCATGGCTTCCAGAGCTCCCACCGTGTTGTTCTGCGAACGCTGCAGCAGCACGCGCAGCGACGACGCCACCGGATCTTTGGTTGCAGACGCCGCCCCCTGCGCGGGGTCCTTCATCATGGCTCGAGTCGGCGCCTGAGCAAATGCGAACGTTGTGCAGGCGAAAAGGCAAACTGCGGCAAGAATCTGTTTCACGGGAATCCTCCTGAGCAGTCAACACTATACGTCAAACACCGGCAAGTCATTCGATTGACCAAAAGCGATGCAAGATACAAAAGAACCAGCGCCAGACATAACAATCAGCCCTGAAATCAAACCCTCTATGGCCCGCGATAAACCCCGGGGTGCCCCACTTCTGGCCGGTGTTTCCAGAAGTGGGGCTTTTCAGCCCCGAGCAGGACCCCGATCAGCAGAACTCCCTGTGAACCCCAGTGCCCTCATGTGGTGAATCCTCGGGTGTGGATTTTTCCGTCCGTACGAACTCATCATGTCAAAATAACCAATGCCCACCCCCACTTTTCTCTACGGCACTGCCTGGAAAGAAAACCGCACCGCCGGCCTGGTCGAGCAAGCCCTCCGCGCCGGATTCCGCGCCATCGACACCGCCAACCAGCGCCGCCACTATTTCGAAGCCGGAGTCGGCGAAGGCTTAGCCGCCGCCTATCAGGCGGCCATCGTCCAGCGCAGCGATCTTTTTCTGCAAACCAAATTCACCTATCAGCGTGGACAGGATCATCGTCTCCCCTACGACCCCGCAGCCAGTCTTGCCCTTCAGGTTGCGCAGTCGTTAGCCAGTTCACTCGAGCATCTCGCCACCGACCACGTCGATAGCTTTGTTCTCCACGGGCCCGCGTCCAACTACGACTGGACCGATGCCGACGCAGAGCTCTGGGAGGCCATGCGCCGCGAGCGCGACGCCGGACGCACCCGCCAGCTTGGCGTAAGCAACGTTTCCCTCGATCATCTGCGGCAGTTGGAAGCCAGCCGAACTGAACTCCCCGCCTTCGTGCAAAATCGCTGCTTCGCCCGCACCGGCTGGGACCGCGACATTCGCCAATTTTGCGCAGAGCGCAAAATTCGGTATCAGGGTTTCTCCCTGCTCACCGCCAACCAGGAAGTTGTGCACCATCCTCCGCTCGTAGCGTTGGCTAAAGGCCTCAACGCCACTCCTGCCCAGCTCATCTTCAGCTTCGCCCGCGACGTCGGCATGGTTCCCATGACAGGCACCTCCAGCTCTGACCACATGAAGGAGGATCTCGCCAGTCTTTCGCTTTCCCTCCCACAAGACGTGGTTCACGCAATCGAGTCCATCGCAGCGTGATTTGTGTGGATCGCAGCTTCCAGTACACACCGCATGTGCAAGCCGGCTCTCGCCTCTGTTAGCTGGCGGCTCATTTTGACCCGGATGCAGAACCAATAACCACGAAGGACACGAAGTCACACCAAGGGGACTCAGCCGTTGAATTCCTTCGTGCTCCTTAGTGTCCTTCGTGGTTACAAGTTTTTCCTAGCGTCCAATCGAGCAGCGTCCCTCTGATAGCATCGCTGGCGTGGCACTGATTGAAATCCGCAATCTGACCAAAGTGTTTGCCCGCAGCGCGTCGCCGTTCGGAGGGAACGAGTCTGGCGCCGCGGGAGAAGTGCGCGCCGTCGACGATGTGTCATTGGAAATTCGCGCCGGGGAGACGCTCGGACTCGTGGGCGAGTCCGGCTCGGGCAAGAGCACGCTGGGGCGGCTGATTTTGCGGCTGATCGAGCCCACGACGGGCGCGATCTTGTTTGAAGGCCGCGATCTGCTGGCAGCCGGACGCGAAGAGATGCGGCGCTTGCGGCGCGATCTGCAGATCATCTTTCAGGATCCGTTTGCGTCGCTCGATCCGCGATACCGGGTCGAGGATATTGTTGCCGAGCCGCTGATCATTCATGGCATTGCGCATGGCATTGCGAATGGCATTGAGCATCCCGTCGGGAACGGTGTTGCCCACCAAGCCGCACCCCAGTCTGGCGGCGGGCAGGCGGCTAGCGGGAGAAGCGCGATCCGCGCGCGCGTTGCGGAGTTGCTTCGCGCCGTCGGCCTGGATGAATCGGCGATGCGCCGCTACCCGCACGAATTTTCCGGCGGCCAGCGCCAACGCATCGGCATTGCCCGGGCGCTCGCTCTACGCCCCAAATTTATTGTCTGTGATGAGCCGGTTTCCGCGCTCGATGTCAGCGTGGGCGCGCAAATCGTAAACTTGCTGGCGCAATTGCAGCGCGATTTCGGCCTGACCTACCTGTTCATCTCGCATTCCATGCCGGTCGTGCGGTATCTGGCGACACGCGTTGCCGTGATGTACTGCGGAAAGATTGTCGAAGTCGGCGGCGTGGAGCAGATGACGCAGCATCCCCAGCACGCTTACACGCGCAGTCTGCTCGAGGCCACGCCAGAAATGATCGGATAGAGCCGCGCGCCCTCCTTGCCTCTTTCGCTCATGCCATACTCTTCAGATGGCACGCGGGCCTGGATTTGCGCGCGATTTGACGGAGCTGATTTTCGGCTACGGGCTGATCGTGTTCATCATCTGGATGCCGGAGTTTCCGCAGCGCCTTCTTTCTCCGTTGGCTCTGGTGGCGACGCTCGGCATCGTACTGGCGCGGCGGCCCACGCGCGATGAACTGGGATTCGGCTGGCGCGGCCTGCTCCCCTCGCTGTGGATTCTTCCGGCTGCGGTTGCGCTTGCCATTGCCAGTGCCGCGCTGGCGAAGCATTTTGGCACGCTGCATCCCCTGTACAAAGGCGACCTCAAGCATGTTGCCGGTTACGTTCTGTGGACGGTTTACCAGCAATTTCTGCTGAACGACTACTTCATGCCGCGGCTCCTGCGAATCACCGGCGACGCGCGAGTCTCAGTGAGTCTTGCCGCCGTGCTCTTTGCCACCGCCCACTTGCCGAATCTGTGGCTGACGGCGGCGACCGTGCTGTGGGGTGCGATCTCTACCGCATTGTTTCTGCGATATCGGAACATCTATGCGCTCGGACTTGCTCAGGGATTACTTGGACTCTGCTTCGCAATCTGCGTGCCCGAGAGCCTGAGCCATCATTTGCGCGTCGGCTTGGGATACTTGCGCTACCGGCAGTAGCCGGCGCCGGGGCAGAAACCCTCCACTAGAACCACCACGACCAAAGCCAGTCGACGGATGCGTGGGTGATGGCCGACGCCGGCACGCGCCGGTTCTCGCGCCAGGCGCGGCCATAGAATATCCCCGCAATCGTGGCCAGAATCACGTACCGCCAGTTGAAATGCGCCGATCGTTTATTGAAGTGCGACAAGCCAAACAGCACCGACGCGATCACCAGCGCGGCACGCCGGCCGACACGGCGCTCCAGCAGATTTTGCACCCACGCGCGAAAAAAGAGCTCTTCGGGAACCGCGGTAAAGAAAAAGATTCCGATCCACGTTAGCACCGCCTTCCACACCGCGGGCGAGTTGCCGTGAGGATGGATAAATCCGAGTGCCAGCCCCAACAGCAAAACAGCGGGCGCAAAGAACAGCAATTCGCGCAGCCCCGCCTTGGCGTCGCTCCATTTGAGATGAAAGTCGAAGCCAGTGCCCTCAAGTTGCCGTATCGCGAGAAAGCCGTAAAGCCCCATATCCACCAGCAGGAGTTCATTCAGCGCGCGCAGCCCGGCCGGCCAGGCGCTCTCGAACCAGCGCAGGTCCACGGCCAGGCCCAGTGCAAGCAGGATCAAAGCATCGCGCCAGTTTCCCCGCTGTTCGGGATCGGCAGCCGCGGCCTGCGACAATAACCACGCCATCGCCACCGGCATCGCCGCAAATAATGCGAACCACTGCCAGCGAAGCATGTGCCACGAGGCTGCGATCAGAACGTAAGGAACGGCCAGCCCCACCGGCACGACGATCCGCACCCACCTCGGCCAGCGCTGCACGGCCCGCGCCACCGCTTCGGCGGCGAATCCGAAAATTATCGCCGGCACCAGCTCCAGGCCAAGCACAGCGATGGCAAGCGGCGTGGCGTTCTGCATGAAAACATCTTAGACCTCGGCCCTTGTCTCCAACCCGCCGTGCGGCTAGAATTCCGACGAATCATAATCCCCATCGCCGCAGGAGGCATGCATGGCCGCCGCTCCGGTTTTGCCCGCTTCGCCCGCTCCCACGCCAGGGCCCGCACCGCTTTCCGAGGGCGCGCGCATCGTCGATACCTTCATCGCCCCCTCCAAGACCTTCACCGATCTCCGCCGCAGTGCCAGCTGGTGGGGACCGTGGATCGTCATCTCGATTCTTTCCGTGATCTTCACCTACGCAATCTCGCGGCAGGTCGGCTTCGAGCAGGTCAGCAAATATCAGGTGGCGCACTCCGCCCGCGCCGACCAGTTCGACAAACTTCCCGCAGACCAGCAGGCGAGACAACTGCAGATTTCCGCCAAGATCGTCGCCGTCTTCTACTACGGCAACCCGGCGTTCATTCTGTTCTATTGCCTGATTGCCACCCTCGCCCTCTGGCTCACCTTCAAGCTGGCGCTGGGAGCCGAGACGACCTTTGGCCAGGCTTACGCCATCACCATGTACGCCTGGCTTCCCGGAGCCATCGGCGCCATTCTCGGCGCCGTCTCCCTGTTTGCCGGAGTCGATCCCGAAGCCTTCGATATCAAAAATCCCGTGGGCGCGAATCTCGCCTACTATCTCGATCCTGAAACCACCGGCAAATTCGTGCGCGGCATGGCCTCGGCCCTCGACGTTTTCAGCATCTGGAGCATCCTGCTGATCGGCATCGGCTACGCCTGCACCAGCAAAGTCAAGCGCTCCACCGCCATCATCGTGGTAGCAGCCTGGTTTTTAGCCTTTAAGCTGATCTCGGCCGCCCTGGGCTCCCTGTAGAGCTTTTCAAATTCTTGTCAATCAACGGCCGGGTGTCGGGCATTACTACCGAGCCGGGTGCCCACCGGGTGCCCCACTTCTGGCCGGTGTTGCCAGAAGTGGGGGTTTCCCCTGAAGGCTCCGAAAACCCCCCCCGCCCCAATTCCTGTCAAGCCCCAAAAACCACCCCATTCCCGCCAACTCCATGCAACCAAGCCAAATATAAATCCGCGCCGCATGTTACATCACCCCCCTCCAACTTGATATTCTGGATATAGAGGGACAAATTAGTCCGAATCCAAGGCGCGGCCTCCAGGTCGCGCCTTTTCTATTGGCTGTAACGATTCCGGCGAATTTCTTTCTGCAGGGGAAGTGACTCCTCGATCTGCGTCATCCCGAACGGAGCCGCCCTTCAGGCGAAGTGAGGGATCTCGCGCGGAGCGCCACTGCCGCGACGAAACGAAGACTGGGGCCGAACCGGGGGCGCAATGAGCAACCACTCAGACAACCACGCAGACAACAACGAGAATCAGCCATGGAAAAATTTCAAGACTTTCAAGCAGCGTGGCGAATGGGTCGAACTTCAATTCATGGCCGCCGCCCACCTCCACGGATATCACATCCTCAAACCCTGGGGCGACAGCCTTCAATACGATGTCGGCACCGAACAAAGCGGCCGCCTGCTGCGCGTGCAAGTCAAGTCCAGCACCGCCCGCAACGGCACCGGATACCTCTGCCAGTTCCGCCGCAACTATCTCACCGAAGAACCCTATTCCCTCGACATGCTCGATCTCTTCGCCACCTACGTCATCCCGGAAAACGTCTGGTACCTGATCCCCGCCGCCGTCATCCTCCTGCCCACCCTAAAAGTAGCCGTCACCCTCTGCCCCATCACCGCCCGCAAAAAAGACCGCTACAAATACGAACACTACCGCGAAGCCTGGGACCTGCTAACCAAATCCCGCCGCCAGCTCGCAAACCACGTCAACCGTTGATGCCCGCTGTCGAAGACAACTGCGGAGCGCCCGTGTAGAGCGGGCGCCCTCGCCCGCTGCTTTTGACGTTGATCTTGTATTTGAAGTTGAAGTTGCTCTCGACTCTAACCGCCAGCGCCACGACCGGGAAGGGCCCGGCTTCAGCCGTGCCGCAAATGTCCCTCCTCCTTAACTCTTGTCCTTAAACTCTTGTCATTCCGAACCGGTCTGAAAGACCGGTGAGAGCCTGCCCTGAGCGTAGTCGAAGGGAACCTGCTGTCTCATCCCACTCCACGAACGCCAACCGACACGCCGCACCCCACCCCATCGCAAGCACAGCGACCGGGTGCCCCACTTCTGGCCGGTTTTGCCAGAAGTGGGGTTTTTGCTTCGCCCAACTTCCCCGATCCCCGACGAGATTGTCGATTCGTCTCCGACCTCAAGTAGGTACCCACCCGTCCTCAACTCTTGTCATTCCGAACCGGTCTGAAAGACCGATGAGAGCCTGCCCTGAGCGTAGTCGAAGGGAACCTGCTTTCCCCTCCCGCACCAAGAAGACCGACCGGGCTCGCGCATCCCGCCCATCGCGCGCCCAGCCGCAAAGTAGCCTGTCCTGAGCAAGCGAACGCAGTGAGCGCGTCGAACGGGGCGAAAGAATGCAGCCCCGGACGCAAGTCGGCGCATGCCTCCACGCAGGTGGATGCAAGAGAAGATCCAAAGCCAAGAAGCTAGAAAGATACTTCCCGCCCGAACAGTCGTTTGCTACCCCTTGTCTACGGGTGTGGACGAGCCCGCACTGACGGCCGCGAGTAAGGCAGCTATGGCTAAACGCCAAAAATCCTCCGTTGACGGCCCCCCGACCGACCTTGATTTCGAAAAGGCGCTGATGTTTTTTCACGCATATATGTATGGCCCCCTGCAGGGTAAACTTCGCTTGTATCGCGCTCGTGACGTGCACTCGGCAGGCAAAGTCCAGCCGTCGGATTGGGAGGTCTTCGCGTCCATCTTGGTCAATGATGTCGGGACGAAGCTCACAAAGGGCGTCGATTTAAGTGGAAACGAGGTTAAGTCTGCGGAGAAGGGCGGTAGCTACGAGTATCAGTATCACAAAAGCACTGGCCGGCAGAAGCTTAAGGACGACATGCGGGTCGGGCACCTGTTCTTCGATCACCGAGACTATCTTCGATCCGTCAACCTGCGGTATTCATCGGGGGCGGACCTCTCTCAGTTTTTCAGGAAATGGCTTGAAGAGTTTCCTGATCCATACCAGCAACGGTGCCGAGACGACGAACTCTCCCAAGGCCGCCTTGTCAAATGAATAAGCTCGAGTACTTCAGGGTCGGGGAAACCTACACGAACGACCAGATTCGCTTCACCTTGGATTTGGAAAACCTCGGCGGGATCCGACCAGCGCTTGACTCGAACCGCAACCCCAGGCACGTCGCGGTTATTACCGCGGCCGAAGAGTCGGAACGGCTGCGCGCGGAGAACCCGTATCGCGACAGAATCGAAGGTGACGTGCTCATTTACACCGCGCAAGGCAGGGAGGGGGACCAATCCCTTACCGGCCGGAACAAGCGCCTCGTGGAGCAATACTCCATCCCGACCCCCTTCTTCGGATTCGCGAACATCGGAAGACAGATCTACCGCTTCCTCGGCCTCCTAGAGTTGTTGCGCCACTATCAAGAAAACCAAGCTGACAAGAAAGGAACCCTCCGACGGGTCTGGCTGTTCGAATTTCGAATCCACAGCAAACCCGAACTCGTTCCCGTCAAGGGTGCAGCTTCGATAATGGCCGCCCTATTGGCCGAATCGCGGCGGAGCAGCCCCGCAGAGCCCTCGGAACGTGAGGTCGCCTCTCTGCCTATAGGGAACGAAGCGAGAAATAAGGGGACAAGCCTCGCCGAACTTGAGAGCGTGCGAGCACAGCTGTTCCAGTTCAAGCCGTATGATTTTGAGCACTTCGTCAGGACCCTACTTGAGCTCAGCGGCTTCGTGAGGGTTTCCGTAACCAGAGCCTCTGCCGATGGCGGAATAGACGTTAATGCCTTCGTGGATGAGAGCAATGACTTCTTCGCAGGAACCCACATCCAGGCGCAAGTCAAGCGGTGGCGGCACTCAGTCGGGAGCCCCGAAATCAACAGTTTTAGAGGGGCCCTGAGCTCCTCTGCGAAAGGAATATTCGTTACGACAAGTCACTTCACCCGTGCTGCCCTAGCGGAGGCGAGGCATGAGTCAAAGCCATCGATCGCCCTTGTCGATGGTGAGAGGCTCGCGGCCATTGTCATCCGGAGCGGCATTTCCCCGAACACAGCAAACTAGCGGTGCGCGTCCAACGTCATAAACCTGTGGCCGGGAAACGCAGCACTGAGCTTAGCCGCGTCGCGAAGCGCCCTCTGGGCGACAGCAACCGGACAGGACGGTCTATGGCCTCCGCGCCGGCTGCGCCCGCGGCAGCAAGAAACGTCGCCCGCAGCGATTTCACGTAGGGCGCTCATCACGCATTGGAAAGTGTACTCACCTATCTCGTCTATTCCTTCCTCAACCAGCACCCTGCGCTTCGCCATGTCCCCTCCCAGCCAAAGGCTGTAAAAACAAAATTCCCCAACCGTCAGGCAGCCCAAGCTCCTACACCCCCACCACCTCCCGCTTCGTAGCCAGCAACTGCCTTAGCACATACTGCAGAATCCCGCCGTTGGCGTAATACAGCGCCTCCTGCGGCGTGTCGATGCGCACCAGCGCCTGGAACTCGACCGGCTCCTTGCCCTTGGCCGTAGCTTTCACCTTCACCGTGCGCCCCGCGGAGAAGTGTTCGACTACGTCGCGGATGCCGGTGATCTCAAAGGTTTCTTCGCCGCTCAGCTTGAGCGACTCCGCATTCTGCCCCGCCGCAAACTGCAGTGGCAGGACGCCCATGCCGACCAGGTTCGAGCGGTGAATGCGCTCGTAACTTTCCGCGATCACCGCGCGCACGCCCAGCAGCGCCGGACCTTTCGCCGCCCAGTCGCGCGACGATCCCGAGCCGTATTCTTTTCCTGCTAGAACCAAAAGCGGGATGTTGTCGGCGCGATATTTTTCCGACGCGTCGAAAATCGACATCTCCGTGTTGGTCGGCAGGTGACGTGTGAATCCGCCTTCGGTCGCGACCAGCTTGTTGCGCAGCCGCACGTTGGCGAACGTGCCGCGCACCATCACTTCATGATTGCCGCGCCGCGAGCCGTAGGAGTTGAAATCCGCCGGCTTCACGCCATGCTCCTGCAAGTATTTTCCCGCCGGGCCGTCTTTCTTGATCGATCCCGCCGGCGAAATGTGATCGGTGGTAACGCTGTCGCCGAGCACGGCCAGCACGCGCGCCTTCTTGATCTCCGCCACCGGCGAAGGTTTCACCGCCATGTCGTCGAAATAAGGAGCGCGCTGAATGTAGGTCGAATCTTTGTCCCACGCGTAAGTCTCGCCCTTGGGCACCGCCAGCCCGCGCCAGCGCTCGTCGCCCGCGAAAACTTCGGCGTACGATTTTGAGAACATCTCCGAAGTAATCGACGACTGCATGGTCTCTTCAATCTCGCGCGAAGTCGGCCAGAGGTCGGAAAGATAAACCGGCTGCCCATCCTTTCCCTTGCCCAGCGGATCTTTACGCAGGTCGGTGTCGATGCGTCCAGCCAGCGCGAACGCCACGACCAGCGGCGGCGACATCAGATAGTTGGCGCGAACTTCAGAATTGATGCGGCCTTCAAAATTGCGATTGCCCGAAAGCACCGACGCAACTACCAAATCCTTTTCGTCGATCGCCTTCGAAACTTCCTCCGGCAGCGGCCCCGAATTGCCGATGCAAGTCGTGCAACCGTAGCCGACGAGATGAAATTTCAGTTTTTCGAGATACGGCGTCAGGCCGGCCTTCGCCAGATAGTCGGTCACCGTTTTCGATCCCGGAGCCAGCGACGTCTTCACCCACGGCGGAACGGTCAGGCCTTTCTCGACGGCTTTTTTCGCCAGCAATCCGGCTCCGATCAGCACCGAGGGATTCGAAGTATTCGTGCACGAAGTAATCGCGGCGATCACCACGCTGCCGTGCTTCAACGCATCTTTCACCGACCCGGCAACGTGCTCGTGAACATTAGGATCTTCCACGCCAATCGCCGCCGGACTTCCGCCTTCCTGCTCCCAGCGCGTGTTGTTAGGGACGACGGGCGCCGCAGTCTTTGCGGCCGCTTTCGGCTTGATCAACGAAGGCAGCGCCTTCTGAAACGACTCGCCCGCCTGCGAAAGCACCACGCGATCCTGCGGACGCTTCGGCCCGGCCAGACTCGGTTCCACGGTTGCCAGATCAAGCGTAAGCAACTCAGAATATTCCGCCTCCGCCGTCTTCTCGTCGTGGAACAATCCCTGCTCTCGGCTGTAAGCCTCGACCAGAGCAATCTGTTCCTCACTGCGGCCCGTGAGCCGCAAATACCGCAGCGTCTCCTTATCAATCGGGAAAATTCCACAAGTCGCGCCATATTCCGGCGCCATGTTCGCGACGGTCGCCCGATCCGCCAGCGACAAATCGCGCAACCCAGGCCCAAAATACTCGACGAATTTCCCGACGACTCCATGTTTCCGCAACATCTCGGTAACCGTAAGGACAAAATCCGTGGCGGTTGCGCCCTCGCGCAGCCGTCCCGTCAGCTTCACTCCCACCACGAGAGGGATCAGCATCGACACCGGCTGCCCGAGCATCGCGGCTTCCGCTTCAATCCCACCCACACCCCAACCGAGCACCCCCAACCCATTCACCATGACTGTATGACTGTCGGTGCCTACTAGGGTGTCGGGGTAGGCAACGCGCTTGGTGGTGCGATCGCCGTTGCCGTTGGATTCGTGGACGAAGATTACACGGGCGAGGTATTCGAGGTTGACCTGGTGGACGATGCCGGTGTCGGGTGGGACGATGGCGAGATTGCGGAATCCGGTCTGGCCCCAGCGGAGGAACGAGTAGCGCTCTTTGTTGCGCTGGAATTCGAGCAGGGCGTTCATCTCGAAGGCGTTGGGGGTGCCGAATTCGTCGACCTGCACGGAGTGGTCGATGACCAACTCGACTGGCTGCAGAGGATTGATCAGCTTGGGGTCGCCGCCGAGTTGCTTCATGGCGTCGCGCATGGCGGCGAGGTCGACGACGCAGGGAACCCCGGTGAAATCCTGCAGGAGGACGCGGCTGGGGGTGAAGGCGATTTCTTTTTCGGGCTTCGAGTCCTTGTTCCAGGCGGCCAGGGCGCGGATTTCTTCTTTACTGACGTTGCGGCCGTCTTCGGTGCGCAGCAGGTTCTCGAGCAGGATGCGGAGCGAAAAGGGCAGGTGTTTCGTCGAGATGCCCTGCTTGTCGAGGGCGTCGAGACGGTAGATTTCGTATTCTTTGCTGCCGACTTTCAGAGTGGAGCGGGAGTCGAAGCTGTTTACAGACATGATGGCCTTCCTCGAAATATGACTTCGCGCGCACGCGGAATCGCGGCGCAGACTGCAACCCACTAGTGTAATTCGTTCGCAGAGAATTGCGTACTTACTTCGGTCTCTGCAGAAGCAAGATGTTGTGACCTTCAGGATCGTGCAGAACGGCCCAGGCGGATTCGGATTGCACGATCCGGTCGTGGCCGATAGCGGCCAAGGCTGCCCTTAGATTGGGCACCTCGAAGAAAAGGACCGCCTTGTCCTTCGATGGATACGACTCGACGCCCTTGCGCTCGAGACAAACGAATCCTGCGCCACTTGTGAACTTAGCGTGGTGCCCGGCTTGCTCGTCGGAGAGATTGAGCCCCAGGGTTTCTAGGTAGAAGTTTCTGGCCTTCTCCAGATTTTCGAAGTAGAGCTCAACACCGACGAATCGCGCTTGAATCTGCTCCATGGGTCCTCTCAAAGTTTCGGGGTCCTTGTGGCCGTGTCGGCGATGAATCTCAAAGAGTCCAAGGCCATCCCTCAGGGGCTAAAGCCCGCGTCCCGCTCACGCTTTGGGCGGCACGGCTGAAGCCGTGCCCTTCCCGGTCTTACTGCTGCGAGCTTCCTTAATCGCAAGAAAACTCTTTTCATCTCATCCGCCGGCGATGGCCCCGATCACGATGAATGGTTCTTTTCCTGATGCGACGGCTTCGGGCAATGGCGCGTCCGGCGATTCGTGCGAGAGATCTTCTTCGCAGGCGAAGAAGCGCAGGAAGGCGCGGCGCTGCCTGGTGGCGTGATCGCGGATGGCGCCCTGCAGCATGGGATAGCGGGCTTCGAGCGCGTCGAGAACAGAACGCTGCGTGATGGGAGGTTCGACTTCGAGTTGGACCTCGTGGCCGACGTGGGCCAGGGTTCGAAGATGTTGCGGGAGTTCGACTCGGATGATCAGAGCCATATCATTCCTGGGTTGCTACATTCTAAATCCCCGGCTAGATCGTTTGCTGCGGCGGGGTTTCCATTTCGATGAGGTGGTCCAAGGCGCGGCGGCCGCGGGCGCGGTCTCCGGTGACGAGGTAGACGAGGGCTGCGCCTTGAAAAAGCTGCAGCAGGGTTTCGACGGCGACGGGGTCGGGCAGGAACTCGCGGGGGAGTGGGCGTCGGCTGGGCTGTTGATCGCGTTGCCGGGGATGTTTGGCGAGGCGGTGCTGCTGTCGCGGTTTGCGGCGTTCATGCTGAGAATGCGTCCGGAGACAGCGGGAAGGTATGGGGCATTTTTGTTTGCGACTTATGGGGTGTTTCTGACGATTGCGGAGATAGTGACGATGCGGTGATGAGAGCTAAAGTCCCCACTTCTCGCGCAAAGGGCGACGCGAGAAATGGGGCACCCGGCACCCGGCTGGGGCCCTCAGAGGCTGAAGCCCTGTTCCTGTTGGCGCCATTTTGCGGCACGGCTGAAGCCGTGCCCTTCCCGGTCGTGCCACTTCCTTCGTACGCCTCCATCTTTACTTCAGCGTCTGGACTTCCACCGATAGCACGCCGGGCAGATCGTGCACGATCGGTTGCCAGGAATCTCCGGCGTCGGGGGAGACGTAGACCTGGCCGCCGGAGGTGCCGAAATAAATTCCGCAGTCGTCGAGCGTGTCGACGGCCATGGCGTCGCGCAGGACGTTGACGTAGCAGTCCTTTTGTGGAAGACCGCGGGTCAACGGCTCCCACTCGTGGCCGCCGGTGCGGCTGCGGAAGACGCGGAGTTTGCCGTCGTGCACGTAGTGTTCGGAGTCGCTCTTGATGGGGATTACGTAGACCGTTTCGGGTTCGTGGGCGTGGATGTCGATGACGAATCCGAAATCGGTGGGCAGGTTGCCGCTGATTTCGGTCCACTGATCGCCGGCATTGTCGGAGCGCATGACGTCCCAATGCTTCTGCATGAAGAGCACGCCGGGGCGGCGCGGGTTCATGGCGATGTGGTGAACGCAGTGGCCGACGTCGGCGGTGGGATTGGGAATGTATTTCGAGTAGAGGCCTTTGTTGATGGGCTTCCAGGATTGGCCGCCGTCGTCGGTGCGGAATGCGCCAGCGGCGGAGATGGCGATGTAGATGCGATTGGGATCGCTGGGATCGAGAATGATGGTGTGCAGGCACATGCCGCCGGCGCCGGGCTGCCACTTGGGTCCGGTGCCGTGGCCGCGCAGGCCGGAAAGTTCGTGCCAGTTTTCTCCACCGTCGGTGGAACGGAAGAGAGCGGCGTCTTCGACTCCGGCGTAGACCGTGTCGGGATCGGTGAGCGAGGGTTCGAGATGCCAGACGCGCTTGAACTCCCAGGGATGCTGCGTGCCGTCGTACCACTGATGCGTGGTGAGCGGCTTGCCGCTGGAATCGGAGGCGTCGTAGACAAATTTATTGCTGGCCGCGGTAGGCGGGCCGGACGGAGGCGGCGCATCGGCGGGAGCTCCGGGCTGGTGCCAGGTTTTGCCGCCGTCGTCGGAGCGCTGGATGATCTGGCCGAACCATCCGCTGGTTTGCGAGGCGTAGATGCGGTTGGGATCGGCGGGCGAACCTTTGAGGTGATAGAGTTCCCAGCCGGCAAAGTGCGGGCCGCTGACTTCCCAGTTGTTGCGCTTGCCGTCGGCGGTGAGGATGAATGCGCCTTTGCGCGTGCCTACGAGAACGCGGACTTGACTCATGTGCAGGATCCCTCCCGTCGTCGAAATGCGCGTCTTATGCCGCGCATATGCTGCCGATCATACCTTCTCCTAATAACGCCGGACAACCCAGGAAGCGGAGCAGCCTCGCGTGACCGGCCGGATCGATTATTCTGCTTATTCTGCGGGGCTGCGCAGCGGGATGAGGGCGCGGACGCGTGGATCGCGGAAGAACAAGCCTCCCCAGACCATCATGCCGAGGATGATGGGGAAAGGAAACGAGGGATCGCCGACGCGCACGAGGGTCGCAGTCGCGCCGCCGAACAGGCCGGTAAACAGGATTGCGCCGAGCACGCTGGTGCGCGGAATGGCATAGACGATGATGCAGGCCATCTCGATCGCTCCGACCGGACGGATCAGGGCCTGGCTGTAGCCGAGGCGGACCGTGCCTTCGACGACGGATGGGCTGTTGATCAGCTTCAACACGCTGGCGAAGGCAGTGAGAAGAATTGGAATGGCGCTCATGATGCGACCGGTCCACAACATGCCTTTCGAGACTGCGATTGTTGAGGTTTCTGCGGACATGATTTTTTCCTCCGAATTGCTTTTCGTAACCGTTACAGACTGGTGAAGGCGCTGGAAGGAATGAGAAAGCATTCCTTCCAGTGCCGCGTTGCTATGCCGGTGAGCCCGGATTTTCTGCGGAAGCTTTCTGCAGATAGTCGGCGAGGCGCCCGAAATGTTGCCGCAGGCCCTCGACCGCTCCGTAGGTCTTCACGTTGTGGTCGCGCTCTGCGGCCGTTGGGAAGAGCATGTGCACGCGGACCCGCGTCTGCTCGCCCTCTTCGATTAGAGTCACGGTGGTGACGAAGCGCACCGGTTCGCTATCTTTATCTGGAGAATGCTCGTAGACGAGGCGCTCGGGTTTTTGGACTTCGCGGAAGATGACGCGATTGTGATAGTCGCGGCCGTCGGGCCCGTGCATGATGAATCGCCACTCCCCGCCGGGCCTGGCGTCCATTTCATGGATCGTCGTCCGAAAGCCCTTTGGCCCCCACCATTGCGCGACGTGGTAGCGATCGGTCCACATCTTCCAGACCAGATCGCGGGGAGCGTCGAAGAGGTGCGTGCCCACGATTTCGCGGTCGCCGGAAACCATGGCAATTTCGCTCGCGGCCACGGCTTCGGCCAGGCGATCGGCGAGACGGTCGAGGCTCTGCGCCCATCCGGCTTCCATGCCTTTGAGGTGTTGGGGCGCCCGCGCAGTGGTGGTGAGAACGCGTAACTGCAGGGTGAGCGACGTCTTTCCGCGGCGTTCGGTGAAGGTCGCGGTGGCGAGAACGTCGAACATGGAGTTGCCGTTTTCATCGAGCGCGCTGCTGACAAAAACGAGCCGCTCCGGTTCGACGATCTCCTGAAAGACTCCGCTCATGGGATAGACAACGCCGTCTGGTGCGCGCATATCGATGCGGATCGTGCCGTTGGGGTGGGCGTTCCACTCGCAGCGCGGGTTGGTGAAACCTTTCGGCCCCCACCATTGCGCGAGATGCTTGGGATCAGTCCAGGCCTTCCACACCAGTTCTCGCGGCGCGTCGAATACGCGAGTGATGACCAGATCCCATTCGGAGGATTGCATCGAATTAATTTTTGGATTTGCGGCCATGATTCTTCTCCTTGTTAGCGGCATTTTTCGTCGGCTTCTTCTTCAGTTGGCGGAGATAGTCGTCTAACCTATCGAAACTCTGCTCCCAGAAACGGCGATAGTGTTCGACCCATCCGGCTACGTCCTGCAGCGGGGCGGCCTGCAGGCGGCAGGGACGCCATTGCGCCTCGCGGCCGCGGGCGATGAGTCCGGCGCGTTCCAGCACTTTGAGATGCTTCGAAATGGCGGGCATGCTCATGTCGAAGGGAGCGGCCAGGTCGGTGACCGAGGCCTCGCCCGACGCCAGGCGCGCGAGAATGGCGCGGCGGGTGGGATCGGCAAGGGCTCCGAAGGTTTCGCTGAGGCGGTCGGTCATATGGGTTCTTACTAAACCATTAAGTTAAATAACTATTAGGTTAAATACATCAAATGCAATTTCCTGTCAAGAGATTTGTTTGGAGGCGGGAAATCCCTCCGCGGCTGAAGCCGGATCTCGTGTGGCGTGCTGGCGGCCCGACTTGAAGTCGGGCCCTTCCCGGCTTCTCATCGGCTCCCGGCTGAAATCGGGAGCCTTCCCGGCTTCGCTGGCAGCAGCTGAAGTCGTCCTTTTCTGTCCCGCCACAGGTCGCCCCGGCGCGTTCCGGGCGATCCTGCGTGACCGGTCTACTCCTGCTAAAATCGAAATGCATGCTTCTTCCCTTCGTCCGCGAACTCTTCGCGGACGTGGAAATGCTTCCCGGCTTTTTGCGTGTTGCCTCCCACCTGAAAGAGGGCACGGGGCGGATTCGTGTCTCTGGGCTCACTCCGACGGCTAAAGCGTTGCTGCTGGTGCTGATGCGGCGCGCGATCGACCGGCCGCTGCTTGTCGTGGTCAACGACAACCGCGCGGTCGAAGACTTCGTGCCCATGCTGCAGGGTTTCTGCGAGCTGACGGCGGCGTGCGATCCCGACGGCGTCGTCTCGTTGCCTGCGCGTGACGTGCTGCCCTTCCAGAATCTGTCGCCGCATCCGGAATTGCAGGAGGAGCGCGCGACTGCGCTGTGGAAGATCGCGACCGGCAAAGCGGCGATCGTGGTTTCGCCGATTGCGGCGACTGCGATCCGGCAGCGGTCGGCTGAGTACTATTCCGATCTGGGGCGCACGGTACGGCGCGGCGAATCGTTCGATCTCGACAACCTGCTCGGGCATTTGAACACGGTCGGCTACACGTCGGCCGACGTAGTTGAGATGCCGGGACAATATGCGCTGCGCGGCGGCATTCTCGACGTTTACTCGCCGGAAGCGGAGCGGCCGGTGCGGGTTGAGTTTTTCGGCGACGAGGTGGAATCGATCCGGCGATTCGATCCGGCCTCGCAGCGGTCTTCGAATCCGATGGACGAGGCGCTGCTGCTGCCGCTCACCGAGACTCCGGTCAGCGATCAGTTGCTGGGTGCGATTCACACGCGGCTTTCGGGCAAGCGCATTGCGGGGACGGAAGAGATTGTGGAAGCCGCGGTGCAGGCGGGCGGAGTAACCGTGTTTCCCGGCTGGGAATTCTATGCGCCGGTCGCGGGAGCAGACCGTAGCATTTTTGATTTGCTGCCCCGGGCCGCCGTGATGTTGGACGAACCCGACGGGCTGCGAACTGAGTTTGACCGTTTCTGGGAGCGGGTCACGGAGATGCACGAGCGCAGCGGCGTGGGAAATCTGGTGCGGCCGGAGGATTTGTATCTGACGCCGGAGGATTGGTGGGGGAAAGTGGGTGCGGCGACGGGGGCGGACGTCGAGCATCTGGGGATCACGCGCAGTGAAGATGCCGACTCAGCCGTTTCATTCCTCACGCAGCCCAGTCCGCGCTTCCACGGCGCGGTTCCGGCGATGCTCGAAGAAGTGCAGAAACTGACGCGCGACGGCAACCAGGTGATGTTCGCGGTGCCGAATACGGGAGAAGTCGAGCGACTGGCCGACATTTTTACCGAGTACAACGTGAGCTTTCGCCTGGGAAGCCGCACCCGCGGCGGCGAAAGCTATGCCGACGAGACCAGTTATTTTGCCGGCGAAGTTCTGACCACGACCCTGGCGAAGGCGTACGTGCCCGATGGCGTTGTGCTGCCCGAGGCCAAGCTTGCGATTTTCGGGGCTCGTGATTTGTTCGACGAGTCAGATACGGTGGCATCGCGGCCGCAGCGGCAGAAATCGAAAGTGTCGGCGTTTCTTTCTGACTTTCGCGATCTGCAGGTCGGCGATTACGTCGTCCACGTCGAGCACGGGATTGGGCAATATCAAGGCCTGAAGGAAATCAATCAGGGCGACGGCAACGCGGAGTTCATGCTGCTGGAGTATGCGGAGGGGGCGCGGCTTTACGTGCCGCTTACGCGGCTGGACCTGATTCAAAAATATCGCTCGTCTGAAGGGGCCAAGCCGGCATTGAGCCATCTGGGCACGCAGGCCTGGGCCAAGACGAAAGCGCGTGTGCGCAAGGCCATGAAAGATATGGCCGATGAGCTGTTGAAACTTTATGCCGAACGAAAGATGGCGCAGGGCCATACGTTTCCCGCAGGGAACGAATTTGTGCGCGAGTTCGAGGATGCGTTCGAGTTCAGCGAGACGGAAGATCAGGCGCAGGCCATCCTCGACGTGACGCGCGATATGGAATCGTCCCAACCGATGGACCGGCTGCTGTGCGGCGACGTCGGTTACGGCAAGACGGAAGTGGCGATGCGCGCGGCGTTCAAGGCGGTCAGCGACAACAAACAGGTTGCCGTGCTGGCGCCGACTACCGTGCTGGCGTTTCAGCATTACGAAACGTTCAAGCAGCGCTTCGGGCCGTTTCCGGTGACGATTGAGATGATCAGCCGGTTTCGCAACGCGAAGCAGCAGAAAGAAATTCTGCACAAGCTGGAAGCGGGAAAGATCGACATTCTGATCGGCACACACCGGCTGTTGTCGAAGGATCTGAAGTTCGCCGATCTGGGGCTTCTGATCGTCGACGAAGAGCAGCGCTTCGGCGTGCGCCACAAAGAACGCATCAAGCAGATGCGCAAGCAGGTGGACGTGCTCACCATGTCGGCGACGCCGATTCCGCGGACACTGCACATGTCGCTGGTGGGACTGCGCGACATGAGCGTGATCGAAACTCCGCCCAAAGATCGCATGGCGATTCAAACCGTCGTCGCCAGCTGGGACGACAAATTAATCCAGTCGGCGGTGGAACAGGAATTAGAGCGCGGCGGGCAGGTTTATTTCGTGCACAACCGTGTGGAGAGCATCTGGGAAATTGCGGCCAAGCTGCAGGAGTTTGTGCCCAAGGCGCGGATCATCGTGGGGCACGGGCAAATGTCGGAAGGCGAACTCGAGAAAGTGATGCTGAAGTTCATGCATCACGAAGCCGACGTTCTGGTGGCGACCACGATTATCGAGAACGGTCTCGACATCCCGCTATGCAACACGATTCTGATCAATCGCGCCGACCGGCTGGGATTGTCGGAGCTTTACCAGTTGCGCGGGCGCGTGGGCCGCTCGAACCGGCGGGCGTATGCGTATCTGCTGATTCCGCGGGAAGTTGAGCTGACGCCGATCGCGCGGCGGCGGCTGGCGGCGTTGAAGGAATTTTCCGACCTGGGCGCGGGATTCAAAATCGCGGCTCTGGATCTCGAGTTGCGCGGCGCGGGTAATCTGCTGGGAGGCGAGCAGAGCGGGCACATCGAGGCGGTCGGTTTCGAGCTTTACACGCAGATGCTGGAACGGGCCGTGCGGGAGATGAAGGGCGAAGCTGCGCCGGACGAGGCGGAGACGCAGCTCAATCTCGGGCTGAACATTCGCATCAATTCCGACTACATTCCGGAAGAGAACCAGCGGCTGCAGATGTACAAGCGCGTAGCCCGTGTGGAGACCGAATCGCAGCTTGGCGATGTTGGGGTTGAATTGAAAGACCGTTACGGTCCTCCGCCGCCGGCGGTGCGCAATCTGCTCGACTACGCGTCGTTGAAGCTGCTGTGCATGCGCGTAGGCGTGAATGCGATTGAGCGCAAGCGCGATTCGGTAACGTTGAAGTTCCGGCAGAATGCGGCGGTCGACCCAGAACAACTGGCCCGATTCGTCTCGGCGCAGCGTGGCGCGCAGTTCACACCGGATGGCATGTTGAAGTTTGTCTTGAAGGCTACGGCCGCGGACGACGTGCTGCGGGCGCTGCGTGCGGTTTTGGAGCAACTGGCGAGCGCGGAAGCGGCATCAGAAGTCAGTTCCAGCACGAGCAAGGATGCGCCCCGATGATTTGCCGCACGGAATCGCCAGCGTCCCCGGCACCAGTTACAATTGTCCGGCCTTGATTTGAGTTAACGATAACCGGCCAACGATCGACGACCGTCATGATGAGAGTCCGCAAAGCCGTATTTCCCGCCGCCGGCCTGGGCACACGATTTTTGCCCGCCACCAAAGCCCAACCGAAAGAAATGTTGCCGATTGTCGATAAGCCGATCATTCAATACGGCGTGGAAGAGGCGATGGCTTCGGGCTGCGATCAGATCATCATCATTACGGGCCGCGGCAAGCAGGCGATTGAGGACCACTTCGACGTCAGCTATGAGCTGGAAAAAATGTTGGAAGAGCGGCGCAAGACCGATCTGCTCAAGATCGTGCGATCGATTTCCGACATGATTTACGTGGCCTACGTCCGGCAGAAGGAAGCGCTCGGCCTGGGCCATGCCGTGTTGATGGCGCGCGAACTGGTGGGGAACGAGCCGTTCGCCGTGTTGTTGGCTGACGACGTGATCGATAATCCCGTTCCCGCGTTGAAGCAGATGGTGAACGTCTTCAACCAGAAGCAGTGCTCGGTGATTGCGGCGCAAGTGGTCGAAGGGAAAATGATTTCGTCTTACGGCGTGTTCGACGCGCAGCCGGCTGACGGCTACAACGGGCGGCTATTTGAAATCCGCAACATGGTGGAAAAGCCGAAGCCGGAAGAAGCGCCGTCGAACCTGGCGGTGATCGGCCGCTATATTCTTACGCCTGCGGTGTTCGACTGCCTGGCCAAAACGCCGACGGGCGCAGGCGGAGAGTTGCAGCTCACTGACGGCATGCGCATGCTGCTCAAGCAGGAAAAAATGTACGCCTACGTGTATGAAGGACGGCGCTACGATACCGGCGACAAGCTGGGATTCTTGAAAGCCACGGTCGAGTTCGCTTTGAAGCGCGAGGATTTGGGTGGGGCGTTCCGGGAGTACTTGAAAACTCTGAAGCTCTGAGAAACTTCCGGCCGTGAAAACGAACAGCAGGTTCCTCCACCGCGCTCGCTTCGCTCCGCTCCGGTCGGAATGACAGGCTTCATGGTTCGGCTGCGTGTTCGGCTGCCTTGGCATGCGCTAGCGCAGCGAACTTTGGAGCTTCCTCGATTTTTCTTCCACGCCGCGCGCCAGCTTTTCTTTGTGCGCGTGCAGCTTTTTCGCGATGGACTCGTCGGCAAGGGCGATCATCTGCGCGGCGAGAATGCCGGCATTGGTCGCTCCAGGCTTGCCGATGGCAACCGTGGCCACGGGAATTCCGGCGGGCATTTGTACTGTGGCCAGCAGAGAATCCATGCCTTGCAGTGAAGTGGAGGGGATGGGCACGCCGATTACGGGCAAGGTGGTGTGCGCTGCGATTACGCCCGCCAAATGCGCGGCGCCGCCGGCGCCGGCGATGATCACGCGAATGCCACGATCGGCGGCCTTGCGCGCGAAGTCAGCGGTGCGGTCGGGAGAACGGTGCGCCGAGGTTACGTCAATCTCGTAGGCGATTCCGAAATCGTCGAGCGCCTTGCCGGCCTCGCGCATGATCTCCAGGTCGGAGTCGCTGCCCATTACGATGGAAACTTGCGGCTTGCTCATGGATTCTCTTGTCGATCCTTTCGAATTTATTTCTTCTTTATTTCTTCTCTATTTCTTCAACGCTCGCGCGGCAATGTCTTTGCGGTAGTGGGCGCCGTCGAAACTGATTTTCCCGCAGGCTTCATACGCGCGGTCCACCGCGGTGTGCAGGTCGTGCGCTCGCGCGGTCACGCCCAGCACGCGGCCGCCGGAAGTGTAGCAAGTGCCATCGCGCTTCGATGTGCCGGCGTGAAACACTTTCACGCCTTCGATCGCATCCGCGTCGGCGAGCCCGTCGATGCGCTTGCCTACATCGAACGTTCCCGGATATCCGCCGGAGGCGATCACAACACAGACGGATGCGTCCTGCGACCAGCGGAAATCGCCGTCGCTGACGCGGCCTTCGATCGACGCCTCGATGGCTTCGAGCAGATCGCTTTCGAGGCGCATGAGAATTGGCTGGGTTTCGGGATCGCCGAAGCGGCAGTTGAATTCCAGCACCATCGGACCGCGCGCGGTCATCATCAGCCCACAGTAGAGCACGCCCTTGAACTCGGCGCCTTCGGCCTTCATGCCGGCGACGACCGGTTGCGCGATGTGATGCACCAGCCAGTCGCGCATCTGATCGTCGACGATGTCGGGAGTCGAGTACGCGCCCATGCCGCCGGTGTTGGGGCCGGTGTCGCCATCGCCCACGCGCTTGTGATCTTGCGCCGCGACTAAAGGAACCACGCGCTCACCGTCGCTGAACACAAGGAAAGAAAGTTCGTCGCCCTTCAGGCATTCTTCGAGCACGATACGCGCGCCGGCATCGCCGACCATTCTCCCGCTGAGCATTTCCAGCGCCACGCTTGCCGCTTCTTCCTTCGCCTTGGCGATCACCACGCCTTTGCCGGCGGCCAGTCCATCCGCTTTGACGACTACCGGCACATGAAAGTGGCCGAGCGCCGAGCGCACCTGCTCGATCGAATCGCAAATGGCAAACGGCGCGGTGGGAATGTGATGGCGCTGCAGAAATTCCTTGGCGAAGCTCTTGCTCGATTCCAGTTGTGCCGCGGCCTTCGTTGGACCGAACACGGGCCATCCGCGGCGCGTGAACTCGTCGACCACTCCCAAACTGAGCGGCAGTTCGGGGCCGACCACGGTCAAGTCGGGGCGGAGGCGCGCGGCCAACGCGGTCATCGACTCCAGGTTCTTGAGGTTGGCGGGCAGGCACTCGGCCTCGTCGGCGATGCCGCCGTTTCCCGGCCCGCAATAAAGCTGCGTGATGCGCGGCGACTGCCGCAGCTTCCACACCAGGGCGTGCTCGCGCCCTCCGCCGCCAAGGACCAGAACTCTCATGCGAGAAATCAGGTTAGGGGCAGGGGTGGGAAGCTGTCAAACGGGGGAGAAGTTGCCGATTGCTGATTTTTGATTGTTCATTGAAAAACAAGTTGTCTTAATCAACGATTATCCATAATCCATCAACGATTGCTTCCTCTATTAACTACGCTTAACCTTCCGACGTATAATTCCGTTCAGCATGATCACCGTCTCCAAAGAGGATTACCTCAAGTCGATTCTCGAGGCCGAGAGCGAGGGAGAAACGGTGATCTCCGCGCGACTGGCCGACTGGCACAAAGTGTCGGCGCCGGCGGTGACCATGGCGTTGCGCCGCCTGAAGAAAGACGGCCTGGTGCGCATCGTGAACAGCGGAGAGGTTCGATTGACCTCCGCCGGACGCAAAATTGCCCGCAAGCTTACCCTGCGCCATCATCTGATCGAACGGATGCTCTCGGAAATGTTTGGCATGGAGTGGTGGAAGGTTCACGATGAGGCCGAGCGCCTGGAGCATGCGGTTTCGCCCGACTTCGAGGCGCAGCTTTTGGCGAAGTTAGGCAGCGACGGCGCCTGCCCGCACGGCAATCTCAGCGAAGTGGAGAGCCCTGCCAGCCGCCGCCGCCGCGGCCTGGTGCTGCTTGCCGACGCCGATCTCGACAACTTCTATACAGTCAGCGGAATCTATGAACGCGACCGCCAGTTGTTAGAGTTTCTTGAACATCGCGGGGTGCGTCCCGGAGCCAGGTTGCGGCTGGTGGAGCGCAACTACGACCAGACCCTTACTCTTTCCACGCCCGCAGGCACGGTGTCGCTCGGCCCGGCCGCGTCGCGTCGCGTCTGGCTTGTTCCGGCGGCGCGTGCCAGGCATTGACTCCTTCGACCGCGCCTGGCGGCTTTAGGTTTCGGCACGCAAAATAGTTAACTATAGTTTATGCGCTGTTATATACTTGCGCTAACCGATCTGCGGCGCGACTCTGCCTTGTTGCCGAACTAGCCGAATGAGCGATCTGAAAACAGCCACCAAGACGCACGGAGAAATGCCTGCGAAAGCGGTGACGGTCGACGGCGTCGTGATTACGCACGAGGACATCGACCGCGCCCACGACCGCGAGCGCGTGCTCAATACGCGGACGCAGCGCGGGCTGGGGCCGCGGGCCCGGCTGTTGTGGCTGCTGATCGGCCCCGGAATCCTCGTCATGCTGGGCGAAAACGACGGCCCCAGCATGCTCTCATACGCCGCAACCGGGGCGCGGTTTGGCGTCGGATTCTTCCTGCCGTTCGTGGTGCTGACTTTTGTGATGGCCTGCGTAGTGCAGGAGATGACGGTGCGCCTGGGCGCAGCCACGCACCGCGGCCACGCCGAACTTATCTTCGACCGCTTCGGTCCGTTCTGGGGATGGTTCTCGATGATCGATCTGATGGTGGGGAACTTTCTGACCCTGGTCACCGAGTTCATCGCCATCCGCGCGGGCCTGGGATTCTTCGGCATCCCTCCGGCGGTATCGGTTCTGGGCGCCTGGCTGGTGCTGGTGGCGGCTTTGCTGGCGCATCGGTATTGGACCTGGGAGCGCGTTACTCTCGCCGCCGCGATGTTCAACCTGATTTTCGTGCCGGTGGCGTTGCTGAGCCATCCGCACTGGGAAGCGATTTCTCACGCGCTGATTACCTGGAAACCGCTGCCCGGAGGAATCACGCAGGAAACCGTGCTCATCCTGCTCGCCGACATTGGAGCAACCGTGACGCCGTGGATGCTGTTTTTCCAGCAGAGCGCGATTGCCGACAAGGGCCTGACCACGCACGACATCCGCTTCGGCCGCGTGGACACGATGCTGGGCGCGGCTTTGGCCGCGATCGCCGCACTGGCGACGATTATCGCGACGGCGCCGCTATTCGCCCATGGAATGACCGCGGGCAACTATGAGGCTGCCGAGTTTGCCCAGGCACTGCAGCCATTCGTCGGACACTGGGGCTCGGTGCTGTTCGCGCTGGG
This sequence comes from Terriglobales bacterium, assembly GCA_035504195.1. Lineage (GTDB taxonomy): Bacteria > Acidobacteriota > Terriglobia > Terriglobales > Acidobacteriaceae > Sulfotelmatobacter. The sequence continues at coordinate 394,858 of DATJSG010000025.1, forward strand.
AATGTTTGAAGCGGGGATGGTTGCGGCGATCACGATTTCAACCTCTTCCGCGTATGCGTTCGGAGAAGTGGCTCACCGGCCGCACAGCCTGAATCTTCCTTTCACGCAGGGGAAATCTTTTTATCTGGTGCTGCTGGTTGAAGCGGCGGCGGCGGCCGGCCTGGTGCTGATCCCGGGCATTCCTTTGGTTTACATCGTGCTGGTGGTGAATGTGATTGCGGTGCTGGCCATGCCTCCGGCGCTGCTGTTTCTCTACATGCTGGTGAACGATCACGAGATTATGGGCGACCTGGTCAGCCCGCTGTGGGCCAACATTCTGGCGCTGGGAGTTGTGCTGGTGCTGATCGGCGCCGGGCTATTGTTTGGCGTGAGTGTGATCGCGCCTCAGGCGCTGTCGTTATTCGGAAAATAAGTTTGGAACGTAAGCTTTGGAAAGTAAGGTTTCTCAAATAAGTTTGAAAAACAAGGTTGGAGGCAGGTAAATGGAAGGATCGCTCGATTTGCCGGCCGGAGCAGGCGGCGAAGATGTTGCCGCGGTCGTGGCCGCGCTGGAACCGGATCAGCTGACCAGCGCAAAGGAGTTGCATCATTGTCCGCGGCGGCGGCTCAGCGCGACGGAGAAATTTCTGTTCTGGTTCCTCAGGATTTATCTCGTCTTCATGTTTGGGGTCGTGCTCTACCAGATTTGGACGGCGGCGCGCTAAATCCCGACCTGGGCGGACCTGCGGCAGCCGAAGACTCTCCTTGCAGAGCGTCAATCAGGTCTTTCCTGTATAGGCGGGGTGCATTTGCCACTGGACAAGTCATGGATGGGGCAAATAGCATCGTTGGTGGGTGTTTAGTCGAATGTATCGCCGCTAAAGGCTTCTTTTCCATCGTTCGTACTCGCACAGCGACTGTCTGTTCGAGCTTTGACGACATTGAGTTCTGTCCGGGCGGACTCTTATGTTCAGGATTTCCTTCTCCAATCGAGCCAGGCTCTTCAGCCGATCCTCTTCAACGCCACAGTTGGCCGCGAAGTATGCCTTGGGCGTGCTGGCTGGCGTTACCGCTCTTCTTCTTCGCGAAGTGCTGAATCCGTGGTTCGCCGGGCGCAACCCGTATCACACGGCATGGCTGGCACTCGTATTTTCCGCCTGGTATTTGGGCATCGGACCCTCCATTCTCAGCGTGGTGATCAGCGGGATCGGAATCTGGTACCGCTTCCTGCCGCCATTCGATTCGTTCGTCGGGAAAGATACCCCGGAGATTGCCGGGATGTTGGGCTTTCTCATTTTCTCGGCGGTGATCATTGCATTGGGAGAATCGACTCGACGCAGCATTCTCAAACGTGAAAAAGCGGAGGAGGAATTGCGCGCCGCCCGCGAAGAACTTGAACATCGGGTGAAAGAACGAACCGCAGCCCTGGAACAAAGAACCGCCGAAGTGGTCGAGAAGGCCACGATGCTGGATCTGGCGAACGACGCAATTTTTGTGAAGACGGCGGGCGGAAGAATTTCTTACTGGAACCAGGGAGCCGTGAGGCTCTATGGCTGGAGGGTGAACGAAGTTCTGGAGCGAACTCCATTCGAAGTGCTGCAAACTCAGTATCCCATTCCGCTGCGGGAGATTGAAAGTCACGACACGTGGGAAGGTGAGCTGGTTCAATTCACGCGAGACGGGCGGCGGATTGTAGTGGCGAGCCGCTGGACGGCGCTGCGGGACGAGAGCGGCAAGCCCGCGGGTTGGATGGAGATCAACACGGATATCACTGGCCGCAAGCGCGCCGAAGAAGCTGCGCGCCGGCTCACCGGTCGCATCCTCAACCTGCAGGATGACGAGCGGCGACGCATGGCGAGAGGGCTGCACGACAGCCTGGGCCAATACCTGGCGGCCTTGAAAATGCATCTCGAAATCATGCCTTTGACCAGCGACGAGCAGGCCGCCACCATCTCGCAGTGCACCGAGATCGTGGACCGCTGCCTGAATGAAACGCGCACGGTCTCGCATTTGCTCCACCCGCCGCTTTTGGACGAGGCGGGATTCGGCTCCGCTGCCCGCTGGTATGTCGAAGGTTTCGGCCAGCGGAGCGGCATCAACGTGAACCTCGACCTGCCGCCGGATTTTGGCCGCCTGCACGATGATGTGGAGATTGCCTTGTTTCGCGCTCTGCAGGAGGGCCTTACCAATGTTCACAAGCATTCCAGCAGCTCCGCCGTGGAAATTCGGCTTGAGCTTGACGACAGTCAAGTGCAATTGGAAATCCAGGACAACGGCCTCGGCATGTCTCCGGAAACCTTGCGCCATCTTCTCGAGGGCGCTGCCGAAACCGGCATCGGAATCGCAGGCATGCGCGAGCGCGCCCGCGAGCTCGGCGGATCGCTCGAGATCGAGTCGAATTCCAAGGGAACTTTGTTGAGAATGCTGCTTCCACTCTCCCACGCGACGGATAAGATGCAGCCCGGCAGGCAGGACGGGAAGCATGAGGTTCCTGCCGCGTAGCGGCGAGGGCCATTCCAGCGCGTGGGCTGCTACACTCGCAGCATGCGCGTGAAGATTCTCGGCTCGGCCGCGGGCGGGGGCTTTCCACAGTGGAATTGCCTCTGCTCCAACTGCCGCGGCCTGCGCGCCGGAACTTTTCCCGGCAAAGCCCGCACCCAGGCTCAGGTCGCGGTGAGCGCCGACGGAGATTCATGGTTTTTACTCGGAGCCTCGCCCGACCTGCGGGCGCAGATTGAAGCGACTCCTGAACTTCATCCGCGGGAACGAGTCGCCGGCGAGAGCACGAAGAACGTCCCGCGCCAATCGCCCATCGCCGGGGCGGTCCTCATCAACGCCGACGTCGACCACACCTTCGGACTGCTTCTGTTGCGCGAGTTGCAGCCGCTGCGCGCCTACGCCACGGAATCCGTTCGCCGCATTCTCAGCGAAGACAATTCCATGTTTGCCATGCTGCAACGCGTTCCCGGCCAATTGACCTGGACCGGCTTCGCGCCGGGTGCGGCATTTCCATTGCTGAATCCTGCGGGGGAAGATTCAGGATTGCGCTGCCGTGCGATCTCGCTGGGCACGCACTATCCGCCTTACGTTACGCAGCCGCGCCAGTCCCAATTGAAATCCGGCGAATCATCGCTGGGATTGATTGTCGAGTCGGCCTCCGGCAAGCGCCTCGCGTACCTGCCGGCGGTTCCGCAGATTGATCAGGCTCTGCTCATGGAAATCGATTCCGCCGGTCTTCTGTTGTTTGACGGAACATTCTGGAGTGACGACGAACTTATCCGCGTCCAGGGATCGGGGCAAACGGCGCGGCAAATGGGACACATTCCTGTATCTTCGCAAGGCGGAAGTCTCAGCCAGTTGGAGGGACTGTCGCGCGCACGTAAAATCTATATGCATATCAACAACACCAACCCCATGCTGAATGAGGCTGGCCCCGAGTGCCGGCAGGTGCGCGAAGCCGGGTGGGAAATCGCGGAGGATGGATGGCAGTTCGAAATCTAGAAAGGGCGGCGGACAGCGCAAGCCTGCTTTCGCTTGACGAACTGCGCGCGCAGCTTCGGACCGTGGGTGAAGAGCGCTATCACCACCGGCATCCGTTTCATCTGATGATGCACGGAGGAAAACTTTCGCGTGGACAGCTGCAGGCCTGGGCGCTGAATCGCTACTACTACCAGAGCATCATTCCGATCAAAGATTCGATCATTCTTTCGCGCGGGCCCGATCCGGCGTTTCGCCGCGCCTGGCGAAAACGGTTGGTCGATCACGATGGCGACGCAACCGCGAAGAACGAAGGCGGCATCAAGCGCTGGCTCAAGCTCGCCGAAGCCGCGGGCCTGAATCCGGAGGATGTCCGCGCCGGGACTGGCATACTTCCCGCAACCCGTTTCGCGGTGAACGAGTATCTCAATATTGTGCGCAGCCGCAGCCTGCTGGAAGCGGTCGCCTCGTCCCTGACCGAATTGTTTTCCCGCGACCTCATCTCGCTGCGCATGGAAAAGATGCGGCAGCATTATCCCTGGCTCTCGGGCGGACTGGATTATTTCGAGGCGCGTCTGACGCAGGCTCCCGAAGACGCACAGTTTGCCGTGAACTACGTTTACGAAAATGCGAAGACACGCGCCGAGCAGGAGCTTGCGATTCAGGCACTGCGCGATAAGTGCGACATCCTCTGGGCGCAGCTCGACGCGCTTTATTTTGCCTACGTGCAGCCGGGATGGCCGCCGCCGGGCGCGTTTCGCATCGAGGAAAGCTAGGAGGAAAGCTAGCATGACCCGCGTGAATTTCGTTATTTCGACCGAGCGACGCGAATCCCCAAGCTCTGTCATTCCGGCCGGAGCGCAGCGCAGCGAGCGCAGTGGAGGAACCTGCTTTTTCTGCGCCGCGCTGAGGAACTCACGATGCCCCCGCCGCTAGACGCCAGCCAGCCGCGCCTCGCCGCCGGATGCCGGTGGGGTCCTACGAATACGAGCGGCACGGAGCAGGATCGCGTGATTCTGTTTCCCGAAGGCGCGATCAAACTCCAGGGCACGGGACGCCAGGTGCTCGAGCGCTGCGACGGCCAGCGCACCTTCGGCGAAATCATCGCCGACCTGCAGAAAGAGTTCACCACCGCCGACCCGGAGAAGATTCGCAGCGACATCAGCATTTTTCTGGAGCAGTTGCAGAAGAAGCGCATCGTGGACTACTGACGCAACTGTGGTCCCCGCGTGTGTGCTATAGTAGATACCAGGTAACACCTTATAACACCGTCATGCCGAAACCTGCCACTACCAGCCTCAAACTCGATCAGAACGTAAAGCGGCGCGTGCAGCGGCTCGCTTCGGCGCGTCGCCGCTCGCCGCACTGGCTCATGCGCGAGGCCATCGAGGAATATGTGGAGCGCGAAGAGAAGCGCGAGAAGCTCCGGCAGGATGCGCTGGCCGCGTGGGAGCACTATCAGGCGACCGGCCTGCACGTCACCGCCGAAGATGCCGACACCTGGCTGTCCAGGCTTCAAGCGGGAAAAGACGCTGCTCCTCCGAAATGCCGCGCCTAAAGTGGTCCCAGGCGGCGCTGCTGGATGTGGCTCGGCTCCACAACTTTTTGGCCCCCAAGAGTCGGGATGCCGCCAAGCGTGCCGTCAAGCGGATTCGGCAAGGTGTGAAGGCGCTTGCCAGACACCCGGAGATAGGCCGCATCGCGGAAGAAATGCCGCCCGAGTTCCGTGAATGGGTGATCGAATTCGGACACGGAGCGTATGTCGCCTTATACCACTATGATGGCAAAGAGATCGTGATATTGGCGGTCCGCCACGGGCGCGAAGCTGGATACTAGACGATCCCCCTGAGAAATTACATGGTCGAACAAACTGAGCGTCAACCGGAGATCTCGCGTCGAGGCGCGCTTCCCAATCCTCTCGCGCTGATCGCCGAAGTCACGCACCGCTGCCCGCTGCACTGCGTCTACTGCTCGAATCCGGTGCAGCTTGCGGAGACGCGCGCGGAGCTTTCGACCTCGGAATGGATAAGCGTATTCCAGCAGGCGGGAAACCTTGGCATGTTGCATGCGCACTTTACCGGCGGCGAACCGCTGGCGCGCAACGACCTGACGGAGTTGATCGCCGCGGCGCGCGCTGCGGGACTTTACACCAATCTCATCACCTCAGGCATTGGACTGAACGAACAGCGATTGCAAGCTCTCGTAGACGCCGGCCTCGACCACATCCAGATCAGCTTTCAGGATTCGCGCGAGGAAGCGGCCAACTGGATTGCCGGAGCGAAAGCGCATGCGCACAAACTCGAGCTGTCGCGCGCGATCCGCAGGCGGGTTGACCAAAAGAAGATTGCATTCACCGTGAACCTGGTCGTTCACCGGCAGAATCTCGATCATCTCGAGGAGATGATTGCGTTCATCGAGCAGTTGCAGCCCGAGCGCGTCGAGATTGCACACACCCAGTATTACGGATGGGCGCTGGCGAACCGCGCCACGCTGATGCCCACGCGGGCGCAACTGGAGAAGGCACTGGCGATCGTTGCCGAGGCTGAGAAGCGGCTGGCCGGGCGTATGCGTATCGATTCCGTGGTGCCGGATTATTACGCAAAGTATCCCAAAGCCTGCATGGGAGGCTGGGGACGAAGATTGATGCTCATCAATCCAGCGGGGAAGGTTCTGCCCTGCCACGCTGCCGAAGTGCTGCCCGGCTTAACGTTCGAAAACGTACGCGAGCAGACTCTGCGATGGATCTGGCAGGAGTCGCCATCATTCCAGCGTTTTCGCGGAGAAGACTGGATGCCGGAACCCTGCCGCAGTTGCGAGCGCCGAGCGGAAGATTTCGGTGGATGCCGCTGCCAGGCATTTCTGCTGGCCGGAGACGCGAATGTGACCGATCCGGCGTGCTCGCTGGCGCCGGCGCATCATCTGGTCGAAGCGGCGGTGCGCGATGCGAACCAATCGGCAGCGCATGCCAGCCCGGTGCAGGCTTCTTCGTTTGTGCAGCTGCAGAAGCTGACGGACGATCTGTGGAGCTACCGCACGAATCCTGAGTAGCTCGAAGCTGTGCGCTTCCCACCAGAGGTCTGGAAGTCCCGTCCTAGTTTTTGCCGAGCAAACTCCAGGATGAATCCGCCTCAGCGTTATCTACCCCAGCGCAGGCCAATCGTAATTGGGCTCACGTCGGTGGTGACGCTGTTGTGAGTGCCGTGCAGGTAGCGGATTTCGGTATAGAACTCGATGTCGCCGCGAATTCTGCGCGTGATTCCACCGCCGAAGTTGTAGCCGAATTCGTTCTGATTCGCGCTGAGAAAATTCCCGCCCAGCGGCAGGCTGCTGTCGAGGCAGTTCCCCCACCAGGTGAAGAATGCGTCGCAGCCTGAACCCGGCAAAGCAGTCGAAGACGCGAGTTTCCCCGACCGATGCAAGAAACTTGGTCCGAACACAATGTAACCGCCCCAGTCTTTCGAGACCGGAACGTTAATGATGGGATCGACCATGATCGAATACACCTGGCTGGAGGCGCTGGGGGCCTGCGCCTGGTCGAGAGCAGACTGGCGCAGGGGCAGGTTGTTGAACTGAAAGTCGGCGCGGAACCCGAAATACTGGCTGTAATTGTGGGCTGCGCCGACAGCGCCGACTCCTCCGCCGCTGCGCACGAAAGTCTTGGTGGCGCCGTTGGTGAGGCTGGCGCCGCCGCCGACGTTGAATGTCCAGTTCTTATAGTTCTTCGGTTTCACCCGGCGGGTGACTTCCTCTGGCGTGGCTTCCTGCGAGCTGGACTGCTGGCTGGGCTGCTGCGCCGAAGGTTGCTGCGCTGGAGCTGGCTGGGTCGAAGCTGGTTGAGCCGGGGTTTGTTGCGCCGGAGTTTGTTGAGCCGGAGTTTGTTGAGCGTGGACGGTTGCAGTTCCCGCCAGGATCGTCACCAAAAACGTCATCACCAGAATCAGCCTGAAATTGGCTCGGTGACACCAGGTTCTGTAACACAAGGGAACCGCCGCGAACTTTCGAATCATTCATTCTCCTCGAATATTCCTGGGGACCGTCCGGTTCCTCGCAGGTCGTGATGGCCGGGCCTCCGGACGCGTTGCGGACCGTGGCGCCTGAAATCCTACATTCAATCGCATTTCGCACAGGCGCTTTGTGAAAGATCGAGTCCGCGGTACCGCCGCCGTGGTTCGACTGGCGGCGGGCACTCCATATTACCAACTTTGATGCCGGTTCGGCCCGCGATGCCGCCCGAAGGCAAGTCGCGTTACGATCGGCATCCGCGCACCGAAGCCCTGGCAGGCTGCCGAAAAACTGGCCCTAACCCGTTGTTACGGAATCGTCGGTAATAATAATGGTTTCTGCTTCTGTGGCGAGGCTTTGGCCAGAGGCTCAGCCTGGGCGATGCGTTCTGCCAGGCTCGGATACTTTTCCGACGTCTCCTCCGGCTCTCCTTTGCGGAGCGCCTTGAATGTCTCCAGCAGCGTCAGCATCCCGGCTGGGGAGTAGCCTGCTTTCGCCGCCAACTGCTGTCCGTTCAGGTCGCAGGCAAGCTCCTGTTCCTTGCTGTACCCTCCGGTGAAATCGCGAAGGTGCAGGTTTCCGATTTCTTTCTGCTTTCTCAGTTCGCTTACGCGTCCGCTCACTTGGCCAAGTTCCACGTGCTCGATTTCGTGGCCCAATACGTTGGCTAACTCGTCTTCCGTCTGCGCAATAGCCAGCAAACCGCCACCTAGGATCACGTATCCGCCCGGAAGTGCGAAGGCGCTCTTGAAATCTGGATTCGGATCGAACACGAAATGATATTGACGGCCCGATGGGAGAACACTCGCGACTTTGCTTCCCACGCTGTTGATGTAGCGAGAAATGCCATCCAATTCAGGGGTACTTCCGAGCCCGGCCTGTTTTTCGTACTCGCGAGCCAACCTTTCGCCCAGGGTCACTTCGCCAGAGGCTTGCGAATTGGCACTCGTCCTTGTAGCAGACGAATGTTCTTGCGGCCGCATCGCGACTGGAATCAGGCAAATCGCGATGAGAATGACGATCTGTTTCACATGTACCTCCAACCTTTCGGCCCGCTGCAGCGACGTAGTCATTTGACGCCGCCTGAGGGCAATAGTCGTCCAGCAGGCTGCTGAAACTCTCGGAAAAAGTGTAGCCGATGTGGCGATCAGCGCCTCGGGGTCATGTGCTCGGAAAGGCTCTGAAACAGCTTTGGAAGCCAGGCATTCCACTGATTCCAGTCGTGGCCCCCAGCGACAGTATGAAATTCGTAGCGGAAATGGCGTTGCGCGAGGAGTGCGGCGAATTCGCGGTTTGCGGGCAGAAGTCCTTCTTGTTGTCCGCAGGTGAGAAAAAAGTACGGCGCCTGCTCGGGATTCGCGGTGCGGGCGAGGATGAAAGGATCGTTGTCGCGGCGGGTTGAGCTTCCGGAAGGTCCGAAGATCGCTTCGTAATGTCGCGATTGCTGAAACCGCCGAATCGCGAACGCGCGGCGGGGAACATCGATGGCGGAACTGATTCCGCCGACGAAAGTGAACAGGTCAGGATGGCGCAAGGCCAGGTTCACGGCTCCGAATCCTCCCATAGAGACGCCGACAATGGCCCGGTTCGCGCGGCCCGGTGCAGCGGGGAATCTGCTCTCCACGTCGGCGATCAGGTCGTGCACGATGTAGTCCTCATAGCGATCTTGTGGAGGGTCAACCGCATTTGCGTAGTAGGACGAGCCGCCTTCGGGCATGACGAGGATCATTCCAGACTCGGCGAAGCGAGCGACATCGGAATAATTTGACCAGTCGCGAAATCCGCCGCCACCGCCGTGTAAAAGGTAGACGGTTTGCAGTTTCTCGCCTGAAGCCAGCGTTGCGGGCAATATCGCGCGATATTGCATCTCGCGATTGAGCGCAGCGCTGTGAAACACAACATCGCGGAGGGTCACGCTAGGCGTAAGCCGTGGATGGTCTGGAGGAGTTGAGGCTTCTTTCGTAGTGCATCCGGCCCAAAGCAGAATCGCCGCGAGAAGCACGATGCTGCTACTTCGACGACCGGTTCTTCGCATGAAGGCGATAATAGCCGAAACCCGCGGGTCGCACGTATGATAGAAGATTCATTTTTCGAGCCGGAAGAACCCGAGCAGAAACCCATTGTCGAAAGCGACTTCAAAACCCGCGAAGCGTGCTGTGTCCTCGGCGCCCGGTCGCGCGCCAGAGTGCCGCGTCGCCCTGATCGGGTTCGGCACGGTCGGAAAATCAGTGGCCAAGATTCTTTGCGAAAGCCCCGGCCAGTCGCTGCACCTCACTCACATCTGCAACCGCAATGTGGAGCGAAAAAGGCAGCCTTGGGTTCCGAGCGATGTGGTTTGGACGGACGATGTGCAGTCGGTGCTCAACTCCGACGTCGAGATCGTAATCGAGTTGATCGGCGGCCTTTCGACGGCGCAGGAAATTGTGCGCGGGGCGCTGGCCGCTGGAAAGTCGGTGGTAACCGCGAACAAACAGCTGATTGCCCGGCACGGTCCGGAGCTTTTGCAGTTGGCTGCCAGCCACGGATGCCAACTCGAGTTCGGCGCGTCGGTGGCCGGAGGCGTGCCCGTGCTTCCGTCGTTGCGCACCGGTCTGAGTGGGGATCGGCTGCACGGCATCGCGGGAATCCTGAACGGGACCTGCAACTACATCTTGAGCCGCATCGAAAACGCGCGGATTCCCTTCAGTGAAGCCCTTGAAGAGGCGCAGGCGCGCGGCTACGCCGAGGCCGACGCTTCCGAGGATCTGGATGGCGGCGATGCCCGCGCCAAGCTGGCGATCCTGGCGCTGGCTGGTCTGCACACCTGGCTCACGCCGGAGTCGATTCGCGCTCGGACCATTCGTCCCGTGGACGCGGTGGATTTCGATTACGCGGCCGAACTGGGCTGCACCATTCGCCAGATCTCACGGGCTGACCTGAAGGCCGGCGCATTGTTTGCCGACGTTGGGCCGTGCCTGGTGCCGACTGAATCACCGTTCGGCCAGGTGCAGAGAAATCTGAATCTGGTTCTCACCTCTGGCCAGTACGGCGGAGATATGGCGTTTCTGGGCGCCGGCGCGGGAGGCGATCCGACAGCAGTGGCCGTAGTTTCGGACCTGAAGTTTGTGGCCGAGGGATTGTCGGCGGCAAGAAAAAGAGATGCAGCGAGCTTTTCCGCGGCAAGCGTCAGCAGCGATTTTGAGACGCCGTGGTATCTGCGTTTTTTTGTGCGCGACCAGCCCGGCATCGTGGCGAAGCTCGCCGAGATCCTGGCGGCGCATCATTTGAATATCGATTCAGTGTTGCAGAAGCCGGGCTTCGACAAGGCGGCGCTTCCGTTCGTGATCACGCTGGAATCATGCCCTGATTCGGCGCTGCATCCGGCGCTGGGGAAAATGGCGGAACTGGATTTTTCCATTCGGCCGTGCTTGTGTCTGCCGATTCTGCGCGGGGCGTGATTTGCGGAGCTATTAGGCAGGAAAACGAGGCGCCGGTCATCGCAATTGCATATTGCTGACTGGTCATCGATTCTGTGCGATGAGCCGGCGCGGGGAAAAGCTAATTCCAGAAGGGATTTTTCAGACCTGCTGGCTTGAGTGCGCTATCCGAGTGCGCTTCCGTGCCCGAGTCGTCGGAGATTTTCTCGTCGATGAAACGGGACGGGGGTGGTGCGCTCAACTCGTCCTTCTTGCCCGTGTTTTCAGAAGAAAAAGGATAATCTGATTTCATTGGGGGAGAGTCCTCCATCTTGAATGATCATCTCTAGTAGAACACTTTTAGCCATGGCCGGCGGCCTAAAATTTGAATGGATCGTATCGAAAAAGCTGTTGCCCGCTGGCCTGGTCTTTTTGATTCATCGGCAAGTCAGCCATTTCCATTAGACGGGAATATCCGTCGGCGAGGAACATCATCATGAAATACCGCAAGCTGGGCCGTACCGGATTTGAAGTCAGCGACATCGCGCATGGGTTGTGGGGGATGAGCGGGTGGAGCGGATCGGACGATCAGGAATCGCTGGCGGCGATGCAGCTGGCGATCGACCTGGGCTGCAATTTCTTCGATACGGCGTGGGCTTACGGAGAAGGCAACAGCGACGGCCTGCTCGGCGAGATTGCGGCGCGCAATTCCGGGAAGCGGCTGTACGCGGCGTCGAAAATTCCTCCCGCCAACGACCGCTGGCCGGCGCTGCCGGAATATAAGTACCGCGATGTTTTTTCGGCGGAACATGTTTTCAGGTATGCCGATCTGATTCGCAAGAAATTGCGCATGGATACGATCGATCTGCTTCAATTTCACGTCTGGGATGACTCCTGGACCGACGAGCCGGAGTTTCGCTCGACGGTGGAAAAGTTGAAGCGCGAGAAATGGATTCGCTATTTCGGGCTGAGCCTCAACCGCTGGCAGCCGGAGAACGGCATCAAGGCGCTGCGCACCGGCCTGGTGGACGCGGTGCAGGTGATCTACAACATTTTCGATCAGGCGCCGGAGGATGAGTTGTTCCCGGTTTGCCAGGAACTGAATATTGGCGTCATCGCACGCGTGCCGCTCGACGAAGGCAGCCTGGGCGGGAAGATGACGCTGGAAACGCGCTTCCCCAAGGGTGACTGGCGGGCGGGATATTTTGGCGCGGAAAATCTGGCGAAGACGATCAAGCGCGTCGACAAGCTGAAAGAGGTTCTGCCGAAGGGAATGACGCTGCCGGAAATGGCGCTCCGTTTCATTCTGTCGCATCCGGCGGTCAGCACGACCATCGCTGGAATGCGCAAGCCCGACCATGTGCGGCAGAACATTGCGGCGAGCGATGCCGGTCCGCTCGATAAGGCGCTGCTGGCGGAGTTGAAGAAGCATCGCTGGGACCGCACGCCGCAGAAGTGGTCGGATTAGAAAATCCATTTTTGGATTGCTGATTGCTGACTGCTGATTGTCGATTGCAACCCCTCCTTTCAATCCTGGTGGGCCTTTAGTAAGCAATCAGCAGTCAATAATCGACAATCAGCAGTCAACAATTCTCTCTCTTCCTGCTCGGGCTTTCTTCCCGCATCCCTACGAGGACTGGTAGTAGGGCGCGTCCTCTGGTTACCCTCATTTTTTCGAGCTTGAACGCATTCCTGCGGGGCTTCCCATTGAAACGATTTTTTCGCGCCCTCATTTTCGCCGTTATCGCATCTGCCTTTGCCATGCTGCCATTGCAAGCGCAAAACCCGCGCGGCTCTTTGCGGGGCACGGTGCAGGATGCAAGCGGCGCACGCATTCCCGCCGCAAAAATCGTCATGCATGCCACGGGCTCGTCCCTGCAACGCCAAGCCATCAGCGAAGACCGGGGCGAGTTTCGGCTCGATGATCTGCTTCCCGGCGACTATCGCATGACGGTGACTGCACCGGGCTTCGCGCCCGCGCAGGCGACGGTTTCGATCGTTGTCAGTCTGGTCCGCGACGTCACGGTGACATTGAAGCCTGCGGCCGGCAAGCAGACGGTCAGCGTGCAGGGCAGTCCTTCGTCGATCACAACTGAAACGATCGACCTCTCGAGCGCGGTGCGCGGAGGCGTGGTCGGCACCCAGGATCTGGAAAGCATGCCGCTCCCGGCGCGCAGTTTCGCCAACATCGCATATCTTGTGCCCGGAACCGAGCCGGTCGAGCCATCCGACCCAACCAAAGCACGCATCACCGCGGTCTCGACCGGGGGAAGTTCCGGACTCAACAACGAACTGTCGGTCGATGGCGCGGAAAACTCCGATGACTGGATTGGCGGCTTCCTGCAAAACTTTTCGCCCGATGGCATTCAGGAATTCGCCGTGCGCACTTCGAACGAAGACGCCGACACAGGGTGGACGACCGCCGGCTCGGTTGTCATCACCACCAAGCGCGGAACCAATGAATGGCACGGGAGCGGGGCGTTCTATGAGCGGGCAGCGGCGCTGAACGCGCGCTTTCCGATTGAGAATCCGGCGCCGAATCCCAAGCAGCCGTTCTCGCGCCAGAACTACGTGGGGACATTCGGCGGTCCGCTGGCGAAAAGCAAAGCATGGTTCTTCACTTCGTTTGAGAACGTGCATGAAAATGCCAGCATCGCCTATAGCGACGCCAGCATGACCCAGTTCGACGCGCTGGCGCAGTTGGCGTCCGAGGGACTCATTGCCGGCGTTCCTTCCATCGCCGTTCCCGCCACCGTTCCGATTCCTTTCCGCGACTATCTCGGCTCTGTGCGCTTCGACTGGGCCCAGTCGACGACCTCGAACTGGTTTCTACGCACATCGCAAGACAGCTACATCACGCACAATGCGCTGGTGCAGCAAGGCACATTGCCCTCGACCGGCCTGCTCACGCACAACAATTACTGGAACGTCGCGCTCAGCAATACTTACACTTTCAGTCCCACGTGGCTGGGCAACCTGGTGCTCGACGCCAGTCTGCTGCACCTCACGCAGACGCGAAACTCCGATTATGGTTTCGCGTTGGCGTTTCCTTTCAGTTCGACGGCCCTGACCATCTCCGGCTTCGAAACTTTCGGCGACAACCAGTTCGCGACCCCCATCACTTTGTTTCCCGACCTGCGCAATCAGGACCGGTATCAGTTCCGTTACGACGTGAGCCACTCGACTGGAGATCACTCGTTCAAATTCGGAGTCGACTTCATTCACGAGCCGGTATTGAGCGGGGCCTTCGCCTCGACGGCAGAGACTCTGGCGACGTACGTGAACGATCCAACGTATTACGTGCAGAATCCCGGCGCCTTCGGAACCTTCGCGCCACAGTGTCTCGGGATCAGCCCCACAGATGGCTCAACTTGTACGTACACTCCCGCCGGCGATGGCAGTTTTTCCCAGGATGTGCAGCGGCTCGCGTTCTACGCCGAGGACTCGTGGCGCGTAACCCACCAGCTCACCGTGAACTACGGACTCCGTTACCAGACGACCTGGGGACTGTTCACCGGTTCGGGGCGAAGCGAAGCCGAGAACGCCGCCTACGTGACGCTGCAAGCCCTGCAGATTCCGACTGTGCCCAGTGTGCCCAGCGATTACCGCAAACAGATCGCGCCTCGTCTTGGCATCGCTTATTCGCCGGGCAACAGTGGAAAAACCGTGATTCGCGCCGGCTTCGGCCTCTTTTACGACGACCTGGCGCAGAACGGCTGGGCGACTGCGTTTCAGGGCGTCAACAATTCGAACTACACGACTGGAACCTGCAGTCTGACCGGAGGCCCGGGCACGTACGCGCTCACCGGCTCGGGCTGCCTGACGGGCGGCGCCGGAGCTACAGGAAATTTGGTCGGATCGCCTTACAAGACTCCTTACGCCATTCACACCACCGGCGGAGTGCAACATGCGTTCAACGAGCACTGGCTGATGAGCGCCGACTACGTTCATGAGCAGGGCAATCACGGCTACCGCGGCTTTCCTTACACCAGTGGCACTAATCTATTCACTCCGCTCATTTCTTCGTCGGACCCGGACTACGCCACCGATCAGACGAACGTAGTGCCCAACGTCAACGTGTTCGAGTCTGACAATCGATCCAGCTACAACGGGCTCTTATTGCACTTGCAGGCGAACATGCACCGCTTCGACCTGGTCGCGAACTACCAGTGGTCGAAAGCCCAGACCTGGGGATGCCTGCTGGGCGAACTCTTCGACTATGTGGACGGCGTCTGCCCGAATGAGCCCAACACGCCGAATGCCGGCTTCCTGAATGCCTTCGGGCAGGGCGACTATGGCCCGTCCGGCGAAGATGTTCGTCACCGCTTTGTGCTGGCCGGTACAGTTCACCTTCCTGGCGGTGTTGAGTTGAGCACCATCAATCAGGTGGAGAGCGCCCGTCCCATCACCATCACCAACGCCGACAACACCGACCGCATCTACGTGAATGGCGTTTACACCAGCCTCGACGAATTTCGCGGCACGCCTTACATCCAGTCGGACCTGCGCGTAGCACGCCCCATCAAGATCAACGAGCGTTGGCAGCTTTATCCCTTTGCTGAGTTCTTCAACCTCTTCAACCGCAACAATCCCGGAGCCAACTACGCGGTCAATGTGGTCCAGCTTCCGGTTCCGCAGGCCCAGATGCAGCCCGATCCGGTCACAGGCATCACCAACGTGACGTCGATCTGCGCCAATGCCAATTGCTCGCAGACCACGCCCATCACCAGCCTGAAGCAGCTTGAGGTGCCCGAGGGCGCGCTGGGAGATTTCTTCGGCCCCGGGACGACGGTGGGCATTCCATTTGCAGCCCAGCTGGGCGTGCGCGTGACCTTCTGATTTTTTCCGTCGAGGGGAGAGAACGAAGGGCAGTGCTTAACGCACCAGCCACTCCGTAGCCGTGTGTACCTGCGCCAGCAGATGGCTGTAGGTGAAGGCGAACACCGCGACGGTGGCCAGCCCTGCGGCGAGTCCACACCAAAGTGACAATCTGCGCGATGGGCCGCGGTGTTCCTCGCTCCAAGCGATCAGGCGCTCGATGCGCGTGCTCATGAACGACGCGGGGCCGTGCACCAGGGCAGCGGTCAGGTCTACGGGAGGTTCGACCATGCCAAGGCGCGACAACTTGATGAGAGCGGACGCAAGATCGAGCGCTTGCGCAGGGTTGGAGACTGCCTCGTCGTCGGCGGTAAGTTCGATCGCTCTCAGCCAAGCCGCCTCCAGGCTGCCCAGGCCGGGGAAGGCTACGAAGCGGAGCAGCAGTTTCTTCAGATTGTCGCCGCGGCGCAGGTGTGCCAGTTCGTGGTTGAGCGCGGTCTGCAACTCACCCGCAGTCAACAGCGATTCCGCCGCGTCAGAGAGCAAAATCCTGGGGCGAACAATTCCCACCGCGGTCATGGCCGGAAGCGGCGGCGAAATTCGCAGCACCGGCACCGGCGCACAAGCCTCGCCACCGCGGGCATGACACGGCCAAGCATCGGCAGGGCGGGCTGCGGCCGTCCACGCCGAGATAGAACGCGAAGCTTTGCGCAGAGCCGAGGCCGCGTTGACTGCCCCGAAGATTCCGAGAGCCGCGCCGCAAAGCGCGAGCGCAAGCGGCATTCCACCCAAGGGCTCATGAATGGCCCGCGGCTCCAGCAGCACAAAAGAAGGAATGGTAAAGGCTGCGGTAATCATGGCCGCGGCCATCAAGGGAAACATTCGCAAAGTAAACAGCAAGTTGGCAGCGCGGCGAGCGCTCTGTTTCCTCTTGCCCAGCCACACCTTTCGCCAGGTGCACACCACCGCCAACGACAGCGCGCAGTAGACGATCACAAACACCGAGACCGCAACCACGATGCCGCGGGCAGCAAACATCAGGCGATATCCTTATCCTTGCCTTTCGGCGTATGGTGGCGGGAAACGGGATCGCGCGAATCGGAGTTACGCGAATCGCCATCCCGCAGCGCGCGCCGCTTGGCTTCGACCAGACGGCCCAAATCGTCGAGCAACTGCGCGTCGCGTTCGCTGATGATTTCCACCAGATAAGAGAGCGGAAGCGAGCCGGCGGGGCTCGCAGCCAGCAATTGCCGGAACGCTTCCCCGGCGGCTTCGCGGTGCAGTTCTTGGCGGGTGAAGCGAGGCGTGTAACGGAAGGCGCGCCCTTCCGCCTGGCGGCTGAGCAGATTCTTTTTGAAAAGACGGTCAAGCGTGGTCATGACCGTGGTGTAGGCAAGGTCGTCGCAGCCGGTCTCCACCAGTTCGCGGACAGTCGCCGTGCCGCACCGCCACAGCGCTTCGAGCAGCCGCTCCTCAAGCGGGCCCAGCTGCGAAGAAGACGCGCGAAAGTGGAAGATGCGTTTCACGGGAGAAAGCAGCGAATGGATTTTATCCCAGAGGGAAGGCCTGCGCCACATGGGAAATCGGCCAATGTCTTAGCTCCATAATTCTGTCACCTCCTAACGGCAACGTGAAAATGTCACTCCATGAGAGGAAGGACGTTCGCGTTGAGTCAAAAGGAACTGCAACGAGTGAGTGTGATTTCTGCTTGCATTAAAGGAGACATGGCGTGTGCCAGAGCCGCCGTACTGCTCTCGCTCAGCATCCGTCAAGTCCGTCGTCTCAAGAAACGCTTGCGCGAAGACGGGGAGGCGGCTCTGGCACACGCCAACCGCGGGCGCCCCAGCCCCCGTCGCCTGCCCGCCCAGGTGCGGTGCTCCATCCTGCGCCTGGCTCGTACCACCTATGCCGGTTTCAACGATCACCATCTCTGCGAAAAACTCTGCGAGCTCGAGGGCTTCTCCCTCAGCCGCGAGACCCTGCGCCGTCTCTTGCGTCAAGCTGGCCTAGGCTCGCCTCGTAGACGCCGTGCTCCGGCCCATCGCCAGCGCCGCCTGCGTTCCGCCCGCGAAGGTGAGTTGGTGCAACTCGATGGTTCCCCTCACGACTGGCTCCAGGGCCGCGGCCCCTGGCTTACCGCCCTGGGCCTGCAGGACGATGCCACCGGAAGAATCCTGGCCGCACAGTTCTTTCCTACCGAATCGGCCTTCGGTTATCTCGTCCTGCTTCGTCAACTGCTGCGCCGCTACGGCGTCCCGCTGGCCTTCTACGGCGATCGCAGCTCCATCTTCCTACGCAACGACGACTCCTGGTCCGTCGCCGAACAACTCGCCGGCAAGCGCGATCCCACACAGTTCGGACGCGCCCTCGATCAACTCGGCATTACCTACATCGCCGCTCGCAGCCCCCAGGCCAAAGGTCGCGTCGAGCGCCTCTGGGGCGTGCTGCAAGACCGCCTCTGTAGCGAACTCCGTCTCGCCCAGGCGTGCGATCTGGACTCAGCCAATGCCGTTTTGACCCGCTTCGTCGCTGACTACAATCGCCGCTTCGCTCGTCACGCGCGGCAAACCGTCACAGCCTGGCGCCCCGCGCCGCCGGGCCTGGACCGCATCTGCTGCTTCGTTCACTCTCGCGTGGTCAGTAATGACAACGTCGTGCAGTGGGATGGTCGTCGTCTCCAAATCCCACCCCAAGGCCACCGCTTCAGCTTCGCCGGCGCAAAGGTGAACCTCTATCACGCTCTCGACGGCCGCATCGCGCTTTACTATGGCGAAACCAAACTACAACACACCCTGGCTCCGCCAGGGTGACACTTTCA
>DATJSG010000026.1:0-280672 GCA_035504195.1 Terriglobales bacterium
CCAAATCCCACCCCAAGGCCACCGCTTCAGCTTCGCCGGCGCAAAGGTGAACCTCTATCACGCTCTCGACGGCCGCATCGCGCTTTACTATGGCGAAACCAAACTACAACACACCCTGGCTCCGCCAGGGTGACACTTTCATGTTGCTGTTAGGGTGACAAAATCACGTTGCTACAACAGCGTCCGGCGCACATTCGTGCAGTTCAGTTTCTTTTCGGAACTAAGGTTTCGGAGTTAGATATTGGTTTCAGACTTAGATATTCGGCCGCTTCGAGCGAAGAGCTGGCACTACCAGTGCCTGCTCCATGGTCGGAACATTGGTGCCGCGGAGCTTGATCTCGATCTCGTGCAGCTTTTCGGTCTGCATGGTTTCGTAGTAGGCCTGCACCAGCAGTTCCATGGTGAAGGGATTGTCCTCGTCCTCTTCCAGATGCGCAATGGCGTCGTCGTATTTCTTCTGGTCCATCAGCAGCGTGCCGGCCGCGCCTTGATAGGAGCTCTGAATCACGCGATTGCGGCTGCCACTGGCCAGGGCTTCGAGTTGCTGCAACGACTGATCGGCCAGCGCCTGGTTGCCGGAACGAGAGGCGCGCACGGCGCGGGTGCGAAGAATGCGCGACAACTCTTCGTCGCGATCGGAGACGGAAATCGCTGCCTGGTGGTGCAGGGCTTCCTCGGCGACCTTCAGATGCTTGAGCGCAAGGTTGTCGTCGACTTGATATTCCGCCATGTGCCGCTCGGCCTGCGCCTCCTGCAGATCCTGATCTTTGGCGTGCGCGGTTTCGGCGATCTGCTGAAACTGCTTGTCGGCTTCGGCGAAGTTGCCGTCGCGAACGTAGGTCATCGCCTTCTGCATGCCGTAGCTCAGGCGATCGGCCTCGTTGTGGGCGAAGCGGATGGCCTTGTCGTACTCCACGCGAGCCTGCTCCTGGTTGCCCATGAGCGCGTATGTATCGCCCAGGCCAACCTGCGAGGTCACGAAATCGGGATCGATCTTGAGGGCGGCGCGATAGTGTTCAAGCGAGCTCTGGAATTCGCCGGCCATGCGCTTGAGTTCACCGTAAGAGTCCTGGGGATTGGGCTCGTTGGGCAGCAGCGCGACATAGCGGTCCATGGCGGCAAATGCCTTGTCGAATTGGCGGTTGCGGGCGTCCACGTAGGCCAGATCGTTGAGCGCAGCCGGGAAATTCTTATCGATGGAGAGCGCCTTCTCCAGAAAGTGTTGCGCCTGGTCGCTGCCGTTTTCTCCCATCAGCCAATTGGCGGCGAGATACAGCAGGTGCTTGTCGCGGGGATACAT
Source organism: Terriglobales bacterium (assembly GCA_035504195.1). GTDB lineage: Bacteria > Acidobacteriota > Terriglobia > Terriglobales > Acidobacteriaceae > Sulfotelmatobacter. Next base: position 1,301 of record DATJSG010000026.1, read on the forward strand.
CTCCAGCATGTCGTTCATGGCGGTAATGCCGCCCAGGAAATCGCCTTCCTGCACTTTGGAAATCCAGGCAATCATGAGTTGCTCGCCGGGACTGAGCTTGGGAGCGAGCGCTTTGGCTTTGGCGCGGGCGTCACTGATTTCCTGGGGATTGCTGCTGTTAAAGGCAATCCATGCCCAGGCAACGGCTAGATTCGGATCTTCCTTCACGGCTGCGCGCCAGTCGTCGTTGCAGCGCTCGAGATAAAGATTCTCGTAATCGGCCATGCCCTTTTCATACAGCGCGCGGGCCTTGGCGGAAGAAGTCGTGACCGGCAGGTATGTCGATTCGCCCTTCTTGACGTGGTGGGCAGAGAGCGGCGCGGCCAGCGACAGGACGAAGCCCAGCGCGAGGCACAGATCAACAACGGCAACAGCGCACATCTTCACAGAAGCGTGGCGGCGCATCAGGAATCTCCGGAACAAAGCTGATTGGGGAGGAAACTAAAGAGAGCGTAACAAAGCTGCAACCGGGGGACGAGGTGACGAAAGGCGCTGAACGGCTGCGATCAAGCCCGGCAAAACCAAGCCCAACGTTATGGAAACCCCCAAGCGCAACGTACTAACGAAGCAACACCTTACGCACCAAAGGGGTCGACCCGACGGAGGTATGAAGAGATTCCCATGTAGAGCTGACGCGTAGGGCTGAGGTCCGACGTCCGAGGGCTTAGAACGAAAACATGAGGCCAGCGCGGACCGAGCGGGCGGCCTGAACCAGATAGACCGTCTGGCCATCCTGCCCGAGGACGGGGACGTAGCCCTGGGCCAGCAGGTTGCGCAGATCGATGATGGCCTCCACGTGTCCGCCTAAAAAGCCGTTCGGCATGGGCTGGCGGATGAAGAGGTTGAAGTAGGGGTCGCTTTGGCCGGGGGACGCATTGAACATGTCGACTGGCGTGAGCGCGGTGCCATTCACCCAGCGGTACGAGGCGATCCAGCGCGTGTGGCTGTGGGGCATGGTGCCGCTCAACTTCGCGGCCAGGGCGTGGCGGCGCTGGGTGGTCATGTATCCCTGGGCCTGCTGAATAGGCACATCGGTCTCGGCGAGACTCAGAACGCCGCCGTAGGCGTAGTCGAGGGTGGCGGCCAGGTCGGAGGAGAACTTGTGCTGCAACACGAGGCGGAGGCCGTTGGTGTTGAGGTTCCGGCCCTCATAGCTGAACGTGCCGGAAGAAACGTCGGGAAGGAGATAACCGCCGGCGGCGGTGACTTGGCCTGTGCCGGTGAGGGCAGGGTCGCCGATGTGGTCTTGGTAAACTGCGAACTGAAGATTATTTTTGCCGACGCGGTGAGAAGCGTTCAATTCCTGATGGCGGGCACGCTCGATCTGCGGAGCATAGCCGAGCAGGCTCACGCGAGGATCGGTTTCGCTCAAGTCGGCTGGAGCGGAATCGAGTCCTTTCTCAGAGCGCAGCGTGTTGGGCCGCGAGGTGGTGTAGTCGTACTCGAGAACCGTATCGGGCGAGAGATGAAAATCGGCTGAACCGTAGGGGCGAAACGCGGTGACATGGCCGAGGAACTGAATGGCCTGCAGTTCACTGCCGAGCCTGACTTCCAAAACGTCGCCCATGGCAAATTCATCGCCGGCAGAAAGTGCCATGGCTTGCAGCGCGGCATAGTGCAGGTTGGGATCGGACGCCGCGAATCGCCGTACGGTGAGGCCAAGAGATGGCTGGGAGCCGTCGGGCAACCGGTGCGAGTAGCCGGTATGCAGAACCGCTGCAGGCACGCCGTCTCCGTAGCCCACGTTGCCGCTGAAGGCCAGGCGGCCGGCGGAGAACATGGAGCGTTCCAGGGTAAAGCCGGTGCTCATGTCGGAACCAGAGCCGTAGCCGCTGGCTGCCGATCCAGCGACGAAAGAAAGCGTGCCGGTGAGGTCGTGCGACGGCTTTTCCGCGATCAGCGTGGGATCATCGAAGATGCGCAGGATGGGCCGGTTGGCGACTGACCGCAGCGTCCACTTCCAGTCGTCGTCATCGGGAAGATTGCGCACCGGGCCGAGTTGCATCATGTCGAGCAGAGTGGTCAAGGTAACATTGACGTTGACGCTGGCGCCGGCGCGGAGGCCGATCTTTTCGCGCATGCCCGGCAGGAACGAGGGAGCCGTGACTTTGAGAGTGTAAAGGCCGGGCAGCAACCCGGTCGCAGTGTAGAAACCTGAGCCGTTGGTGAACACGGTGAGTGAGCGATTGGCGGCGCCGAGAATCTCGACCACCGCACCCATCTGCGGAGTGCCGGCTACATTGCGCACGTAGCCCGAGATCGCACCGGGGTGCTCCGCAGCCCAAGCGGGAAGCGATAACGTGGCAAGGACTGCCCAAGTTCCGAGTCTGGTCCCGAGCTTGCCGAGTCTCACTCCACTCACGCCACCACACCCCCAGGGGAAGAATTGCAGGCCGTTACTCTACTGCAAATACGGCCGACGGATCAACGGTCTGCTTGGAGATTTTATCGTTCACTTTGATCTCGATCTTGTAGACGCCGGGCTGCAGGTTCGCGGCAGCGATCGATTTCTGCAGAGTTATCTGATCGCCGACGTTGCCCATGGTATCGGTCGACTCCACTTTCTGCACGATCTGCTTGTTGGTCGCGACGTTGGTGATGTCGTATTCGAACGTGGCCGAGGGCTTGTGGGTTTTCTCATCCACGCCGAGATTGTAGACCTGCATCCAGAAATTCAGCTTGGGGTCGCGGTCACGCTTAAACAGGGCCGGCTTGCCGTCGGCTGGCGCGACGCGTGGCCTTATTTTCGTGGCGCCGATCACGAAGCTGCCGGTGCCGATCGCCTTGGTAGGAACCGGTTGCATCTCGTCGGCGACGATCAGACTGGAGGTCGCGAGTTTGTCATCGGAATATTCCGGTACGACAATGCTGCGCGCCCAGACTCCTTTGCGGTCACCATTTACATCTTTGACGGCGATGCTCAACTTGTAGCGTCCCGGCCGCAGAGGCAGCGCCTTCCAGTAGACGGAGGCGTTCTCCGCGGTGCGCGGCAGCAATTCAGCGGGCACATCCACCTGGACTGTGTCCTCAAAGGTCTGCACTACTTTATCCGTGAGGGTGGTCACGCGGGCGAAGATGTTCACCGTCCCCCGCTCGATGCCATCCTTGTTGACGAAGGTGATGTCGCGATTCCTCATCTGAATCGTGACCGGGACCAGCACCGTGTCGCTGGTGACTTTCACGAAGTCGGAGCGCACGTCGAAGGGCATCGGATTAAGGATGATCTTCGAATTGACGGCCTCTTCCAGATCTTTGAACTTCACCGGCGGAGGGGCCTGCAACTTGGCGTACTGCTCGAGGCGGTCGAATTCCTTGCTGGCGACCATGGCGCTGTCGGGACCCGCCCCCAGACGTTCCAGAGCGTTGCTGTTGAAGCGCTGGGCTTTGTTCGCCATGCCCATTTCTTCGTAGAGGGTCAAGCCCGCGTTGGGCGTGTAGAGCAGCGCGTCTTTCTCGGAGCGGTCGAGGGTCATGTGGTAATCGCCGCACATGCAGGTGTCGACGAATTCGATAATGACTTCCTGCCCGATGTTTTCGAGATAACGATAGCGCCAGTCTTCGAAGGGGAAGGTCGAAGTTTCGCCGCCGCCTTCTTCCATGGGGCGCTCATAGGTTCCGCCGGAGGGATGAGACTCGATCTCATCCGGGGGGCCATAGATGATGTAGATGCGGCCGCGATCCGTCTTCCAGCCGGGAATGCCGGCGGCGAAGTGCTCGTTGGCGTAGGCGATGCGCCGGTAGTGTTCTTCCTTGTATTCGTTCTCTTCGGTGTCGGGGGTGGGGTCGCGGCGCTGCCAGAAAGCTTCAATGAAGTTGTCGCGCTCCTCGTCGTTGGAAAGCTGCTTGAAGGCGGCGCGCTCTTCGTCAGTGATAATCCAGACCACATCTTCATCGAGCCACTTCTTATAGGGGCCTTTGATTTCTCTGCCGAAGTCTTTCTGCTGTTGCCTGCGCTTTTTGGCGTCGATGGGGCGCTTCAGCGGGTCAGTCGAGTCCTGGGGCGACTGCGTCTTAGCGTCTGCCGAGGAATCTTTGGCGGGCGGATCGGCGGGCTTCTGATCCTGCTGGGCCGTGGCGCCAACGGCTGCTAAACCGAAGCAAACGAGCAAAATTCTCAAAAATGTCTTATGTAAGCCTACCCGGAACATGAGAGGGACTCCTGCCAGACAACCATCGATCGCTTATTTTAGGCCGTTAGTTGTGTGAAAGCAAGGTTAAGTCGTGCCCCGAGAACAAATTAAAACGAACCACTTCGGTCTCTATTAGAAGCGGGCGGAGGCTTGCGGAGTTGCCCATGGCTCAACGAATCCTGGGACGAAATCCGGGTACCGAACCGCCGGATTGACAGGCTATAATGGGAGGTTCCGGGGGCGGTCACAGTTTCCCACCGTAACGGGTCCAGTACCTTCTCCATTCCTGATTGGAACTTTCTAGGCGGCGGCATCGTAATACTCGGGTGTATGTGTCCGTTGCACTATCCGAGTTGGAAAAGTTCCAGCAGACTGGATCCGAGGAAGTGAGGAATCGGTTCTGTGGTGGAGATGAATCCCTCCGGATAGTGGCGGAAACAACATGAAACCCTGGAAAAAGATTGCAATCGGCGCTGGCATTGTCGTGCTGCTGGTGATCGTTGTCAGCTTCACGGTTCATCAAAGCGGCAAGAATGTCGCCACGGTGCAGACCGCCAAGGTGCAGCGGGAGGATCTGGCGACGGTGGTAAGCGCCTCGGGTGAAATCAAGCCCAAGACTTACGTAAATGTCGGCGCCAACGCTTATGGAAGGATCGCCCACCTGTATGTGAAGGAGGGTGACAAGGTAAAGAAGGGTCAATTGCTGGCGCAAATCGAAAACGTGCAATCGGCCGCCGATGTGAGCGCCAATCAGGCTGCTCTGCAGGCCGCGCAAACGGATGCTCTGGCCGCCGATGCCGGGCTGAAGACTTCGCAGGCCGACCTGTTGCGCGCCCAGGCCGACTACGAGCGCAACAAGCTCGACTGGGATCGCGCCCAGCACTTGTATCAGGATGGTCTGATCTCGAAATCCGATTTCGACAGCCGCCAGAACGCATGGGCGACGGCCGCTGCCGGCCTCACCCAGGCGCAGGCCCGCGTGGCGCAGGCCAAGGCGCAGCAGGAATCCGCCGACGAGCATGTTTCGCAGGCGCAGGCCAACTTGACGCGCGTCACCGACGTGCTGCGAAAAACCACCTATAGCGCTCCTTACGACGGCGTGGTGACCAATCTTCCGGTGCGCGAGGGCGAGTCGGTCGTCATTGGGATTCAGAATGCGCTGGGCAGCACGCTGATGACAATCGCCGACATGTCGGTAATTACCGCGGAAGTGAAAGTCGATGAAACCGACATTGTGAATGTGCATCTCGGGCAGCCCGCCGAGATTTCCATCGACGCCATTCCCAACAAAACTTTCCATGGAACGGTCTCGGAAATCGGCGACAACGCGATCATCCGCTCCACCGGCGTTTCCACTTCCCAGCAGGATACGGCCAGTGAAGAGGCCAAGGATTTCAAAGTGGTGGTGACGCTGAGCGATCCGCCGTCCGATCTGCGGCCCGGACTTTCGACCACCGCGAAGATTACCACGGCCACGCGCAGCAACGCTCTGGCGTTGCCGATTCAGGCTCTCACGCTGCGCACCAAGCAGCAGATCGAAGCCCAGAACAATCCTCCGGGATCGGTGCATGCGGCCGGGCCGCCAGCCAATGAAACCGCATCCAAGACGAAGAAGGATGAGGAAGTGCAGGGCGTTTTCGTAATTCGAAATAAGAAGGCGATGTTCGCGCCCGTCACCACGGGAATTACCGGGACCACCGACATTGAAGTGCTCGGCGGCCTCAAGGAAGGCGACGAAGTGATCACTGGCAGCTACAAAATCTTGCGAACGCTGAAGCCGGGAAGCAGCGTAAGAATCGATAATACGGTTCCGAAGAAAGAAGACGAAACGTCATAACTTTGGCCGGACTGGCACGTCCAAAGAAAAGCCGCACCGCAGTCCACAGGAAACGGGTCTCAGAAAGCAGGGGTCTTCAGAGTAGCTGAGCCCAAAGATCGACGATTAGAGATCGAACATCTGTCGAACATCTGGTTGAAACATCTGAAGATCGGAGAGGTCAGTGGCGCCGGAGAGAACGAGGGAAGACCAAACGAGGGAAAACCAAGCCAGGGAAGACCAGGAGAGAAACATGGCCACCGCAGAAGTCCTCAACATGCCCACCCCGACCACCTCGGCGCCCCCCGAATCCTGCATGATCGCGGCGGAGGATCTTTGGAAGACCTACGACATGGGGTCGGAGCAGCAGGTGCATGCGCTGCGCGGCGTGAACCTGCGCATTCAGCGCAACGAGTATGTTGCCATCATGGGGCCGTCGGGCTCGGGCAAATCGACGCTGATGAATCTGATTGGCTGCCTCGACACGCCGTCGCAGGGAAAATACTGGCTCAACTCGCAACTGGTCAGCGAACTCGACGACGACGAACTGGCGCGTATCCGCAACAAAGAAATCGGATTCGTCTTTCAGACCTTCAACCTGCTGGCCCGGGCCACAGCATTGCACAATGTGGAACTGCCGCTGATCTACGCCGGCGTTCCCACCGACGAGCGCATGGAACGCGCGAAAGCTTCGCTGGCGGCCGTGGGCATGGAAGCCCGCATGAGCCACAAGCCCAACGAGCTATCGGGCGGGCAGAGACAGCGCGTGGCCATTGCGCGAGCCCTGGTCAACAAGCCGTCGATCATTCTGGCCGACGAACCCACGGGCAATCTGGATTCGCAGACCGGCATCGAAATCATGGCGCTGTTTGACCGGCTGCAGGCAGAAGGAAATACCATCATTCTGGTCACCCACGAAGGCGACATCGCCGAGTACGCGCACCGCGTCATCCACATCAAGGATGGCGTAATCGCCAGCGACGAAAGCAAAGGCCCCGGGCAGAGAAGCTGAATCCTCGGCGTTCAAGATCCGGCCCTCAGAATCCACGCTTAGATTGAGAATGACAGCGCCCCGCCCCCAGGCTGGGCGTTTTTATTTGCAGCCCTGCTCAGGCCTTCGCTGGCTCGACCAAGGACAACTGTGTCTCGGCTTCGGCCGGTGAATCAGCATTTACCACTCGGTCTCTTCCCTCGCGCTTGGCACGATACAGCGCTGCGTCCGCGGCAGCCAGCAACTCCGTGGGCGCGGTGCCATGCACAGGTAGTGCGGCCACGCCGATCGAAACCGTGATCATGCCCAGGGACTGGCCGTGGTGCAGAACGGTTAACTCGTGAAGCTTCGACCGGATTCTCTCGGCACGGCCATGAGAGGCGTTCAGGTCGGCGGTCGGAAGGATGACGACGAACTCCTCGCCGCCGAAACGGCAAACGATGTCCTCCACGCGAATGCTCTTGCTCAGAAACGCGGCGGTCTCGCGCAGCACTGTGTCGCCCGCATCGTGGCCATAGGTATCGTTGAAGTTTTTGAAGTGGTCGAGGTCGAGCATCAGAACGCCCAGCGATTGCTCGGCGCGAACGCAACGGCGAGTTTCGCGTTCCAGCATTTCGGTGAGGTAGCGCCGGTTATACAAACCGGTGAGCGGATCTTTGATGGACTGCGAGCGCAATGCTTCGCGCAGGCGGATGTTGGCCACCGACAATCCCACCTGTCCGGCGAATGTGGTTTTGAACGAGAGTTCGGAGTCGGCCAGAGTGGGGGCTTCTTCCGTGGCTTGAAAATGCAGAATGCCGAGCGCCTCGCCTTGCGCCAGAACGGGAATGCAGAGATAAGAATGTTTGACTCCTGAGGCATGGGCGCAGCGAGCGGTAGTGTCGCCGGCAAGCACAAGATGGGGATGGCCGGTGCGCAGGGCCCAACAAGCGTTGGGCTCGAATACGGTCTGGGGAATCAGGCATTCGTACCAGGATCCGGCAATCTCGGCGAGATTGCGGCCCGTGTTGAGCAGGGCAATGGCGCCGCGGGTGGTGGGAAAAATCTTGGGCGCGAAGCCCAGGGCGGCGTCGAATACTTCATCTTTGCTGACGCAACTCTGTAACAGCTCTCCCATTTTGGCGAGCAGCGTGGCCCGCTGCGAACGCTGCGTGAGGTCGTTCATCATCTTCGCGTTTTGCTCGTCGAGTTCACGGCGTGCGTAATCCCGTTCCAGAACCTCTTCCTGCAGGCGCGTGTTGGCCTCGGCCAGTTCCTGCGTGCGCGTCTCGATTTCTGCCTCAAGGGCCCGTTGGTTGTGTTTCTGCTCTTCGATGTCAGTACAGGTTCCAAACCACCTGAGGATGCTTCCGCCGGCGTCCCGTATGGGAATTGCACGCGTCAGAAACCAGCGAAACATTCCGTCGCGGGTTTGCAGACGATACTCGGTCTCGTAGGCGTCTCCAGTCTTGATGGCGCGCTCCCAGTTTTTCAGGGCAAGCGGCAAGTCGTCGGGGTGGAGGAGCTTTGGCCAGGACGTCCCCACCGGTTCCTCCTGGTTCAGCCCGGTCAGCTCATACAAGTGCTGGTTGCAGTAGTCAACCGCGCCGGCGGCGGTCGCGGTCCAGACGATCTGTGGGATGGCCTCGGCCAAGACGTGGAGCCGGGCTTCTCCCTCGCGCGCGGCGTTCGCCTGGGTTGCCTGTGCGGTCAATAGCCGATCTACGAAGGCGGAGGCGATGGCCAGACTCATCACCAGAAAACTGGCCACGCTGATGACGGCAATGCCCAGCCATGAAATCTGAACTGCATTCACGGTCTTGAAGGGCGCGGCGGAACTCTGAAATTGCACTGCCCACATTCCCGTGTAGTGCATCAGCGGAATGGCGCTGCCCATGATCAGGGTGCTGAGACACTTGCGCCTGCTGGCCTTCTCCTCCCCCCGGATTTGAAAGGCCAGAATCAGCGCGACCATTGACACTGCAATGGCCAGTGCGATCGACAGGCACACACGTCCCCAGCGGTAGTCCATCGTGGCCGGCAGCCGCATGGCCGCCATCCCGATATAGTGCATAGCGGCGATGCCTCCGCCCATGGCCAAGCTTCCCGCCAGAAGAGAACTCGGCGGCATTCGCTCCCGGCTGACAATAAACAACGCGACCGCGGAGGCGGCAATCGCCGCCAGCAGCGACACAATCACCGTGGGATAGTGATACAGAATGGGCACCGGCAGGCGGAATGCCAGCATTCCGATGTAGTGCATGGACCAGATTCCCAGGCCCATCGAGATGGAGCCGCCCGCCAGCCAGAACAATCGCGCCCAGCGATGAACAGCGGTGACGCGGCCGGCGAAATCGAGCGCTACATAGGCAGCAAACACCGCGAGCACAATCGAAAGATCCACCAGGCGATAGTCATAGGTTCCATGAAGCATCGTCGTGATACGGCGCGTCCTCGCGCTCGGGAACTAGCGCCGAACGCGGGCTTCCGGCACACCTGTTGCGTGTACCTGGATTGAATATCGGCAATGGCCATGGGTTAAAGGATTAGAAATCGGCAACAGTTGCGCGGCCTGAGCAAGGAGTAACGAGGAACCAGACGGACAGCGGAGTGTCCGCGGGAAAACCTTTCGGCGCTCAGTCGAGGTTAGGGAGTGTCGCTAACTGGCTTCGCTGTGGCGGAATCGCCGGGCGCTGGCGGCGCACCGTGACCCACGATGAAAAAATTGTGGTCGTACATGTTGCGATACATGCGGCCGGCAATTTCGGCAGCCTTGGGACCAAAGGTGGGACGCCCGCCCTGCAGGAAGATGACGACCACCACCCGGCCAACACTGGTATTGGCGTAAGAGGCGAACCAGCCGAAGCGCGTACCGTCGCGCGAGCAGGTTCCGGTCTTGCCCAGAATCTCTTCTTCGTTGAAGTTCAGGCGCAGGCTGCGAGCCGTGCCATACTCGACCGCGCCCGCCATGCCGTCGGAAAGTTCAGGAATCACAGGGCCGATATCGAGCTGGCGCTTGATCCGCGGCTCGAAGTTGGCCACTTCTTCGGGAGTCGTCGGGTGTTGCAGGTAATAGAGCGTGCCCCCGTTGGCAATGGCCGAGACCATCGCGCCCAGTTGCAGCGGGGTCATGGAAACGCCTTCGCCGAAGGAACACATTTTGCCCACGCCGCCCAGTTTTGCGGGAATCACTTCGTCCGGATAATATCCCGGCTGCTCGCCCGTAATATCGTATCCGGCAAGTTCTCCGAGCCCGTATTCGTGAGCGTAGTAGGCAACTTTCTCAAAACCGAGCTTGCGGCCGAGCGCCTCAAAGTAGGCGTTATTGGAGTGCGCCAGCGCTTCCGTCAGATTCATGCGGTAGTGGCCGCCCAGCGCGACTTCGGTGCCTTCTGAAATCAGCCCTTCGCTCAACGCCGCCAGCGCCACGGAAAGCTTAATGGTGGAGCAAGGCTGGGCTCCGCTCGACAGGGCCAGCTTCTGATTCACCATGGCCAGCACGCGCCCGCTGGTGGGTTCGATGGCGACGACCGTGCCGTTCATATTGCCCAGGGCGTCAATGGCGGCCTGGCGCACCACTGGATCTTCACCGGCCGTGATGTCGCCGGCTGTGATGTCGTCGGCGAACGAACTCATGTAAAAGCGCTCGCGATAGCGGCGATGCGTGGTGGCCGAGACCCGCGTAACCGCGCCCCTGGCCGCACGGCTGCGTGCCAGGCGATGCAGGCGGCGCCGCGTGTGCTGCGTCTCGCTGATTTTCTGGGAATTCTTCTTGGCCGGAGGATGGGTGCTGTTGATGTGCGCTGCCCAACTCAGACTCGTAAGCGCCAGAGACGCACAGAAGCTTACGACCAAAGGAAAGATCAGACGAGAGAGACGCGTTCCCTTAGACATCTTCCTGATTTCACTCCTGGTAATTTCACTGCTACTGTTGTCACTGCTGGATTCTACGTACTTTCGATGCACGCTCAGTGCCAGCCGCCGGTAACCTCAGCCATTATCGCCCAACTCTGCGATAGTACGAGACTTAGCGTATTTCTGACAATGAAAAAGTTTAGATCGTATAAAACATGAATTTCGATTTAACCCATTTTGAAACAGGTACATACATGGGAATTACCTCGGTTCTAGCGCCTTCGGTAACCTGTTACCTGGTTACTGGAAAGGTACTTCCCACGTGCAAAGAGTTTCCACGCATCTGTGATCCGTGGCCAGTGACAATGATCAGTGATCAGTGACCAGTAATAGGGAAAGGTCAGAGCAGCAACGGGGTTTCACTGATCACTGACCACTGGGCACTGAACACGACCACTAGCCACTGGTCACCGGCCACTCGCCACCGCCTCACATCACTTCGTTGCGCTTGCGCAGGAATGCCGGCACGTCGAGATCGTCCTGGGGAAAATTTGTCATATTCGTGAGCACACCGCCGCGCAGGTTGTCGAGTGAGACCACCTCCGGCGACATCTGGTCGGAGTGCGCCACGGGCATGGGAGCCGGGTCACCGACGTACGCGACATCATCATTCCCGAAATCGTCCGCCGCTTGCATCGCCGATTCGGACATAATGTGTTTCGGCGGCTCCGGCAGCGGATCGCGCATCCCCGACCCGTCGGGAAAGTCCATGGCATCGTCATGCGTCGCGGCAAACGATGTACGCGTCTCCTGATGGCGCTGCCGCCCGCTGGGAACCTCGCGGAATCCGGTGGCGATGACGGTAATCTTCACCGCGTCCTTCATTTTCTCGTCCATGACGGCGCCGAAAATAATGTTGGCGTCTTCGTGCGCCGCGCTTTGGATGATCGAACACGCCTGCTGCACTTCGGCCAACTTGAGCGAGGACGATCCGGTGATGTTGATGAGGATGCCGCGCGCGCCGTCGATCGCGCCGGCTTCGAGCAGCGGAGAAGCGATCGCCCGCTGCGCCGCTTCAATCGTGCGTTTCGCGCCCGTTGCCGATGCCGTGCCCATTACCGCGTAGCCCATGCCCGACATGATCGTCTTCACGTCGGCGAAGTCGCGGTTGATGATGCCGGGGATGGTGATGATGTCGGAAATTCCCTGCACGCCCTGCCGCAGAATGTCGTCCGCGATTCTGAAAGACTCGAAAAAGCCGGCGTCTTCCGCGACCGCAAGCAGCTTCTCGTTCGGAATGACGATAGTGGTGTCGACCGACTCCATCAGCTCGGAGATACCGCGCTCGGCCTGCTGCATGCGGCGTTTGCCTTCGAAAGAAAATGGTTTGGTCACGACCGCGACCGTGAGCGCGCCCATCTCGCTGGCAAGCGACGCGATGATGGGAGCCGCGCCGGTGCCCGTCCCTCCGCCAAGGCCGGTGGTGACGAAAACCATGTCGGCGCCCTCGAGGGCTTCGATAATCTTGTCGGAATCCTCGAGCGCGGCCTTGCGTCCGACCTCGGGATTCGCCCCCGCGCCCAGGCCGTTGGTCAGCTTCACCCCCAACTGCAGCTTCACCGGCGCGTGCGACATGCGCAGCGCTTGCAAGTCGGTGTTGGCGACAATGAACTCGATGCCCTCGACGCCGGCATCGATCATGCGGTTGACCGCGTTCCCGCCGCCGCCGCCCACGCCGATCACTTTGATTTTGGCGTCATTGCGCGCTTCTTCGTTGAAGCTGATGCGAATGCTCGAATCGTTTGTCATGTTCTCCACCTGCTTTGAAATTTCCTTGCCGTTTTATCTAGTACCAGTACTCAGTACTCAGAAAAAGCTTGTGCACTGAGTACTGGGTACTGAGTACTACTCAGTTTCCTTCACCCCACTAACATCGCCTTCAATCTCGTTCCCCAGCGATTCTCTTGTAGTCCGCGCGCGACGCGGGCTCGCTGGCCGTAGTTCACCATGCCGAGAGCGGTGGCGAATTCAGGCTCCGATAGCGTCGACGGCATTTTCGCCAGCGGCGCAGGCCAGGAGAGCCGCACCGAGCGGCGCAGCACCGACTCCGCCACGTCGAAGATTCCCGGCAGCCGCGACGCGCCTCCGGTGAGCACGATGCCCGCCAGGCAGACATCGAACATGCCGCTCTGCCGCAAGGTTTCGCGCATCATCTCGAACAATTCGCGGGCGCGCGGTTCGAGAATCTCCGCCACCAGTCTCTGCGGCAACAATCGCGAAGGGCGGTCGCCCACGGATGGAACTTCGACTTCGTTACCTTCCGGAATCAGGGTCACGATCGCATTGCCGTAAATTTTCTTGATCTTTTCCGCCTCTGCCAGCGGCGTACACAGGCCGACCGACAAGTCGCTGGTGAAGTGATCGCCGCCGACGGGGATGACGCCGGTGTAAGCGACCGCTCCCTGCTGAAACACAATCAGTTCGGTCGAGCCCGCGCCGACGTCGGCCAGACATACTCCGAGATCGCGCTCATCGGAGCGCAGCACGGAATCGGCTGCGGCCAGCGGTTCGAAAACCGTGTCGTCGACATGAACTCCGGCCTTGTTGACGGCGGTAATCACGTTCTGCGTGGCGCTGGTCGCGGCCGTAACCATGTGCACGCGCACTTCGAGTCGCGCCGCCATCATGCCCAGCGGATCATGCACGCCCGACTGCTCGTCCAAAATAAATTCCTGGGGCAGCAGATGCAGAATCTCGCGGTCGGCGGGCAGCGGGATTGCGCGGGCACGGTCGACCGCCTGCTTGATTTCGTCGCGTCCAATTTCGCGCGGGCGCGTGCCCAGGCTGATGCCGCCGTGACTGTTCACGCCGCGCACGTGGGCCCCGCCAATGCCGATGATCGCGCGCTCCACCGGCGCGCCGGCGACGTCTTCGGCGGCCTCGACCGCTTTTTGGATCGCAGCCACGGCTTTGTCGAGTTCGACGATCACGCCTTTGCGCGAGCCGCGCGACTCGGCCACGCCGTGTCCGCGATAGCGCAGGCCGGAGTCGGTGATCTCGGCCATGAGCGCGCAGGTCTTGGCGCTGCCCACGTCAATCGCGGTAAGAAAACTTCCCTGCTGGTTCCCCATGCTTTATGAATCCCTCAACTGCGATCAATTGAAACTGGCCCAATTCCGATTCGGCTTCCATTTCGCCCCTGCACTCATTCTGACCTTCGCTAATTCACCCCTGCACTCGGCTTGGCGATTGCCGGAGTCGGCTTCGGACTCGCGCCCACTGCCGCAGGCACAGACCGCATCGCCCGTCTCCCATCCGATTTTTTTGCCCCAGCCGAGGATGTAACCGGCCCCGCGGAAAATTTTGCCATCAGCTTGGGCGTGGTCTTTGCCGCGGAGCGCGCGCCTGGCTTCTGCAGTTTTTTCTGCGCAGGCTTAGCCTGCGCAGTTCTGGCGTGGACGCTTGAATTTTTCTTCAGCCGTAGTTTCGCCGCCGGCTTTTTCCCCTCCGCCGACTCCAGCGTGCTCTTCGACAACTCGAACGCCGGCTTGGGCAAGCCGCGCGGACTTGCGCTGAACTTGGTTACCAATGCAGCCGGCTTCACTCCCGCAGCCACGGCCGCTTTGGCCACGGCAGGCGTCAGTGCAGCCTGCTTGGGCTTTCCCTCCAGATCCGGATTCACGATCACCTGATTGTCGTAGCGCAGATTCACCGACTCGAGTTTCTGGAACTGTTGGCGCCATTCCTGCACGTGGCTGATGTAAGTCTTGTAGCGCTTCAGATAATCGGATGAGCCGAGCTCGACCAGCACATCTCCGGCCGGATCGTTCACCCGAACTTTCAGGTCGTCGAGGTCGGAGAGATCGACTTCGCTCAGATCCTGCGAGTAATGCGCTCCGCCGGAGTCCAGTTCCTCGACCAGTTCGTTGTAGGCCTTCATGCGCGGAGCCCGCGTCGAGAGCGGCTCGCCGGGATTCATGCCGAGCACAACCGGAAACGAATATTTATGGTTGTGGGGCAGCTCCATCAAAGTGCCACCCGCGTCGATCAGAAATATTCGCGGGCCCACGCGCGCGAAGGCCACAGGAGTGCGCTCGTGAATCTCAACTTTCAGCCGGTTGGGCACGAAGCGCATCACGCTGGCCGACTCGACCCAGGGAATCTGTTCGAGCTGCGCCTTTTGTTGCGTGAGCGGGACGAAAAAAATGTTGCGACCGATGTCGGCACCCATCACCTCCATGATTTGCGCCTTGGTCGCGTTCTGCATGCCGGTGATTTCAATGTTGTCGCTCGACTCCACACGAAAGCGCCAGGAGCGTTCGCCGTAGCGATAAACTCCGGCCGCAAGCAGCGCGACCACACAAAGAATGGAGGCGGCGACGGCAGTCCACAGCAACCGGCTGGCGGTTTTTTTCGGCAGAGCGCTGCGCCGCGCCGAGACGCGCTTCTGCCCGCGCAGAAACGGAGATTCCTCTGCCACGTCAAGATCCATCATGCGGGCATCGTCTAGACTTTCGTGCGATGAAGGGTGCGAACCGTCGTTGCGCGAATAGGCACGCGAAGATTCTGAGCGCGAGTTCTCAGCGCCGGGTGGGTACAACTCCTCCTGCAAGATGGTGGGGCTTTCCTTCCGCGCCATCAGTTCAGGTCAGTTGTCGTGGGAACCGCTGAGCCTCTTCAATATAGCCCGATTTGCGAAATCGAGATAGATAAAAAGTTTGTCCTTTTGCACAGGTGGGAACCGAATTAGGAATCAGTAGATCGCGGCAGAGGAGGAAAACAACTCGGGCGCGGCAGTTTCGCCGCGCCCGATCCGAGAGGAGACAATCCGGAGGAGACAATCCGTTGGAATTTGCTTCTAAACCGGACCCGCGTCGAGGTGGATGGAAGGCAGCTCCGGCAGCTTGATCATGGGTGGACGCGAGATATTCACATGAATCCGCGGGCACGCTGGAGCTTTCACAAAGACCACCGGGTTAAAGTCGGCGGCGGGAATTCGCAGCCGGGCCACCCGCGCTTCCAGCCGGGCCTGATTGGCTTCCCACTGGCCTTGCCAGCGGTCCACTGCGGCCTGTTGTCTTGCAGACATTACGTCCAACTCTGCCTGAACCCGATCCCTCGCAGACTCGGACGATGCGAATCGGGTCTGAACGCGTGCTACCTTGGTTTGAACCTGGGCCAGTGCGGTCGCCAGGGGGCAAGCAGCCGTCTCCTCGCGCGCCGCGACCGGCTGGACTTCGGCAAGGAATTGATCGGCCCGGCCTGAAGCCAGGGCCAGCACCGCGCCCGTGTTGCGCTCAATCTCATAAACCGCCCGGTGCGCCGACGCGAAGCCGCCATCCTGATAAAAGCCGTTCAGCCCCAGCGCCATCACTCCCGCGACCAACCATCCCCACGCTTGTGTTTTCATCACCTTAGCTCCGTATGCAAGATAGACGGGCTGAGTTTCAATCCGTTAGCAATGGAAGATACGGATCGGAGGGCTGGAAAGTTCCCGATCTGAGCGCCTGCCGAAGGCATACTTGCGCCCTGAACTCCCTCGCGTCTGCTGCGGATGCTGATCGCGAGTTTCTGAGCCCTGGGGTGATCGTGCGGAACTAGCTGCTCGGGGCTGATGTAGCTAAGAACGTCCAACTGCTGCCCGTCTTTTCCGCGCATGCCTTCTTCTCATCAGGTTGTGCTGTGGAAACAAGATAGTTTTCTGGTACGAGGTTCATCAAGGAATGCTATTCGCCTTAGCCAAAACGATCGGTTGGTAAAAGCCGCTCTCGGCTGTCAAAATCCAGCGGCAGCCGACGAATCCTGCCGCTCGGAGAATGCGACTGAATTCCTCCCTCAGAACGGCACGATAGTTCGAGACGTAATGCTGAGTCTCCCAACCTCCTTGGACTTCCCTTGTTATATAAAGATGGAAGGCATAACGACGCTCATCGCTCCAATCCCACACTTGATGAACGATGCGTCGACTCCCTTGGTCAGAATAGAAAGCAGGCCCCTGCACGGCTGGTCTTTCCTGAACCAAACTGTCGTAATCTCTGATGCTGCCCATGAAGGTCGCACCGGCCCGCAGTTTTCGCCGAATCTGCGTTGCCGCTTGAAACAACTGTTCATCACTCTCAAGGTGCGGAAGGGCGTTGTCCATGCACATGACAGCGTCAAAATCACTGTCCGGAATTTCAGTCAAATCCAACATGTCCGCGACGAACAGCTGAACATTCAAACGCCTCTTTGCAGCTTCCACACGGGTCCGTTCAACTGACGCAGGACTGAGGTCGCAGGCGGTAACTGTGAATCCAAGACTGGCCAAGCCTAGCGTTTGTGTTCCAATTCCGCAGGCACAATCCAGAATCCGTAGAGCACCTGGCACGCCGCACTCGCGCTCAAGGATTGCCCCGAGAGCCGCGGCTTGGCGTTTCATGGAAGCGTCCCAATCTTCGAAGATGAGGTGGTAGTTGCTGGCGAGTCGGTCGTAGAAATGTTTCACCCCTTCGGCCATGCAACATTGTAGCGATTTCTGGAAACTGCAGGTAAGCGTGGGGGGTCTCCTCGCGCCAACTCTTCGAGCCGGGTTTTTCCGCAACCTGCTAGAGAACAATGTCATCTAGCGTCCCACATCCGCAGCTTCACGCTCCTTCAGCTTCTCCAGAATCATCGGGCCCAGCTGAGAAACGCTGCCTGCGCCGAGGGTCAGAATCATGTCTCCATCCTCCGCCGTGGCCGCGGCCTCTTTCACTGCATCGGCGAACGAACTGACGTACGAAACATTCTTCCCGTTCTTATCGCGAATCCGCTGCGCCAGCACTTCCCCGGTTATGCCTTCAATCGGTTTCTCGCTGGCCGCATAAATATCGAGCACGAGCAGCGAATCGGCGTCGCCGAAAGCGGTCGTGAACTCTTCCATCAGGTCGCGAGTGCGGGTGTAGCGATGCGGCTGGAAGATGACATGAATCTTCTTGAACCCGCACTGCCGCGCCGCCGCCAGCGTGGCTTTAATCTCCGTCGGATGATGCCCGTAATCGTCGATTACGCTCACTCCCGCCACGCGACCGCGCACCTGAAAGCGCCGGTCGACACCGCGGAACTGGTCGAGCGCCACGCGAATGTCGCCCACGGCGATGTCGAGCCCCACCCCCACGGCAATCGCCGCCGTCGCATTGAGAATGTTGTGCACGCCGGGCACGTGCAGCGTGAACTCGCCCAGATCTTCTCCGCGATACCTGACTGTAAAACGGCTCAGCGGGTGCCCCACTTCTCCCTGGTTTTGGAAGAAAGCCTGCCCTGAGCCTGCCGAAGGGTGGGGATTTTGACTTTTGCCAGACTGCGGGATCTTGATCCAGAAATCCGCCCCCCGTTTGGTTCCATACGTCACGATCCGCCGCTGCACTTGCGGCAGCAATCGCCGCAAAATTGGATCGTCATGACACGCCACCACCATCCCATAAAACGGCACGCGATCCATGAATTCCAGAAAAGTTTTTTTCACGTCGCGCATGTTGCGGTAGCAATCCATGTGCTCGCGGTCAATATTGGTCACGACCGAAAGTATTGGAGACAACTTAAGAAAGCTGCGGTCGCTCTCGTCCGCCTCGGCCACCAGATATTGCGACTTGCCCAGCCGCGCATTCGATCCCATGGCGTCGACGCGCCCCCCAACCACAACCGTTGGATCGAGGCCGCCCGCAGCCAGCACCGACGCGACCATTGAGGTTGTTGTGGTCTTGCCGTGCATGCCGGCGATGGCGATGCCGTACTTCAGCCGCATCAACTCGGCCAGCATCTCCGCGCGCTGAATCACGGGAATGTGCAGCTTGTGCGCTTCGGTGACTTCGGGATTCTCCGCCGCAATCGCCGAACTGGTGACGACAACCTCGGCGCCGGCAATATTCTCGGCGCGATGCCCCTCAAACGTACCCGCGCCCAGCCCAGCCAACCGCTGCGTGACCGCAGAACTCTTCAGGTCCGATCCCGAAACCTTGTAGCCGAGGTTCAGCAACACCTCGGCGATGCCGCTCATGCCGATGCCGCCGATGCCCACGAAATGGATGCGCTGAATTTTGGCAAACATAGAAACTCAGTGGCCAGAGGTCAGTGATCAGTGACCGGTGATCAGCGGTCCGTGATCTGTCATTAAGTTGCTACTGACTACTGACCACTAGCCACTGGCAACTGATCGCTAATCTTCGCCGCCATCGCCGCAATATCCCGCGCGGCATCGGGATGCGCCAATTCCCGCGCCGCCCGGCTCATCTGCCGCAACCGAGCAGAATCTCCGAGCAGCGCCGCAATGGTCTCCGCCAGCCACACGCCTTCCAGCTTCGACTCTTCGACCACCACCGCCGCGCCGTGCCCCGCCAGCGCTTCGGCGTTCACCCGCTGATGATCGTCCGCCGCGCGCGGAAACGGCACAAACACGGCGGGCTTTCCAGCAGCCGTAATCTCGGCCACCGTGCTCGCGCCCGAGCGGCACACGACCAGATCGGCACGCGCGAACGCTGCCGGCATGTCTTCGATGAACTTGAAAATCTCAAATGTGAAACTCGCGGCCGGTTGTTCCAGGCGCTGGTACGCCGCCAGCGCGTCATTATAGTCACGCTCGCCGGTCTGATGGATGATGTGGATCCCCGGAGCCTCGCGCTGCAATACCGGCAGACAGCGAATGATCGCCTCATTGATCGCGTGCGCCCCCTGGCTGCCGCCAAAAACCAGAAGGGTGCCCGGGTTTCCGTCGAGGGTGCCCCATTCAAGCCGCGCTCTTTGCGGCTTGAGTGGGGATTTTGACTTCGCTCCGTCCGCGCCAATCTCAAAAAATGCCTGCCGCACCGGCACTCCCGTCACTTCGGCGTGGCGAAAGTATTTCGCAGTCTCCTCAAAATGCACGGCCGCCGCCGAAACGAATCGCGCCACCACCCGATTGGCGAATCCCGGCACCACGTTCGGCTCAAACGCCAGTGTCGGAATATGTTTCACCACAGCGGCCAGCATCGCTGGACCCGACGCATATCCGCCCACGCCGATTACGACATCCGGTGCAAACTCGTTCAACATGCGGCCCGCATCCCACACCGCGCGCGGCAAATCAAAAAAGGTCTTCAAGCGCGTCATCAGGCTGACGTTTTTCAACGCGCCCACGCGCACCAATTGCAGAGGATATCCCGCCGCAGGGACCAAGCGGTTCTCGATTCCGCGCGCCGTCCCGATAAACAGGCACTCGCACTCATAGTTTTTCTTGAGTTCGTTGGCGATGGCCAGCGCCGGAATCACGTGCCCGCCCGTCCCGCCGCCCGCCAAGATTGCGCGCATGGATTGAATATATCCCAATGAAACTGAAAGGCTTCGACCGCTGCCTCAAGCCACGAACCGTAGGGCTTGACTCGGATTCCACGACGTAATAACATACGTTATTACAATGATCTCTCTTAAGCTCACCCAGATCGGCAATTCGCTCGGTTTCGTGCTACCTAAGGAAGCTGCCTTGCGTCTGAACCTGGAAAAAGGCGACGTCGTATTTCTCACCGAGTCTCCCGACGGCTACCGCGTCACGCCTTATGATCCTGCCTTCGAAAAACAGATGAAGACGGCCGAGCGCATCATGAAAAAGCGTCGCAACGTTCTGCGCGCTCTAGCCAAGTAATCCATGGCCTGGACCTGGGCTGCAGAAGCTGTGGTACTGGCCATCCACGAAGCGCAACTGGCCGAGCACGGCGGCATCCCCGGCATACGCGACGCAGGATTGCTCAGTTCCGCCTTGGCGCGCCCACACAATCTGGAAGCCTACGGCGAGAGGCCGGATGCGGCGGCGCTAGCGGCCGCCTATGCCTTCGGCATTGCCAGAAATCATCCGTTTCTCGACGGAAACAAGCGCACGGCGTTTGTCGTGATGGAACTGTTTCTCAATCTGAACGGTTGGGCGCTCGAAGCCGAAGACGCAGATTGTATCTCCACCATGGAGGCTCTTGCCGCCGGTGATCGCAGCGAGAAAGCACTGGCGACTTGGCTGCGCAACCACATTGAGCGGGAACAAAAAACCTCAAAGTGAGCCGGCTCAAGAACTTCATCGCTCAGTGACTCAATCGATCAGTGATTCAATCGATCAATGATTCATGGCCTCATTCCGCCTGCTTCGTAATATTCAGCAGCACGCCCACGCACGCCAGCGTCACGAACAAGGATGATCCTCCGTACGAAACCAGCGGCAGCGGAATGCCCTTTGTCGGCATCATCCCGAGCACCACGCTGATGTTGATGAACGCCTGCATGACGACCATGCTCGTGATCCCGACAGCAAGATAGCGCCCGAACAGATCGCTCGTGCGCCATGAGGCGCGCATCCCGCGCCATAAAAAAATCGCGAACAGTGTGACCACAAACAGCGTGCCCACGAGGCCCAGTTCCTCCGCGGTAACGGCGAAAATAAAATCTGTATGAGGCTCCGGCAGATAGAAAAGTTTTTGTTTGCCTTCCATCAGGCCAACGCCAGTCAGGCCGCCCGTGCCCACGGCGATCAGCGACTGCACAATATGGAACCCGGCCTTCTGCCGGTCGGCATAAGGATTGAGAAACGCCAGAATGCGGTCGCGCCGCCAGGCCACATGAAAAATCAGCAGATACAAGGGCAACAGCGACGCGGCGAAAGCGTAACCGAAATACCGCAGACGCATGCCCGCGACATAAAGAACGCAGCCGGCAATCCCGGCGCAGGCAATCGCGGTACCCAGATCAGGCTGCAGCACGATCAATCCCAGCAGCACCAGCACCGGAGCGGCCGCCGGCGCAAGCGTGTTGCGCACATCGTCCATGGTCTTGGACCGGCCTTCGAGAAAATAGGCAAGAAACAGGATCAACACCGGCTTGGCCAGCTCCGACGGCTGAAAAGAAAGTCCGCCGAGATGAATCCAGCGATGCGTGTTGTGCGAGCGGTCGAGAAAGAAAACCGAGATCAGCAGCAGCGTGGTCACGCCCATGAACGAAAACACCAGCGCCGGACTCTTGTAGCGTTTGTAGTCCACGCGCATCGTGACCACCATGGCCGCGAGCCCCGCCACGGCCCACACCAGCTGCTTCGACAAGAATGCATATGCCGAGCCGAAGCGCTCGCGTGCCATCACCGCCGACGCCGAAAACACCATGACCAGCCCCACAAACACCAGCAGCATGGTCACGGTAAACAACCAGCGATCGACACTCACGCGCTTCGCCATGGGAAGTTCATTTCACCACGGAGACGCGGAGGCAGGGAGAAGGAATTGCCGATTGTTGATTTTTGATTGTTGATTGTTTTGGTTCGGCGGGCAAGACTACAATGAGTTTCATGGAAGTTTCACTGGCTCCAGAGCTCGAAGCGAGGTTGAATCGAATCGCCTCACAAACAGGTAAAGACCCGGACCAGATTGTCCAGGAACTGATCGCCACGCACCTCGACCACGAGGAGTGGTTCAGGCAAGAAGTCGGAAAAGGGCTCGCCTCCCTCGATAGCGGTAAATCGGTCTCGCACGAGGAAGTTCGGCGCCAGATGGAGCGGATACTCCGCTCCTGAATGTGACAACGGTTCGGTGGTCGCCGGAAGCCGCCGTTGACTTCGCCGGAATCCTCGAATACATCCGCATCCAGAACCCCGCCGCCTCTGACCGTGTTGCGCGGAGCGTATACGATAGCGTTACTTCGCTGGAAAAGTTTCCTGCGCGAGGACGCCAAGGGAAAATCACTGGCACTCGCGAACTGGTTCTCACCCCGCTTCCTTTTGTCGTTATATACAGTTTCAAAGGCAGTTTTGTGGAGATCGCTCGAATCCTGCATGGATCGCAACGCTGGCCCTGACAGGTCGAGCGGACCGGCGTTCCACGAAACTCAGGTAGCGGCCAGCCCGCGCACAATCTCCTTGAACACCTTCCCCCGGTGCTCGTAGCTCTTGAACTGATCGAAGCTCGCGCAAGCGGGAGCCAGCAGGACTACATCCCCCGGCTGCGCAACCGCATTGGCTTTCCGGATCGCATTCTCCAGCGTCTCGGCATGGATGATTTCGCTTTTCGGAAAGACAACCTGCGACTCGATCTTCGCAGCGGCGGCTCCGATCGTGTAAACACGCTTCACTCGCTGGCGCAGCAGGTCGTTGAGCACCGTGTAGTCGCTGCCTTTGTCTTTGCCGCCGAGAATCAAATGAATGTTCGCCGGAAACGATTCCAGCGCCTTGATGGTCGCATCGACGTTCGTCGCCTTCGAATCGTTGTAATAATCCACGCCGCGAATCGTCGCCACAAACTCCAGCCGGTGCTCAACCGCCTTGAAGTCGCGCACGGCCTGGCGAATTTTCTCAGGCGCGCAGCCCATCAATGCGCCCGCACACACCGCCGCCAACACGTTCTCCAGATTGTGTGCGCCTTTCAGCGGAATCTCAGAAACCTGCAGAATTTCGCGTTGCCCCTTGTCGTCCCGAAACACCACGGCGCCCTCGCGTACCCACGCGCCGCGTTCCACTTCCTTCTGCCGGCTGAACCAAAACACTTGCGCTTGCGTCCGCGCGGCCATGGCAACGCAAGTGGGATCGTCGGCATTGAGCACGGCAAAATCGTCCCCGTGCTGATTTTCAAAAATGCGCGCCTTGGCGTCCACGTAGATTTCGAACGTGCGATGCCGGTCGAGATGATCGGGCGTGACATTCAACACCACGGCAACTTTCGGCCGAAAAGTCTGAATCGTCTCCAACTGAAAGCTCGAAACCTCGAGCACGATCACAGTTTCCGGCTGCGCGCGTTCGGCCAGCGAAATTGCCGGCGTGCCGATGTTTCCACCCACCAGCGCGGCCAATCCGCCCGCAGTCATGATCTCGCCCGCAAGCGTGGTCGTCGTCGTCTTCCCGTTCGATCCCGTGATCGCGACGATCGGTCCGGGGAGAAACTGCGCCGCCAGTTCAATCTCGCCGATCACGCTCTCGCCCGCGGCGCGCGCCTGCACCAGCGGCGGCGCATCCACCGGGACGCCGGGACTCACGACAATCAAATCCTGCCCGCGAAACGTCCGGTCGCCGTGGCCGCCGGTTTCGACCGTAATTCCGTGATCCAGCAGCACCGGAATCTCGTTGCGCAATTCGTCGCCGCTCTTGGTGTCCGACACGGTAACCCGCGCCCCGTGCGCCTTCAAGAACAATGCCGACGCCACGCCCGATTTGCCCAGGCCAACCACCAGTACGCGTTTGTCGTTGAGCTCCATCATTCGATCAGTTCCGCAGAAGTGGTCAGTGGTCAGTGACTAGCGGCCAGAAAAACCAAACAAAATTCTGAAACGCTGGGCCTTTGCTGGCCACTGATCACTGGCCACTGCTCTACCTCAGCTTCAGAGTCGTCAGCGCGAACAACGCAAACACCAGCGAGGCAATCCAGAAGCGCACAATAATCTTCGACTCCGACCACCCCATCAATTCGAAATGATGGTGGATCGGCGCCATCTTGAAGATGCGCTTCTTGCGCAGCTTGTAAGAGCCGACCTGCAAAATTACCGATAGCGCCTCGATCACGAACACCCCGCCAATGAAGGGCAGCAGCAGTTCCTGCTTGATGATGACGGCGACCGTCCCGATCGCTCCGCCCAGCGCCAGCGAGCCCACATCGCCCATAAAAACTTCCGCCGGATGCGCGTTGTACCACAGGAATCCGATCGACGCGCCAACCATGGCTCCGCAAAAAATCGTCAGCTCCGCCACCTGCGGCATGCGCTGTAATTCCAGATACGTCGCAAACGTAGCGTGTCCGCTCACATACGTCAGCACGGTCAGCGCTCCCGCCGCGATCACCGTGCATCCGATCGCCAACCCGTCGAGGCCGTCAGTCAAGTTCACCGCGTTGCTCGATCCCACAATCACCAGCGCTACAAACCCCATGAACGGCAAGAACGCCAGCGGCCACAAATGCGGATGCCGCTCCAGCGTCCCCACCACCAGGTCAGGATGAAACTGCTTGAAGAACGGCACAATCAGCTTGGTCGAATATAAATTGTAAGTCTGCATCGCGATCAGCATTGACGCGATCACGACGCTGGTTGCGATCTGCAGCCCCAGCTTCGCGCGGCCGGTGAGCCCGAGATTTCTCCGGTGCGTCACCTTGGTGTAGTCGTCGGTAAATCCAATCGCGGCGTACGCGCAGGTCGAGAACACCGCAATCCATACGAACCGGTTGCTCAGATCTGCCCACAGCAAAGTCGGCACCACGATCGCGATCACGATCAGCAATCCGCCCATCGTAGGTGTGCCGGCCTTTTTTTGATGCGCCTTTGGACCTTCTTCGCGGATGTATTGCCCGATCTGGAAGTCGCGCAGGCGGCCGATCACGATCGGTCCGACAATCAGCGCGGTGAACAGCGCGGTGAGGCTGGCGAACGCAGTACGGAAGGTGACGTAACGGAAAATGCGGAACGGCGCCACATAATGCTGCAGTTTGACGAACAACAGCCAGTAGAGCAATCAGCCTCCGTCGAATCGGTGGTCCGTGATCAGTGGTCTGTGACCAGTGATCAGTGATTAGCGATCAGTGGCCAACAAAGAAACAGAAGCCGGCTCTTTTTCACTGGCCACTGGCCACTAACCACTGACCACTGATCACTTTCTTCCTGCCTTCCAAGTCTCCAATGCCTTTTCAAGCTTCACGCCGCGCGAAGCCTTCAGCAGCACCACGTCGCCGTCGCGCGCTTCACGCGCCAGCCACTCGCCGGCCTCTTCGGGAGTCGTCACAAACTCAGCCTGCGTTCCCGCCTTGCGCGCGCCTTCGACCATCGCCCGCGCCAGCCCGCGCACGCCGATCAGAAAGTCAATCTTGCGCTCGGCGACATGTTTTCCGGCATCGCGATGCATCTCTTCGCCCGCCGGGCCCAGCTCCAGCATCTCGCCGGCCACCACGATGCGCCGCTTCGCACTCATCGCAGCCAACGCGTCGACCATGGCATTTAACGCCTTCGGATTGGAATTGTAGCAATCGTTGACGACCGTGATGTTACCCAGTTGGACGACCTGCCCCCGCTTGTCTGCCGCTGCCAGAGTCGCGAGCGAGCCGACGGCTTCCGCCAGCTTCAATCCCCGAGCCAGACCCACGGCGGTCGCCGCCAGCGCATTGAGCACGTTGTGCTCGCCGACCAGCGGCAGCCGAGCATGCTCGCGGACAGCGCCAACCACCACATCGAACTCCGATCCCGCCGCGCCGCGATTTTCAACGTTCTCGGCCAACACGTCGCAGCCCAGCCGCGTTCCGTAGAGTACGACCTTCCCCTTGAAGTCGCGGCCAAACTGCGACACGTACTCGTCGTCGGCGTTCAGCACGGCCGTCCCGCTCGAGGGCAGCGATTCGATCAATTCATATTTCGCGCGCCCAATTCCCGCCAGCGAATCGAAGAACTCCAGATGCACCGGCGCGACGTTGGTCACCACGCCGATTTCCGGCTGCGCAATTTTCCCCAGCGCACGAATCTCGCCCGCATGTGACATGCCCATCTCGATCACAGCCACATCGTGCTCAGGCTCGAGCTTCAACAGCATCAGCGGCAAGCCAAAATGATTATTAAAGTTGCCCTCCGACTTGAGCACGCGGAACTTCGCGCCGAGCACGTGCGCGATCGCTTCCTTGGTCGTCGTCTTCCCTGCCGACCCGGTGACGCCGACCAGAGGCTTGCCCCAAACTTTGCGCACGGCCGTCGCCAAAGTTTGCAAAGCGACTAAAGTGTCGTCGACGACCAGCACGCGCGGCGTCCACGAATAACGATGCCACTGGTCGCTGCGCACCACGGCCGCAACCGCGCCTTTCTCGAGCGCCGCATCCACGAAGTCATGCCCATCCAGCCGCTCGCCCTTGACCGCAAAGAAAAGTTCGCCCTTCGCAACCGTGCGCGAATCGATGGAATATCCCTGCGCCACCTCCTCGCGCGGAAAGTCTCCCTCAGCGGAGATGAATTCGGCGATCTTCGCCAGCGTCAATTTCATAACGATAAAGTTTCCGCGTGCACGCCGCCCCGACGTAGCGCCGGCGTCTCGCCGGCTGTCACGCGGGCATCTTGCCCGCGCAGCCGACGCCAAGAAGACGCCCGACCCTTTCGGCGTGGCCCTACCGAACCGCCGCCTCGCACTCGAACCCCGCCGCCTTCAGCGCCTCGCGCGCGACTTCGACATCGTCAAACGGCAGTGATCCCTCGCGCGTCACCTGCACCTTCTCATGCCCCTTGCCGGCCAGCAGCACAATGTCTCCCGGCCGCGCCTCACCGATGGCAATCCCGATCGCCTTTCGCCGGTCAACTTCCACGCTGTATTTCACGCCCGTTTTCTGCAATCCCACCAGCGCGTCGTTGATGATTGCCCGCGGATCTTCGCTGCGCGGATTATCGGAAGTCAGCACCACGAAATCACTGCCCCGCCCCGCCGCTTCACCCATCAGCGGACGCTTGGCCCGGTCGCGATCTCCACCGCAACCGAAAAGCGTAATCACTCGCGCACCCGCTCCCGCACGCGACACGAACTCCCGCGCCAGCGCCGTCAGATTGCGCAGCGCGTCGTCAGTGTGCGCGTAGTCCACGACCACGGTGAACGGCTGGCCGCAATCGACGCGCTCAAATCTTCCCGGCACATGCGTGAGCGAGCCCACGCCCAGCGCAATCGCCTTCGCACTGCACCCGCGCGCTGAACACGCCGCCGCCGCTGCCAGAATGTTATAGACATTCACCCTCCCGATCAGCGGAGAGAAGACGGCGATCGTTTCCTGCGGCGTCGCCAGATCGAATCGCGTTCCGCGTGGGCTGATCTCCACCTTCTGGGCGTGAAAGTCGCCACGCTCCCATCCATAGGTCAAAACTACGGCGCTACGCTTGCGGCTGAATTCCACCAGCTTCACCCCGTATTCATCGTCAAGGTTGGCCACCGCGGCGCGCGGAGCATCGGTGCCGCAGCCTTCGAACAGCACGCGCTTGGCCGCGAAATATTCCTCCATCGTCTTGTGGTAGTCAAGGTGATCGCGCGTCAGATTGGTGAACACCGCCACATCAAACGGAATCCCGAAGACGCGCTCCTGCGCCAGCGCATGCGAGGAAACTTCCATCACCGCATCGCCGGCACCCTGCCCAATCGCGGCATTGAGAATACGGTTCAGTTCGAGCGCTTCCGGCGTGGTGTGCGGCGCGGGATAGACCTGTCCGGCAACGTGATACTCAATGGTCCCGATCAACGCGCTCTTGCGCGCCGACGCGGTCAGAATCGATTCGATCAGAAATGCCGTTGTACTTTTCCCGTTCGTCCCGGTGATACCCGTGATCGCGATGCGCTCCGCCGGACGCTTGTAGAAATTCGCGCTGATCCGCGCCAGCGCCCGCCGTCCCTGCGGCACCACTGCCCAGGCCACACCCTCGCGCGGCTTCTCGGCCGCCGAATCGGTCACCACTGCGACCGCTCCCGCCTGAATCGCCGCGTCGATGAAACGATTGCCGTCGGAACTTTCCCCGCGCATGGCGACGAAAACACAGCCCGGTTTCACCCGCCGCGAGTCGTACTCCACACCGCTCACGCCAGGGTTGCCGCTTACGGCAAGAACCTCTGCGCCATCCAGGAGTTGTTCGAAGGTCATCGCGGGAATTATAGGGCACGGAGTAGCGCCGCCGTCTCGGCGGCTCCCGTCGCTCGGGCTCACCAGCCGGCGGGACGCCGGCGCTACATCCTGCCCGTTACCTCCGTCACGTTCCTTCCCCATCACCCGCGCGTTACAGTAGCCGCATGAGCACCGGAACCAGCCGCGCCAAGTATCGTTGCGCGCAGTGTGAGCAACCGGAAGACGCCTGCGAATGCGAAAAGTTCTGCTGCCTCTGCCAGGCCGCAGTCGACATTCGCATTTGCGCCGACGGACTCATGTACTGCGAACCCTGCCGCACCGCCTGCGAGTACAAAACCTCGTCGGAGTAGCAAAAGTCAGGCGATCGCGGATTAGGCAGAGTTAAGCCATCACCGCGCAGATTGTTGCACCCGCCACTCTGTCGACCGACCGACCGTTCGCCCTGTTGCAACCTCCAACTATCACGCCTGCAATGGCTTGTCCCAAAAGCGTAGTTCCGCACCCAATTGGCCATCAAACTGTGACCGGATTCCTTGGCAAGCACTGCCTTTTTAGTGCAGAATAGAACGTTTTTGCTCGCAGGCCTTATTGCGCCGCATCTTAGGAGAACTCATGGCTACAGCAATGCACATCAGCGACATCGCCGAGTTGCTGAATGAAGGCAGCACGCACTTTAATCTATCCCCGGCGCAACTGGTGGAACACTCCCTGCGGCGCAATGAGGCCAGGATGGCGGCCAACGGCGCCATCGACGCCTTTACCAATCGAACCGGACGATCTCCCAAAGACAAATTCGTGGTGAAAGACGAAACCACCGCCCGCAGCGTGAACTGGGGCCCGGTCAACGTCCCCTTCGAAGCGGAAAAGTTCGATGCCCTCTATGCCCGCGTCATGGAGCACCTGCGCGGCCGCGAGCTCTTCGTGCAGGATCTGTTCTGCGGCGCCGATCCCTCGTATCGCCTGCCGGTTCGCATCGTCACCGAATATGCCTGGCACAATCTCTTTGTCCATCAGCTTTTCATTCGTCCCACGGCGCGGGAATTGAAAACCCATCATCCCGACTTCACCGTAATCTGCGCTCCGGAGTTCAAATCCGATCCCGCCCGCGACGGCGTCAACTCCGAAGTCTTCGTAGTGGTGGACTTTACCCGCCGCACCGTGCTGATCGGCGGAAGCGAATACGCCGGCGAAATGAAGAAGTCGATTTTCGGCATCATGAATTTTCTGCTGCCGCCGCGCAACGTTTTCCCTATGCACTGCTCGGCCAATGTAGGACGCAACGGCGTCAGCGCTTTGTTTTTCGGCCTCTCCGGCACGGGCAAGACCACGCTCTCAACCGATCCTTCCCGCGATCTGATCGGCGACGACGAGCACGGCTGGAGCGCCGACGGCATCTTCAACTTCGAGGGCGGATGCTACGCCAAGTGCATCAAGCTCTCGCGCAAGAACGAGCCGCAAATCTGGGATGCGATCCGCTTCGGCTGCGTGCTTGAGAACGTCATCCTCGATCCCGATACGCGCGTTCCCGACTACAACGACGACAGCAAAACCGAAAACTCCCGCGCGGCCTACCCTATGGACTTCATCGAGAACGCGGTGATTCCGGGCATTGCCGGCCATCCCAAGAACGTCGTGTTCCTGACCGCCGACGCGTTCGGCGTTCTGCCGCCGATCTCGCGGCTTACGCCGGAGCAGGCCATGTATCACTTCCTCTCAGGCTACACCGCGAAAGTTGCCGGAACCGAAGCTGGATTGAAAGAGCCGACCGCAACATTCTCGACCTGCTTCGGAGCGCCGTTCATGCCGCTGCCTCCAAAGACTTACGCCGAAATGCTGGGCCGCCGACTGCGCGAGCACAACGCGCAAGTCTGGCTGGTGAATACGGGCTGGCAAGGCGGACCGTACGGCGTAGGCAAGCGCATGGAGATTCCCTACACCCGCGCCATGGTCGATGCCGCCGTCGAAGGCGAACTGATCCACGAAGAATTCGAAATCGAGCCGGCGTTTGGTCTTGCTATTCCCAAGCACTGCCCCGGTGTGCCTCCGCAGGTCTTCAATCCGCGCAACGCCTGGACCGACAAAGCCGCCTACGACAAAGCCGCCGAAGACCTGCGCACCCGCTTCGCCAAAAACTTCGAAAACTTCGACGCCCCGGCCGAAGTCAAAGCGGCAGGACCGAAGAAGCAGAAGTAACAGCGCACGAGTACAGCCAGCCGCCGTCCGACGAAAGAGCGCGGTATTGCTGCCAGAAATCCGCAGCGGCGTAATGCTGCATAGAGTCTCAGAGAGGCTGAACCCGGCCGTTCTTTTCGTCGTCCAGGGCGCGATGAATGGCTTTATCGAGACGCCCCGCCGCAAGATCGGACTGAACACCAGCGTCCATCGGGTGTGGACAGTGTTCGTCGAGCCACGCGTACAACTCCTCGATCTCCTGTGGGGCAAGAGTTCCTATGGCGCGTTCAATGTCCTTAACCGTGGTCAGGAGGATCTGCGGCTATTCTACACGCCCCAATTCTGCAAGGACTGGCGGCTACGTTGCCTTAAAGCCTGAGTCGACACCGAGGTAGAGGGAATCCCTTTCCCGCCGAGTAACGATGCATCCTTCGGCCGGGCTGCACTGAATGTGATACAATGCAGCCCTAACCTCCCGCGCTTTCAAGGGCTTGCGAAGTTCAAGCCCTGTGATAAAAAGTCCTTGTAACTGCATGAAAATAAAATATTTATATATCGTCGTTAAATCGATTTAACCTGCCCGTACTGGACCCGCTATCGCGCGTCATCCTCAGGGTCAGGCGAAACTCAAAAACCCGGCAGCGCGTCTCCAGTTCGCCGCGCGGGGCATTTCTCGCGCAGACCGGCTCGCCGCAAACATGTGCGAGCGACGCTTCTCGCTGGATCTGTTTCCCGAAAGTCACGCCCGGATAATCTCTCCCTCCACTTAGGACTCAGGACTAGGACTCGTAGCTCGCAACTCGGGACTTAAGGACTACCTACAGCGTCACCTCCATTTGCAGCTCCTCGACCATCTGGTTCAGCGTGCTCTGGGCGGAGTCGCGCTTCTGCTGCGTCTCGGAGATCTCTTTGGCCAACGACTGCACCCGGTCTTCCTGCTCGTTAAGTTCGCGGACGTAGCGCTCGAGCAGGGCTTTCTCTTCGGCGCTGCCCTTAAGCGCCTTCATGTTTTCGCGCAGGCGTTTCTGATCTTCCGAGATGTTCGACATCTGCGCCCGCCGTCCGTTGATCACGGCATCGAGCACGGCAATGTCGTTTTTCTGCTTCACCACCTGGCGCAGCGCTTTCTCGACTTCCGGATTGATCATCTTCTGGTCGAGGAAAAATTTGATCTCGTTGTCGTCAATGTTCGTAAGCACGTAGCGATTGACCAGCGGACGATATTCCTTCACCACGAGGGATGCGGTCGTCTTCGGTGCGACCGTGAGGCGGAAACGGTGAAACGACGCCGAGCTCTCAACCGGAGTTTCGTCGTCGGTAAGTTTCCATCCGGGGCGGGCGGGGTGTTCGATCACGACCACGCGCGGCTCCGTGTCGCGGTTGCGGATGGTGTAAGTATTCTCCGCGCGTTCCTGCGTGGTCTGGATCATGGTGCCGTGGGCGATCACGATTTTAGCCACGCGCTGGGTCTCGGCTTTCTGCCTGGATTCCACCAGCACGCTTAGATCGGCCGCGTAGGAGAGCAGGCGCTTTTCACCGGGCTTGATCGCGTCCATCAGGCCTTCGCCGGCGAAGGCGTCGCCCTCGAGCACATTGAAGCTGCCGCCATCGAGCGTCATGTCGGTCGTGTTGTCGAGCCACAGCGCGCGCAGCACGGAAGGTTCGGAAGGATTCCAGACCGAAACTTTCTCGGCATCGATGCGCGACTGCAGAATCGGCACCAGCGCCGATTGATTCTTGTGAATGGTGACGCGGTCTTTGAGTTTGTATTCGAACAGGTCGCCGACTTCCTGTGACTGGCCGACGGTCGTGCCGGATTCCAGCGCATCGGCAACTTCAGTCGCGTCAGGACGAGGCGCGCCGTTCACGTTGTACGACCCTCCGCCGAATCCGCCGCCTTCGCCCGCGACAACGCTCTTGCGAAGCTGGAACTGGGCACTCAGGTTGCCCCGGATGGGGCCGCCGACGGCTCCGCCCATTAATCCACCTGGCACTCCCCCGGGCACTCCCCCGACTACGCCGGCGCTGGCCATAGGAGGCGGCGGAGGCGGCGCAGCTTCTTCCATCGTCGCCTCATGCGTCTGCGGCGTGAGCATCGCATTCTCGGGCAGCGCCACGACTGGCCTTCGCGTGTAATACGGCTGCGAGAGATCCTGCACGAACGACTGCGGCGCGCCCGCGACCAGAGACAGCTCCACGTCTTTCCAGTCTTCGCCGACGGTGTTGTCGACGATGGCCCAGCCCTGCAGCAGCGGCTTGCCATCGTTGGGAACCACGATGCGGTACGTGCTCTTCCATACCGGAACTTCGCTGATGTAGCTGACCAGCAGGTCGCGTTCGCCGTTGCCGGCGGTGGAGATGGTCATGCGGCGGACATCCTGATCGCGGGTGGAAGCGACCAGGCCGAGATATTTGCCGACTTCTTCGTTCACTTCTTTTTCGACGACGCGCACGGTGGTCGAGGGCGTGAGATCGAACAGGTGCACCTCGCCCGAATCGCTGACCAGCGAAATCTGGGTCAGGCCGATTCTGTCGCTGGAACTGTTATTGTCGTCGTCTTTGGGCGCGTCATGTCCGACCAGGATTTCGCGTTCTTCAATGCTCAACAAACGCCCGGTCGCGGTTTGCGATCCGTTGTGCACTTCGACGCGGGCGCCGCGCAGGGCGTCAAGAAATTGCGCGGTGGTGGGATTTTCTCCCACCGGCAGATGCAGCGAGCCCAGGCGATGTTCGAGCGGCGCGGTTGAGTTGTAGCTGACGCCGGTGATGCGTCCCTTGCCGAGATCGAGCACGGTCAGCGACTTCAGCACGTCGTTCAGTTGAGCGGTGGTGAAGTCCACGTTGACGTCCTGGTTGTCGCGGACGTGGCCGGCATGTTCGAAGTATCCGACGCCGTTTTTGTAGAGAATGACGCGGGTGACCGGCAGCCGCGCGGCATCAGTGCCGGATGAAGCTGATTGGGCGAGCGAAATCTGAGCGCCAGTGAATGTGACGATCGCGATCGAGAGTGCGATTGGGCCGAATGTGAGACTGTGACGACGAGGCATGGCTCCTCCATTTTGCGTTCTACGTTTGGTGCGGAATCCGTTTTGCGTTGGAAGAACGCGGCGCGCAGTGCAACTTGCGCAGCGCCCACTTCACACACAAACGCGCAGGACATCGGCAGAAGCGGCGGATGGATTCCGACTGTGATTTAGACACCTGAGCGTAGGTATCGAGAACCTGGATGCAGGGTATGCTTTTGGAGATGGCCAGGCGCGAAAGTGGGAACTTTTGGCGGGAGGGCGGTGTCGGCAGCAGTTCGTTCCATGCCCTGCAAACAGCTCTTGACAATGAGGACCAAAATCGCTCAATATGGCGTTGTACGACATATCGCTTCTCGCCATATGGAATCTTTACCTCTTACGGAACCGGTACTGTTGGTTTTGCTGAGCCTGGCGGAACAGCCGCGACATGGCTACGCCATTCTTAAAGATGTGGAGCGTATGAGTGGCGGGCGGACGAAGCTGAGCACGGGCACGCTGTACGGTGCACTGCGGCGACTGCTTCACGCGGGCTGGATCGAACCCGTCGACGAAGACCAGAGCCCGCGCGACAGGCGGCCTTACCGGCTCAGCCCGCGCGGACGAAAAAACCTGCGGCTGGAGGTGGAGCGCATGAAGCAACTCACCCGGCTGGCCGGCCTCCGCATCACGCGTGGGGAGGCGTGACCAATGCTGAGTTTCTATCAGTGCCTGCTCTATCTCTATCCCGCGACTTACCGGCACGAGTTTGCCGAGGAAATGCTTTCAGTCTTTCGCGATGCCCGGCGAGACGTGAGCAGCGAGGCTCGCGCGAGACGCATCGGTTTTTATGCCCGAGAGACTTGGGGAATGTTTTCCGGAGCGCTGCGGGAGCGAGTCGCTATTTTCACGGGCGGCTATCGCCCAATTTCATTTGCGAGGTTCGATATGCGTCTTGAATTTCGTTTTCCGCGTGCGACGGTAGTGCTGATGTCGATCATCTTCGCCGGCGTCATTCTCGCAATGCGCGACGCCGACCGCATTCAAGTGAAATACGGAGGCGGCGATTGGTCGATCTGGCCGTCGCTGCCCTGGTTTCTTGGGATCGCGTTCCTGCTTACATGCGCTTTGGCCGTTGCCGTAGTGGCAGTTCTGTTCGCGCTGCGGCGAACGGGAGCGCATCGGCTGGAAAGCCTGGAGACCAGCGCCGGGCGCGATTGAGCACGGTCCATTGCTTCGGGTTTCTCGACGCCTGATGCGGTGAGATTCCTCCGCCCCTCGCTGGCGCTCGGGGGTCGGAATGACAACCGGCATTGGTGATTAGTGGCGCTGGCTGGGCGGACCCTTCGGCTTCGCTCAGGGCAAGCTGGGTCCGCCCCTCCATTTGCAGATAAGAGGTTAGGCTTTTTTGATTATGCGGCTGATCCAGATCAGGACGACGGCGCCAAAGATGGAGACGATAATCGTTCCGATCAGGCCCCCGGCGTGGATGCCGAGGATGCCCAGCAACCATCCGCCGACTACGCCACCGACAATGCCGAGGATGATATCCATGATGGTGCCATAGCCACCGCCCTTCATGATCTTGCCGGCCCCCCAGCCCGCGATCAGACCTACGACGATCCACCAGATCAGAGCTCTAAGCATGTTTCGCCTCCGCGATTCAGATTAGGATGTTTGGGCCAGAGGTGTGGAGCGTATGGGAGGCAGGGGCGAATGTCAAGGGTCGTAGAATAGTTGATTCGCAATTGCCGATTATCGATTGCCGATTGGCGAATGAAAATCACAAGGCCTGCGCGTCTGCCTTTCAATCGGCAATTGGCAATCGACAATCGATAATTGACAATCGCAAGCTGTGATTAAATCAAGCTGGTTCAACTCAAGCTGGTTCAACTCAAGCTGGTTCAACTCAGCCTGGTTTAATTCAGCCCCGTTCAACTCAGCCATGTTCGCCCGCAAGATTCGCGTGGAGTATGAAGACAACGGCCAACGGCTTCCCTGCCCGCTGAAGTGGCTGGATAGTTTTTCCATGCGCAACTTCACCAATGCCAGCGTTTTCGACGACACCCTTCCTATTGCCGACGGAAAGATGGAAATCGGGTCGGCGGTACCCCTCGATCAGCTCAGGGATTCGATGGAGGACTGGTTCCGTCGCAAGAGCTATCTGCCGAAAGAGTCGAAGTTGACACTGGCGGAGCAGTAGCCAGCGGAACACACTACCTGACAGTCACACCCAGTTGACCGGTACCAGGTTGAGCCGGCGAGAAATATTTCCTGCCGGGCGCGCGATTCCGCGAGAGTGTCGTTTTCGAGAGTGTCGTTTTTAAGGAGTGGCAGAATTCGCAGTTCTGGCCCGCGCGGTGTGGCTTTTTTGAGCTGTCAGAGTTGGGAGTTAACCCTTCTGCATGGGAGAGCATCTTAGTTTTCAGGGAGTTGCACTGACGCGCGGTTTGGCAAACCGGTTGCTATTGTCAGACTTGGAGGTGCCGGGTGAGCTACCGAGTGATGCTGTCTCCGACAAATGGATCGAGCATCCGCGTGGTAATCACGAGCGCGCCGAGCGCGTCGCCGGAAAACTTCCGCCAGGTGCAGGTTTGGCGCTCGTGGCTGGAATATCGTTCACGGGCACAGGCCAGGCCTCGCTTCAACTGGAATGCGCTTCTGGGACTGCTGATCACGGCGGGGATCAGCGCCGGCTTCTGGACGGCGATCGGAGTGACGGTCGCGCACTTCTGGAAATAGCTTCATACAAATCATAAAACGGGGCTGACGCTAACCGGCGCGGCCCCGTTTCTTGTTTTGTCTTGATTTCACTGACGCATGGATTTCTTATTGCGGATTTCTTGATTGCTGATTGAAAACCAAGCTGTGGGGGCGATGAGATTTTCAATCAGCAATCGCAAAATCAACCATCAACAATTTCTTTACACGTCGTAGTGCAGCAGCGACATTACGTCATACTCTTTCAGGCGCTCGCGGCCTTTGAGGAAGTCGAGTTCGACGACGAATCCCAGGCCGGCGATTTCGCCGCCGAGTGCGCGGGCCAGGTTGACCGTGGCCACGGCCGTTCCTCCAGTGGCCAGCAGGTCGTCGACGATGAGCACGCGCTGGCCTTTCTGAATCGCGTCTTTGTGGACCTCTAAGCACGCCGTCCCGTATTCGAGGTCGTAACTTTCCTTCACGGTTTCGGCAGGAAGTTTGCCGGGCTTGCGCACAGGGACGAACCCGGCGTTGAGGCGGTAGGCGAGCGCGGGGCCGAAGATGAACCCGCGGGCTTCCATGCCGAGCACCAGATCGACCGAGCGCGAGATGTAGTATTCGGAAAATTTGTCGATGAGCGTGGCGAAGCCGACTTTGTCTTTGAGCAGCGTGGTGATGTCGTAGAACAAAATCCCCTGTTTGGGGAAATCGGGGACTTCGCGGATGAGTTTCTTGAGCTGATCGGCGTTCATGGCCGAAGTGGGTGACATCTACCAGGCTCCTTCGATGCGAAATGAATTGAGTCCGTCTACAGCCTTTGCGTCGGCAACTTCGACTGCGTCCACGCGCGCGGCGCGGGGGCCTTCGCGGAGACGCGCATGCAGGCCGGAGAGCTGATCTCGTGTGCCCTGGGCCAGAACTTCGACGCTGCCGTCGTGATTGTTGCGCACCCAGCCGACGATGCCGAGGATGTGTGCTTCGCGTTCGACAAACCAGCGGAAGCCGACGCCCTGGACACGTCCGCGAACGACGTAGCGGCGGCCTTCGGTCGGCTTTTCCGTGGAAGTCATACTTGGAAGTCTGCCTTTGAAGTCTGTCTGCTTTGAAGCTGTCATCCTGAGCGTAGAATCAGCTTCGCGAAGCGAAGCTGATTTGGAGTCGAAGGATCTCTATAACCTCATCTCAAAGGAGCGCGACGCCATTCCTGTTGAGAGCTTCGGCTTTGTACAGCACCATCTTCAGGTTCTTCATGTGTACGTCGTACCTCTGAATGCCGCTTCCCGTCTTGCTCCTTGGGACAAGCTCCACTAATTCGCCTTCGGCGCGCAACTCCTCGTCTTTGCTCAATAACACCACCTTACAGCCCGGGACGATGAGCGAAACCCAGTGCGACCAAATCGCGTATTCGTCGCCGATACGCCTATCGAACGTGGTCTTGAAACTCCGCTTGTTCTCTTCTTGAGCCTTCGCCTTGGGGGCACTTATAACCAGAGTCAGCATACGGCAGGGGTCCTTCGACTGCGTTGCCGTCCGCTTCGCGGTCGGCAACTTCGCTCAGGATGACAATCCTAAAGAGTTACGCGCGCGACAGGTACGCGCCTTCGGACGTGTCTACTTTAATTTTTTCGCCTTCGTTGATGAAGGGCGGCACTTGCACCACCAGGCCCGTTTCGGTCTTCGCGGCCTTGGTCACGCTCGAAGCGGTTGCGCTCTTCAGGCCGGGCTCGGTTTCGACCACGGTCAGGACTACGGTCTGCGGCAGCTCGATGCCGACCGCCTTGCCGTCGAAGAACTCCACTTTGATTTCGAGATTCGGGATCAGGTATTCGACCGCGTCGCCGAGAATTTCTTTGGTGAGGTGAGTCTGCTCGTAGTTGGAAGTGTCCATGAAGTAGTAGCTGTCGCCGTCGGCGTAAAGGAACTGCATTTCGACTTCGTCGACGTTGATTTTCTCGATGGGATCGGGCGAGCGGAAGCGGTGCTCGAACATGGCTCCGGTACGCAGGTTGCGCAGCTTGGCCTGGATGAAAGCGCGCAGGTTGCCGGGAGTGCGGTGCTCGACCGAGAAAACGGAGTGCAGATCATTGTTGTGCTTGATGATCATGCCGGGACGAAGCTGGGTGGCAGGGATCGACATGCGTGAAAAAGTCTCCTGTACGATGGCAGTTGGCGGAGCCGGCAGAAGGCGGGCAAGCCACAAGTTCCGCCGCCAGCTTTCACGGTGACGACGGCTAAAGACTTATTTTACACTCAGCTGCGGGGTAAGGGAAACCTTCCCGCGAACGAACACATCGAAGCGGGAACGTTGGGAAGCAATTCAATTCGAAGCGCGGCGGGTTGCGCTTGGGACTAGAATTGGCGTGACGGAGTAATCGGTGGCCCGAAAGTGGCTGGGCTTTCGTGAATTAGCCCGGAACGAATCGGGCGGAAAATTGAGGCATTATGCGCATGGGAAAATATGAATCTTCTGATGGCGGCAACGTGGGCACGGCAATTACCTTTCTGCTGATTGGCCTGGGCGCGGGAGCGCTGGCCGGACTTCTGCTGGCGCCCAAGGCGGGCAAGCAACTTCGCCGCGATCTGAAGCGGGGCTACGAAGATGCCCGCGACCGCATCGACGACTGGGCCGATGAAGCCAAAGACAAAGTGCGCGAAGCCGGCGACCGCGTGCGCGACGTGGCCAGCCGCGGCGCCGAAATTGCCGACGATCTGCGGGACAAAGTTGAACCGCTGCGCCGCGCGATCAATCGCGGTTAGTAGGGCGGTAAAATCTTCGCCACGGATTTCGCGGATAAGCCTTTTTCGCTTTCGTTAGGTGATGTATCCGTGTTCATCCGTGTAAATCCGTGGCGATGGTGCTTGCCTCTGTGGAGTTCCGCATCCGCAGCGATCTAGTTTTCCGCGGGCTTCTCGATGTGGTCGATGACCAGAACCGGCATGGGGGCGGTTTGCGGTTCGAGTTTCAGACCGAGTTGTTGCTGGAGCGCGGTTTCGATTCCCCCGGATGGCTGGCTCGCATCCGGCGTCCAATGCAGGTTGAAGTCGTAGAGGCCCTTCAGACCCGTTTGGTTGAGGACGGCACTGCCGACCTGCATCGATAGTTGCCGCGCGAGGTCGTCGGCCGAGATGCCCTGCGCGCTGATTTGTCTGACCTGTCCATTGCCGAGGTCGAACCCCACCTTGAACATCTGGTGGGGCTTGCCATCGGGGCCGATGAGTTGGTTGCTGGATTGCGAAGGCTGAAGTTTGGCGCCGTCGGTGTCGACGACCAGAGCGTAGACCGGCAACACTTTGGTTTCGTTGTGCAGTGTGAGTTTAGTGCTATTGGCTAAAGCGGCTTGTAACATGCGCTCGCCTTTGTCGTGGTCGGGACCCGGACCAAGATTGAACTTTTCCGATGGATCGACTTTCGCCTGAACATCGAACGTTGCCGAGTTGAGCCAGTCGGGCCCGCCGGAAATCTGATTGGCCTGGACTCCGTATGCCTCTTGAATGAGCGCCTGCAGCGTGATGTTGCTGGCCACGAAGCCGTCGGGGCCGAACATCATGCGGACCATGTGGGTTTCGGTGCCAGCGTAGGTTGGCGTAGACGATGAGGACTCGCTGGGCTTGATGGAGAACGACTCGAAGGCGGGAACTGCCGCGCTGGCGGATTCGGCTTGTGATTGGGCCCGGCTTGGAGTGGCGTGCACCAGGCCGAAGACAATGGGAACGGTAATCGCCAGAAATCCGGCGACGGCGAGCAACAGCTTCCTGCTGAAATCGAGTTTGCGGGCGACATGCTCGGACATAATGTGAACCATCCTTTTCTTGAGATCGGCTCCGGTGACTCCGGACACGCAAGCCAGCGGAGATCCAACGCAGAATTCACAGACTTTCAAAATGCTCTCGGCGTAGATGTGGCGTTCGCTGCCTGATTCCAGGACTTCTTCGTCGCAGGCGCGTTCGCGCTCGTCGACCAGCCGCGATCCCAACCACCAGACCAGGGGATGGAACCAGAAAACGGCTTCGACCAGCATGTGCAGCGTGGCCGCGAGATTGTCGCGGCGGCGCACATGCCAGAGTTCGTGAGCGACAATGGCTTCCAGGTGCGCATTTTCAAGATGCCGGGAAATTCCTTCCGGCCAGATCAAAACCGGGCGGGCCATGCCGAAAATTCCGGGCTCGAGTGTGGCGCGGGAGAGCAGCATTTCTACCCGCTGCTTGATTCCGGTAATTTGTTCCTGGCGGCGGAGGGCTTCGACTTCGCGCCCGTTGCGCAGCGGGACCGAATTTGTGGTCGCGGCCAAGATGCGGCGCCAGCGCGCACACCAGACCAGAATCACGGTCAGGAATCCGCAGAGCCATACTCCAGCCAAAAGAGCCGGAAGCAGGTGAGTGAGATGCGGGGAAGGCACCGCAGGCGCCGCAATCGCGCCTGCCGCGGGCCGTGTGAAGGGTTGGGCGATCTGCTCTACGAAATAGAGAGTGGAATTCGCCGGCGCGGAGCGCCACCATGCCAAATGGCTACCGAGGGCAACCAGCCACGAAAAAGGCACGAGGAATTTCAACGACGCGGCAAACCATAGGGCGTAACGGGCGCGGGCATGATTGTGGCGCAGGGTCAGCGTCAACAGGGCGGCGACACACGCGAACCCGGTCGACTGCCACAGGTGATCGGCCAGCCCTGAGGCGAGGGCGGTCCACAGAACCGAGTGCGGGGTCCCGAGTGGGTTCATTGGGATGCGTCCTTTCTCTCGTCTTTTCTCTCGTCTTTTCGGTCGTGTCTTCGCTCGTCCATTCGCTCGAGCCGCCGCAAAGTTTTCTCGGCTTCTTTTACATCGGCGAGGGTTAGTTTGCCGGATTCGATCAGGTGCGCCATGACCGGCTGGGAGCGTCCACCGAACAGGGCGAGCAGGTCGTCGATCAACCTGCGCTGGGCCGCGGTGCGGGAGACAGCGGGCTCAAAAATGTGGAAGTTGCCGACCTTCTTGACGCGGCGGAGGGCCTTCTTGGCTTCCAGACGGTAGACCGTGGTCTGGATGGTGGTGTAGGCCGGCCGGTCTTTTTCGGGGAACGCCTCCTGGAGTTCGCGGATGGAGGCTTTGCCCTGGGTCCAGAGAGTCTCCATGATGCGAAGTTCGAGCTTGGTCAATTTGGGTTCGGCCATTCTTATCTCCTATCCGCATCTCCTATCGACGTATGCATTACTACTACACGTGTAGTTTAACTGTCAAGTGCTTTTTGCCGACGAATTTGAGATGGAGAAAGCGATCGCCGCCAAGGACGCGAAGTCACACGAAGAAAAGCTTTCGACCGAGTCCTTTGTGCGCCGTTCGCGGGTGGTAGTGGGCTTGGGTGAAACTGGGCCAGCAGCGAGGACTTTGGCCGGTTTGACACCGTTGTTGCCGCGTTCCTATACTGCTCGCCGCGTCACGAATCCGCGTCCGGGAGGCTTCTATGGTGAAACGCTCAATGTTCATTTTTCTGGCTACTTTTCTTGTCGCTTCGGCAACCGCCGGCTTTGCGCAGGATTGGAACCATCGTCAGCCCACGCTCACTCCGCAAAACAGCGGCACTACGCAGCTGCTGATTGCAGTCAGCCCTGTGAACTCGCAGGTGGTGTGGGCGGCCGGAACCGGCGGAACATACGTGGTGACGACGAACGGCGGACAGACCTGGACCTCCGGGGTGGTGCCGGGGACGTCGCAACTGCAATTCCGCGGTGTGTATGCGGTGAGCGACAAGATTGCTTATCTGATGTCAATCGGCAACGATCCCACAAATTTTCAGATCTACAAAACCGTCGACGGCGGCGCGAACTGGACGGTCGAGTTCACCAATCAGATTGAGGCGGCGTTTCTGGACTGCATCGCGTTCTGGGATCCGGACCGCGGAGTGGCGCAGGACGACTCGGTGGATGGAGTGTTCCCCGATATCCGCACGGAAAATGGCAGGACGTGGCAGTACATTGCCGACAACATGCCGCCCGCGCTGCCGGGAGAGGCGTCGTTTGCGGCGAGCGGGACGTGCATTACGACGCAGGGCGAAAACAACGCCTGGGCGACCACAGGCGGATCGACCATTGCGAGAGTTCTCGCGAC
This sequence comes from Terriglobales bacterium, assembly GCA_035504195.1. GTDB lineage: Bacteria > Acidobacteriota > Terriglobia > Terriglobales > Acidobacteriaceae > Sulfotelmatobacter. The sequence goes on from DATJSG010000026.1 coordinate 43,632, forward strand.
GCGCGATGGCGGCAATACGTGGAATGCATACGACACGCCGCTGGAGGTCTCGCCCAGCGGAGGCGGAATTTCGGTGGCGTTTCGCGACCCGTGGCACGGCGTAGTCGGCGGCGGCGATCTCAGCACGAACACGAATATCGACATGGCCATCTCGGACGATGGCGGCCAGACCTGGACTCTGACCAATACTCCCCCGCTGCAGGGAGCGATTTTCTGTCTGGCCTACGTCAACGGGATGCGCAATCACCAGTTCGGCTGGGGCAATGAGTACGAGCGCACCGTGGTGATCACCGCCGAGACCGAGCCGAACTTCGATTCAGGATCGGCGGCCTGGACGCCCGATGAAGGGCAGACCTGGTACACGCTGCCCAACGTGAGCGGCTATTGGGCTGTCGGGTTCGCCGATCCGCACGATGGATGGTTCGTGGGAAATAACGGGCAGATCCTGAAGATCAGCTTCTGAGCCCTGGTCACGATCATGCAGCATCTCTGACGGATCGCTTCCGGGCCGCCTGCGCTAGCGAAAGATGCTGGCGAAGAATCCCTTGACGCGGTGGAAGAAGCCGCCCGGTTTCGGCTTTGGCTGCGGCGGGGGTTGGGCTACGGTGTCGAGTTGAACTTGCCGCGACGCGGAATCGTCCGGGGGCAAGTCTTTTGCAGTCTCGACGGGCGCGGCCGATACCGGCCCGGTTTGAGCCGAGCTTGCGGCTGCAGCCGCGGCGCGATCTTTCGCGTTGAATACGATGGGTGCGTCGACCTGCATGTGAAGTTCGTTGGGCTGCGGGGGCGGAAGCGGCGCGGTCTCCGGCCCACTCGAGAGCTTCATTCCCGAAGAAGTCTCATTCGATGAAGTCGTGGCGGCCGAACTTGCGGGTGCAGGCGTTGAAGTCCCGCCCAGGCGAACTTTCTCCGGCAACTGCGACTCGGGGATGACCGGAGCAGCGGAGGTGTCGGTCTTCATCAGGGCAGGCGGAGGAGGACATCCGCATTCCAGCGGGACGTTGGTGTCGACTTTGTCGATCTGTCCCTGGCGAAAAACAATCTGCTCGGTGGGCCTGACCTGATAGATGCGGTCGCCCATCAGTTCGGAGACGATGGCCGAGGAGGTGTTGCCGGTCAGGGAGCGCACGCAGGTGTTGCCGTGGGAGTCGGCGCTGACGGCAAAGTGGAAGTGTCCGGGGCCGGCAAACATGATGCGGAAATCGGGAGTGAGCACGGCGTCGGCCGAGGCCCCGAGCGAATAGTGAGTTTCGAGAGCTCCGGTGCTCAGGCCGAGCAGAAGGTCGCGCTTGGTACGGGAGGGAGTGATTGAAATCGTTGTGCCGGGACAGACGCGAATGTCTCCTCCACGGGCCAGTTGCAGAACGGCAGTCTCGGAGGTTGCGGTTACGGAGGAGCCGGCGGCGATGCGGGTTCCGGCAAAGACGATGGCGCCGGAGCCGCCGGTTACCGGGACGATGTCGGGAGGCGCGCTCAGTGACAGGCCGGGAGCGGTGGGCGCTTGCTCGGGATTTTTGCCGGCGTTGAGATCTTCGGCCGGCTTGAGACGGACCATGAGGCGGTTGCCAGCGCCATCCCAGGTGTAGTTGTAGGGCGCGAGCAGATCGAGGACGATGCGGGTGATAGGCGGCACCTGCGAATATTGATCGGCGCGGATGCTGATAATGTTGTCCTTCTGAATGGGAATCTGCTTGCGAGGCAGTCCGAGCCTGGAGTTAGGCAGATCGATCACGAGACGCGGCGGAGACTGGAGCACCTGCACCTCGGGAATGACCGGGCCGCCGCGGGTGAGAATCTCAACCGCGGGTACGCCGTTCTCATGCACGATGCGGACACTCTTGACGGTGGGCGGCGGACCGAAGGTCTGGGCGGATGCAGCGGCCGACAGGGCGGCTACGACGAGGCAGATAAATTTGAGTGCTGGTCGGAGCAATACATCCCTCGACATTTTGCAGGAGGCTTAAAAAGAACATATCACGACGGGCGGGATTTGAATGCGGCTGTCGAGCTTGGCATGAGCGGACGACCGAGGGCGGCGGCCGTCCTCACGGGAGCCAACTGATTCCAGAGGCCAAGGTCCGAGGGCGAAGGCCTGACGACGGCGTCTCAGGCTTCGGGCAGAAATTCGTATTCTTCGATGACGGCGGCTACGGCGAGTTTGCCGTCGTCACGGTCTTCTTCCACGCGAACGACGCGTCCTTTGCACTGCACACGAATGCTTTCGGTGAGCGTGATTTCGGGCGGAAGGGTCAGGGTAAATCCGATGGGCGCGCCTTGCTCGACGGCGGAGTCGAGATAAAAACAGATGCCGCGGGCGCTGACGTCGCGAATCTGGGCAACTTCGTTGTGAGCGGCGTGATTCTCCCCGTGTTCGACGGTGACGGGTACACGGAGCGCGAAGCGTCGGGCTGCGCGCTTCTCGTGCTGGGGCTCGGCCATTGCGTCCCTCCTAAAGTGGCGTTTGGAACTTACCAAATTTGGAACTTACTAAAGAGGATGCCGCGCCTGTGCGCAGCGGTCAATACCACCGTTGGGTCAGGATGTGGCTCTTTCAGGCGAGATAGAGACCGCGTCGGCGCAGACTCGAGCTTCCGACAACTGGCCCGGTGTAAGCTTACTTCTGAGGCATGACGCATGACGCCTGAGGTTCATTTGAGGTCCATTTGAGGTCCGCTTCTTGATTTTCGTGCTCGACAATTACGACTCGTTTACTTACAACCTGGTCCAATACCTTGGCGAACTGGGTGCTCAGGTCGAAGTGCGCCGCAACGATCAGGTGACGGTGAAAGAAGTTGAAAAGATGCGGCCCGAGCGGATTGTGGTTTCGCCTGGGCCTTGCACGCCGCGCGAGGCGGGAATCAGCATCGAACTGATTCGGCACTTCGCCGGGAAGGTACCGGTGCTGGGCGTCTGCCTTGGACATCAGGCGATCGGCGAGGCGTTTGGAGGTCACGTGGTGCGGGCGGGCCATCTGATGCACGGGAAAACCAGTTCGGTGATGCACGACAACCGGACTGTGTTTCAGGGCCTGCCCATGCCGATGACGGCCACGCGTTATCACTCGCTGATTGTGGAAGAAAAAGACCTACCGGACGAATTGGAAGTCAGCGCCTGGACCACGGAGAAAGACGGCAGCCGCACGATCATGGGGCTGCGGCACCGCCAGCATGCGGTCGAGGGAGTGCAGTTCCATCCAGAGAGCGTGCTGACGGATTCGGGGAAGAGGCTGATCGAAAACTTCCTGCAAGTGGTCAGTGGCCGGTGATCAGTGGCCAGTGATCGGCGGCCAGCGATCAGTGATCACTGGCCAGAAACGGAGAACCGCGAGGCTCTCCCACACTACCTCCGGGTTGGCAGCGAACTCAAGAGACCATTGAGAATCCGGCCGACTTCGGCCGCGACACCGAGCAGGTTTTCGCCCTCGTCCTGTCGCAGATATCCTAGGTCTCGTGCAATTAGGATCTGGGTTTCGACTTCCATCAAAGAGCCCCTTGCGTTGCCGAGAAAATGCCTGAACTCACCTGTCGAGAGTCTCGCTTGGCCCTCCGCGATATTGCTCGGTATGGAGACGGCAGCGCGCCGTAATTGCGAAACCAGGCCGTAAGTTTCGCTCTTTGGAAATGTTTGCGTGCTTCGATAGACATCCAGAACCAAGGCCATGGCCTTTTTCCAAACCACTAGGTCGCGATACGACTTGACGACTGCACTGACTGAACATTGCATTCCCCAACTATGCTCCGGCAGGCTTGTGCAGGGATGTGATGAATATCACTAGCGTCCTGGGTTCCTTGTGGATTTCCAAGCGCGGAACGCCCCGGCCAAGCCAATGGCACTGGCGCTGGCCACTGATCACTGATCACTGACCACTTTTTCTTGCATTCTCCACCGCTCTCAGCAGGGCCTGCGCTTTGTTCATCGATTCCTGAAATTCGCTGGCGGGATCGGAATCGGCGACGATGCCGGCTCCGGCTTGCAGATATGCTTTCTTGCCCTGCATGAGCATGGTGCGGATGCCGATGCAGGAATCCAGATTCCCGGCGAAGTCGGCGTAGAGGACCGATCCGCCATAGATGCCGCGGCGCGTGGGTTCGAGTTCTTCGATGATCTGCATGGCGCGGACTTTGGGCGCCCCGCTGAGAGTTCCTGCCGGGAAGCAGGCTGCGAAGGCGTCGAGCGCGTCGAGATCCTTGCGCAACGTGCCCTCGAGCGCCGAAACCAGGTGCATGACGTGGGAGTAGCGCTCGACATACATCAGGTCCTTCACCTTGACCGAGCCATATTCGCTGACGCGGCCGAGATCGTTGCGTCCGAGGTCGACGAGCATGACGTGCTCGGCGCGTTCTTTTTCGTCGTTGCGCATTTGCTGTTCAAGCCGCAGGTCTTCAGCTTCGTCGCGGCCGCGCGGATGCGTGCCGGCTATAGGGCGGTATTCGAGTTTGCGCCCCGTAACGCGCACCAACATTTCGGGAGATGACCCGAGGATGTGGGTGTCGCCAGAACGAAGGAAATAAAGATAGGGCGAGGGATTCACCTGGCGCAGGGCGCGGTAGAGATCGAAGGGCGCCACTTCGGGGGTGAAGTCGAGGCGCTGCGAGAGCACGACCTGGAAGATGTCGCCGGCGGCGATGTATTCCTTGCAGCGCTTGACGCCGCGCAGGAATTGCTCGCGCTTGGTTTGCGCGTGTACCTTGAGCTTGCCCTTACCTTTTGCCGGCTTGCGCCACAGCGACGGGCTGAGACCTCGCGACAGCTTGCGCTCAAGCACCGCAATATCGCGAACCGCGCGATCGTAGGCGCGGCGCGGGCTTTCGCGGGATACGTCGGCAGAGGCGACAATGTGAATCTGGTGACGCAGGTGGTCGAAGGCCAGCAGGCGATCGAAGAACATCAGTTCGGCGTCGGGCAGGTGCAGGTCGTCCTGGGCACGGTCTCCGATCTTTTCGAGCTGGCGCACAACGTCGTAGGCGAAGTATCCGACAGCTCCCGCGGTGAAGGGAGGAAGTCCCGGTATGCTGGCCGGGCTATGCTCGCGGAGCAGCCACTTCACCACCTGAAAGATATTTTCATTCAGCGTTTCACGCTTGCGGCCCCGTTCGATCTCAACTTTTCCCCCGCGAGCGCGCACGCGCATGTACGGAGCCGCTCCCAGAAATGTATAACGGCCGATCTGTTCGCCGCGCTCGATCGATTCGAGCAGGAAGGCATGCGGCTCTTTGTCGGCGATCGCGAGGAACGCCGAAACCGGCGTAAGCAGATCGGCGCTTACCGATTTCACCACCGGCACGAGCGTGGCATGGCGGGCGAGGTGGGAGAACTGTTGGAAGTCGGGTTGCAGCATGGTCTGGGGCTTTCATTATAGGGGAGCATCTGAATAGGGGGGCACCAGACTTGTGGCCATGACCGCCGTCGAGCTTCGTTCGACAGGAGAGCCGGAGCGGCTGTGCCCACGCGACCATGGCAGGTGACACCCGATGCTTTCGATCCCGCTTGTAACTTTCGTCACCTTGTTGCTCTGTGAGCAAAGGCTAGAATCGAGGATATCCCGAATATTGTGAGCATTTTGCGGCAGCTCGCAACGGTCGAGTGTGCGGTCTGGTGTCCGCGGAGCGCGCAATCGAAGTGAAGGGACAGAGTTTGCGGTTCGATTACTGATAAAGACTACGGGTTTAGCACATACTTCTATGCAGGTTAAGTTTTGGGGCGTGCGCGGCTCCACGCCCACTCCACAGGCCGAAAACATGCGCTACGGGGGCAACACCTCGTGCGTCGAAGTGCGCCTTGGAGATCAGATTTACATTTTCGATTGCGGCACGGGCTTCCGCGTGCTGGGCCACGAACTGGAGCGAGAGTTCGCCGAGCGGCCTTTCCAGGCACACGTTTTTGTCTCGCATTTTCATTGGGACCACATTCAGGGCATGCCGTTTTTCCGGCCGCTCTATGACAACTCAGGCAGCCAGTTCATCTTTCATTCCTCAGGCCGCACGCGCCGCCTGGAGCAGGTGATGGCGGAGCAGATGGCGGCGCCATACTTTCCGGTCGATCTGGCGCACATGAAGGCGAAACGAAATTTCTACGACATTGAAAACGGATGCTTGCCGATGGCAGACGGCATCAAGATCAAGACCGCCTACTTGAACCATCCGCAGGGGTGCCTGGGATTCCGCCTCGAGACCAACGACGGAGTGCTGGTCTACGCCACCGACAACGAACCCGGCGACGGGCACTTTGACAAAGCAGTACGCAAGCTGGCCGAAGGCGCGGACATTCTCATCTATGATGCGCAGTACCTTCCGGAAGAGTACGCGGCTCGCCGGCGTGGGTGGGGACACAGCCACTGGCGCGAGGCGATCAACGTCGTCATGGAAAGCGGCGCCAAAGAACTGATCCTCTACCACCACGATCCCGACCACACCGACGAGATCGTTGATAAAGTTGTCGCGGACGCGCGCAGCTACTATCCCAAGGTACGCGCCGCCGCCGAAGGCATGGAAATCAAGCTTTAGAACTTTCTCCTCCTCATCATCAAGTCGTTATCATCAAGCCATTACCATCCGACCCCGGATTTTTAGCGCTCCCGCTCTGCACGCGCTTTAAGCTGGCCGAACTTCGGCGCGGGTTTCCCGTCGCCGGTACCCAGGTCACTAAAGTTCGGCGGAATCGGCCCGATAATCCCTAACAAGACCGACAGGTGGGAGAGAACCGCCGAAGGCGAGGAAATGCCCGTAAGAAGGAGTCTGCCTTGTGAGCCAAATCTACGAAATCAAACTTCGGATCGAAGAAAAGATCAAGAAGGACAAGCTGGACGAGAACGAAGTGAAGGGCAAGATCGGACTGAAAGCTGGAAAGCTGCTTGCGTTCATTACGGCCGGCACGCCCGACGATCCAGCCGCGGTTGCCAAACTCAAAGCCGCCGCCAAGGAAGTACTGAATCTTAGCTTGTGAGCAATTGTGAGCCGGTTGAGGAGCTTCTATGAAATGGAATTCGATTCGCACAAAAGTTCTGGTGACGCTGCTGGGCTGTCTGGTGGTGGGAGTCGCCGGCATCGTGGGACTGATGCGCTACAGCTTCGAGCGCAACTCGCAGGCGCTGGCGGCGGAGTCGGTGACCGGGGCGCAAAAATTGTTCACGATTCTGGAAGCCCGCGAGATCAGCAAGATGACCGCGGTCAGCGAAATGCTGGCGACGAATCCGCAGGTGCGGGATGCGTTCGCCGCGAGAGATCGCGAGCGCTTGCTGGAGTTGACTGCGCCGCTTTATCCGGAACTGAAGCGCGAGGGCATCACGAACTGGATGTTTCACACTCCGGAACCGAATATGGTTGTGTTCCTGCGGCTGCATAACCCCTCGAAGTTCGGCGACGCGCTGAATCGTTACATCGACAAACAAGTGGTGAGCACGCATGCCCTGGTCAGCGGGAACGAGTTGGCCAAGGCCGGGTTCGCGGTGAGAATTCTGCGGCCATTTCCCGATTCCACCGGCGGCGTGGCCGGCTATCTGGAACTGGGGGAGGAGTTGGGTCAATTCATTCACACCATGAAAGAGCAAACCGGAAGCGACTACGGGCTCCTGCTCAACAAGAACTATATGGACCGGCAGTTCTGGGCCGACTCCAGCAAGGTGTGGAAACGGCGCGACGACTGGGACGACAATCCAAACTTCGTGATCGCGGATAAGACCACGGCGGACAACAGCATCTTCCGTTTTCAAGGCGACCTGGCCAACGTGCCTGAGCATGGGGAAGTTCTAGGACGTTTTCAGGACGGGAACTCGGTTTTCGTGCGCGGCATTTTTCCCGTACGCGACGCCGCCGGCAATACCGTGGGAGCGATGTTCGTGGTGCGGGATATTTCCGGCTTTTACGTGGTCATGAAGCACACGCAGACCGTGCTGGTGGCATTGACGATTGCGGCGCTGGCCCTGGTCACGGTGCTGGTGCTCACGCTGTTGAGCCGCCTGGTATTTCGCCGCCTGGATCATATTGTCATGGTCGCCACGCGCGTGGTAGGGGGAGATTACAAGACGGCGATCCACGTCAGTTCCGACGATGAAGTTGGGCAATTCGAGCAACTGTTTGAACAGTTTCGGCAGGTCTTCGTGGACGTTCTGGCACACGTACCGGAGTTGCAGGAGCAACAACCCAGCGCAGGCGCACAGGCCAGAGAAGCACGCGCCGGCACACCCTAGGCGCGCATAGTGGCCAGGCATAGTAACCAGGCAAATTCCGGGGATCAGTCCTCGAACACCTTCGTTGCCGGGCTGTGGGGCGACATCAGACCGATGGAGACAGCCAGGTCCCGAGCTCTTCGCAAATCGCCCTTCGTGTTATTCTGCCGGGCCTCGTCGTACCCGAGGATGGCGTAGTACACAGCCCGATCGAAGAACTGGTTCAGCAACTGGTGCAGCTCCAGCTCACCGTGCAACTCCACGATGCTGTCGCAAAAGGCTTCCCGCCGCAGGAAATGCAAGAGGCGATCGCGCGTAAGCATCAAGACCCAGACGGACTGATGCAGGCTGATTCCCTCCGAAAACCGACGAGCGGCGATGGCGCGGAAGCGCTCCGCAATATCGCCTTCTGTTTTTTGCAATAACCATTCCCCCAGGTTGCGATACACCTCGGTCGCAGCCAGCTGTAAATCCTGGGGAGGGATTTTGCGGAAGTCGGAAGTGTGCTCCGACTTACTGATCTCCTGCGCCAGCCCGCGTGACAAGGTTTCGGAGTTCCGTTCGATCAGGCGGACCAGCTTGAGGCCCAACATCTAAACAATCTCCTTTGCTACCTACAAGATCAGATGCGCACGCTATGAGTGTAGATGCTATTTTTGCCGTTATGTATATCGTTACACGATATATATATAAATATACACTGACCTCGGAATGTCCCGGCCCTCGGGGAGTTCGCCCAGGGATTTCGCCGCGCAAGTTTGGGCGAACCAAATTGGAACATATCTGGCCGGTACCCGGCTTGCTTCCCCGCCAGCCCCACCATATACTCGGAACGTTTGCCCGCTGGTCGCCGGAAAGTGTCCGGTGACGGCGGGCAGGGATGCAATTTTGATCGGCAATCATTCCGGAGACGACTTTTATGACGACGGTGACGACTGCTCCGCAGGTGGACAAAGAGACCAATCCATGGGAGTCCCAGCGTGCGCGCTTCGACCTGGCGGCTCAGAAACTCAATCTTGACGAAGGCCTGTGGCGGGTTTTGCGCTATCCCGCACGCGAGATTACGGTTCACATTCCGGTGCAGATGGACGACGGTCACCTCGAAGTTTTTACCGGATTCCGGGTGCAACATTCGATTGCCCGCGGTCCGGCGAAGGGCGGCATCCGCTATTCACCGGACGTAACGCTCGACGAAGTCCGCGCCCTGGCGAGCTGGATGACCTGGAAGTGCGCCGTGGTCAACATTCCTTTTGGCGGTGCCAAAGGCGGGGTGATCTGCGATCCGCACAAGATGTCGATGGGCGAAGTGGAGCGCATGACGCGGCGCTACACGGCCGAGTTGATCGAGTTCATCGGCCCGGAAAAGGACGTACCCGCGCCGGACGTTAACACGAACGAGCAAATCATGGCATGGATGATGGACACGTATTCCATGCACATGCGGCAGACGGTGACGGCGGTGGTCACCGGCAAGCCGATCAACATTGGCGGCTCGCGCGGCCGGCGCGAGGCCACGGGACGCGGCGTCATGATCGTCTGCGACGAGGCCTGCAAGAAGCTGGGCATCGATCGCGAGCGGGCGCGTGTGATTGTCCAGGGATTTGGCAACGTCGGCTCGAATGCCGCCCTTCTGATGCACGAAGCCGGATACAAGATCGTCGGCATCGCGGAAGTGGGCGGTGGGCTTTACAACAAGAGTGGAATCGACCTGAAAGCGTTGATTGAGTTCCGGCAGAAGAATGCAACCGTCCACGGCTTTCCCGGAGCAGAGAAATACGATGCCGGAGAACTGCTGACGACCGAGTGCGAAATTCTCATTCCGGCGGCGACGGAAAACGTCATCACCACCCGCAATGTGGATCGGGTGAAATGCCGCATCCTGGCCGAAGGCGCGAACGGACCGACCACGTCAGCCGCCGATGACGTGCTCAGCGACAAAGGCGTCTTCGTGATCCCTGACATTCTCGCCAACGCCGGCGGCGTCACCACTTCGTACTTCGAGTGGGTGCAGGACCGGCAGGGCTATTTTTGGAAAGAATCGGTGGTCAACGAGCAGCTTGAAACCATCATGGTGTCTTCGTTTGAGGATGTCGTGCGCTATGCCGAGACGCACCACGTGAACAACCGCATTGCGGCTTACATGCTGGCCATTGACCGCGTGGCTTACACGATCCGGCAGCGGGGGATTTACGCGTAGTCGGGATTTACGCGTAGTGTAGTAAGGATCGCTTGGGAGGATTTATGAAATCGCTCTGGAGAAATCTGACGGCGTGCATGGTGACCATGCTGTTCGCGCTTTCGCTGGCGAGCATCACGGTTGCGCAGGGACCCGAACCGGGCTCAAAGCCTGAGGCTATGGCGACGCCGGCGCAAATGGCGAACGCGGCTGCGGCGGACAAGCTCGACATCAATACGGCGACGAAAGATCAGCTCAAACAGCTGCCGGGTATCGGAGACGCCTATTCGCAGAAGATCATCGACGGCAGGCCGTATCGCACCAAGCGCGACCTCGTGCTCAAGAAAATTGTTCCGCAGGCGACTTACGACAAGATCAAAGATCAGATCATTGCCCACCAGGTCAAGTCGAACACCATGGCGCCAACGAAATAGCTACCGATCTCGCACCACAGGGGACACAGAGGAAAGTTTCTGTGCTCTTTAATCTTTTACCGCCCGGTCCGTGATCTCGAGCCCTTTGTCGATGATCGCGAACGCTTCACGCAACTCGTACTCCTTGATGCACAGCGGCGGGTTCGTATAGAACGTGTTCCAGCGTACCAGCGTGTAGAGCCCCTGCTCACGGAAGAACCGGCCTAGCGCGGCCATCTCGTCCGAGGTGCCGTTAAACGGCGCCATGGGCTGGCGAGTCTTGCGGCTTCGCACCAGTTCCACGATGCCGAACAGGCCGATCGACCGCACCGCGCCGACCGAGGCATGCTTCGCCTGAAGCTCCGCGCCCAGGTCTTTCATGAGCGCGCCCAGCTTGCGTGTGTTCTCGATCAGGTTGTCTTCTTCGTACACGCGGATCGTGGCCAGCGCTGCGGCGCAGCCCATGGGATGGGAGTTGTAAGTCAAGCCGCCGTAGAACACTTTATCCTGAAAATGTTGTGCGATGTGATGCCGCATCCCAACCGCGCCAAGCGGCAGATAGCTTGAAGTCAGCCCCTTCGCCATGCAGAGCAGATCGGGCACCACCTTCCAGTGATCGACGGCGAACCATTCGCCGGTGCGGCCGAAGCCGGCCATCACTTCGTCGGCGATCATCAGAATGCCGTATTTGTCGCAAAGTTTGCGCACGCCTTCGAGATAGCCATCCGGAGGAACGAGAATTCCATTCGTGCCCGTGACCGGTTCGAGAATGAATGCGGCGATGTTCTGCGGGCCCTCCAATTGCATGGTCTCTTCGATCATGGCCAGCGAAGACTCTGCCGATTCCCATCCACGCTCGATTCCATGATAGGGATCAAGCACGCGCACGACGCCGGGCATGCCAGGTTCAACCGCCCAGCGCCGCGGATCACCCGTCACCGAGATAGCGCCGGCAGTCGCACCGTGATACGAGCGGTAGCGCGCCATGATTTTGTGGCGTCCGGTAAAGAAGCGTGCGAGTTTGATCGCGTTCTCGTTTGCCTCAGAACCACCGTTGGTGAAAAAGAAAGTGTCGATGTCGCCGGGACAGATTTCTGCCAGCTTCGCGCCCAGCCGTGCCCGCGGTTCGTGCGCCATGAAGGGATTCGCGTAGCATAGCGTCGCCGCCTGTTCTTGAATCGCCCGAATCACGCGCTCATCCCCGTGCCCGATGTTCACCGACATCAACTGGCTGTTGAAATCGATGAAGCGCTTCCCTTCCGGCGTCCAGAAATAAATTCCTTTGGCGCGCGCCACCGGAATCGGATCGACCTTGGACTGCGCCGACCACTCATACAGTGTGTGCTTCCTGGAGAGATCGACGATCTCCTGCCCGGTCATTGCTACTTCGGTCGCTATGGTTGTCATGATGCCCCTGAGATTGGCCACGGATCTTCACGGACGTCGACGGATCAATCAAGAAATCCGTGTTGATCCGTGCAAGCCGTGGCAAAGAGTTTTAGAACTTTCTCGAATGTTCTTTGGCCCAGCGTTCTACGACGACTTTCTTATCGGTATAAAACTCGATGGAATCGCGGCCCTGCCCATGCAGATCGCCGAAGAAACTGTTCTTCCATCCGCTGAACGGGAAATAAGCCATGGGCGCGGCAACTCCGATGTTGATGCCAATGTTGCCCGCGGGCGCTTCATACCGGAAGCGGCGCGCCGCCGCCCCGCTCGAGGTGAACAGCGATGCCTGATTGCCGTAGGGGCTGCGTTCGAGAAAAGCCAGCGCTTCGTCGAGATCGTCGGCGTGAACCAGACTGAGTACGGGGCCAAAGATTTCCGTGTCTGTGATTTCGCTGGTCGCAGGAACTTCGTCGAGAATGGTCGGCTTCACAAAATTTCCGGATTCATATTTCGCAATTTTCGCGTGGCGGCCGTCGAGCAGAACTTTCGCCCCCTGCCTCTCCCCGACGCCAATCAGCGACTCAACCCGCTCCTTGCTCTGCGGAGTAATCACCGGCCCCATTTGCACGCCATCTTCGAGGCCGTTGCCGACTTTCAATTTGGAAGCGGCATCGGCGATCGAGTCACGGAATGTTTTCTGCGCTTCGCCAATCGTAACTGCGACCGAAACAGCCAGGCAGCGCTGCCCGGCGCAACCGAAGGCGCTGTCGGCAATGATCTGCGTTGCCATGGGCATGTCCGCGTCGGGCAGAACGATGACATGGTTCTTCGCTCCTCCCTGGCACTGGCAGCGTTTGCCCTGCTCGGCCGAGCGCGAATAAATGTAGCGCGCAACCGGAGTCGATCCAACGAAGCTGATGGCACGAACTTTTGGATGGTCGATAAGCGCGTCAACCGCTGCCTTCCCTCCATTAACGAGATTCACCACGCCTTTGGGTAAGCCGGTTTTCTCCAGCAGTTCGTAAATGTAGCGCACCGTGAGCGGCACGCGCTCGCTCGGCTTGAGGATGAACGTGTTGCCGGTCGCGATGGCGTAAGGCAAATACCAGAACGCAATCATGCCGGGGAAATTGAACGGCACGATGGCGGCGACCACGCCGAGGGGCTGGCGGATCATCATTTCGTCGATGCCGCGCGCGACGTCTTCGAGGTTGTAGCCCTGCATCATCATCGGAATGCCACAGGCTACTTCGACGTTTTCAATCGCGCGGCGCATCTCGGCTTTCGCCTCGGTGAAGGTCTTGCCGTTTTCCTGCGTGATGATGCGGGCGATGTCGTCGATGTGCTCTTCGAGCAGCATCTTCAGCTTGAACAGCGGCTGGATGCGGTCTTCGGGAGGAGTGCGGCGCCACTCAGGGAAAGCCGCGGCTGCGGCTTCAACGGCGGCGTTCACGTCGGCTGGGCCGGCGAGCGGGACCTGCGCCAAAATGTCGCCAGTCGCGGGATTGACGACGTCGCGAAAATCGGACGCGCGCGAGTCGGTCCATTGGCCGTTGATGTAGTTGGTCAGCTTAAGAATGGGAGGTGCGGCTACGGTTGTCATGGTGTTGCCTCTACTATCGCGAAGAATGTCTTGCACAGGAGTCGCGAGTCGTCGCACGAATTTCTTTCGGGCAAAGTTAATGATACATCTGCTCCACGGATTTCCTCGACCTTGCCCCGGGAGGCAACGTAGCCGGCGTCTCGCCGGCTGTCGCGAGCGCGTCTCGCGCTTCGCAATCGGCAAACGGGGCGCTTGCCGGACAGCCGCCGAGACGGCGGCGCTACGACTCAAACCAATTGCGCTACTGCGCTTTTTTCATCACACACGGTCGCAATCGCGGACTCCAGCACGTCGAGCGCTTCATCCATTTGCTCGTTGCTGATCACCAGCGGCACCAGCACGCGGATGACGTTGGAGTACGAGCCGGCGGTGATCGTGATCAGGCCGTGCTCGTAGCAGTATTGCGTGATCTTTTTCGTCTCATCGACTGCCGGAGCTTTTGTTTCCTGTGATTGCACTAACTCGACGGCTTGCATGCCTCCAAGGCCGCGCACGTCACCGATGATCGGCCATCGGCCCTGCCATTCGCGGGCGCGGCGCTGGAAGCGGTCACCGAGTTCGTTGGCGCGCGCAAGCAGATTTTGGCGTTCGAACAAATCCAAGACCGCCAACGCTGCCGCGCACGAGAGCGGATTGCCGGCGAACGTCCCGCCCAGACCGCCGGGGCCGGGCGCGTCCATGATCTCGGCGCGGCCAGTGACGGCGGCAAGAGGCAGGCCTCCGCCGAGCGATTTCGCGGTGACAAGAAGATCTGGTTCGATGCCGTAGCGCTCGCTGGCGAAGAGCGCGCCGGTGCGGCCGAAGCCGGATTGCACTTCGTCGGCGATGAACAGGATACCGCGCTTGTGGCAAAGATCGACGAGAACCTTGAAGTAGTCCGGCGGCGGCGCGATGAATCCGCCTTCTCCAAGAACCGGTTCGGCAATCACCGCTGCGACTTCTTCGTTGGCCACGACGCGCTTGAACGTGTCTTCGAGATGGCGCGCGCAGTAGAGATCGCACGCCGGATATTTCAGATTGTAGGAGCAGCGATAGCAATAGGCGAACGGGACTCGGTAGACCTCGCTCGGAAACGGAGCGAATCCGGCTTTGTAGGGATGGGTTTTGCTGGTGAGCGCCAGCGTCATCATGGTGCGGCCGTGGAAGGCGTCTTCGAAGGCAATGATGCCGGGACGCTTGGTGTAAGCGCGCGCGATCTTGACGGCATTCTCGACCGCTTCGGCGCCGCTGTTGAGAAAAATAGTTTTCTTCGCGAACTTGCCGGGCGTAGCTTCGTTCATGCGTTCAGCAAGGCGGACATAGCTCTCGTAGGGCGTGACCTGTACGCAGGTGTGCAGAAAATTATCGAGCTGATCTTTTACCGCACTGATGACCGCTTCCTGCCGATGGCCGACGTTGAGGCAGCCAATGCCTCCGGCGAAATCGAGGTAGCGGTTTCCATCCACGTCTTCGAGCCAGGCGTCTTTGGCCTTGGCCACGTAGATGGGAGTGCCGTGAGACAGGCCGCGGGGCACGGCTTTGGCGCGGCGCTCGGAGAGCGCGCGGGATTTGGGGCCGGGGATTGCAGTGCGGATTTGGATTGTAGACATTATGAAATCCTAGTGGCCAGTGACCAGTGGCCAGAAAATCCCCACTTCTCGCGCGAAGAGCGCGCGAGAAATGGGGCACCCTCATTTCAAGAAACTGGCCACGGGTCACTGACCACTGGCCACAGCTTCAGTACCAGCCGATTGGCGCTTCGTTCAAATTGATGTGGACCTGCTTGGTCTCCAGATATTCTTCGATGCCCCACGGGCCGAGCTCGCGGCCGAAGCCGGATTGCTTGAAGCCTCCCCACGGTGCTTCGACATAAGTTGGCTGCATGTGGTTGACCCAGACAATTCCGGCGCGGATCGCTTTCACCGCGCGCATGGCCTTGAAAATGTCGCGCGTCCAGACGGCAGCGGCCAGGCCATACGGAGAATCATTCGCGATTCTCAACGCATCTTTTTCGTCGTCGAAGGGAATCACGGCGGCGACAGGGCCGAAGATTTCTTCACGCGCGATGCGGGCGCTGTTGGAGACGTCGTAGAAAATCGTGGGCTGCACATAGTAGCCCTTGGCAAACTTTTCGGGGCGTCCGCCGCCGGAGGCGAGCTTGGCTTCTTTCTTACCGATGTCGAGATACTGGTTGACGCGGTCGTATTGCTCTTTGCTGACCAGTGGACCCATCTTCGTTTCGCGTTCCAGCGGTGGACCGAGTTTGATTTTCTTGGCCTTTTCTGCCATGGCTTCCACAAACCTTTTATAAATTGTCTTCTGCACCAGGATGCGGCTGCCGGCTGAGCAGACTTCGCCCTGATTGATAAACACGCCGAACAGCGCTCCATCGATTGCGGCTTCGAAGTCGGCGTCGGCGAAAAAGATGTTGGGCGACTTCCCGCCCAGCTCAAGGGTTACGCGCTTCACCGTATCGGCAGCTTGTTTGACGATAACCTTTCCGACGGCGGCGCTGCCGGTAAACGCGATCTTATTGACGTCTGGATGCTGGACGAGCGGCGCTCCGCAAGTTTCTCCGAAGCCGGTAACGATATTGACCACGCCCGCAGGCAGGCCGCAGTCGGCGAAATGTTTCGCCAACTCGAGCGCGGTAAGCGGAGTCTGCTCAGCGGGCTTGAGAACGCAGGTGCAACCGGCGGCCAGCGCAGGCGCGAGCTTCCATGCGGCCATCAGCAGCGGATAGTTCCACGGAATAATTTGTCCGGCCACGCCAACGGGCTCTTTCAGCGAGAGCGACATCGCGTTGTCGGGAACAGGATTCACCGATCCCGTAATCTTCGTGGCAAGGCCCCCGTAGTACTCAAAACACGTGGCTACATCGTTGATGTCGTATTCCGCTTCGACAATGGGCTTGCCGGTATTGCGGCATTCGAGTTCGGCCAGAGCTGCAAGATGCTGGCGCACTTTGTCGGCGAGACGGAAGAGGACGCGCCCGCGTTCCTGCGCAGTGGTGGTGGACCACGGGCCGTCATCAAACGCTGTGCGGGCGGCGGAGACAGCGCGGTTTACATCGTCGGCAGTCGCGTCGGGGACCTGGGCGATGACTTCTTCGGTCGACGGATCGTAGACCGGAAAAGTTTTCGCGGACTGACTTGCGACCCATTCGCCATTGACGAACATCTGGTAGGTCTTGACGTCTTTCTGAACGTCGCTTTGAACTCCGCTGGGCATCGTGGCCCTCCTGTGGGCTAAAGCCCCGATTTCTTGTTGCTACGCGCGCTTCGCTCGCGGGACGGACGAGGGCGTCAGTCCCTCCACAATCCGAGTCAACGCCGCGCTTCGTTTGCCGGAACCGGTTCGGCAATTGCTTGAAGCCTGATCCCTTGTGACAACTTGCGGCGGCCGTAGACGAAAAAGAAAAACGCGGCTAGCCCGACAAAGAACAGCGTGCCGCCGAACATCCACACCTCATAGGACCACAGCGACGTGATCTGCTGCGCCGGAAAAAACACCAGCGCAATGCCGAGGATCGTGGTCAAGAATCCACTCGATCCTGCGAGAAACATGGTGGCGCGGCCGTACTGTCCTTTCGGAACCGGCTCTTGTATCGCAAATTTTACTAACGCTCCAAACATGTAGACGAATGGAACAAGTTGCAAAACCACAGCGAGCGAGAGCAGCTTCTGAAAAGTTTCCTGCACCCCGGCACCGGCAAAATTAAGGATGACCAAAACCGCGGAAACGATGCCCTGGACGATCAAAGCCGCGTAGGGAGTCGCGTACCGCGGGTGGACACGGCCGAGCCACGACGGCATATAGGAGTCGAGGCCGGCGACAAATGGGATGCGCGAGCAGCCGCCGATCCACGCCGATCCGATACCGGCGATCGAGAGGCTGAGCATCAGTGCGAAAGGCACGGTAGCCCAGCTGACTCCAACACGGCCTGCCATCTGGCTGACGGCTTGAACGACACCCTGAAGGATGTTGACGTTTTTGCCGAGAGCGATCAGCAGTGTGACCGTCGCACCTACGTACAGAGCACCCGAAAGCAAACCGCCCAAAGCGACTGCGCCCGGCAGAGTACGGCGCGGGTCTTGAATCTCGTCGCCCATGACCGAGGCGAGTTCGAGGCCAACCAGGCCGAAGCAGATTACGCCGAAGGAATTGAGTACGAATTTTGGGTTTGCGGGAACTTTGAAGTCGGCAACGCTGAGCGTGGTGCCGAAGCGCGACCAAATAATCACGCCAAGTCCGATCAGGACGGCGGCAGCGACGAAGGTTCCGATGGCGCCGACGTTGTTAATCCATTTGCCCACACCGAGGCCGAGGATATTGAACAAGGTGAGCAGCGCAAGCAGCGTGAGCGACGCGACCGAAGCGAAAATCTTGTTGTCGGCCAGTCCCTGATGGCCCGGACCAAGCACGTAGACCGAGACGCCGACGAAATACAGCATGACCGTCGGCACGTAGAGCATGTTGTTGGTCCAGTAGCACCAGCCGGAGAGAAATCCGTGAAAGTCGCCGAACACTTCTTTCGCCCAGAGGTAGACGCCGCCTTCGCCGGGATAGCGATGAGCGAGTTCGATGACGGCAATGCCTTGCGGCCAGAAAAAAAGAAGAAGAGAGATGATCCAGAGCCAGACGGTGACGCCGCCGTTGGCCGCAATCGAGGGAACTACGTTGAGGTTGAAGACGGCGACGACAAAGAGCAGAACGAGATCGCGGCGCCCCAGGGCGCGAATGAGGTGGGGCTGGGCGGATTGGGCATCGGTCGGCAATTTTTG
Source organism: Terriglobales bacterium (assembly GCA_035504195.1). Lineage (GTDB taxonomy): Bacteria > Acidobacteriota > Terriglobia > Terriglobales > Acidobacteriaceae > Sulfotelmatobacter. The sequence goes on from DATJSG010000026.1 coordinate 62,140, forward strand.
AAGCAGCTGCTAGCGTTGGTCCCAGAACAGCAGTTCCTCACCGGGCTCTGGCCCGGTTCGGAATGACAAAGATTCTCTCCAGCTTTCAGCTCTCAGTGGTGCATGCAGGGGCGAACGAATGCGTCCGCCCCTACATAAGTTTAGTGCGCGACCGCGACGGGCTCGGCGCGCTCCTGCTGGGCTTTCGCCAGCGAGGCTGCGATGTCGTCGAAGGCGGCAAGGTGTTTGTCGATATCGGCGTCGGTATGCTGCACCGAGATCGTCCACTGCTCGTCCCACCAGTAAGGTTGAGCCATCACGCCGCGATTGACCATGCCGAACCAGTAATGCCGCCACAGATCGATATCGATCGCCTCCCAGTCGCGATAGTTCACGATTTCTTTCGGGTAGAGCATGAGCGCGCCGTTGGCTCCAGCCTGCGCGATGTAGCCCTGCAAACCGACTTTCGCGATGATCTTGCGATAGCCTTCGGCCAATTTGCGGCTGAGTTTTTCGACGTGCGTATAGTTGTCTCGGGTAAGAACTTCGCGGAAGGTGGCCAGCCCTGCGGCCATGGACACCGGGTTTGTGTTGTAGGTGCCGCCGTGGAAGACCTTGTGCTGGCTGATCAGGTCCATGACGGACGTGTTCGCGCCGAAGGCGGCAAGCGGCAAGCCGCCGCCGATCGACTTCGCCAGACAGATCATGTCGGGCGTGACGCCGAAATATTCGCTCGCGCCGCCCCAGCAGAGTTTCGCGCCGGTCTTGACTTCGTCGAAAATCAGCAGCGCGCCGTTTTTGTCGCAGATGTCGCGCAGGCCTTGCAGAAAGCCGGGTTGCGGCAGACAGAGGCCAACGTTCATCAGGATCGGTTCGAGAATGATCGCGGCGATCTCCCCGGGATTTTCTTTAAAGCGGCGCTCGACCGTGGCGAGATTGTTGAATGTCGCAATCTTCACGTTGTCGAGGGCGGCCTTCGGAACGCCCAGGCCGCCGGTAACGGAAGTCGGTGCGTTGATATCGCCGTAGTCGGGAGCGTGGGGCTTCACGCTGACCAAAGCACTGTCATGCAGGCCGTGATAAGCGCCTTCGAACTTGATGATCTTGTCGCGCCCGGTCGCGGCGCGCGCGAGACGGACGGCGTGCATCGTGGCTTCAGTGCCGCTGTTGCCGAAACGGCACATCTCGACCGGAAACCGCTTGCAGATTTCTTCCGCGAGTTCCCACTCCATATCGTGAGGCATGCCGAACATGGTGCCGGTCGAAAGACGCTTCTCGACGGCCTTCATAACCGCGGGGTGGCAATGTCCTGCCATGAGCGCGCCGAAAGTGAGGTTGTGATCGATGTATTCGTTGCCGTCGAGATCGCGAAACTTGCTGCCGCTGGCTTCCTTCACGAAGATCGGCCACGGATCGTAGGCGCGATAGTTGCTGGCCACGCCAAGAGGAATGCGCTTGAGATTTTTCTTGTGAGCTTCGGCGGATTTGGGCGTGCGCCGCTCAAAGGTCGAGAGTTCTTTCTGCAGATCGGGGTACATCAAGGTCTCCGAGATGACTCAGGCCCGCGCCTTCTTTTGGCGAAGCGGGCCATTAGATTGCCCTGGGCGGTTGGAGCCGCCCGGGGATAGTTCCTAGTCTAGTCGTTTAGGCTAGAAAAAGAATTTCATAGCAAATTGCAACAAGCGCGGGTCTCCGGCGCTTGAAATCCTGCCGAACGATGTCGGACCGTCCGAAAAACCGCCGTCCGGGTTCGAGAAATTGGCGTGGTTGAACAGATTGAATATCTCCGCCCGAAATTGAAGGTACGTCTTCTCGCTCAGAACGATTTTTTTATGAACCGAAAAGTCAAAGTCGACCAGTCCGGGTCCGCAACAGATGGTACGTTGCGTGCCGTTGTTGAAGCTGCCGAGCGGCGGATCCTGAAAGTCACTCGGATTGAACCAGTATCCTGGGGTAGTGAGCCCGAGCGAAGTATAAGTTTTCCTGGGATTCAGCTTCTGGAACGGAGCTACCAGACTTGGCGCTTCGGTTCCGAGGAAGAACAAGCTGTTGATTAGTTCAGTGTCGTCCTCGGTATTCAGACGGATGGGGAACCCGCTCTGGAACTGCGTGATGCCCGACACCTCCCAGTCGTCGAGCACCCTGCCAGCAAACCCATTGTATTTACGAACCGGCAATTCCCAGTCATAGCTGATGACAAAGCGCTGCTTCGAGTTAAACAACGACAACGCGCGGCTGGCACGGTAATTGAATGGATCAAGCGTTTCCTCGAAGGTAGAACCGTCGTCAATCGATTTGCTCAGAGTATAGGCTGCCTGAAACTGCAGGCCGCCAGAGAAGCGCTTCTGCAGCATCATCTCCAGCGCGTTATACGCCGAGTTCGCGATGGTGTCTTCTGCGAAGACATCGGTGAAGACGGGAATTCCGTCCACGGGGCACCCGGTGCCCGGCGTAAGCGCAGCCAGGGTTGAATTGCAATTCGGCGAGGAATAAGGTCGTAGACCAACGAGGTTGAGGGTTTGGCCGGTGCCATTCACCACGCTGCCATTGGGCATGTGGAACGGGAAACCAGTAGGGACGGTCACACTCCATTGCGAATCTTCGACCGTAGGACCGCAGGTGGCGGGGCTCTGGTAAGAAGTCACGTTCCCCGGGTTCATGTTCGCAATGCTGATGATGTCGAGGCATGTCTGGGGATTGGAGGGATTAATGTCGTGAGTGGCCAGCAAGCGATGACCCTGGGACCCCACATAGCCGATCTGCAGCATCATATTATTGCTGACGTCGCGCTGGATAGTGAGGTTGTACTGGCTGGTGTACTGCGCTCGCAGGTGCGGCTCGAACTCACCATAAAGAAGAATAGGGCGAAACAGGGATAAGTCCGTCGGCTGTCCCTTCGTGGGCAGGATGATGCCGTTGAAAGGATTCGGCGCGGTGAATTCGCCCTGGTTCACGAACGGGGTATTGAAGAAAACATCGGAGAGCGAGGAACTGCCGCCGAAAGGCGGCTCAGCACCGAATTGGGCCAAAACAAGTTCCTCGATCGGGTTATAGAACAGACCCCAGCCCCCCCGAATACTGGTTTTGCCATTATTCCCGAACAGTGCTGCCAGCGGGCCGCTGGTGAAGTTGGGACTGTAAGCGATGCCAATGCGCGGGGCAAATGCCTTGTAATAAGTCGAAGTCATGCCCGCGGGGACGCCGGGATCTCCCGGCACCACAAGTCCGGTGGGCTCCGAGCCCGTGTTTTGACAGGTGGGATCTGGAACCGGGTTCGGCGTAAGCGTCTCCCAGTAGTTTGCGCTGGTCGTGATTCCGCAAGGATAGACCGTGGAATTTTGTCCGGGACGGAAGGTCTCCACGTGGCCGCTGATATCGGTCGGCGGAGGAGTGAGTTCCCATCGAAGACCATAGTTGAGGGTTAAATTGGGCTTGATCTTCCAACTGTCCTGAACGAACGGGTAGACCGCGGTGCTGCGAATATCCTCGCGCTGCCCTGAGCCCTGGGTATAGGCATCCGCTAATCCCAGCAAGTATTCGGCATATGCGTCACCATCGCCAGGAACGATTGCATTGGGCCCACTATTGTCGAACGTATATTCACCATTCACGTCAAAGTAGTAATACTGATCGAAGCGGGCACGGCGGACGTCAATGCCGAACTTGAAGGTGTGAGTGTTTCTTACCCAAGTTAGACCATCGGACCATTGAAAACTATTTCCGACTTGGGGCAGAAAACCCTCGAAATTATTGCCAAAGGCCGCACCGCCCGAAATGTTGACGTAGGGAACGCCGGTAAGATTTGATGGCAGACCCGGCGTGATGCCGAGATTAGGGGCGGTACCGAACTCACTTGTGATGGCCGAGGAATCGGAAGTACCGGTGAAACAGTAGGTAGTAGCTGCTCCGCTACACGTAGAGGTTACAGCGCCTGTAGTCTGGGGCTTAATAAACCCGAGTTCCCCCTCACGCATGTAGGTAAAGTGGGCCTCGTTCACCACGGCGTTGGTGATGGTCCACGTGTGAGTAAAGTTCCACTGCTGGTTCCGGAGATCATTAAGGTTTCCAAAGCCCGGTACGGTGGCGCCGCTGGCCTCAAAGGTGTCGTAGGGATCAATCTCGTGTCCGTCGTTGAAGTAGTAGTACGCGGTGAAACTCTGACGGTCGTTGATCCTGTGGTCAACGCGAACCGTAAATTGATTTGCGTTGTTGGTCCCGACCGGCACGACCTGATTTTGCCCGGTCCCAATATTGGCTTGAGGAACAAACTTCTGCAGGAGGTTGGCGGCGACGGGGTCCTGGCACTGCGCGGGAATCACGTTGTTCGGAAAAACCGAAGGAATGGTCGACGTTCCAGAATTCCAATCGACGAGGCCTGTATTCGGGTCAGCCGCAAGACCTGAAACGCTATAGCCCAACGCAGCATCACAGCCGGATCGGCCGTCGAGGACACTCGCTATAAATCCTCCCGGCTGTATGCCTCCTGCAAAGGCTCCCTGGTCGTTGAAGTTTCCTCCAAATTCCTGGGATGTAGGTACGTTCAGCAACTGCCCGGGCACGCCGTCGCGAATCCGTCGTCCTTCGTAGGACAGAAAGAAGAACGTCCGGTCCTTCCTGATCGGACCGCCGAATGTTCCGCCGAACTGGTTCTGATTGAGCTGCGGCTTGCTCGTGTCCGGGTATCCCTGCGAGTCCAGAATCGTGTTTCGGAAATATTCGTAGAGATTGCCGTGGAAAGCATTACTGCCGGACTTGGTGATCACGTTTACCACGGAGCCGGAATTGCGACCGTATTCGGCGTCGAAAGTATTGGTGATGACGCGAAACTCCTCGACGGCGTCGGGAGTGGGCTCAATGGTTGGGGTGTTCACGAACTGATCGTTGGCGTCCCCGCCGTTCACACTGAAGTTGTTAGCGCGGGTGCGGCCGCCATTGACGGAGACTGAACCGGGGTCATCGGAACCTGCGAACAGGCTGCCGCTTGAACCTAACTGCGACTGCACACCCGGCTGAAGCTGGAGAAACTGGTAAGTATCGCGGGTGTTCAGCGGCAATTCGTTCACCGAGCGGTCGTTGATTACAGCGCCGAGTTGCGTACTAGTGGTGTCCACCTGCGGCGCTTCCGAAGTGACGTCGACAACCTCCTGGGTCCCGCCGATTTGCAGCACGGAATTCAACGTCAAGACCTGGTTCACATCGAGGATGACGTCTTTTTGCAGATTCTTCTTGAAACCCTTGAGCTCGAAGCTCGCCTGGTAGGTTCCGGGCACGATGTTGACGAAGGAGTAGTCGCCGCTGTCATTGGTCTGCGCCTGAGCGCTGACGCCGGTCGCCTGGTTGGTAAGTGTGACCTTCACGCCGGCAAGCACGGCGCCCGAAGGGTCAGCGACACGGCCCACGATTCGTCCGGTGGCGCCTTGTGCGGCGAGCATTGAGGGAAGAAATAGCGCAACAGCGACGACCGACAACGGCAAGATCCAGCGGGCTCGCAGTGACGGCATGGAACCTCCACGCATCTTCTCCGGACGCCTTTCCCGACCTCGCGGAGAGTTTGATTTTCGCTTGAAAACGACAGCTTGTGTTCGCTCACAACCTTGCTATAATCCCGCAAGGTTAGAGAAGCAGGATGGGAACTGTCAAGGAGAAAAAATGCATCCCCTGCGCAGAGGAATCTGTGATCGGGAGCATCAGTTTTTCTCATCTTTCCTCTTTCCTCCACCGTCCGGCGAGCGCGTGAGCGATGAAGCCAGCCCAAGCAGAGGCATACCTGAAGATCGGCGACGTGGCAAAAAAGGTGGGGGTGTCCCCGTCGGTGATCCGGTCGTGGGAAAATCTTGGCCTGACGCGTCCGCGGCGCACGGAGAGCAAATATCGGCTCTACGGTGCGGAAGACGTGAAACTGCTGAAGCGGGCGCGATTCCTGCGCAAAGTTCGCGGCCTGAACGCGGCCGCGATTGTGCAGTTGCTGAAACGCGAAGGCAGAGTCAGTCCGGCGGGCGATGGCAGTGCGGGAGCGATTGGAGCGCACCTGCGGCAGTTGCGGGCGCGGCGCCGGCTTTCGCTGGCTCGGGTAGCGCACGCTGTGGGCATCTCGGTAGGATTTCTTAGTGCGCTCGAAAGATCGCAGATGAGCGGCTCGGTAGGCACGCTCCGCAAGCTGGCGCGATTTTACAAGACCAACATTCTGGACTTTTACGACGCGAGCGGAGCCAGCAGCCGGCAGGTGCGTCCGGCAGAGCGTAAGGTTCTCCAGGCCGGCGAGGGCGTGCGCATGGAATTGCTGGCGTGGGGCAATACGGTGATGGAGCCGCATCTGTTCCGTGTGGCCCCGGACGCGGGCAGCGGCGATCCTTATACGCACGAGGGTGAAGAATTCATCTATGTGCTGCGCGGTGACCTGGAGATCACCCTCAACGGCGAAGAATACCGGCTCAAGCCCGGCGACAGCTTTTACTTTGAGAGCGCGACGCCGCACCGCTGGAGAAATCCAGGAAGCAAGGAGACTTGGCTGTTGTGGGTAAATACTCCGCCTACGTTCTGAGGAGGCGAGCTTGGGGCTATCGGTGAAATGGAGCCTGCTGCGTAAACAGCGCGTTGGAGGAAAAATGAACTGGCGGCGTGCGGCGCGTTTGTTGCCGCTAATGGCGGCGATCCTGTGCCTGGGATCGTGCTCGAAGAAAACGCCGGCGCTGAATTTATTGGTGTGGGAAGGCTATGCCGACCCGTCATTCGTCCATGCCTTTGAGGAACAGCATCACTGCAGGATCTCGGCCTCTTACATGGGATCGAGCGATGAACTGATGGCGAAGCTGCGTGGAGGCAGCGCGGGAAACTACGACGTAATTTCGCCATCGAGCGATGTAGCGGCAGCCATTGTGGCGGCGGGATTGGCGGCGCCGCTCGATTTGTCCAAGATTCCCAGCTACAGCCAGCTTTCTCCGCAGCTCACTTCCCTGCCGCTCGTACATGCCAACGGCCAGGTCTATGGCGTGCCGTTCATGTGGGGGCCCGATCCCATCATTTACGACACGACCGTATTCAAGAGCCCGCCAGATTCCTGGAGCGTGTTGTGGGATCCACAGTACAAGGGAAAAGTCGCGGTGTGGGACGATTTGTCGACGGTTTACATGGCGGCACAAGTGCTGGGCTTCGACAAGCCCGATCCCTCTCGACTTTACAACCTGAGTGACGAACAACTGGAGGCGGTGAAGAAGAAGCTGCTCGAGTTGAAACCGAACATCCGCAAGATGTGGGCGACCGGCGGTGAGCTGACAAATTTGTTTGAGAATCACGAGGTCGTGATCGCGATGGGCTGGCCGCTGAATACTGCGGAGCTGAAAAAGAAAGGCTTTCCCGTCGAAGAAACGATTCCAAAAGAAAACACCACAGGTTGGATCGATCACCTGATGATCACGGCAGGCAGCGACAACAAAGAACTAGCAGAGGCGTTCATCGAGTACATGGTCGAAGCGAAAACCCAAAAGCTGGTGACTGACGTGACCCGCTATGTGCCGGCGAATCCGCAGGCGGCTCAGTTTATGACGCGCGACGATGTGAAGACGCTTCACCTCGACGACGTCGACAATTATCAAAAGCGGCTTTATTTCTGGCAAGATGTGCCGCGGCGCGCAAAATACAACGAGATTTGGAATGAAGTGAAGGCTGCACAGTAGCGCCTCGCGACACCGAGAACCTGGCAACGGTCATGACCTTTGCGATCACTCCCAGCCCTGCAGTCGATGCTCCGTCAACGGGCAGGCCGACCCTGCTCAGCATTCGCAATGTGGCTAAGGCGTTTGCGCGCAACGTCGTGCTCCGAAATATTTCTTTGGAGATTGCCGAAGGAGAATTTCTTACCATCCTGGGCGAGAGCGGCTCGGGCAAAACGACGCTGTTGCGGATTATTGCCGGCTTCGAGAGCGCCAGTTCCGGCGAGGTCTGGATGGGTGCCGAGCGGCTGGACCAGCAGCCTCCGTATCGGCGTCGCGTTAATACAGTGTTTCAGCACTATGCCCTCTTCCCGCATTTGACCGTGGAGCAGAATGTCGCGTACGGGCTCCGTGTCGCCAATCGGCCCGAGGCGGAGATCGCTCAGCGTGTCACCGAGGCGCTCGAAAAGGTAAAGATGACGGCGCAAGCGCAATCGAAACCGTCGAAGATCAGCGGCGGCCAGCAGCAGCGGGTCGCGCTGGCGCGCGCGCTGGTAAATCGTCCCCGGCTGTTGTTACTGGACGAGCCTCTTTCCGCGCTCGACGCAAACCTGAGGCGGCAGATGCAGGTCGAATTGAAATCGCTGCAGCGCGAAGTAGGGATTTCGTTCGTGTTTGTGACGCACGATCAGGAAGAAGCCATGGTGATGTCGGACCGGATTGCGCTCTTGCGTTCGGGCGAACTGGAGCAGGTGGCGACGCCGCGCGAGATCTACAGCCATCCGGCGACGGCTTATGCTGCGCAGTTCATCGGACACACGAACTTGCTGCGATGCGAAGTGCGAGGGGGCGTTTCACGGTGCGAGGGCCTGTCGTGGCGGACTTCCGCTTCCGACGGGCCTGCACTGTTTTCCCTCCGGCCCGAGCAGATTCGCCTGGGAAACTCCGGCACAGGCGGCGCGGTTCGGGTGCGCGGCCGAGTTCTGCATCAGGCCTTTCACGGTGCGACAGAACTGATTCGCGTGGACTGCGGTGGGATGGTTCTGGTTCTGCGCACGGCTGGCGGAGTCGAACTGCAAAATGAAGTCGAGCTCGAATTCTCACCCTTGGATGCGATTCCGGTGCGCGAGTCTCCCGAAAGAAACTGATGTTTTCCCGCGCTTACAAAACGATTGTGACTGTGCCGCCGCTGGCGTGGGTCGCAGTGTTTTTGCTGGTGCCGTATCTGCTGATGTTCTGCTACAGCTTCTGGTCGGTCTCTTCCGCGGGGACGATTGTTCATTCCTGGAATCTCGACAACTATAAGGAGTTGATCGAAAAGCCGGTGTACTGGCAGACTCTGCTGCGGTCGATGTGGATCGCGGCGCGCGTGACCGCGTTCTCGTTGCTTTTGGGTTATCCGCTGGCATATTTTTTATCCTTCTATGCCGCACGGCGGAAAGATTTGCTTTACCAGATGGTGATCATTCCTTTGTGGGTCAGCTATCTGGTGCGAGCCTATGCCTGGAAGACAATCCTCGGATCGGACGGCGTGATGAACACCTCGCTGCAGTTCTTGCACTTGACTACTCATCCGCTGGAATTCTTGCTTTACAGTCCGTTCGCTGTAGTTCTTACATTGACACACATCTATACGCCATTTGCATTTCTGCCGATTTATGCCGCGCTCGAACATATACCGCGGAATCTGGTCGAGGCTTCGCACGACCTCGGCGCGACGCCGGTGCAGACATTCTGGAGGGTAATTTTTCCGCTGTCGATTCCCGGCGTTGTGGCCGGGGCGACCTTTGCTTTTGTCTTGAGTCTGGGAGATTTTCTGGCGCCTCTGCTGCTCGGCGGCCCCAGCGGCATCATGATTTCGAACGTCGTAGTGAGCCTGTTCGGCGCGGCCTACAACTGGCCGTTGGGCGCGGCGATCTCTCTGGGCATGCTTGTACTCGTTGTGAGTCTGCTGTTCTTTTCGGAGAAACTGGAACAGCAATGGAGCTTCTCGTGAGCACCGGGCCGGTCAACGTCCCACGTTCGCGGTGGCTCGCCGCCCAGGCCGCGGCGGTGTTTACATTTTTATATCTACCCATCGCCGTGCTCATTATTTATTCGTTCAACGCCGAAGGTGTGGGCGGGTTTCCGCCGCGGCACCTGACTTTCGACTGGTATCGGACGTTGTTTGCCGATGGGCCAATCTGGGATTCGGTGTTTAACAGCCTGCGGGTCGCATTTGCGGCAATGCTGATCTCGCTGACGTTCGGCGTGCCAGCGGCCCTGGCGCTGGATCGAGCCCAGTTTCCCGGAAAGGCAGTGTTCCGGCGGCTCGTTTTATTGCCGCTGATTCTGCCGGGAATTATCACCGGCCTTTCCCTGCTGATGCTGTTCGATTTGTCGGGCGTGAAGCTCAGCCTGCTCACCATCATGCTTGGGCATGGGACTGCCCTGATCTCCGTGGCAACGACCGAAGTATTTGCCGGACTACAGAAACTGGATCGCAGGCAGGAAGAAGCATCGCTCGACCTGGGCGCAAATTATTGGCAGACGTTCTGGCGCATTACGGTTCCGAACCTGAAGCTCTCGATCATTGGCGCGGCCTTGCTGATCTTCACGCTTTCGATGGATGAGATTGCGGTCAGCTTCTTTCTGATTGGGCGTAACAATACACTGCCGCTCGAAATTTGGGGACGGCTGCGGCGTGGCATCACGCCGGAAATCAACGCAATATCGACGATCATTTTTGTCTTTTCACTGGTAACGATTGTTTTCTGGTATCGGCTGCGGGTGCGCAGCGAGGGCGAAGCGGAAGTGGGTATGGAATTGATCGAAGCAACCACGGGGGAATCGCAGTGAGCGCGAATCGCAGGGACTTTATCAAGTTTGTAGTGGCCGGTGCGGTGACTGCAGGATGTCCGGTCGATCTTTCACTGGTGGCGCAAGGCGCAGAAGCGCACACGGCCGCGACGGTAGATGGCGAAGACAATCGCATCTGCCACGAAGTGCGCGACGGCAAGGCGTTTACGCGGCCTCCGGTGTCGGCGAAGCACGATGTCGTCGTTGTGGGCGGAGGAGTGAGCGGGTTGACGGCGGCCTATCAATTGCAGCATCGCAATGCACTCCTGCTGGAAAAAGAACCGCACTGGGGTGGCAACGCTTACGTCATGGAGTATGACGGCAGCGCGTATGCCACGGGCGCTGCATTTCTGGAGGCGAAGTCGGACGCGTTTCATTTCGCCAAACAGATTGGCCTGGAGCCGCTCCCGGTCAACTGTCCCGATGGCAGCATCATCAACGGCCGGTTCATCGCCGATACGTGGGGAGACGGCCTCAGCAAGCTGCCCTATACACCGTTTGCTCGCGACAGCTTCAAGCGGTTCAGGAAAGACATGATGGCCATCGATCTGGAGAAGCGCGGGGCGGAACTGTTCACCGTCCCCTTCTCCAGTTTCCTGATGGACTACACGGCAGAGGTCAAGTTGTGGTGGGACACATTCGGGCCATCGAACTGGGGCGCGACCAGCGAAGACACCGCCGCGACCATGGGCATTGGCGCCTTGCAGGACGCCGTGGTTTCAAGCCGTTCCGACGATCGCTACACCTGGCCGGGAGGGCTGGGCGCGATCACGAAAAAACTGGCGGAGATTCTGCAGCCGGTGTACGGCGAGCGCATGCAGACGGGCGCGACGATTGTGGCGGTCGTTCCCGGCAAGGACGAGGTGCAGGTCACCTGCATGCTGGGCGGTGAATTGAAAACGGTCAGCGCGAAGACCGTCATCATGGCGACTCCGAAGTTCATCACGCGGCGGATCGTCGAAGGCATCCCTGAAAAACAGAGTGCGGCCATGAAAGCGATTCGCTACGCTCCCTATTGCGTGGTCAATCTGATTTTCGACAAGCCGGTATTCAATAAGGGATACGACAACTGGTGTCCCGGCAATACGTTCACCGATTTCATCGTCGCGGACTGGGTGATCCGCAAGAAATCAGGATACAAACAGAAGCACAATATTTTGAGTTGTTACACGCCGCTGCGAGAAGCACAGCGCTCGTTGCTGCTGACCGACGATGGGGCAAAGGGTCTTGCCGCCGACGTGCTGCGCGATTTCCAGAAGCTGACGCCGGAAACGAATGTCGATCCAGTAGAAGTACACATCTACCGCCGCGGGCATCCCATGTATATGTCCACGCCCGGCCTGTACACGCAGGTGCAACCGTTGGTGCGGCAGCCAATGGATCGCGTTTTCTTCGCGAACACAGACTCCGAGGGACCGGAGTCGACGACAAATGAAGCGATCAATGCCGCGCGCAGAGCGGTGCGGCAAGCCGAGGCGCGAATGGCGGGAGCGCCGGCAGGAGAGAAAACGGCGTTAGGGTAGCGGCCACGAGAACTTAACCGCAAAGCTCGCAAACTAAATCCATCCTAAGAAACCGGGCACCTGCCGACATCCGGCTGAGTGTTTTCTCGTCCCCCATAGTAAAGTGGTAGTGCACACAAAATCAGGAAGGATTCCCTTTTGAGTTCAGGCATTCGCAATATCGCCATCATCGCGCACGTCGACCACGGCAAGACCACGCTGGTCGACGCCATGCTGAACCAGAGCGGCACGTTTCGCTCGAACGAGCATCATGTCGAGCGCGTGATGGATTCCAACGAACTGGAGCGCGAGCGCGGAATCACCATCCTGGCAAAGAACACGGCGATTTTCTATCACGACGTGAAGATCAACATCGTCGACACGCCCGGCCACAGCGATTTCGGCGGTGAAGTCGAGCGCGCCCTAAAGATGGTCGACGGCGTCATGCTGCTGGTGGATGCCAGCGAAGGTCCGCTGCCCCAGACGCGCTATGTGCTGGGCAAGGCGCTGGAGGCGAAACTGCCGCCGATCGTGGTCATCAACAAGATCGACCGGTCCGACGCTCGTCCGCAGGAAGTGCTGAACGAAATCTACGACTTGTTTATCGATCTCGACGCGAAAGAGGAGCAGCTCGACTTCCCGTTGCTCTACACCAACGCGAAGATTGGCACCGCCTCCACGGACATCAAAGGCGGTGGCGAAGACCTGCGGCCGCTGTTTGACGCGATTCTGAAGACGATTCCGCCGCCAAAGGGCGACGCTGCGGGCGCGCTGCAGATTCTGGTCGCGAATCTCGACTACAGCGACTACCTCGGGCGCCTCGCCATTGCGCGCGTCTTCAACGGCAAGATGTTCACGGGTGAGGAAGTGAGCATCGCCAAACTCGACGGCTCGTTTCACAAAACTAAAATTACGAAACTGTTTTCCTTCTCCGGCTTGAAACGCACCGACATTACCGAAACCGAGTTGGGCGACATCATCGCGGTCGCTGGCGTGGAAGGAATCACAATTGGCGAGACCATCACCGACGCGGAGAATCCAGCGCCGCTGCCTCCGATCGCCATCGATGAGCCCACCATCGCAATGCTTTTCACAGTCAACACATCGCCATTCGCCGGAAAAGATGGCACCTACGTCACGTCGCGGAACCTGCGCGAGCGTCTGGAAAAGGAGTTGCTCACCAACGTTTCCTTGCGGGTCGAAGAGACCGGCACAACCGATTCGTTCAAAGTCTTGGGCCGCGGCGAGCTGCAGCTTTCGATCCTGATTGAGATGATGCGGCGTGAAGGCTACGAACTCATGGTCGGCAAGCCCGAGATCGTTACCAAGCGCATCGACGGCAAGCTGATGGAGCCCGTGGAGCATCTCACCGTCGACGTTCCTGAAGAATTTGTGGGCGTGGTCATGGAACAACTCGGCTCGCGCAAGGGCGAAGTCACTAACATGCACAATCACGGCTATGGCCGTGTGCGCATCGAGTTTCGCGTGCCCAGCCGCGGGCTGATCGGGCTCCGCAGCCAGTTGCTGACCGACACCCGCGGAACCATCGTCATGAACGCCCTGTTCGATGGATATACCCAGTGGCAAGGCGAAATTCCCCACCGCCTCACCGGCGCCCTGATCGCCGACCGCGCGGGACTCTCGACCGCTTATGCCTTGTGGGGATTGCAGGAACGCGGCGAGCTTTTCGTCGGGCCAGGCGTCGATCTGTATGAAGGCATGATCATCGGGGAAAACGCGAAAGATACTGACCTCGACGTGAATGCGGTCCGCGAAAAGAAGCTGACCAACATGCGCGCGTCCACGGCGGATGAGGCCATCCGGTTAGTCCCCTTCCGGGCGCTGAATCTGGAGCAGGCCATCGAGTTTATCGCCGACGACGAGCTGGTGGAAATCACCCCGAAATCGCTGCGCCTGCGCAAGAAAACTCTGCAGGCGAACAAGCGCAAGAAGAGCGCCCTAGCAGCCGTGGAAGAGTCGTGAAGTCCCAGCGCCATCTCAAGCGATCACCGAACTCCGCCCGGAGCGAGGAATCCAGACCAAGCCTGCGCATGTTTCTCATCCCCTGCAGTTGCGGAACGACTTTCGCCGTCGCCGAGAACTATGACCAGCGTGGAACGGCCTGGAGCCGTTACATGGCGTGTCCGGGATGCGGCAAAAGGCACGATCCGAAGAACCGGCTTTTGCAGATGGGATTTCAGCGCGAGGGATACTGGAAGGTAGACGCGTGCTGAAAGGCTGGTCCGCCTCAAGAAACGCGGCGAAGTCGATTTGACAAGCTCTTTTCCGCAAACCTGCTATACTTTCGCCGCATTCGACTGTTCGCCAGCTCCGGTTTCGATTTTCAGGAACGGCTTTCCCGACCCTGCCAAGTCCGCCGAATTGAGCTCGCACTTCGACAGCTCAATGCAGAGGAAGATGCGTGAAGAATATCTTTGTGGGCAATCTGAGCTTCAACACCGGTGAAGACGAACTGCGGCAGGCTTTTGAAGCGTACGGGCAAGTGGACCGCGTCAGTATCATGACCGACCGCGACACCGGACGCTCCCGCGGCTTCGGCTTTGTGGAGATGGCCAGCAACGAAGACGGAGAGAAAGCGATCGCGGCCTTGAACGGTTCTCAAGTCGGCGGACGCACCATCAACGTCAACGAAGCCAGGCCCAAGACCGAGCGCAGCGGTGGTGGCGGCGGCTACGGTGGAGGCGGCGGACGCGACCGCGGAGATCGTGGCGGGCGCGGCGGCGGTGGTGGCGGCGGCCGCCGGGACCGCTGGTAGATCAGGCCTTCCGAAAGAATTGCGCGCGCTGCGCCGCAGCATTGCGACGCTCGCTCCCTCGTGACTTCCTTTTGACCGCTGTGTTCTGGCGCGCACAAACCTGCATGCGCGCCTAACCCCTCGGCCACGCGTCCGCCTGCTGCCGCTCGTTGCCGTTGAAGGCCCGTCTCTGCCCGTGTAAACTGCAAATACTGGTGTGCGCCCGTAGCTCAGCTGGATAGAGCGGTTGCCTCCGGAGCAACAGGCCGGGAGTTCGAATCTCTCCGGGCGCACCATTTCCCTTCCCTAGCCCCAGCCGGCATTCTGCGCGGAAACGCATGGCTGCGACAACTGACACACCGCGTCGCCGTTTCTCCAGCGAATGCATCGATAATGCACTGATACTGATAATGCGCTCATATCAATATTGATAATGATATTGATATCGATAATGACGCGCGCCTTTTGCGACCTTCCCTTTCACTGAGAATCGCTCACCAGATCCGCACCCGGTCTTGCGGCGAGAGATACAGCGTCTCGCCGGGCTTTACATGGAACGCCGCATACCAGGCGTCGACGTTGCGCACCGTGTCGGCGCGATATTCGGGGGGCGAATGCTCGTCGGTGAGCACACGCTCCCGAAGAGCTGCGGGGCGGGCCGCCGATGCCCAGTTCTGGCCAAAGGCGATGAAGAACTGTTGATCGCCGGTAAACCCATCCCGCTCCGCAGCTTCTTTGCCGCCCAGAGAAGCGCGGTAGCCGTCATACGAAGCCAGGATGCCGCCCAGGTCGGCGATATTTTCCGCAATGGTCTGCTTGCCGTTGACGTGCAGATCGGGAAATGGCATGTACCCGTCGTACTGTGCCGCCAGCTTCGCCGTGGCTTCGTCAAAATGCTTAAGATCTTCGGGTGTCCACCAGTTACGAAGCGCGCCGGTCGCGTCGAACGTGCTGCCCTCGGTGTCGAAGGTGTGGCTGACTTCGTGCCCAATAATCGATCCTATGGCGCCGTAGTTCACAACTGCGGGCGCTTTCGGATCGAAGAACGGCGGCTGCAGAATCGCGGCTGGAAAGTTGAGCGCATTCTGCAGCGGTAAATTAACCGCGTTTACCGTTTGCGGAGTCATCGACCATTCTTTCCGGTCCACATCTTTCCCGAGCCGGCTGAGAGCGTAATGATAGTGAAACAGCGAGCCGCGCCAGATGTTGCTAAAAATGTCGTCGGGCTTGATTTCGAGTCCGGAATAGTCGTGCCAGGTTTCGGGATAGCCGATGCCCACATAAAGCGAACTGAGCTTGGCTTTGGCCTCAGCCTTGGTGGCCGGATTCATCCAGGTCAGCGCATCGATGCGTTTGCGGAACGCTTCCACAATGTTGCGCACCATTGCCTCACCTTGCGCTTTGGCCTCTGGGGAAAAATACCTTTGCGCGTAGATGCGGCCGACGTCGTCGCCCAGTAAACCGTTCACAACGAAGACGCCACGCTGCCATCGCGGCCGCTGCTCCGGCACACCCAAAAACGTCTTGCCAAAAAATGCGAACCGCTCCTCGCTGAGCGCTTTTGGCAGAACTCCAGCGTAAAACTCGATCAGATGGAATGATAGCCAGTCCTTCCACGTAGCGAGTGACTCGGAGGCGACCAGTTGCGACTCGCCGGCAAACGCCGCCGGCTGCCAGACGATGAACTTTTTTCGTTCTGCAAGGTCTGCGCCGCGGAAGAATTCATTCCAATCCAGCCCCGGTGCCTTGGTCTCAAAGTCCGATTGGTTCCAGGGATTATTTGCCTTATGAATGTCCTGATCGTCGGCCAGGCTGGTGTGCTTCTCGGCAATCTTGTGCTCCAGTTCCACGATCCGTGCGGCGCGCCCGTCGGGATCGCTGAATCCCGCCAGCTTCAGTATCGCCGCCACGTGCTTCTGATATTCCTCGCGAGTCTTTTTCATCGATTCGCTGTCGGAGAGGTAATACTCGCGATCCGGAAGCTCCAATCCGCCCTGCAGCAGATAGGCCGCGTAGTGCGCCGAGTCGTTGAAGTCAGGCGCGGCCCATAATCCGAACAGATTCGGCGTGTGAAAGTTGGTGTTGTTGAGCGCGTCAACATCAGCCCGCAGGCTCGCGCCCAAAGCGAAGGCCAATTCCTTTTTGTTTCGGATCGCCGCGATTTTGTCGAGATGCGGCTTGATGGGCGCAAGGCCCTTCGCCTCAATCGCTTTCTCATCCATGTAGGAGTTGTAAAGATCGGCGATTTTGCGCTCCGGCGATCCTGCGACCGCTTTGGCTTTTGCCGCTTCCTGAATCAAGTCGGCGGTCCGTTGATTCGCCAGGTCGTCGAGAATCGAGAAGACTCCCACGTAGAAGCGGTCGTTGGGGATTTTGGTTTTCTTGATCCAATCGCCGTTGGCATAAAGGTAAAAGTTGTCGCCCGGTTTCACCGAGCGGTCCATGTTCGCAACCTGGATGCCGTGAGTGTCGGATTGAGTTTCGGGTGAATCTTGCGACACCATCACGCCTACGAGCCAGAAAACCAATAGCAGGAAAGAAGAGTTAAGGATTTTATTCGTCAGCTTCATCGGACCATCCGTTTGGCCGAGAGAACCTCGGCAGCGGCAGGAATTGCACAACAACTCAGACTACCACGCCAAAAATTCACAGCGGCCATGTGACGGATGACCTTGACTCCGCGCTCCAAGGAAGCAGATGATGGTCAAGGCGGAGGCGGTATATGCGAGGCTCGCGAAAAATGCCGCAAGTGGTTTATTTTCAAGATTTTGATGTCTAACCCCTACGCGCTCAAGATTTTGCAGACACTTTTTGTAAAGCCCGCGCCAGTCAAGCCTTTCCGAGGTGGGGGGGGAGGGGGGGTATACCCGGCATCCCCGAATTTCCCGAAACGGACCTCACTTAATCGCCCTCTGCAAAGTCAGTCGCCGCACTTTTTTTTCGCGAGATATCCACAGCCCAGCCTTACCTTGCCCGCATGAATTACGACGCGCTTCTGGTGGTCTCCTTCGGCGGTCCCGAGTCACGAGATGATGTGATTCCTTTTCTCGAAAACGTTTTGCGGGGAAGAAACGTCCCCCGCGAACGCATGCTCGCCGTCGCCGAGCACTACTACCATTTTGAAGGCAAGAGTCCCATCAACCAGCAGACGCGCGACCTGATCGCAGCCATCGAATACGAACTGGCGCAGCATGGGCCGAAACTTCCGGTGTATTGGGGAAATCGCAACTGGCATCCCATGCTGGCCGACACTCTGCGACAGATGAAGAAGGATGGAATTCGGCGCGCGCTCGCGTTGGTGACGTCGGCTTACAGTTCCTACTCCGGATGCCGGCAGTATCGCGAAGACATTGCACGGGCACAAAACGAGGTCGGCGAGGGCGCAGCGGAAATCGACAAGCTGCGGGGATTTTTCAATCATCCCGGTTTTATCGAGGCGACGGAAGATCGGCTGCGCGACGCGCTGCGCGAAATTCCAGGGGCTGCACGAAATAATGTTCAAGTCGTTTACGTCGCGCATAGCATTCCCACGTCAATGGCGAACACTTGCGATTACGTCCACCAGCTCGAAGAAGTGCGAAAGCTCGTTTCAGAAAGGATCGGCATAGGTAACGACGCATTGGTCTACCAGAGCCGCAGTGGCGCTCCCGGACAGCCCTGGCTCGAACCGGACATTCTCGATTATCTCCGCGAGGTGAAGACGCGGAACCTTGCCAGCGCGGTCGTCATCGCGCCTATCAGTTTCATTTCCGATCACATGGAAGTGCTCTACGATCTCGACATCGAAGCGCGCCAGCTT
This sequence comes from Terriglobales bacterium, assembly GCA_035504195.1. Classification (GTDB taxonomy): domain Bacteria; phylum Acidobacteriota; class Terriglobia; order Terriglobales; family Acidobacteriaceae; genus Sulfotelmatobacter. Next base: position 80,662 of record DATJSG010000026.1, read on the forward strand.
TGCCAGTCGCTGGAACTGCCGATGGCGCGCGCGAAAACGGTGGGCGTGCATCCCAAATTCATCGCCATGATTCGTGAGTTGGTTGCGGAACGGATGAATCCAGGCGCGGAACGGCGCGCCTTGGGATCGATGGGACCGCGGCAGGACTTGTGCCCGGAGAATTGCTGCCCAGCGCCCCAACGACCGGCGTCGGCGCGGCCTCCCAGCACCGTTCGTTAACCGGCGGCTGCTGCACGCCCCACGCCTTCAAGTTAATGAGACGAGGCCGGGACCTTGGGCGGTTCGTAATCTGTGGCCTTGGGGCGGCCTTCGACCAAATGCATCGTGTCGAGAATTGTCTGGACCACCGGCTCGTTGCCCACGGCAGTGTTTACCATCAGATGGTAAAGTGAGCGCGTCGGCCAGTCGGCGTCGAAGTAGTGTTTGATATAAGCCGCGCGCTCGCGATCGACCGAATCAACCATCTCTTCGGCTTCCTCCGGCGAGTTCCCATCGGCGATGGTGCGGCGAATTTTTTCCGCCCGCGGCGCGTACAGAAAGACATGGTAGGCGTCAGGATTCTGGCGCAGGAAATACGGGCCTCCGCGCCCGACCACGACTGCGTTCCCTTCCGCTGCGATTTTGTTCATGATCTCTTGCATCATCGACATCATGCGGTCGGTATCGAAAATCTGGCTGCCCAGAGCGGCGCTGCGCTCGTAGCTGCCGCGCCAGAAACTCTTTGCCAGGCGGTGCAAGCGGCTGTCCATGCGCTCGTCGCAGCGCCTGACGGCCGACTGATCGACGTTGGCGAGGCGTGCAATTTCTTCCGTGAGCAGATGGTCCCAGAGTTTCCAGCCCAGGCGTTGAGAAAGCGCCGAGGCAATGTTAGCGGCTCCGCAGCCGAACTCGCGTTCGATCGTGATGAGGCGAAACATGCTGTATCAGCTTCTAGTCTCGGCCGCTAGCCGCCCGCGACGGGCCTTAGCTAGAAGCTACCCCCAGATTGAACCTGCCGGTTGAACCTGTTTTCAGTGTACTGCGATTCCGCCGCCGGGCCTGGACTTTTTCATCAGGAAAACGGTCGGAACCATGAGCAGGATCGCCACTCCGAGGAACCAGAAGCAATCGATGTAGGACAGCATCGTGGCCTGGCCGATGATTTGTGCTTGAATCAGCGCGTAGGCCTGCTGTGTAGCTCCAGCCGCGCTTGCACCGTGGGCTCGCATAGCGCTCGAAGCGCCTGCAATCATCGTCCGCAGCGCCGGATTTGCCAGACTGAGATTGCTCGACAGGTTTGTCAGATGGATCTGTGTGCGCCGGTCGAGCATGGTGGTGACGACCGAAATTCCAACGCTCCCGCCGATGTTGCGCCCCAGATTCATCAGGCCAGAAGCCGCGTTATTCTTTTCCCGCGGCAGAAACGCGTACGCCGCGGTATTGATGGGGACGAACAAGAATGCCATTCCGACAGCTTGAAAGACGCGCGCTTGGGCCACCGTACGGAAGTCAATATCCAGATCGAAGCCGGTCATGTGAAACAGAGACATGGACAGCACCACCAGGCCGAAAAGCAGCAGCCAGCGGGGCGAATAACGCGACAGGAGAAATCCGACCAGCGGCAACAGCAGCATGATGGTGAACCCACCCGGCATGAGCGCGAGTCCAGATTCCTGCGCGGTATAACCCAGCATGGTCTGCATAAACAGAGGCAGGAGCAGCGTGCTGCCCAGCAGGGCGAAGCCGAGCATAAACATCAGCAAATTGGAAACTCCGAACGTGCGGTCGCGGAATAAATGCAGATCGATGATGGGATCCTTGTGCCGCCATTCCCAGACGATGACGAAGAGGAGAGACGTGACCGCGATCACGGTCAGCGTGAGGATGAAATTCGACCCGAACCAGTCGTCGCGCTGGCCCTTATCGAGAACCACCTGCAAGGTTCCGAGTCCCAACGCCACGAAGCCGAGCCCGACGTAATCTATGCTGGTCTCGCTCAACTTGCGGCGCTTGAAATACGGAGGGTCTTGAACAAGACGAGAAGTCAGCAGGATGGAAAGAATGCCAACCGGGATGTTAATGAAGAAAATCCAGCGCCAGGTGAAGTTATCGGTGATCCATCCGCCGAGCGTGGGGCCGATCGCGGGCGCCGTAACTACCGCAATTCCATAGACGGCGAAGGCCATGCCGCGTTTTGCTGGCGGAAACGTGTCGGCAAGGATGGCCTGCTCGCTCGGCTGCAACCCACCGCCACCTGCGCCCTGCATGACGCGGCATACGATGAGGGTGGCGAGGTTGGGAGCAAGTCCGCAAAGGAACGAACTGATGGTGAACAGCGCCACGCATCCCATGTAGAAATTCTTGCGGCCCAGGATGGAAGACAACCAGCCGCTGAGCGGGAGAACGATCGCGTTGGAGACGAGATAAGAAGTAAGGATCCAGGTGCTTTCATCCTGCCCGGCGGAAAGACTCCCGGCGATATGCGGCAACGCGACATTGGCGATGGAGGTGTCGAGCACCTCCATGAACGTGGCCAGCGTGACCGTCACGGCGATGATCCATGGATTGACCGCAGGATGCCAGGCTTCGGCTTGATCAAAGGTAGCGGCCGAGCTGCCCATTTATCGATCCTGACCTTTGTCGATCCAAACCTTGGGCGTAACGGACATGCCGGGACGCAACTCGTGGTCCTTGTTCGATCCCGGGTCAAGGACAATTTTTACCGGGATCCGCTGCACAACTTTCACATAATTTCCTGTTGCGTTTTCCGGGGGCAAGAGGCTGAAGCGCGCACCGCTGGCGCCTGCGATGCTATCCACTTTGCCGTGATAAGTTTTGCCGTTGGCGTCAACCTCGACGTCGACGGGCTGGCCGGCCTTCATCTTACGCAGTTGGGTTTCTTTGAAGTTGGCGGTGATCCAAATATCGTCGAGATTGATGACTTTCATCAGCTCCTGACCGGGAGAAACATTCTGGCCGACCTCCACGGTGCGATCGCTGACAATGCCGTTTACCGGCGCTACGATTTTTGTGTACTGCAAATTCAGCTGGGCCTGCTCCAGATCCGCCTTCTTTTGCTGCACCTGGGCAAGGGCCGACGCGGCTCGGGCACGTGTGACCTGCATTTGTTTGGGCGCAGTCCTGGCATAAGCCCAGTTCGCCTGAGCCTGGATCAGCTTGCCTTGAGCCTCGGTGACCTGCTGCTGCGCGGCGTCGGCGTTGGCGCGCGCGGCGGCGACGGTTGCGGTGCTGGCTTTGGCCGACGCGACCGCTTGATCATATTGCTGCTCTGAGATTTCCTGCTTGTCGACAAGTTGTTTATAGCGCCCCAGATCGTTCTGCGCTTTGACGTTATTGGCTTCCGCTTCCTGCAGCTGGGCCTTGGCGGCTTCGAACTGCTGTTTGGCGGCTTGAATCCCGGCGCGCGCGTTGTTGACATCGGCTTCACTCGCCGATACCTGGCTGGTGGTATTAACGTCGGTGATCGGAACATTCACCCCGGCGGCCTCCGCAGCCGCCTCCGCATTCTGGAAATCCGCTTTCGCGCGATCGTAGGCGACCTGATAGTCGGCAGGATCGATCTCCACCAGCACGGTTCCCGCCTGCACGTATTGGTTATCGTTAACATTCAGCTTGATGACGTGCCCGGTAATTCTGGTGCTGACGGAATTGACGTGACCGTCAATCTGGGCGTCGTCGGTTGATTCGTAGCTGGCCATGTATCGGTAGATAAAAAATCCAACAACGAGCAGGACGATCACCGCGACCGCGACCCCGATACGAAACCCGGCGGTGCCGGTGCGCGGGGGCTGGGTATGAAGATCGCGCTCGCTGGAGGACAGCGGTTTTGCGCCCGGCCCGGAGTGGCCGACGTCAGGTGGCGGACTTTGTGCGGTTTCTGCCATACGCTATTGATTGCCTTTCAAGAATCGTTTCACACCCTCTTCGGCGTCCCCGATGGCGTGGGCGAGTTCGACTTTCGCCAGATTGTGGGCGTAAAGACTTTCGATGTAACTCTCGTGCGCGCTGGCCACGGACTCCTGCGCCTGCACGACTTCAAGATTATCGGTGACCCCGGCGGTGAAGCGATCCTGCGACTGCCCCAGGGCTTGTTCGGCGAGATCCACGGAACTGCGCGCGACTTCGACTTGATCGGCGGCGGCCTTCAGGTCGAGCAGAGCGGTGCGGACTTCATAGTCGATGCGTCCGCGGACGTCTCCCAATTGCGAGCGAGCCTGCTTCAGCTGAGCGTCCGCTTCGAGAACGTCGCTGTGAACCTTGTTGCCGGCGAAGATCGGAATGTTGATGCCACCATTCACCTGCCACGTGCCGTTCGACTGGCTGGGGGTCACGCCGATGTCGCCGAGATTGGCTGCAAAATCGAGCGTCGGAAAATGACCGGCGGTGGCGGCGCGGCGGGAAAGTTCGGCCGCATGAACCTGTGCCAGTGCGGCTTGATAGTCATTTCGCGAGGCATAGGCGCGTTGCAGATAAACCTCGAGCGGAAGCGGGGTCAGCGCCTGGTAAGGCGCTCTTTCGGTGAGCACGAATTCCTGACCGGGAGGCAGGCCGATAATGCGGGCGACGCTCAGCCTGGTTTTGGCCAGATCATTGCGGGCCACGATGAGCTGCTGCTCGCGGCTCTGCAGTTCGACTTGGGCACGCAAGGTATCGATGGCCGGGCTGAGTCCGGCTTTCTGTTGGTCCGCGGCTTTGTCGTAAAGAGCCTGAGCATTCTTCACTTGGGCCTCAGCGGTTTCGACCCGGGCGGCGGCAGCAATGGCCTGCAGATAGGCGTTGCCGACGGCGAGTACGACCATTTCACGCGCATCTTTGTACGTAAACTGCGCAGCTTTGACGCTTTCCGAGGCGGCGCGCTCTTTTTCGAAGTCCCTGAAATCGAAAAGCGACTGGCTCAGCGACGCCCGCATGTCGAAATAGTTGAAGGCCGGAGTGACTCGTGGAATCGTGCTGGTGTTGGTTCCCGGAGCAAACAGGGGCAGCAGTTTGTTGAAGCCGAGCGCAGCCAGACTCTCATTCTCCTCGTTCTCTTGGATGCGTCCACTCAAACTGGGCAGCAGATCGCTGAGCGCCTTCCAGCGTTCGCCGCGGGCAGTCTCGGTCTGGTCGCTGGCAAGCAGGAGACCCAGATTATTGCGCAAGCCGCGATCAATCGCATCTTTGAAGTCGATCTGCAGAACCTCCCCGGTGGCTTTGCCTTCCGGTTCGCTGCCCAGAAACGGGTTTGGAGGACCGGGAAGAGTGACGTTCGGCGCGGCCGGGGTTGAACCTGAGCTCTGACCTTGCAGCCGGACAGCGGCTAACAATGTAATGATCAGACAGGGAAACAGAACTTTGAAGGCTCTCAATAAGCACCGCATCCTGAAGATATTGGAAAACGCCCCCGGCAACGAACGAAAGGATTCGGGCGGCCTTTCTCGCCTATAGCATAACTTGAACGATTGGATTCGTTTTGAGCAGTTTGCGATGCAACGATTCTACCGAAAGCCAGAGGCTTGAGGATTGAATAAGGGCCATGGGGCGAGGCAGATCAATCCGAGAGATTTGAGCCGGTTTCATACCTGGAAGGCCAATAACCTCGGTGCATTGCCTCGGTATTTCCCGACCGCTAATCTGGATCGATAGAGAAAACTCATGCACAGGATCGCCAAGATCAGCATCAGTCTAATCGCGCTTACTGCGTTTACTGCGGTAATGGCTGGGCAGAACACTGCTCCGCCCGTCAATAATGGGAGAAAAATCACGTCGCGGGTTCAGCCGGCTTATCCTGAACTGGCGAAACGCATGCGCCTTCAAGGCGTGGTGAAAGTCGAGGCAGTGGTGCGGGCCAATGGCAGCGTCAAGTCGACTCACGTGCTGGGAGGGAACCCGGTTCTGGTGGATTCGGCTGCGGACGCAGTAAGCAAGTGGAAATTCGAACCCGGGCCGGGAGAAACAACCGAGATTGTACAGCTAACATTTGTGCCGCAGTAAAGCCGTCAGAGCTTCGTTTCGTTTTCCGTCTTCTTCCGTTTTCGGAAAATTTCCCCGAAATGATGACGCTTTTAACCATAAACCTGTGACTTAGGTCATCTTGATCCGCGGCAGGGTTAGGTTACCCTGACCAAGGGCTTCAACCTCCACAAACGGAACTCGTGTCACCCATGAGTACTGCAGCAGGAACAGACTGGACTCGAATACTGGCAGACCCGGACCTCGTCCGCGAGGTCGGGAAACTGCTCCAGGCGTATCGCGAAGCCCCGCCCGAAAAGCGGGAAGAAGCGCTGGTGACGGCGATGCGGGAGATCAAGGCTGGCAAGGCTGCGCCTGGCAAGCCGGCAGCCAGGAATGCCGATCCGGCCCCACAACCGGTTCCGACTCCGGCCTCGGCGACGCCTCCCTTTGAACCGGACTTGTTCAGCCCGAACTGGGGCAGTGACCGCCGGCGGCATCCACGCATCAAGTGTTTCGTTGCAGTCGAGTTGCGAGTCGACGAAGTTCAGACTCCGGTGTGGGGGAATCTCTCCAATACCAGCGTGGGCGGTTGCCTGGTCGAAACTGCAACTCCCATCAAGGCTGGTGCCAAGGTTGAGATCGCGCTCTGGGTCCCCAATGGCAAGATCTGGGTCAAGGGTTTTGCATTGAGCGGAGTCGTCACACGCAGCGGCCCGGCGACCGGAGTTCGAGTGCGTTTCGATGGCATGGTTCCTGCTGAACGCGACCGCTTGCGCCAATTCCTGAAATTCGTGCAGGACACGACGCGGGCGTCCCAGAGCGAGAGCACGTATCTGCAACTTCTGAAATAAGGCAATTCCCTTACGCCGCAGTTTTTCACCGCAGGTCAATCCACGCCTCCCCGGAAATTGATACACTTTCTCCGTAGCGAACCGCGTATTGAACCCTTTCAGCAATCGGGAACTCTAAGTGTTTGCAGTTTGTTTGGCATCGACAGGCCCAGCCGGAGGAGCAGAATCACATGGTCGCCAGTGAGCAGGTTTTGGTTACGGGGAAGCAACTGGACACACTCTGCATCAACACAATTCGGACTCTGGCGATTGACGCCGTGCAGCAGGCCAACTCCGGCCATCCGGGTGCGCCGATGGGATTGGCGCCGGTGGCCTATTGCCTGTGGCAGGAGTTCCTTCGCTACGATCCCACTGATCCAACATGGCTCAATCGCGATCGCTTTGTATTGTCGAACGGCCACGCGTCGATGCTGCTGTACGCCATGCTGCATCTCGCGGAAGTGCGGCAGGTGGGCAAAGATGGCCGAGTCACGAACGAACTTGCCGTTCCCATGGAAGAGATCAAGCGCTTCCGGCAGTTGGGCAGCCGGACGCCGGGCCATCCAGAATCGCACCTTACTTCCGGGATCGAAACCACGACGGGGCCGCTCGGCCAAGGCGTTGGAAACAGCGTCGGCATGGCGATCGCTTCGGATTGGCTGGCGGCGAACTTCAACCGGCCGGGTTTCGAAGTTTTCGACTACAACGTCTACACCATGTGCAGCGACGGCGACTTGATGGAGGGCATCGGGGGCGAGGCGGCGTCGCTGGCCGGCCATCTGAAGCTCTCGAATCTCTGCTGGATGTACGACAACAACCGCGTCACGCTGGATGGGCCAGCGAGTTGGTCGTTCAGCGAAGATGTGGCGACGCGATTCGTCGGCTACGGTTGGAACGTCACGCGTGTGGTGGACGCGAACGATCTGGACATGCTGGCGCGGGCATTTGAAGTTTTTCACAACACGAAAGACCGGCCAACGCTGATCATCGTCGACAGCCACATTGGATATGGGTCTCCGCACAAACAGGATACGAATGCCGCGCATGGCGAGCCGTTGGGCGAAGAAGAAGTGCGGCTGGTAAAGAAATTCTACGGCTGGCCGGAAGACGCGAAGTTCCTGGTGCCCGACGGCGTGCGCGAAAACTTCCGCGAAGGCATCGGAAAGCGCGGCCACGAGTTGCGGGCGCAGTGGGCCAAGATGTTTGCCGATTATTCGGCGAAGTATCCGGAATTGGCAGAGCGGTTGCGCGACATGCAGCAGCGCGACTTGCCCGCTGGATGGGACAAGAATCTGCCGGCGTTCCCCGCGGATGCCAAAGGTATTGCTACACGCGAGAGTTCCGGCAAGGTGCTCAACGTTCTGGCGCAGAATATTCCGTGGCTGATCGGTGGATCAGCCGATCTGGCGACCTCGAATAAAACCGCTCTCAAGTTCGAGGGTGCGGGAGATTTTGAGGCCGGCAAGTACAGCGGGCGCAATCTGCACTTTGGGGTACGTGAGCATGTCATGGGCGCGAGCGTAAACGGGATGGTGGTTTCTGGCATTCGCGCCTTCGGCGCGACGTTCTTCAATTTCAGCGACTACATGCGGGCGAGCATCCGTCTCTCCGCGCTGATGGAAATTCCTTCGATCTTCATTTTCACGCATGATTCGATCGGCGTGGGAGAAGACGGCCCGACACATCAGCCGATCGAGCAACTGGCGTCGCTGCGGGCCATGCCAAATCTGATCGTGCTGCGTCCGGGCGACGCGAATGAAGTCGTCGAGGCGTGGAAGATCATCGCGCAATTGAAGCACTCGCCGGTCGCGTTGGTCCTGACGCGGCAGAATCTTCCGACTCTGGATCGATCGAAGTATGCCGCAGCTTCGGGAGTGGCGAAAGGCGCTTATGTGCTCGCCGACGCACCGGGCGGGAAACCGGACGTGATCCTTATCGGTACCGGAAGCGAGTTGTCGCTCTGCGTGGAAGCTTACGAGAAATTGAAAAACGAAGGAGTCAAGGCGCGCGTGGTCAGCATGCCTTCGCAGGAGATTTTCGAGCAGCAGGACGCGGCTTACAAAGAGAGCGTTCTACCCTCGGATGTGACGGCGCGCGTGTCAGTCGAAATGGCGGCCACCTTCGGCTGGGGTCGCTACGTCGGCCTTAAGGGACGCACCATCGGCATGCACCGTTTTGGCGCGTCGGCGCCGCTGAAAGATTTGCTGAAATTTTTTGGATTTACCGTGGAAAAAGTAATCGCCGAGGCGCAGGCCGTACTCGCCGGCAAATGAAACGCCGAACAATCTTGATCCGCAACAGCTCGACTGTGCCGGTCATGCAACCATAAGCCGCAACCGAAGTGGAGGTCATCATGCAGCCAACAGGAATTCTGGAAAATTCGAAAGCTACGAAAAATCCGCTGAAGGAACTGCTCGACTACGGCCAGTCAATGTGGCTCGACTACATCCGCCGCGATCTGTTCACCACCGGCAAACTCAAGCATTTGATCGACGAGGACGGGCTGCGCGGGATGACTTCGAACCCGGCCATTTTCGAAAAGGCGATCGCCGAAAGCACGCTGTACAGCGACCTGCTGAAGACGCTGGCGTCGCGAAATGATCTGGACACTACCGGCCGCTATGAACAGATCGCGATTCGCGACATTCAAGATGCCGCCGACGCTTTGCGCGGCGTCTACGAGCAATCCAATTTTCGCGATGGCTATGTCAGCCTGGAAGTATCTCCTTACCTGGCGCGCAAGACGCAGGAGACAATCGACGAGGCGCGGCGTCTGTGGAAGGCAGTAAAGCGCGATAACGTCATGATTAAAGTGCCCGGCACCGCGGAAGGACTGCCCGCGATCCGGCTGTTGATCGGTGAAGGCATCAACATCAACGTGACCCTTCTGTTCGCGCAGGAAGTGTACGAGAAAGTGGCCGAGGCTTATATCGCCGGGCTCGAAGATCTGGCCGCACGCGGCGGAAATCTGAAGAAGATGGCGAGCGTGGCCAGCTTCTTCATCAGCCGCATCGACACGCTGGTGGATTCGCTGCTCGAGGATCGAATCAAGAAAGCTGCCGACGCCGGCCAGCAGGCCCTGCTGCAGAGCCTGTTAGGCAAAGTTGCGATTGCCAACGGAAAACTGACGTACCAGCGCTACCAGCGCATTTTTAGCGGCCCGCGCTGGCAGGCTCTGGCGGCCAAGGGCGCGCAGACGCAGCGCGTGCTATGGGCCAGCACCAGTACAAAGAATCCGCACTATCGCGACGTGATTTACGTCGAAGAACTGATTGGCCGCGACACCGTGAACACCATGCCTCCCGCGACCGTGGACGCCTTCCGCGATCACGGCAAACTTCGCAACGCCCTCACTGAAGATGTGCCTGCTGCGCAGAAAGTAATGGACGACCTGGCGCGGGCCGGCATTTCGATCAAAGAAGTCACTGACAAGCTGACCGATGACGGCGTCAAACTGTTCGCGGACGCGTTCGACAAATTGCTGGCCGCGGTGGGAAAGAGCACGCAGCAAAAGGCTTTGTAGTTCTTGCGAGCGAGGCCGGGACGGCCTCGCGAAAGCCTGCGGGGATGCAGGCGCTGGGGCTGGGGATTCGCGCGACTGGGGAGCAAGCAAATGCAACTGGGAATGGTAGGTCTGGGCCGTATGGGCGCCAACATGACCCGGCGCCTGATGCGCGGCGGACATTCGCTGGTCGTCTCTGATCTCAGCGCCGACGCTGTCAAGCAGTTGGCGGGCGAGGGCGCGGATGGATCTTCGTCTCTGGAAGATCTGGTTGCCAAGCTGACGCCTCCACGCGCGATTTGGATCATGGTTCCGGCCGGCGCTCCGACGGAACAGACCGTTCAGAAACTGGCGCAGCATTTGCAAGCCGGGGATGCGATCATTGACGGGGGCAATTCGTATTTCAAAGACGATGTGCGCCGCGCCAAAGAAGTCGCTCCCAAGGGCATTCAATACATCGATGTCGGAACCAGCGGCGGCGTGTGGGGAATTGATCGCGGCTACTGCATGATGATTGGCGGCCCGAAGGAAGCGGTGCAGCGGGTCGACCCGATTTTCAAAACGCTCGCCCCCGGCAAGGGAGATATTCCGCGCACCCCGGGACGGGAGAAACTCGGCGGTACGGCGGAAGAAGGCTATATTCACTGCGGGCCCTCAGGCTCCGGCCACTTCGTGAAGATGGTGCACAACGGAATCGAGTACGGCATCATGCAGGCTTACGCGGAGGGCTTCGACATCTTCAAGAACGCGACCAGCAAAGAGTTGGCGGAGGATCTCCGCTACGATCTGAATCTGCCTGACATCGCCGAAGTGTGGCGCCGGGGCAGCGTGGTGAGTTCCTGGCTGCTCGATCTGACGGCGATGGCGCTCACGGAGAATCCGACGCTGTCGGAATACGAGGGGTATGTGCAGGACTCGGGCGAGGGCCGGTGGACGATTCAGGCCGCCGTGGACGAAGCCGTGCCGGCGGACGTGTTGACTGCAGCGCTTTATGTTCGCTTCCGCTCGCGGCAGCAGCATACCTTCGCCGAAAAGATGCTCTCCGCGATGCGGCAGAAATTTGGCGGACACGTCGAAGCCGGGGAAGGGCCGGCGGGCGCGGCGAAGAAGACTGCGTAAGACTCTCGTCTTAAAGTTCGCGTCCTGTTCGCGAAGGACGCGATAACGGATCCTGTTTTTAAGTTCGATTGCAAAGGACGCATTCATGGCTCAATTAGTAGAACAGCCTACGGTGGCTCCGGCACGAGTCGGCAAACAGGGCGACCCGTGCGTGATGGTGATCTTCGGGGCGGCCGGCGATCTGACGGGCCGCATGCTCATCCCGGCGCTCTACAATCTGGCACGGGCGGGGTTGCTTTCGCGTGAGTTTGCGGTGGTCGGTGTGGCTCGCGCCCAGATATCGAACGACGACTTTCGCAAGCGAGTGCATGACGACGTCAAGGCTTATTGCGGGGAGTGTATCGAAGACGCCGCGTGGGATTCGTTTATGCAGCGCTTCTATTATTTCACCGGAGACTTCAACGACAAGAATCTTTACCCGCAACTGAAGGACTTCCTGACCAAGCTCGACCAGGAGCACTCCACCCACCAGAATTTCTTCTATTACCTGGCAACCGCGCCGAGGTTTTTTGGATCGATCGTCGAGCAATTGTCCGCCACTGGGTTGATGGAACAAAGCAACGGCCACTGGCGGCGGGTGATTATCGAAAAGCCGTTCGGCCACGATCTGGAATCGGCCAAGACGCTGAACCAGCAATTGCTCAAAGTCGCCGACGAGACGCAGATTTACCGCATCGATCACTATCTCGGAAAAGAGACGGTGCAGAACATCATGGCGTTCCGCTTCGCCAATGGAATCTTCGAGCCGGTCTGGAATCGCCGCTACATCGATCACATCCAGATCTCGGTGGCAGAGACCGTGGGTGTGGAGGGCCGTGGAAGTTATTTCGATCACGCCGGTTCGCTGCGCGACATGGTGCCCAACCACATTATGCAGCTGATCTCGTTGACTGCCATGGAGCCGCCAATTTCGTTCGACGCCAACGCGGTGCGCGACGAGCAGGCAAAGATTCTGCACGCGATTCAACCCATCAGCGACGAAGATGTGCTGAGCCGGAGTGTGCGCGGCCAGTACGGCGAAGGAACGGAAGACGGCAAGCGGGTTTCGGCCTACCGCTCCGAACCGGATGTGCCGCCCGATTCGCGCACCGAGACCTTCGTGGCGATGAAGCTGTTGATTGACAATTGGCGGTGGGCCGACGTTCCTTTCTACCTGCGTACGGGCAAGCGCATGCCGGTGCGGAATACGCATATCGTGATACAGTTCCGGCGGGCGCCATTCGTGCTGTTCCGCGACACGCCGGTCGACCATCTGATGCCGAACCAACTGGTGCTGCACATTCAACCCGAGGAAGGAATCTCGCTGCAATTCGCGGCCAAGGTTCCCGGCCCGGTCATGCGCTTGGGCACCGTCGACATGAACTTTGAATATCAGGAATATTTTGGCAAGCAACCCAGCACCGGCTACGAGCGTCTGCTGCATGACTGCATGATTGGAGATCAAACACTGTTTCAGCGGGCTGACATGGTGGAAGCCGGCTGGTCGGTGGTTAACCCGATGCTCGACATCTGGAAAGCGCTGCCGCCGCGGAACTTCCCCAACTACGCATCCGGCACCTGGGGACCGAAGGAGGCCGACGAACTGCTCGAACGCGACGGCCGCCGCTGGAGGAATTTCGAGAAATGATCCTGGCCGGCGACATCGGCGGTACCAACGCGCGGCTGGCTTATTTTCAACCCCAGAATGGACACTTGGAACTGGTGTCCGAGCGCGTCTTTCCCAGCCGCGAACACAGCGAACTCGGCGAGATTGTCAGCCAGTTTCTCGACGATTCGGGCACCCGCCCGGAAGTGGCCTGCTTCGGCATCGCCGGTCCAGTGCGCAACGGACGCGTGGAAACTTCGAACCTGCCGTGGGTCATTGAACAGTCGCGCCTGGCCAAACAGATCCATCTTCCCGCCACATTGCTCATCAATGATCTCGAAGCCAGCGCCTGGGGTATTGGGGCACTGAGTGCGGGAGATCTGGTGCCGCTGAATCGGGTCAGTGGGCCGGTCGCCGGTAATCAGGCGGTGATCGCGCCGGGAACCGGCCTTGGACAAGCTGGACTTTTCTGGGATGGAAACCGGCATCAGGTTTTTGCTTGTGAAGGCGGGCACGCTGATTTCGCTCCTCAGGGCGATTTGCAGATCGAACTACTGCGTTTTCTCGAAGCCCGCTTTGGACATGTTAGCTACGAGCGCATTCTCTCCGGCCCGGGACTGGTAAATGTGTACGAGTTCCTGTGCGGCCGAGCGCACGAGAAGGAATCTGCCGAGTTTGCCGCTGAACTGAAAAAGGGCGACGCAGCCGCGACGATTTCGCGGGCGGCAATCGACGGCTCCTCGCCTCTGGCCGAAAAAGCGCTCGATCTCTTTATTGCGGTGTATGGAGCCGAGGCTTCGAATCTGGCCCTCAAGGTAATGGCCACGGGGGGGCTTTTCCTGGCCGGCGGCATCTCGCCAAAAATTCTGTCAAAGCTAACCGGACCAACTTTCATGCAGGCGTTTCTAAACAAGGGCCGTCTGCGGCCGCTGGTGGAGTCGATCCCGGTGCAGGTAGTCACCAACGAAAAGGCGGGATTGCTGGGAGCGGCGCGCTGCGCCGCAGTTCGTGGTGGCAGGAGCTGAGTCGGTGAGCGGCTCGGTCGAAATCCAGAAGCTCACCACGCCCCAGGAGTTGTTTGCGGCGGCAGCGGAAAACGTGGTACAGGCCGCCAAAGACGCCGTCGTTGCGCGCGGACGGTTCAGCATCGCGCTCTCGGGCGGCTCGACTCCCAAGAGCCTTTACAACCTGCTGGCCACCAACGCCAAGACCGTGCTGCCCTGGGATCGCATGGTTTTCTTCTGGGGCGACGAGCGGCACGTGCCTCCGACCGACCCCGAGAGCAACTACCGCATGGCGGATGAAACCATGCTCTCGAAGATTCCGGTCGCGGCGGGCAATATCTTTCGCGTACCAGCGGAGAACCCCGACGCCGCGGCGGCAGCGGAAGCTTACCAACAGACTCTCAGGAGATTCTTTGCCCTGGAGCCGGGAAAGTTCCCTCGTTTCGATCTGATTCTCCTCGGCATGGGCCCCGATGGGCACACGGCATCGCTATTTCCCGGAACTGCGGCATTGCAGGAAAAATCGCGGCTGGTGGTGGCTAACTGGGTGGAAAAATTCAAGACCCACCGCATTACGCTCACACTTCCGGTGTTGAACGCAGCCCGCGCGGTTGCGTTTCTGATCAGCGGCACCGACAAGGCCGAAGCCCTCAAAGCGGTGCTGGAGAGTGACGCGCCGGGCGAGCAATATCCCTCAAAGCTAGTGCGTCCGGAGGACGGCAGGCTGATCTGGTTCGTGGATCGAGCGGCGGCCAGCCTGCTCACGGGCGAAAACTAACTAGCCCCGCCAACCGCAAATTTCCTTCAATCCTTTGCCGCGAGCGTGCTCGAAAAGGCGCACATGATGGCGGGAATGCTCGAACTCGTGGATATCGGCCCAAACCTCGGCCTGCCAGCCTTTTTCGTGGGCGGCGGATTCGCCGCAGGTGGCGCAGCGCGTGTGCAGCGTGATGCGGGCCGCTTCTCTTCCCACGGGAACCGCTCCCGGCAGTTCCACGAAGATGCAGCGGACTTCTTTGATCTCTTCATTCTCGTCAAGAATATGTTCGTAGCGCAGCAGGTAGCCGAAACCGAGTTTCTTAGCCTCAGATTCAGCCTCGTCGCGGGTGTGGAATGGGCCATACTCCGCCCGCAACTGTTCGGTAGAGTCGCACGCCATCCAGAAAATCTCTTTGTAGGCCATCGCAGGTTTCGCCCTGGGGTTGCGAAGCCGGCTCGTGGCTGCTGTTGAGCCCGCTCTTAGGTCGTGCCTCCAAAGAGCAATTTGGAGGCCTTCGAGGGTGACGAGCAAAACATTGCAATCCAAAGAGTTAGCTAGCTTGAAAATTGCGAGCGGGCCGTACCACATGAAACGTTTTGCAGCAATGCGTGCCGGACGCTGCCGTTTCAACCGGGGGAGTCATGAGTGACAAACCGGCAGCCGCAGCGAACTTTCGCCTGATTCCGGCTGGGTTTGGCTAACTTATCTGTCGAAGCATAGCTCCAATCCGTCGCAGCATAGCGCCACGCCAAGAGCTTCGCGCTAGGCGCTGATCGGCTGATCACCCGCAGCATCGGGCCGAACGGACTCCGGGGGCCAGTTCCTGCCGCCATGACTGGCCACGTACATCGCCAGTTCCAGCCGGCTCCAGACGCCAAGTTTGTCGAAGGTGCTGCGCAAATGATTCTTGATTACCTGCTCGCTGGTGCCCACGATTTTGCCGATCTCACGGTTGGTCAGGCCTTCCCAGACCAGGATCGCGATTTGAACTTCTTTTGGGGTGAGGCGCTCGCACGGGGTCATAACTGGGATTCCTCCTTGGCAAACATGGCGATGGCCAGCTTCACGCGCTTGCGGCCTTCGCGGATGCCGGCGCGTAGAAATAGCGTGCGCAAGTGCTGCTTTACGGTGCGCGGACTGATGTGAAGCTGGCCCGCAATTTCCTTGTTACTGCAACCCTGCACCAGCAGGTTCAGAACCTGCTGGTCGCGAGGCGTGACTTTCACCTGATCGAGATCAACCATGGCGTCTTCCTCCTAACCGAATCACTTCGTACTACGTCCATTCGCTATGCAAGATCTTCGCCAATTCTTCGTCCAGGGAATTACGCCAGGCTAAGCCCTTTGTGCACCGGGACTTGAGGAATGGTCCTGGTTTTCATCCAGTCTTCCATTCGAACGTGGTAGCCTAGCTGAGTTCCAAATTGGTCCGACAGCTTGACCGATAGCCTTCGCCGCAAAGGATTCGAGGCGCGGGCCGTCAGACTTGCAAGACATCAGGGCGGCTCTTTCCCTTGGTCCTCGGCGACGTACGCGAAACGTTAATATCTCTTTTACTTTCATAGAATTAAATGGAAAATCGCCGAAATGTCTCGACCTTGCGGGGGCCGGTTTCAGGTTCCTGCGAAGCCGCTGTAACAACCCGAAAAACCGCCCTCCCATATCGGGGGTTAGATTCCCAGAGAATTCTCATTTTGGGTCGACTGCATGGGATTGCGAGGTTTTGCACAGGACATTCACCGCGCCAGTCATCACCCGCCCCACTTTGGCGACCGTTGCATCGCGAGGCGATTTCCGGACCACTTCTCTTGCTGATTCGACGAACTCGAAGCGCGCACAACCTTCTCCTTCTCGCTCTAATTTTGCTATTTTTCGGCTGCAGTGCGGCCCACGCGCAGGGAGGACCACCCTATTACACGAACGATCCCGGAACTCCGGGCAACAAGAACTGGGAGATCAATTTCGGCTATATGCCGTTTTTCTTCGCCGGCGGCCGGTCGATCTCGCACACCCCGGATGTGGACATCAATTTCGGTCTGGGAGATCGCATTCAACTCACTTACGAAGACGCCTGGCTGCGAGTGCAGACTCCTCCATCGCCGGTCAAATACGGGATGGGACAAGACCAACTGGGAGTGAAGTGGCGCTTCTATGACACGGGAGAGAAGGGCATGGCCCTCTCGGTATTCCCGCAGCTTTCAGTGAATAATCCCAATCACGCAGTGCAGCGGGGAATCACGCCGCCCGGCGCCAGCCTGATCATTCCTGTCGAATTCACCAAGAAATTTGGCGGGGTCGATGTCAATGTGGAGGGGGGATATAACCTCGTCCATCTTGGTCCGGACGGCTGGCTGACGGGCCTCGTGGTGGGTCACGATTTCACCAAGAAATTCGAGATGGACGCGGAGTTGTACACAACGGGAACATTTCATCCCTCCTTCGCAGAGCCGACCTTCGATCTCGGCGGGCGGTACAAAACGCGTCCTCCGTTCATTCTGTTGTTCATGGCGGGCCGGAGCTTTGAACCAGCGCGGAGCAATCAGCCCTACTTCATCGGCTATTTCGGAGTGCAGGTCCTGCTGCCTCCGAAACCATTTGACAATGAGTGATCAGGCCCATGACTCGAATAGAAATTCGTCCGGTGAAATGAGCGCAGTTCCTCGCGCAGCGGCAGTTTGAACTCGAGTTACGATAGTCACCGGTCGTGCGATGACGCACGTTCCGGCCCCTAAGAATGCTCGCACCCGGACATTTCCGGCGTTACACTAGTTGGTAATTGAGCGCGAGCTGCGAGCCAGAAGCTCAAGTTCGCGATCCCCCGGAACATCCTCTCCCCGCGCGAGTCATATTTACGCTTCGGCGCAGTACCGGACTTGCACTAGAATAAGCGCAACTCCCAGCCCACTGGGGTTATTCGGGTCGCGCACATCGGACGGCTTCGGCGTGATGGAAAAAGAAATCGCATCCGAGAAAAAAGAAAAACCAGTGTACGACGAGCAAACCCTCGCCGACGTGCTGGAAGCCGCCTATGTGTTGCAGGAGCACAATCGCGGCCTGAAGCAAGCGATGGAGTCGCGTGTGGAACCGGTGCGATCGGGGGCACCAGCGAAACTGACTGAGGAATCTTCCGAGAAACCGGCGGAGACGCCGATCGAACGTCTCAGGCCGCTCCTGCCGGACAATGCGGCACCCACAAACACGGCACCGGAAATTCCAACCGCACCCCCTTCCAAGGACGACTACACTCCGACGCTGGCGCAGATCGTCGAAACGCAACACCAGATCCAAATGCATCATCTTGAACTGAACGCGGCATTGTCCCTGGTCACTGAGCGCGTGACCGAGATCGCGCATGCCGGCGGATCGGGCGTGGGAATTGTAAGTGGAAAGAAGCTTGTCTACCGCGCGGTGGCCGGCCTGATGACGCTGCCGCAAGGAAGTGAAGTTCCGCTGGAAGCAGCGTTGAGCGTAGCCAGCCTGAAAACCGGCCATGTCATCCGGGGCATGCATGTGAACAGCGAATTTCTCATCGATCCCGAGGAGTGCCGGAGGCGCGGCATTCGCTCGCTGATCACGGTTCCGGTCTATCACGACGGCGGAGTTGCCGGAGCTCTCGAACTGTACTATGCAAAGGCCGAGGCCTTCACTGAGCAGGACGTCCATACCTGTCAATTGATGGCCGGCCTGATTACCGAAGCGCTGGCGCGGGCGGACGAAGTAAGCTGGAAAAAGTCTCTGGCCGACGAACGCGCGGTCATGCTGGAAGCGCTGGAAAAGCTGAAACCCAATCTGGCCGCTTTGCTGGATGCATCGGGGACGCAAAAATCTACGCCCAAGACTTCTGAGACACATGCCAGCGAGACCGAAACGAAAACTGCGGCAGCCTTGGCAACGGGTGATTCGTCCAGCGGCGCGTCTTCCGCAGCCGCGGCAGCTCAACCGACGTTCGTCTGCCGCAAGTGCGGAAACCAGTTGCTGGGCGAGGAACAGTTCTGCGGGAAGTGCGGATTACCCCGCGGCAGCGGCGGCGACGATGAACCGCCCAATATGCAGAGCAAGGTCGCCTCACTGTGGCACATGCAGGAGGCGATGAGGAAGCAGTCGAACGGAACTGCCGAGGAGGATGACGAAGCTCTCGCGGAGGCGCTGGCTGCGTCGTTCCACGATCCATTGCTGGAGTCTTCCGCCGGTCACGAAGTGCTCGATCATCACGCAGGCGACACGGCGGATTTGCGCAGCTCCCTAGACGGCGGCAAAGGCAATGCTGCGGCAATGGGTCTCGAGGAAATTTCCGCCGAAGAACCTTCCCAGAAGATCGAGCACAGCGCCGACTGGAGTTCAGCGGCAACGGCGCGCGATTTTCTGGAGCGGCTGGCAAGCCGTCCGGGATCCTTTGCTCGTTTCTGGAATGCACGGCGTGGAGACATATACCTGGCCATCGCGGTGATTCTGGTAATCGTCGCTATCCGCTGGGGAATTTGGTCCAACCATTCGGTGGGTGCCAGCGGCAATCAGTATGCCGCCGCCGCGCATCGCAAACCCGCGGCCGACTCCGATCTTTCCCTGTTCGATCGAATGCTGATCAGCCTGGGTCTGGCGGAGGCGCCCGAGCCGCCCGAGTCCAAAGGCAACCCCAACACGCAGGTCTGGGTTGATCTGCAAACCGCGCTCTACTACTGTCCCGGCAGCGATCTCTACGGTAAGACCCTTAAGGGAAAGTTCGAGGCACAACGAGACGCACAGTTGGACCAGTTCGAGTCCGCTTCGCGCAAAGCCTGCGACTAACAGCCGCGCTTAAGAGATGTTCCGCTCTCGGTATTTCCGATTTTCCACATCCCTCTGTTTGACAACCCTCAAGGGCTGGAGTGCAATCATAGTTATCGATCTGGCCGGTCTGGAGGCCGCTATTGGCGAGTCAAACCGATCATTCTGACGATTCTCACCATCCGAGCACTTTACCGCTGCCCGAGTTGAATCCGCTGGTGAATCCACTGTTGGCGGAAAACATGGGACGATGGGCGGAGGTTTATTTCCGTAATCCACCGGAAAATCGAGCACAAGCCGTTCTTGAACTCTTGCAGGAATTGGAGAACAAAAACTCGCAGGGCCAAGGCGCCGTCGTTCCTTCGAATCCCCATCGGCCGCCGGCACCCATTGCGGCAGGTTCTATCCATGCGGACGAACCTCCGGCCTTCGTGGAAACTCGATCTTTCGCGGACAGTCAATCTTCGAGTATCCACTGTCGAACATGCGGGCATGAGAGCACGAACGATCAGAGATTCTGCGGGATGTGCGGCATGCCGCTGCGCTATGAGGCTACGCAAGATCTGTCTCCGCGCGAAACCGCGCCAGTGGAAATCGATTCGACTCAATCCGGTTTCATTCGAGAAGAACCGCGGCCGGTTGCACTGGAGGACGTGCCCGACCAACCGCAAGTCGCGCAGGAATTCTCCACTCTCCACAGAGGAAGAGAAACTGGCTCGGCGAGCGACGGTTTGATTCGTTCGCTTGAATATGAACGCGCGCCGAGTTCTTATCGCCTGTACATAGGCGCGCTATTGGCCATTGTCATACTGACCCTTGGCTACGTCGCCTGGAAAAACGCACAGACAAATCCATCCTCGCCGCTCGCAACCCAGGCTCCGCCGCCAACGGCCACACAGCCCGCGCAAGCGGTTCCAGCCTCGGCCGCGTCTTCGACCCCGGCCGCGTCGTCAACTCCTGTTGCACTGCCACGGGCTGAAGCGCCCAGACAGAACACCGCTGAACCAGCACTCGCCGAACCAGCACTCGCCGAACCAGCGCTTGCCGAGCCGCGCGCCGACCGCGACAGTACGCCGGATCAGAGGCCCGCGGCGGAGCGAGTCAGTCCGGCCGCACTCGTCACCAAAGAACCGGCTGCAAACACGCCACCGGCACCGGCCACGACCGGAAATGGTTCAGCAGAATTGGCGATGGCTCGACAATATTTGAACGGCAGCGCAGGAGAACAAAATGACGCCGAGGCGGTGAACTGGCTTTGGCAGGCGGTCGGCAAGAGAAATCCGGACGCCACGATGCTGCTCTCCGACATGTATTTGAGGGGGATCGGAATCCCAAAAAATTGCGATCAGGCCCGCGTATTGCTCGACGCCGCCGCCAGCCGGGGCATCAAGGATGCCGCGGTGCGGCTGGAGAATATGCAAGCTTTCGATTGTCCGTAGATTTGATGGTTCATAGCCAAAAAGATTGGATGATTCGTAGCGAAAAAGATTGGATGATCGGCAGATGATGATTGGCAGATTTGATGATTGGCAGCGAAAAATGCCGGGCATCCCTGGGAGCAAGATGAACAGCACGCAGACGGGCCCCCCTGCGCTGGAGGCCAGCGCAATGCGCGAGTTCTACTGCGTCATCAATGCCGGCATCGGCCGCCGCGATTCATACCACAAGGCAAGTTCGACGCGGTTCCAAAGCCCAAGCTTGTCGTAAATCACTCGCAGGTAATTCTTGACGACATGTTCGGTGGTCCCGATGGCTTCGGCTACCTCGCGGTTTTTCAGGCCTTGGGCCACGAGCTGGATGACTCTCTGTTCGCGCTCATTGGGGACACGGGTTCCATAGCGGCCATTTGCAGACATGCTTGCCTCCGGTACAGCAGGGTCGCGAGTTTGACTCGCTTGATGCCACCATTAATTCCGAAACGTAAAAACAACCGGTTGAAGTGCGCTTTGACGGTGCGCCGTGCCATCTTAAGTTGGCTGGCGATTTCAGCATTATCACAACCTTGTAAAAGCAGTTCGACGATTTGCTGCTCGCGTGGCCCGAGCCGAACCGTCTGCTCCTTCATGAGATCCCCCTTTTTTCGCTTCGCCTTCGCCCCGCAGATTGCAAGGCTGAACTGTTTACCAAAACCCATAGCATCCAAAATGCCACTTTGAGACAAATTTGGCTGTGACGGACGAACACTGTTTTCCACAGCGAGATCGCGCAAACCAGACCTCGGAAGGCGCCGGGAAACGTCCAGAAAAAAGATGAGCTGCAGCCTGCCGTCGTGGCAAAAACCCGCATGAAATGTGGTCAGAAATGAATCGGCAACACCTCGGGCTTCTGCGTCGATCGCGATGGCTATAGGGAGAAAACCCTAGGTAGAACTTTGTAACCGGAAAGGCAGAACCAACCCACGCACTAAGGTGAAAACCTTAGACAAAACTTCCCGCCGGGCTCTCGGTGCCCTGAACAAATTACACGATCTTTGCCACGTTTCCCCGTTACACACCCCATAGACTTGCACGTTGGAATCCGCCGCCCAATCCAAATCCTATCGGATCACGATGGATTCCGTCCTCGATTCGGTCAATGGGATCCAGTCTAGGATTTCGGCGCGCGGCTTCGCCCAGAAGAATGGCTTTGCCTGCCGTTGGGCATTAACTGTATCTTCGCAAGGTGAATTTCAAGAACGTTTCGAGCGCCGCGTCTGAAATCGCAGCCCCCCTGGACCTTGCGGAAAATGAGGTTCATCTCTGGCGTCTGGATCTGTCCGCGGCGGCGGCCAGCGAAGAGCGCTGGCAACAGATCCTCTCGGCGGACGAACGGGCGCGGGCGGCTCGCTTTCGCTTCTCACGCGACCGCCAGTTCTTCGCCGCCACTCGCGCCGTTCTGCGGACGATTCTTGGCAGCTACGTCGCGTCTGACCCAAAGTCCCTGGCGTTTAACTACGCGGAAAAGGGCAAGCCGTCGCTGGTTGAAAATGATCTGGCTCAGGGCCATGCTCGCTCGCGGCAGCGGTTGGAATTCAACGTCTCCCACTCTGGCACAACCGCTCTGTTGGCTTTCGCAAGAGGAAGAGCATTGGGAGTCGATGTAGAGCAGATTCGAGATGACCGTGATGCGGAGGCAGTTGCCCAGCGATTTTTTTCCCAGCGCGAGCAGATCGAACTGGCCAGCTTCCCGGCATCCGACACACTTCGCGGCTTCTTTCGCTGCTGGACGCGAAAAGAAGCGTTCATCAAGGCTCGCGGCGAGGGGTTGTCGATTCCCCTCTCCGACTTCGACGTCTCCATCAAAGCGGGAGACGAAAATGCCTTGCTTGCAACTCGTCCTGATCCTGCGGAAGTTGCTCGCTGGTCGCTGCGAGAAGTACCAGGCGGCGATGGCTACGAAGCCGCTCTATGCGTCGAAGGACGAGGATGGAATTTGAAATGTCTAGTTTGCTGATGGACAGCATTGGCGATGACCAGCTTCGGCGATGACCAATTTCGCCTCTCCCAAGCTCGTTAGGCAGAAGCTAATGATTTCTCCGGGAGTGCAACGATTTGCACATTTCCGACATCTGAAAACTGCTCGCTCGGTTAAATCCAAGTTTTTCCCTTTATCCTTATCAGTTTACAGTACAATGGCGAAAGCCGCTCCGGCATGGCACTTGCGGGTGATTAAGCGTCAATCTTTTTGGTGTACACTGAGGGTACAGAATTATCCGGATCCTTAGATCCGGAGATGAAGTATCTCGGCATGTCCCCCCAATCGCGTGTCTGGAAGTTATCAATGATTTTTTCTGCAAAGCAGTGATTTACACGCAGTAAATCCAAATCGACGAACCTGGGAGGTTCCGCACTTGTCTGCTTCCATCAGTCATTTGATCGCCCCGCACGGCGGCGAACTCATCCATCTTCTTGCCCCTTCCGATAAAGCCGCAGAATTGAAAGCCCACTCGCGCGAGTGGCCATCGTGGGATCTGACGCCGCGTCAAATTTGCGATCTTGAGCTTCTGATGAGCGGAGGTTTCTCTCCACTGACCGGCTTCATGACGAAAGCCGACTACGAGGGCGTCTGCCATAACATGCGCCTGGCCAGCGGCGTTCTCTGGCCCATGCCGATTACGCTTGACGTCACCGAGGATTTTGCCAAGAAACTCACGGCCGGAACCAGCAAAGTTGCTTTACGCGACGCCGAAGGCGTGATGCTCGCGGTTCTGCACGTCGAAGAAATCTGGCAGCCCGATCGTACTGCGGAAGCCAAGGCGGTGTTTAACAGCACCAGCAAAGCGCATCCTGGCGCCGACTACACCATGAACAAGGCGAACCCGTGGTACGTGGGCGGCCGAGTCGAAGGTTTGCAGGCGCCCTCGCATTATGATTTCCGCTCGCTTCGTTTTACTCCAGCGGAGTTGCGGGCTGAGTTTGCTCGCTTGGGATGGCGCCGCGTGGTGGCCTTCCAAACCCGCAATCCCATGCATCGCGCCCACGTCGAACTCACTTTCCGCGCTGCGAAACAGGTCGAAGCCAATCTGCTGATCAATCCCGTCGTCGGCATGACCAAGCCCGGCGATGTGGATTACTACACCCGCGTGCGCTGCTATCAGTTGTTGAGTTCGAAATATCCGCAGGGAACGCAGAAGCTTTCGCTCCTGCCGCTGGCCATGCGCATGGGTGGACCGCGCGAGGCAATCTGGCACGCGCTCATCCGCAAAAATCATGGCTGCACTCATTTCATCGTCGGCCGCGACCATGCCGGTCCGGGCAAAGATACCGATGGCAAGCCGTTTTATGGTCCTTACGAAGCGCAGGAAGTGTTCAAGAAGCACGAGCAGGACATCGGCGTGACCATGGTGCCCTTCAACATGATGGTGTATCTCGAAGGCGAAGACCGTTACGTTCCCGATGACGAAGTGAAAAACGGCGACCGCGTTCTGAATATCTCCGGCACCGAACTGCGCCAGCGATTGAACGAAGGCCGCGACATTCCGGGATGGTTCACTTATCCCGAAGTTGTGCACGAACTGCGGCGCAGCTTTCCGCCACGTTCGCGCCAGGGCGTGACCATTTTCTTCACCGGATTGTCCGGTTCCGGCAAGTCCACCATCGCCAACGTGCTGCTGACGAAATTTCTCGAAGTCGGCGGACGCCCAGTGACTCTGCTCGACGGCGACCTGGTGCGCAAGCATCTTTCTTCGGAACTGGGATTCTCTAAGGAGCATCGCGACATCAACATTCGGCGCATCGGCTATGTCGCTTCGGAAATCACGAAGAATGGCGGCATCGCCATCTGCGCCCCGATTGCTCCCTACGATGCGACTCGCAAACATGTCCGCCAGATGATCGAACCCTACGGTGGATTCATCCTGGTGCACATCGCGACCTCGGTTGAGGTCTGCGAGCAGCGTGATCGCAAGGGGCTGTATGCCAAGGCGCGAGCCGGAATCCTCAAGGAATTCACGGGAATTTCCGACCCGTACGAAGCTCCGACCGACGCCGACGTGACCATCAACACCGGCGAACTATCGGCCGAAGAGGCTGCGCAGGAGATTATTCTCCACCTGGAGCGCGAGGGCTTCATCGGCGTCAACGGCGCGGCGGCGTAGTAGAAGCGAAGTAGAAAAAGCGAAGACACGGTTATGGAACTGTTAACGGCCAAAATCCTGGTTGGCTTTGTGGTCGGCGTTCTCATCGGATTGACCGGCGTGGGGGGCGGCGTGTTGCTGCTCCCTGTGCTGATCTTTGGCTTGCGAGTGCCGGCGATCATCGCCGTCGGTTCCGATGCCCTCTTCAACTTTTTTACGAAGATACCTGCCAGTTTGCTGCACCTGAGAAAAGGCACGGTCCGGCGCAAGGTCGTAATCGCTCTCGCGGTCGGCAGCGTACCGGGCTCGATCGGCGGCGTCGAATTGCTGGTTCACATTCGCCACCTCTACGGCAACGGAGTCAACAGCTTCATCAAGACCGCAGTCGGCGTTCTGCTCATCGTCATTCCCCTTTTGTTGTTGCTTCAACGGCGTATTGAGGATCGGGTCGCGAATCGTCCTCCCACCATGAAAGGTTTCGCCGGCATGGCCGGGATTGGACTGATCGGCGGGTTCCTGGTTGGCATGACTTCAGTCGGTTCTGGCAGCATCATCATGATGCTGCTTCTGCTGTTCTACAGTTTCCCGCCGAAAGTCAACGTCGGAACCGACATCGTGCACGCCGTTATTTTGACGGGAGTCACCAGCGCTCTGCACTGGCATCTGCACAACGTCGAGCCCGGACTTGTTGTGTCGCTGCTCATTGGCTCCATTCCCGGCGGGCTGATCGGTTCGCATTTAGCCACCCGTGTTCCCATGCTTTGGCTGCGCCGCATTTTGTGCGCCCTGCTGCTGATCACTGGAGCCCGCATGTTGTGGGCATGATCCCGCAACTGATCTAGGAGAACATGACCTCGTCTTACGCCGATATCCTGCAACGAATTCAGGCTGGCCTGGAAGCGGCCCGTGCCGTCCTTGACCGTTTCACTCCAGGTGCGATTCAAGCCGAGTACAAAGCGGGGCACGATCCCGTAACCGAGGCGGATCGCGCGGTCGACGCGGTGCTGCGCCAGAACCTGCTTCGCGACGGCGAGGGCTGGCTGTCGGAAGAAAGTGTGGACGACATTTCCCGGCTGAGCAGGAACCGCGTGTGGGTGGTCGATCCGCTTGACGGAACCCGCGAATTTGTCGCCGGCATTCCGGAATTCTGTGTTTCCATCGGCTTCGTTGAAAATGGCCGTCCGGTGGCGGGTGGCATTTGCAACCCTGCTACGAATGAAACCATTCTCGGCTCGATCGATTCCGGAGTCCTGTATAACGGCCAGCCTACGCGCCCGAGCCAGCGAACCACGATTGAAGGCTCGCTGATTCTTGCCAGCCGCAGCGAAGTCAAGCGCGGGGAATGGCAGCAGTTCACGGGCAAGAGTTTTCAGATTCGCCCCATGGGCTCGGTTGCATACAAGCTCGGACTCGTCGCTGCAGGTCGGGCCGATATCACATTCACCCTCACGCCGAAAAATGAGTGGGATGTTGTAGCCGGCGCAGCTCTCATCGAAAGCGGTGGCGGTTTTGTCAGCACTTTGGAGAAAACCCGCCTGACCGCGAATCGTCGCGATCCGCTGCTCTCCGGACTACTGGCAAGCGGGCCATTCCTGAAAGAAGAAATGTTGGCGCTGGTCGAACCCCACGTACCAGTGAGCTAGCGGTGAACCAGCCCAGCGCGCCGCCCCCGCCATTCTGGTATTCCGATGAAAACAATAAAACTTAGTGGCTTTCGTTCCGCAATAGATTGAGGACATGGCCTTGATTGCCCGTCACTTCAGTTCCTCCGGCCCCTCGTCCAGAAACCGTGGTCTTGTTGGCAAACGAAGCTGGAGAGGCGGTCTCGAGCATTCTGTCACCTGGCGCGCGCCCAAGCATGGGGTGTCGGGCATCAAGGTACACCGATGTACGTTAATAGTATCGTCCATGTATCTACAGTCTTTGCTGTATTGTCCGGGATTTGCACCTCATCGTGCATTCGAGTCTGTCAAGTACCTGTTGCCGTTACGAAGGCACTACATCGCGCGAATCGTAAGTTGTCTCGCCTTAGCAATAGCGGCAATGTAAACTAGGTGACAGCTGTTCGTGTCCCCCCGCCGGGCTGACCAGGAAGAATCTCTCTGCTGACGCTTGCTCAGACGGCCACGTGGCCCCCGGTACGGCTGGTGGTTGCCGCGGAACAAGGCGTGGCGATTCACCATGCTGACGCGACTCGCCGTTGCATACAGATTCGATGAATTTGGGTCAGAGATTACAAAACGGAGCGGCGCCGAAAGAGGGATTGCCTCTCTCTGTTGTCCAGGAACGGCTATGGCTTCTGGAACGGCTGCATCCCGGAAACCCGGCGCAAAATGTCGCGGCCGGAGTTCGACTGAAAGGCCATCTGGACACCGAGAGACTATGGGACGCATGGTCTCGGGCATTTCAGCGTCACGAAATTCTTCGAACCGAATTTCGAGCTGACGAAGGCGCGCCTAAGGCAGTCCTTGTAGCCATGCAGTTGGCTCCATTCAGACAAGTAGATTTGAGCAACGTGCCCGACGCTTTGCGCGAGGCACGGGTGCGGGAACTAGCTGCCAAGGAATCGCGGCAATCGTTTGACCTTTCGCAGGCACCTCTGCTGCGGGCTCTGCTGGTGCGTGTGGGCGACGATGAGCATGTGTTCCTGCTGATCGGGCATCGCACGCTATGCGATGCAGCTTCGCTCGAGATCCTGCTCGAGGAAACTGCGGCACATTATCGGAGATCGCAGGATCTTGCTGCCGCGCGCCAGTACTCCTCATTGATTTCCTTCGGAAAAAATGGTGGGCAACAACAGTTTACCTGGTGGGAGCAAACGCTGGCAGGCGCTCCCGCGAGTCTAGATTTACCCACCGATCTGCCTCGCCCGGCCCAGCAGACTTTTCGCGGGGCAACCGAAAAATTCTCGATTGACAAATCCTGCCTGGATCAATTGAAGGAAGTGGCGAAGAGTTACGATTCGACTCGATTCGCGATGCTGCTCGCGGTTTTCTACGTCCTGCTGTGGCGGTACAGCCGGCAAGACGACATAGTCGTCGGCATGCCAATCTCGGGCAGGGACGGCAAGGAGACTGAGAAGGTCGTCGGTCCCGTCGAGAATATGGTTGCGCTGCGTGTCGACCTGTCGGGAACACCGACGTTTACGGAGTTGCTGGGCCGGATCGACAGTGTTGTGAGAGAAGCGCTCGATCATCAGGACATGCGGATTGAGGCTCTGCTTAACCACTTGCCCCTGGAGAGAGACTTAAGCCGCGCGCCGTTATTTCAGGTGACGTTTGGCCTGCAGCAACAGGAATCCCATCCGAATTTTGGCAAAGACGTCAGGGCCGAGAAGTTTGAAGTTGAAACCGGGGCGGAAGCTTTCGACTTATCCTTTGATTTCGTCGACTGTGACGACCGGATCGAAGGCAGGCTTGGCTACAACACCGACCTGTTCGATGCGCCCACGATCGAGCGCATGATTGGCCACTTCCTGACACTATTACGATCGGTCCTAGACAAGCCGGGGCAGGCGATTGCGACCGTGCCGCTGCTGACGGCCACGGAGCGCCATCGGTTGGTGGAGTGGAATCAAGCTCCGGTTGAATACAAGCCAGAGAAGTGTATCCACGAATGGGTGGAGGCCCAGGTTGCGCGAACGCCGAATGCAGTAGCGGTCGTCTGCGAAGGTCAGTCGCTTACCTATGGGGAACTCAATCTGCGGGCAAACCAGCTGGCGCGCTATTTGAAGAAGCGGGGGATCGGTCCTGAAACTCTGGTTGCGATGTGCATGGAGCGCTCGCTCGACATGATCGTAAGCATTATCGGAGTTCTGAAGGCCGGGGGTGCCTACCTTCCCCTTGATCTCTCTTATCCACCGGAACGGCTGGCCTTTATCATTGAAGACGCCCATCCCCCCGTCATGCTTACGCAACAAGATCTGGAAGCGAAATTACCGCAGCACAAGGCGGAGATCGTCTGCGTGGATCGCGATTGGCCAATCATAGTGCGGGAGAGCGGCGACAATCTATCGAGCGGCGTCGGTGCGCAGAACCTCGCCTACGTCATTTACACCTCGGGGTCGACGGGAAAGCCCAAGGGCTGTCAAATCACTCACTACAACGTAGTCCGGCTCTTTCAGGCGACCTGGGACTGGTACAAGTTCGACGAGAGCGATGTGTGGAGCCTCTTTCATTCTTACGCTTTCGATTTCTCCGTCTGGGAGATTTGGGGAGCCTTGTTCTATGGCGGTCGTCTGGTCATCGTCCCCAAAGACGTTGCGCGTTCCCCGGAAGATTTCTATGAATTGTTATGCAGGGAAAAGGTCACGGTCCTCAATCAGACGCCGAGTGCATTTCGACAACTGATCAGTGCCCAGGGCAAGAGCAAGGAATCCCACCGGCTGCGATACGTGGTATTTGGCGGTGAAGCCCTGGAGACGTCGATGCTCAAACCGTGGTACGAGCAAAATCAGGCTCAGAACACTCAGCTCATCAACATGTATGGCATTACGGAAACCACGGTACACGTAACCTTCCGCCCGCTAACTCCAGCGGACACCGAAAAGCGCGGAGGCAGCCCAGTTGGCTGTCGCATTCCCGACCTTAGAACGTACATTCTGGATGGCGAGCGGCAACCCGTGCCGATTGGAGTAGTGGGTGAGTTATACGTTGGCGGCGCGGGAGTGGCACGCGGATACCTGAATCGAGTGGAACTGACTGCGGAACGCTTTTTGAGGGATCCCTTCGTCAAGGAGCCTGGAAAGCGGATGTACAAGACAGGTGATCTGGGAAGGTGGCGCGGAGAAGGAGACATCGAGTTCCTGGGCCGGAACGACTCGCAGGTGAAGATTCGTGGTTTCCGGATTGAGTTGGGGGAAATCGAGGCGCGACTGGCGGAGAAGACGGGAGTGCGGGAAGCGGTAGTGATCCTGCGGGAAGATACTCCGGGTGAGAAGCGCCTGGTAGCTTATTACACATGCTCTAAGGAACCAGTCAGTGCGGAAGCATTGAGGATGCACCTGTCGGGGCGGTTGCCGGAGCACATGGTACCGGCGGCATATGTGCGATTGGAAGCGGTGCCCCTCACCACCAACGGTAAGTTGGACCGGAAGGCATTGCCGGTGCCAGACACAGATGCATACGGGGTCGGCGGCTACGAAGCCCCGGCGGGGCCGATCGAAGAAGCACTGGCAAAGATCTGGGCGGAAGTCCTGAAAGTGCCACGGGTCGGACGTCACGATGATTTCTTTGCGCTGGGCGGGCACTCCTTGCTGGCCGGACGCCTGCTTTCACGGATCGGTCAGGTAACTGGCCATCAGATCCCCCTATCCGCGCTGTTTCGCAGTGCAACGATCGAATCACTGGCTCAATTGGTTCAGCACGGAACGGAGCTTGGAAACGATCCCGTGGTGATGGAGATTCAGCATGGGATTTCCGGACGCTTGCCTTTCTTTGCGATCGTCCCCCCCGGAGAGGATTCTTTGGGATACGCCATGCTCGCTCGACATATGGGACGGGACCAAACTGTTTATAAGGTTCAGGCTCATTCCCCGGTAGTTCGAAATCGCCCATACACGGAACAAGAGATGTGTGCAATCTCGCGGGAATACGCAGCCGCCATTGTGGACGTCCAACCCAAAGGCCCTTATTGCCTCGGGGGCATGTGCGATGGCACACACATCGCGGAACGCGTGACCCTGGAACTCGAAGCCCAAAACCGTGAAGTTGGACTGTTTGCCATTTTTGATACCTGGACCCTCCAACACAGCCAACGGCGCTGGCTGTGGCGCCTCTATTACTATCAGCAGCGTATTCAGGAAATACGAAATCTCGATCTTGGCAAGCAATTTGAGACCTATGCAAGCATTGTGGCCAACAAAATCGCGAAATTGACTGGGAAGGTCCGAATTGAGAATGAATGGCCGCAGGCTTATTGGCCCAAAGATTTTGTTCCCCGGCCCTTCCGCGCTCCCATCGCCCTGTTCAAGCGCCCGGTGCAGCCCTTCTACTACGTCAAGGATACGGAAATGGGTTGGGGTCAGCGCAGCGAAGCAGGAGTTGAGATTCATCTGATCCCTTTTGATCACAATGAATTGCTCCGCGAGCCGCACGTGCAGACTCTGGGAGAGGGGTTGGCTGCTTGTATTGAGCGAGTCAGTCAGGGAGGACTGTTCCCGACGCGCTACAGGGAATCCGGAGCATCGAGCCCCGTGACGCCCGGCGGAGCGAGCTGAGACGCCCGTCCCTGATTCCACCGCCAAACCGGATTGCGACCGGGGAGCGGCCGAAATGTATCACGTTCTAGTTTGGCGATGCATCAGAACTCTAAGGACTTGTGAAGAAGTTAGACAAAATCGAAATCTTCAAGAATGTTGGCAGTAGTTGGTTTTCTTTGGGCCTCAACGTTTTGGTTGGCCTTTTTCTTTCGCCCTATATCCTGCACCGCTTGGGAGACGCGGCCTTCGGTCTCTGGGTACTTGTCTTTTCCATCACGGGATATTATGGCCTGTTTGATTTAGGAATCCGCTCCTCCATCGTCCGCTACGTTGCGAAGTACTCCGCCAATGATGAGCATGACGAGTTAAACGGCCTGGTAAACACCGCTCTGTTCAGTTACACCGCGATTGGCACGGTTGCTCTGCTGGTTACCTTTGCGGCCAGCTCCTTCGTTGACTCCATCTTCCGCGTTCCGCCTGCATTTCATAACACTGCGCATCTCCTGGTGTTGATGGTGGGATCCGCCGTTTCCCTGGGTTTTCCTCTGGGAGTTTTCGGGGGCATCCTGGAAGGCCTTCAGCGTTTCTATGTGCTGAATTTCACCAACGTCTGTTCGAGCCTCCTCCGCGCCCTGCTTATCGTCATCGCATTGCGTCACGGTTTCGGCCTTCTCACCGTAGCGCTCATCACGGTGACCCTGCCGCTGCTGGGAAATCTGGTAAACGGCGCCATTGCGCTTCGCATTCTCCCGCTTCATCTCAGTCCCAAGTATCTCAATCGCGCCAGTTTCGGACGAATTGTGAGCTACAGCGGCCCAACCTTCATGATCATCATCGCTTCCCGCCTGCGCTTTAAGACAGACGCGATGGTCATCGGCACCTTTCTCTCCTCCGCTGCCATCACCTACTTCGCCATCGGCTCTCGCCTCGTCGACTACACCGGCGAAGTAGTGAGCAGCCTGGCTCAGATCTTTATCCCCATGTCCAGTCGATCCGAGGCAATTGGAGATTCCGAGCAATTGAAAAAAATCTTCATTGCCGGCAATCGCGCTTGCGCTCTGATTGTCTTCCCCCTCACCGCGTCGCTCATCATCCTGGGCAAGTCGGTCATCGAAGTTTGGGTTGGGGCGCGGTATATTGCCACCAGCTACCCCGTTTTGCTGATCCTCCTGATTCCGATGGCAACCATGCTGTCGCAATCATCTTGTGGCCGGGTTCTGTTCGGCATAGCGAAACACAGAACCTTGGCCGTGGCGATTCTGCTCGAAGGAATCACCAATCTGATCCTGAGCATCGTTCTGGTTAGGCGCTTCGGCATTTTAGGAGACGCTGCCGGCACCGCCATCCCCTTGCTTTGCACGACTTTGTTCTTTTTGCCCCGGCATACCTGCCGTCTGCTGGGGGTTCGGGTATGGACTTACGTTCGCGAGGCTTTTCTCTTACCGTTGATACTGTCCGTTCCCTTGGTTGCGGTGTTGTTGGCGGTGCGAGATCGCTTCATCGCTCACACCTTAGTTCAGTTGGCCGGCCAGGTCTTGCTTTGCTGGAGCGTTTATGGGTTGGAACTTCTGTGGGCACATCGGACGCACAGGCTTTGGCGGGTGGAAAGTCTTCTCGATAAAAGCGTCCCTGGAAAACCCATTGCCGCTGTGGTCGAGACCCTTTAGTAGCAAAGAGGGTTTAGCTGAATGATGTTGCAGGTTTCCCGATGTTCGTTGGTAATAAAAAACGTTAGGAGGATGTAAGGAGATGAACAAGCGTATCAAGGCGTACGCGGAGATGGTGTTGGCCAAAAAACCGGCAGGGCGGCTTCTTACGATATTCCCCGACGACATTTTTGTTGTGGGTTACGTTCGTTCGGGGAGCACTTGGTGCCGCTTTTTATTCGGCAATTATATCCATCAGGATGAGGCCGTTACTTTTGCGAACTTGGACGTCCGGGTGCCCTCGATTTATTCTTGGCCAGATCGAATCCTCCGCAAACTGCCCCGTATTCTGAAGAGCCACGAATACTTCGATCCCCGTTATCCCCGGACGATTTACATCGTTCGCGATCCCCGGGATGTTGCTGTTTCCTTCTACTTCTACAACCTTAAAGTCCGCGTTATTCCAGATGGTTATCCCATGGAGGATTTTGTCAAGCGTCTGATCGCAGCCAGGGTTGTGGACTACGCCGATCGCGTCGGTAATTGGGAAGAGAATGTGATGAGCTGGGTGCGAATGCGGCAGGGTAGTAAGAATTTCTGCCTGATCCGCTATGAAGATCTGCTCTCCGATCCGGTGAGGGAGCTTACGAGGGCCTCTCTCATGTTGGGGATTGAGCCAACCCCCGAGAGAATCGAACGAGCAATCAAGCTGAGTTCCGCCTCGCACATGCGTAAATTGGAGAAGTCGCAGTCGGATAAATGGGTTACGACCAAGGGCACCCGCCAGGACATACCTTTTGTTCGTGAGGCCAAGTCCGGCGGCTGGCGCGATCGCCTTTCCGAGGCGTCCGTTAGAATCATTGAGGAGGCTTGGGGACCGAGCATGCGGGAACTCGGTTACGAGCTTGCGTCCGGTGCTCGACCTTCTCTCGAGCAACAGCTAGAGCCGCAGGCTTGACGGCTTCCGCATCGACCCGTTTATTACGATTACGGTCGATGACGAAAGCCTATGGGCCTTGTAACCGGTATGCCACACAGCGTTGCTTGACCTTGACGTCCGAGAGCAAACGACAGTCCGGAAAATGCGAACAAATGACCTCCTCATGTTCCGGGTTGACGTACATCAGGATGATATCGCGGGGCTTTTCGGTGATCGATCGGGCCACGTTGGACAGCAGAGCATGCATCGTTCCCGTCCCGAATGGATGAAACAGGTAAAGCACGCACGGCTCGGCGGGAAAGTCAAAATCGAGAACATCGGCCCAGACGAATTCAATGGAAACCTTCCCAGGTCGAGCGTGCGAGGCGTTTCGCACCGCAGCATCGTGAAGTTCCTTCGCGAACTCCACGCCAATAAGCCGCTTGAACGGGTAGCGCTTGGCTAAAAGAATCGCCCGCCCCTTGCCCGATCCCAGATCGACAAAGCAGTACTTACTGTAATCAATCGGCAGTGAAGAAAGTCCCCGCAGAAATGCTCGAGGGCGGACCGGTAAGTATCCCGTGGCGTCCTGGCCGTGGGGGCCTTTTACCGACAACTCGTTGGGCGGGCGAAAGCCCGCAGTCTCAAGCCCATGCCACCGGTCGAAACACCAGTCCCAGATGCCGTAATTCGCAAAGTACTGCAGGCGGTGCCTGGCGCGTTGCAGAGCGAGCCACGCGTCCCGGAAAAATGGGCGGGCATAGACGAAGCTGCGGACGGACTGCTTAAGCGCCGCGTTCATACCCGCTGTTTGCCTTCCTTGCCGTTGTTCTTCTTGGACATCATGAATCCTTACGCCCGCCGCGTGAGAGCCACGTACTCAGCCCGGCTCTTAGCCCAGGTGGTCGCCGGTTGCGGCGACGCTCCCCGCACCCTGTTAGCTGTATGCGACCATCCGCCCTGGTCCAACTAATTCGCTCACAGGCTCACCCTCGACGCACACCCGCATCCACAACTCCAGGTTCAGCAGGCGCCAAATGCGGTTCCCGTGATCGCGAGCTCCCGCCCGATGCTCGGTAAAAAGGCGTTTTATCATCTCTTTGCGGAACAGTCCTCGTTCGACCGTTCGCGCTTCTGTAAGCAGACGCTCCAGATCGTCAAGCTGTGGCCCCGCCAGCCAATATTCCCAGGGCGTCGGAAAACCCATCTTCTTGCGGTTCGTAATCTCAGCAGGCAACAAATCCGCCATCGCACGCTTCAGAATCCATTTCCCAGACAATCCTTGCGTCGAATACTTCGCAGGGATGCTCGCGGTGAACTCGACGAGGACATGATCTAGAAATGGCACGCGGCTTTCAACCGAAGCCGCCATGCTCATCTGGTCCTGCTTCATCAGCAACTCGACCAGGTAGGTCTTGATGTCGGTATACAGCAGCCGGTGCAACAGGTCGCGGGAAGAGTGATCCCAGTACAACATCGAACCTGCATACGCATCTCCGGCCGATTGCCTCGCCTCACTAGTCAGCAGTTCCGTCTCCTGCGCCTCGGAAAACGCGGAGTAAAAGTTGTCGAAATAAAAGGAAGGCCAGGAAGCGCCGTCGCGCACCAGGAACGTGTGTTCCAGTTTTCGTTTCGTCGTCGCGGAAAGCGGGCCGTCATTAATCAGCCTGCGCAGCGAACGCCGCAGCCCCGCTGGCACGAGCCTCCGGTAAACCGAATCCATTCGTGAGTTCAACAGAGTCCACGGATAACGAGTATAACCACCCAGCGTTTCGTCGCTACCTTCCCCCGTCAGCACCACGGTTACGCGCTCCCGTGCCAGTCGCGCCACAAAATAGAGGGCCACGCTTGATGGCCACACAATGGGCTCATCTTCATGCCAGATCAGTCGGGGCAAAGTCTTAAAAAACTCATCCCGGCTCAGCCGGACCTCGTGGTGCTCCGATTTCATGTGCGCAGCCATGGTCCGGGCGTACGGGAGCTCGCTAAAGGCGTCCTCCCCGTAGCCAACGGAGAAGGTCTTGACCGGTTCCCTCCTGATCTTCATCGCTAACGCCGCGATCGCGCTGGAATCCACCCCCCCGCTCAGAAAAACCCCGAGCGGAACATCGCTCATCAGATGACTGGAAACGCATTCCTCCAGCAGTTCGCGATAGCGTCCCACGTAGTGCTCAGCTGGCAAGCTGTCATCCTGCACCGCACCATTTAAATCCCAATACTGGGAAATCTCCAATTGGCCACTCTCGTCCAACCGTAGGATATGGCCGGGCAGCAATTTTCGAATTCCCGCGTACATGCTTTCGTCCCGGCTAATGTAGCCAAAAGCGAGATACTCGGCCAGCGTTCCTCGATTGAACTCCGGCTTCATTCCTGGGTAGGCGAGGATGGCTTTTATTTCTGAACCGAAGAGGAAGGTACGACCGTCAAACTGGTAGTAGAGCGGTTTGATTCCCAACCGGTCTCTGGCAACGAAGAGCCGCCGTTTAGACCGGTCCCAAATGGCGAAAGCAAACATCCCGCGCAGATGTTGGACGCATTGCTCGCCGTACTCTTCATATAAATGAATAATCGTTTCCGTGTCGCTTTTGGTGCGATAACGGTGTCCGCGCGACTCAAGGTCTTTCCGCAGTTCCCGGTGATTGTAGATTTCGCCGTTGAATACGATCCAGAGATTCTGATCTTCGTTGGTGATCGGCTGGTGGCCGGTTTGAAGGTCGATAATGCTGAGGCGGCGCATTGCCAGCCCGACGTTTTCCTCGACAAAAAATCCGTCGTCATCGGGCCCGCGGTGCGTTATCTGTTGGTTCATGCCGGCAAGCGCGTGGTGCTCAACCCTTGTCCCTCGATCGGAATGGAAAACTCCACAGATTCCGCACATGGTTAAAGCCCTGTTCCGTTTGGGTCAGTTCCCTGCACTACTGCGTGTTTGAGCCCCAAACGGATTGGAGTGGTAGGCGCAACTGTACGCTCTCTGGATGGGATGACAACACGTTGACTTTTTCCGCGGAGCTACTTACCTCAGCATACAGTATCTTCCGATCGCAGGACAGGACCCGCTCGCCGCCCGCGTCGGCGTAGGAGCCAAAACAGAGGATCAGATCGTATCTCTGCTTTTCTCTGTCGAGTGACCAATACAAAAAATCCGCATCACTCGTCCACGGTCCGCAAGTCCATGGGCCCGCCTGATGGCGGAACACCAAATTATGTTCTTGTGCCCCTTTGCTGAACTGCCAGAAAGAGGTGGTGTTCCCCACCGTATTCAACCGCACAAGCCGTCCTCGATCTCGCTGGGCCTGACCTTCCCAGATACCTGCGTCAGCGATCAATACTGTAGCAAAATCGGCAGGCAGTTCGATTTGGGCGCCGAAATTGACTCCACTTGCGCTCTCGCTCCGCCCATACGCCGGCGACCAGACATCTCGACGCAGGCTTGCCCCCCAGCCCTGCCCTTCGGCCGTCAGCAGCGCCAGCCCTTCTTGCCCATCGACAAAAATATGTTCCTTTGCAGAAACTGGACTCAGCGACGCGCCCATGTGCCATGCAATGTCGAGTTGATGGTGGCCGCGCCCCTCGGCACGATCCCGCACAAACCAGAAATTCCGCTTGCGATGAAATACCCATCTGCGGTGGGTGACCGGGGATGTCAAACGACAATAACCATCATGGCTGCCCTCGAAGAAATCAAACTCCCGCCCCACAATCCAACTTTCCGCTTTTGCCCGCAAGCAATTCTTCCACGAAAATGGACCGGTCGCCTCCGCCTGGTCCTGCCCATCCACCAGCATTGTGTTATGAGCGCCAGTCCCACGCAAGCGAGCGCGCTCGCCGCTGTCGCCAACGTATTCAAATGTTCCCGGGTCGATCAGCAGATTTCGTTGATTGCGAATCAAGGTAAGGCTCAGCGCATCTGCGTGCCCATGACCCGCATTTCTCCATCCCAGTGGGCCGCAATCGATGACCAACTGTTGTCTGGAATCGGCATCGGCCATCAGGTAATAGCCGCTGCTCGCTAACGCAACGGAATCGGCGGAGGCTTCAGCCTTGGGCAATGACTCAAATTCCGCGAGACCTTTCGGGCCCAGAAGCCATAGCATTTCTTCGTGCGGACGACCTATGGCGAGCTTGTAATCGCCTCTTCCATATAGCACGGCCCCCGTCGCCAGGGGATCAAGCAAATGCTGTTGCTGATTGCGCTGGCCATCAAACACTCTGCCTCCATCGTCATCGCCAAGTGCGGGCACGGCACCCGCGCGGCCCAGCAGCAGCAAGGCGTTCAACATTCGCTGCACGGTCTGGTCGAACTCGTCCGGAATCGCCACGCCGCCCAGCCCCGCTAAAATGCGCGCGTGCAGAAAAATGTCCAGCGCGTAGATATGGTAATAAGTGGACTGCTCAATGTAGAATCCATCGTCGGCGACTTGCGTTCTGGCGCCGTCCACAAGAATTTTCCAGCCCAACTCCTGCCATTGCTTCGCCTGTCTTAGCTTTGGAAATAATGTCCCCAGAAAGAACAAAGCCATCGCTTCCCCCAGCAGGTGTGTGTTGGGGGAAAAGTACGTCGAGAGATAGTTGGCGATATGCCGCCCGTTGAGGCTCAGCCCACGCTGCCACTTTTGATGCCAATCGGGGGTGAACCGGGGGCACTCTCGCAATAAGAAGAAAGTCCAAATCCAGGACAGACTGCGATACCCAACTTCCAGGCTGCTCCCCCAATTTATACCGATGGGATAAACGTTCTCTTTTTGCCAATCCGTCCACTGCACCAGAATCTCGTTCACAAACCGGTCATCTCTTGTCAGCCAGTACGCCTTGGCGAGAACGACGAAATGCTGATGGCGGTTCAGTTCCCACGTGATTTTTGCGTCTCCAACCTGGTCAAAATCGAGGTACTTGACTTTGAACCATGGAAAGCGCGGCCCGCGGATACCGTGAACCACGTCACAATGCCAATCGATGTCGCGGCCGAAATCCAGGCTCTTGTAGCCCAGCAGATCGAACTGATGGCGACAGATTTTCTCGGCTTGGAAGACGATCTCTTCCGCACGGGCGGGGAATGTCTGCTCGAGCAAAGCGCATAGGGACGGCACTTCGGCGGGCTCAAAGAAAAACCTGCCGAACCGGTCGGCTTTTTCTGACCCGCCATCAACTGCAAAGTCAGCCGTAAACTCGTGACCCATTCGGTAGCGCAACAGGTCGGCGCGAGCGGTGAACGATTGCCTCAACCGGTCAAACACTTCGCGGCCGTCCATGGAAAACAGTCGGCTGAACTTGTTTGGCCCTGTGGAAGTCTTTGTCATCATTACCGACTTGTTCAGCATACAGAAACTGCGCGTGAACTGGTCAACCTACCGTTGGCTGCGGTGCTGTCCTAATTTTAGAACAGCACCTCGGCTGCAGGACTTCAGCCTCATCCCGAGTCCCGCAGCTTCGCCGGAGGAGGGTCTCTGATGCGTACAGTGCTTCTCTTCATAGCAACCGTGATGCGCGTATATAATTGAAGGTGTGCGACTTAATGAACATTTCTCGGTCACTTCACAAGCCTCAGGTCGGGTAGTGCCGCAGCCTGCTTTTCTTTGCACCCTTCGCGGTATTTCTTTGCGCGCTTTGCGGTTTCAGAGTTTTTCACTGCTAAGGACGCGAGAAAACCCGCATAGAATCCTCCCCTAAGAAGAAGAAAATGAGGAACAAAGCATCCGCATGACTCAATCGATTAGCGTCTTTGGGCTTGGCTATGTGGGCACTGTCACCGCAGCCTGTCTGGCACACAAGGGACACAGAGTGATCGGAGTGGATCTCAGCCGGTCGAAGGTTGAAGCCATGCAAGCTGGGCGAAGTCCCATTGTCGAACCGCGAGTAGCAGAACTGGTTTCTGAGAACCGGGCCTCCGGTCGCCTGCAAGCGACGACGGACTCCGAATATGCCGTTCTGAACAGCGAAATATCATTTCTCTGCGTCGGCACTCCCAGCTTGAGAAACGGCAAGCTCGATCTTGGACATATCGAGCCCATCTGCCGGGAAATCGGGCAAATCCTCAAAAACAAGAATGCCTTTCACTTGGTCGTCCTTCGCAGCACGGTATTACCCGGAACCGCAGAGACGATTGTGATCCCCAATCTCGAGGCATCCAGCGGCAAGCGGCTGGGAAATAGTTTCGGCGTCTGCGTGAACCCGGAATTCATGCGCGAGGGCACTGCCGTCTCCGACTTCCTCGAGCCCTCAATGACGATCATCGGCGCCAGCGATACCAGCCATAGCGGGATCTTGCGCCAGATTTACCATGATCTTGCCGGTCAGATCTTCGAAACCTCTTTTCGCTCCGCGGAAATGGTCAAGTACGTGTGCAACGCATGGCATGCAGTCAAAGTTTCTTTTGCCAACGAAGTTGGGACCCTGGCGAAGAGCTTGGGCGTTGAGGCCGACGCGGTCACCGAGATGTTCACCGCTGACCACAAGCTCAATATCTCACCGACCTATCTGAAACCCGGCTTTGCCTTTGGTGGTTCCTGCCTGCCCAAGGACGTGCGGGCGCTGACTTATCGCGCCAAAGAACTCGATCTTAATCTGCCATTGCTCCAGTCCATCCTGGTAAGTAACAATGAACACTTGGAGCGTGGCGTTGAGATGATCCTCGGAACCGGCAAGAAGAAAATCGGCATGCTTGGCCTAAGCTTCAAGGCTGCTACCGACGATCTGCGGGAAAGTCCTCACGTGGAGCTTGCGAAGCGGCTTTTGGGCGAGGGACGGCAGGTAAGAATTTGGGATGACAACGTGTCCCTGGGCCGGTTGATTGGCTCCAATCGGCAGTACATCGAAGAGGTAATTCCCCATATCGGTTCCCTGCTATCGACCAGCCTGTCGGACGTCCTGAACAACGCGGAGGTCGTCGTCATCGGAACTCGGGGCGTCGCGCGCGATGAATTGCAGCGCTTGCTCCGCGCGGACCATGTTGTCGTCGATTTGGTAAACCTTGAGCCGGCATCGAGGCCGACTACGTCAGGCGACTATGAAGGGATCTGCTGGTAAGGCGCGTTTTTAGATGAAGATCCTCTGGGTAAAGGCTGGCGGACTGGTTCCACCCGATACCGGGGGGAAAATCCGCAGCTACAATATACTCCGAGAACTCGCGCGCCGGCACTCGGTCACCTTCTTTTCCTTTTATGCAGCCCACGACGGCGACGTGCATCCTTCCTTAAAGGACCTGTTCGACAGGGTTGTCTGTGTCCCGCTCGCGCTTCCCAAACCCAAGAGTTATGCCGAGCTGCGTGATTACTTGATCGGCCTGTTTTCTTCTGAGCCCTACGGCATCGCAAAATTTTGCCG
This sequence comes from Terriglobales bacterium, assembly GCA_035504195.1. Lineage (GTDB taxonomy): Bacteria > Acidobacteriota > Terriglobia > Terriglobales > Acidobacteriaceae > Sulfotelmatobacter. Next base: position 121,797 of record DATJSG010000026.1, read on the forward strand.
GCCAGAAGTGCGGCGCGCAATGCGAAATCTGTTCAACGAGGAAACCTTCGACGTCATCCTCTGCGACTTTGTCTATCCGGGCTCGGTGGTTCCCTGGGACTGGCCCGGACCCAAGATATTGTTCACTCATAATGTCGAGGCAATTATCTGGCGCCGCCATTACGACGTCGCGGCCAATCCTTTGTGGAAGGCTCTTTCGTGGGTCGAATGGCGAAGGATGGAAGCCGCCGAGCGGCGCTACCTTCAGCTCGCCGACCACGTGCTGACGGTTTCCGAAACCGACCGGGATGCGTTCGCCCATTTTGTGGCCCCGGAAAAGCTCACCGTCATTCCTACCGGCGTTGACGTGGATTATTTCCAGCCTATGTCTGCAGAGGAAAGACCAAACTCGCTGGTATTCACAGGTTCCATGGATTGGCTCCCCAATGAAGATGCGATGCTCTACTTCGTGGAAGCCATTCTTCCCTTGATCAAGCAGCAATGCCCGGCCATATCTCTCGAAGTAGTGGGCCGCAATCCCTCGCAGAAGCTGTTGGGCCTTGCCGCGCGGGAAAAGAGCATGCTGCTCACCGGGTGGGTAGACGATATTCGTCCGTTTGTCGCCCGGGGAGCAATTTGCATTGTGCCCCTCCGCATCGGCGGAGGCACGCGCCTCAAGATTTTCGAAGCCATGGCGATGGGCAAAGCCGTTATTTCTACCACTGTGGGTGCCGAGGGCTTGCCCGTGCAGTCCGGGAAAGATGTCCTCCTGGCGGATACGGCCAACGATTTTGCCGAGTCGGTGCTTTGCCTGTTGCGGGATTCCGGCCTGCGCCGGCGTTTGGGAGCCGCAGCCAGAACTTTGGTCGAAGAGAGCTACGGCTGGGGAAAAGTAGCGGAGGGCTTCGCCCGTACTTTGCAAGAGTGTGTCGATTCCAATAAGCCACGCAACGTAACCGCCAAATGACGCGCCGCTTGATTTCGTCTATTCAAGAGTCGTTCACGTCGGGCCAGCACAGGCCTATCGGTTCCGCGCCCTGGACACCGCAATGAAAACGCTCCTGATTTGCCACGATGGCGCTCAACTCGATACGGTAGTGCTGGCTCGATGGCTGAATTCGTTCTCCAGTCTGGTAGGAGTGGTAATCATTCAGGAGCCGCGGAGCCGGCTTTGGCGCCGCATACGGCGCGAGATCCACCGCACCGGAATTCTTCGTTTTCTAGACGTGCTTGGCTTCCGTTTGTATTACCGCGTTTTTCTCGCCGCAAAGGACCGAGAATGGGAGCAACAACAAGTTGCGCAAGCAAGCCATCTCCACCCAGAGATCGATCAAAACACCGAGATCCTGCAAACGCCCAGCCCGAATACGCCCCAAACCGAAGCATTCATCAGGAAACTGAATCCCGACATGATTCTGGCTCGCTGCAAGGTCATACTGAAAGAAAGCATTTTCTCCATTCCGGCGATTGGAACCTTTGTCATGCATCCCGGTATTTGTCCCGAGTATCGAAACGCGCATGGATGTTTCTGGGCGCTGGCCCGTCGCGACCTGAGTAAGGTTGGAATGACCCTGCTCAAAGTCGACCGGGGAATCGACACCGGACCGGTATTCGGTTACTACAGCTATTCCTTTGACGAAGTGCATGAATCCCACTTTGTGATTCAAAGCCGCGTCGTGCTTGAGAACCTCGACGCTTTGCGTCAAAAGTTGATCGAGATCTTCCAGGGAACCGCTACCCCTTTGGATACCTCAGGACGTTCGTCGAACGAATGGGGGCAGCCACGGTTGACCAACTACCTGCGGTGGAAATCCCAAGCAAAAAGAGTTCGCAGATGAAACTCACATGCCTGCTCTACCATGACGTAGTCGAGAACGACGACTGGAGTTCGAGCGGCTTCACCGGCCCCGGAACCTCGAAATACAAGTTGAGTCGTAGTGAATTCCTAAGCCATCTTGCCGGCATCGCAGGGACGCACCGTGCCCCTCCCGCTCTTGCGCACGAGCTCGCGGGTTTGACCGACACCACGCTTCCTTTTCTTCTTACATTCGATGATGGGGGAGAAAGCGCCGTTGCCGTCTCAGGCATCCTTGCCACATTTGGATGGACGGGGCATTTTTTTGTCACTGCCGGCCAGATTGGCCGGAAGGGCTTTCTAAATCCCGACCAGATTCGCTCGCTGCGAAGAGACGGTCACCTCATCGGCAGCCACTCGTTTTCTCATCCCGTCCGCATGTCTCACTGCAGCGAGGAAGTGCTGATGAACGAATGGACCACCAGTATCAAGATATTATCGGAGATCCTGAACGAACGGGTTGATACCGCTTCCGTCCCGGGAGGCTATTATTCTGGTCGCGTGGGTGAAACTGCCGCTAAGGCAGGTATACGTGTGCTGTTTAATTCTGAGCCCACCACGGCGGTTCACCATGTTTTAGATTGCATGGTAGTGGGCCGTTACAACATCTCCAGAGGGATGCCACCTCGCGTTTCTGCGGATTTGGTCTCGGCCCGCTCCGCGGCGCGCTCAAAGCAATGGTTGTACTGGAACCTCAAGAAGCTTGCCAAAAAAGTCGCGGGGCAGCCTTACCTCGCTGCTCGAGGTCGACTCTTGCGAGAACGATGAATTAGCAGGGGAGCAGCTGCACCCGACAGAAAAACTGGCCCACCTCGCGTTTTCCACAAAAACAATCTAACGGATCGAAATAACTGACGATTCCGCCACCTCTTTGAGGCGGAACTTCGATTACTCCAGGGTGCACTCCAGTGCGCCGAATGGACAGTGCCTTCTGTCACCTGTTCTCTTCTTCCTGTTTTTTGTAGTTTGGCTTTTGGGAGAAATCGGACCCGGATTCCAGTGTCTTCAAAAGTTTGTGAGGCCCCCCAAATGCTCTTGGAATCGTTATGCGATTACCAGCGCAACAAGCCATTCATCAGCTCTCTCAAGCAGTTTGGAATATCCCTGCTGCTTTTGACGGTAACCTGGATTTCAAACGGTTGCTCTAGCATCCCGTCATCCACCCCGGGGCAACCTTCAGTCTCGAATCATTCAACCGTCAAGCTCAACGTGTCACCTTCCACCACTACCATTTCCTCCGGCGCCCAACAGCAGTTCGTAGCCACCCTGACCGGCACGAGCAACACCGCCGTCGTCTGGAAGGCGAGCGCCGGCGCGATCTCTAATAGCGGACTGTTTACCGCGCCTTCTGTAACCTCTGACACAAAAGTGACGATCACGGCCACGAATGTGGTGAACGTTCCCACTCCTAATCCGCCTATCGCTGATGCAATCGGAAGGTTCCCTGTCGGCGGCGGAAGCGGCATCCTTCCCGTTGTAAGCAGCATCTCGTCTACGGCTGAAGTCGCGGTCGTACCCAAAGCCACTCTCGCCATTTCGAACTCGCTTTTGGCATCTGGTGCTGCCGGAGTTCCCTACAGTGCAACTTTGACAGCAGTCGGGGGGGGATCATCCTACCAATGGCGTATCACTGGGGGCGCGTTGCCCCAGGGCCTCTCGCTCAATCTGAGCACCGGCGTAATCTCGGGCATCCCGATTCAAACCGGAACCTATAGCTTCACGGCTTCGGTCAGCGATGGCGGTTCAACGTCCGCCAGCAAATCTCTCGATCTGACGATCGATGCATCGACCGCAGGGAATTTTGATGGGCCAGCGGAACTTCCGCGTGTGTACATACAGAGTTCCCTAGCGGATACCCCCGCCACCGGAACGGTCACGCTGGTGCCGAGCGGCGGCGACCTGCAAGCCGCCCTGAACGATGCCAGCTGCGGGGACACTATTCAACTCCAGGCGGGCGCCACCTTCACCGGCATTTTCACCTTTCCCGCCAAGAGTTGCAGCGACAGCAACTGGATTATCGTCAGGACTAGCGCAGCGGATTCGGCTCTGCCGCCCGAAGGCACCCGATTGACGCCGTGTTACGCGGGAGTCAGTTCCTTGCCGGGCCGCCCGCCCTTCCAGTGTGCCGCAACCGCGAATGTAACAGCCAAGCTTGTAATGAATGCCTCCGAGGGTTCCGGTCCGATCTTGTTTGCATCGGGCGCGAATCATTATCGGCTGATCGGCCTTGAAGTGACGCGGCAGCAAGGCACCCCGGTCGTGTATAGCCTCGCGTCCATACAGTCGACCACCGGTACGATGGATCACATTGTCTTTGATCGGGTCTGGATGCACGGCACCGCACACGATGAAACCAACCGCGGTATTGAACTCGGGGGAAGCACATACGTCTCAGTGGTGGATTCTTTCTTCACGGATTTTCACTGCATCTCAATCACTGGGTCTTGCGGGGATGCGCAGGCGATATACGGCGGCATCGGCAGCAATCCCATGGGCCCCTACCAGTTCGTCGACAATTTCCTTGAAGCCTCAGGAGAGAACATCCTCTTCGGCGGAGGCACTGCAACTCTTACACCGGCTGATATCCAAATCAGCCGCAACCACATGTTCAAGCCTCTGACCTGGATGAAGGGACAACCCGGCTATGTAGGCGGAACCAACGGAAATCCATTCATTGTCAAGAACCTCTTCGAGTTGAAAAATGCCCAGCGCGTTTTGCTCGATAGCAACATTATGGAAGACTCTTGGGGTGGTTTTTCCCAGTCCGGTTTTGGCATCTTGCTGACCCCCAGAAACCAATCCAACGGCAACGGCCCGAACCTCTGTCCTAATTGCCAGGTCACGGATGTCACCATTCGCTATGGGACCATCAGCCATGTCGGAGCGGGACTACAGATCGCCAACCCGGTGGATGGCAATGGAGTGCCATTGGCTGGAGAACGCTACAGCATCCACGACTTGATCATTGATGACATCGATGGCGTAAAGTACAACGGTCCGAGTGAATTTGCAGAGGTATCTGTAGGCGCGGGAGCTCCGACCCTGGAGAGCCTTACCATCAACCACGTTACAGCTTTCCCATCTTCCATGCAGTTTATGGTCGGCGACCAGACCGCAGCCGCGAAGATGGCGAATTTTGTCTTCACGAACAGCATCGTAAATGCCGGCACGTATCCGGTCTGGTCTACGGGCAGTGGTGGTTCGGCCAACTGTGCGGCGCACGATTCTCCACTTATCACCTTCAACGCGTGCTTCAGTCCATACACATTTGCCAAGAACGCGATCATCGCGCCTCCGAAGAGTTTTCCGGCCTCAGTCTGGCCGGCAGGGAACTTTTTCCCGGCGTCGGCGGCAACCGTCCAATTCGTCAATTACAACGGCGGAAACGGCGGCGACTACCACCTGCTGCCGTCCAGCCCCTACATAGGCGCCGCGTCCGACGGAACGAATCTGGGAGCGAATGTGGATGCGGTTATGGCTGATATTGCCGGCGTCGAGTAGAACAATTCCTTTCCTCGCTTTCGGCACGTGTCGTCGCTCAGCGTGAGGAGCGTTCTGCGCCAGTGTGGGTTCCGCCCCTTCGGGGTAGAGATTTTCAAGGCGCTTGGCTCTATCGGTCTATGCGCGCGCTGCGAGGTGCGGAGCGCATAGAGTGAAGCCCCCGCCGCCCGCTCAAACATCGGCACGATGAGATGTCCGAGCGCACGAAAAATATCAATCTCGCACCGCTCAAGACGCTAGACCGGACCTTCTAGGTACAGAGTAACCGGTGAGCGCAAACAATCGGGCATACACCCCTGTCCTAAGTGAAATTACGACAACTCGGCAAGAGCGGGCGCGTTGTTGACGCTGAGATGCTCTGGGCACGGAATTTCTTTCGGCCTTGTGAATTCCAGAGAGCGCTTCTGCGCGTAAATCCAAAGATGCCAGCCCCAGTGTGACTCGAGTCGCTCCTCAATCGAATGGGGAAGCAGCTTTCCGATAACCGGGAGCCAGTTCGGATTCCAAAACATGACTTCTGTTTTGACATTCTTAAATTCCCGGAACATGTGCTGCGCCGATGATTTCGAGAAAGCTTGCGAAAGCGGGTTGTCAGGGCCGTCCGTATTTCGGTTGAGCATGTTTCGCATCTTTACGTAGGAACCGAGGTCCTTGCGTGCGAGTTCTGCGTGCCGCTGCAGATCTTGCTCTGTCTCGCCAAAGATTGCCCGGGACAGCTTGATGCCCATATCTGTTCTGACCAGATGCGCGCGCAAACGGCGGACGATTCCGAGATTTACGTAATAATTGAACGATTCGCGATGGTAAAGCATAATCACGGCCCGTCCGCCTGGAGAGAGCACGCGGTGAACCTCACGGATAGTTCGCGGCGTGTCGGGTGTATGGTGAAGCACTCCATGGGAATACACGAAGTCAAAAGAGCCCTCCGGGAAGGGCAAGTTCTCAGCATCGCCCTGGACGAACCGTCCTTCCAGATTTGCCAGTTGAAAACGCTGCCGCGTTATGCTCACCGCCGCATTCGTCAGGTCGACTGCGGTGTAATGAGCGCCCGCGCGAACGAAGCGTTCGGCCTCGCTGCCACACCCGCATCCGATTTCGAGCACAAGCAAGCCGCGGGTTCTTTCAAAGCCGACCGCCGACTGTAGATGCGGATGCACCTTATACCTGTGCTCGTCGAGGCTTCGATAGAAGGCGGCGGTCCCGCGTGGCTCACTCGTAAACCATGAGTCACAGGGTGATTCCTCCCAGAAGCTCTGAACTTGCCTTTTGATGTTTGACGAAAGCTGAGAGGATGCGGAATTCACGCGATGTTCGGATACGGGGACAAGCGCAGGAGTGGCGAGAGTCAACGACATGGCTGCCCCCATTTCCAGGACATCGAATCAACATCGAGAACCCGGATTCGAGCTTGTAAGCGCGCATTATAGACGCGTTACTTTGTTCGTGCCAAACGCACGGCTCTGAAATAGAAGCCCTCACGCTGATAAGTGTTAAGGAGTGGAGAGTGTTGTTGCAATGCTTGACGCAACCCTGCGGCAGACGAAGCGCACCGCCCAGCGAGAGCGACGTTCTCGGCTCAATGCACTCCTCAGCGGCGTGAGTGTCTGGGTGAATCCTGTGTTCCCGGCGCAGCGTCAACGGCCCTCGAAATCTGATACAGTGAAGCAAGATTGCCTGTCAGTCAGGCTTTTAGACCGGCTACGCTGCTAAGCTCTCCTTCCCCGGTACCAAGGTGGGGTTCCGCAGTATGAGGGAGGGACTCTTGCAGGAATGCGATTATGCCAACAGTGGCGTCACTGTGGTTATTGATTCCGATTTTCTGGGCGCTGACCAGTCCCGCGGCTTCCCAGACCTCTCCCCAGTCCGGCCAGTTTGACGGTCCCGCCGAATTGCCGAGAGTCTATGTGGAAAGCTCATTACGTGCGACCCCTGCCACCGGGAAGACTCTATCCGTACGCGCGGGTGAAGACCCATCGAAGGCTTTGTCGACTGCGTCCTGTGGCGACACGGTTGAGTTGCAGGCCGGCGCCACTTTTGGTTCGCTTTTGCTCCCACCGAAGAATTGCGACGACTCTCACTGGATCGTTATCCGAACCAGCGCCCCCGACTCCAAGCTCCCTGCCGAGGGCACCCGTCTCACTCCGTGTTATGCCGGCATCTCGTCCCTGCCCGGCCGGCCGGATTTTAACTGCAAGTCTACCGAAAACGTTCTCGCCAAAATTGAATTCAACGGAAGAGGCGGCTCCGGGCCTGTGACTTTCGCTCCCGGAGCCAACCACTATCGTCTGATCGGACTGGAAATCACGCGAGCCGCGCCTGGCGTTTGCGTTTACAACCTTGTCGAATTTAAGGGACTGGCCGATCACGTAATTTTTGATCGGGTGTGGATGCACGGCACCGCGCAAGATGAGACCACACGCGGAATCTTTTTAGGAGCGACCCGATATCTCGCGGTTGTCGATTCCTTCTTCACTGACTTCCATTGCGTTGCCAGAACTGGCGCATGCACAGATGCCCAGACAATGATCGGAGGTTTGGGCGATGGACCGATGGGCCCTTACAAAATTGTGAACAATTTTCTGGAGGCCGCAGGAGAGAATATCCTTTTCGGTGGCGGCGCGGCGACAACTGCGGCAACCGACATTGAAATTCGCCATAACTACTTATTCAAGCCGTTGAGCTGGTTGAAGGATCAGCCCGGATTCGTCGGCGGCCGTGATGGCAGTCCATTTATCGTCAAGAACTTGTTTGAGCTCAAGAATGCGCAACGTGTGTTGTTCGAAGGAAACATTTTGGAACACACATGGGGAGGATTCTCCCAAGCCGGCTTTGGCATTTTGCTGACCCCGAAGAACCAGGCACGTGGACTTGAGAACATTTGCCCGAGCTGCCTGGTGACCGATGTTACGATCCGAAAGTGCAAAATCAGCCATGTTGCAAGCGGGTTCCAGATTGCAAATGGGGTCGATGGAAAAGGACGCGGAGCGGCAAAGGATGGGGGACGCTACAGCATTCACGACGTCGTTGTAGACGATGTCGAACCCGCTTTATACAAAGGGTTTGGCATGTTTGCCCAGATCTCAACGACACCGGGCGTTTCCAATGCGCCACGGCTTCACGACCTCAGAATAGACCATGTCACGGCCTTCACTCCTAAAACCGTATTCATGCTGGGAGGTCCGCCTGGTGAGCCGAAAATGTCGGGACTCTCTGTTACGAACAGCATTTTCGTGACCGACTTTAAGCCGGTGATTTCAACAGGCGGCGCTCGAGATCAAAACTGTTCAGCGATGCCGTTCGGCAGAAGCGCCAAGGATTTGTTGAATGACTGCTTCTCTTCCTACAATTTTCATCACAACGTCATCATCGCAATGCCAGACGATTGGCCAAAGGATAATAAGACGCTGAAGAATGTCGGCGATGCCGGTTTTGTTGACTACAAAGACGGAAACCAGGGGAACTACCGTCTCTCGCCCAGCAGCAGACTTAAGAACGCGGGGTCGGACCACAAGGATATCGGGGCGGATGTTGATGCGATCGAAGCGGCAACCGCGGGGGTCACTAATCTCTAGGTCTCGTCCTGTAGGTTCATGCTCCGTTCCTATCAACGCGCAACCCCTAGCCTGCTGGCGTTACCACAACCCTTTGCGAGAAATGCTAGTGGTCAAAATCATCCTTAAGTGTGAGCGTTGACGCCGGATATACAAAATGATGGCGCGAGCCGCCCAGTCTTCGTGGTGGGATGTCACCGCTCGGGCACGAATCTGCTTTATGACATGTTGTTATCCTCTGGCGGATTCGCCATTTATCGCGGCCTGTTGCCCGTTTTTGAGACTCTCATTCCGCGCTTTGGCCCTCTTCACAATCGTCACAAGCGGGAAAGACTGCTCAAGACCTGGCTGCGCAGCAAGGGCTTCCGTTCCACAGGCCTGGATGCCGAAGCGTTGTCATCACGCATTTTGAGTGAATGCAACAGCGGTGGGGATTTCATCCGCGTGGTAATGGAGTCGGTCGCACAAAATCAGGGCGCAAGACGCTGGGCGGTCTACGATCCCGACAATGTTGTCCACATCGAGCGCCTGAAGGCCGAGATTCCGAATGCACTTTTTCTGCATATCATTCGCGATGGACGGGATATAGCACTCTCACTGAAGAAGATGGGGGGCTTTGCCCCGCTGCCCTGGGATCGATCTGAGAGCGCAAGCCTGGTGGCAACGGCTTTGTACTGGGAATGGATGGTCCGTAAAGGAAGAAGGGGAGGAAGTAAGTTCCCAGCCGATTACATAGAGGTTCGCTACGAAGACCTGATTGTGAACCCTCACGAGACTTTAAGCAAATTGGGAACGTTCCTTAAATACGAGCTCAATTATGAACAAATCCTGAAATCCAGCCTGGGCCGGTTGTCTGAATCGAACTCATCCTTCCGCGAGGAGGAAAACGCCGAAAAGATTAATCCTCTGGGAAGATGGAAACAGCGCTTGTCGCCAGTCCATGTCGCGGCAATCGAAGCTGCCGTTGGAGATTGTCTGGAAGAATGTGGCTATTCTCTCTCCCTTTCAAGGGCAGAGCGAAACCTTGGAATGAGGGGACGATTCCAGCAAATTCTCTATCGGCAATACTTGAGCGGCAAGCAGTGGCTGAAGGAAAAGACGCCAGCGGGACGCGCAGTGAGTCTATCGGTGCTCGAACTCGAGCCAGAGCCTCGCGCGCACGATTGACGGTCATACGGTTTAGCGAACCCCGCTCGCTAACTACCAGGACTAACTTTGAAACTGTACCGGAAAAAGGGGACCGATCAAACTGAGGTGGTCTCCTGGGCGGTGCTCGATGTTTCCGGCGAGCGTGTGGTGAGCAATCCCGGCTTTCGACTGGCGAAAAGACTCGGATAGCCGCTTCTTGACGGTAATCGCTTTGAGAGTTGGCGGCTTGACTGTGCTTTCGCGTAACCCGATCGTTGGCGTGCCTGAGAATAATCATCGCCGGGATGGCAATGGTGCAAATTCAACTACCGCCCTTGCTAGCCAGCGCATGATAGATCTTGATCCACTGATCTCGCACGACCTTCCACGAATACTTTAGCGCATCTTCGTGGGCATTCCTGGCCAGAGCGGCAGCCACCGCCGGTTCGCGCAACAAACGAACCACATTTGACGCCAACGCCCGTTCGTCGCCCACCGGCGAAAGTAATCCTGTACGCCCATGCTCCACAAGGTAAGGCATTGCTTCGGGCGAAGTCGTCACCACCGGCGTACCAGATCCGAATGCCTCGATTACGGAGAGAGGCATGTTGTCGAGCCAGGAAGCATTGATGAAGATATCGGCCCTCTCATAACAGCGGCTAATCTCGCTCCGGGATGCAACGCCCGTGAAGTTTACGTTACTGAGTTTCAGGTCAGCCGCCAGCTTCCGCAGCTCAGCTTCGAGCGGGCCGTCTCCCACGAGATCAAGAATGGCATTCGGATATTCCTTCTGCACTTCAGCAAACGCCTTAATCACTACGTCTACGCTGTAATATTCCGAGAATCCACGTGTGCACACGAGATGCGGGCGCAAGGGATTACGCTCGCGATAGGGAAATTGCGACAGATCGATGACGTTAGGCACGACGGAAGCGTGCAATCCAAATTCACGGAAAACCTCCACCAGATAGAGCGAAGGCACCACAATTTCGTCCGCGCGCGTCAGCACAAACCTGGCGGAGCGGAAGCGTTGCAAGTGGTCGCGCGCTTCGCCGCTGTGATAGTTGATCAGCACCTTTTTCGAGCGGAGCTTCGCCATAAACCACGCGGGCGCGGGTGCCAGATGAAAAGACCAATAGGAAGCGGAGAAGACGTGAGCAATATCAACGTCCTCAAGTCCGCGCCAGAGATCCCAGAAGTATGATGGCTCGCGAAAGACGGTCCGAACGCCTCGTATTTTCTCCGCCCAACGAAAACCAAAACGTAACGGAGAATCTACGGCGATGAACTTTGACTCGACCGCGCCATCGTTCTCCCAGAAACGCATCAACAGGTCGGCCTGAACCGATTGCCCGCCGACATAGCGCAAGCTGGGTGCTACGATGCCAACCTTCAGTCGTTTCTCTGTATTTCGGTTGTCGGGCGCCATGTTGCAAGCGAGCGTCTCATGCCTTTCCTTCCCAGCAGGGTTTCGTAACAGGCTTCATATCGCTGCACGATGCGTTCAAGACTAAAATTCTCCAGTGCGAATTTGCGGCCATTCTCGCCAAATTCTAAACGCATTCCGGGCGACGCTAGAAGCTGCAGCACAGCTGAGGTAAATCCCTCTTCGTCCCCAGTGGAAATCAGGCTTCCGCGATCTTCGTTGACCAGTTCGGCGTTACCGCCAACTCGATAAGCAACGACTGGCAGACCCGCGGCCATCGCTTCCAATATAACGTTCGAGAGGCTCTCGGATTCCGAGGTTAGAACTGCGACATCGATTGAGGCTAAGATATCAGAGATATCTCGGCGATCACCCAGAAAGACTACGTGATCTCCTAGTCCTAGGTCTTGTGCCTGCTTTTCTATTTCTGGTCGAAGTGGGCCATCGCCTGCCAGAAGGAACTCCACGTCCGGCATCTGACGTCTAATTCTGCACGCAATGCGCAGGAATCCCGCGTGATTCTTGTAGTGCGCATTCATGCGCGCGATCATGCCCACACGCAGGCGTCCCGGCGGTCGATTCAGAGGCTCTCTTGCAGGCGCGAAGGCCTGCTCCGGAAGAGCATTTCCGATGATGAAGATCTTGTCACATGAAATGCCAGCACGGGCGAGACGATCGGCTGCAGCTTGTGAGTTGCATACAACTGCGTCACACCATCGAAACGCCGCGGCTTGTGCACGGAATTGATGTGGCGTAAGGAGATCCCCCAGTTGGCGCTGGCTGCCGATCACGACCGGGACGCGCGCCAGGCGGGCCGCTGGAACGAGCGTTAAGTTGGTGTAGAAATCGAACGCATGAGCAATTTGAATCCGAGTTAAGCGCAGGAATCGCGCCAGGCGCAAACGTGTCCGAATCGAAGTCCACCCGAAAAGGCTTCCTCCCAGCCAAAACTCTGGAACATCGCCAAACGCACCGGCAAAAGGCCCCAGTCTGCGAATGCACCCCAGCGAGAGGTGGAATCTCTCGGGCGATAGATTTTGAGCCATAACCGCAAACTGCCGTTCGGAACCGCCCGTTTCGAACGAGTTGGTCATGAGAAACAGGTTGATGCGAGGAGATTGTTTTTCCGCCGGTGGGACGTTGGCGAGTGCGTCCGATTCCGGCAAGTTATTCTCCCACCATCGGCAGGCGCAAATCCGGCGCCGCAACCGATTCGGTCTCTGGGTTCGTGATGACTGAGGGTGGAAAGAGCCCCACTGGCCGGGTCAATTTCTCAAGGAAATTTCTATGCCACAACTCAAACATCAACAATCGCCAAATGCGGGCGCTCCCGTCTCGACGTCCTTGCAAGTGGTCATTCATCAGCTTCTGCACGCCACCCGCCTCGAAATACCCCCGCTGCAGGGAGCGCGGTTCAAGCAGAACCATCAGCACATTCTTGAGTTCGTTGCGCATCCAGTGAACCAGCGGGAGAGCAAATCCCTGCTTTGGACGATCAAGCACTTCGCCAGGGACTCCGACACGCTCCGCCAGTTTTCGCAGAATATACTTCTGCTTCTTGCCACGCAGCTTCCACTCGACCGGGAGACCCGTCGCCCATTCGACGAATTTGTGATCGAGAAGCGGCGACCGGACTTCCAGGGAATTCAGCATGCTCATCCGGTCGACCTTGGTGAGGATATCGCCTAACAGGTACGTCTTCGTATCAACGTAAAGCAACTCGCTCACCCGGTCGCTTGCCGGAGCCTCGGCAAACTTTTGCAACAACGCGTTTCGAGGGTCATCGCATTTTTGCAGGAGGTCCCGGAAACCATCGGACAGCAGGGGCGTATCGCGTTCAAAACCGGGCACGAACGAAAGCGTGTCCACATATCGTTCCTGCCAAGAAAGAGACACGTTATAACTGAACTGCCGCCCTCTCATGTTGCGAGGCGTGCGCGGGAATATTTGCTCGCGATAAAACCGGCGGGCCCACTGAGGAACGTGTTCGAAGATGCGGCGATCTGTCTGAATTCTGTAGCGCTCATATCCCGCGAATATCTCATCTCCGCCATCGCCGGAAAGCGCCACGGTCACATGTCGGCGGGCCATTTGCGATACATAGTAGGTCGGCAACATCGAGGAGTCGCCGAACGGTTCCTCCAGCGAACTGGTGAGACTCTCGACCGTCTGAACCACGTCCGGCTCCAAAATCATCTCGTGATGATCGGTGCCGAACTTGTCAGCTACAGTACGCGCGTATTTCGCCTCATTGAAATCGTCTTTAGCAAATCCAATGGAGAAGGTTTTCACCGGCCCCGAACTGGCGCGCGCCATCAGGGCGACGACTGTCGATGAATCGATTCCCCCGCTCAGGAACACTCCCAAAGGCACGTCAGAAATTAAGCGAATCCGCGTGGCCTCCGCCAGACGGAACTCCAGTTCTTCCAGACACTCCTGTTCACTCTTTGGAGTGTAAGTACCATAACGCGGCAAGTCCCAGTACTGGCGAACGCTGATCTTTCCATTCTCGAATTCGAGAAGGTGCCCTGGAGGCAGCTTCTGGATTCCCTTGAATGCCGTCAACGGATCGAGAACGTATCCGAAGTACAAAAATTGCTGTAGCGCCTCGGAATTCAACTCCGACAGTTCCGGAGCCACGGCGAGAATCGACTTGATCTCAGAACCGAAATAGAGCTTGTCCTTCAGCAGCGCATAGTGCAGCGGTTTCTTGCCCAGGCGATCCCGCGCCAGCAGCAGTCTCCGTTTTGCTTTGTCATAAATGGCCAGCGCAAACATGCCGCGCAACTCTTGAACGCACTCCGATCCCATCTCTTCGTACAGATGGATAATGACCTCGGTATCGCTCCGAGTTCGGAAGCGATGTCCACGGTTCTCAAGCCCGGCGCGGAGTTCAAAAAAATTGTAGATTTCGCCGTTGAAGACGATCCACGCACCGCGGTCTTCGCTGAAAACCGGCTGGTGGCCGCCAGACAGATCAATTATGCTGAGCCGCCGCATCCCCAGACCCGCGCCGTCGTCGACAAAGATGCCCTCATCATCCGGGCCGCGGTGAATCATGCGATCGCACATTTCACGCACCTGGGCTTCGCGAATGTTGGTTTCGCGGCTGCTGCTGACGATTCCGGCAATTCCACACATGTACTCGCGCTATCCTTTCGCGCTCGCCGAAACTGGTTCGATTCTTCTTCCGGGCATCGCCAGGTCTTTCACGCGCCTGAACCGGTAATCGCGGTAATCTCCCGGATTTCCTTCCCTGCCGTCGCACGCCGCCAACGCGATGTTGGCCATCTCTCGGGCGGTGACGAAGTGCAGCATCTCTTTTCTCGATTCTGCGCCGCCCACGAGCTCCTCCAGGAACCTTCGGAAAGCAGCGCCGATTACGACATCCTTCTGTGTCGGGTCCATGCCATGGCAATGCAGCTTGATAAACAACCAGTCCGGTCGCCCACCCACGTGAATGCGTGCGCGCTTCCAATGGGAGAGGCGATCGAGGGTCATCGGATTCGGCGCGGTTATCGCCCCGTTTTCGATGACCAGGAGTCGCTTCGCCAAGTTGCGGCCAAAGGCCACGAGCAGGGGGCCTTGGATAATAAGAGGCAACGTTCGCGGCGGGCGCCCCGCGCGCAAGTCGATACCCCGCCTCTGTGGCGCTCTTTCCTCGATCGGCAAAGCGCACTCATATAAAGAATTGATCTTGGCGGTTTGCGCGGGATCCCCCGGCGCTGTGGGCAAAGTAAAGTCGGCATAGCAGCCCGTCTCCGCCAGTATCTTCATCTCCGAATCCACGCCGCAATACTGTCCCGCCGCGGAGTTGGCAAGCGCAAAATTACCGTGCACGAAACAGTAGCGGGGCAGATCCGATCCCTCTTCGAGTGCGAGGCAGCGGTGCCGATAGGTCAGCTGGTCTCTAAATTCGCTCAATAGGCGTCGGGTATTCTCCGGCGTATCCGGTTCGGTTATCCCGTGATGGAGGTGGACCTCCGTCTCTCCCCACCCCGAATGGCAATGGTCTGCCAGAATTTCTACCAGCCCCACATCGTATTGCTCGGCGGGGTAAAAGTAGGTGTGGACAAACGGCCGTCCCTCGGAGTCACGCCACCGGTCCACGGCTTTTGGGTATTCCTCCTTCCAACACTCCAGCCGTCTTTCCTGTTCCGTCCGCGAAACCCGCCTTTGCCCGTCTCCGGGATCAATTGCCGGCTCGAAATGATCGGCGAGTGCGATGATCAGATGGACCGCTCCAGCGGCCGAACTGGGCCGTGCGCGCAGCATTGCGCCGGGAAGCACCTTCGCCGCATACAGAAATTTCTTCCTGGAATTCATTTCGGAGTGCTACGTTCTCTCCACCCGCTTGCGACCCCTCACCGCAATCGAGTCGTCCCCCACATGCATATCTTCCATGCCCATTGCGTCATACCAGCGGAACACTTCCTCATACGTGTGTTTCGACTGATACTTGGGAGAGTACCAATCAAATGTGTCCAGTGTGCGGGCTTCAGGGTCGGATTGGCGATTCACCGGAAACACATGATGGATCAGACCGGCCGCTGGCTTCCCCAGCACTGGTATGCGCCGTAGTCCTCTATCCAGATGGTAGAAAAAAGGTACGGCAATCTTGAGCATGGAATGGAGCGACTCCGGTTTCATTCTGGTGGTGTAGCGGCGCCAGAAATCACTAAAGCGGTACCACTTGTTGTATCCGCTGTAGAGCCAGACGGCCAGGATGCCGCCCGGCTTCAGGTACCTGCCGAGAGCTTTTACCGCCGCCTCGCAGTCCGGTGTGTGATGTAACACGCCTATGCTGTAAATCACGTCAAAGCTTTCCGGAGCAAAGGGCAATGCGAAAACATCAGCCTGGAAGGCGACGAATGTGCGATCAGCCAGGTTTTTCGCCGCGACCTCTGCCGCTGCGCTGAGATCGACACCTACTACGGAAGCGCCCCACCGGCTTGCCACTTCTGCAAATCGGCCCATACCACAGCCTACATCGAGCACAATTTTTCCGTTAAGTTCTTCCCGCTTGAGTCCCGTCTTCATCTCAAAATTTCTCTCAGATTCCCGGATCTCATCGTGGTCGAGTTGAGTTTTCTGATATCGGTGCCACTGAAAACCAAAACTTGAAGCGTAGTGCTGGCTATCGACGAAGCGGGCGATCCCGTTTACCATCGGATACGTCCGCGCGCACAGCTCGCAGCGGAAACCGCTGGATTGATCTTCTGTGATTTTCTCTCCGCAGTGCGGACATCGCAGGATTGCCTGCACATCAGCGGAGAGGAGTGGTTGAATCTGCCTTTCCGTAATTGGCATAGGTCTCCAATAACCACTTTGGCTTGCGCGAGGGCGGGGCACCGACGGCTTGCGTCCCGGTTTCTCTTACGGTCTGCAGCAGCGTTGCCGTAAATGCGATCGCAAAATATGGGAAAAACTGGTAGGCCTCGGGCGCGAACAACGCCCCGACGATGAAGCCAACCAATGAGCTGTGTAATGCTCCAATAAAGAGAACGGTTTGTTCGTCCAGGCCCTGTGTCTTGCGCAAGATTTTAAGGTTTCTAAAGCCCCTCCCAAAAAAAAACACATAAAGGATCAAGACAGGGATGCCGCCTTCGACGCAAATCTGGAGGTATGTCATATGTACTTCATGCCAGTTCCCTGAATAAGTCATGAAATTGTTTACGCCGATTCCCAGAACCGGATAGTGCTCAATTCCTTCCAGGGCACGTAGCATCAGGGTTTTTCGCTGTTCGTAAGAACCATACGCCGACTCTTCAGTGGCACTCTCACCGGACAATGCCGCAAAACGATCGAATAACTTGCGGCCTGCTACGCTGACGAGCAGCACGCTGGCAAGCGCAATCCCTGCAACTAACAAGTGCCGTCTGCCGCGAATCCCAAAATGCCACACTGTTACCGCCCCCGAGATCACCAAATCGATAAAGCCAGCTCGCGATGCGGTCAGAAACAAGGCTGCCAGCATGGCGAGCATTCCTGATATCCATACCACTTTTTTGAGGTGGCTCCGGGTTGTGGTCAGGAAAGCCAGGGCAAAAGGCAGAGTAAGCACAATGGCGAACGCCAGGTCATTCGGATTCGAATAGATACCGCCAATCACACCTTCGAGTCGCGGCTGGCTATGTCCCTTGATGATGGAAATGACGCAAATCATCACCACCGAAGCAGTCTGAATATAAATGATCCTTCGTAAGCGATCGAAGGTCGTGATCAAGAGGAAAGTGAGACTCCAGGCCACGAAAACCTTGGCAAAATCGATCGTTTGATTTACTGCACCACCCTTCCAGATTGGTGACAAGAAACCACCGACAAACAGCAGAATGATGATTGCTAGAAGAAGCTTGCCTTCCAGCGGCACATCTTTGAAGGTTCGCTTGGTCCGCCCCAGACTGGTGAACAGACCCCACATCGCAAAAATGGCGGTTATTTTGGCCAGCGGTATGAATTTCAGGCCCGGAATCCAATCCTCGGGACGAGCGCAGTAAACAAAAAAGAATGCGCTTAGCCAAAAGAACGCTGATTTGGTTGGATCGGCAAGTCCGAAGCTTGCCCATCTGGTCGGCCTCTTCTTTGGGGCGTCCAGAACATTTCCACCGTTCGCACCGAATTTTTTATTCAAACCGTCCATCGTCAATAGCGCTCGCAGTTCAGCGTACCCAGCTAACCTTTCTTCCGGTTACAAAATTTACAAAAGCCACTACGGCCGCAGAATTTAACATGATGAAGGTGCGAGCGGCATCCGCCAGTCGCGACAGAGGTCCGATCTTTAGTCTCGCGACAGCTGCCAGACTCATTCCGTAAAAGATAACCTGCGTTGCCAGTGCCGCCCGGTAGAACGGCTGTCGCAATGAAAAAGATGCTGCTAGCAGTGCCAGCAGGGCAAATGGCACGACCAGTCGCAACAATTTGTGGCTGACGAATTCAAAACGCACCGGATTCTTCGAGCTTAGAAGCCATGGTGCGAGCTGCAGCAATTGATAGTTGCCGCTGAGAGTGCGAACCTTGCGCATAAACTCTCGCTTTTGACCTAAATCGGGCGAATCCCAAGCACGCGCGCGAGAGTCGAAAATCACACGCGCACCCTTGGACACGATCTGCATCGGGATAAGCACATCATCGAGGATGGTTACAGGAGGTAACGCTTCGAACAGGTTGGGTCGCGCGCAATAGATCGCGCCTGTAGCTCCAACGACCGAACCGGAGGCAGATTCCAGTTCCCGAATCTTTTTTTCGACGTACCAGTACCTTCCCGTTCCGGTACTTGCTTCACCGCTAGCGGGTTCGCCGAGCATCAACTCTCCACTGGCCGCACCCACTTCAGCATCCGCAAAATTCTCGATCAAACGGCGCAAGGCCTCACGTTCAATCTGCTGGCGAGCATCAGTAAACAACACTATTTGCGCCGTGACCAACCGCATGGCATCGTTCAAGCCCGCCGCTTTGCCCTGGCCTTCTTGCTTTATCACTGCCCGAATGCGAGGGTGTTGCGCAAATTCCGCGAGGATCGCCGGAGTCCTGTCGGTCGAGCCATCAGAGACCACGATTACGTCAAAGCGGTTCGGCGGGTAATCCAGAGACAGCAGATTCTCGAGCTTGCGAGCCAGCACTGCCTCCTCGTTGCGGACCACCATCACTGCCGTAACTGAGAGTTCTTCATGGCCGCGCAGGACTGGCCGCCCCGCCCACTGGCTGCGCAGCCACAGCCACAAGGGATACCCAAAATAGGCATGGGCAATGAGGCCTAACGCGATCCAAAAGACGAATCTCACTCCGGCTTCTCCTGTTCTGAAGTCATTCCGTCATAGCTCATTTCTGATTTCACAGTCCTGATCTATTCTCCGCTCGAGGTTCTCGGCACGCTTGCCTCATTTTGCACCCCGCCCCAGCAGCACAATTTTTACCGTCTGCAGCCAGATCAGAAGATCCAGTCCGAGCGAGGCGTTCTTGATATAGAAAAGGTCATACTGTAGTTTCTCGCGCGCATCTTCCAGCGTATTGCCGTATTTGTATTGCACCTGCGCCCAGCCCGTGATCCCTGGCCGAACCGTGTGGCGCACTCCGTAGTACGGAATTTCCCGGCTCAGCCATTCCACAAACTCCGGCCGTTCGGGCCGCGGACCCACAAAGTGCATGTCGCCCTTCAACACGCACCACAGTTGCGGAATTTCATCCAGCCGCGAGGCTCGCAGAAATTTTCCGAAGCGTGTAATTCGTGGATCGTTATCCACCGCCCACGTCGCCCCGGAGTCCGCCTCGGCGTCCTGGCGCATGGTGCGGAATTTGTAGCAGAAAAATGTCATGCCGGCCCGCCCCACCCGCCTCTGCCGGTAAAGCACCGGACCGGGAGAGTCCAGCTTGATGGCCAGCGCGATGAACGGAAGCAGCGGCAGCGCGAGAATCAATCCGACTAGCGCTACCGAAAAGTTCAACACCCGCCGGACCAACCGGAAGATGGCGCTGAAGCGAAAGCCTTCGACAAAAATCAGCCAACTCGGATAAAGCTGCTCCACTTCAATTCGTCCGGAAATCTTTTCGAGCCACGTCGTCGCCTCTTCCACTTTCACGCCCGCCAGCCGCAAGGCCAGCAATTCCTCCACTGGAAGCGTCCCGCGCCGGTCGGGCATCGCCACAATCACCCGATGCACCGCCTTTTGCCGTCCCAACTCCGCCAGATGCGTGCCTACCGTCTCGCGCGTCAGCTCACCCTGAAAATTCCCGGTCCAACCCACTACTTCGATCCCTAATTCCGCGCGCGCGCGCAGCCCCTCAACTAGACGCTCCGCCCGCTCCCCCGTCCCCAGTACATAAACCCGCTCCCGAAAAAATGGCTGTTGCACCAACCATGAGTACACGGAGCGCCAGCCCAACATTGCAAATGTCAAAATGACCAGGCCGAACAGCCCCGCGTAACGGGGCAGAAAATAGTGCCCGGGCAGAAAGTGGCTGTAGACGAGATCGACCGCCGTCAGCGCCAGCGCCACAATCCCGAGCACCAGCAACAGCCGGAAAAACTGTTCCCACTTGGCCCCCAGGTTGGAGGAATCGTACAGGTCCAGACCGTGCGACAGCATTAATACGATGGCCGTGAGCGCCAGTATCTTCACAAATCCGTTTTCAATAAACAGCTCGTTATTCAGCAGCAGGAGCCGGTCCTGCTGGCTCGGTAATATCGTGCCCAGGGCGAACGAAAGCCATACAATGAGCGACTCGACCACAAGAAGTACAAGCGTTCGTACCGGATAATAAACATTGAAGAGCCGAATCACTTGTTACTTTCCCCTAGGCCTTGGTCGTGGTTTCCTTCTTCTGGTACGCCTCGTAGTAATAGCGCTGGTACGGAGCCGCGTCTTCGCTGGTGCCGTTCAGAACTACGCCTACCAGCGCCTGGTCTGGAAATTCCTGGCGAGCCTTGCGGGCGATATCCGACGGAGTCACGTTCGACCTCACCACCATCAGAACTCCGTCACATACCTGCGCCAGAACACTGGCGTCGGAAACCGGAATCGCCGGCGGCGAGTCGATAATGATCCAATCAAACAGCGGCTCAATCCGTTGCAGCAACATCTTCAGGCGCCCACTGCCCACTAGTTCCGAGGGGTCCTCGATTCCGGTGCCGCTCGGAATGAAGAACAGATTCTCCAACGGGCCGCGCTGCATAATCGAAAGCTCGTCGTTTCTTCCCTGCAGATAGTCGGAAAGTCCGGGCCCCGGCGTCGTGCCCAGCATCTGGTGCAGGCGCGGGCCGCGCAGGTCGGCGTCAATCAGCAGCGCCCGTCGCCCATGCTGCCGCACCATCACCTGTGCCAGATTGGCGGAGGTGAATGACTTGCCTTCTTTCGGCAGGGCGCTGGTCACCAGCAAAGTTTTCAGCGTCATCTTCTCCCGCATGTGATACAGACGCGAGCGCAGCGTGCGAAACTCCTCCGTGCCCCGCGCCCCGTCGTCGCCATTCATGAACAGCATGGCCGAGGTCTCCGGCTTCCATTCCATCTGCGCGCAGCGTGCCAGCAGAGTGTCCACATTGAACGGCCCGCCCAACGGCGGCATGGCCGGCGCCATCGCGGAAGAAGGAATCGCCGGCATTCCGGTACCTTCGCCATATATCAGCGGATCGGCCGCCGGGGACGTCGCCAGCCCGGGCGGCGCCGCCGCTGCCTGATTGGCGGCACGCTCCTGCTCGGCTTTTTTCAATGCTTCATGAATTCGGCTCATAGTTTCCTTTCGTCGGAGGAGGTGGTCTTTTCTTCCGGTTGCCGCAAACGGTCGGCCAGCGTGGCCAGCGAACGCAACGCCTCCACCAGATCGAACTTGTCCGCGCCCGGCGCCGGAGTCGGATTCGGTGTGGTCAGCAGCGCCGACGAGTGGTTGTCTCCCAGGTCGAAATCGCGCGCCACTGCATCCACCACGCTGGGCGCGATAATTTTCTGCTGATCCACGAAGGCGCTCACCAGACAGTGCTCGCACAGCAGGTTGATGACGCGCGGAATTCCCGACGCGTAGCGGTGAATCGCAGCCACCGCCTCGGGATCGAAAATCTCCTGCCCGTTCGAACCCGCGATCCGCAGCCGCTGCTGCACGTAAGCTTTGGTTTCCTCGATACTCAGTGGATGGGTCTTGGCCCGCAACGTCAACCGTTGCCGCAACTGCCGCAACTGCGGCTGTTTCAGCTTCTGCTCCAGCTCCGGCTGTCCCACCAGCACGATCTGCAGCAGCTTCTCGGTGAAGGTCTCAAGGTTGGTCAGCATGCGGATCTCTTCCAGCACTTCGTCGGAGAGATTCTGCGCTTCGTCCACGATCAGCACCGCGGTTTCACCCGCCCGGTAGCGGTCGAGCAGCCAGTTGTACAGGCGCAGCAAAACCTGGCTCTTGGCCCGCGAATCGCAGGGGATGCCGAAATCGGCCATCATGTAATCGAGAAACTGCGGCACGTTCAGCCGCGAGTTGAAAATGAATGCCGTCGCCACCTGCTGCAGGCGCAGCCACTCCAGCAGCTTGTTGATGAGCGTGGTCTTGCCCGTCCCCACTTCGCCGGTGAGCAGCACGAATCCCTTGCGGCTCTGGATACCGTAAGTCAAACACGCCAGCGCTTCCTCCGTATGCCGCGTCAGAAACAGATAACGCGGGTCCGGATTGACGTTGAACGGGTTGGCCCGTAGTCCGTAGAACTCTTTGTACATAATCTTCCTGGTCTGCTTCCCGCGTCTGGCGGGAGATTCTCCGCCTTAGACTCCTGCCGTTTCTTTCTCTTTCTCTTTCTCTTTGGCTTTATGGTCCTGCCCATTCTTGTCGCGGTTCCAGAACTTGAATTTGCCGTTCTTGTGTTCCTCCGCCGCTAGCCCGACCCACGGCACAGCCACCAGCATCGGCAGCTCCAGGGCGGCTTCGGCGTCCGCTTCGGTGCGGATGGAGTTATCGCGCAACTCCAGCCACAGCGCCAGTCCAGCTCCCAGTCCCAGCCCTGCCGCCAATCCACCCAGGGCAAATTCCCAGCGGATGGGGAAACTCGGAGAATCCGGCAAATCCGCAGTGTTCAATGCGAACATCCGCTCCCCCTCTGACTGGTTGTTCATATTCACGGTCAAGTCGGCCGTACTCTTCTTCGCCAGAAGGTCCTGATATGCCTTCAATGAGTTGCTGTAGTCGCGGGTCAGCTCGTTGTACTGTTCCTCGATCGCAGGACTCAACGAAACCCGGTTCTGATACTGTGCAATTTCCTGCTGCAACCTTTTCTGGTCGCGCGTCGCCCCCGCGATGAAATCTGCGTACTGGTGAACCTGCAGCCGCAGTTGCCGGATATCAGGCGGTTCCGTCGCCGAAACGGCGTCCGTATTCGCACCCGTCGCGGCAGCCGTGGCTTTGTTGATCTCGGCCAGTTTCTTTTTCACTTCCGAAATGTCAGCCTTGGTCTTGATCACGTCCGGATGGTCGTCGGTATATTTCGCCTGCAACTCCAGCAACTGCGTCTGTAGGTCCGAAAGTTGCTTCTCCAGCGTCTGCGGATTCGTCGACGTCTGCGACGACTGCCACGTCGCCACTTGCTGCGCCAGCATCGATTCGGTATACGCCCGGTCCTGCTGCGCCCGGTTCAGGCTCTGAGTATTCGCATCCAGTTGCGAATTCAGCGTCGCCAGAATCTTCAGGTTGCTCTCTTCATCTCCTGGAAGCTGGCCCTCATACTGTTTCTTGAATGCCGCCAGCTTGGCGTCCAGTCCGTCCAGATTCTGCTTGGCGTCCTCCAGGCCTTTGTCCAGCACTTCGCTGGTGCCGGTGGCCGCCGCCTGCACCGACTTCAGATTCTGGTCGACCATGAGCGTGGTCAGCTCATTGCAGATCTGCTGCGCTTCGCGCGCACTGGAGGCCGTGTAGTTCAAATAGAAGCCCGGCACCGGGCTGCCTGCCCCCGGCTTCGGCTTTCCGCTGCCAATCTGGTTGAGCGTGGTCATCACCGGCTCGACCGTCATGTTCAGGCGGATGTTATCGATCATTTCGCCCACTTCCTGCGCATTCTTGCCCGGATACACCCGCTCCACTACCGGCTCCAGCAGACTCTGGCTCAGTACTTGCTGCTGCAGCGTGGCTACACGCGCGGTCAGATCCTCGGAAACCACTGGCTGCACCATGGTCTCGGGAACTTTTTGCCCCTCCACCAGGATCAGCGACTGCGAGGTGAATTTCGCCGGGAAGGCGTACGACACCAGAAATCCTGCCAGCGGCGCCAGCAACGCCGGGATCAGGATCACCTTCGCCCGCCGGCGCAGCATCGCCAGATAATCGTCCATGGTTAATTCGCGATTCACAATCATCCTCGTATTCCTTTCCCGATTCGGCTGCCCCATTTCTCGCGCTCGTTGCCAGAAGCCGGGGCTTCTCTATCAGTCAACATCAATCAATCCGCATCGGCCGCGGGGTCCAATCCAATCCAAACGTCGCCACCTGACGGTTGGAAATGCGGTTGCACGCTGTACCCGCCGTGCAAAGCGAATTGTCAAACGCCAATTCGTTGAACTGGTAGCTGAAAAATGCGTGAAAGTTATGTCCAAACTGCCGGTGCAGCGCTCCGCCCACGAAACCATACGTATAGGAGTTCGCATCGACGCCTTCACTCGCAGGCTGCAGTCGCACGTTGCGCGAATAGCCCAGATCGACCGTAAGGTCCCACACTCTCGACAACGGACGCGTCGCGTCCAGCAGGGCCACGTCCGTCTGCGCCCCAGCAAACAGACCTGATCCATTGGTGTCGAACCGCGAATAGGACGCGTCCAGCTCAGTCTTGGTAAACCGGTAGCGCAGCCGAGCCCGCCCCGCGACCCCCAGCCTTCTGTCTGGAATCGTACCCTCAACCGCTCCGCTGGCATTGATGCTGCATTGATCCGGATCGGTGATCACGTCGAGCGCCGAGCACTCGGCGCCGATAAAAGTGAGCTGCGGCCCCGCGGCAATCAGAAAATCCATTCTGCCGGAGATGCGGTGCCCGTACATCGCCTGAAAAATATTGGAGTGGAAGGACAAACCGGAAAAGTTAAAGTCGAACCCCTGGTAGGCGTACATCAGGGCAACCTGGGTATGCGATGTCATCACCCGGCTGTACCCCACTTGTGCGAAGGCTTCCGAGCTGCCCAGAAATTGCGTGCCCGTCGTGGCATCGTCTCCGTAGAAGTGGGTGAAACCGTATCCGCCGGCCGCGGTAATCGACGACTTCGGCGAAAGGTACTCCTCCACGTCCGCCATGCTCACGTTCAAAATGCGCGGCGCGAGACCCAGATCTCCCAGAATGGAGCCGGTTAGCAGCGGAGCGGCGCCCGTGTTTCCCAGAGAAGCGATTCCCGTCGATCCCAGCGAACCGTAAGCCGCCCCGAAATTTCCCTCCGGCAGGTAGCTGAAAGTTTCGCGCAGATTCAATTCCCCCCGCTTCCAGCTGAGCTTCTGGTTGATGTCCATCTGCTGCAGATTCTTCAGCCCTTGTCCTTGCAAATCGTAGTAAGCGACGCCTCCTATGTAGTCGAGCGCCAGGTCATAGTGGCTCCACAGCCGCTGCAGGGTCATGCTCCCGAGCGCACGGCTTACCGAATACGCCGACTGTCCGCCCAGCGCAGTGGTCGGGTTTGTATCCAGCGACTGGCTGACGGTGGCTCCTGGCTGCAGGTAGCTGAGTGGCGCCGCGTGCGGCTCCAGACTCGGCAAGTCGATTCCCGACAGCGGCGGGTTTTCCGTCACCGCCGGAGGCGGGTTCTCCTGCCCATAAGCCGGAAGTGGCGACACCGGCTCCTGCGACTGTGCATTGGCGTCCGGGGCCGTGCCCGTCGCCGGCGGAGTCGAGGTATCTTGCGCCCACGCTCCACTCAAAGCGACCGCCAGCAGGCCTAGGGTCCAGACGCCTGAGGTCATGATGTCTCGAGGTTTGCTCATCGCGTTCCTTACGGGACCACCACAGTGTCCCCGGGTTTCAGCAGAATGTTCTCATCCGGACGATTTCCCTTTACCACTTCCTTGTAGTTAAAAGGCAGCTTCGTCTGCTTGCCATTCTCGACCCGCAACAAATAAATCGACTTGAGGTTGGCAAACTGGGTGAAGCCGGCCTCCGCCAGCGCCTGCAGCACAGTCATGTGTGGCAGCAGTGCCATCGGCCCGGTATGTGTAACTTCGCCGGTCACGAAAATCCTGCGGCTGTTCATGGCCAGAACCACTACCGTGACGCGCGGATCCGAAATGTATTTCTTCAGCTTTTCGGTGATCGAATCCTTCAGCTGGATCGGAGTCAATCCCGCTGCGGCAATATCGTTCAGCAGCGGCATCGATATTTTTCCATCCGGACGCACCGGCACCGTTTCGCTGAAGTTCGGTTCATTCCACACCGAAATCTTGAGCTGATCGTCGGCTCCGATCACGTAGTCGGAAGGCAAGTCCTGCGGCACCGCGACCGGTTCCGAAGTTTTGTTCTTTTCCGGTTTGGGGTCGTCGCCAGACGCATCGTCCTGCGCCAGCGCCACCCCGGCCAGCAACCTTACGGCCAACAAAATCAGGCCCGCCAACTTCGCGAATCTCATCGCTCTCGTCATACCCGTCTCCATGCCTGTCTTTGGCGGAGCTAGCTCGCTCCGTATCCTTCAAATCCGATCTGCTTCAACTTGTAAAGCAAGGCCTTGTAGCTGATCTTCAACTCCACGGCTGCCCGCCTCCGGTTCCAGCGCGTGCGCGTCAATGTATCCAGGATCAATTCCTTCTCCGCCTCGCGCGACGCCGCACGCGACGCCGCTTTGAGCGAAACTCCGGCTCCATGGTAGTTGGCGGCGTCCGGCTTGCTCAGAACCGCCCGCAGTCCGCCTAGCGCCACATGTTCATCACCCAGCGCGACCAACACTCTGGCCGCGTCTTCCAACTCGCGCAAATTCCCCGGCCACGCATAATCCAGGAACAACCGCAGCGTCTCGGCGCTCAGGTCGGGAACCTCGCGATGAAAATCAAGCGCATACTTGCGCAAAAAATGCCCGATCAGAAATGGAATGTCTTCTTTCCGCTGCCGCAGCGGAGGCAAGCGAAGACACACGCCGCTGATGCGGTAGTAAAGATCCTCGCGTAGTCGCCCGCGCTTCACTTCCACTTCCAGATCCCGCGAGCTGCCGCAGATCAGCCTTGCCCGTCCCATCTCATCGGCGTCGCTGCCCGGCATCTGAGGCAGTGCCTCCAGCAATTGCTTCTGGCAGTCGCCACGCAAATCGCCCAATTCGTCCAGATACACCGTGCCCGCGTGGGGCAGCGCATCTCCGCTTCGCGAGTCCTTCAAATCTGCCGGCTTGAGCGTCGAACACCGGAACCAGCGGAAAGCTTGCGCCTTGCGCCGCGACATTCCGTGAATACGCTGCGCCGTAGCGTGCTTTCCAGCTCCACGCTCGGCCAGCACTAGGACCGGCACTTCGCTCTGCGCCAGCTCCCGAATTACCGCCTCCACCGGGCGCATGCTCGCGCTGATTCCTTCCACAAAGGCCAGGCTCGCCGGTTCAGCCGACGACGCCGCGGTCTGCCCGTTTCCCCCGCTGGGCAATAATTTGCCCATTTTTTCCTTTTCCAATTTCTCCACCGAGAGAACCGCCCTAGCTCCGTGGGAGCACGAGGATTGCCACAACCGCTGATCGGAGCGGGCGAAATTGGAAGTCCATTCTACTCCTTATTTTCAATAGTTTAGAGCGAGAAATTGCTGTAAAGAGCCGATCTCCGATGCCGGATCGCTCATTGGCCGGCACTCTGCCTCGAACTTGTGAGAAAAGTTTTTCCCACATGCCTCCGAGAGGGTCGTACCAGTGCGGCAGTGTTATACGGGCACCCCTCCGGCCAAATTGATTTTCCATTCCTACTAGCTCAAAGGGAGGACCTGCAGGGAAAGACGTCGTCTGTTGGCAGGAGCCAGCTTAATCTGCCCGCAGACTTCCTCAACATTACTTGAGTAAGTGCGCTGCTGTCCCCCGGCTTGCATTGCGCCGCGTGCCGCCTTTCGCTTATTCTGGGATTTTCCCCCGGATAAGGCCCTGTCCTCGTGAGCCAAGTGGTGCAGACCGAATCTCCCACGCCGCACTCCGCCTCGGGCGTTGCCGGAGTTGTTCCGCTGTGGCAACTTAGCGTTCTTGCTACCCTTTCGCTCTGGCTTTATTGGACAACGCTCGCGCACCTGCTGGGCCAGTGGTGGCATGACCCCAACTTCTCCCACGGATTCTTTGTTCCCCTCTTCTCCGGTTTCGTGCTATGGCAGGAGCGCTCGCGTCTCGCGCGTCTTGTTCCTGCTCCTTCCTGGTCGGGTTTGGCAGTGATGGCCATAGCTCTTTTCTTGCTGATCGTCGGCCAGCTGGGTGCTGAACTTTTCTTGGCGCGTTCTTCACTGCTCATCCTCCTGGCGGGAGTTGTGATTCTTTTCCTCGGCTGGAATTTCCTGCGCGCGGCGCTTTTTCCGTGGGCATTCCTCCTGCTCATGATTCCCATTCCGGCCATCCTCTTCAACCAGATCACCTTCCCGCTTCAGATACTGGCTTCCAAAGTCGCCGCTCATGTGCTGCCCGTCTTGGGTGTTCCCATTCTGCGCGAAGGCAACGTCATCAATCTGCCCTCGATGGCGCTTGAGGTCGCGGAAGCCTGCAGCGGCATTCGCTCGCTCGTGTCTCTCGTGACCCTAGCCATCATTTACGGATACCTTGCGGAACGGCGTCTCTGGGTGCGCTGGGTGCTGGCCTTGGCGTCGATCCCTATCGCCGTCCTTGCCAACAGCGTCCGCATCATCGGCACCGGATTGCTGGTGCAGTACTGGGACGCCGACAAAGCCGAAGGATATTTCCACGCCTCCTGGGGATGGCTCATTTTCGTCGTCTCGTTGTTCATGCTCTATGCCCTGCACGGCCTGATCCGTCTGTTTTCGCGAGACGCACCTTTGCAGGATAAAGGAGTCCCATCGTGACCCGTGCAACCCTGCGTTTCGTCTTCGCCCTGGCGCTCATCGCCTCCGCCGCCGTATTTCTGCAGGCCCACACCCGTGCCGAAGTCTTCCCTCCGCGTCTGCCGCTGGACTCGTTCCCGCAGAAACTGGGCGCTTGGACCAGCTATGACGTTCCCATGGACAAGGACGTTCTGGAAATTCTCGGCCGCGGCGACTTCCTCTTGCGCGTCTATCAGAATCAGCAAGTGCCCCAGGCTCCCATCGATCTCTTTATCGCTTATTTCCCCAGCCAGCGGGCCGGCGACACGATCCACTCGCCCCAGCACTGCCTTCCCGGCGCCGGCTGGATGCCGCTCGAAAACAAATCCTTCCTGCTTTCCATGCCCGGACACGCCCCGTTCCCGGTCAATCGTTACGTCATCGCCAAAGGCGACGCCCGCCAGGTCGTTCTCTACTGGTATTGGGCGCACGATCGCGGCGTAGCCAGCGAATATTGGGCCAAGTTTTATTTGGTAGCCGATTCGATTCGCATGAATCGCACCGATGGCGCTTTGGTGCGCATCACTACTCCCATGTATCCCGGTGAAACCGTCGATGCCGCGGTGCAGCGCCTGCTCCCCTTCACCAACAGCGTGACCCCTCTGCTCGAAAGTTACATCCCGCGCTGAGGGGCTGGAACTTTCTCCCCGGTCTCGGCCAGGCCTTTGTACTTACTCCAGTAACTGTTTTCCCCAGTTACCGTGCAGTATCATGGTCAGTTGTGCGGATTTGTGCGCTTGCTCGCTCCCCCCATTTTCCGTTGGAGAACCTAACATGAGTCGTTCGCTCGGCCTCCGCCTGTCGCTCGCCTGTTGTCTTCTTGCCGTTCTTGCCGGCTGCACCCGCGATCCCAACGTTCGCAAGCAGAAGTACTTCGACAGCGGCAACAAATATTTTTCCGAGGGCAAGTATCACGAAGCCGTCATTCAATACTCCAACGCCATCCAGATCGACTCGCGCTTCGCCCAGGCGCACTACCAGCTCGGCCAGACCTATCTGAAGATGGGCGACACCAACCACGCCTTCCAGCAATTGAACCGCACCGTCGAACTCGCGCCCGACAACTATCGCGCCCGCATCGATCTCTCCAACCTGCTCGTCACCGTGCGCAACCCCGACGGCTCGCCTGTCCCGGACATCCTCAAACAGGCCAAAGCTCACCTTGATTACGTCGAAAAAGAACAGCCCAACCTCCCCGAGACTCACGAGGCCTGGGCCAACTACTATTCAGCGCAAAACCAGCTTGGCCTGGCCATCACCGAGATGCAGAAGGCCATCGCGGCCGACCCCAGCCGTTCCGAATCCTACCTCCTGCTCGCGCTCTTGCAGCTTCGTTCCAACCTTCCCGATCAGGCCGAGATGAATTTCAAGAAGGCCGTCCAAACCGATCCCAAAGCCATGAACGCGCAACTGGCGCTGGGCGGTTTCTATCAGTCGCGCAACCGGCTCGCGGAAGCTGAACAGCAATACCACCGCGCCATTGAGAGTGATCCCAAAAATCCCGGACCCCGCGCGGCGCTGGTTCGCCTGCTCATGCAGGAAGGCAAGAAGTCTGAAACCGAAGCCTTCCTCGAGCAGACCAAGAAGGACCTTCCCGACAATTCCGAAGGCTATCGCATGTTGGGTGACTTCTATTTCGCCACCGGGGACCTCGACAAAGCCCTCACGGAATACGCTTCCCTGTTCAATGATCATCCCAAGGATCCGCAGGTCAAGAAAAATTACATCCAGCTGCTGATCCTCAAGAACCACCTTGACGATGCTGCCCGGCTCAACGATGAAATCCTCAAGGTCAACGCTCACGACGTCGATGCGCTCGTCTATAAGGGACAAATCCAGCTCCGCAAAAACGATGCCAACGGCGCCATAAGCTCGCTGCAGAACGCGCTGCAAAACGACCCCAACAACGCGGTCGCTCACTATCAATTGGGCCTTGCCTACGAACAGCAACACGATCAGGCCCGCGCCGAATCCGAGTGGCGCGAGGCGGTCCGCATCCGTCCCGATCTGACCGACGCTCAACGTGCCCTGGCTGCCCTGGAATTGCAGCGCGGCGATGTCGATGCTCTCCTCGCCACGGCGCAGCAGATCATCACCGCACAACCCTATTCGGCCGACGGTTTCCTGCTCAAAGGCATCGCCGAGGTCACCCGGCAGCAATACTCCGATGCCGAGAAAGATGCCCAGCAAGCCATGCAGCGCGCCCCGCAGAGTCCCGCACCCTATGTGCAGTTGGGGAACGTCCAACTGGCCCAGAAACACTTCCCCGACGCGGTGAAGTTTTACCAGCAGGCTCTCGACAAAGATCCCTCGTCCGCGGACGGCCTGAGCGGCGTGATGAATACTTATTTCGCGCAGAAAAATTACGACAAAGCCATCGCCGCTGCCCAGGCCCAGATCGCCAAATCGCCCAACACCAGCGACTTTTACGATCTTCTGGGCACCGCGCTGTTTAACGGAAAGAAAGACCTGCCCGGCGCCGAGGCCGCGCTGCAGAAAGCCGTTCAACTCGATAAGAACAACACCGACGCGCTCGAGAAACTGGGCAAGGTGCAGGTGCAGGAGGGCAACGCCGACAAAGCGATCGCACTCTACCAGCAGTCCATCAAAGACAATCCCCGCGAAGTTCGTTTCTACATTCTTTCGGGCGAACTCTACGAGGCCAAGCAAGACTGGGATCACGCCAAGAGCATGTATCAGCAGGCGCTCAGTATTCAGCCCGACCAGCCGCTGGCTTCCAACAATCTCGCCTACGTGATTCTCGAAACTGGCGGCAACGTCGACGTCGCTCTCAACATGGCGCAGACCGCGCGCCGCGGCATGCCCAACTCCGCCAATGCCGCCGACACCCTGGGTTGGGCCTACTATCAGAAGGGAATCTATCAGTCCGCCATCGGAGAGTTCCAGGAAGCGCTGCGGCTCGGCGAAAAGCGCGGCGAACCCGACGACGCCGTGGTTCACTATCACCTCGGCATGGCCTACGAAAAAGCTAACCAGAACGCACTCGCCCGCCAGCAACTGGAAAAAGCCGTAAAGCTCAGCCCCAACAACGCCGACGCCAAGAAGGCACTCTCAGACTTGCGCGGCTAAACGCGGGAAAGTCAAAGCCGAGCGACTCGGAATCACAAAAACGGATTCGCCACGGTTACGCCGAAATATTCCTGCCCAAGATTCAAATCTTCCGACCAGATCCTTTTCGACCCCGCCTGCTCCGCCGCCGCGATGATCATCCCATCGTAGAAGTGCACCCCGAATGCTGCCCGAGCTTCCACTGCACGCCGCACCGTGTCCCCATCGGGGGAAATCACAAAGATCGGCGCGAGGGCATCGAGTGCAACCTTGACTTCCTCGACGGAAAGCGCCGGCTGTAGCTTGTGCAGGAGCGTGGACGCAAACTCCGCGAGCACCTGTGTGGAGATTACGAATTCGCCGACAACCGCCCTGGCGACGAGCTGTCGCGCCATGCGCTGCTTGTTCAGAGCGCTCGAATTGTAGGCGTAGACCAGAACATTCGTGTCCAGAAAATCACGACCGCTCATAAAGGTCTTCTCGCCGCCAGGTCTTTTTGCCCATGCGGAATTGCACTTGGTCGAAGCTGCGTTCTAGACGCTCCAGATCCCGGCGCTTTCTGCCGGACCGGGCATACTCAGCCGCCAGTTGTTCCAGATAAGCCCGCACCAGCCCGGTTAACGTCGTCTCCTTCTCGACGGCGATTTTGCGGACTTCCTTGACCAGGTTGTCGTCGAGTGAGAGCGTGATGTTCATGAACCCATAATAAGGGAAACCCTTAATCCGTGCAAGCTTAACACAGATTCGGCAATGATCTGATTGCGAATCAGATCAGGGCCTTCGATTCCCAGATGTCACCCGGATTGGAATCCAATAAAAAACCCGCCTCGCGGCGGGGTTTTCTTTCTGCGATGATTCGAGCCTAAGCCTTCGAGCTTACGCCTTCAGCTTACGCCTTCAGCTTGCGCCGTATCATTCCGGCCAGACCAATCAGTCCGGTTCCCATCAGGCTCAAAGAGCCCGGCTCGGGAGTCGTAACGCTGATGTTGGTATCGCCGCTCGACACGTTGGTGCAGCCGTTGAAATATCCCTTCCCGGTGTTCACGGTCAATTGCACCGTCACGCCCTCGGTGGGAATTCCGCTGCCCATCGTTCCCGTCAGAGTTCCGGTCAGGGTGTAGTTGTGAGTGCCATTACCAAGGGTTACCATCGTCCAGGTAACCGGGCCAGAGAAAGTTCCCGAGAACAGCGTGCCGCTGGGAACACCATCCAACCCGTTGCCTGCAACCGTGAAGCTACCGCCCGCGGCAAAGGTTCCGCCCATCTGCAGCGAACCGCTCAGCAGCGCCCCGGTCGTGAAGCTGACGCTGCCCAGATTCGCACCCGTAACCAGGCCGTTTCCGTTTAGCCCATTCACCGCAAACAGCACCGACCCGCTCAACGACAGACCGCTGTTCGAACCTGACAGCATGCCTCCGCTGTTGCTGAAATCGACGCCGCTGCCTGCAAACACTGCCGTTGGCAGGGCCAGTGCCACGACAGATAAAACAGCCAGCAAACAAATTTTCTTCATTCCAATTCTCCTAGGAGTTACTTCGCCCGCTCAGTTGTGACGACGCGTGGCTCGCGCCCTGGCTGGTGGGCCACGGCGCTCTGCTCTGACGTGCATCCCGAATACCAAAGTGCCGGGATCCATAAGTCTCTACAAACAAATCGGTTGCAGCACATTTCGAGACATCGAACCTCTGTCCCAAGTGAAAATCTCTGCGTTCCCAAGCGGCACACGCTATCGGGGAGGGTGTTAATCGCGAGTTGATCCCGTGAGCTGATCGGCGAAGAGTCGCAAAGACTTACAGTGGAGGGTCAGGACGGCTAGAGTCTTGGCTTAGTCGGCGGCAATTCCCTGCTTGGGACCGTCGTCCCGGCGTTTCGACGAGCGATTCGAAGGCAGGCCCGCCTCGCGAATCTTGTACAGCAGCGCCCGGTAGCTGATGCTCAACGCCCGCGCCGCCTGCTTGCGATTCCAGTGATGGTTTTGCAGGACTTTCAAGATCACTTTGCGCTCCAACTCACGCACCGCCTGGCGGGTCAGCTTCTTCAAAGAAATTTGCCCGTCCAGCGGAATCTCAGCGTTGAAGAAGTCCGCCGGCCGCGGAGCCAGATCGGATGAGATGACTTCTTCATTGCCCAGAATCACGTAGCGCTTGACCAGATTCTCCAGTTCGCGAATGTTGCCCGGCCAGTGATACTTGCCCAACACCGACATCAACTCGTTCGAAAGCGGTTTGGCGCGGCAGTTGTATTTCCGGTTGTGATACTCGAGAAAGTACGCCACCAGATCGGGAATGTCGCCCGCGCGCTCCCGCAATGCCGGCAAGTGCAGATTCACCACGTTGATGCGATAAAACAGATCGGAACGGAACGTGCCGTTCTCGATTTCCTGCTCCAGCTTGCGATTGGTCGCGCACACCACGCGCACTTCGACTTTCTTGTCTTCCTGCGCGCCGATGCGGCAGAATTGCCCGTCCTGCAACAGTTGCAGCAGCTTCGACTGCAAACCCAGATCTAATTCGGAAATTTCGTCGAGAAACAGCGTGCCGCGATGCGCCATCTCCACTCGCCCTGGCTTCATTCCGTAGGCGCCCGTGAACGCTCCCTTTTCGTAGCCGAACAGTTCGCTCTCCAGCAGCGTGCCCGGAATCGCTGGACAATTCACTTTTACCCACGGTCCGGTCCGCCACGGCGAAGCCGCGTGAATCATCCGCGCGACAATGTCTTTTCCCGTCCCGCTCTCGCCCTGAATCAACACGGGAACGTTCGCGCCCGCCAGTTTACCCAGCCGGTCGCGTACGGCACGCATCACTTCCGTGCGCCCAAACACAATCGCATCGGGCGGCATTTCCCCCAAAGGCTGGACGAGAGTGTTTACACCGCTAGTTGTCATGGATGGTTTTTACCAGTACAGCAGGGGGGAGACACATCTACCTGCATCCGAAGCGCCAAACTCACCAGCCTGCTGCGCTCCACGCCAATCTAACTTATCTGATTGATGGCGATCAACTTACCAAAGAGCAACGGAAACGCACTCCGGTCACAGGCTAGTGATCTCCACAGTAACACCGCTGCGGACACTGCGGAAAGCATTTTCATTGAACGGGATTCGCAGCGCTGTCACTGCGCCGCAGCCAGGGTCCGACGGCGTAGGCCGTTCGTTTCGCGTGCCCGCAGCAGCGGCCGCAAAAACTTCAGCCCCAACAAATAGTAGCCTTCCCCGGGCGTGGTCCGCAAAGCCCTCGCCCGAAGGCTCCGCGAGACATCCGGAGCCAGCGCCAGCGCCGCCACTGGAGCGCTGGGAATCTCCAGTTGAATCTGGTTCGCCGCCGGCAGGATTCGGCGCACCGCCACCAGCATTCCACCCGCGCTCACATTCAACGCCGTCGCGAACTCCAGGAATTCCTTGCCCTTATCGTCGCGGCTGCGCACAAAGACGGGGATGGCCAGCGGCAGTCTCGGCCACTTCCGCCTCTCGGTTCCCGCTTTCCCCGCATTCATGCAGACTTCTCCTCAGCCCTCGCCCACCCCGGTGGAGCACCTCATGGGCCAAATCTAGGGCAAATACCGGGGAAAAACCGGTAACCGCCTGAGATTCCGGTAAGCCGCAACCCCAAAACCCGCGCCCACAGGCAGGTTTGCCTGTTCCCTCTTTGCCTTCCATTCGGCTCGCCGGATCCCCCCACCCAAACCTTCCTCAACGTAAAAGTGCAAGGTTTTGCTACACTTGGGTAATTCCGTTGCATTTTTCGTTGACAACCCAATAGGCCTGAAATACGATTTCCTTACTGGCTTCTTAAGATTCTCCTCCCCTTAACTCTGTGGTTACTTCTTCAATGGCAACCGCTCAGAAGAACACGTGTCTGCCGGATACGCCGGGCTCTCCCGCGCCCAATCCCGCCACTGCTCCCGCGGTCAATGCCGCGGACGTTCCCAGTCCGGAAAACCTGTTGCCGGAATACAAAGCGCTCCGCGAGCGCTACCAGCGCACCACCAACGCTTTAGCCTCGGCTGCCCACGATCTGAAAACCCCTTTGTCCATTTTGAATGGATATGTCGAACTGCTGCAGAGCGAGAAACTCGGCGCGCTCAACGAACGCCAGCGCGAAGTGTTGAGCGACATGCGCAGCAGCGGCAAGCGGCTGCAGCAATTCATTCAGGATTTCCTCACCTTCAGCGCGCTCGAAACCGGCGGCTTGCAAATGCACTTCGCGCCCGGAAATATTAACGACAATCTCTCCGAAGTCTGCCGCCTGTGGTCGAACCGCTTTCAGGAAAAAGCGCTGGCCCTTTATTTTCTGGCCAACGACAAGCTGCCGATTTTTCCTTTCGACGCACCCAAGCTCGAGCGCATCATATCGAACCTGTTGGAGAACTCTTTTAAATTTACGCCGCAGGGAGGAACCGTATGGCTGCACGCCGAGCCTTACATGTGGGAGCGCCGCGCCGCCGAGCAGCCCTCCGCCTCCGAACGCCGCCGCCAGAATGTGACCCACCCCAACTCGGTAAAAGTCAGCGTTTCCGATACCGGCCCGGGAATTCCGCCGGAGTTTCACGTGGAAGTCTTTGACGATTTCTTCCGTCTGCCCGGCACCGAAAGCCAGGAAGGGATGGGACTCGGTCTCGCCATCGCGCGCCGCCTGGTGCAGGGCATGGGCGGAAAGATCTGGGTAGAGAGCGATCCTGCCGGTGGCAGCAAGTTTTCTTTTCTCATCCCCTACAAACCGGCCCCAGTCGCCGCCAGCAAAGGGAAAACCACACGATGAAGCCGACCGCAAAAATTCTGCTGGTGGATGACGAACCGGGCATGTTGCGCTACATTAAGACCCTGCTCGAGGTCGACAACTATAAAGTCGAAACCGCCACCACCGGCGAAGAAGCGCTGCAGCAGCTTGAAAAAGGCCTGCAACCCGACCTGATCCTGCTCGACGTCCTCCTGCCCGGCATGGACGGCCTGCAGACCCTCGAACGCCTGCGCCAGATGCAGCCAAACGCCAAGGTGGTCATGCTCTCCTGCGTCAACGACACTCGCAAAGTGGTTCAGGCCATGCGTCTGGGCGCGCAGGATTATCTCACCAAGCCTTTTCAGAAAGCCGAACTCGACGCGGTCATCGATCTCAGCCTTGGCCAGGGGAAGCAGACTTACAGCGGCGAAATCGAAGAGCTTGCCGACGACGTCTTCTTC
Source organism: Terriglobales bacterium (assembly GCA_035504195.1). Lineage (GTDB taxonomy): Bacteria > Acidobacteriota > Terriglobia > Terriglobales > Acidobacteriaceae > Sulfotelmatobacter. Next base: position 158,949 of record DATJSG010000026.1, read on the forward strand.
ATCGCGGCCAGCCCCGCCATGCGCAAGATTCGCTCCCAGGCCGCGCTGGTTGCCAACGTGGACATTCCCGTGCTCCTGCTCGGCGAGAGCGGCACCGGCAAAGAAGTGCTCGCGCGCCTGATTCACAAACTTTCACCGCGCGCCCATCGCACTTTCCTCAAAGTCAATTGCGCCGCGGTCCCTGCGGATCTGCTCGAAAGCGAACTGTTCGGTTACGAACCCGGAGCCTTCACCGGCGCCACTCACGCCAAGCCCGGCAAGTTCGAACTCTGCAATAAAGGCACGATTCTTCTCGACGAAATCGGCGAGATGCCTCCGCTTCTGCAAGCCAAACTTCTGCATGTCTTGCAGGACCAGCAATTCTCCCGCCTGGGCAGCCGCTCCGTAATCAAGGTCGACGTCCGCATTCTGGCCGCGACCAACATCAACATTCCCGAAGCCCTGGCCACCAAGCGCCTGCGCGAAGATCTCTACTACCGCCTCAACGCCTTCACCCTGCATCTGCCGCCGCTGCGCGATCGCAAAGAAGAAATTCCCGTCCTGCTCAAGCACTCCATGGCGCGCATGGCGGAGCGTTACGCACGCCCGCCGCTGCCGCTTTCTCCCGCCATGTTGCAGGCCTGCCACGATCATTCCTGGCCGGGCAATCTGCGCGAGCTCAACAATTTTCTGAAGCGCTATTTGATTCTCGGCGACGAACAACTCGCCATGACCGAACTTCTTCCGCGCAACGACGGCAATGGCGGGATGCGCGCGGATTCCGCCGGGCGAGGGGACGGTGGCGGGTTGAAGTCTCTGGCCCGCAGCGCAAAAGATGAAGCCGAAGCCCAGGCCATCACTCAGGCATTAGAGCAGACCAACTGGAACCGCAAGCAGGCCGCAGCCATGCTCCAGATCAGTTACAAGGCTCTGCTCTACAAGATTCGCCAGTATGGCATCGCCGAAGCCAAGAGCCACCACAAGCTCTCGGCCGGAGCCTAGAAACAGCACGTCGCATCCTGGCGATTCGGACCCTCCAGGCGCCCGCGCAAACCCTCCCGATAAGCCTGAACCTTATGAAACGGTCAGCACGATTTGCTGCGACTTCGCGTCCGAGCCCGAGGTTCCGGTCACATTGATCTGATAAGTTCCAGCCGGCGTGCCGCTCACCGGCGGCTGCACCACGCCGTGGCTGCACGCCGGCAATAGAACCAGCAATGAGAATATGCTGCACAACAGCAGAAGCCCCGCAATCCGCCGCCGGCGCCGGTTGCCCGATCTCAACCCCAGCAACGCCAATCCCGGAACCATCAGCCACAGTGCGTAAAAATGCCGCGTCAGCGAGTTCGAGGTGGTAAAGATCGGTCGAACCGTCGTCGTAATGCTCAGCGTCGCCGTCCCAGGGGTGGCGCCGGCCAGGGTAACGGAGGTCGGAGTAAAAACGCACGACGTCGCCGCAGGCAGTCCCGAACATGCCAGCGAAATGCTGTTGGTGTAAACCGGATTGGGGACCAGTTGTACCTGAAAGCTAGCCGTATCTCCCGCCACTACGCTTCGGTTGGCCGGGCTGATGCTCATGCTGTAGTTTGACAGCTGTGCGCTCACACTGGTTTGGGCGAGAAGAATATTCCCCGCCGACAGCACCTGCACCGTGCCGCCCGTAAACTGCAAGCCGCTCTGCGTGAGATTCCCGCTAGGAATCGTGGGCGTGAGCACGATGGTAACGGTCACCGTCGAACCTGCCTGCAACGAAGGAATCGGGCAATCCACAATCTGGCTGGTAGATCCTCCGCCGCAAATACTTCCATTCGTGGTAGTGGCGGTACTGAAGGCCAGCGGCACTCCTGCGTTGGCCAGGTCGTCTACGAGGCTGAGATTGTAGGCCGGATCCGGACCGCTGTTGGTGATTGTATAGGTGAATGTCGCCGGATTGCCGGCGCTGACATACGTCTGGTTGCTGGCCAGGGTCAGAACGCCGGTAACCGTAATCGTCGATGCATCTCCCAGTTCAGTCACAAATGCATCCGAGCCCCCGTTGTTATTCGTATCTCCGGGGAGGGGATCTTGCATGCGCAGCGTCGCATTGGTAGAAGTCGTGTCGCCCGCGAAGTAAACGTTCTGGTTCAGGTCAAGCGTAATGCTCGTGCCCTCGTCCACGCCGCTGCCGCCGTAGTACGTGCTCCAGTTCCCGGCCGTATTCTGCGCCGTTCCCGCCGTGTTCAGGCGCGCGATAAACGCATCCTGATCGCCGCCGTAACTGTTTTGGATATCGGCCGCGCCATACACATAAAAATCAGGCGACAGAGTCCAGCCGGTAATCAGCGCCCCAGAGGCCTCGTCGGCCACGATCGCCAGCCCAGCTTCCGCATCGCTGCCGCCCAGGTACGAGAAATATCCCAACTGCAGGTCCGCAACCGTCGTGCTGCTGGGAGTAAGGTTGGGGAAGCGCGCTACAAAAGCATCCGACGGGTAAGGAGTGGTCGTAGGCGGCGTACACGCCGTTCCCAACGGCGGCGCCACCGGCGGCGGAGTGTCCAGGCACCGCTGAAACGACACCGAAGTCGTCGCTGTATTCTGGCTGATCGCGATGTCAGTCGAGTTCGTGGTTCCCACTACATAAACATTCGCCGCGCCGGGGTCAACCGCAACTCCGGTGCTCGAGTCCGTCCCCGTTCCCCCGATATAAGTGGCCCAGCTCAGCTGTCCGGTCCCGGCCGGAGCATTGGGATTCAGCTTGGCAACGAACGCATCGCTCGCCGACGTAGTGCTCGTGTTCGAACAGCTCTGCGGATTGATAATAGTGTTCGATGCGGGCTGATCCAGGCACGGCTGGTACGCATTCAGGATGGGAAAATCGGTAAGCGAATCCGAGCCCGTGTAGACGAAGTTTGTGGTTCCGGTGAAGTAGATGATCCCGCTGTTATCCACCGTGATACCGCCGCCCGTGACGATCGGCTGCGGCGTCGCGTTCCAGGCCCCACCTCCAAAATACGTGGAATACGCGATGCTGGAAGGACCGAAACCCAAAGTGTAGACCTTGGTCACGAAAAACTGAGCCCCGCCCGCCCCTATCTTCGGCGTCGACTGAAACGGCTGTCCATACGGCAGCGAAATCACCGGCCATTCCACGTTGGAAGCGTAGTCCGCCGGATTGGTCGATGTGGTCGACCCGGTGACAAAAAGATTTCCCTGGGCGTCGATCGTCATTCCGCTGGCTGTATCGTCGCCGCTGCCCGACAGGTAAGACGAATACACCAGAGCGCTGCCCGCGCTGTTCATCCGGGTCACGAACACGTGCGGGCCAGTGCTGTCGGCAGTCGGGCCGGACTGGTACGCAGTCGTCGAGACCGGGAAGTTCGAAGAAGATGTAGTCCCGGCAACATAAGGATCGCCCGCGCCATCCACGCCAACGCCCACCGGCGTGTCCATCCCGCTCCCGCCGAGATAAGTCACGAAGTTCAGGAACGCCGGATTCGATCCCAACGGCGGCGTGATCTTGGCGATGTACACGTTCACCGCTCCGGCCGTGGGGTTGAGAGCCGGCTGGTAGGCGCCCGCAGTCACGGGAAGATCCGTCGAGTTCGTCGAGCCCGCCAGATAAATATTGAACGACTGGTCCACCGCCACGTAACTATTCAGTTCATTACCGGTCCCGCCAAAGTAAGTCGAGAAAGTCAGCACCGGATCGATCACCAGTTCGCGCGCGTGATCGTAACTCCCGATCGCAAATCCCGCCCGATTGTCTCCTCGCAACACGAAGCGACCTTCGACCGGCCGCTGCCGTCCCGCAATTTCCTGATAGATCCGCGGCGCCTCGAAGCGCACGCTTCCAGCCTTGCTTTTGCCGACGCCTTTCCCAGTAACGACGAGCGCGCCATCTTTCAGTTCCAGCCTCTGCGCTCCCTCAAATTCAAGTTCCGCCTGCTTCGGATCGGCGCCCGGCGCAACCTGAAAGTCATACTCGAGCCGTCCTTGATTTCCGTAGAAAACCAGATTGATTCCGGGATAAACATTTTCATACCGCACCTGCCCAAACTGCGGCACGCCGCTCCGCCACTTCGCCGGATCGTTGCCCAGCAGATAATTGCTCTTCCCCGGCAGCGGATCGGCCGCCGCCACGCGAGCCTCAGGATTCGCCCCCACCAACTTCATCCCCAGCGACTCGTTGTACGACGTTGCCTGCCGCGGCGATTTTGGCTGGCGCAGCCCTTCCAGCGCTGCGATAGAGTTCTTCCTTTCTCGGCGGGCTTTAGCCCCCGCAACCTGCAGGTTCAGCAGCGCGCCTTCCGAGCCAAGAAACAAACTGTACCCCGATCCCCGCGCCACAAACCTCGCCCGCGCATCACCCGGATCAAGATTTCCCTGCCCCACATTAGGCTCGAACATCAGGGGCAGCCCCGCAAACAGAGATCGTGCCTGCTGTCGCACCTGATGCTTCGATACCGGAGCCAGGCCCGCCACCGGCAGGTTCGTCGGCGTCGTCGGCAAATTCATGGCGGGAACATTCCCCGCGACCTGGACCCCATTCTGGCGTGAGCGGGAACCCCACCCGAGCACTATGCATCCTGCCGCCACCAGCACCAGTCCTGCGGCCAGAATACGAACTCGTCCCACGGACGTTCCCAACCTACGGCAATCAACGTTCACGCGCTCCTCCGATGCAGTCAGATCAGTTCGTTTCTCGCTTCGCTGCTTCCTCTGCTTTGCCCAGCTCAGCCCGCCTCGCGCTCAGCAAAAAACCGCGACGGCGCACGAATCCATTCGCGCGTCGCGCCGGCATCCGTCTTTCACTTGGCGAGCTTGCCCGCGGCTTGCTTGGTCACTAAGACTTAATCATTAAGACTTGATCACTAAAACTGGCGGAAAAAATCAAACAACTACTTAAACATCTGAAGGATACGCAAGTCAAGCGACGTCCGCCCGTTACCCCGCAAGCCGCTCTCAAGATTGCTCAGATGCGTTCCGGTCGGCGGAAAGATGCCGCAGGCATAACACAAACCTGAGGCGCGATACACTTCGGCGCAGTGGAAAACTCCCGCTGCCTGATGCTCCGATGGCCACCAGATTGCTCCTCCGCGAGCGGGCGTCCGCAGCAGCGCAAATTCCTCCCTCACTACGCGGATACTTCGTGCCATTTCGGTCACATTAACGGGATCAGTTCGCAGGCCGTCTTTTGCCCTTGCAAACTGCTGATAATTCTATACATTGTGGATTATCCAGGCCGCGTCCAACCGGATTTCAGCTTTCGGAATGTGTGCGCGCAGTGGCGTTACCGGCTTTTGCTGGAGACGGGTCTCTCGGGGCGGGGCGATCTTCACATGCAACCGAATTCACAGGAACGGCGGATGATGCGGCGCTTTGACATGCGTCTGCCCGCCGTCGTCCGCCTGGGTGAGCTAGGGAAAGAAGGGACCAAAGAATTCCACACCGAAACCCAGAACGTGAGCGCCCGCGGCGTTTTCTTTTATCTCGACCGCGCCATCGAGGCCGGAACCAAACTCGAAGTCACTCTGACCTTCCCTCCGCACGTCACCCTCACCGACGCCGTCCGCGTGCGCTTCACCGCCCGCGTCATCCGCATCGAAAATCCGCTGCCTTCTTCGCGCATCGGCACCGCCGCCATGATCGAAGACTACGACTTCCTCCGCTCCACCGACACCCCAGATCTCCTCACCACCCTGGAAAACCAGTAGAAAACCGCTAAAGCATCCTCAGATGTGTCATCAGAGGCGTAATCAGAGGGGTCATCAGAGGGGTCATCAGAGGCGTTATCAGAGGTGTCATCCTGAGCGCGGTTTTTGCGCGAAGGATCTATGCAATCTGCAGCCACAGGCAAACTTCATGAATCGTTTTCCAAACCCGAGACAGGATCCTCGTTTCGCTGAGCATCAAAAGCAGGTTGGTCACTTCCCCTTCCCCAATTCCTTCAACTCCCGCCGCAGCCGCCCAAACCTCCGCACCAGTGTGCCGACGTAAACTCCATGAATCACCCAAGTCGCAATATAAGCGGCAAACAAAAACTTGATGGCGTTCATTGCGCCCTCCGGTTCAACGGCAAGCTCACCCCGGCCCGCACCTCAGCCCCCGCCAGCGATTCCATCGCATGCGCTTGCTCCACCTCGCGATGCAGCAATTCCAGCCGGAAGCGCGACCAGCACACCAGAAATGCGAAGCAGAGAAATGCCATCCAGCTGATCAGCAACACATCCAGCATGCGAGGATCCATCGATCCCCCTCCGCCAATCACCGGCTGCGGATGCTGCGTCCGGAAAAACCAGATCGAAAAATAAACCAGCGGCACATCCAGCGCCCCAAACACGGCCAGTGCCGCCGCCAGCATCTGCGTCTGTGCGCTGTTTGAAAACCTCCGCAGGATCAGATAGCTCACATAAATCAGCCACAGCACCAAAGTCGAAGTCAGCCGGATATCTCCCGGCGCCCACCAGATCCCCCACACCGGCCGCGCCCAGATCGGCCCCGTCACCAGCACAATCGTGCAAAAAACCACCCCCACTTCCGCCGTCGTCACCGCCAGCACATCCATCCGCTCGCCGGGAAACCACTTTCCCACCAGAAAATACGTCACTGGGATTAAAACTACCGTGGTGGCCAACGCACTCGGCCGCATCCCGAACGACTTCAACTGCTCCTGCACCTGCGGGAGAAATGTCACGACGACCCCGACCACTCCAACCGCAATCACAATCCACTTCGCAGCAGTCTGTCGCGAAGACTTGGCGCTCGCCAGGTACTGCACCGAAGCAATGAAATTGATGAAGAACAGCAGGAACGCCGTCCACGCTGAAGGCACGTGATAGTAAATAATCCGGTAAACATCGCCCTGCAGCGCGTCGGTCGGCGCCTTGACCAGCGCCAGATACAACGCGTAGGCGAGGAAGATCGCCGTGAGCACCGACAAAATAGGGAAAAGTCGCTTCATTCCGCGTGGAGGATCGTCTCGAACAACCCCAGACAAGCTGTAGTAAACACCACATCGTAGGTGAGAAGCAACACGATGTAGAAGTGCGCGGACTCTTCTCCGGTTAGAATTGCGGTCGTTCCCGCCACCATCGCAATCACCGCGGGAATCGAAATCGGAAACAGCAGCAGCGGCAGCATCAGTTCGCGGCTGCGCGTGCGCACCGACATGGCGGCAAAAAATGTCCCGTTCACCACCAGCGCCCACGTTCCGAACACCGTGATCGGAATCAACTGCCACCCTGGGCCCAGCACCCGCAGGTTGTAAAAAATCACGAACAGCGGCGTCATCAGCGCTTCCAGCAAGCTGACAAAAACAAAATTGCCCGCCGCCTTCGCCAGAAACAGCGCGTTCGCCGGTGCCGGAGAAACCCGGTATGCATCCAGCACCTGATTCCGCAACTCTCGCGCCCAGGTCTGATTCAACGCCACCACCGCCGCAAACAGAAATGCCACCCACACCAGCCCGCCCACAATGTGCCGCGACTCCTCCGCCAGCGGATCAAATGAGAAGCTGAAGATCACCACCACCAGCAGCGAAAAAAACAGCATCGAGTTCAGCGCATCTTTCGACCGCCACTCCAGCCGGATATCTTTTCTCAACGTCGCCAGCGTGACGGCCCAGAAATTCACCCACCCTCCTTGTCATCCTGAGGCGAGCGCTTCTTGCTCGCCGAAGGATCTGGGCGAGCCGCGCGAATCGCCCGCGTTCTGTGCGGGCGAAGAAATCGCGCGTTCGGCTCGCTTCCTTACCCGCGTTGGACGCTGGCCGTCCGATCCACAATCTGCCCCGCCTGCATCCACACAAATTCGTCGGCCACGCCCTCCAGCAGCGCCGCCTGATGCGTCACCACAAAAATCGTCTTCCCCGCCTCGCGCATAGCCTTGAGCAAGCCGACCATCTCCTGCGCCGAATGCACATCCACATTGGAAAATGGTTCGTCCAGCAGCAGCACTCGCGGATCATGCAGAATCGCCCGCGCCAGCGACATTCTCTGCCGCATGCCCTGCGAATATTGCCCCACCGCCCGCCTCAACTCCGGATCGAGCCCCACCCCCCGAATCGCCGCCACGCAACGCGCATCGCCGCCAATGCCATACAGCCCGGCAAAATATCGCAGGTTCTCCATCCCGCTCATCTCGTCATAAAGCAGCGACGGATGCGCCATGTACCCGATATCCCGGCACGCGTCTTTCGGAGTCTTCCCAAAAATCGAAATCTCGCCGCGCGTAGGCTGCGCCAATCCCGCCAGCGCCCGCAGCAGCGTAGTCTTTCCCGCCCCGTTATCGCCAAGAATGGCGTGAAATCGCCCCGCATCGAATTCCGCCGTAACCCCGCGCAGCGCGGCAAAGCGCCCAAACTGCTTGATGACGTCGCGGAAAATAATCAGTGCAGCGCCCGCAGGCACCGCAACGGAAGTATTCACAGCTGAAGTATTCGCGGCTGGAGTATTCACAGGATGAGCGGCGCCCGAGGAATTTGGCTTGAATCCACAGCAAAGAATCTATGGATTTCGCCAAATTTTTGCAAAGCGGAAACCACACCAGGCAGAAACGAAAAAGGCGTGGAAGACGCAAGCCGAATCCCGCACCTCCACGCACCGTTTATTTTCGATACGGTCAGTAAAGCAAAGGCCGCTAGTTTGCCCTACCCGCCGGATTCGTCTGCAGCTGCGTCATGGTCTTGACGGGACTGGCTTGCGGCTGGCTTCCCGGAGCTCCCGGCTGCTTCGGAGCGTACTTCGACGCGCACTTCGCCTGCAGCGCCTTGGCGTGGAACACTCCATCGCGAGCGAAACGCCCATCCGCCAGCGCCTGCGAATCATCCTTGAAAGTATCGGGAGGCGCTTCGGTCCCGGTGTAATCCACCGCCAGCGTCTGATCTTCTTCGACCAGCACAAACTGTACGTGCGTTCCCTTCCGCTTGATCGACCCCGGCTGCACATTTCCGGCAACTCGCAGCCGCTTCGCATATGCGCCGTCGCCCATCTTGTGCAGTTCTTTGATGGTCACGTAGTAACTCTTGCTGTCCTGCACGCCGGTATACGCGAGATAGCCGATCAGCAGCAGAATCACCGCCGTGGCCCCGCCGAATTTCAAATAAACCTTCACCTGACTCGACATAAGCGCCCCGCAAGAGAATGAATCCCAATGCAAACTCTACGCGCAGCAGACAGCAGAATCAAGATTCCGGAGGTCTCGTCTCCAGGCTTCCGCGCTCGTTCACGCAACTCCCGGCGCGACTGCCTCTCCTTTTGCCGGCAGAAGCGCTAACAGGACGACTCCGATCACGAGGATTACGATCACATCAGCAAAGTTCCGGTGGACGCCGTGACTCCAGGCTTCCACGGTTTGAATAGCCATCACCCCGGCATGGCAGATGTTCCACCAGGCTGCTAGAGCAATCATCGAGCGATGCTCAGATGGTCTCCTGACAGCCATGAGTAGAAAGAACCCGACCGGAATGAAAAAGCTCAGAAACATCGGTCCGCACTCGTTCTTCCGCTCCAAAAGCCAGCTGGAATGCCGCAGATCCATATATAGAAAATAACTTTGGGCCAGATTCAACAGTCCCACGATCACCAGGACGATCTGGGTTAGGTGTTCTCTTTTCACAGTGACCTCCTTTGGGCGAATTTTGTTGCCAGCGCGGCAGGGGCTCACACAGAGGATTCACAAGCTAGCACGCAGGGCAGGAAAGCAAAAACAAAATCTGCAATGCCGCTGCTGATCCATCGCGTGCTGATCTATCGCGTGCTGATCCATCGCGTGGAAATCCTCAAGCCGCAGGTCAAACTCGTGAACGGGATGCTATAACCGCAAGCGCCCCCCTTGGCTGTGCCGCTTCGACATCGATACAATCGCCCGAGCCTCGCTGCTCTAGACATTCCCAGGACGGCACTCAGGTATTGCCAAAAGGAGGGATCGTGGAATTTGTAATGTTTGAAGATGCGGACGGCCTTGAGGTCTTTGTGAACCCGGAACGGGTCATATGGATCAGAGAATATTCCAAGCAAATGACAGAAATCAGCTGCGGACACGAGGACAAGTTCACGGTACGCCTCGCCCCCGCCCACGCCGTTGCCGCATTAGGCAGGCCGGCGCGCTGATCGGCCAACGAGCGTAAGCAGGGTGCTAGCCAATTGACTTCAAAAGCTCGCCGTTGCGATTTGGTCTGCCGAAGGCATCTCTACATGATCGATGACGAGAAACTCCTTTGGCATTAGCTGTGGCATCAGTTTCAGCCCAAGCTGCTCCTGCAGCGCGGCGGAGATTGCCGCACCGGGCAATTCCGAGTTTGCCTGCCACTCCAGCGTGATGTCGTAGTGGTTGGAGAGCCCGGTCTTGTCCAGAACTGGCCGCCCGAGCTGCTCGGACAACATCCTTGCCAGAGTGGCTGTGGGAACTTCTCGGCCCATGATCCGGCCACTGCCAACCTGAATCACGCGAAGGGCGTCGGAATCTGCGTCGGCAGGAATTGATTCCCGAAGCTTCGCACCATCCCCGGCGACGACGAGCTCATACACTGGGACCATTCTGGTTTGACGGTGGGCCACCAGTTTGAAGCGGCTAGACAAGAGAGCTTGAAGCATTCGTTCAGTTCGTTCCTGTAGCGCCTCGCTTGCTAGCGTGCCCTCCCCGTCCGCAGAGGGGCCCACTTTGGCGTCGATATCGTATCGCTGAGAGTTCAGCCACCCTGGCGCCCCTACGATTTGGTCATCCTTGACGTCGTAGGCGCCTCGGATGAGTTCCTGCACAGTTTCATTCGCGACCGTCAGCCCATCGGGGCTAATCTTTGTGTTCCTGTCCGCATGAATGCCAAACTTGGTGGGCGTGACAGAAATGGTCTTAAATAGGGGCGCAACTGCAGTTGCATTGTCGCCCTCCGACTGAGCACGGCTTTGGGTTGAGCTTACCGAGGTCAATACAATTGGGGCGATGACGACCAGGAATCGCGCAAGGCTTTGGCGAAGAGACATGAGCGGACCTCCAAATTGAGTGCTCTTTGGGCCGATTACTCCACGTGACGGAACTCTGGTGACTGAGAATCCGCCACACCAACAGAAGGTTGCTTTATTCTGCTCCCAAAATGTTCCAATTCCAAGTGTCCCCACGTGAAGACAGTGAGGATTTTAGAACCCTGGGGCGATGAACTTCCGCAAATCAGGGCCTTCGCGCAACCTTGCGCCGCTTGTTCGCCGCGAACTCCGATACGGGCCCCGCATCCGTCCGTTAGAATGAACATGGTTAGAATGAACATTGTTAAAAAATGAACAAAGCTAGAAACAGACAGCCCCTATGATCCATCCCTGGCACGACGTAACTCCCGGCGACAAACTCCCGTACGAATTCGACTGCGTGATCGAAATCCCCTTCGGCTCCAGCGTCAAATACGAACTCGATAAATCCAGCGGCCTGATCCGCCTCGACCGCGTTCTCTATTCCGCCGTCTACTATCCCGCTAACTACGGATTCATCCCGCAAACCCTCGCCGAAGACGACGACCCGCTCGACGTGCTCGTCCTCTGCCAGGAAACCGTCGTCCCGCTGACCATCATCCACGCCCGCACCATCGGCCTCATGACCATGATCGACGCCGGCAAGAAAGATCACAAAGTCATCGCCATCGCCACCCAGGACCCCGAGTTCAATTCCTACCGCGAAGCCGCCGAAATGCCCCCGCACCGCCTGCTCATGCTCCGCCGCTTCTTCCAGGACTATAAACAACTCGAAGGCAAGGCCGTCGAAGTCGACGAAATCCGCCCCGCAGCCGAGGCCCACCCCATCATCCTCGACGCCCTTCACCGCTACAGCGAACAACGCCGCAAAGGCTTCAAATCCGCCAAACCGTAGCCTGCAGCGCCGACTTGTAGCGCCGGCGTCTCGCCGCCGCATTCCTCAGCGCCGCGACGCTAAATCCCTTTAAACACAATCTCTTCGCGCCCACGCCATGACAAGACGCATTCTTGTCGCGGCCTTGAAAGCCCGCGGCTTTAGCCGCCGACGGAGCCCGCCTTCCACCGAAAAAATCACTTGACATCATGTACTAATAATATAGTACACTGATACACGTGAGCAGGAACCATCAAGCCGCGCCGTTCCAGTTCTCCCTCGATCTCCACACCGGCGTCCCTGTCTACCGCCAGCTCATCGATCAGGTCCGCGCCGGCGTCGCTTCCGGATCGCTCGCCGCCGGCCACCAGCTCCCCACCGTTCGCCAGCTCGCCGTCGATCTCGAAATCAATCCCAACACGGTCATGCGCGCCTATCGCGAACTCGAACTCGGCGGCCTGCTCGAAACCCATCAGGGCACCGGAACTTTCATCAGCGGCAAAAAGCTCGAAAAGAAATCCGCCGAGCGCGAACGCCAGCTCGGCCAAATGGCATCCGAAGCCGCGGCCCGCGCCGGGGCCGCCGGATTCGCCCTCGAAGATTTGATCGATCGTCTGCGGGACCTGCTGCCCAATCCCGCCCCGAAGAAATGAGATGGGAAGAGATGAGAAGACGAGACAAGAAATAGTTGGTTACAAGGAGATAGCCGTCATGCCAAGAATCCGAATCGAAGAATTCAACGGTGTAGCTCTTCTGCTGTTCGTGGTCAGCCTCCTCGCCGGAATCGCCGCCGCACAAGCCACGCACCGGCCCGCGCCGGCCATCGTCGGCGTAGTGATCGGACTTTATTTTCTCTTCGCGATTAAGGTCATACGCCAGTGGCAAAAAGTTGCCGTCCTGCGCCTCGGCCGTTACGTCGGCCTGCGCGGTCCCGGCATATGCCACATCATCCCCATTCTCGAAACCGTCAGCCCTTACGTCGACCAGCGTGTCCGCGTGGCCAGCGTCTCCGCCGAATCCACGCTCACCCGCGACACCGTTCCCGTCAACGTCGACGCCATCATTTTCTGGATGGTATGGAACGCCGAGAAATCCATCCTCGAAGTCGAAGACTTCGTCCAGGCCATCACGCTCAGCGCCCAAACCGCTCTGCGCGAATCCATCGGCCGCCACGAACTCGCCCAAATGATCACCGAGCGCGAAACTCTCGGCCGCGAACTGCAACGAATTCTCGACGAGAAGACCAATCCCTGGGGCATCACCGTGCAGTCTGTCGAAATTCGTGACGTGAAAATCCCCCAGGGCCTTGAAGACGCCATGTCACGCCAGGCCCAGGCCCAGCGCGAGCGCCAGGCCCGCATCATTCTCGGCCAGGCCGAAAGCGAAATCTCCAACAGCTTCGTGCAAGCCGCAGCCGCCTACGCCGAAAACCCGGTCGCCCTGCACCTGCGCGCCATGAACATGCTCTACGAAGCCGTCAAGGAAAAGGGCGCGATGGTCATCGTCCCATCAACCGCAGTAGAAACCATGGGCCTGGGCGGTACGCTGGCAACCGCCTCGCTCGGAGGCGCAAAACCGTAGCGCCGGCGGCCCGGCTGTCGCGAGGCCGCCCCAGCGCCGCACGCGACCCAAAAAGCGCCCGACTCGAAAATAACCCGGCACTGGTTACCGTCGGGCCCTTTTGCATGAATTCGAGTAAAGTTTGCGGACCGTTTCGACGATCACCTATACATGGCTGCGTCCTCTATCGCACTTCAGGGAGTCGAGCAGGCCGACTCTCAACTCGATGCCGCCGCCTCGCAGATCGTTCAGGCCGGCTCCGCTTCGACCTCAGGAGGCGGACAAGATGTGGTCAGCCTCAGCGAAGAAATGGTCGCCCTCATGTCGGCCCAGAACCAGTTTGCCCTCAGCGCCGATGTCCTCCAGGCCGCCGAGGAAACCCAGCAGAGCCGGCTCGACGTAATAGCCTAGATCCCGCTCGGTAGAGCCCCAGCACAAAACAATTTATCGTGTGTAGGCCCCGGATTTTGCCAAGCGGATGCCACCAAGCGCTACAGAGCCAGAACAAAACGGTGTCCCATTCTAGCCGCGCCCTTTGCGGCTAGAGTGGGGACTTGGACTTTGCCAAAACTTCTCCGACCCGCGGAACTTACGTAAGGCAAGCCTCGTACACTAATCAGCCCGCACTCCGTCCGGGGAGGCAATCGTGGCTCAACTTGCGCAACCCCATCAGACGCTAGAAGCTCTTCTGCCGCGCCGATCGCGCCTCGCCACTTCCCTGTGGTGGGTCATGCTCGTCTTCTCGCTCGCCATCGTCGCTTATGCGACAACCTACTTCGTCGCCGTCCCCGACGACGGTCACTTCGCCCGCTTCATCGTCCCGCTGCGCCTGCACATTGCCGGAGGCATGGGCGCGCTGCTCGTGGGCCCCTGGCAGTTCTCGCGCTGGCTGCGCTCCCGCGCCCTGAACTTCCATCGCTGGCTCGGCCGCTTCTACCTGCTCGAAGTTCTTCTCGGTTCCGCCGCCGGTCTCTTCATGTCAGTGGTCTCAAAGGAAGGCATGGCCACGCATTTCGGCTTCGGCATCCTCGCCCTATTGTGGTTTTTCAGCGGACTGCAAGCTTACCGTCTTATCCGCCGCGGACAAATCGAAGCCCACCGCCAATGGATGATCCGCAACTTCGCCCTGACCTTCGCCGCCGTCACCCTCCGCATCTACATGCCGCTCATGCTGGGAGCGCTGCACTGGTCGTTCCATCTAACTTTCATCACGGTTTCCTGGCTCTGTTGGATCCCCAATGCCCTGATCGCCGAGTGGATGATTCACCGGGAGACGACCCGCCGCCAACCCGCGCTCTCGTAGCGGCAGGCGCATTCCTCCGTCGTCGGCCTCCGAGTCCTAACTGGCTTTCCGCTGCCGGCTGCGTTCCGAAGCCGCTTCCTTATCCGCTCTCTTCGCGTTCTCAATCGACGACTGCAGCACTTCTTCGCGGCGCTGCCGCAATGTATCTTCAAACGCGCTCCAGCGCAGCGACGGCCCGCTTGCCGTGACCTCCATCGTCGCATCGGGATGCACCGGAGTAAGTTCGGTCTCCTCATCCAGTTCCGCCGTATCGTCCTCCGACGTCGGAATCGTCCCCGACCCCGCATCCACCTGCTGTTTCGTCGTCGGCGTAACGTTCCGGTCGGTCGCTTCGCGATGCATCACCGGCCCCTCCACCCACCTCGACCGATAGCGCCGTTCATAGTCCGCCCACTTTTCTTCCGACGTCAGCGCCTCCCCGTCATACGGCGGGAAACTCTCAATCTGCTCCTTCGTCAGATCCACCAGAAAGTCGTCTTCGTGCTGCAGCGACGGCCTGACTTCGTTCGGCGGCACAATGAACTTGCTGCCCGACAGCCAGCCGCCGGTATCGACGACCACGAACACGATCGCCCCCGTCGTCTCATCGAAGACCACATCATCAATCTCGCCCAGTTTGCGATCCCTCAGCCCATAAATTCTCGCGCCCCGAATATCCAGCGCGGCCTCCTGCGTATCGGAAAACCGATAATCCCCCAGCGTTCCGTAACGTGCCATGATTCCCTCCTGAAGCATTGGATGATGTTGACCACTCGGAAGCGACGCTAAGATGCGAAAATCATCCCTGGGTTTGGCGACCTCTGGCGTCTCCGTAAATCTGCCCAGGCGGCAAGAAGGTTATAATCGGAAAACACGCAATTCCAAGAGGCGTTCGATCATGACTTCCACCAATGGCGGTAATGGCAGTAACGGCAACGGCAGTTACTCTGTCCCCAAACCTCGCTCCCAGTGGCTGGCAAGCCGCAAACGGGCCAACACCGACGGCAACTTCTCCCAGATGCACTACGCCCGCCAGGGCGTCATCACGGAAGAAATGTCGTTCATCGCCCACAAAGAAAAGCTCACGCCCGAGCTCGTCCGCGACGAAGTCGGCCGCGGACGCATGATCATCCCCGCCAACATCAATCACCCCGAACTCGAGCCCATGGCCATCGGCGTGGCCAGCCTCTGCAAAATCAATGCCAACATCGGCAACTCCGCCGTCACCTCGGAAATCAACGAAGAACTCAAAAAGCTCCACACCGCCGTCCACTACGGCGCTGACACCGTCATGGATCTCTCCACCGGCGGCAACATCCACGAAATTCGCGAAGCCATCCTTCGCCACTCGCCCGTTCCCATCGGCACCGTGCCGATTTACGAAGCTATCGCGCGAGTCAAACGCGTGGAAGATTTGAACGCCAACGTGATGCTCGAAGTCATCGAAGAGCAAGCCGCACAAGGCGTCGACTACATGACCATCCATGCCGGCGTGCTCATTCAATATTTGCCGCTGATTTCCAAACGCATCACCGGCATCGTCAGCCGCGGCGGCGCCATCCTCGCGCAATGGATGGCCTACAACCACAAACAAAATTTCCTCTATGACCATTTCGATGAAATCGTGAAGATTTTCAAAAAGTATGACGTCAGTTTCTCCCTCGGCGACGGACTCCGCCCCGGCTGCGTCGCCGACGCCAGCGACGAAGCCCAATTCGCCGAATTAAAAACGCTTGGCGAGTTGACGAAAAAAGCCTGGCAGGAAGACGTGCAGGTCATGATCGAAGGCCCCGGCCACGTCTCCATGGACAAGATTAAAGAACAGGTCGATAAAGAAGTTGAGCTCTGCTACGAAGCCCCGTTCTACACGCTCGGGCCGCTGGTCACCGACATCGCTCCCGGCTACGACCACATCACCAGCGCCATCGGCGCGGCCATGATCGGATGGTACGGCGCCGCGATGCTGTGCTACGTCACTCCGAAAGAACATTTAGGATTGCCGAACGAGAAAGACGTCAAAGACGGCATCATAGCCTACAAAATTTCGGCCCACGCCGCCGACATAGCCCGCCAACGTCCTGGTGCCCGCGACCGCGACGACGCCCTAAGCTACGCGAGATACAAATTCGACTGGGAAAAACAGTTCGCTTTATCCCTCGACCCCGAAACCGCCCGCGCCATGCACGACGAAACCCTCCCCGACGACTTCTACAAAGAAGCCGCCTTCTGCAGCATGTGCGGCCCCAAATTCTGCTCGATGAACTATTCGTCGAAGGTCGACGAATACAACAAGCAGGTGCACGGGATCGAGAAGAAGGATTATTCGGAGTTGGTGGAGAGGTTAGTCTCGCTGAAGTAACAGCGCCTGCACAGGGGCAGACAGTGATAGCATTGCCTCGTTCTCATGCTTCCGATCCAAAGTTAGACCGCGAGTGTATGTGCCATGGCCGAGACCCAGAATCCCAACTATCAAATTAACGCGGCTTTTTTGGGAATCCAGAGGCGGGCTGAAGGGGTTGATCGTCCGACCCTGGTCCAGACCTTCGTTGACATTGGTCCACTGTTTAGGGTTTTGTCGTCGAAAGACCATCAAATCGTCTACGGCCGGCGCGGCACCGGGAAGACCCACGCCTTGCTTTACCTCGCAGAGCAGGATAAGCAGGGCTCCGCTCCCGTCTACGTCGATCTTCGATATATAGGGTCATCCGGTGGAATGTACGGGGACCCAGCGGTTCCAATTCAGCAACGTGCCACGCGCTTGCTACTGGATGTCCTCGGTGCACTTCACGAAACTCTCCTCAACTACGCTGTTGATGCAAGTTTGGACCTTTCTGCAATCGGGCCCGCGCTCGACCGACTCGCCCAAGCGTCGACCGAGGTCGAGGTGGTCGGCGAGACTCACCGCGAGTCCTCGTTTACGGAGAGCGACGATCACGAAGATAAATCTACAGCCCAGCTTTCGATCGACGCCAAACCCGCGATTGCCATGTCAACGACAGATGTCGACAAGACGCACCGCGAGGCGCAGGCAAAGCAGGCAGAGACCGGAACAGCCCGATATCGGGTCCATTTCGGCGGCACTAGCAAGGCGCTGGCCGGCCTAGCTAAGGCGATAAGCCCCCATCGGATGCTGGTGATCCTCGACGAGTGGAGCACGGTCCCTTTTGACCTGCAACCCTACTTGGCAGATCTGGTTAGGAGGGCTCTCTTCCCCGTTCAAGGCATAACCGTCAAGATCGCAGCCATCGAACAAAGATCGAACTTCATGCTGGGTGCGCACTCCGACTACACCGGGATCGAAATAGGGGCAGACGCCTCCGCGGACGTCGACCTTGATGACTACATGGTGTTCGACAACAATGCGGATAAGGCGGTTCAGTTTTTCCAAGAATTGCTGTTTCGACACTACAAATCGGAAACAATTGCAAAACCTAAGTTCGAGACCTCAGACGGCTTGATCCAAGCAGCATTCACGCAAAAGAATGCATTCGAGGATTTCGTTAAGGCGGCGGAGGGCGTTCCACGAGACGCCTTTAACGTGCTGTCAGTAGCAGCCCAGCGGGACATGAACGAAGCGATTTCCATCCCAACGATCCGGGTCGCAGCCAGGCAGTGGTTTCAACGAGACAAGGAGGGAGCGATCCGTTCAAACATGGATGCGCAGGACCTCTTGCACTGGATCATCGACGAGGTAATCGCCCACCGGCGCGCGAGGGCATTCCTGCTCAAATCCGGCACACGACACCCCCTCATCGACTCCCTCTTCGACGCACGGCTTTTGCACGTGATTAAGAGAAGTATTTCTGCAAAGGATCAACCCGGCGTTCGTTACGACGCCTACAAGCTAGACTACGGGTGCTATGTCGATCTACTGGCCACAGCCAAAGCCCCAACCAACGAACTATTCGAAGAGGGCATCCTACCGGAGGACGGCGCTGCGGGAGTTAAGGTCCCAACGGACGACTATCGCGCCATACGCCGCGCGATTCTCGATCTAGATCAATTCGAGAAGCGCGCCAAGGAGTAGCCCGGTGCCCCATCCTTTCGCGCTCTTTGCGAAAGGGTGGGATCCCACCTCGCCGGTTGCCCCATCTTTCGCGCTCTTTGCGAAACGGTGGGATCCCACCTTAGCGGTTGCCCCATCCTTTCGCGCTCTTTGCGAAAGGGTGGGATTCCACGAACTCCTGCACCTACATGCTTCGCCGCGATGCCTAACGCGGCGAACTCCGATTTTGCCCGACTTCGGAGGCGCTGATCGCCGGGTGCCTCATCCTTTCGCGTACTTTGCGAAAGGATCGCGGCGGAGTATCCTACTTTCATGGCCGTGAACTGGCTCGAAGTTGCGAAAAAGATGGCTGAGGACGCACGAGCCCAGCTTGCCCTCAATCGCAAGCTCCTGCAGGAAATCCTTGCGGAACGGGCGCGCCAACAGTCCGCCCAAGAACCGCAGACGAACGCTCGGTGATCCCACTTCGCCTTACTATCATTGCGGGCGCCAACGGCTGCGGCAAGTCTACATTCACAAGCCGTTCAAGTTTCGTGTACGACATTCCTCTCCTCGACCCCGACGCCATTGGTAAGGCACTCCAGCCAACCATCCCGGGAACATCGGCTGTCGCTGCCGCTCGCCACGTTCTTATCGCCGCCCAAAAACACATTCACAAGCGCGAGAGCTTCGCCCTCGAAACCACGCTTTCCGGTCAGGGCTATCTACGAATGATGATCGATGCGCGGGCACCCGGCTTTGAGGTAGTGCTGGTCTACATCGGAACAGAAAATCTCGAAATCAACCTATCCCGCATCCGAGATCGCGTGCTCGCCGGCGGACACGACGTGCCAGAAGAGGATGTCAGGCGGCGCTATACAAGAAGTTTCAAGAACCTTCCAACTGCCATCCAACGCGCGGACCATACCATCCTGTTCGATAACTCAACCGACGAGGGCTACCGTCTGGTTGCCGTTCTCGGCCCGTCTGGAAATCAGTGGTTCCAGCCTATTCCCGAGTGGGCAGCTGCAATTTACCGCTCCTGAGAAGTCCGCCGGGTGCCCTATCCCTTCGCGCCCTTTTCGAAAAGGTGGGAGAGATGCCACCGGGGACAACCGTTTTCGTTGCATCGGTCGAAAATCCCGCCTCCGGTAACTCTGTGGCCGGTTGCCCCATCCCTTCGCGCCCTTTGCGAAAGGGTGGGATTCCACGAACTCCCTAACATGCTTCGCCGCGATGCCTAACGCGGCGAACTCCGATCTTGCCCGACTTCGGAGGCGCCGATCGCCGGTGAAGAAGGCCGGTGACGAAGGAAAGACCCCCGGAAATCCACAGCCCAATTGTCTACATCTTGTGACATCCGACCTTGTCATCCACAGCCAGGAAAGCAGAACATGGTCAGGGCGGAATATATCCGCAGCGGCCATGCCGCGGTAAGTCCTTTGCTATCTAGATTTTGACCTCTAAGCTCTTTCACATCCGGATTTTAGGGAGAATTTCGCGCTAACTCGCTGATTCCACAGATTCGGGGGGGAGGGGGATACCCCCTTCAGAACCTCGGCGCGTGCCCCTCGATAAGAGCGAAGGCGCTGTCAAGGACAAACTACTCCCGTCGGGGCAGCGTGCCCCGTCGACTCGCGCACTCTGGGGAAGGACGGAAATGCTGGAAGATGTCTTGACGTTCCGGAACTCGGACGCGCCACGCCGGTAGACACGAAGCTTTCGAAAATCTTCCGGCTGCAGGAAAGTTTCGGCGTTAGCCGTTGAAATCGGCAATGCCGTTCCACACCAGCTGAACGGCGATGGCCAGAATCAGAAAGCCGAATATTTTGTTGATGGCTCCCACGGCGCTCGGCCCCAGCCGCCGCACCAGCGGTCCTCCCATCCAGAAGAAAAGAGTCACGCTCAATGCGATCGCCGCGATGCCGATGACCATCCCGAAATACGCCGCCTTGTCGTCCACATGCGCGGCCAGCGCCATCACCACCCCGATCGCGCCCGGTCCCGACATCAGCGGCATGGCCAGCGGCGTCAGAGAAATGTCGTCTTTGCTTTCGGCTTCGTGGCTCTCGGCGGGCGTGATGCGAGCCGTCGACGTCACCATCCCCCACGCCGTGTTGGCCACGATCAGTCCGCCGGCAATCTTGATCACCGGCAGCGAGATGCCGAAAAACTGCAGCACGAAGCGGCCGAAAAACAGAAACGTCACCAGAATCACGAACACCCAGATCCCGGTCTTGATCGCCGTCCAGCGCCGGTCGCGATCGGTCCACGACGAAGTCATGCTGAAGAAGATGGGAATGCCGCCGAAGGGATCGACGATCGGAAACAGCGCCAGAAATGTCGCCGCCGCCGAGTCCGGCAGCGTGCGCAGAAAATGCCCGATCCCATGCGCGGACGTCATCGCCTAACGGTATCCTTCCAGCGTCTTGGCCGCGCGTTCCAGCGCCGCCGCAAGCACCGCCAGTTGCTGCCGCGCGCGCTCGCTGTCACCTTTATCGAGAGCTTCATTCACTCCCGGAATCACCACTGCGGCGTAACCCGTGTATTCACCCGGAGCATAAATGACGTGCCGGTACCAGGGACGGTGCGGCAATCCTTGCGGCGACAGCAGGGCGCGCTCGGTTTCTCGCAGAGCCTGGTTCAGGCGCTCGGTATCGCGCGGCGGATTCTTTTGCCTGGCCAGCGCCTTCGCGCCCGCAGACTCAAAATGCCGAGCCGCGGCATTGACCGCGCCGAAGTCGAGCGTGTGGTCGCCAAACTTGTCTTCCGCCCGCTTTCCAGCCGCTTCCAGATACGCGGAAATCTCTTTTCCATATTCTTCGTAGTCAAAAGGCAGCACGTCGGCATCGGCCATCCGCAAAGCTTCCAGCCCGAGGATGCGCGCCATCTGCTGTTCATAAACGAAGTCGGGATCGGCAAACTTCTTGAACCACGTGAAATCGTCGAACGCCGAGTGGTAGACGCCATACGAGCCGGTCGAACTTACATCGGTCGAAGGCACTCCCGAGTGCTGCAGAAACGCCGTGTAATCCGAGCCGCTGCCCAGGTCTCCGACCGGGACATCGTTCTTCGCCTGCGCCGCCGGAAGACGACGGCTGTCTCCAATCGCTTCGGTGGGCAACTGCGTCGCGGACGCACTCGATTGCGAAGGATTCGGCTGCGCCGCCGTCTGCCACGCTTCGTAAACTGTCCCACCCTTCGGGCTCGGCACCGCTTTAGCCACATCCCGCAGAAACTGCTTCAGGCTCGGCACCGAAGACGCACCAAACCTCGGCCCCGAAACGGCTACATCCACGTTGAAATAGGCGTCCGCATTCGCCAGTTCGGAATCGTGCTGCTCCACCCATTCCGTCGACCCCATCAAACCCTCTTCTTCGCCGTCCCAACTGCAGAACAACATCGTGCGCTTCGGCTTCCAGCCCGACTTGAGCAATTCGCCGACGCCATGCACGGCTTCAAGCATCGCCGCCGTACCGCTGTTCGGATCGACAGCGCCGAACACCCACGCATCGCGATGGTTCCCCGCAACCACCCATTCGTCGGGCAGTTCGCCGCCGCGCACCCGGCCAATCACATCCCACAGCGTGCGGAATTGATAATCCTGCTTGAGGTGCATCTTCACCCGCGACGGCCCCGGACCCACGTGATAGGTAAACGGCAGCGCCCCCTGCCACTCGCGGGGCGAGTCAGGTCCGCCAAGATGCTGCAGGATCGGCCACGCATCGTGATAAGACAGCGGAGTAACCGGAATCTTCGGCATCTGTGCCGAATGCTCCGGCGAGATGCGCTGCGACTCAGGCAGCGATGGAATCGATGCGATGCCAGGAGTCGTCGGATCGCCGGGAAACTCGAACATGTATCCCACCGACCCGCGCTGCACGCCGGTGTCAGGACGCCACGGTCCCTCGGGATATTTGTCGCCGCGGCGCCATCCATCATCCGCCGGATCGGAGTAAAGAATCACGCCCGCCGCGCCATGCTCCTGCGCAAGGAAGACTTTCACTCCGCGAAAGTTCTGCCCATAACGAACCAGTACGAGCTTGCCGCGCACGTCGACTTTCATCTTGTCGAGCTTCTCGAAATCCTCCGGCGTTCCGTAGTTGGCGTAGACCACGTCAGCTTCCACATCGCCCGACGGCGACATCCCGCTGAACGGCATGACCACGCGCGGATCGTCCTGGAAAGGATCGTGATCGACATGCTCGCGCGTCGGCCCGTGCATTTCCACGCCATTGGGTGCAGTCATGTCCACGCTGATTTCCGCCGGATAGTTCATCCACACTTTGTATTCGACGATTTCGGTATCGAGCCCGGCATCGCGGAATTTCTGCGCGACATAGTCAGCGGTCGCTTTGTCTTCGACCGTTCCCGCCATGTGCGGAACCTGCGTCAGGATGCGCAGATGTTCTTCAGCCAGCTTGGGATCGGGCACGGCAAGGAAGCGCGATTCGATCACGGACTCAGCGGCGGCATCCCGAAACCCAAAGATGGACGCGTTGGACGATTCGCTGGAAGACGGCGCAGCATCCCCAATCGGAGTCGAGGAAGCCGAAACCAGAAGCGTGAGCGAAAGCAGAGTTGTGGAAAGGACGCGCATGAGGCTCCTGAAACGGAAGGTAGTAAGGTAGCACAGGCGTGGGTTCCACCGTGGCGCGCAATTCCAAGATTCGTGTTTTATTCGCCATATTCACCAACTTCACCAATTTCACCAGTTGGTGCCGACTTGTGCTATGATAACTGCCGTGAAGCGAGCCACAGTGACACTGCCGGATGACCTTGCCCAGGCAGTGGAGATGTACACTCAAGCCCAAAACGTGACTCCTCCGCTGACTGCTGTCGTTCAGGCCGCGCTACGAGAGTATCTGCAGGAACGCGGATTTTTGCGAACCTACCGGCCGTTGAAACTCGATCCCCTGGGCAATAGCGGCCGGAGTGACGTCAGCGTGAATCACGATCTATACCTGACGGGCGTCAAGAAATGACAAGCGCTGTGCTGGCTGACTCCGGCCCCTTGTACGCTGCGGTTGACGAAGCGGATGAGCACCATCTTGAGGCGCGGCAGGAGTTGGATAGGCTGGAGAAAGATCAACGCAGCGTCGTGATTCCATATCCGATACTGTTGGAGGCGTACCAGCTCGTTCTATACCGCCTGGGCGTGGCCGCAGCCCACAAATGGATCACCTTCCTGGCCGGAGCCTCTTTCATCAATCCGGATTCCGCCGACTATGGACGCGCCGTAATCACGGTTCAGAATTTTCGCGATCAGCGAATTACGCTGGTTGACGCAACGGTTGCGGCTCTAGCTTCGCGCCTTGGCATTGAAGTTTGGACGTACGATCACCACTTTGACGCAATGCGGATTCCAGTGTGGCGGTGATCTGAACGTAGCGCCGGCGTCCCGCCGGCTGTCGCGGGGGCGTCTCGCCCGCGCAGTCGGGAACTCCGACATGGACTTCTTTTCGCCCCGCTACCTCACCTGCCCCGTCCCGACAATCTCATACTTCGACGAAGTCAGTTCCGCCAGCGCGAAAGGCCCGCGGCAGTGTAACTTCTGAGTGCTGATGCCCATCTCCGCGCCGAAGCCGAATTCGCCGCCGTCGGTGAAGCGCGTCGAAGCATTCCAATACACTGCGGCAGAGTCGACGCCGCGCAGGAACTTGCGGGCGTTGGCCTCGTCGCTGGTCACAATCGAGTCGGAATGCTTAGTCGAATACTGGTTGACGTGCGCGATGGCGTCATCCACGCTCGCGACCACGGCCACAGCCATGCACAGCCGCAGATACTCTTCGTACCAGTCCTGCTCAGTGGCGGGACCAACTTGCAATCCCGCGGCGAGTGTGCGCGTCTTGCCATCACCGCGTACTTCGACTCCCGCCTCGATCAGCTGCTTCACAATCCGCGGAATGTATTCCGCCGCGATGCGCTCGTGCACCAGCAACTTCTCAGCCGCGTTGCACACCGACGGCCGCTGCGTCTTGGCGTTGATGACGATGCGGTCAGCCATCTGGAAATCGGCTGACTCGTCGACGAAGATGTGGCAGTTCCCCGCCCCGGTCTCGATCACCGGAACGGAAGAGTTCTCAGTGACGAAGTTGATCAGCCCCACCCCGCCGCGCGGAATGATCACATCCACCAGGCCGCGAGCTTTGATCAACTCCTGTGCAGATTGCCGGGAACTCGAATCGAGCAATTCGATCGCTCCTGAGGGCACGCCTGCAACCGAGTTCATGATCTCGACCAACCGCCGGTTGCTTCGCGCCGCTTCCTTGCCGCCGCGCAGCACAATGGCGTTGCCAGTTTTAAGCGCGAGCACAGCCGTGTCAACAGTCACGTTAGGGCGCGATTCGTAGATGATCCCGATTACACCGAGCGGCACGCGCACCTTGCGGATATGCAAACCGTTCGCTTTCGTCCACTCCGCCAGAGTCTCGCCGATGGGATCAGGCAGCGCGACCACATCGCGCACGGCCTGTGCCATCTCCGTAACACGCGCGGTGGTGAGCAGCAGCCGGTCGCGCATCGCACCATCGAGGCCGGAGCTTTCAATGTCGTCGCGGTTCGCGTCAAGAATGCTTCCCACCTGCGCATCGAGCGCATTCGCGATCCCCTGCAGCAGCGCGTTCTTCTTGTCGGTCGAAAGCAGTGCGAGCTGGCCCGCAGCCGCGCGGGCGCGCAGCAGCTTTTCCTGCGTGGTGCCGGCTGCGCTCGAAGCGGCGGACTTCAACTCGCCCTTCATCTTCTCGTCCCTCATCTTCTCGCCAGACCTCATCTCGCCCTTCGCGGCGGGAAGTACGTGCCAATCTTCCGCTCGATCCCGAACGTAATGGCTTGCGCGTGCCGTCCGTTGACAATCGCCACATGCACTCCAGCCTCGCTGGCCAGCTTGGCGGCCCGCAGTTTCGAGATCATGCCGCCGCGTCCGAGCGTGCTCTTGCCGTTGCACTGCGCTTCGAGCGCCGGAGTCAGCTTGCGGATCGTGCGCTGCAGACGCGGCTTTTTGCTTGCGTCAACAACCATGAATCCGTCGACGTTGGTGAGCAGCAGCAGCCAGTCGGCCTGGACCGCCGTCGCCAGCAGCGAACTCAATTCGTCGTTGTCGCCGAAAGCGCCTTCCAGTTCGCGCACCGAAACGCTGTCATTCTCATTGACGATCGGAACCACGCCCAGCCCCAGCAATTCGGCGAGCGTATTCTGCAGATTGCGGTAGCGCAGGGGCGAAGTGAAGTCGTCGCTCGAAAGCAACAACTGTGCCACAACTTTCTTTCCGAAGAACAGGCGCTCGTACGTATGCATCAGCCTGCTCTGGCCCACCGCGGCGCAGGCCTGCATGAGCGGCACGTTTCGCGGCCGTTTTTCGAGAGCGAGTCCCGCCATTCCTGCCGCGATCGCGCCCGAAGTGACGATGAGGTATTCGTTCCGCGCAAGGTCGAACTGATCGACAATGCCGCGCAGCAGGTTGATATCGATCTGCCCGTCGGGGGCGATCAGGCTGGTGCCGACTTTGATGACGACTCGCATCGCTGTATGCATCCGGGGAAATTCGGTTTTGCCTTGGAGACTCCGGCCTGGAGATCCCGGCGCGCCGGCGGGAGGGACAACATCTCTATCGTGCCGTTAGAATGAGTTTCTGGCAAGTCGGCTTCCGGCAACTCTGTTTTTGGCGAGTCTGTTTTTGGCGAGTCGACGATGCTTGCGCCTGAACCTTATGCCTGCTCCGAATGCCACCCGCCGATTCTCCGACCGTGTCCAGAACTATGTGCGTTACCGCCCCGGATATCCGCCGGAAGCGTTGCGCGTGTTGCAGGACGAATGCAGTCTGACCCCTTCCCACATCGTCGCCGACATTGCGTCGGGCACGGGAATATGGACACGCATGTTGCTCGAGAGTGGGAACCCAGTCATCGGAGTCGAGCCCAATGCGGAGATGCGCGAGGCCGGCGAGCGGCTGCTGGCCGGGTTTCCCGCGTTCACTAGCGTTGCGGGCACGGCGGAGGCCACGAAGCTGGCCTATCAGAGTGTGGATTTTGTCACGGCGGCGCAGGCCGCGCACTGGTTCGATCGTGAAGGCGCGCGGCGCGAGTTCATGAGAATCCTGAAGCCGGAAGGATGGCTGGTGCTTTTGTGGAACGAGCGCCTGACCGATTCAACACCATTTTTGCGCGACTACGAACAACTGCTGCTGACTTACGGCACGGACTACGAAGAAGTGCGGCACGAGAAGACCACGGATGCGGTGAACGAATTCTTCGATCCCCTGCCGTTTCAGGAGCGTGTGTTCGCCAACCGGCAGGAGTTTGATTACGCGGGTATCGAGGGACGCTTGCTCTCGTCGTCGTATGTGCCGGGGCCCGAAGATGCGAAGTATGATCCGATGTTGCAGGAATTGCGGCGCATATTCGAAGCGCATGCGGCAGACGGGCGAGCAACGTTCGAGTACAAGACAAGAGTTTATTTTGGACAATTGAGGAAGGCGACGTGACCGGGCAGGAAACTCCGCAGTCCCTCAACGAAGCGTGCCAACGTTTTTCCAGGTTCCTTCGAGAGAACGGCTACCCTGAGCAGGTACTCTGGGTCGAAGACACCGACGTGGTGTGGCATCGGCGCAAGTTGTGGGTGCGTGCGCTTCCCGAGCAAACAGCTCAGGGCCGCGCTTGCCGGAAGTACGAGGAGGGAGTCAGAAACGGGCGCGGCGTGAAGCTCTATGCCTTTTCAGAGCTGGGGAAGACCGCGATCGCGGCCGTCATTCTGCCAAAGGACGAGGACGCGCGGCAGCGGGCACAGATGCCACGCGGGGGCCTCATGCTGAGTGCCGCAATCAAGAAATTGAGCGCTCATCGCGTCACAAACCGCGTGACCTGGTTAATTCTGTCGGGGCTTCATAGAACGGATTCTCCGTCGTTTTGGGAGAGCTACCTAGGTCTTTCCTAACCCGATTTAGTGGAGGGATATTGTCCGACGAAAAATCGTTTCACATGACGCCCGACGAGTTTCGGCGCCATGGCCATGCCGTGGTGGACTGGATCGCCGACTATCATGCGCGCATCGAGTCGTTTCCCGTGCTGTCGCAGGTGAAGCCGGGGCAGACGCGGGCTGCGCTGCCGGCGAATCCTCCGGCGCAGGGCGAGCCGTTTGAGGCCTTTCTGAAAGACGTCGAGCGCGTGATTCTGCCGGGAGTCACGCACTGGCAGTCGCCGAACTTCTTTGCGTACTTTCCGTGCAACGCTTCCGGTCCGGGAATTCTTGGTGATCTGCTTTCTTCGGGACTCGGCGTGCAAGGCATGTTGTGGTCGACCAGCCCCGCGTGCACCGAACTTGAGACGCACGTGATGGACTGGCTGGTGGGGATGCTGGGGCTGCCGGAGAAATTTCTGTCGTCGAGCAGCGGCGGTGGAGTGATTCAGGATACGGCCTCGAGCGCGGCCCTGTGCGCTCTGCTGGCGGCGCGCGAGCGAGCCACGAATTACGTCAGCAACAAGAAAGGATGCGACGGGCGCCTGGTCGCCTACGCTTCGACGCAGGCCCATTCATCACTGCAAAAAGCTGCGATGATCGCGGGCCTGGGAGTGGATAATCTGCGGCTGATCGAAGCGGACGATAAGTTCGCCATGAAGCCCGAAGCGCTGGCACACCAGATTGAAGCCGACAAGCGGGCCGGGCTGACTCCATGTTTTGTGTGTGCGACGGTGGGAACGACGTCGTCGAACGCGATGGATCCGATTGCCGCAATCGCCGAAGTCTGCCGTGAGCATAATCTTTGGCTGCATGTAGACGCGGCGATGTCGGGCACGGCGATGCTCTGTCCGGAATTTCGCCATCTGCAGAACGGAGTTGAACTTGCCGACAGTTATAACTTCAATCCGCATAAATGGATGTTCACCAACTTCGACTGCAACTGCTTCTGGGTCGCCGACCGCAAGGCGCTGATTGAGACGCTCAGCATTCTGCCGGAATATCTGCGCAATCAGGCGACGGAGTCGGGATCGGTGATCGATTATCGCGACTGGCACATTCAGTTGGGAAGGCGGTTCCGGTCGCTGAAATTGTGGTTCGTGATCCGGCATTATGGCGTCGAGGGATTGCAGCACCACATTCGCGAACACGTGCGGCTGGCGCAGCAGTTCGCCGAGTGGGTGCGGAATGACGACCGTTTCGAAATAGCCGCGCCCGCTCCGCTGAATCTGGTGTGCTTCCGCTACAAGGGCGGAGAGGCGGCGAATCAGACCATCGTCAATCAGAAAATCATGGACCGGCTGAACGGCAGCGGAGATCTATTCCTGACGCATACGAAGCTGAACGGCAAGCTGACCCTCCGGCTGTGCGTGGGGCAGACCAACACGCAGGCGCGGCATGTAGAGCGGGCGTGGGAGCGAATCCGCGAGGAAGCGAAATTTGTGGACGGCACGAAATGAGCGTGGGAAGAATGACGCAGGCGGCTCCGCAGCGATTTTGTCGGCGCCTCTCGCTCAGATTCCCTTCCGCTGTATTCCTTTTCTTCCTCGCCGTCCCGGCTCTGCTGCGGGCGGGAACAATCTCCGGCACAGTCAAAGACCCCTCCGGCGCGGTCATCGCCGACGCGCGCATCGAGATCACCGGCGGGGATCTGCCTCAGCCGGTGGTGCTGTCATCCGACGGGCTGGGCCGGTTCACGTCCCCCGATCTGAAGCCGGGCAAGTATGTGGTGCGCATCTCGCGCGATGGTTTTGAGACGCTGGAGAAAACCGTCGACCTGACCGAGTCGGCCGAACTGCAACTCACGCTGGCCATCGCCCGGCAGCAGACCAACATCAATGTTCCCGGCATCGCACTCGCCTTTGCCAACTCCGACCCCGTGTATCGCCAACTTCGCGATGTTGGGTTGGGAGCTACCTTTCGGTTCGACAACTTCACCCTGATCTGTGACGTGGCCACTTTCCAGTTTCAGAAAGGGACGATTACGTTCCTAAGCCCGGTTGAAGGAGTCGTGACCGGCGCGATCTTCATTGGCGAAGGCCACTTCAACCTCAAGCCCGTAACTACGCTGGACGCGCACGAACTCAGCCGCCGCATTGGGGCGGACGAAGTCAACGAAGACTTCACCGAAGTTGTGCTCCGCTTCACCGGAGAGGAACGCATGAAGCTTCTTCCCGGGATTGGAGACAAAGTCGAGCCCTCGGCCGAGGCCGCCGCCGCGTTTCAGCGTTGGAAAGAGCGAGTGCGCCAGCGGCACGAGGTTGCCGTGAGTTTCACCGAGTCGTTGCTCGAGGGTGAAGACATGGACAACGTGGACGCCGACATGCTGGCCGCGGTCTACAATCCCGAGCACCCGCTCTTCTTCAACGCCTATCTGCGCGGAAAAAAGCACAAGGATCTGCGATTTTTCCTTCGGACTCGTGTCGGAGCGATCCCACAGATGGATTCGCCGGAGGAATCCGGGCTTATCAACTACGATCCCGAGAGCCTGGAGGACGGGATTTGGTACCTGGATCACCTGAAGTCCGAATACGCGAAGCGCACCGCGAGTTCGGAAGAAGACCGGAGGCTGTTTGCCACGCGCCGCTACAAGATCGAAACCGTAATCGCCAGGAACCAGCATTTATTCAGCAGCGCCACTATCACCTTTGAACCGCTGGTGGCGGGAGAGCGCGTGATGAAGTTTGGTCTGTTGCCGAATCTGCGGGTGGCGCGGGTGCTCGACGAGCAGGGTCAGAATCTTTTCTTCATTCAGGAAAGCCGCAAGGAAGATGGATCGTTTTACGTGGTGCTGGCGAAAGCGCCGCCGATGGGCAAAGAAACTTCCATCACGGTTGAGTATGCCGGCGACAAAGTTCTGGAGCAGGCCGGCGAAGGAAGTTTCTATGTGCGGGCGCGAAGTGCGTGGTATCCAAATTTAAACGGGTTCGGGGAACGCGCCCTATATGACCTCACTTACAAAGTTCCTCCCCGATACGTGGTCATCAGCGTCGGCAAGTTGCAGGGCGAATCGGTCGAGCAGGATTTCGCAGTCAGCCACTGGATCACTCCCATTCCGGTTGCGGTAGCAGGGTTCAATTACGGCGATTACAAAAAAGAGGAAATCCCCGACGACAAGACCGGCTACAAGATTACCGGCTATTACCTCACGGAGTTGCCCGACCGGTTGCGCCGCTTTCAAATTCTGCAGAGCATGGCACCCCACGCCATGACCAAATACGCGCTTGAGCAGACGCGGGCTCAGATGCAGCTTTGCACTTACTATTTTGGCAAGAGTCCGTACGACGAGATCTCGATCACCGAGCAGCCCGACTTCGCTTTCGGACAATCCTGGCCCAATCTGGTCTATCTCCCGATTTCCGCCTACATCGACTCGACGCAGCGCTGGATGTTGTTCGGTCATATCGACAACAACTTCACCGGATTCGTGCAGGAAGTAACTCCGCACGAGGTTTCACATCAGTGGTGGGGACATGCGGTGGGTTGGGCCACGTATCACGATCAATGGTTGTCGGAGGGATTTGCCGAGTTTTCCGCCGGACTGTTTCTGCAGAATGCTTTTGGGAAAGACTGGAAAGGCGACTATCTCGAGTTTTGGGAGCGGTTGCGGCATCGCATTCTCGACAAGAACAAGTTTGGCATCGCGCCCACCGACGCCGGCCCGCTCTGGATGGGCCTGCGGCTGATTTCTCCCAAGACGGAGAACGCGTACCAGAACGTGACCTATGCCAAGGGCGCGTATGTGCTGCAGATGCTGCGTTCAATCATGTACAGCCAGGACGATGGCGACAAAGCCTTCATCGAAATGATGCATGACTTTGTGGAGAGCCATCGCGACCGGCCGGCTTCCACGGAATCGTTCAAGGCGATCGCCGAGAAACACATGACCAGGCTGATGAACCTGCAAGGCAACGGTCGTCTCGACTGGTTCTTCGACGAGTGGGTGTATGGCACTGAGGTTCCGCGCTACAAATTCGAATATCAGATCCTTCCGGCGGAAGGCGGGAAGGTGAAGTTGCACATGACCATCACGCAGAGTGAAGTAGATGACCACTTTGCCATGCTGGTTCCGGTCTTTGCCGACTTCGGCAAGGGGATGGTTCGCATCGGACAGATGGCGGCCATCGGCAACTCGACGCGCACCGTGGACGCCATGCTGCCAAGCGCTCCCAAGAAAGTTGTGCTGAACGCGTACAAAGATATTCTGGAGCGTTGAACCGGGCAGCCAGACTCGCCAAGCGGACGCGAATTGCTACCCTTCCCAGGGATTCAAAATCGGCACTTGGGTGTTTGCAAAGTCGGCGACGTTGCGTGAAACGATCGTGAGATTGTGGTGAAGCGCGGTCGCCGCCAGCAGACCGTCGATGGCCGATAGTGGTTTTCCCTTGCGCCTTGCTTCGGCTGCGAGCAAACCCCATCGGTCAGCGATAGGCACACTCACGGACAGAATCCTGCCGGAAAAACGCGTTTGCAGGTCCCGTTCCAACCATGCCTCCAGGTGCGTTCGACGTTTGCCTTGTGCCAGTCGGGCGACGCCCTTCCGAATCTCCCCCACCGTGAGGACGCTCAGGTAGAGCAGGCTCTCATCCGCCGCTTCCATCCACTCCAATACGCGAGGTTCAGGCTCGATACGGACCAATTCAGAGATGCAATTCGTATCTAAGAGGAATCCGCTCACAGGTCAACCTATGTCAGATCAGCGTCGCGTCCTGGGTCACGGTCCCGCTCCAGATCCAAATCGACGCCTACCAACGGAGACTGCCGGAAAAACTGCACCAGGCTTTTCGGCTGATGAGACTTGCCTACCAGACGGTCATATTGCTCCTCGGCGACCATCACCACGCCCTCCTTGCCTTGCCGTGTGATGCGTTGGGGCCCTTCGTTTCGCGCCTTCCGAAACACCTCGCTAAATCGCGCCTTCGCACTCTGGACCTGCCAAGACTCCGGGCTGGCCTTCCCATCGACTTGGTGAGGGCCCCCTTTCACACCTTTTGGCATAGCGCTTTCCCTTTAATGACTAGTCTGACTAGACATAATACTGATCTTCGGCTTGCTCTTTGTCAAGCGGGACTGAGAATTGGGGCGCGGCTGCGATTCGGGCAGTTTCCGCAATTGCGCCGAAACTCGACGTCGCCTGGAAATTGTTGGGAATCGCTCCAGAGTCAGTCCGCAGGCATTGGTGAAACCCGCGCCGCCCGGCGGCGTTCCACCGCCGGATACGCCGCTTCGGCGGGAACTTCCAGCCACTTGCGCACCGCGGGCATGGCCTTGCGCATGGCGTCTTCGCCCGATTGGATCAAGGCGTCGGCGCGCTTGAAATCGTCATAAGCGAAGCCAGCCACGTCGGGCTCAACCACCACATCCGCCGCCGAGCGCCATAGGTCGGACATGGCATCCTGCGCAATCGCGAACGATTGCCCAATCACGTCGAACAGATGCCGCGGAGGCCCGCCGCTGGCCCATGTACCCTTCAGCTGCACGGCGATGACGCGCTCGGCGCCCATTTCGCGCAGCGGCTTCGTAGGCACGGGATGCGACAACATGCCATCGACCAGGTAGCGTCCGCCAATCTCGACCGGCAAAAACATGCCCGGATACGCGCAACTGGCGCGCACCGGATCGACAATCGATCCAGAATGAAAGACCGCACCTTCGCCCGTGTTGAAGTCGGTCGCCGCCACGCCCAGAGGAATCCGCATCTCTTCAAAGGTCTTCACCTTCAAGGTCCGCTCCAGGAAAGAAACCATGCGATCGTTGGAGGCGAAGCCGTAGCGGGAAAGCGTCCAGCGAGCGAAAGTGGTAAAGCGGCAACTGCTGGCTACTTGCTCCAGTTCCGTCACCGAGAGACCGCTACAGTAGCAGGCTCCGATCAGCGCGCCCACGCTCGTCCCGGTCACAGCCCGGACTGGAATACCTTCTTGTTCGAGGACTTTCAGAACACCGATATGGGCAATGCCGCGGGCGAAGCCTCCGCCCAAAGCCAGGCCAATCACGGGAACCGTGGGGGCAGCGCCCGGGGCGCTCTTGCGGGAAAGCTCCCGGCCGAACGCTTGCACCGAACGAATGATCTTCCCCAAACTCTTCACGGAACCCCACATCTCCGGCGCGTCCTTCGGGACTGATCGCCGGAACCGCCTAGTCCCTACATACTATTTAAGATGCCACAACTGGACAGAGGGTGTAACGGCACGGTGGTGCCACTTCTAATTACGTTGGGGATTCGCCAAAGGCAGTAACAGTTACCCTCCGAGCTCTCGATCCACGTGACGAATCTCCTGTATTCCTGCTAAGTTGCGGACAGTATGGTGCGCGAGATCTCAGCCGGCGGCGTAGTGGTTCGGAACATGGACGGGGACTGGTGGATGGCCGCCATCGAACCGGCCGGGGCGGCGGCGGTGACTCCCGCTCCGGCCAAGCGCACCGTCCGCTCTAAGCCGAAAGCGATTCTCGCCTTGCCCAAGGGATTGGTCGACCCCGGTGAAAAGCCACTGGAAGCGGCTTTACGCGAAGTGCGTGAAGAAACCGGAATCACCGCCGTTCTGGTCACGAAACTGGCGGATATCAAGTATGTCTACCAGCGGACCTGGGGCGACGGCGCGCGCGTGTTCAAGATTGTCACCTTCTATCTTCTCCGCTACGAGTCGGGCAGCATCGACGATGTTTCCGATGCGATGAGAATCGAGGTAGCGCGGGCGAAGTGGGTGCGCCTCGAAGATGCGCCCAAGCTGCTGGCGTATCGTGGAGAGAAACAGATGGCGCGCAAGGCGCTGGAATATCTCGCAGCCCATAAAGAGGTCTGATTGCCGGCGCTAGATAAATCAGGCCCGTTACGATTACCATTGCCAGTTCGAGTCCAGGCCAAATTTTGATCGTTGAGCAATCGAAATCCTCTGCGTCCTCTGTGGTTCATATTTTTTATCCCGAGGCAGATTCATGAAGCGCATCCATAAAGTTGCCGTTCTCGGCGCCGGAACCATGGGCGCTCGGATCGCCGCACATTTTGCCAATGCCGGAGTTCCCAGCTACCTGCTTGATATCGTTCCGCCCGACGCCGACGCCCCGGCGAGAAACAAGATTGCAGCCGCGGGACTCGACGCGGCGAAAAAATCCAAGCCGGCCGCATTCATGGAGCCGTCGCTGGCCCGCTTCGTCACGGTCGGCAATTTCGAAGACGATCTCAAGAAGCTGGCCGAAGTCGATTGGATCATCGAAGCGGTGGTCGAAAATCTCGACATCAAGCGCTCGTTACTGCGGAAAGTGGAAGCGATTCGCAAGCCCGGAACCGTCGTCACCACCAACACCAGCGGCCTGCCGGTGGGCAAAATCGCCGAAGGATTCTCCGACGACTTTCGCCGCTCGTGGTTCGGCACGCACTTCTTCAATCCGCCGCGCTACATGCGCCTGCTGGAAATTATTCCCACCCCCGAAGCCGATCCGGCCGCCATCGACGCCGTCTCTCGCTTCTGCGACGTCAGCCTGGGCAAAGGCGTAGTCATCGCGAAAGATACTCCTAACTTCATCGGAAACCGTATCGGGACATTCTCCGTGTTGAACGTAATGCGGCTGATGCAGGAAATGGATTTCACTATCGAAGAGATCGACGCGCTCACCGGCCAAGCCGTGGGCTGGCCGAAGTCGGCGACTTTTCGCACCATTGACCTGGTTGGACTCGACATTCTGGGCCACGTCGTCGGCAACATGACGGCCAACGTGCACGATGAACGCAGCGATCTGCGCCTGCCGGAATTCTTCAACCAGATGCTGCAGAGAAAATGGCTGGGCGACAAGACTAAAGGCGGCTTCTACAAGAAAAATGTGGGGCGGACGCCATTGTCCGCCGAATCTAACCAAGAAGCCGAACGGCTCGCGCTCGATTGGAAGACGCTGGAATACCGTCCCCGGCAGAAGCCGAAATTCGCCGCCCTCGACATGGCCAAGAACATCGAGGACACGGGAGCGCGCCTGCGCATGCTGCTGGGACTGGAAGGCGCGCCGCCGAAGGGCGATAAGGCCGGAGCGTTTCTATGGGCCGCGCTGTCGGATCTCTGGACATATTCCGCCAATCGCCTTCCGGAGATTTCCGATTCGGTGGTAGAAATCGACCGCGCCATGCGCCTTGGCTTCAACTGGGAAATTGGCCCGTTTGAATTGTGGGACGCGGCCGGAGTCGAAGCTACAGTCGCGCGCATAAAAAAGGAAGGCAGGCCGGTAGCGGCGAATGTCGAAAAGCTGCTGGCTTCGGGGCAGAAGTCCTGGTACGTCGACGATCCGAAATCTCCCGCTGGACGCAAGTATTGGGACTTGGCGCAAGCAACATGGCAGCCCGTCCAGGTGCCCGAAGGCGTGTGGACGGTGACGGTGGCAAAGAAATCGAGCGGCGTGGTGAAGAAAAATTCCGGCGCCTCGCTGGTCGATCTCGGCGACGGCGTGGGCTGTCTCGAGTTCCATTCCAAGATGAATTCGCTGGGCGCCGACATCATCGGACTGATCAGTCAAACGCTGAAGCCCGGCGGCCCCGGGGACAACTTCGACGCCTTCGTCATCACCAACGACGCCGCCAATTTTTCCGTCGGCGCCAATCTCATGCTGCTGCTCATGAGCGTGCAGGAAGATGAATGGGACGACGTCGACCTTGCCATCCGCCAGTTTCAGGGAATGACACAGGCGATCAAGTTCTCACCCAAGCCGGTGGTGTCGGCGCCATTCGGTTTGTGCCTGGGCGGAGGAACGGAAATTTCTCTGCATGCGGCGGCGCGCCAGCCGCACGCCGAGCTTTATACCGGGCTGGTCGAAGTCGGCGTGGGCTTGTTGCCCGGCGGCGGAGGCTGCAAAGAAATGCTGCTGCGTGCGGTCGACACCGCGGCCGGGGCGCACGGGAAATCTTCCAGCGAGGCGCTGGCCGGCTCCGTCGAAATGCTGGAAGCGATGAAGAAAGCGTTCGAAACCATCGCCACGGCCAAGGTCGCCACTTCCGCGCACGAAGCACGCGCCTTCGGATTTCTCTCCGACTCCGACCGCATCACCATGAACCGCGACCGCGTCCTCTCCGATGCGAAGACTCGCGCCCTCGAACTGGTGCGCGCAGGATACGAACCGCCTCTGCCCCGCACCGACATCCCGGCTCCGGGAGAAAACCTCCTGGCCGCGCTCAAAATGGGAGTTCACCTTATGCGCCAGGGCGACTTCATCACCGATTACGAAGTGAAACTGGGCGCCAAGATTGCCGAAGTCCTCTGCGGCGGCAACGTTACCCCGGGCACTCCAGTAAGCGAGCAGTACATCCTCGACCTGGAGCGCGAGGGCTTCAAATCGCTCTGCGGCGAGAAGAAAACGCAGGAGAGAATCCAATACACCCTGAAGACCGGGAAGACGCTGAGAAATTGAGAAGCTAGAGTTGGGTCGGCGGTGAGGAATCTGCTCTCCCGGCCCGCACCGTGGCCCCGCTCCACGTCGCACTTTTCATTTAAACTTCTAAGACGTGAACGCCGAAATCATCGCGGTGGGTTCCGAACTGCTCACCCCCCACCGCATGGACACGAATTCGCTTTATCTCACTGAGCAACTCAACCTGCTCGGCGTGGATGTAATTTTCAAAAGCATCGTAGGCGATAACCTGCGCCGTCTGGTAGCCGCCGCCCAGCACGCTCTGTTCCGCTCTGACATTGTAGTGTTCAGTGGCGGCCTCGGCCCCACCGAAGACGACCTGACGCGGGAAGCTGTGGCCGAAGCGCTCGGCTTGGGACTGCATCGCGATCCGGAAATTCTCCGCAGCCTCGAAGAACGCTTTGCCGCTCGCGGCTGGAAGATGGCTGCCAACAACGCCAAGCAAGCCGACGTTCTTGACGGGGCCATGGCTCTTCCCAACCCCAACGGCACCGCTCCTGGTCAGTGGGTGAGCGGCCAGTTTGACGGTCGCGAGCACATTCTGATCTTGCTGCCCGGCCCTCCGCACGAACTGAAGGCGCTGTTTGAGAGCGAAGTACGGGAGCGCTTGCGCGCGAAAGTTCCACCGGCGTTTCTTGCCGTGCGCACCCTGAAGGTCGCCATGCTCGGCGAATCCGCCGTCGATGCCCGCGTGGCGCCCATCTACCAGCGCTACGCCGATGTTGAAACCACGATCCTGGCGGGCGCGGGAGAAATCGAACTGCATTTCAAAACCAGCGCACCCACGCAGGAGGCGGCCCAACAGCGCGTCGACGAAGTCGCCGGACTGGTCGAGGACGAGCTCGACGACGCCGTCTACTCCCGCGACGGACAGTCCCTCGAGCAGATCGTCGGCTACTGGCTGCAGATGCGCAGCGCGACCGTTGCCGTCGCCGAATCATGCACCGGAGGCCTGCTCGCCGAACGCATCACTTCGGTCGCCGGAAGTTCGCGCTATTTTCTCGGCGGCGCCGTCGTCTACTCGAACAATCTGAAAACCGAATTCGCGGGCGTCCCCGCCGACATGATCGAACGCCACGGCGCGGTCAGCCGAGAAGTAGCGGCCGCTCTCGCCGAAGGCATTCGCTACCGCTGCGAGTCGACGCTGGGAGTCGGCATCACCGGCGTAGCCGGCCCCGCCGGCGGCACCACGGAAAAGCCCGTCGGCCTGGTATTTCACGCCGTAGCCAGCGACCGCGGCACCGAAGTCGTGCCCCGCAATTTCCCCGGCGACCGCAAACGCATCCGCCGCTTCGCCTCCACGATGGCGCTGGATATGGTGAGAAAGACACTCATGTAGTCGCGAGTCCCGAGCTCCCGAGCGAAGAACCGGGTCAGATTTTCTCCCGGTACTGGGTACTCGGTACCGGGTACTGTTCCTATGCGCCTCTTCATCGCCCTCGACATCGACGACTTGATCCGCGAACGCATCGCGCGCTTCGCCGAAGGCGTCCAAGGATTCGCCCCCGATGCACGCTGGGCGAAGCCGGAATCGCTGCACGTCACGCTGAAATTTATTGGCGAGCAACCGGACGCGGCCGTCGACCAGATCCAGCGCGCACTGGAAACAATTCGCGCCAGCGCCACCGAGATTCGCTTTCGGGGCTACGGATTTTTTCCCACCGCGAAATCGGCGCGCGTTTTCTGGGTCGGCATGGAGGCCGATGCCCAGCTGGCTGCACTCGCCGCCAGCGTAGACAAGAAAATGACCGAACCGGAAATGGCGATGCTTGGCATTCCAAGAGAAGCTCGCGCTTTCAGCCCGCATCTCACGCTCGCCCGCGGAGCAGGCGGATCGGGCTCGCCGCGCCGCGGCAAGGGTGACGGTCCCAATCGCGCCTTTCAGCGCCTGCAGGAAAAACTGGCCGCCCTGCCCACACCCGAGTTTGGTAACATGACGGCCCGCGAGTTCTTTCTGTATCGGAGCCAGCTTTCGCCGAAAGGATCGAAGTACACGAAGTTAGCCCGGTTCGCATTGCAGTAGCGCGGCAGCGCAGTAGCGCAGGCTTGAATTGCGTAGCGCCGGCGTCCCGCCGGCTGTCGTGCGGGCGTCCTCGCCCGCACCCTCGACTGCGGCAGAGATGTCGGCATAAACAGCGCGCACGCTGAATGAGAAAGGCATGTCAACACTAGTCCTCATCGCCGCCGTAAGTTACCTGCTCGGCTCCATCCCTTTTGGCTATCTCCTCGTCCGCATGGTCCGCGGCGAAGACGTCCGCCAGAGCGGCAGCGGCAATATCGGCGCCACCAACGTCTCGCGCAAATCTCCCGCACTCGGCGTGCTCACTCTGCTGCTCGACGCGGCTAAGGGATTGGCCGCCGTGCTGCTGGCGGTTTCACTCTCCCGCTCGGCCACGGTTGCAAGCAATCAGTATCAGGTCATGTCGCTGGCCGCGCTGTTCTCTGTCGCCGGCCACATGTTTCCCGTCTGGCTCAGATTCCGCGGCGGCAAGGGAGTCGCCACCGGCCTCGGCTCGTTCGCGATCATCGCTCCCAAAGCCGTGCTGATCGCGGCTGCCATCTTCGTCGTGGTCGTGCTCGTCTTCCGTTACGTTTCTCTGGGATCGGTAGTCGCGGTCGCGTTGTTCCCGTCTTTAGCGTGGTCTCGGCATGAGTTCGGTAATTCCTGGCAGGCACTGGCTTGCATGGGACTGGCATCCTTACTGATCGTGATGAAGCACCATACCAACCTCACCCGTCTGCTGGCTGGAACCGAACACCGCATTGGAGACAAGCGCTTAAACGTTAACGGAGAACAAAAAGCTGCAGTAGGAAAAGATGCAGTACAAAAAGCTGGAGACCAAAAACCATGAGCCAGATCGCCGTCATCGGTGCGGGCGCGTGGGGCACGGGAATCGCCATCGTGCTGGGGCGCAAAAGCACGCACCGCGTGCGATTATGGGCGCTTGAAACCGAAGTCTGCGACTCGATCGCGCACCAGCGAGTCAACGAAAGGTTCCTTCCCGGCCGGCTCATCCCTGATTCCGTCACCGCCACGAATGATCTCGCCGCGGCCCTCGCAGGCGCGCAAATCGTCGTCAGCGTGATGCCATCGCAACACTGCCGCAGCCTGTTCAAGCGCCTGCGCACCGTGATTCCGCCGCAGACCTTGATCGTCAGCGCCACCAAGGGCCTCGAAGAAAACTCCCTGCAACGCATGTCAGAAGTGATTGCGGACGTGCTCAAGCGCGACAATGGAACGGCGCCGCCCATCGGCGCTCTCAGCGGTCCTACGTTCGCGCAGGAAGTGGCCCGCGGCGATCCCACGGCCATCACCATCGCTTCGCAAGACACGGCTTTGCTTCGCACCGTGCAGCAGGAATTCAGCGATGCCAGCTTCCGCGTCTATACCAACCCTGATATGGTCGGAGTCGAACTGGGCGGTGCGCTCAAGAACACAATCGCCATCGCCGCCGGAATCTGCGAGGGCTTCGGCCTGGGACACAACTCGGTAGCTGCGCTGATCACGCGCGGCCTGGCGGAGATGACTCGTCTGGTCGTCGCCTGCGGCGGACGCGCCGAAACCATGGCTGGACTCGCCGGCCTCGGAGACTTGGTGCTCACCTGCACCGGCGGCCTGTCGCGCAATCGCAGCGTGGGTGTCGAACTCGGCCGGGGACGCAAACTTCCCGAGATCGTCTCCGGCATGCACGGCATGGTCGCCGAAGGAATCTTCACCACCTCCGCCGCCGTCGGCCTGGCCCGCGCCCGCAGCGTCGAAATGCCGATTACCGAACAGATGCACGCCATCCTGCACGCCGGAAAATCCCCGCGCGAAGCCATCCAGGAACTAATGACGCGCAGCGGCAAGAGTGAAGGCGCCTCCTAGCCGCTAAAACGTAGCGCCGCAGCCAGGACGTGGCGGCGCCGTCGCGGCGGCTGTCGTGGAGGTGTCTCGCCCCCACCCCCGACGCCACCATGCTGAGGCAGTCAGTTCCCAAGACCCGCAGTTCGGCATCCGAACTCGCCCCAAACCCCGCACCAGTCGCCCGTTCCATCAGGTACTTTGGTAATGTCATTGCGGGCCGCTTTTCACCGCCGCCTCACTCATTCCCCGTTAGAATTTTGAGAATACCTTGAAAGCCGCCGCCACTTCGCCGTAGGCGTCTGCGATTTGAGTGAAGGGAGAGACTTGTCCTCCAGCGCTTCAAACCACGCGCGCATTCCGATTCTGTATGTCATTCTCGGTGTGCTTCTGGTCATCAGCATTGTCCCCATGTATTTCTACTCGGCGCAGGTCGAGGCCATTAACCGGGACCGCCTGAAGACCAACGAGATGCTGCTGCAGAATACGGTCACCCGCTCGCTCGCGGACGACCTTTCCCTGCACGAGCGCTCGCTGCGCATGATGCTCGACAATTTATCGTCGGCGATTCAGGTGGCCAGCGGCGGCGATATTGGCGACAAAAACATCGAGGCTCCTGAACTCCGCGCGCTGCTCGAGAACTTCGTTTCTTCTTCCGATGAGATCGCCTATGCGACCCTGCTCAACTCCGACGCCAAAGGCATTTCTGCCGGACGCATCGCCCCCGATGCCTTCCTCAACCGCGAACTGGAGCGCGCCTATGCCGCTGCCCGCGATGGCCGCGTCTACAGCGGACAGGCGCTGGTAGTCGGCGAGGGCACTTCCGCGCGCACGGTTTTTCTGGTGGGCTCGCCGGTGAAATACGGTCAGCGCTTTCTGGGAATGATCGCGACCGTCGTCGATCTGCAATTTCTGATTCGCCGCCTCGAGGAAGTCAGCGGCGGCGGCCTCACGCC
This sequence comes from Terriglobales bacterium, assembly GCA_035504195.1. Lineage (GTDB taxonomy): Bacteria > Acidobacteriota > Terriglobia > Terriglobales > Acidobacteriaceae > Sulfotelmatobacter. Next base: position 200,702 of record DATJSG010000026.1, read on the forward strand.
CTATGTGGTCGACGCGCAAGGCCGCCTCGTGGCGGCGGCCACGCCCGAGTTCGCCACCGGCCAGGACATGAAGAGTCTGGAGATCGTGCGCAACTTCGTGGACAGCGGCAATCGCGCACAGTTAGCCGCGACCAAGGAATTCGCCATCACCACGCCCTCCGAAAAAGTGGAAATGCTCGGTACCTACAGCCCGGTCGTGGCGCTCGACTGGGCGGTGGTGGTGCAGAAACCGCAGCGTGAAGCCTATCGCGGAGTTTACGAAATGCAGCGCACGGCGCGCCTGCTGGCCGTGCTCGCGGTCCTGTTGAGCATCGGCGTCAGCATCTTCGCCGCCCGCCGTATCACTAACCCTCTGCATGTGCTGACGCAATCCAGCCGGGCGCTCGCCAAAGGAGATTTCTCCCAGCGGGTTCATCTCTGGAGCCGCACCGAAATCGGCGAACTCGCCCAGACCTTCAATACCATGTCCGACGAACTCGAGCGCTTTGTCGAAGATCTCCGACGCGCCGCCGATGAAAATCGCGCCCTCTTCATGGGCTCCATCCAGATGCTGGCCGGCGCCGTCGACGAAAAGGATCCTTACACTCGCGGCCATTCCGACCGCGTCACCCGCTATTCCCTGCTCATCGCCAAAGAACTGAAGCTCGACGCCGTTTTTATGGAGACCCTGCAAATCTCCGCCCAGCTCCACGATGTGGGCAAAATCGGCATTGAAGATCACATCCTGAAAAAGCCGGGAGCGCTCACCGCCGAAGAGTTCGAAGTGATGAAGACTCACACGACCAAGGGCGCCAACATTCTGCGCCCCGTGCCGCAGCTCTCCGAAATGCTGCCGGGCATCGAACTGCACCACGAAGCGCTCGACGGCCGAGGATATCCTTACGGCCTGCAGGGCGATCAGATTCCGCTGCTGGCGCGGGTCATCGCCGTCGCCGACACCTTCGACGCTCTTACCACCAACCGCCCTTATCAGACCGCGCACACGCCCGAACAAGCACTGCAGATCATTCAGAATCTCGCCGGCAAGCGCCTCGATCCGGAAGCCGTCAAGGCTCTGCTCGCGGTTTACGCTCGCGGCGAAATCCGCATCCAGCGCTTCACCATCAAGCGCCCCATCGCGCCACCGCCGACCGCAGCCCCCGTGGCCGCCGCGCCCGAAACAATTCCTGCCGCAAGCCCAGAAGTCCTCGCTGCGGAGACTACCGCCCTCGAACGCACCCGCGTTTAGAACCTCTCCGGGACAGTTGGTCTAATCGTCGGGGTCACTGTTTCAGGTCAGCGGGCCAGTTGGTGATCAGGGTGAGGGGTTCGCTGATCGCTTGCGGCAGAACAGTGTTCATCACGAATTTCTTGCCATCGGCGGAAACGGTATAGGGTCCCGAGGGACCGCTCACTGTGGTGGCTTTGAACAGGGCGTGGGGCGCGCCTAGTTGCAGGCTGGCACCGTTCTGGTGGACGTCTACAGCCATAATCTGGTCCGTCGAAAAGAAGAAGAGTTCTTTGCCGTCCTTCCGCCAGTTTGGTCTCACCCCGCCAGCCGTGGATACCTGCCAGCGGCCGCTGCCGCTGGGAAACGGCTGGATGTAGACCTCCATGCGGCCGGTCTCGTCGTTGGCGTAGGCCAGCCATTTGCCGTCGGGCGAGAACGAGGGCGTAACATCCACGAAGTTCGTGGCTACCACCGGAAACGGCTTGCGGTCGCCGAACATTGGCAGCGCCCAGATATCCCAGCTAGTGGTCGATTTGAGATCGTCCCGCATGTAGGCGACGTAGCGACCGTCAGGGGTGACGGAAAATGGATATTCGAGGATGCCGGGGGTTTCCAGCACCTTCTCCTTGCTGCCTGTGCCGTCCGCGTTTTGCCGATAGAGAGAGTCCATTGCGCCAGCCGACCCGTAACTGAAGAGAATGGATTTTCCGTCGGGCCACCACACAGGCTCGCCGGTGTATTGCGGGCCAAAGGTAATGCGGGTCTTGGTATGGCGTGCCAGGTCGATCACCCAGATGTCAGCCATGCCGTTGGTTTCGAGGGCAACGGCCAACTTGCTTGCGTCGGGGGAAAACAGGGGCCAGTAGTAATCGGCGGTTTCGGGCACCACGGGCTCACCCTGCTTGCCGGATGCGTCGTACCAGACCAGTTGCGAACCGCCGGCGGCGGCGCCGTGCTGGTAAAGCAATTCGCCATGTCCCGAAGCCGTCACGATACCTCGCCATGTGTCGGTATTGACGGCGACATGGTCGGCTATGGGCTTGGCTTCGCCCTCCAGTGCAAGACTGCGCAGGTTGAAACGTTGCGCCATCAGCGTGTTGTCGCGCACGAACAACAGATATCCAGGTGCGGCATAAATGCCGTTGGAATTATTGTGCAGCAGCAACTTGCGCTCCTGCGAATCGAGCGCAGCCAGATAGATGCCGCCATTTGCGCTCGTGGCGCCATGAGCGAAGTAGAGAAAGTGGTTGCCGTCCGGAAGAAAATCGGGCCAGCGATGGGAAGTCTCCTTGGCATCGGGCGTGGTCAGGGGGACGCGCGTGCCCCCAGCGGCGTCGACCCGCGTCAGCCCCGAGGCTGCATCCGGCGCGAAAATGATGGTGCCACTGCTGTTCCAGGTTCCTCCACGTCCCGCACTTGCATCGCAAAGGGCCTGAGGGGGTCCTCCGCTGGCTTCGACCTTGTTCAGCTTGCCGGCGGCGAAGAACGCAACGTATCGGCTATCGGCAGACCAGAACGGATAGGTGGCGCCCTCGGTGCCCGACATGGGCTGCGCGACTGCAGAATTCAGCGACCGGATCCAAAGCGCTTGCCTGCCCTCTGCGCTCTTGGCTACGAAGGCGATTCGCAACCCATCCGGCGAGAGTACGGGCGGGCCGGCGTCGTTTCCGGTAAGCAGGAAGGTGGCTTTCTCCGGTGGGAGGATGTAAGAGTGAACCGAAACCTGAGGCGTGCGCAAGGATTGCACGTAGGCCAGAGCGAACGCAATCGCGGCCACGGCAAGCACTCCTGCCACAACCCACGGCAGCCAACGCCGTCGTGCAGGCACCAGGGCGGAAGACTGGGTTACGGTTAACGGCGCCTCGGCAATCGCCTGCAACTGCAACTTCAGGTCGTGCGCTGTCTGGATGCGCTCGTCGGGATCTTTGTCGAGGCAGAGGCGAATCACGCGATCCAACCCCGGCGGTGTCTGGGGCCGCACCGTGCTGACGGAGGGCGGATCCACGGCGAGAATCTGACCCACGATGCTGGCTTGCGTCTTCCCTTCGAAGGTGCGCTTGCCCGTCACCATCTCGAACAGCATGACGCCGAAGGAGAAGATGTCGGAGCGGGCATCAGCCTCGATGCCCTGGATTTGCTCCGGCGACATGTATTGGACGGTCCCGATCACTGCTCCCGCGGTGGAAAGAGGCGTGGCGGGCGTCGGCGAGGGCATGGTCTGCGTCAGCGCCGCGGCAAAAACGGATGGCGATGTGCCGCTTCCTTTGCCGGACGCAACCGTTGCGCCGAGCGGCTTTGCCAGACCGAAGTCGAGAAGCTTGGCGCCCGACTTGGTGAGCATTACGTTGCCCGGCTTCAGGTCGCGATGCACCACTCCGGCGCGGTGCGCTTTTTCCAGAGCATCGGCAATTTCGATGGCGATGGTCAAAACCTGTTCGGGAGCCAGAGCTCCCTTTCTCAGCCGTTCGGCCAGAGATTCGCCTTGCAGGAACTCCATGACCAGGTACTCGATCGGGCCTTCGTTACCCACATCGTGGAGCACGCAGATATGCGGATGCTGCAGCTGCGAGATGATCTTGGCTTCGCGTTCGAAACGGGCGCGCAGCTCGGCGCTGCTCACCATTTGCGCGTGCAAGACTTTGATGGCAACCGTACGATCCAAGCGTGTGTCGCGAGCGCGATACACTTCGCCCATGCCACCCGCGCCAAGCGGCGATTCGATTTCATAAGGGCCAAGTCTGGTGCCAGAGGTCAAAGCCATGTGTGGGCGCAATTATAGCTTGTGCGGAAATGTCCTCTCCTGCGGACCAGGGAAGATGCAAGATTCTAGGCGCTTGCCCGGCAACCCGGAACGTATCCGAATCGGAACTTGCCGGTTTCTCGCATCTTATACAGCTTTTCCTGAGCGTATTTAGCAGTCAAGAGCTTTTTCCCGCGAGTGGCCCCAGTCTATAATTGGCCAACACATGGCCCTGACCTCCGGCACCAAGCTCGGTCAGTACGAAATTATTTCGCCACTCGGATCCGGCAGCATGGGCGAGGTCTATCGGGCCCACGACTCGCGCCTGAATCGCGACGTCGCCATTAAAGTCCTCCCCGAACTTGTCTCCCTCGAACCCGACCGTCTTCTTCGCTTCGAGCAAGAGGCCCGCGCCGCCGCCGCGCTGAATCATCCCAACATTCTTGCCGTCTACCAGATGGGAAATTATCTCGGCGTGCCCTACCTGGTCTCAGAACTGCTCGAAGGCAAGACTCTCACCGAGAGCATCCGCCGCGGCCCGCTTCCACTGCGCAAAGCCATCGACTACGGGGTGCAGATCGCGCACGGCCTCGCTGCCGCCCACGAAAAAGGCGTCGTCCATCGCGACCTCAAGCCCGACAACATCTTCGTCACCAAAGACGGCCGCATCAAGATTCTCGACTTCGGCTTGGCCAAATTCATGCAGCCCAAAGAATCCCTCGCCCACGCCGCGCCGACGGTCACTGTGCCCGGCGTGGCCATGGGCACCGTCGGCTACATGTCTCCCGAGCAGGTCCGCGGACTCTCTGTCGATCATCGTTCCGATATTTTCGCTTTCGGCGCGATTCTCTACGAGATGGTCATGGGCAAACGCTCTTTCGACCGTCCCACCTCCGCTGACACCATGAGCGCGATTCTCAACGAAGAGCCTCCGCCGATTGCCGAAATCGCCCCCGACGCGCCCGAAGCTCTGCAGCGCGTCCTTCGCCGCTGCCTCGAAAAAAATCCCGAGCAGCGTTTTCAATCCGCCTCCGATCTCGCCTTCGCCCTGCAGTCTCTCGCCGATCCCGCCATCGCCGCGCCCTCCGGCGCTCACGCCATACACCGGGACGAGCCTCGCCGCCTCAGTTCGGCTTCCATCGCCATCGCCGCCGTGATCGCGTTGGCCGCTCTGCTGTTCATTTATTTCCTGCGCCAGCCCGCACCCACTCCCAAACTCGCCAACTACATTCAGCTCACCCACGACGGCCAGCCCAAGTCGCTCCTCGGAACCGACGGCGCCCGCCTCTATCTCGCTCTCGGAGAAGTCCGGGAAGGCAGCTTCGCCTCCCACGGCGTGGCTGAAATGTCGGTCTCCGGTGGTGAACTGAAAAAAATGTCGATTCTGCCCTCGCCCAACATGCTCCCCGTCGACATATCTCCCGATGGCTCCGAGTTGCTGGTGGTCGATGGCCAGGGCGCGCCCCCGAAAGGCCCGCTCTGGAGCGTCCCCACGCTGGGCGGTTCGCCGCGCAGACTCGGCGACACAATCGCCGAAACCGCAGCCTGGTCTCCCGACGGCAAGCTGCTCGCCTACACCAACCTCGGACAAATGTTTCTCGCCCAAGGCGACGGCACCGGCTCGCGCCCGCTGCTCCGGGTCCAAGGCGACATCCTCCATCTCGCCTGGTCTCCCGATAGCAGCCATCTCCGTTTCGATTCCTCCGAAACCGCCGGCACCACCGATCAGGAACTCGAGTGGGAAACTTCCCTTGCCGGAACCGATCTGCATCGCCTCTTCGCTGGATCGCAGGATTCTCCCGCCGTTGTTGACCATGATGAATGCTGCGGCCGCTGGACCCCAGACGGCAACTTCATCTTCCAGTCCCACGGCCAAATCTGGCTGCTCCCGAAAAAAACTTTCCTGCGCTCCCAGCCCGCGCCCATCCAGCTCACCTCCAGCCCGCTGTCGCTTTCCTCGCCGCTTCCCGGCAAAGATGGCAAGAAACTTTTCGTCGTCGGTCAAACCTATCGCGGCGAACTCACCCGCTACGACGTCAAGTCCAAACAGTTCGCGCCCTTCCTCGGCGGCATCTCCGCCGAATTCGTCGCCTTCTCAAAAGACGGGCAATGGGTAACCTACGTTTCCTATCGCGACGGCGCCCTCTGGCGCAGCCGTATCGATGGCACTAGTGACCGCATGCAGCTGACCTCCCCGCCCATGTATCCCGTGCTGCCGCGCTGGTCGCCCGATGGCAAGAAAATTATTTTCTTCGAATTCGCCCGCGCCGCCAACCAGACCGCCCGCATCTACGAAATCTCCCCCGACGGCGGCAGCCCGCGCCCGCTCCTGCCCAACGATCACTCCCAGCAACTGGATCCCAATTTTTCCCCCGACGGCGGCAAAATCGTTTTCGCCGGAGAATCCAACGATCCCGCCTCGGCAATCCACATCCTCGACCTCGCCACTCATCAGGTCACAAACTTACCGGGCTCGCAGGGCCTTTACTCCCCGCGCTGGTCGCCCGACGGCCGCTACATCTCCGCCTTTTCCTCCGACTCAAAGACCGTGCTGCTGTTCGATTTCCAAACCCAGAAATGGACCCCGCTCGCCACCGGCTCTCTGAGCTGGCTCAACTGGTCGCACGACAGCCGCTACGTCTACGTTTTGGATTACAGCGAAAAAGACGCCGTAGTCAGAATTCCCATCGCCGACAGGAAAGACGACAAAAGAAGCGACGCCAGGATTGAGCAGGTAGTCGACCTGAAAAACCTGGTAACCGCCGGCCGCTACGGTGCAGCCCTGGCCCTGACTCCAGACGATTCCCCGCTCCTGCTCCGCGACACCGGCGCACAAGACGTCTACTCAGTAGACTGGACGCCCCAGTAGCATCGAAGCGCCGCTGCAGCGCCGCAGCAGCGTCGTAGCGCCGAAGAAATGTAGCGCCGACGTCCCGCCGGCTATAGTCGGTGGCATCGCGCGCGCCGCCCCGATCCCCCAACATCGCTCGATAAGCGCAACCCGATCTTGCACCATACCGTGCCGAGCTTCGAACGCAAGCTCGCCGTCGCACGGAGTATTCTATTGCCCTGCCCGTGCGGGGAAACCGTCATGAAAATTGTGCCCGTGATCAAGTCCAGCAACCTGCAGAGATCGCTGCATTTCTACACTGAACTTCTCGACTTCGAGCGCAAGTGGCCCGGATACGAAGATCGCGAGATGGCCAACGGAGTCATTGACCTGGTTCGTGACGGAGCTGAACTGCAGCTCTCACGCCATACCGGGGACGGTGTCTTCGGCTCCGTCAACCGCGTGTTTGTGGACGACGTGGATGAGCGTTACCTGACCTTTCGCGCCCGCGGCCTGAATACGACTCAGCGTCCTGAATCCCCAATTCACACCGCGCCAGTGGATCAAACCTGGGGACTGCGTGAGTTCGCGGTAACCGATCCAGACGGCAACGGTCTCTGTTTCTGCATGCCCAAAAGATAGAAGACAACTGTCGCAATCGAGGCGGGTCGCGCTCAAACCCTCACGAAAACCCACTCCGACCTCACAGCGCCGCCACCCTCCGCTGCACCAGCAGAGAATACAGCGCCACCAGCACCAGCAGAAATCCATTCACTCCCAGCACCGCAGCGCCGAGGCTTCGATTAAGTCAGCGAGTGTATTCGAGATTTTCGCCAACGTGGACAAGACGGATTACCGAGGGTACTTTCAAATGTTACGGGTTCTTCAATAGCCTTGGGTAGCAGTGAGTCTATAGCTGAGGAAGACCTATGAAGTTGAATCGCCTCTGGTCCGCAATTCTCATTCTTGCCATTGTCCAGACCGCCTTTGGGGGGATTCGACCTTCATTCCACCTCGACCACTCGGCGTGGAAGGCTACTCACATCGTGATAGCAGCCATGACGGTAACGGATGGAACCTTCGAGGTTGAGGAGTCTTTGAAGGGCGACCTGCAGGTTGGCGCTCAACTCGTGATTCCAGACCTTCGCCCATTGAAAGAAGCTGAACCAATTGCTTCCTACTTGGCGTCGCCGAAATCAGTTCTGTGTCGGCCCGGCTCGCTTTTGATACCGAAACAGCCCGTCGGTTCCCGAGTGATTCTGTTCCTTGTGGGCAACGGAACACATGAACCCGCTTCGGACGGTAAAGCTGAAGTTGAGGAATGGAAACCGTCCGACCTCTTGGACAGTATGCAGGCTTCCGTTGTGTGGATTGAGGGCAGCGACCTGTATGCGTTCGAGCAAGTGATGAATCCGGGGCTTCCATTGCTTTGTCAGTTGCGTGAGTCAGAGACAGAGATCCGGAATCGTGTTGCGGAGATCGCCCAGCTTCAAGAAAAGATGTCCGTTGCCATATCGTTTCCAGACGGGGCTGAGCGAGCACAACAGCTTCAACCATACGTCAACTCCCCAATCTTTCCAGTTCGGCAGGAGGCGCTAGAGGAGCTGGGCAAGTCGGGGCCGTCCGCGATCCCTGTGATTTCTACTATGATCGATGATCCAGCATTCGCGAGTGAATCACCCGACTTAATCCACGCGCTTGCAGACGCTGGAGGGAAAGCGGCCGGACCGGAATTGACGCGCCGCCTAAAACGAGAACTGGAATTCTGGAAATCCAAAGGGCCATCCCTGCGACGTAACTGGTGGAATGAAAACCTAAACGGGAATTCGCGCTTCCGGGCTCACAATTCGGCGACTTATGAACTGATCGTTGCTCTGGAAAAGGTACGCTACCCCGCCGCTTTATCCACAGCGGTAGAATTTCGTAAGGTTTGGAGATCCGTCCCTGAGGCCGACAACTCATCCACCGAGGATGAGATTGGCAACGAATGCGACAAGTTGATACGTGCGCTCAAACCTGAGTGACATCGGTTATTCGTGAATTTGTCGATTGGCACAGACGGCGATTGCACTCACGAAACCCACTCCGACCTCACAGCGCCGCCACCCTCCGCTGCACCAGCAGAAAATACAGCGCCACCAGCACCAGCAGAAATCCATTCACCCCCAGCACCAATGGCGCGGTGTAGACCGGAACCAGCCATCCCGAAACCAAGTTCCCCATCGGCATCCCACCCCGAAAGGCGCAGTTATAAACGCTCATCACCCGCCCGCGCATTTCGTTGGTGATAATCAACTGCACCAGCGAAGTCACCGTCGCAAACACCGCCATCATCGAAGCTCCGACCAGAACCAGCATGGCGTACGAAACCGGCAACACCTTTGAAAACGAGAATCCCGCGATCGCCGCCCCTAACAGAATCAGCATCGTGAGGGAGAACCGCCCTTTCTTCGACATATTCCCCAGGCTCGCCACTCCCAGCGATCCGCAAATCGACCCCACTCCCATCAGCGAAAGCAAATTCCCATAGGTCTCCGGCCCGCGATGAAAAATGTCTTTCACGAACACCGGAATGTACGTCCGCATCGGCATGGCCAGAAACGTCATCAGAAACGCCAGCACGATCAGTCCCACCATCGATCCGTGCAGCCAGATGAACTTGATCCCCTGCCTCAGGCTGTTCATCATCGATTGCTTCGCATTTTCCGGCACGAATCGCGTGGAGATGATCGACAGCGAAATAATCGGCGCCAGAAACGACAGCGCGTTCAGGCCAAAGCACCACGTTTCTCCCAGCCTCGCCAGCGTGATACCGGCCAGCGCCGGACCCACCGTCACCGCCAGATTGAACTGAATTGAATTCAGCGCGATCGCGTTTGGCATGTCCTCGCGATCCACCAGCGTGGGAATCAGCGCCGAATACGCGGGCCCGCCAAACGCCTGCGCCAGCCCCGCCACGAACGACAGGCACAAAATCGGCCATACATGCGTCAGCCCCATGGCGACGAGAACAGTCAGCGTCCCCGCGCTCGCCATCTGCACCCACTGCGACATCAGCAGAATCTTCCGCCGCTCCGTCCGGTCGGCCACCACCCCGCCGATAATCGTAAACAGAAAGATGGGAAGCCCCGCGAGAAACTGATCCAGACCCAGCAGCCGCGCCGAATGGGTGAGCCGGTAAATCAGCCAGCCCTGCGCCACAATCTGCATCCACGTCCCAATGCTCGACGTGCACGCACCGATCCACATCAGGCGGAAGTCGCGATATTGAAATGCCTTGAATACTTTGCGCAACGTCGAAGTTTGCATGGACTCGAAACGTGGCCTTGCGTCAGCAGTCTATCTTCGCACGAGAGAGACTTCATGGTGAGCCGTCGCCACGACAGTGGGTGCCCCGCTTCTGGCCGGTGTTGCCAGAAGTGGGGATTTCCCGGCCACGCCCCCAAAACAGCCCTCAACCAGCACCAAAGCAGAACAAGTCCGCGCAGAAATCTCCGATATCCTCCGGAAAGACCTGATCCCAGCCCTGAAAGAAAACTTTTTCCGTGAAAGGAAAGCAACGTTGCGCCGGCGCGGCGTAGCGCCGGCTGTCACCGAAGCCTGCCCTGAACTGCATGGCTAAGGGGCGTCTCGACCGCACCGCCCGCATCACAAACCAAGCCCGTATAATCAATCTGTATTCACTTATGATTCAGACTCTATTCGGTAGCCTCGAAGAGGAAAAGAAAACCGGCTTCTTCGACCGCATGAAGCAGGCGGTCACCCGCACCCGCGAAAACCTCGCCGAACGCATCGACGACATCGTCTCCATCGGCAAGGAGATCGACCGCAACACCCTCGACGATCTCGAAGCCACTCTCATCGGCGCCGATCTGGGCTCGACCACCACCCAGGAAGTTCTCGGCAAGCTCCGCGACAAAGCCGACCGCAAGCAGATCAAAGACGTTCAGGAACTCAAGCGCCTGCTCAAAGAAGAATTGCTCGCTATCCTGAACGCCACCAGCACGCGCCCGGTCAGCAAGGTCGAAGGTTCGCCGGAAGTCATTCTCGTGGTCGGAGTGAACGGCACCGGCAAGACGACTACGATCGGCAAGCTGTCGCAGGTTTTCCGCTCGCAGGGAAAAAACGTTCTGCTCTGCGCTGCCGACACCTTCCGCGCCGCCGCCATCGAGCAACTCGAAATCTGGGGACAGCGCACCGGCACCGAAGTCATCAAAACCAAGGCCGGAGGCGATCCCGCTGCGGTTCTGTTCGACGCCCTGCAAGCCGCCGTCGCCCGCAAATGCGACTATGTCGTGGTCGACACTGCCGGCCGACTCCATACCAAGACCAGCCTCATGGCCGAACTCGAAAAAATGCGCCGCACCGCGCAGCGCATCATCCCTGGCGCCCCTCACGAAACTCTGCTTGTGATGGACGCAACCACGGGTCAAAATGGTCTGCAGCAGGCGCGCATGTTTACCGAGTCGGCGGGAGTAACGGGTATCGTGCTCACCAAGCTCGACGGCACCGCCAAGGGGGGCGTGGTCGTTGCCATCTCCCGCGAACTGGGCTTGCCAGTCCGCTTCGTCGGCGTCGGCGAAAAAGCCGGAGACCTTTTGCCGTTCGATCCGAAAGAATTTGTAGATTCATTATTTGAATGACCGAAGCCCTGTCATCCTGAGCGAAGCGAAGGATCTATGCAATCTGCCGCGAGCTGCATACTCCTGAGCGCCGAAACCGGACGTAGACACCTCCGCGGATGTAGAGAGCCCCGTGAATTTAGCCAACTCCACGGACGTAAGCAGCTCCGCGAACGCGGCCCGCGCCGTGGAACAGCGGCCCTTAAGGGCCGCGTATAGTCCGCACCCGATCGGGGCTTCAGCCCCCGTGCCCTGAATGCAAGCTAACTTGACAGACGAAACATTTCTAATTCGCGCGCTCGAACTCGCGCGCGCAGGCATCGGCCTAGCGTCGCCCAATCCCTACGTTGGCGCAATCATAGCCGACGCGCAAGGCGACATCGTCGGCACCGGAACCTACACTTATGCGGGCGTAAAGCACGCCGAAATTCTCGCGCTCGAAGCCGCAGGCGAAAAAGCCCGCGGTGGAACTCTCTACATCAACCTCGAACCCCACGCGCATCAGGGCCGCACGCCGCCCTGCACCGAGGCCCTGATCGCCGCCGGCATCCGTCGCGTGGTAGCTTCCATGCCCGATCCCAATCCGAAAGTCAGTGGACGTGGATTCGCACAACTGCGCGCCGCCGGAGTCCAAGTTGAAGTTGGTGGGCTTGAAACAGAAGCACGCAAGCTAAATGAAGCCTTCGCTCGCTACGTTCGCAGCGGTGTTCCATTTGTGACGCTGAAATCCGCGATGACGCTTGACGGCAAGATTGCCCCGTCACCACGAATCACAGCACGTGAGAACGCGGAAAACAAGTTCTCAGGCAGCTGGATCACCGGCGAACTCGCCCGCGCCCACGTCCACGACCTGCGCCATCAGCACGACGCGATCCTCGCTGGAGTCGGCACGATTCTCGCCGACAATCCTCTGCTGACCGACCGCAGCGGGCGCGCTCGCCGTCGTCCTCTGCTGCGCGTGATCCTCGATTCGCGCCTGCGCCTGCCGCTCGATTCGCGTCTGCTGGAAAGCGTTGCGCGTGGTCGAGGCAGCGAGAATCCCGTCAACGACATTCTCATCTTCTATTCATCTGCGCCGGAGCAAAAGAAACTGCAACTGCAACAGCTGGGAATTCGCGTCGAACAAATCGCCGCACATGAACCCGAACATCGCCCCGACCTGCGCGCAGTCTTGCGCCGCCTGGGCGAACTGGAAATCACCAGCGTGATGATCGAAGGCGGATCAACTGTGAATGGCGCTGCGCTCTCCGCTGGAGTTGTCGACAAAGTTTTCCTGTATTACGCGCCGACGATTCTGGGCAATGCAAATGCAATTCCATTCGTGGCTAGCGAAAGATTTGACGGCATGAAGCAAGCAGCGCAGGTCAAACACGTTGACCTGCAACACTTCGGCGAGGATTTCGCGCTCGAAGGATATTTGCGCGATCCGTATGGAGAATAGCAGCCACAGAGCAGAGTCAGAGGCACAGAGAACAACGCAAGCGCTGATTTTCTCTGCATCTCGTGCCTCTGTGGTGGATTAAGATGTTGGGTTCTTCGGAGGCACTCATGTTCACCGGAATCGTCGAAGAAGTCGGACGCATTGATCGTATTGAGCAGCGCGGGGAAAATCGCCGCATCACCGTAAGCGCGGAGCGCGCGTCCAAAGAGCTCAAGACTGGAGACAGCGTTTCGGTCAGCGGAGTCTGCCTCACCGCGATCGACATCAAATCAGGAACCGAGGCCGGATCGTTCTGCGCCGATCTCGCGCCCGAAACCTGGGCGCGAACATCGTTTTCGCGCATTGGCGAAGGCGCGCTGGTCAATCTCGAACTGCCCATGAAGGCCGACGGCCGTTTCGGCGGCCACATTGTCCAGGGACACGTCGACGGAGTCGGCAAACTCATAGCCTTCGACCGCATCGCAGACTCCGAAAATTGGTGGCTCGAAATCGAACTGCCCGAAGAGATCGAGAAGTACACGGTCTACAAAGGATCGATCTCGATTGAAGGCATCAGCCTCACGGTCGCGAAGCTGGAAAGAAACCGCTGCACGGTCGCCATTATTCCGCACACCGTCGAGATGACCAATCTGCATTCGCTCAAGCCCGGCGATCCCGTAAATCTCGAAGCCGACCTGATTGCAAAATATGTTGAGAAGATGATGAAGCGCGCGTCGTCAGAGAGCTCGCTGACGCTGGAAGATCTGGTGGAGCAAGGGTTTTAGAACCTTCCGACGAATCACGCGTCGATTTTCAATTCGTCCAGTTCCAGGAATTCCTGAATAATCGGGTGAGAATCTTTTTCCATGTCGGCGTAGGTGCCGAAGAAAATTGCTTTGGCTTCGTAGAGAAAAACCACGCGCTCGGCCAGTTTTTTCGCCAGACGCATGTCGTGGGTGACCACGATGCTGGTCAGGTTGAGTTGAATCTTCAGGCGCTTGATCAGATCGCCCAGCAGTTGCGCCATCAGCGGATCGACCATAGTCGTTGGCTCGTCGTAAAGCACGCACTCCGGACGCGCGGCCAAGGCGCGCGCAATCGCCACCGAACGTTTCATCCCGGTCGACAGATCGGAAGGTAACAGGTCGCGCATCTCCTGCACCCCGACCATTTGCAGCAGGCCGTCGACGATCTGGTAGATCTGCTCTTCGCTCAGGTCCTGAGTTTCGCGCAGGGGAAACGCGACGTTTTCGCCGACGCTGAGCGAGTCGAATAGAGCCCCGTTTTGAAAAACCATGGTGACTTTTTTTCGGATCGGCTCCAGTTGCTCCTCGACGTAGTCGGTGATGTCCTGGCCAGCAACGATCACGCGCCCGGAATCGGGTTTGAGAAATCCCATGATGTGATGCAGCGAAACTGACTTGCCCACGCCGCTGCGCCCGAGAATGCAGACGGTCTCGCCGGGAAGCACATTGAAGGTGACGTGATCGAGCACGACATTGTCGCCGAAAGCTTTCGAGACTTCGCGGAATTCGATGTAGGGAGCGAGTTTTGGTGAGTCGGGCATGTCAACTATGAGCTAAGAGTTTTGATCTGCGAGATTCTGGTTCCAACTTTCGTGATACGAGCTCCCTTTAAGGCCGTTGCCGAGTTCTCCTGGCAAGGGATCCTTCGCCCGCTCGGGATGACACGGTTTCGAGGAGTTTGCAGCCTCCGCATTAAAGTGTTTCGTTCGCTGTGCCTTCGCCGGCTTTCGCAAGTTCCTCCGGCGTGTTCAGGTTGCGGAACATCTTCGGCGAGAAGCCAGCGCATTCCAGTTCCTCTTCGCCAATCACTTGCATTTGCACGGCGCCGAATAGCGCGTCAATTTTATAACGGCCTGCACGCAAACCGATTTCTGCCGTGCCGACAAATTCGCGCCGATAGATGGCGCACAAAGGCTGCCAGAGTTCGCTGATTCGCGGAACGGTCACGATTGCAGCGGAGTTGCGGGCGCGCGTGGTCAAAAATTGTAGAAGCGCGAACGAGATGAAAGGAACGTCGACGGCGAGAATCAAATTTAGCTCGGTTTGCGAGGAGTGCAGCGCCGCGTGGATTCCGCCGAGCGGACCGCATCCGGGGAAAACATCTTCCACGACAAAGGCATAGGGCGCGAACTTGGCCGCATCTCCGACGATGCGGACCTCGCTGGTCACCGAGCGCGCCAAATCGAGAGCCCGCGCCAGCAGCGTGCGTCCGTCGAGCGCAACGAAGGCCTTGTCGGTGCCCATACGCGTGCTTTTGCCACCCGCCAGGACAAAGGCGGTGAGGTCGAGCGAAGCCCCGTTCATGGGGCGATGATACACGGACGGGACTGCGTTTAACCGCCGTCACCTCCTCGCCCGGCTTCGCGCCAACAGATTTCGGCGGCCCAACCCACTGCATCCACGCACCTTAGTTGCTCTATCACATCCTCTACTGCACGAAAGTAACCTACCCGAAATTAGAACTTCGAGAGATGATGGGCGTGCGTCCGAGGGTTCTCTCACCCGGAAGTCACCAATCATGCCGCAAAAATTTATGGATGTGCTTATGCTTGGGCGCTGCTCTCACGAGTTCTCCTGGCCTCGCCGTGGCGCGGATGGCGACTACTATCAGGTCTGCCTGCTGTGCGCCGCGGAATATAAGTACGACTGGACGACCATGCGCCGCACCGAGCGGGTGGAGCACTCGAAGCCGGAAACCGGCATCCGGCGCAGCCACGCGCGCGAGAAGCGGCCGTCATGGGTGCCGCGGGCGCGCCGGCTGAAGCTCGATATTCCGCTGCGCTACCGCGTTAACAAGACCAGCACCTGGTATGAAGGGATCATTGAAAACATCAGCCAAAGCGGCGTGCTTTTCGGCGGGCCGCAGCCGCTGCCGGTCAATGCGCTGATCGAGATGGTGTTCGAAATGCCCGAGGAAATTTCCGGGCAGAAGAACAGCAACGTGGTCTGCCAGGGCCGCGTCATGCGCACCAAAGACGTCGAAGAGCCGGAGGATGGAACAGTGACTCTGGCGGCTTCCATCGTAGACTACAAGTTCATTCACTAGCGCTGGCATGGGCGTCCTTCCGGGCGGTGGCTCAATTTGGCCTGAGGCAAAACCTGCAACCACGAAGGACACGAAGTCACACGAAGGAGACCGTCGCCCCGCTACACCCTTCATCCGTGGAATCGCGTTGCCGCCCGCATTGCTGAGGCATTCCTAGCATTCCTACTATAGCCGCGGTTCGCGTAGACTCTTCTAATCCTACTACCCTGAACTTCCGCTCATGCCCACGATTACCGCGCTGCTGCACACGGAAAACGACGCTCTGCGGGTTGGGCGCTGCCTAGAGTTGCTTTATCCGTGCGACCAGATCGTAGTGGTGGATCACGGTTCGATCGACGCGACCGTGGGCGTGGCCCGCGAATATGGGGCGCATGTGATTCGGGCTGCGGCGGGAACGGGCTACGAGGAATATGTTCGGATGGCGAATTCTGCTGCGGCTGGTCGGACAGGCTCCGGCGATCGGCATTCCTCTCCGGATGCCGGATGGATCCTCTGCATCGATCCGCACGAGTCGCTAACGGAGAGCCTGGCAGCGAGTTTGTACGAGTGGAAACTGGAGCGGAGGGCATCGGCGTCGAGTGTCGAGGCTTTTTCGGTTTTTCTCCGTCAAGAAACTGGCGCGGGCTGGGTGCAGAATCCTGCGGCGCAGACGCGGCTGGTCCCGCCGGACTGGAAGCGCTGGCAGGGAAGGTTTCCCGTCTCGGAGCGGTCGAGCGTGACCCTCGAAGGCGAACTGCTGCGGTTTGTTTTTCCCTGAAGGTACCCTGCCAAAGTTACCTTCCCAAAGTTACCTTCCCAAAGTTATCCTGCCAAACCAGCGCCATGCTCGCAACGAAACAGCCGCACGAAAAAGGTGGGCAGAGGTTATAATTCCCGCGTTCCATGTCCTTCCCTGCGGATACCCAACTCGGACCATACAAGATTATTTCGCTGATTGGCGCGGGCGGAATGGGCGAAGTGTATCGGGCGCACGACACGCGGCTGCTGCGCGACGTCGCGCTGAAGGTGCTGCCCGGCTCGTTCACCAGCGATACCGACCGGCTGCGCCGCTTCGAGCAGGAGGCGCGGGCAGTCGCGGCGCTGAACCATCCCAACATTGTTTCGGTCTACGACGTCGGCATGGCCGATGGCGTGCATTTCATCGTCTCCGAGCTGCTCGAAGGCGAGACGCTGCGGCAGCGCATTACGGCTTCCGGCATGCCGGCGCGCAAGGCGATAGAGCTGGCGATGCAGCTGGCCAACGGGCTGGCGGCGGCGCATGAAAAGGGCATCGTGCACCGCGATCTGAAGCCGGAAAATATTTTCATCACGCGGGGCGGTCGTCTGAAAATTCTGGATTTCGGACTGGCCAAACTGCGCATGGCTCATGAACAGGGCGAGACCCTGGGTGGCGAAACCGCGGTGCACACCAGCGCGGGACAGGTTCTGGGAACGGCGGGTTATATGTCGCCGGAGCAGGTGAAGGGCGAGACCGCCGATCATCGCTCCGATATTTTCAGCTTCGGCAGCATTCTCTACGAGATGCTAACCGGGCAGCGCGCCTTCAAACGCAACACCAGCGCTGAGACCATGACGGCGGTGATCAACGATGATCCGCCGGAGTTCTCGACGCGCACCGGGGCAGTGCCGCCGGCGCTGGAACGGATTGTCCGCCACTGCATGGAGAAGCAGCCGGGGCAGCGTTTTCAGTCGGCGCACGATATTGCCTTCGATCTGGAGATGCTTTCGAGCGTTTCCACGCCGGCCGCGGCGACCTCGGCATTGCCGCGGAAATCATGGATCGGCGCGGTGATCGCGGTCGCGGTGGTGCTGGCCGTGGGCACAGCAGCAGGCTTTGTCTGGCTGCGCGCGCCCGAAGCAGCTGCGCAACCCAGGCTGCACCGCATCACCTTCCGTCGAGGAACGATTTGGAACGCGCGCTTCACTCCCGACGGCAACCTGCTGTATAGCGCGGCATGGGATGGACGTCCGGTCGAGGTGTTTTCGGCGCAAAGCGGAAGCACGGAATCGCGTTCCATTGGAACGCATGCGCCCACCAGCTTGCTGTCGGTTTCGAGTTCGGGAGAGATGGCGCTGGAGAGCAACGCACATTTTCTTGCGGGCTTCGAGACCGCGGGAATGCTGGCGCGGGCTTTGCAGGGAGGCGGAGCTCCCCGGGACATCGTCGATGACGTCGAGTATGCGGACTGGGCGCCGGATGGGGACGCGCTGGCAGTGGTGCGCCGGGTGAGCGGCAAGGAACGGCTGGAGTATCCCGTGGGAAAAACGCTGTATGAGACGCCGGGCTGGGTGAGCCATCCGCGAGTTTCGCCCGACGGC
The DNA here is from genome assembly GCA_035504195.1 of Terriglobales bacterium. Taxonomy (GTDB): domain Bacteria; phylum Acidobacteriota; class Terriglobia; order Terriglobales; family Acidobacteriaceae; genus Sulfotelmatobacter. The sequence goes on from DATJSG010000026.1 coordinate 218,915, forward strand.
AAGCTGGTGGCGTTCATCGACCATCCTTATGCGTCCGACGATGCCGGAGCGGTTGCGATTGTGGATCAGTCCGGGACCAAGAAGGTTTTGTCGCAGTCGTTTGTGAGCGCGCAGGGGCTGGCGTGGTGGCCGGATGGCAAAGAAATCTGGTTTACGGCTACCACTTCGGGATCGAGCCGCGAGCTGCGCGCCGTGACTCTCTCCGGCAAAGAACGGCTGGTGTATCTGGGAACCGGAACCCTGACCCTGCACGACATTTTCAAAGATGGCCGGGTGCTGTTCTCGCGCGACGATATGCGAGCGGGCATGATTGGACTGGCTCCGGGAGAAACCAAGGAACGGGATTTGAGCTGGCACGACTGGACCATCCCCCGCGACATGAGCGACGACGGCAAACTGGTTTCGTTTGATGAGACCGGCGAGGCGGGCGGCGAGACCGGCGTCATCTACGTGCGCGGAACCGACGGCTCGCCAGCGGTGCGGCTGGGCGAGGGACGGGCGCCGTCGCTCTCGGCGGATGGCAAGTGGGTGCTGGCCATGAGTTCGGCGGAGCGGCGCGGATTGATTGAGCTTCCCACCGGCCCCGGCGAGGAGCGTTCCATTCCAACCGGCGACGTGCGGGTGCATCAGGCTTATTTCTTTCCGGACGGCAAGCGCGTCCTGTTGATGGGCAACGTGCCCGGCGGTCATGGCTTGAGACTCTGGGTCATGGATATCAACGGCGGCAATCCGCGGGCGATCAGCCCGGAAGGCACGCGCGTTGGCTCCCGGACTTGCATCTCTCCGGATGGCAAATTCGTCGCAGCCCATGACCCGGAGGATAAGATCAGTCTTTATCCGGTCGATGGCGGAAATCCGGTTCCGGTGCCGAACGTACAGCCGGGCGATTTGCCCTTGCAATGGACGCCTGACGGCAAGAGCCTGCTGGTGGGAGTATCAGAGATTCCGGCTCCGGTTTTCACCATCGATTTGGCCACGGGCCGACGCAAGCTTTTCAAAACCGTGACACCGACCGATCCCACCGGCCTTTTCGACGGGGCTCCTCCGAATTTTTCGAAAGATTTGAAGAGCTACGTGTATTCCTATACGCGGATCACTTCCGATTTGTACATTGTGGAAGGCCTGAAGTAGCCAGGTTCTTGAGCGCGGGACTGGGCGTGCCCAGGGGTTGTTCCATTTCATTCGACTTTTGGGGGGATTCTTAGCTGGGCGAGGACTCTGAGTCGAACTTGGCCGTGAGAGCGGTCACGGCGAAAGTTCGGAGTTTCTGACGATTGGTTGAGAGATGCGCAGGCTCTGATCCGCAAATCTTCCGGCAGGACTTCACCTGCGTTGAAAAGAGCTAGGAAGCGCGACGCTGGCGGTCTTTGTTCTGGTTCTGATCTTCTTCGTCTTCGTTCTGACCGTGACTGCCTTTTTTCGGTTCTTGCTGACCCGGCTGGCCGCTTTGCTGCCTGCCGGTTCCGGGTTGTCCGGAGCCTTGCTGGCCCGATCCGTGCTGACTCGATCCTTGCTGACTCGATCCGTGCTGGCTCGATCCGTGCTGCCCGGACTGCTGCTGTCCATACTGACCGCCCTGTTGCCCCTGCCCCTTCTTCTCCATATCATCTGCCATGAATGACTCCTTGTCGCAAGCACGAGCCTCCGCGCTTGAGCGATTTGTTTTGACGTGCACAACTTAGTTGCGCTTGGAACGCTGGAGGGTTGGACCGATTCTTGCGCCACCGATTCTTGCGCCACGCCTGCCGAGGGCATTGCTTCGACGCGCCCGTCACACCCGCTTGTGACCTGCATCACAGTCCGCTGTAAACCGTCCCACTAGACTGTCAAGTTGTGGCAGTGCGGGCCAGGCAGCCCAGACGCTTGCTGGCCCAGGAGAAAACAATATGCGTGCAATGAAATTTATCATTCCGGCGGTGCTTCTGATTATGATCTCGACTCTGGCGGTGGCGCAGCAAGCCCCGGTGCAGACGGCCCCCACGATCAAACACGTTCCCATCACCAAGTCTCCGTCGAACTCGGGCGTAGAGATGTTCAAGAGCTACTGTGCGGTTTGCCATGGAACGGACGGCAAGGGCGACGGGCCGGCAGCTTCAGCGTTGAAGACTGCTCCGCCCGATCTGACGGTTCTGGCGCAGAAAAATGGCGGCAAATATCCCGCGGCTCATGTTGCGTCGGTCATTCGCGGTCAGGCGATCCTGCCCTCCCACGGCACGGAAGACATGCCGGTTTGGGGTCCGCTGTTTTCGAGCATCAGTCAGGGCAATGAGTCTCAGGTGCAGCAGAGAACTGCAAACCTGGTCCAGTACATCGGCACCCTGCAGGCGAAGTAGCTGGACGGATCGGCTCGCAGCCGGACGGATCGGCTCGCAGCCGGACGAGCTGCAAGCGAAAGATATGTTGGCGAAGAATCTGTTGGCGAAGGATCGCCACGAGGCGCGGAGAATACAAAGCATTTTCGTTTTCTCTTCTCTGCGCCTCCAAGTCTACCTGTGCGAATACAGTTCTGTTTCCGGGCATCCTCTTCCGCGAAACCAGATGCCCGGTCAATGTCCCTTTGGACAGTGACTTCAGTACCTTAGTGCTCCCCGGATTGCCGACTTATAATCGACTCAAGACTGGTAGTTTTCCGCGTTCTGGCAGAGGACGTTCTGCCGGAGAGCGTACTCGCTTTCGGCGTGCGCGCAGCCGCCGGATTGTTTTGGAAACGCGTCGACCGCATGGATCCAGTTTACGCAACCGCGATTTTTCTGTTCGGGCTGTGCTTCGGCAGCTTCCTGAACGTGTGTATCTACCGCCTGCCGCTGGGCTTGTCGGTGGTGACGCCGCGTTCGGCCTGCCCCAAGTGCAAGCAGGGGATCGCGTTCTATGACAATCTTCCGGTGTTGAGCTGGCTGATTCTGCGCGGCCGTTGCCGGTACTGCGAGGCGAAGATTTCTCCGCGATATTTGCTGATCGAGCTGCTCACCAGCTTCTTGTTTCTGGCGTGCTACTGGCATTTTGGGGCCACGCTCTCCACCCTGAAATATTGCGTATTGGGATTCCTGCTGCTGGGACTGATCTTCACTGACTACGAAACCAAGCTGCTGCCCGACAAGCTGACGCTGCCCGGACTCGCGCTGGGCGTGCTGTTCAGCCTGATGGTTCCGGTGAACGATCTGGCATCGCAGTTCCTGCCGGGGGTGGTGAACCTGCCGTTAAGCTCCGATGTTGTGGGACACCTGCTTTCGCTGGTGGATTCGCTGCTGGGAGCGGCGCTGGGAGCATCGTTCATTTACGGCGCGGGCGTGATGTATTTGCGCTGGCGCGGCGTTGAAGGCATGGGCTTCGGCGACGTGAAGTTGATGGCAATGGTGGGCGCGTTCCTGGGCGCCAAACTCACGATTTTTACGATTTTCACGGCGTCGCTGGCGGGGTCGGTCTTTGGGCTGACGACCGTGCTGGCGGTGTGGCTGAAACGCACGCGACGGTTCATGAAGCATCTGGCGAGCGCGCAGGCGGCGCGGCGGCGGGCATGGCAATCGGCACAAATGGTCTATCGCCATTACCAGATGCCGTTCGGGGTTTTTCTGGGCAGCATGGCGGTGGTCGCTTTCTTTTTCGGCAATCAATTTCTAGGCTGGTATAGGGGGCTCTGGTGAGACTTCCCCCCAATCCCGTATTGTTGCGGGCCGCGATCGTGCTGGTGTGCGGAACGGCGGCGTTTTTGCTGGGAGTGATTTTTGTTCGCATGTTACGCAAGAGAATCAGCGACGAGGCCGATCTTACGCCTGGAAATTCGGCTTCTCCCGACGCTTTGCCGATGCACCTTTACAACACGGTGATCCAGCAGCTCAAGCAGCAGAAGCACGAACTGCACGTGCAGTCGAAGGCGGAGCAGCAGCGGGCCCGCCTGACCGAAAGTTTCAGCCAGGCGGTGTTGTTGAATCTTTCGAGCGGGGTGCTGGTGTTCGGGCCGAACGGCCTGGTCAAAACAGGCAATCCGGCGGCCAAGCAAATTCTGGGATTCGCCTCGGCCACGGGAATGAGCGCCAGAGATATTTTCCGTGGCGCGGTGGTGCGTTCCGGCAGCGGTTCGCATCGTGAGGATGAATCGAGCGAACCGGTCCACGTGGCCGATGAACTCGAAGCGGTGTTGTGCGAAGGCAGCGGCCGCCGCCATGTTGAGGCCGACTATGAAACTCCGGCGGGGGCGAAGCGCTTTGTTGCGGTCACCATTTCTCCGGTACTGGCAGAGGACGGCACGCAACTGGGCGCCGCTTGCCTGATCAGCGATGTCAGCCAGGTGGAATGCATCCGGCGCGAACAGCACTTGCACGACGAAATTTCGGCGGAGAAGGCGCTGCAGCTGCGCAGCTCGCTGGCTACGATTTCCGGCTACGCGCAGCAACTGGCACGGAACCGTGACCTGGATTTGGCTTGCCAGTTGGCCAACGATATCGCGCACGAAGCCCAACAGCTGGACGAGAGCATTGGAGAGTTTTTGCGGGAAGGACGGACGGCGGCCGCAGGTTCGCGCTGAATGTCGAACGAGCAAGGCTAATGGTTCGGGTTTCGCGCGCGAAAACCTCTTACCGCAAAGTGCGCGAAAGACTCGCGAAGGCTGTAAAGAGAACTGGTCGTGAATTTAGAATACTGCCAAGAGTCAGCTTCAGGAGAAATGAGACCTATGAAACGAATCGCATGCAACGGAATCGGACTCGTATTGCTTCTGGGCGTGGCCGGGTTTGGGACCGGCGCCCAGGCTCAATCTGGATCGAATCAGGCTGCGCCCGCCGCCCAGAGTTCGGCGTCCAGCGCCGCCTCCGGGACGTCGCTGGGCGATTATGCCCGTCAGATCCGGAAGAATTCTCCGACAAACGCTAAGCCGAAGGTTTTCGACAACGACAACCTGCCGACCCAAGACAAGCTCTCCATCGTCGGCCAGGCCCCGACCGACGATTCCTCCGAGGCGAAAGCTGATGACTCGGAGGCGAGCAGCACCTCGCCCGACGGCACGGCTTCGAACGGAGCCAAGGCCGGAAGCGACAAATCTGGGCCTCCGGCGAAGCTTCCCGAGGACGACGCGGCCAAGCAGGCGGCCATTAAACAGTGGAGCGACAAGATCTCGTCGCAGAAAGATGCGATCGACCTCACCCAGCGCGAACTCAACGTGCTGCAGCGCGAATATCAGATTCGCGCCGCCGCCATGTATGGAGATGTGGGCAACCGGCTGCGCAATTCCGCCGACTGGGACAAGCAGGACGCGCAGTACAAGCAGCAAATCGCCGATAAGCAGAAGGCTCTCGACGACGCCAAACAGAAACTGGACGACACGGAGGAAGACGCCCGCAAAGCCGGGGTCCCGGATTCGGCAGCCGAGCCGCAATAAATCAGCTTGCGCAATTGCTTCCCGCCGTTCACATCCTCTCGCGATTCACTCAGCGCCGGACTCATCTCCGGCGCTATTTCTTTTCGGCCGCGCCCAGACGCAGCCGGCGGATCTGCTTCAAATGAAGCAACCCATGCACGAGGTGAAATTTCTTCCACTGCGCGGCGGTAAGCGGCCCGATGATGGGATGGTCCAGCAGTTCTCCGCGCCCCAGCTTTTGTTCGCAGGTGGAGAGACATTGATCCATCTCGGCGATCTTCGGCACGATCTCGGCCAGCACTTTCCCTGCGGGCAAGCCGCGCGGATGACTGGATGGCGGCGCCTTCCTGCCCGAGGGCAAATAGCCGAGACGTAGAACCACCAGTTTTCGTCCGCGCTGCCTCCAGGTGGCTGGAGTCACATTCGGCTTGCCGGCTGCCAGTACACGCTCGAATCCTTTTATCGTTCCCGTGTAGGTCAAATACAAATGATCGAGCACTTCGAGGGCACACCACTTTCCCGGTGGGTGCCAGCGTAGTTGCTCCTCTGTGAGACCGGCGATGGACGCCGCCAGGAGATATCGCAGTTTTTCGAGAGGCTGCACGAGCGATACGCCCCTTTTCGGCCGCTTCGGGTAGAATTGTGCGCGACGAATAAACAGATCACAATGACAACTGGAAGGATGCAATGAAATCGTCCAGCCTCGCCCCCACGACTCGCCGCGGAAAAACCTGCACGCGGTTTTCCGCGATCCTTATCGCGGCTCTGCTAGCGTCTTTCGGCGCTTGCTCTTCGGAGTCCGGCAAGCCCGCCGAACCGGCGAAGCCGGAAGTCAAAGCGCCCGAGTTGATCACGGCGCGCTCTGCGTTTCAAAAAACTTATATTGCAGCGCGGGGCTGGCAGCCGGACGCGAAGCCTTACCGGCTCGAGGCGATTGCGACCAGCGACGGCAATGGGCACGACGGCAAGTGGGCAGTCTGGCGGGGCAGCTTCGCTTCGGCCGCGCAACGCACGGCGAAGACCTATACGTGGTCAGGCAGCGCGGCTCCGGGTGCACCCGATCGCGGCGTCAACCCCGGCATTGAAGACAGTTACAGTCCGGCGAACGCGTCGACTCAGGTATTTGACATGGCGTTCCTGAAGATCGACTCGGACCAGGCGTTGGACACGGCGCAGAAGCACGGCGGCGACAAGCTTCTGGAAAAAGCGCCGGATACGCCCGTCTTATATGTCTGCGACTGGAATCACAACACCAATCAACTCGTCTGGCACGTCATCTACGGAGCCAGCCGCGACGCTGCCAAACTCACGGTCTCAGTCGACGCATCCACAGGCGGATTCATCCGGGCGGAAAAATAAGCACCAGCAGAGCGGCAACTCTTTCGAGGGCGAAGAAATCGAAAGATAAACCTATCTCGGCCTGTTGCCGGCGCCCTCTTCGTTTTTAAAGTGAGCTTCGATCTGGGAAAAAAAACGGTACAGAGCCTCGGCCGACGCCAAGGCCCGCTTCAGGGATTCTCGATCGCCGTGGGCGGCAACTTCCTGCGGGGAGTACTGCAGACGAATGCGATCGGCGGCGCACTGGGCGCTCAGCAATTCCACCTTGGCGGCTGCGACATCGGCGGTCAGGCGGGCTACGTCAATTTGCTTTTTTACTCCGGGTACCATCACTGCTCCTGTTTCTTGAGGAATGAACGCAGGCGGGTCCCGGGATTCGCTTTATTGGGAGGACTTCTTTTTGCGGTTCCGGCGGAACCCGCCCTGCGAGGTCAAGTGCTGCTTGTGCATCTATTATACAGCGTTAGTTATACGCAGTGCAAGGAATAGCTGTATGGTTGAATGATTTTTTTGATTTCTGGAATTCTGGAGGCGCAGTGCCCCGACAACCCGATCCTTCGCTGGAACACCGCATTCTCGACGCAGCCTCGCGGCTGTGGGCCCGCGGCGGCGAGAAGGCGCTGACCATGCGCGCGGTGGCCAAGGCATCCGGCACCACCACCCCCACCGTCTACGAGCGTTACCGGCACCGCGAAGATATTCTGCGGGCGCTGCGCTTGCGAACGCGGCACGAGCTTTTTTCAGCGATCAGCCATACCCGCACTCTGCGCCATGCGGTGCAGGCGCACCTGGAATTCGCCCTGGCCCACAGCCACGCATATGAAGTGCTGTTCGACGGCGTGGGCAAACCGCCCTCGCTGCACGAGCCCTGGCCTTCGTTCAATCTGATTCGCGAGCGTGTAGCCCGGCAACTGCGGGGAAATCCGCGGAAGTACACCCGCCTTATGCTTTCACTGTGGTGCCTGATGCACGGCACGGCCATGCTGATCATTCGGGGAAACTTTGAAGGGCCTTTGCGAGTGCAGACGGTGAACGCCTGCCTGGACGCCTTCGATGCGATCGTGAACGCGGCCGGGAAAAAGTCTCTGCCGCACTCCGGGCCGAAGTGGCCGTCCGATCTGGTTCTGGGCGAGGGCACAGAGAGTTATGTGGGAAACGGGAACACCGGCGGCAGGAAATCGGGTGGGAAAAAGCTGCGGCACTGAGAAACTTCAGGAGCACCGATTGCCATTCTCCGCGTGGGAGACAGAATTTTAGTGGCTGGATTTGCTGCTGGCCGTGGGACCCTTCACGCGATCTGCTTCGGCCTTCAGATGGTTCATGGCCTTCTCGGCGTCCTTGGCTTTCGGCCCGTTGGGCAAAATATTCAGATAGCTCTGGTATTCTGCGCGCGCCTCGTCGGGACGGTTCAGCTTTTCCAGGCTTTCCGCCAGACGAAACGTGGCCATAGCGTCGTTCTGTTTGTAGAGCAGAGCTTCGCGGTAGCGGCTTTCCGCAGCGATGTAGTTTCCGCGCTTGAAATAGAAGTCGCCGACCTCGATGTCTTTTGCCGCTCGGTGCGGATCCCAGGGATGGAATTCACTGACATTGGCGTCGCCTGAGGCAATTTCCGCGTTCATCAGCGCGGCGGAACTTTGCGGGTGCGCTTTGTCATCGCCCGGCGGCGGGCTCAAATCGATTTGCGAATCTTTGCTCGAGCTTTCACCCGGTTCATTGGGCAACGAAGAGGCTTCGACCCGATCGGAGCGCGGCGGAGGCGGGTTCGGCGGAGGCGCAGGGGCCGGTTTGTTGGCCGCATTCGAATCCGGCGGCTGCCCTTGCGCGGGCGAGGAATTTCCGGAACTCGAGGAAGTCTGAGCCGTCGCTCCCAAGCAGCACACAATCAGGAAAATGGGCAGCAATTTGTGCATAGGGTTATTTTACCGCCCTTCGTTGCTTCGGGACGTGCCAGACCCGCAACCGCCAAGGGCACAACGTGACGCGAAGGAATACGTGCGCGGCTAAACGTGCGCCGCGCGAAACGATTGCAGGCAACGGCGCGCAGTTTCCATCTCAGAGAAGCGGCTGCCTTCCTGCTCGACCAGGTAATACTCGACTCCTCCGACGCTCTCGGCGGCCTGAAAAATTCCTCTCCAGTCGGCGGTGCCTTCGCCGAACAGAGCTTTGTAGCCCACCGCGGGATCGCGCGACCAGTCTTTACAATGGATGGAGCGAATGCGTCCGGGGTTGGCTCGGATCCACGCCACCGGGTCGCCTCCGCCCTCGATGCAGGTCCCCACGTCGAGCTGCAACATCACAGACGGTTTCGTTCCTTTTGCGAGTATATCCATGGGACGCAGACCGGTCGCGCCCGCCCACTCGGCCTGATGATTGTGGTATCCGGGCTTCAGTCCGGCAGGCTCTAACTTATCGGCGGCATAATTCAGCAGGTCCACAACAGCCTGCCAGCCATCCGGATTTGTCTTAGGATCGGACCATGCCAGGACGACATACTTGCATCCGAGAATCAAATTGCGGTCGCGGGTCTTGTCGATATTTTCGGGGCTGAAGAACGGCGCGTTGTTGTGCGTCGAGTAGCAATGAATGCCGAGATCGTCGAGCAGCTTTCGCATCTGCCGCGTCTGGGCCTCTGTCCAGTCGTAATACGGGGCGTAGAACTCGACCGCCTGATATCCCATCTGAGCCACGGCGCGGACGGTTCCTTCCTGATCGGCCTTCAACGCATCGCGCACGGAGTAGAGTTCGAGCCCCACCGGAATCGGGCGTACCGCGCTCGCCCCGGACACCAACCCACGAAAAGCGAAGGGCACCGTAGCCGACAAGGCAAGAAACGACCGCCGGGAAAATTTTGCAGAAGGCATATCTGTAATCTTACTCGCGCGAAGCAAGCTGCGAGCAGTGAGCCGTGAGCTTCGAGCGATACGCCATAAGATCGAAGCTCAAAGCTCGGGACTGGAAGGTAAAAAAAACAGGCCGCTCAGGGGGAGGCTTGAGCGGCCTGGTTGGCGAAGTCCTCCGGGGAGGAGGGTAAATTCGTTGTTACATCGAAGACGGTGTCGCGGCCGGCGCGCTGGTGTCGACTGTGTTCGTCATCAGGCGAACGTCCACGCGGCGATTGTCGGCGCGGCCGGCGGCGGTCTTGTTCGACTCCACTGGCTTATCCTTGCCCAGGCCGATCACATAAATCTTGTGCGCCGGCACATTGTACTTCGACGCCAGATACTGAATCACCGAGTTCGCCCGGCGCTGGCTCAGGTCGTAGTTATATTCGGCGGAACCCACCGAATCCGTGCTGCCTTCGAGCGCAATGATGTAACCCTTGGTCGAAGCGATGCTTCCGGCGAGCTGGTCAAGCGCTTCTTTGGCCTTCGGCGTCAGGTTATCTTTGTTGAAGCCGAACTTCACCGAGGTCTCGGCGACCGCGTGATAGTTGTCGAGGTTGGCGACGGTGTTGGTCAGCACGCTTACGCGGCCGTTCGCGGCGTCAGCAGTCTGTTGCGCCGCGGTCGCGGTCTGTCCAGCGGCCTGTGCCTTCTGGTCGACGGCATCGGTTTTCGAGTTCACTGCGGCCAAGCCCGACTGCACGCGCGCGTCAACGTCTTTGATGTCCTTGGTATTTTTCGCGGTGAGGTCGTCGAGTTCGTTGGTCTTGTTGATCAGCGGGGTGGTTTGTTGCTTTACGTAGTTCTTGCTGGCGCAGCCGACGGTGGCGGCCATGCTCGCTGCCAGGCAAATCACTAACGAAGTGCGGGTCATAGGGTGAGGCTCCTTCTTAATGTCTGTTGTATGTAGCGCGCTCAGGGTTGCCTAACAACGAGTTGCCCAAAAGCAGCTTACCCGGCGCGCCCGACTGCCAAACGCTGTTCCCTGGGAATAACGGAATGCTTACAAGTTCCACTCCCACTTTTGCACCTCTCATGCCAGTTTTGGGACTGGAGGCAGGACAAGCTAAGTATATACGTTTTCAAAGGCTTGCGGAAGGATTGATGCTTTGCATGGCGGTCCTACGGGTTGGGAGAGAACGCAAAGCCCACATGGGGGATGGAAATTTTATACGGTGGGACTCAGATTCGGGCCAAAAGGCGCTAATTCGTTCGGAGCCGAGCACCAAGGCGTTTGGCGAGAACTCTTGGCGAGCCACCCACTCACTCGCGACGGCGAATGAGTGGGCGAAGCCGATCTCTCTGTGAAGGGATTACGGTGTTCCAGTGTTGACCTGCGTGTAAGTGGAACAGACGATTCCTTTCGTCGGATAGGTGAGCGTGGTGAGCACGCCCACCGTGCCTGATGGAGCCACGGTCACGGTCTTCGTGATAGGCACCGGGGGGTTGGTGATTGGCTGCGATATAGGAAAGCCGCTCAATGCCGTGATTGTATTCTGAGAGGTCAGCCAGGCATTCCAAGTGACCGCCGCTATATTCCCGACGGTGAAATTCATGGTCAGAGTGCCGGAGGCGTAGCTGGCGGCGTCTTTCAGGGTGCATGGCGGGGTCTTGGTTTGCCCGCAGTTGCCCACCAGACACGAGACTTCCAGACTATAGGTCTGAGTACTGGCGTTGCCGCTGGCCTGGATAAACTCCATGTACGTGCCGGCCGTCGTCGGTGTGAAGTCGATCACGACCGAGGCATCCTGCCCAAAACTTGAGGCAGTGCACCCCGGGTTTGTGCCGCTGCTTGGCGCGACCAAAGAACCGTTGGGGGCATACACCGTCATGCAGACATTACTCGTGGCGGTTCCCGTCATAGCTGCGGTTACTTCGTAAGTACCAGTGGTGACGCCGGAAAAGATGAAAGCATTCGATTGGGTCGGCTCGGCGATGTCACCGTTGTAAGCTTGGCCGAAGGTTGTAATCTGGGTCGCGTTTGGCGGGAACGGGAAGAGACGTTCCAGGGATAGGGCGTACCCCTGTGTGGTATTCGAGGACTCAGTCACATTTAACTGGTAGGTGCCAGTCACAGTTAGCGCCTGATCGACCACGACCGAGACGTCCTGCCCGAATGACGATGAAGTGCAAGTCTGGGGGTAGATGACAGTGTTACCGGGGCCGTACAGTTCCATGCAGACATTGGAGTCTGCTGCTCCGGTCATCGCCAAGGCAATCTGGTAAGTGTCTCCTGCATTTGCACTGAACGTAAAGGAGTCGATATCCCCGATAGCATTGAGGACGCAATTCGAACCCGTAAAGACCTCGCCGTCGGCGATCGAGGTTAGGGAAGGTTCTGTCGGACAGTTTTCTACTTGGGCATGAGCAGCCTGGGGTAAGAACAAAAGTGCCAAGAGCAGTGCGGCCAGTGGCAGCACGAAGTTGCGCATTCGCTTCATGGTATTTCCCTCCGTATAACCGGGATTTTCTCTCGGAACGCGGCGGGCGGACGGGGACTTCCGCGCCATCTCAGATCGAACATCCAACTTGCCTACGCTCCAAGCTGGGCGATGCTAGCACGGGATCCCACGGCTGGCGGGGCTAGTGAGCGAAGATGATATGAAGTTGGTATGAAGTCGATACGAGATCGAGACCAAAGACCCTAGTGGCGCCCGCTTGGGCTAGGCGGAGCCGCTACGCCGAAGACTCTGTCGGGGTGCGCGGATTCAGGGAACCAGCTTACCCACGGGAACGAACTCGGATTTGCATCCCACCAGGCAGCGGACTTTTTGGAACGCCGCTTGCTCTTCGGCGCTGAGGGGATGCGCATTTTTGCCACTTGCATAGAAGCGGGCATGTGCGCTGCGAAACGCGTCACCTCCGGCGTAAGCGGCAATCAGGCGAAAGTTCTTGTCGAACTCATACCAGATCGGGCAGCCTGGAGGGGACATGCACTCGAGCACCGTAAGCCGAACGATGCCTTGCTCGACTACGGGGTCAGTGGCCTGGTTGTACTGGAACAGTGCCTGGTTCAGATCGCTGCGTGGAAACAACAAACGCAATCTCTCCTGGGCGACCCCCATGCCGTGGATCTGAAACTCGGGCCGCACCTCGGTAGAGGCGCCAAATACCCGGTCTGGATCAAGCACGACCAAGGTCGCCTGATGATCGTAGCCATTGGCGACTCCCGCAGCGATAATCTCTTGTCTTCCATCGCCATCCAGATCGGCCAACACCATGGAAGTCAGAGCCCCGGAGTGCCAGTACTCGGAAACGGTTTTTCCGCTGGAATCGAGAAGCGCGATCTGGTCGGGCCACCAGGGATCATGCGCGCTGGAAACGACGATCCGCGACGGGCTTGTTTTCGTTGGCTTGAGAACGGCGAGAGCATAGGTCTTGTAGGTGGCAGGACTCCCGGCGAGCTCGGGCAGGTTTCTGCCCGGAGTCCAACGCCATTTTTCCTGGCCTCGATCGGAGTAGCAGATCAGGATCGTCGAATTCGGTTGCGGGTGAGCGGGAGAATACAGGAAAAGAACGCTGGTATGGCCGTTGCCTTCCAGATCGCCAAACCAGATCCGCGTGGTTATGCCCTGCGCGTAGTAAACGTCAGGACCGAATCCGTCGGGAAATACTTTCCTCCAAAGTTCTTTTCCCTCCGCATTGAAAATGGTCAATGCTGAAGCGTCCATACGTCCGAACTGGGGCCTGCTGTCGGCAGCGAGCATCCGGATGGCGAAGTAGCCCACAATGGCAATCGCAACGACCGCGGCCGCCAGCTTCAGAAACGCTAGCACCCTGGCGCGCGCAATGGGCCGCTGATCTTCGCTGGCAGTATGGCTAGCAGCTTGCGAGCCGGCGGTTCCCTCTTCCCGAGGCCTCGCCACGATCCAACGCTTTTCAGGCTTGCCATCGGGACCGGGCGCGGAACGGTTGGGAAGGCAAATCGCGATCGAGTCAGTCTTCCCTTCCTCGTTGTAATAGGATTCCAGCGCGTGCCGCAGCCGGTTCATCTCGGTCGCGACGTCAGCAGATCCTTTGGTTTTGGTCTCCTCGGGCCAGAGTTCTTTAATCACCCGGTCGGGCTTGAGAGTGGTTTGCGAATCGAAGTTGTTAGAGAGAACTTCCAGCAGCTTCCGGAGCTGGCTTTTGCTGGCAAAGCTCCGGCTGCGCAAGATCCGCTCGATTTGGTCGCTGATAGCGGCGCGATCCATGGTTCGACGAACCCCATAGTATAAGCGCAGCGGTTGGTGAAAACACTCATGCAGCTGCATGGTGCGAGCCTAAGACTTGCGGTCTGAGCCTTCCCGGCTCCTCCGAGACAGTAAAATGGAACTCGCAGCCGAATGGATCTTCTCCAGAAAATTCGCACCATCCCCACCGAGCCCGGCGTGTACCTGTACAAAAACGCCGAGGGCGAGGTTATCTACGTGGGCAAGGCGAAGAATCTGCGCAGCCGCGTGGCCAGCTACTTTCACGAAGGACGGTGGGAGGACGCGAAAACGGGAACGCTGGTGCGCGAGGCGGTCGATGTCGACTACATCGTGGTCGCCAACAACAAGGAAGCGCTGGCCCTCGAAAATAATCTGATCAAGCAGCGCAAGCCACGCTTCAACATCCTGCTGCGCGACGACAAGACCTATCCTTATGTGAAGCTCACGCTGGGCGAGCGCTGGCCGCGGGTTTACGTTACGCGGCGACTGCGGAAAGACGGCAGCGAATACTACGGCCCGTACTTTCCTGGGAATCTCGCATACCGCATTGTCGATCTGATTCACCGCCATTTCCTGATTCCGTCATGCAAGGTCGATCTGACGCGGTTCCATCCGCGGCCGTGCCTGCAGTACTACATCAAGCGCTGCCTGGGACCGTGCGTGAAGGACCTGACCACGCCGGATGCGTATCTGGAAGCAGTGCGGGATGTGAAGTTATTTCTCGAAGGACGGCCGACCGATCTCTCGAAATCGTTGCGAGCCCGCATGGAGCAGGCCGCCGCCGCGCAGGAGTATGAACGCGCGGCCCGCTATCGCGATTTGATTTCGACGGTCGAGCAGTTGCAGGAGCGGCAGCGCATGGCCGCGGCCGAAGGCGATGATGCCGACGTTTTCGGCTATCACTACGAGAACGGGATGCTGGCGGTCAATTTGTTCCACATGCGCGGCGGGAAAATGGTCGACCGGCGGGAATTCTTCTGGGAAGATTTGCCGGAGTTTGCCGCGGCGGAGGATGCTTCGCCTGACTCGGCCTCTTCGACTTGTCATCCTGAGCGCAGCGAAGGATCGATGCACTCTGCCGGCAGTGCCGCAAAGGCCGGCAGCACCGCTCCTGCCGACAAGTCCATCGATCCTCCGGCCCGCACAGAAGGCGGTCCTCAGGATGACAAGGCCATGGATAACAAAGCCATGGATAACGCGGCAATCGTTGCAGAAGGTTTTCATCCCGGCGAATTCTTTTCCGCCCTGCTGAAGCAGCTTTACATCGGCCAGCCCTACGTTCCGCGCAATTTATATGTCCCGGTCGATTTCGAGGACCGCGAGGAACTGGAGGACCTGCTCTCCGAGCAGGTGTCGGGCAAAAGCGAAGCGGGCAAGAGTGGCCGCTCCACACTCATTCACATTCTGGTGCCGCAGCGCGGCGAGAAGCGGTCGCTGATTGATCTCGCGGGCAACAACGCCAAGCAGTCTTACGACCAGCGCTTCCGCGTGCTCAAGCCCAACGCGCGGAAGATTCAGGAAGAACTGCAGGATGCTCTCAGTCTTCCGGAACTGCCCAAGCGCATCGAGTGCTTCGATATTTCGCACATTCAGGGTGCGGAGACTGTGGCTTCGATGGTGGTGTGGGAAGACGGCAAGATGAAGAAGTCGGATTACCGCAAGTTCATCATCCGCACGGTCGAAGGCGTGGACGATTTCGCCTCCATGCGCGAAGTGGTGACCCGGCGCTACAAGCGCCTGCTGCAGGAAAACAATGACGCAAAGAAACCGTTGCCGAGCCTGATCCTGATTGACGGCGGGCTGGGCCAGTTACATGCCGCGGCAGAAGCGCTCGACTCGCTCGAAATCATCAACCAGCCGCTCGCTGCGATCGCCAAGCGCGAAGAAATTCTCTACGTTTACGGGCAAGAAAAGGATCCGATCGCGCTGGATCATCACTCGCCAGTGCTGCATCTGATCCAACTTATTCGCGACGAAGCGCACCGATTCGCAGTCACATTTCATCGTAAGCGACGGCAGATGCGCGACCGGTCCACCGAACTGCTGGAGATTCCCGGCGTGGGCGCGAGCACAACGCGGCGATTGCTGGAACATTTCGGCAGCGTGCAGGCGGTGAAGCACGCCGATGCGGCGGCGCTGTCGGCCGTAGTGACGCGCTCGCAGGCGGAAGCGATTCAGCATCACTTTCGAAAATAGGTGATTCCGTGGCGCGCCGCTTCCCTCGGTTGCAACGGAATCCGCAAGTGCTCCGGCGTAACTGAAATTAGATGTGGCTGAAATCCGGTGCGGCTGAAGTCGGCGGAGGCGATGCCGCGCGAGACGATTTCTAACGCGGGCTCGGCGCAGTGGGAGGATTGCCGGCCTTCGATGGCGCATTCCCGATCGATTGGCGATGCGCGATTTGCAGTCGACGGCTTACGATCAGGTCCCGCAGCGGATCGGGAATCTGCTCCTGGCTTGTGTCCTTGCTTCGCGCGGCGAACCAGCAGGTGACCGCAATCATTCCACACCAGCCCAGCACCCTTACGACCATCGCGATTTGTGTGTCATGGTTGAGAACGCCGAGGCTGGAAAAAATCGTGTACCAGTCGTGCTCCACGAAATCCGGATCTCCCGTGGTCACCAGTGGCAAGACTTGGGCACGGGCGTCAGCCATGTAGGTGGCGGTGTAGAGCCAGTTCTCGAAAAAGAAGAACGCGCAGAAGACGAAGCCGGTGGTTTGCCGCTCTGTGAAAAAGTAGGCAGCCAGAAGAAATGGGACAAGCCACTGCAGCAGCGTGCCTCCCCAGAGGCAAAGTGTCGGGCCGAACCAGCGGAACAGGTTGTGGCCGCCTTCGTGAACAACCAGATTGGCGCTGTCGATGAACAAGTATCCGCCATGGGCCCTGAAGGCGTAGACCAGAAATCCGGCATAGAAAATCAGCCACGCTGCAAGCGCGGGACGGGAAACCGGCTGCCAGCGCCGGTCGAGAATGGATTGAAAATATTCGATCATCTGGGAATGCGAACAGTGCGATGCCCATATTCTAGGCGCGCCAACTAGCAGCGAAACATTACCAAGGTGCGAGCATCGCGAGCCGGCGGCTTTCTTGTTACATTGTTTTTGAGCATGAGAATTCTGCGAAACAGGATTCTATGAAATAGGGACAGTAGCTTTTGACGGGTGGCAGTTGGCTTTTGGTCAGGTTGATGGCTGGGAGGGTTTTCTGACGCAATCCGGTGGACGGGAATCGGGAACGGTGATTGTCACGGGCGCAAGCCGCGGAATTGGCGCGGCTGTGGCTGTGCTCGCGGCGGAACGCGGCTGGGCGGTTGCGGTGAACTATTGTTCCGGTGAGGCGGAAGCGAAGAACGTGCTCGACAGGATTGTCGCGGCCGGGGGGCGTGCTCTGGCAGTCTACGCCGACGTTTCGCGGGAGCAAGACATTGTGCGCATGTTCGAGACCGCGGAGCGCGAACTGGGCCCGATCACAGGCTTAGTAAACAATGCTGCGGTGACTGGCGGATTCGCGCGCGTGGAGAATGTTTCGGCGGAGGCGATACACAAAGTTCTGGCGATCAACGTTGCGGGAACGATCCTGTGCGCGCGCGAGGCGGTGCGGCGCATGTCGACCAGGCGCGGCCGATCGGGCGGCGCGATCGTGAATATCTCTTCGCGGGCAGCGCATACGGGATCGCCGGGCGAGTGGGTGCACTACGCGGCGTCGAAAGGCGCGATTGACAGCTTCACCATAGGACTGGCGCGCGAAGTCGCGACCGAAGGCATTCGTGTGAACGCGGTCGCTCCGGGATTAGTGGATACCGGATTGCATGCGGCCAATGGCGAGCCCGGCCGCTTACAAAGGCTGATGCCGTCGATTCCGATGCAGCGTGCAGGTCAGCCGCACGAAGTGGCCGAGGGCGTGCTTTGGCTGCTGTCTTCGGCGGCATCGTATACGACGGGGGCGATATTGCAGATTGGCGGTGGGCGGTGAGGCGACCGGCATCGCCTTAGGCTGACTCGTCCCTCGCGACGAACACCAGATCTTCGTCTTGCGAAGGGTTGCTCACGAATACTCTGCCAAAGACCTTTGGCTCACGGATCATGACGCCGCCGCCGAGTTCCGTTACGTACCAGTCGGTTCCCGAATCGCCTGCAAGATTCTCTGCTACAAACTCAATTTCGCCTGGCTCGCCATGATAAGTGACCTTGTCCGCTGCTCTCACTTCCTGGCCGGATTGGTAAAAGAAAGACATACAGTCCGTGTTCATTAAACGCTCTATTTTCTACTTCTCAATTCCTCCCGCAAATACTCTTTGATTGTCTCTGACAGGTGCGAAGCGTGCAGAATGTCGCGCAACTGCGCTGGCGGAATCCGGCGGGCGTACTCGAGAGCCCGCGCCAGCGGAGTGTGCGCGTTGCGCAGCAAGGCGATGCGAATCTCCGGCCGGACCGACCATTTCAGGTGACGGCATACGGCTTCCACGAAGGCGGATGAGGCGGTCTGACGATGCAGCGCCTTTACGACTGCGACTTCCGTGATGCGGGGATTTTCCAGCGCGGTTTGCCAGACGCGCGCTTCCTTGTCGAGCAGCAGCGCAGCGGCGACTGCGGCCGATGATCGGCGCGCCAGCGCGATGCGCTCACCCAGGGTCACGGACGCGAGCCGCGACACGAGCAGGTCGTCGGCGGCGCGCTTCAGGTCGGCGGCAACGCCGGCGGGCAGCAAAAAGAATCGCATCAGGTCGAACGTATAGAACTCGCGGATCAGGCGCAGGGCGATACGGCGCGGAGTGCGAGGATGGGCAGCGAGAGCGAGGCGCACTTTGCGCGACTTCAATATTGCCGCATTGCGGCTGATCCGTTCCATTTCCTCGGCCGGCAAATCAAGGTTCTTGAGCCAGGCGAGCGCCAGATCTTCAGTGAGCGCGAGAGTCTCCGCGGCTGCCGGGGCGGGTTGCCTGCTGGCCGAATCAGGCGCGGTTTCAAGTTCTTCCGAGTTCATACTTCCGAGTTCATGCTTCGGACTTCATACTTCCGAGTTCATACTTCGCAGAGTTCATACTTCGGAGAGTTCAATATCGGTTCGACATTATCGCGCGGTGCACCACATCACGCGCTCCGGTGCTCATCGCTGGTAGACGCTACTTCCGCCCGCTCTTCGCGCCATGCGCAGCGCGCCTTCTACCGGCTCGACAATGAGCGGATTGATTTCCACGCGCGGATCGAGCCGTCGCAATTCATTGTAGAAATTCTTTTTCGCGATGGCCGCATGACGAAAGACACCGCCAATCATGGCCACCGGGACACTCTTGATTTCGTCCGCGGAGAACAGGCGGCGAATCACAACCACTGCGAGTTGGGCCAGTTCGAGTCCCGCATGAGACAGAACCTGCGAGGCGAGATCGTCGGGGCTGGCGGCAACCACAGGAAACAGCGCAGCGAAGTCGGGAGGGGGGACAGAGTTCGCCGCACGGGCCAGATCGGCAAGCGAAGCCACGCCCCAGGCCTTCTGCAGATCGACGGCGAGCGCCGAAGAACCTGCGGAGTTCGAGAAATTTTCACTGGAGCGATCGGCCGCACGTAGAACTGCGGCGACCGCAGTGCGTCCGATCCAATGGGCAGAGCCTTCATCGCCGATCGCAAATCCCAACCCCCCGGCACGGGCGGTGCTGCCCTGAGCATTGCGGCCATAAGCAATGGAGCCGGTGCCGGCGATGACGATGACGCCAGGACCGGCGCCAAATGCGGCTTCGAGCGCAATCTCCATGTCACCGACTACCTCAATCGGGGAAGTGAGAATCTCAGCAAGAATGCGGTGAACGATCGCCGCCAGTTCAGCTCGCGCGGCGCCGGAGCCTCCGGCGCAGGTATGCGCAATCTGTGCCGCGGTGACGCCCGCGGCCATGCAGGCCTGACGCACAGCTTGCTGCAGAGACTCGCGCGCCTGCAGTTCACCGACACGAACAATGTTGCTGGGGCCGGCCGTGGCCGTGGCGAGAAGTTGAAATTCATTTCCCACCGCGCAGGTGGTCTTGGTGCCGCCGCCGTCAATGCCGAGATAGTAAGGCACGGTTATTTTTAACACAGAGCTTCGAGCTAAGAGCCACGGCTCGCAGCTCTCCCATCGATGACTATAAAGTCTCACTCGCGGAGCGGTGCAGTTGCCGTCATAATTTGAATTCCCCGGCAAGTTCAAACGCATGGGCCTGAACAGGATCGATTTTGCCATCATCGCGCTGTACCTGGCCGGGATCACGCTGTTTGGGCTGCGATTTCGAAAGAAGCAGCGCTCGCTGCGCGACTACTTTCTGGCTGGGCGCGATATTCCGTGGTGGGCCATCGCGCTTTCGATTGTCGCGGCCGAAACCAGCACGCTCACCATCATCAGCATTCCGGGGCTGGCGTACGACACGAATTTTACGTTCCTGCAAGTTGTGATGGGATACGTGGTCGGGCGCATCGTGATCAGTTTTGTTCTGCTGCCGCATTATTTTCGCGGTGATCTGTACACAGCTTATGAACTGATCGAGCGCCGCTTCGGGCGCGGGCTGCGTTCCCTGACCGCGGGATTGTTTCTGCTTACGCGAGCAGCCGCCGAGGGAGTGCGCGTCTATGCGGTGTCGATTGTGGTTTCGATTGCGCTGGGGACGGGCGAAGTGGCCTCAATCGCAATTATCACGATATTGACTTTGATCTATACGTTCGAAGGCGGCTTGGCGGCCGTGATCTGGACGGATGTGGTGCAAACCGCGATTTACGTCGGCGGGACTCTGGTGGGGCTGTCGACCATTCTCCATCTGGTGCCGGGGGGATGGCACGCGATTCATGCGGCGGCGGCGAGTGCGGGCAAGCTGCAGATGTTCGACTTCAGCCGCAGCATTTGGATTCCTTACACGTTCTGGGCCGGCTTGATCGGCGGAACATTTTTCACAGTAGCGAGCCACGGAACCGATCAGCTGATTGTGCAGCGGCTGCTGGCGGCGCGTGGGCAGAAGCAATCTGCGACAGCGCTTATTTCGAGTGGGGTAGCCGTTTTCTTCCAGTTTGCTTTATTTCTGCTGGTGGGCACCATGCTGTGGGCTTATTACGGGAAGCCGTCGATTTTTTTTGGCAGGCCGGATCGCATTTATCCGACATTTATTGTGACCCGCATGCCCCACGGAATTTCGGGATTGCTGATTGCGGCGATTCTAGCGGCGGCCATGTCGAATCTGAGCGCAGCTCTGAATTCGCTGTCTTCCAGCGCGATCATGGATTTTTATGTGCGCTTGCGGCCGGCAGCCGATGAGAAGCAACGCATGCGGCTGGCACGCGTGGCCACGTTTGTGTGGGCGCTGGTTCTATTCGGGCTGGCGGTAATCGCGCTGCACAAAGTTGGACGCGTGGTCGAGGTCGGGTTGCAGATCGCGTCGGTGGCCTACGGAGCGCTGCTGGGCGCATTCCTGCTGGGCGTGCTGACGCGGAGCGCAAATCAGCGCGGCGCGATGGTTGGGATGCTGTGCGGCTTCGCGACTGAGTTGTACCTGTGGCTGGGAACCGGCATTCCCTGGACCTGGTGGGTAATGATCGGAACGGCTGTGACGTTCGGCGTGGGATATCTCGCCAGCGCGCTGCCTTCGCGAAGTTTGCGGTGAAAAACTCGAGTCCTCGCGTATACTCCAACTCCAACGTGGCTACGACTTCGGATCCAGCACGCATCCAGCCTGGCTCGGCTGAACTTTCTCGCGACCTGGGCGTCAGCCAGGCCTCCGCGGTGGTTGTGGGAACAATCATCGGCAGCGGAATATTTCTGGTGCCCGCGGAGATGATGCAGGATGTGGGCTCGGCAAAACTGGTTTACCTGGCCTGGGTGGTGGGCGGGCTGTTGTCGTTTTTCGGAGCGCTGACCTACGCCGAACTGGGTGCCATGCGGCCGCAGGCCGGCGGCGAATATGTTTACGTGCGCGATGGCTACGGGCCGATGGCCGGATTTCTTTACGCCTGGACCTGGTTTGTGATCGCGAAACCGGCGTCGGTGGCGACCGTGGTCACCGGGCTGGTGCGGATTCTGGGTACATTCCCGGTCTTTTCATTCTTCTCAACAAAAGCCATCTCTTTCCCTTTCAGCGTGAGTTGGGGCCAGCTGGTCGCCATCGCTGCCGCGATTCTGATATCGGCGCTGAACTACGTTGGGGTCAAGAAGGCGGGCGAGTTCCAGCTGATTTTCACGCTGCTGAAGGTCGCGATCATTCTGGGGATTGTGTTCGTGTGTTTCAGCGGCGTGGGCAGCGTTGCCGGCCGGGGATGGAGCAATTTCACGGGAACATTCACGGGCGCCAAGGGCGGGATTGCCGGGTTCATGGCGGCGCTGGTCGCGGCGCTGTGGGCCTACGACGGCTGGAACGATCTGAACATGGTTGCGGGCGAAGTGAAGCGTCCTGAGCGGAATATTCCGATCGCGTTGATCGCCGGCGTGGCCACGGTCGGCGTGCTCTATGTGCTGGTGAATGCGGGCGTGCAGTATGTGCTCCCGGCACATGCGATTGCGGCGTCGCCGCGGCCGGCATCGGACGCGGTAGCGCTGGTGATGGGACGCTTCGGCGCCGGCATCGTGTCTGCTGGAATGGCGATCTCGATGCTGGTCACGCTGAATGGAACCATCATGAGCGGAGCGCGCGTGCCCTACGCGCTGGCTCGCGATCGCTATTTTTTTCACGCGCTGGCTGAGGTACATCCGCGGTTTCATACGCCCTCGACGGCGATCGTGGTGCAAGCGGCGCTCTCGATTGCGCTGCTGCTGGTGGGAGCGAATTTCGGGCAGCTGTTTTCGCTGGCGATTTTTGCCGAATGGCTCTTCTATATGATCGCCGGCAGCACCGTCTTTGTCTTCCGGCGGCGCGAGCCGGACGCTCCGCGCCCGTATCGCATGTGGGGATATCCGGTGGTGCCGGCCTTGTTCGTGCTGGTCGCGGCGTCGCTGCTGGTATACACGTTCAAGAACGAATGGCCGAACTCCGGATACGGAGTTTTAGTAATTTTGGCGGGGATTCCGCTGTTTGCATATTTCGCGCAAAAGCGAAAATCTTTGGGAACGACTACTTCATGAACAATCCCCAGCTGAACGTCGCAGAAAACGCAACGTTAGGTTGTGGCACCCTGGCTTTCTGATTTTTCTCGGCTGTTTTTTCCCTTGCCTCGCACTTCCGTGTTTCTTACCGGTCTTGCCGAGGATCGCAGGCTGTCTTTCGCCATAATGACTGCCCCGCGCCCGTTCTGAACCGGTCTCACAAAAGGACACGTCCCTGGTTACTTTTGGTCTAGAGCCGTGGACACGTTTACCCCCTGTCCTATCTCCCGTATTTTGAAGACTCCAAGAGCTGGATTGCTCCCCATCCGGTCCCAATGGAGCGAATTGCATGGCGACTGCTTATCGCGGATTTCAACTCGGACTACTGCCCGAACGCAAGGTCAACAAACGTGCGCTGGCGGCCGCCTACGGCGTGGTACTGCTGCTGCTGTTGATCGTGATTAACATCGGCTTATTGTTTCCCGATACGTTGCAGCTGACGACGTATCACGTGACCGAACTGATTCCTACACCGGCGCTGCGGCCGGTGCCGGAGCCGATCAAGAAGCCGGAGATCAAGACGGCGAAGCTGCTACCCGCGGTGAAACTGCCGGTGTTCGAGCAACCCAAGCTGATTGTGCCGCGCGAAGTGCGGCATGAAGCGCCGCAGCCAGTGGAAGCGCCCAAGGTGGTGGTCAATCAGTTCATGCCTCCGCAGTTGAAGATGACGGCGGGTGGAGCGCGTCCGCAGCTGGTGCATACCGGAGATTTCGGCGGAAGCTCGAAGACGCCCACGGTGAATGTGGCGGTCGAGAAAGTGCAGACCGGAGGATTCGGCGATCCGAACGGGTTGAAGGGAACGGGCAGGCAGGGCGCGAAGTTGTACGCCGCGCAGGCTGGCGGTTTTGACATGCCGGTCGGTCCGGGGCAGGGCAACGGATCGGGCGGAGCGAAAGGCATCAAGGGCACGGTCGCCAGCGCAGATTTCGGAAACGGCGTTGCTACCGGCGGCAGAGGCGATGGCCGCAGCAATGGCCAGGGAGTCGCAACCGGCGGATTTGGCGCCGAACAGGTCGTTCATGGAGGGCCGAAGATCGCCATGGACACGGGTGCAGCCACCACGCCGGTGGAGATTACGTATAAGCCGAACCCGGTCTACACCGAGGAAGCCCGCAGTCTGAAGCTCGAAGGCGAAGTGCTGTTGGAGATGAGTTTCGGGGCGAACGGCACGCTGCACGTGAACCGCGTGGTGCGCGGGCTGGGCCACGGCCTGGATGAAGCCGCCGTCGCCGCCGCCAACAAGATTCGTTTCAAGCCGGCGTTGCGCGCCGGCCAGCCGGTGGATTCGACCGCGATCGTTCACGTGGTCTTCCAGATTGCGTACTAAAAGTTTGGCGAAGTAACTCTGGCGGTTTGCCAGTGGATCGGAAAACTGGGTTAAAGAAACTGGTCGAGGGCAACTGATTTCAAGAACTGGTTTCAAGAAACTTGGAGATAAGAGTCATGCGTACTTCGAACTGGATACTTAGCGCGGCGCTGCTCGGATCGTCCTTCTCGCTATCGTTGAGCGCAGCCGCACAGCAAGCGGCCGATGCACAACCGTCTGGCCAGCCTTCGGCGACCGATGCGGCGCAGACGGCGACGCCGGCTCAGGCCGAGCCGGCCCAAACCGCACCCGCGCCCGCCGCGGAGACGGCCCCGTCGGCACAACAGCTGACCGCGCCCCCGCCTCCGGCGGCCGCTCCGCAGACCATGGACCAGGTGGTAAACCTGTTCATCGAGCGCGAGCATGGGCTGATCAAGATGCTCTCCAACCGCACTCCGGTGGTGGAGACCTATCTGCAGAATTTGACCAGCGACCCGCAGCTGGGCCCGGTTCCCAGCGGCGATCACTATTTTCTCGGCCGCATGGATATGGGCGCGATCGTCGACCGCAAGGACTACCTGAAAGAACAGGATAAGAGCATGCAACAGCGCCTGCTCGGCGGCTTCGAAAAGCTCTATAAGGTTGAGTACACGCCGATGGGCTTCTCCTGGATGGTTTATGCCGACCGCACCGACTTCGACCGCGAACACTACAACTTCAGCTACGTCCGCCGCGAATTCCTGGGCGACGTGCGCTGCCTGGTATTTGATGTGAAGCCGAAACCGAAGTCCGGCCGCGGCCGCTTCCTGGGCCGCATCTGGGTCGAAGACCAGGGGTACAACATCGTGCGCCTGAACGGAACATACTCGCAGGCGGCGCGCAACACGTTCTTCTTCCACATGGATAGCTGGCGCTTAAACCTGATCCCCGGCTACTGGGTTCCGTCGTTCATCTACAGCGAGGAGGGCGACTTCAGCGCGGGCGTGAAGAACAAGATGGCATTCAAGGCGCAGACCCGCATCTGGGGCTATGACTTGAAGAAAGGCGACAAGGACGACGAATTGACACAGATCCGCGTGGACAGCGTGAAAGACGAAAGCGCGAGCGCGCAGGATGCGTCTCCGCTGCAGGCTGAGCGCGAGTGGCAGCAGCAGGCGGAAGATAACGTCGTCGAGCGCCTGACGCGGGCGGGCCTGCTCGCTCCCGAAGGGGATGTCGATCACATTCTGCAGACCGTGGTTAACAACCTGGAAGTCACCAACAACATCGACTTGCCGCGGCCGGTCCGCACTCGCGTGCTGCTCACGGCACCGCTCGAAACCTTCAGCGTGGGCAACACCATCGTTATCAGCCGTGGTTTGATCGACGTGCTGCCTGACGAGGCCAGCCTGGCAGCCGTGCTGGCGCATGAACTGGCCCACATCGTGCTTGGCCACAACCTGGGTTCGAAGTACGCCTTCAACGACCGCATGTTGTTCAACGACGATTCCACCTACCAGAATCTGGGCTTCAAACACATTCCGGAAGAAGAAGCCGCGGCCGACAAGAAAGCCATCGAACTGCTCAAGAACTCGCCCTACGCGCAGAAGCTCGACAACGTGGGCCTGTTCCTGAAGGCGCTGCAACTCCGCGCCCCGCAACTGACAGCGCTTCTGACCACGCATCTGGGCAATCCGCTGGCCGAGAACGGCACAGTAACCCGCCTGTCGGCCCTGGAAACGCAAGGCCCGGCGCTCGACAACAACAAGCTCGATCAGATCGCGGCACTGCCCCTGGGCGGCCGCGTGAAAGTCAATCCCTGGGACGACAAGGCGGAAATGGTGAAGACGGCTCCGGTCGCCATCA
Organism: Terriglobales bacterium; assembly: GCA_035504195.1. Classification (GTDB taxonomy): domain Bacteria; phylum Acidobacteriota; class Terriglobia; order Terriglobales; family Acidobacteriaceae; genus Sulfotelmatobacter. Next base: position 244,918 of record DATJSG010000026.1, read on the forward strand.
CCTCGGCGCGTGACAAGATGCCGTTTGAAGTCACGCCGTTCTACCCGCGGCTGGCGCGCTACGGAGCGAGCAACGCTCCGAACGCGGCTCCAACCACCGCCTCCAACACCGGCAACTAGAGTGGAAGAGCGGCCCTTCGGGGCCGCCGACCACCAAGCCCAACGACGGGCTTTACCCCGAGGACGCAGTCCTCATTCCAAGTTGCACTAAGACGCGGGCCGGGATCCGGAACATCCTTCCGGGATACCCGGCCTTCGTTCGTGTAGCGCCGGCTGTCGCGAGGCCATCCCGTCCCCGCCAGCGAGTTCCTCTACAGCTCCCCGCTGCTAAAATTCTTGCAGCATGGCCGCCGCGCACCATCCCGCTTTGCAACAGCGCGCCTTTCCGCGCACCATCTTCCACGTCGACATGGACGCCTTCTTCGTCTCCGTCGAAGAACTCTACGATCCTTCGCTGAAAGGCAAGGCCGTTGTGGTGGGAGGCCAGCGCGACGAGCGCGGCGTAGTCTCGGCGGCATCGTACGAAGCGCGCAAGTTCGGTGTGCATTCTGCCATGCCGCTGCGCAGCGCCGCCAAGAGGTGCCCGCACGCCATCTTCGTCAACGGCCATCCCGAGCGCTACCGGGAGTGTTCGGAAAAGGTCTACAAAGTGCTAGGCGCGTTTTCGCCGCAGGTAGAGATGGCATCCATCGACGAGGCCTATCTCGACATGACCGGCACCGAGCGCCTGCACGGCCCGCCGCTGAAGTGCGCCCACGCGTTGCACGAGCGCATGAAAGCCGAGACCCGCCTGAACTGTTCCGTTGGCATCGGCACCTCAAGGCTGATCGCAAAAGTTTCCTCGGCGCAGGCCAAGCCCAATGGCGTGCTCTGGATCGTCCCCGGCGAAGAAGCCAAATTTCTCGCCCCGCTCGATGTGCGCGAAATTCCCGGCGTCGGCAAAGTCATGGAGACTCACCTGCACGCGCTCGGAATCCAGAAAGTCGGCGATCTCGCCAAGCTAGACGATTCGGAACTCGAAAACCGCTTCGGCAAATGGGGTCTGGCGCTGGCGGGAAAAGCTCGTGGCGAAGACGCCGGCGGATGGTTCGACAACGAGGTCGGCGCCGACCTCGACGCCAAGTCGATCAGCCACGAGCACACCTACAACGAAGACACCTCCGACCCGGCGCAGCTCGAAGCCACGCTGATGCGCCTTTGTGAAATGGTAGGCCGCCGCCTGCGCGAAGCAAATTTTCACGCGCGCACGATTCAGCTCAAGCTGCGCTATAAAGATTTCTCGACCATCACCCGCGCCCACACGCTCACTGCGCCGACGCAACTCGATACCGAAATCTTCGAGCAGATCCGGACTCTCTTCCGCAGGAACTGGAAAAAAGGCGCGCAGGTGCGATTGCTGGGCGTACAGGCGTCGTCATTCACCACCGAGCCGGGGCAACTCGATCTGCTCGAAGGCACACGCCAGCAGCGCTGGAAAGACGCGCTGGCCGCGGCCGACCGCCTGCGCGACAAGTTTGGGGAATCGAGCGTGAGCCTTGCCGCCGGTATGCGCGGCACTTTCCGCGAGCGCACGCACGAGAATCCAGCGGGGCTGCCGGGCAAGAGCAAGAAAAGATGAGCTTGCCGCAGCCAGCGTTGCTTTATTCTTGAGATTGAATCTGAACCAGCTGAGTTTTCGACTCCGCGAATCGTGCGCCTTCCCAACGAGCCGCCGCAGGAACATCGGCTCGCAGTTTCCGCATCGTCGAGCCAACCCCCAGCGACCCCTGCACCAGATGCCCGACACGAAGTGGTCCCGCGATCTTCACTCCGCGAATCCAATGCAGGGCGCTGCTGATGCTGCAGCCGCACTGGCTGCAATCCGGATTTCCACCGAACACGCAAGGCTCGACATGGGTCCGCAGATCGGCGGAATAATTCGTCGACATCTGCGAGAACAGGCAATCCGCCGGGCTCTTCGGCGGCTCAACAAAGGCCCTCGCCAACCCCTCGGGCACCAATAGCTTTGAATAAGCGGCACGCAGACGCGGAAGTTCACGCGCCACCAACTCGCGATCTTCGGAGTGCAGCCGCTCCGGGCTCTCTTCGTCGATTTGCGGGCTGTACAGGCTCACCCAAATGTGGTCAACCTCCGGCCGCGCATTCCAGAAGGCAACGTACTCTTCCAGATATGAAGGCCGCGACAACATGGGACGCGTGATCACCCAATGCACGTTGACGGACCGTCCCGCGATATTTTTCAGAATGCGCTCGTAGGTCGCCGGTTTGCGCCGGTCGTCATGGTGCTCGGGAAGGCCATCGACGGAAACGGCCACGCGCAGGCGCGGAATTTTCATCCACTCCTGCGGAATCGCGATGACTCCGCTGGTCACGACCATGGAGAAAACGCCGAGGTCGCTGAGCGCGGGAAGAATGCGGTTGAGTTCGCGATGCCGCACCATGGGCTCGCCTCCAACCAGAGAGACGTGCAGCGGCTTATGACGTCGCACCAGGTCAATCACGCCCTCGACCAAAGCGTCGCCCCGGAGGTCGCTGAGCTCGCGCAACGTAGTTTCGCCGCCGAGATGGCCGTCGCCGTAGGCGTAACATCCCGGACAGCTCAAGGGACACTCGCGCGTAATCTCGATCGAAAGCAGCGGAACATGACCGTTGAGAACGCGCCACCATGCGCGCGCGAGATCGCGCGCGGTAAGACTGGAGCCAGACTGCACTGCTGACATATACCGGCATTAGATGCACGACCTTGCGATTTCGTTCCTCGCCGGAGACTCGAAAGCTGTCTCCCCTTCGCAACGATTCTTAGCCCTCGCTCATTTCTTGCGTAGTCTGATTCAGGGCACTGCTGATTCAGGCACAGCTTGACCTGTGCGTCTCTGCGCACATAACATTTTCTTCGTTTTCCCGGGGAGCATCCCGGCGAAGCCCTGGAGCTCCAGTATGCGTATATCTATGGCAATGTTCATACTCGCCCTCGCTTTGACCGTCTTAGGAGCAGATGCATTCGACGCTGCGCCGAATGGCGGACTGACGCCGGCAATTCCGGCCGCGCGCGGAGTTTTGCTGGTCGACAACAAGGGCGACCAGACGCTCGGCATCATCGATCCGGAGTCGGGCAAGCAGGTTGCCACGGTCGCCGAAGGCGGCGTGACCGGCCATGAGGTGATTGCCTCTCCCAACGGCCGCTTTGCTTATGTGCCGATCTACGGCGATTCGGGTGTGGGCAAGCCGGGCAGCGATGGCCGCAATCTGATTGTGGTAGATATCGCGGCGCGCAAAATCGTGGGCAACGTCGACTTCGGCCACGGCGTGCGTCCGCACTGCGCGCTGATCGGACCAAAGGACGGCCTGCTCTACGTCACCACGGAGCTGGACAACGCAATCGCCGTCATCAATCCGCATACCCTGAAAATCGTCGGTTCGATTCCAACTGGCCGACCCGAATCGCACATGCTGGCGATCACCCACGACGGACGCTTCGGATACACGACAAATGTCGGCTCGGGCACGGTGTCGGTGCTCGACATGCAGGCGCGCAAAACGCTCGACGTATTCAAGGTTGCGCCGGTGATACAGCGCATCGCGCTCTCGGTCGACGACCGGCTCGCGTTCACCTCCGATCAGTCGAAGCCGCAGTTGGCCGTGATCGACACAGTAACCCGCAAGGTTCGGTCGTGGATTCCGCTGCCAGCAGCCGGGTACGGGACGGCGGCCACGCCCGATGGGCAGTGGCTGGTGATCGCGATGCCGGGTGCGAGGAAAGTGGGCGCTCTCAATCTGCAGACCATGAAGCTCGATCGCATTATCGACGTTCCCGCTGCACCGCAGGAAGTTCTGATCCGGCCGGATGGCGCGGTGGCGTACGTCTCCTGCGATGCGAGTCAGAAAGTTGCCGAAATCCGCATCTCCGATTGGACAGTAACGCGGCTGATCGATGCCGGTCCGGGCGCCGACGGGTTGGCCTGGGCCGCGCAGAAGTAATTACGGTGTGAGAGCAAGATTGGCCACAACCGCGCAGCCTAGCGCGATGCGGTCGTCAGCAGCGAGCCCACTCCCGGCTTGTAGCCATAGAAATCGCCGACCGACTGCAGATGCTCGATGATCTCCTCGTCGTAGCGCTGCTTGAGTGCTGGAGTAATAACGTTGCGCACGGCGTTCGGATCATTCTGCAGATCGAAAAGATAACTCTGAGGCGGCGAATCGTAGGTCGTGTATAAATAGCGTCCGTTCGCAGTGAGAATTCCAAATACCGCGCGCACGTCGGAGGCAAGCAGCAGATCTTTCGGCCGATAGCGATCGAGTTCTTCCCTGGTCTCGGCAAATAGCGGACGGCCATACAGCGGATTCTGCCGGATTGGCCGCTCTCCCAGCAAATAGTAAAGAGTTGGCGTGATGTCGGTGAGGGTTGAAATGCGGGCGTCGTCGTAAACCAGATGTTCGCGCATTTTCTGCGGCAGATGGACGATCAGCGGCACGTGCATGATCTCGGGCCAGATCGAAGTGGAGTGGCTGGTGCGGCCGAATTCTCCGGTGGCGTCGCCATGATCGCTGGTCACAACGATAACGCTGTTGTCATACAGGCCGCGCTGCTTGAGATAGGCAAAGAACTCGCCGAGTCGGGAGTCGACCCAGTGCACTTCGTAGGTGATGCGCCCGTTCAGGCCCGCGGGCGATTGCCAGTGCTGCGAAGTGGGCGAAGGAACGTTATTGCGCGCGAACTGGTGAACGTTCTTGGGTTGGGCGTAGAAAAAGACGGGGCGCGATGGGTCGGGATGTGAATCCAGCGCGGCTTCGGCCTGTTGCAGCGTCGCTCCCAGTTCAAACTCATTCCAGAGTTTGTTGTCGGTATCGAGCTTATCGTCGACCTCGCCGGGCGGCAAGATGACGCTGAGAATTTCATCCATGCTGACAACAGTGCGGTAGTTGTCAACGTGGAGCAGCCGATCGAGACTGTTCAGCCTTGAGAAAGGCTGCACGTAGTGCGCGTGCAGCATCATCGAGCCGCACCAGATTGCCGGCTCGGAGAGCGACGTTCCGGCATACTGCGTAAAGGCGTGATGAAAGACCACGCTGTCGCGGGCCAGGGCGTCGAGGTTGGGGGTGTAGCTGGCGCGCGGATTGTAGGCGCCGAGATAATCGGGGCGCATGGAATCGATCACAAAGATAAAAATATTGGGCCGCGGCTCTGGCGAGGGAATAAGCTGATCGACAAGTTTCACGTCGACCCGGGCGCGGGTGTCGCGGATGTTGGTGTACTCGCGCAGCATGCGGCAAAGATCTCCGCAGTCTTCGCTGCGTCCGCTGCCCAGGATGCGATGCGCGAGTTGAAAGGAAGGGTCGTGTCCGCCATAGGCTTCGAGCGCAAGCGAGATCTCGTCGTCAGTGGCTCCGAGCGGATGGCTCCATAGAATCTCGCTGGCCTCGAGACTCTTGTATGCAAGCATACTCGCGGCCAGCACCGCGATGACTGCGATTGCGGAATAACGCGCCCGCGCGGGCCGCAGACGAAACAGGCTAAGGCTGACGGCAATCCAGACGATGATTGTGATGATCGATTGAAAAAAACCGCTCCAGTCCGCTTCGCCGATCATGTAGGGAAACGAAACTGCGAGCGCGGCGGAGGCGGCGAGGGCGATCCACGCAAGCAGCGGGAACGAAGATGCAGTTTTGGGACCTTCGAGAAACGGCGCGACCAGCGAGAATCCCCACAACGTGAGCGCCAGAGCCAGCGATGCGGCGTAGAGATGAGCTTGCCATCCCCGGAAGCTGAGCGCGCCGTCGAGGAAGCGATAGAGCGCGATCCATAGGGCGATGCCGATGGATGCGGCGATCGCAAGGCGGCGAACGGCCTGCGGCCTGGAAGCATGCGCGGCGAGCAGGAAAATCAGGTTGATGAGCGACAGAATCAGGGTCGCCAGGACGACGTGAGAGAGCAGCGTCCAGAGTGTGAGTTCGGCGTCGGCCTTGTGAAATGCCAGCGAACCGCTGTCAAAGTAGAACTGCACTCTCGCACCGGCGAAGTAAATTATGCTGACGACCAATGCGACCAGCAGGCCGATTGAATAGGCGAACGGCCTGTCGTCCGCCAGGCTGCGCTCTCGCGCCGATTTGTCTGGCGCTGACTTCTGGGCGGGCTTCCACAGCGAAATTGCGATCCACGGCAGCAGCGCGATCAGACTCCAGGCATAAGCGGCCCGATTGTCGTCGAGTGTGGGCAGGAAGGGCCGAAGGCTGAGGTAGAGTCCTGCCGCGACCAGCAGTCCAGCGCCGACGAAGAATCGCCGGTTTTTTCTGGTCCCGGAATCGAACACTGGCCAGTTGGCGGCGACTCCGGCTGCGGCCGCGATCCAGTACAGCCCTGCCTGATGGTGCACGAACCACGGCATCCAGGCGTAAGGCGGCGCCTTGACCAGAAAGAAGTAGGTGTAAGGCAGATAAGCCAGCAGACAATAAACAGATGTGAGAACGAAGTAGGTTCCCGAGACCAGGCGCAGCAGCGTATTGAACCAAAGCTTCAAAATGCCAGTCCTCAAGAGTGCCGGAGCGCGAACCTCACAAATCCCGCACCAGAGATGAGTACATTCTCAATTCTCAACCACCAGTTTGAGGGCCGCAAGTTACGGCCGGGGCGCAACTTTACGGCGCGCCTGGAACTCACGCCCTGTCCAAAGGCGAGGTCGTGAGACAACCGCCAGGCGCAAGGGCGAGCACGGTCGGACGCGGCCGGCTGCTCGACGTTCACAGATTTCTAATCCGGCACTGGTCAGCCGCTTGCTCAGATGAATCCTGCATTGCGCTCAAAAAGCGACGAGGGAGGCAGGTTGTATGCGTGGCTTTCGCAGACTAGGAATGAAACTGACGAAGCGGGGAACGAAACTTGGAATCTCGGTGACCATGCTGGCGGCTTGGGCGGTAGTGGCGGCGGCGCAGGATGTGGCGGCGGGGCAGGAAGTGGTGCACGCGGCGTCCCGGACAGAGGCTGGAATCACGTCCGCCGCGATCACGGAAAATGCCGACGCGGCCGCGGCAGCTCCGGCCGTGCCAGGATCGTTCGACGAAGTAGTCGACCGGATGGTGGAGAGAGAACACCTGCTGCTGGCCCAGATGCGCAATCTGCGTCCTTTGGTGGAGACCTATGTCCAGGATCTGAAAGCCGATGCCGACGGCAATCCGGTTCCGGTGCACGACCAGTACTTTCTGGGGCGGCTCGACCTGAGCGAAGGCCCGGAGGATGTTTCATTCCTGTCCCAGTCCGGCGGCCGCGGCCCGCTCGGCAAATTGAGCGATCTGTTCTCGCTGCGTTTTCAGCCCAAAGGTTTCGCGCAGATGGTGGTGCTCGATACCGATCTGTACAAAAAGAACTACACCTTCACCTACGTGCGCCGCGAATTTCTGGGCGAAGTACGCTGCATTGTGATGGACGCGCAGCCCATTGCCGACGCGCCGCCGGGGCGCTTCGAGGGCCGCATCTGGGTGGAAGACCAGGGCTACAACATCGTGCGCTTCAACGGCACTTACTCCGGCCATCCCAGCAATGGGTTCTACCTGCACTTCGACAGCTGGCGGCTCAACCTGCATCCCGGGATGTGGCTGCCGGCCTATGTCTATAGCGAGGAGTCGGACCTCGATTCGGGCTCGGGCCATTTCCACGTGAAAGCCCAAACCCGGCTGTGGGGCTACGACCTGAAGGCGGCGGTCAAGAGCCGGAACGAAGAATTTACCCAGATCGTGGTCGATTCTCAGATCAAAGACCAGAGCGGAGCGACCGCCGACCCCAGTCCAGTGGCGGCCGAGCGCATGTGGGAAAAGCAGGCGGAGGATAACGTGGTCGAGCGCCTGCAGAATGTAGGACTGCTGGCGCCCGCGGGAGATGTGGACGCGGTGCTTGAGGCCGTGGTCAACAATCTGGTCATCAGCAATAACCTGGCGCTGCAATCCGACGTGCACTGCCGGGTTCTGATTACGGCGCCGCTGGAGTCGTTCACCATCGGGCACACCATCGTGGTCAGCCGGGGATTGCTCGACGTGCTGCCTGACGAAGCCGCGCTGGCCATGGTTTTAGCCCATGAACTCAGCCATATCGTTCTCGGGCACCAGTTTGACGCCAAGCTGGCGTTCAACGACCGCATGTTCTTTCCCGATGAACAGTCGTTCCGCCGGCTGGACTTCAAGCGGCGTCCGGCCGATGAAGATGCGGCCGACGCCAAGGCGCTGGAGCTGCTGAAAAATTCCCCCTACAAGGAAAAACTGGCGACCGCAGGGCTGTTTCTGCGCGCCCTGCAACAGCGGGCTCCGGACTTGCCCAACCTGATCCGTCCGCACTTGGGGAACAGCTTTGCCGTGGGCACGAATACCCGCATGGAGGCGCTGCTGAGTTCGGCGCCGCAACTGGACGCCCAGCGCATCGACCAGATCGCCGCACTGCCCCTGGGCGGACGCATCAAGCTCGATCCCTGGAGCGATCAGGTGGAACTGGCCAAGGCCCAGCCGGTGACGCTGGCGCTGTCGCGGGAGAAGATGCCGTTTGAGATTACCCCGTTCTTCCCTTTTCTGACCAGGCTCGCGAATGACCGGGGCGAGAAGCTGGTGAGCGCGGGTTCTGGTTCGAAATAGAAAGCCGAGTAGAGGTGACGCAAGTGGAACATGGTGCGGGTGAAAGCAGTCATCGTCTTGACGGCAGGCGGCTGCTAGAATGCGCAGCATGGCCGGGCGCGCCGTCAGGATTATTTCTCGCGTTGTTTTCTTTCTGTGCGCTTCCGTATCGTTTGTGACGGCCGCTCCCTACGTAATGCTGCGCGGCGCCGACCTGCCGGTGCAGAGCGAATGGATCCTATTTGTAATTGCGCTGGCGCTGGTGGGCGCTCTCAACCTTGCGGCTGCGCTGCTGCCCCGTTCCTGGATTGCGCGACTGAGGAGAAGAGATCGGGATCGGGATCGGGATAATGATCGCTTGTTTTCGTCGCCCCTCAAGCTGCTCGGCGGCTTCGCCGCAATTTTCTATCTCGTCGCGGTCCTGGCCTATTTCGCTCCGCACCGCTGGAATCTCGATCCTCAACTCATGCTGGCGCTGTGTCCGATGTATTTCGTGAAGATGACGATTGATCCCTCGTCCGTGGCGGTCTTTTTTGTGCTGGCTCCCATGAACGCGGCGGTGTACGGCGCACTCGGTTCGGCTTTGGGATACGCCCTGTTGACATTCCGTGGCCGTCGCTGAGGAAAATCAGCCGGCGGATTAGACCAGCACCTTTTCCGCTGACGCCTGCGCCGTCCCGCGCATCTGCTTCACGCGCTCGTAAATCTTCCCGTAGTCGCGGGCCGAGGCGTTCCAGGAGAAATCCTTGCCCATGCCGTTGCGCATGAGCGCCTGCCATGAAGTCTGATCCTCGAAAGCCTGCAGGGCCTGTTTTACGGTAAGCAGGAGCGACTCGCCGTTGTACTCGGAGAACTTGAAGCCGGTGCCTTTGCCGGTGCGGGCATCCCAGGACTCGATGGTGTCGTCGAGACCGCCGGTGGCGCGGACAATGGGCACGGTGCCGTATTTGAGGCTGTAGATCTGGTTCAGGCCGCAAGGCTCGTAGCGCGAGGGCATGAGGAACATGTCGGCTCCGGCTTCGATTTTGTGGGCAATGGCGTTATCGTAAGCAACTTTGACCGCGATCTTGTTGGGAAATTGTTTGTTGAGCCGTACAAATAGTTCTTCGTAAGCCTTGTCTCCGGCGCCGAGAGCCACAATGATCATCTCTTCGCGGGCCAGGCGGTCGGCGACTTGCGCGATCAGGTCGAATCCTTTTTGCGCGGCGAAGCGGGAGACGATGCCGATCACGGGCAGCTTGGGATCGGCCTTGGCCATGCCATAGGCGGCGAGCAGATCCTGCTTGCACCTGGCTTTGCCGGCGAGATCCTGCGGAGAAAACTTGGCGGCAATGAATTTGTCGGTCTGCGGGCTCCATTCGTCGTAATCGACGCCGTTCAGAATTCCGGTGACCGTGGCGGCGCGGTCGCGCAGCACACCTTCGAGGCCAAATCCGTACTCGGCGGTCTGAATTTCCTGGCTGTATTTGCGGCTCACCGTGGTGACGAAGTCGGCGTAGGTGAGCGCGCCCTTGAGAAAATTGACCTGGCCGAAAAATTCCATCTTCGACATCGTAAACAGGTCCCAGGGCAGCATGAGCAGGGGCAGCGTATCGGGCGGGAACAGGCCCTGATAGCCCATGTTGTGGATGGTGAACACGGTGCCGACATCATGAAATGCGGGGTCTTCGGCATAGATGGTGCGCAGCAGAACCGGAATCAGCGCCGACTGCCAGTCGTGACAATGAAAAATCTGCGGGACCCCGAGAATTTTCGAGGCCTCCAGCACGCTGCGCGAAAACAAGGCGAAGCGCTCGGCGTTATCGGGATAGTCGCCGGCGGGCGTTCCATAAAGGGCGTCGCGATCGAAGTATGGAGGATAGTCGACGAAGTAGAAACGCACGCCGGACTGGCTGCCTCCGCTGACCACCGAGGCGAAGCGGTACTGGTCGTCGAAAGGTACGGTCACGCTGCGCACCACGGTTGCCGCCTCGGGAAGCTTGGTCTGACGATAACGCGGCAGATAAATGCTGACCTGATGTCCCAGCGCGGCCAGAGCGCGCGGCAGGGCGCCAACCACGTCAGCCAGGCCGCCAGTCTTTGAAAAAGGAACGCTTTCGGAAGCGGCGAATGCGATGTGCATGAGAGCGGAACCTCCATTGGGCGAGTTCCACGGCGAGCGCATTTTCGGCGCCGCACGCTATGATGAATACGTCATTATGTAAAAGTCGCTATGCAAGGTTTCCTGTGTACTATCTGGAGCCGAGGCCCGCAACGTGAGATGCTGGCACCGACTTGCAAGTCTACTTCCCGAGGAAATAAGGGGTCAACGTGCCAAAGGTAGCATCCGCACGCCGTCCGCAATCGAAGCCTAAATTGGGACAGCATTTTCTGGCCAGCGAAGACATCGCCGCCCGCATCGTCGACACGCTGGGCGATGTCTCGCAGAGCACCGTGCTCGAAATCGGCCCCGGACGGGGCATTCTGACTGGTCTGTTGGCCAGGCGTACCCGTCGCCTGATCGCCGTGGAACTGGATCGTGTGCTGGCGGCGCAGTTACGGCTGAAGTTCGGCATGGCCCGCAATGTTGAGGTCATCGAGGGCGATATTCTGGCGATTGACTTCGATTCTCTGTTCGGGCCCAAGCCGGGCATGGGGCGTCCCGGCATCGAGCTCAAGCCTGAACCGGTGAAGGTCGTCGGCAATCTTCCTTATTACATCACTTCCGATATTCTGCTGCGGCTGTTTGAGTACGCGAAATATTTCGAGAGCATTGTCATCATGGTGCAGCGCGAAGTCGCCGACCGCATCGCCGCTGAGCCCGGCGGGCGGGATTATGGATTGCTCTCCGCGACGGCCCAGCTTTATGCGCGCGTGGAGAATCTTTTTACTCTGCCGCCGGGCGCGTTTACGCCTCCACCGAAAGTGCATTCGACTGTTTTGCGATTGACGATCGATCCGCAGCAGGAAAAACTGGGCGTGGCCGGAGACGACTTCATCGACTTCCTGCGCCTGTCGTTTGGCCAGAAGCGCAAAACGCTGTGGAACAATCTGAAAGAGAACTATCCGGAGGCGGATTTGAAGCGCGCGCTCGCGGAGGCCGGCGTGAAGGGGACGGCGCGGGCGGAGACGCTGAGTTTGGAAGAGAGTGCAGCGGTTTATCGTGCGCTGCGCGGGGGATCGGGCGATCTCTAGCATAAGCACAGACGGTTAGCGCCAGCGGTGCGGCAGCTTCCGGCATCCTAGCCGTCGGCTTCATACAAACTGCCCGATCTTTTGTCGATCTACTTCCTTTATCATCGTCAGACCGTGCTTCGCTTCACGCCCCGCTTCGCGCTGCGCATCCTGGTCCCAGCCAGCTGTTTGACGTTTCTGCTGGGACTGGTCATCTCGGGAGCAATTTTCTTTCGCGGCAAGCCTTTTGATCTGAAGGCCGCGGTGATCTCCGATTTAGAATCTCCCGAGGATAATCCTAGCGGCTATGCGCCTTCGGCTGCCGCTACCGCGGTCTCGGCAATTCTGCTGGCGCCGGCGGCGGCAGTCTTTTACCGGCAACTGCGCAACCGCCGGATCTGGCTGTCGCGAGTGGGGGCAGCTCTGTTCGCGCTGGGCATTGGAGGTGCGGTCGCCATCGGCATTCTGGCACCTTTTACTCGCGGCTACTCGCCGCTGCACATCCAGTTGGCATATGCCGCGTTCATCGGCATCGGCGGCGGGATTTGGTTCGATCTTCTAGCCGTGCGGACGGCGAGGGTTCTCGCGTGGTTCCAGGGCGCGGTCTTTCTTTTTCTGATCTACCGCTACTTCGGCCCGGACTTCTTCAGCAACGACCATTTGCTGACCAGCATCGCATTTCTGGAGTTGCTGTTGTGCACAGATGTGGCATTCGCGCTTTGGGCGCTGGCCAGGAGCGTCGCAAGCCTCGACAATGCCTAGACAATGACACAACTCGACGGAGTCCATTAGGACATGAACGGGCGGATTGCACCGGGCATCACGGTTCAATAACATTGTCAGTTGGTCCCATTGGCGCATCGCTTGAATCGCATCGCCGAATCGGAACAAGCGCCTCAACGAGTGAGGAGGGGCCATGTCGAGTGCGACTCTTCGCCGTTCCGCAGTTGCGGGACGTTTCTATCCTCGCGATCCAGAAGATTTGCGCGCTGAGGCTCTGGCTTACCTGTCACCGGCGACCGCGACTCCGGTTCGCGCCATCGGATGCATCGCTCCCCACGCCGGCTACATGTACTCCGGACACGTCGCCGGGGCCGTATTTGCGAGCATCGAAATTCCGAAGCGCTGCATCGTGTTGTGCCCCAACCACACGGGCATGGGACGCGCGCTGGCGATTCTGAGCCAAGGCGCGTGGGAGACGCCGCTGGGCGAAGTGCCGATTGCGACCGAACTGGCAGCGGCTTTGAAGCAGTGCTTCCCTGCCCTCGAGGAAGACTCGGCCGCGCATCGCGCCGAGCACGCCGCCGAAGTCGAGCTTCCCTTCCTGCAACTGCGGCAGCCGGAATTACAGTTTGTGCCGATCGCGCTGGGGACCGGGAAGTTCGAGGTCCTTGAAGAACTGGGCAGGGCTGTGGCTGATGTGATCGCCGCATATATTTCCTCGCAGCACGAGCCCGTCCTGATCGTCGCATCCAGCGATATGAATCATTACGAATCGGACGCCATTACGCGAGTGAAAGATCATCGCGCGATTGAGCGAATTCTCACCCTCGATCCGCGCGGCCTGCACGAGGTGGTCACGCAGCAGAACATCAGCATGTGCGGGTACGGCCCAGCCGTTGCCATGCTGACCGCGGCGCGGGAACTGGGCGCGAAGTCGGCGAAACTGGTGAAGTACGCGACTTCGGGAGACGTCTCGGGCGACCGCAACATGGTCGTCGGATACGCGGGCGTCGTGATCTCCTAGCCTCGAAACGCGGCGCCTTCGAAACCGGGCGCGAAGCCGCCTCATTTTTCCATTTCCATGATTCTCTGGGCGCGGGCGCGAACAATGTTGATGACCGAACTGTCTTCGTAAATCGCCTGCAGGATGGGCTTGACGGCCTGCAGTTCGGCGAGTTCGCCGGATGACGCCTGCGTCTCCATGTGCTTCAGCTCTTCGTCGAGAGCCAGTTTCTGGTAACGGTGGTCGTAAGTGAGCCGGCGTCCAAACTCGAGCGTGGCCGAGATCATCTGAAACAGCGCCGTCAGTTGCTGGACGGCCGGTTGTGGAGAGTAGTTGTAATCGGCGGTGAAGTTTTTCTGGCCGTCGGCGTAGGTCAGTTTCTTCTTGCCGGTGAAAGCCAGCTTCTTGTTTCCGGAATCGATCTTTCCCGAGAAAAAATGAGCCCGCGCGGCGAGCTCGAAAATATTTGCGCGGGTCGTCTCCGACAGCGTGAAATCGCTCTGGTAAGTTTCATGATCGGTGGAGTCTTCAGAGATCTCCCCGCTGGATTCGTAAACCGCATGTCCGTCTGAACGCACCGAGATGGAAAAGTGGTCGGGATCGGAGCCGGGAAAGTCCAGAGAGAAAGTCACACTGGCGGGGCCCGCGGCGCGCGCGTGAACCGCAAGCAGCAGGATGCAAGATGCGATGAAAATTTTGTGAAGGCCGATTCTTGGGTTCATGGGCGGCGGTTTCACTAGATTTTATCGCGCGGCAACGCGCTGGCGAATCAGAGTGCCGGTGGTGTGCAGGTGGCAGATGGCAATGGCTAGCGCGTCGGAGGCATCCATCGGCTCGGGTGGGGTGGCCAGATCGAGGAGGCGGGTAACCATGTGCTGCACCTGCTGCTTTTCGGCCCGGCCGTAGCCGACCACCGACGACTTGATGGTCAGCGGGGAATACTCGCTGACTTCAAGTCCGGCGGAGGCCGCGGCTAGCATCGCCACTCCGCGAACCTGGCCCAGTTTCAGAGCAGACTTGACATTGAGCGCATAGAAAACATCTTCGATCGCGACTTCATCGGGCTGGTGCTCAGAGATAATTGCGCCGAGTTGCATGTAGATGCGGGAAAGACGCCGGGGCAGCGGTTCGCGAGGAGAAAGTTTGATGGCGCCGCAACTCAGGCAGCAGAGTCTTCCGGCGGGAAGCATTTCGACCACGCCGTAGCCGGTGTATTCTCCGCCGCAATCGACGCCGAGAACCCGCATGAGATGTAGTGTATCGCGGAAATGAGGACACAGCCCAGCCAATCCATCCATGGTGCAATGTCAGGCAGCACAAGCCGGCCCGCGCGCGATCGAATTTCAGCTTCGATGGATTTGATGGTACCCTAGTTCTTCCGAATGCCATGCTGCGGGCGGGGTGTTTCGAGATGGCTCGTCCACAGAGGATTCCGCAGGCTCGTGAGAATTCCGAGAGCGGCAAACTCCGGTTTCCAGAGACTCTAATTCAGAATTCCGATTGAGGAGCACGATGATGAAAGTTGGCATGTTAACGGGCGGAGGCGATTGTCCCGGCCTGAATGCGGTCATCCGCGCGGTGGTGCGCAAGGGCGTGTTCCACTACCACGATGAGTTTGTAGGTTTTATGGAGGGCTGGCGCGGGCTGATCGAAGATCAAAGCATGGTCCTGGACCTGGACGCAGTAAGCGGCATTCTGCCGCGCGGGGGAACGATCCTGCGGACGTCGCGAACCAATCCCTCCAAGCGGCCAGACGGTTTTGACCGCTGCCTGGCTACGCTGGACAAGCACAAGATCGACGCGATGATCGCAATTGGCGGAGACGACACGCTTTCGATTGCCCAGAAGCTGCACGAAAAGGGAGTCAAGCTAGTCGGCGTCCCTAAAACGATTGACAATGATCTCGGCGGCACAGACTACACCTTCGGATTTGATACAGCCTGCAACGTGGTTTGCGAGGCGATTGACCGCGTGCATACCACCGCGGAGGCTCACAATCGCGTGATGGTGGTGGAAGTCATGGGGCGGGACGCGGGATGGATCGCGCTGTATAGCGGCATTGCCGGGGGCGCGGATGTGATCCTGATTCCCGAGCGGCCGTTTGATCTGGATAAAGTGGCAGAATCGATCCGGCAGCGGCACGAACGGGGACGCTATTTTTCGATCGTGGTGGTGGCCGAGGGCGCGAAGTTTGCGCCCGCCTCGGGCGACGGGGCCCCGATTCTGCAGGACATGGGCAAGGATGAGTTTGGCCACGCCAAGCTGGGCGGCATCGCGAACATTCTCGCCAGAGAGATCGAAGCGCGCACCGGCTTCGAAACGCGCGCGGTGGTGCTGGGGCACATCCAGCGCGGCGGCTCACCGAGCGCGTTTGACCGCGTTCTGGCCACTCGTTACGGATTAGGCGCGATCGACATGGTGCATCGCGGAGAGTTTGGCTGCATGGCGGCGCTGCGCGCGAACAAGATCATCTCGATTCCTCTGAAGGAAGCCATCTCCAAGAACCGCGTTGTGGATAACGAAATGATCCAGATCGTCGACGGTCTTTTCGAGGAGATTGGCCTGAAAGAAGCCGCGACCAAGTAGCAGGGCTGTCGGGCTTCGCTTGACCCGGATGGTCTCCTCGCCTGGAGAGGCCTTGCCTTTGACGGCGTGACTCTTCGGGCGCTGAGGGCGAGCTTAGGCGGCTGTTCCCACATGGGTCTTCTGGCAAACCTCTATTCCTGGCTCGCGCCTGCGCTGATCGCGATCATTGAACTGGCGCTGATGGTGGGCGCCGGATTGTTGATCGCCTTCCATCAGTCCCGCAATCATGAGTTCCGCAACAAAGCGCGCGAGCAGCGGCCCTTGCGGTCATCCCTGATTCAATCTGTGGAACGCGCCTTCGCTCGGCTGGGGCAGCGGCGGGCGCTCTCGGTATTCGTCGTCGGCGCAAGCGTAATCGTTTTGCGGGTTGTCCTGATTCCGGTGCTGGGCATTCCGCAGCCGCGATGGAACGATGAGTTCAGTTATTTGCTGGCGGCCGACACTTTTGCCCACGGCCGGATCACCAATCCAACGCACCCGATGTGGATATTCTTCGAGAGTTTCCACATCATTCAGCACCCGACCTATATGTCGATGTATCCGCCGGCGCAGGGCCTGGTGCTCGCGGCGGGGCAGCTGTTAGGCAATCCATGGATCGGGCAATTGCTGATCACGGCGCTGATGTGCTCAGCCCTGTGCTGGATGCTGCAGGCATGGCTGCCTCCGCGATGGGCGTTGCTCGGCGGCATGCTGGCGGTGTTGCGGCTTGGCATTTTGAGTTATTGGATCAACGGATACTGGGGCGCTTCGGTCGTCGCCCTCGGCGGCGCTCTCGTGCTGGGAACGCTGCCTCGAATCCAGAAATATGGCCGAGTGCGAGACGCCGTCCTGATGGCCGTGGGAGCGGCGGTGCTTGCCAATAGCCGCCCTTACGAGGGTCTGTTGCTAAGCATACCCGTCGCCGCGGCGATGATCTGGTGGCTGTTTCGAGCGCGACTCTCCGGCCGCGTGCTGATTCGCGTCCTGGTTCCGATCGTAGGGTTATTGAGCCTATTTGCCGTGGCGACCGGCTATTACTACTATCGCGTGACTGGCTCACCTTTCGTGATGACTTACGAAGTGAATCGCGGCCAGTACGCGACCGCGCCTTACTTTTTATGGGAGCATCCCCGCCCCGAGCCGGTGTATCACCACAAAGTAATGCGGGATTTCTACCGCTGGGAACTGGAGCAATTCGAAGAAAATCGCACCTTCGCCGGGGCGCTCCGGCGCACCCGCGATAAGCTGGCTTCGGCATGGCGATTTTATCTTGGCCCGGCACTGACCTTGCCCCTGCTGGCTTTCCCGTGGATCGTGCATGACCGCCGCATGCGCTTTCCACTGGTCGCCCTCGCCGTGTTCCTGGCCGGACTCACGCCGCAGACCTGGACCATGCCGCACTATCTTTCTCCCGCAACCGCCTTGCTTTATCTGATTCTCTTGCAGTGCATGCGGCACATGCGTCTCTGGAAAGGGCGCCACTCCTCCCTGGGTCCGGCGATGCTTCGCATGATCGTGGTCGTCTGCTGCTCGATGCTGGTCCTGCGCGTTTGCGCCGCAGCAACGCACACTGCCATTGAGCCAGCCTGGCCCCGTGGCAATCTGGATCGCGCGGCGATCATCCGGCAACTCGACCGTCAGCCGGGAGAACATCTGGTGCTGGTTCGGTATCGACCTACGGATGGAAAAAACCACAACGTGGATCGGGAATGGGTTTACAACGATGCCGACATCGACGCCGCAAAAATTGTCTGGGCGCGCGATATGGGCGCCAGCCAGGATCAAGAGCTACTCAGCTATTTCCACAACCGCCACGTCTGGTTTTTGAATGGCGACGAAAGCCCGTCGCACCTCGAACCTCTGGCTCCGCCCCCCACAACTGACTTTCGCTGAGCCTTACGCGCGTGCGGGTTATCATGGCAGACCTGTGGCAGATCATCTGAAGCCGGCAAGTTGGCTGACCAGCAAGCGTCTGCGCGCGCACGGCACGATTCTGGCTGTGTGCCTGTGGTCCCTCTTTATTTGGAACCTTGCAACGCCGGGATTGCGCGATCGCAACCGCAATCTGAAAGGAACGGACTTCCTCCATTTCTATACGCTGGGCGCGGTCGCGGCGGAACATCGCGGGAACGATCTGTATGACATGAAGGCGCAACCGGCGCTGGCCGAGCGGCGCGTGCCGGCGGCAGCGGGAATTCGTTATTTGCCTCTCTATCCCCCACAGGTTTCGCTGTTGTTCGCGCCTCTGGCGCATCTGCCCTACGCGTGGGCGTTGGTGGTCTGGTGGGCCTGCAGCGCCGCGATTTATGGCGTTTGCTGCTATAGCGTGTGGCGAGTTTGTCCCCAACTGCGGGACTACGGCGGGCTGGTCGCGCTTCTGGCGATCGCATTTCCCGCCTTTTTTCATTTGATCGCCTGGGGGCAGACTTCGGCTCTGGCACTGGCCTGTTTCACCCTGATGTTTTTCTTGCTGCGTGGACGAAGGCAGTTTCTTGCGGGACTGGCGCTCGGCTGCCTGATTTTCAAGCCACAACTAGGGCTGGCCGCTACAATCGTTTTCGTTGCGCTGGGCGCATGGAAAATCATGGCGGGAGCGGCGCTTTCAGCGGCGGCAGAGCTATCGGTGGGAGTTCTCTATTACGGAATGGAACCGCTGCGCCGCTGGATCGACGTTCTGCGAAATGTTCGCGGCGTGATGCCGCTACTCGAGCCCAGACCGTACCAGACGCATTCGCTGCGAACGTTTTGGAGTTTGCTGGTGCCCTGGAGCGGCTTGGCTTTCGCGTTATACGTCGTGAGCGCAATCGTCGTGCTTGTACTGACTGTTGCCTGCTGGAAGCAGAGTGAAGCTTCTTCTGTGCAGCCCCTTTCCGCGCCGTCATTGTCGCTGCGTTACTCGGCTTTGCTGCTGGCCACCGTTCTGGTGGCGCCGCACCTCACGGTTTACGATCTGGTGATTTTGGCGCCGGCGTTTTTGCTGCTGGCGGACTGGCTGGCGGCGCAACCGGCAACCGCTTCAAATCGCCGGCTGGGAACACTTCTTTATTTCGTTTACATGTTGCCGCTGCTGGGGCCGCTGGCGCGCTGGAGCCACTTGCAGTTTTCGGTCGTGGCAATGACCGCGAGTTTGTACTTCATTTGGCGGGTAAGTGGTGAAGCTCGACCTGCGGAGGCGTGAAAAGGTTCGAGAACACGTAAGAGTTCACGAAGCGGGCGAGAGAAGCATTCTTTCACCAAGCGTTTTGCTCGCAGAGAATCCAGGCTACGACCCCCCAGACAAAAATGTGAGCGCTTCGGGAAATCTCCGCGCCCACGCCGATTCGTGATGCGGGGCGCCCTCTTCGATGACGAGCCTGAGTCGCTTGTCGTCGAGGCCGGCGCGACCCAGAATCCCGGCGAGTTCGCGGACGTCGTCGACCATGCTTCGATTGCGGTCTTCCCTGCCCGCTTCCGCCGTGCCTGTGGCCAGATAGACCCGCTGCGGCCAGCGGTTCACGCCGCGGGCGTCGCGGATCATTTGCCGGTTCGACGCCCACAGCGAAGGGCTCTCAAGCAACAAGTGGCCGATCACATCCGGCCGCAGGACCGCAGTGTAAAGCGAAATCAGCGCGCCCAGAGACGAACCTCCGAGACCGGTGTTCTCAGCCCCGGTGGCCACGCGATAATTCCGCCCGATAAATGGCATGACTTCTTTGATCAGGAAATTGGGATAACGGGTGCCCTGCACGCGCAACATCATTGGCTGGAACGAGCGGTGCGGCATGTACTCGCGGAAACGGTTTTTGCCCGTATTATCGATGCCGACAATGATTATCGGCGGGACAACGCCTTCGCGAATCAGGCGATCGGCAGTCTCGTCGACTTGCCACTCGACTCCTCCGAATGCCGTCGACGGCTCGAACAGATTCTGGCCATCGTTCAGATACAAGACCGGATAGCGGCGGCTGTCGTTCGCGGAATCGTCGTATTCCGGGGGCAGCCACACGCGCAGGAATCGGGTGTTGCGAAACGTGCGGCTGCGGAATTCGTGGAGGCGCAAATCTCCCGTAGCCGACTGCGCGCGGATTACTCCCGGCGTTCCTTCGGGAGCGTAGCTTTCAGTTTGCTGGGTTTCTTCCATCCGGGAAAGTGCAGTAACAGCATACAACGGACCCGTCGATTTACGCTTTCCACCTCACGATGCCCGCCAGCACAGTGACCAGAAAAATCAGCACCAGAGAGATGAGGCACAGAATGCACCACGTGGTCAGCACGTAAGCTTCGATGTAGGTCAGGTAAAGCGCGAAGGCCGACCCGGCAATTGCCGCTCCCAGCAGCCGATTCGGCGTCTCAGCCCGCGCGCGAAAGAAAGTAGACAGTGCCAGCAGCACGGCGTAGCCGACGACGCCGATGCCCGCGACCGGAATCCCCATAATGCTGGAATACTCGCTGCGGTTCACAACGTCGCAACTGAATTGCTGGCTGAAATCGCAAAATTGTGTGGCCGATTTGGCGTAATGGCGCTGCAGTGAAACGGCCGACACGATGATTCCCGCGACGGACAAAACCGCGATTCCCGCATAAAGAATCCGATTCAGCGACCCTCGTGTGCCGCTCGAAGATGCAACGCTCGATTCCGTCACGGCAGGCTGCATCCCGTCTTGGCGCTCAGATCCTCCAGGGATAGAACTCCCGCCTTCGGCGAATCCATGCCAAATTGCCAACTGGGAAACAGCTTCACTCCGGCCGCTTTGCACTCGGGTGCCAGTTCATGGGACCCTTTGATGGCGCACTCGACATAGGGAACGTAATGAAACGCCTGCCCGAACATTTGCTTTTGCTCCTGGCAGTGCGGGCACCAGTACAGGCCGTACATTTTGGCCTGCTTCGCCGCCAGGCATTGCGCGAAATGATCGTATTTATGATTCTTGTAATGCCAGCCCGCGTAATACGCGGCCGCGAACAGAATCAGGATTGCTCCCCAGGTGAAATACTTGCGGATATCCCGCGGCTGGTGTTCGCGCTCCTGCTGGCGCTTGCGGCGTTCTTCAGACATGATCCATTTTTTATATCACGGACAGGCAGGCGAATTTAGGCAATGACATTGAGCGCTCCGGCAAGCACGTCGAGTTCCTCGCAATGCAGGTTAAGCACTTCGCCGTCAACCATGACGTCGACGGGAGCCTCCAGATTGAACTCGACTCGCCGAACCGCCTTGCGCTCGGCCAGCGGATGCTCGATGTGTGTGCCGTCGTAAAGTCCAGGCAGATTCCGAATGAGCCCCACGCGCCCGATTGGTCCCCAACGGACGTATTCGATGAATCCATCACTAATATCTGCCTTGGGCGCGATCATCATCGTGCCGCCGGTGAATTTGCTGTTGCTGAAAGTCAGAAACAAACAAGGCCGGCCGTCGAAGTTGGACTCGCCCTCGACGCGCACCGGGAACGGGCGGCGGTTAAAGCGGGCCAGCGTAAGGAAAATCGATGTGAAGTAGCCGAGTTCTCCCCAGGAACTGAAACGGCGGGCGCGCAAGGTGGCAACGTCGGCCGAGAATCCCATGCTCAAGAGATTGATGTAGTGAATCACTCCGGCCCGATGCCGCAGCCGGAGCACGTCACAGGGGCGAGTGCGTTGCGCGAGAAGTGACTCGATCGCGTGTTCGACGCCGCGGTCGCTGAAGTCGCGCAGGAATGAGTTGCCCGTACCCAAGGGCAGGAAACCCAGAGTCGCGCGCCCGCGTTGCTGCGCTTCCGGATAGAGACCGTTTACCACTTCATACGAAGTGCCGTCGCCGCCGACCGCGATGAAATGCCGCATGCCGCGGCGATAAGCGTCGCGCGCGATTTTGGTGGCGTCGCCCGGAGCGCGGGTTGCGGCAACCTTCACCTCCACGCCGCCGGTGCGAAGACGTTCCAGCGCAGGGCCGAGCAGCTTGTGGCTGCGGCCGCCTCCTGCCGCCGGGTTCACGATTGCAAGGTATGGGCCCAACAAGTATTTTCCCAGGATGTCGGACAACTCTCACAGCGGCTATGGCGGAGACACTTTCGAAGCTCGATCGGCAAAAGCGGTCACAATCCTACCATTGAACTGCGCTCCACCGACTTCGCAATGTCTGTGGCCAATTCCTGCCGCTTGATCTTCATCGATGCTGTGCGAGGGAAATCCCTCTCCCAGACTAAATATCCCCCAACGCGCTTGAAATCCGGCAAGCGGCGATTGCGCGCAGAGATTTCTTCCAGCAGTTTGCTGTCGAAATGTTGGTTCTGCTCCAGGCGAAGCACAATCATGAGCGTCTCGTTCCCCAGCTCTTTTTTGGGCCAGACATAATTCGCGGCGAACACTCCGTACTCCTTCACAGGAAGGCCGTCGAAAACGGTTTCAATGTCCTCGGGATAAATGTTTTTTCCACCCTCGGTGACGATCATGTTTTTCTGGCGCCCGAACAATTGCAGATGGCCGGTTCCGTCAAAGCGGCCGAGATCGCCGGTCAATAGCCAGCCGTCGACAATCGTCTCCAGCGTGAGTTCAGCATCGTCGAGATAGTGCGACATGACGGTTTTGCTGCGTGCCGCGACCTGCCCGATGCCGTCTTCGTCAGGACTCAAAATGCGAAGCTCCACACCGGGAAGCGGCTTGCCCACGGTGTCGGCGCGAAACGGTTTGAGATCGTTGAGCGTAAGCGCGGTGCCGGCTTCGGTGAGGCCGTAACCATTGACTACCGGAATGCCGAGATCGTAGAAAAACTGCATCGTCGAGGGTTCCATGAAAGCGCCGCCGGTAATCAAGGCGAGCAACTGACCTCCAAAGGCACGGTGCACGCCGGGGAGCAAAGCACGGCTCAGCTTTACTCGCGGCTGGGCGCGCGTGAGCAGTTTGTTGGTCGCGATCATCGCGTTCAGGAAAGCACGCTTCCAGGACGGCAATTCGTCGAACTTCGCACGCAGGCCGCGCTCGAGATTCTTCACGATCATCGGCACCAGCGAAACATAGGTGATGCGGTAGCGGACGAAAGCGTCGCGCACGAACTCAGGACGCAGCGTGCGGAGATGGACCACGCAGGCTCCGCACACGAAGGGCCCGATGAAGCCCACCATAAAATCGATCGCGTGATTGGTGGGAAGAATGCTCAGATAGCGCACTCCGGGCCAGAACGGATACCACGCAGTGAGCGACCGGCATTGTTCAAGATAATTTTCGTGCGTGAGGACGCAGCCCTTGGGGCGGCCTCCGGTGCCCGAAGAATAGACGATGCAGGCGGTGTCTTCTCTCTGGCGCATGACAAAGTCGGGAGCGCCTTTACGCTTGAAGTCCTCCCAGCGGAACGCGCCGGCTAATTCTGTGCCCAGCGGGGCTTCCGTGACCAACACAATTTTGGTTGCGATCTTGTGAAAGTCCGGCGACTGCATGATGGCGCGCCACAGGTGATATTCGACCACCAGAACCTTGGCTTTGGAGTGAGCCAGTAACTGCAGATGCTCGGCGGCGGTGAGCTTATAGTCGAGCGGCACCAGCACGCCCCCGCAGTAAAAAATCGCGTAGGCGGAAATCAACCACTTCGACTGATTGGTCATGATGATGGCGGCGCGGTCTCCGGGATCGTAATCGGCATCCTCCAGCGCGCGCGCGAGTGGAAGCGCGATCTCCCTAAAATCAGAATACGTAAGCCGAACTTTTTCGCGATCGCGATCGGCTTCGATCAGGCATACTTCAAAGGAGAAGCGATCGAGGGCATCGCGCAGAGCCGCGCCCAGACAAGTGTATTGGCGGAGATCGAGCATCAGAGAATCATTGTCGATTGCCGATTTTCAATTGCCAATTGGCAAACTGGCTCCCGGCTCACGACGTGATCGGTATTCGGCAATCGGCAATCACAGCCTCGCCTGGATCTTTCCGGCCAGGGTGCGGAAGTCGGTAACACCCTGCAGCTCATAGTCAGGAAGTTCGACATGAAAATGATTCTCGAGCCGGGTCAGCAGATCGAGAGTCTGCAGGCTGTCAATGCCCAGGGCCTTGAAGAAGTCGGCGTCGGGCGAGAGTTTTTCCCGCGGCACCTTGAAGTGCGCGGCCGCCAGAGTCAGGATTTCGTCGAGCGTCTTTTCTGCGGTTTGCATAAGCCCCTGATTTTAATTGACTCGATCCCTCTTCTTGCAATGGCCTAGGGCAAATAAGGCTGGGCGTCGGTGCTCTCCACGAACTTTTTAAGACCGGCTTCGACTGCGGGTCGCGAAAACAATTCGCAGAAGATATCGATCTCGCGGCCTAATTCCTCGTGCGGAATCGGCTTGATGAACTGTTTGGCGGCAATGGCAGTCTGGCGATCGAACTTGCCTACCTGCGCCGCGGTGGCGCGCGCCGCCCGCAGCGCTTCGCCTTCAGAAACCACCTGGCTGACCAGCCCCATCTGCTGCGCTTTGGTGGCGTTGAAACTGCGGCCAGTCAGCAGCAGGTCGCGCACGACGGCGTTGCCCAGATCCCGCTTCAGACGCGGAATTCCGCCGAATCCGGGGATCAGCCCAAGCCTGAGTTCGGGAAAACAAAAGCGCGCCATCTTGTCGGCGACGATCAAATCGCAGACCAGGGCGAGTTCAAATCCTCCGCCAAACGTAACCCCATGCACGGCCGCGATCGTGGTCAGCGGCGACGCATCGATCCGATTCAGCACACGGTGAATTCGTTCCAGAAAATCCCGTACGCCGTGCAAAGCCTGCGATTTTTCTATCCGCTGCGACCTTTGATAAAGCTCGCGCAAATCGGCGCCGGCGCAAAACCCCGACTTCAACTCGCTATGGATAATAAGCGCGTGAGCTTCGCCTTCAAGTTGGCCGAGCGCAGACGCAAACTGCTCCAGCTCGCCCAGCGACACCGATCCGAGTTCGTTGCAGGGTGCGCGATGCAGGGCGAGTTCGATGACGCCGCCGTTCAGATTCCAGGACAGTGCCTTGCCTGTGAATTGCTTCGTACGCAACGCCGTTCCTTTCGCCGCCGATTCCACCGCTAGACCGCCTGCTTCACCCGGTACATGTCTTCGATCTCGCTCTTCATGCACGCGGAAATCAGATCGCGCTTCAACTTTCCGTTGGCTGTGAGCAGGCCGTTTTCAATAGAAAACGGCTCCGGCCGCAGGCAGAACGCACGAACCTGTTTATAGTGCGGAAGCTGCGGATTGACGGCATCGAGCGCCGCCTGCACGTGCTCTGTGCCAACGCTTCCGGTGACGATCAGCGAAAGATAGCCGCGGCCGTTGCCGACGACAACCACCTGCTGCGCGCCCGGCAAATGACTCGCGATTTCATCTTCGACGGCTTCCGGAGAAATTTTGTGGCCGGAGCCGAGCACGATCAGATTCTTGATGCGGCCCACGATGCGCCAGTTTCCCGAAGCATCCATTTCGCCCTGGTCGCCGGTGTGAAACCATCCATCACGCAGGACCTCAGCGGTCTGCTGTGGGCGATTCCAATATCCAGGAAAGACGTTCGGCCCGCGCACCACGATTTCGTCGTTGTCGCCAAGCCTCATCTCGATCCCGGGAATCGCAGGTCCGACGCGGCCCGGAACAAGATTCGCCGGATCGTCCATGGTGCAGATTCCGGTGGTTTCCGTGAGGCCGTAGACCTGCAAAACCGGGATACCGAGCATGAGGAAATAATCCTGCGTTTCGGGAGTGAGCGGCGCGGAACCGCAAATCAATGCTTTCAGATTTTCGCCGACCATTTTCTTGCGGATGGTCGGAAAAACCAGCCGATTCGCCAGCCACAGCCAAATGGTGTCGGCCGATCTCGACTGCTTTTCGTTCCGGCGAGTCCACGCAGACTTGGCGCGTGAATAAATCGCCTGACCGATGCCGCCTTTTTGCGCGACCTGCTCGTCGACGCCGCGACGCATGCGTTCAAGCAATTGGGGCACGTTCAGGAAATAGTGCGGCGCGACTGCAGGCATGTCGTTCGGAATTTTCGTGAGGTCGGTGTTCAGTGTAACGAGACTTCCCCGCAATAGAAACGTCAGCACCGCGATCCACGACGCGCAGAAGCTGAACGGCAGATAATGGAAGATACGGTCCTGGCCGGAGCGGCCGCTCATCAACTGGTCAAGGCGCGCGGAGGTGCATCCCAACATGAAGCCGACGTTCGCCGCAGTCAAAACAACGCCCTTGGCCTCGCCCGAAGTTCCCGAGGTGTAGATGATGGTGACGGGGTCTTCGTTGCGCACTTGCGGACGATCCAGCGCGATTTCTTTGCCGGCCGCGAAGATTTGGTCGAACACGAAATGTGGAGGAGCATCCGGCCACGCTTGCCGGATCGCCTCGCGCAGAGCTGCATCGCCACAGCAGATCAGCGACGGCGCGCTGTCCTTCATCATCGCGACCAGTTCCGCGGGGGCCTGGCGAGAGTACAGTGGAACGACGATCAGCCCTTCAGCCATGGCCGCCAGGTCCATCGCGACCCAGCGAATGCTGTTGGCCGCGAGCAACCCGCAACGCTCGCCCTTTTGCAAGCCTTTGGAGGCGAGAAACGTTCGTGCATGGGCGATCAACTGAAGGAATTCGGCCCCCGTGACTCCAGTGATCTGGCCGTCGCGAATCTCCTGCAGCACCGTGGTATCCACGGTTGCTTTGAGTTGCGAAAATATTTCGCCGACAAATGGCATGATTGAATGAGGGTCCTGACTAGCTGTACGCCGTCACCAACTGGCGCAGCGAGGCGTTCATGGGCGGAAGATAATCCTCCCAACTCCATTCGCCGGTCCGCGTCCCGAACTCGGGATAGCGGCGCTGCACTTCCTCTTCGAAATACACGCCCATGCGCGCCATCACCTTCAGGTTCTTTACGACCGTGCGCGCGATGCCGTCGGCGATGCGCTCGCCCTGCGTGGCCAGGGTTTCGAGGGCAGACAGCAATTTCTGCTCGAGATCGGGATCGTCCACGTTCATCAGCAACTCCGGATGTCCACGTTCGCGCATAAGATTGCGGATGCGTTCATCCATAGTGATGCCAGCCGAAGGCACCAGCGCGGGCATGGAGGTCACAATACCGTGATAGCGCGACGAAGCCATCATATGGCAGGCGCGCAAGATACTTACAAGCTCGTACATATTGTACTGATCGGAAGTCAGAACCGGCACGCCGCCGAGTTTCTCCGAGATACGATTCGCCGGGCGGGCATCAAGGCGTTCGGTCGCCACCATGATCACGAACACATCGCGCTGCTTGCGAAATGCGTCGACGGCATTCGCAATCGAAGTCAGGTAATGCTGATAGGCGCGATCAGCGGCCGGCCCCGAATTGTGAAAATAGACGGTGCGATAGTGACTGTCTTTATAGGCCCCAGTCAGGCTGTGCAGCGCATATTTTGCGACCGATGCCTTCACCGGCCATTCAAACGGGTTGATCGGGCAGACGACCAGCACCGGAGTTCGCCCGTCCCAGCCGGCTTGCCGCAGAATGCTCTGACCGTATTCGGCAGGGCGCGGCTCGAACGTCCACGCGGTATCGGTGCCAAGTTCGGTTGGAACTCCCAGTTCGCGCAGCAGAGTGCGCGACTCTTCATTGCGCGTGATCACCAGAGAATTCTTGCAATAGCGGCCGCACATTCTGGCCAGCAGCGGATCCATGTGGCCAGCTTCCGCGCCGTAGCCGACGGAAAGCTTGTTCTGCACCGCCGCAATGCCCAGCGAACCAATCATCATGGTGGTCAGTGCGTTAGCGAACTTGCTTTTGAACATCGAACCTTCGCAGGCCACGACCCCGTGATGCCGTGGAACTTCGTCGGCCAAAAACGGCGGGAAGATGTCGGGAAGATGTACCTGCCGCGTGCCGTCGAAATAGCCTTTTGAGAACTCGAAGTTCTGGCTCATCACGCTGAAGTCGACGCGATCCGCACCCAGAATATGGCGAATCTGGCGCAGCATTTCGTCGACGCGGACGTCGGAACCCATGTTGCGGGTGCCGTTGTATCCCGCGAAAAGGAGCTTCAGTTTTTCGCCGGGCTGCCAGGGTTTTCCCGCACCCACCATCCATCGAGCTTTGGCGCGTTCGATGTTGCCGCTGACCCAGGCTTCCAGAATGAAGTCCATCATGCGGCGCTCCCTCCAGCGGCGGCGGGCCAGGGCTTGTAGTCGTATGCGAAATGATTCTCGCGGCTGAACTTCAGCAGCGGAAAACTGTACTTGGAAAACGGAACCGGTTTGCGGCCAAGTTCGCTGGTGACACGTGTGTTGTCGAACACGGTGTTCCAGACGAGATAAGGCAAAAAAACTTTCATCAGCGAGGCGCCGTAGCCCATCGATCCTTTGCGATTGGAAAGGAATTTTACCGAGCCTGTAAACGGCTTCTCAGTGAACGGTAAAAACACCGGGCCGCGTTTCTGCTGGGCGGAGGCCAGCGCCGTCGTCAACTCGCGAAACGTTTGCGAAGACGTGCCCGATGAAAGATGATAGGTTTCGTATTTCGGCTGATCCTTCTGGTGCAGGGTCGCGATGGCGTCGGCAACGAAATCCACGTTCACGATGTCGATTTTGTCAGTCGCGCGAAACGGCAGCACGGGCAAGCCGGCGAGAAATACGAAAGCCTTGACCATGTCGAACTGCGTGGTCTCGGCGTGGCGGCTATCGCCCAAAACAATGCTGGGACGGAAAACCGTCTTTGGAGTATCCGGCAGCAAAACGCGCGTCATGTGTTCGCAAAATTTCTTGGTGCGCGCGTAGGGATCGTAGTCGGAACGGTCCCACTCGATCGAGCGATCTTCCACGACCACTTCGTTGCTGCGCTTGCCGGCCACGGCCACCGTGCTCACTTCGCTGAAGCGGCGCAGGCCGTGGTAATGCTCGGCATGGCGCGCCAAGGTGAGCACCTCGAGAGTGCCGCGGAGATTCACGTTCAGGCAAGCCTTTTCGGACTTGCGATTCAACGAGGCCGCGCAGTGAATCACGGAGTCGGTGGTGTGCACCAGCCGGTCGTACTCGTCGCGATCCAGGCCAAAGGCGGGCGCCGTGAGATCGCCGACGAAAATCCGCACCTTGGTCTGCAGATATTCAAAGAAGCGCGGGAAGTCGAGATGCAACTGCAACGCGCGCCACAGGCGCAACTGCGCTTCCTGCGGATCGCGCGCCCGCACCAGCAGATTCAGGGCCGCGCCGTGACCTTCCAGAAGATTCGCCGCCACGTGCGCACCAATGTATCCGGTCGATCCGGTCAGGAATATCGCCACGTGGCTCCGTTGGTCCCCGTCTTCACGGTGTCGCCGTTGGCGGGAGCAAGTTGAAAACTGCGCGGCGGCCGCGCTTCCAGCGGCCGGCCTTCAATCAGCGGATAAGTCCAGCGCCGCAGCGCCGGAATGTGAATGTTGATCCAGTAATCCCACCAGTCAAGGCCGCGCGTGTCGTAGCTGAAGGTCTCATGCTCTTCGGGAATCAAAGCATACGAGAGCTTCTCGATGTTTTCCGCGGCAAAATCGTGCTCATTGAGAAGAATAAAGGGCTCAAATAATTCAATCAGTTTTTCCACGCGCTCCAGGTTGCGCTCGGCTCGAATTAGAGGCGCCTTCTTCAGCGGCAGCGGCGACATGATGCGCTGGATCGACTTCACGATCGCCTTCTGCGCCGGAGCCGACATGCGGTTATAGCGCGTCTTGGACACGGGGATCGCGTCAAAACGCAGGCGCAACCAGGATTCCAGCCCCTCCTGCGCGCGGTAGTGTTTTCGGTGAGCCAGAGAAGTCAGCTCGATCGACCGCCCCATATCGCACGGATTGGTGACGGAAGTAGCGAGCTGGTAGAGCGTGTCGTGCCGGCGTTCCATCACTGCCGCGGCAATCAGCGTCATTCCCGCGCAAACCGCGTCGACCGGAATGATGTCAAGACGCTTGCTTTCATTCGAAGGCAGCTGGCGAAAATAAGTCCCCAATAAATAGGAGAGCGAGGCCGACGTATTGATGCCCTCATTCCAGCCGCAGAAAGGCTTGGCAACGGAAGTTTCCACGATTGCCGGACGCACCACCGCAATCGGCAACCCCGCGCCGCGTTTGGCGATCAACGATTCGGCCAGGCTCTTGCTGAGGGTGTAAGTATTCGGCCAGCCGAGCTCCTTGGCGCGGCGCGTGCCGGTTTCGGTCAAATAGGTTCGCAGCCAGCGCAGGCGGTTCTTGCGGATCTGATTTTCCAGCGCGGCGCCGTGCAGGTCTTTGGCCGCGTGCTCTTTCGATTGCGCCTGCATGCGCAGACCTGAGGTCACTTCTTCGCTTTCGGCGCGCGCTTCCGCTTGCTCGACCAGTTCATGCAGAGAGCGCCACTCCTGCTCGGCGTCGAAATCGGCCAGGCCGCGCGGATTGTAGTTCGGCGTCAGCTTTTCACTGACGCGCCCATCCTGCTCGCCTGCCACGTAGCAAGTGGAAAGATGCAGAAGTCCGGCGTGGTCCGATCCGCGCACGAATTCGACAATGTTGACCACGGCGTCGGTATTGGAGTTGAGCGCGTCGCGCAGGTCAGGGTTGAAATCCGTTAGGCCTGAACTGTTGATGATTACATCGAGATTCTTTTGCAGACGGCGCGCCGTTTCAGAGTCGAGGCCGAGATCAGACTGAGTAACGTCGCCTTCGATAATCTCGACGCGATCGCGTAGAAAATCGCCTAGCCTCGCGCCGTAGCGCTCAAACAGCGGGTCGAACACCGGAGACTCTTCCAGAAGTTTTTCGAAGCGGCGTTCAGCCGAACTCGATTTCTGGCGGCGAATCAGCAAATAGATTCGCCTCACGTTCGGCAGATCCAGCAGCGTGTTGGCCAGCCAGACTTTGCCGATGAATCCAGTGACCCCGATCAGCATGACGTGCTTTCCGGCAAAGGCGCGGCGCACGGAGAATCCTGGGGTCTGCCGCTGGCCGTCGAAGTGAACGATGGGCCGCGGAGGCGCAATCACCGGGCGCTCGGCGGGAGTGACCGCGGCGCGCAGATCTTCGAGCGAAATGTCGAGATGGCGGGCCAGCGTTTTCGGAGCGCGGCGGCCGTCAGGCATATTTTCGCGAAATCGCGCGAAGGCTCCGCGCGGGCGAATGACCGGCTCCAGCAGCCTGCCCGTGGCGATGCCGTTGCGAAACTCCAGCCGGTTGGCCACAATGTGCTTCACGCCCAGATGCTTCGCCAGCGGGCGCATGATGTGCTCCAGCGCCTGGCTGACGAGCACGACGTCTGCACCGGTCTGCACCAGTTCCCGCACTTTCTCGACGCCTTCTTTTTTGAGGCGCGGCTTCAGCTTGTACTGGAAAAACTCGTCGCCGAGCAGGTCGAGGCGGTCGCGGGTGACCCCGCGCAACACGTTGTGCACCACCCGCGTGGCAAATTTTCGGTTCGTCGAATAAAGAAAAGGACGCAGCAGCGCCATTACGAAGATCAGCCCGCGGCGGCGGAAACGCTCGGTGAAGGTTTGCGCATTCCAGGTGAAGAATGCCACCGGCCGGACCACGGTCAGGTCGAGCAGGCTGCCCTCCACCCGCCAGTAGACGGTGGGGGCAGTGCTGTTGTTGTGGTTTGACGGTTCCAAAATTGCGATTCGCCTCTACTGTGGGGGTTCCAGTACCAGCGCCGACACAAGCTTTCTATTCTAAACAATTGCAGCCATGGAACAAAGCGAAAGGCGCGAGAACCGCGATCTCAGCGCTCAATGCGCACAGGATAGGCCAGTCTTTACGATGAATTCGCTTTTTCATCGCTAGCTGGGCGTCCAACGATCACAGCCGCCGCTCCGCTTAGGGCGACGGTGGCCGCAATCGCCCACAGGCCGCCGCGGAATCCTCCATTGGCGGTGCGAAACAGGCCGATGATGTCGGGGCCGAAATATCCACCAAGGTTGGCCAGGGAGTTGATCACGGCGATACCGGCGGCGGCGGAAAGTCCGGCCATGCGCGAGGTGGCCAGCGCCCAGAATGGCCCGACCATAGCCTCGGCGCCCACCATCCCAATGCCGATGCAGGCCAGGGTGAGAACCGCGGAGCCGGAATATCCGGCCACGAACAGCGCGGCTGCGGCAACGAACGCGGGAACGGCCGTGTGCCAGCGGCGCTCCGCATGGCGGTCAGAGTGCATGCCCACGAGAACCATGGCAACGGTCATGAGCGCAAACGGAATCACGGCCACCAGGCCAGTCATGAAATAACTCAGCCCGGACAAGTCGCGGATAACGCTGGGCAGCCACAGCATCAGCCCGTACATGGCCGTCGCGACCCCGAAGTAGACGAAAGAGAGCATCCAGATTCTGAGACTGAAAATCACTCTCCAAATGCTGTTTTCGGTCTGCTCGGTGTCGGACTGACGTTCGCGTGCCAACTGCTCCAGCAGCCACGATCGCTCTTCGCCCTGCAGCCAGTGAGCAGTTTCCGGGCTATCCGAGAGGAAGCGATAAACCGCAAGCCCAAGAAGAATGGCGGGCAGGCCCTCGATCAGGAACATCCACTGCCAGCCAGCGAGCCGCGCGCCGTGAAGTCCGAGCAGCGCACCCGACACCGGACTGCCGACGATGCCTGCAATAGGGTTCGCGGTCATGAACCAGGCGACAGCGCGCGCCCGCGCGGTCGCCGGGAACCAGCGCTTCATATAAAAGATGATGCCGGGAAAGAATCCGGCCTCGGCTGCACCCAGCAGGAACCGCATCCCGTAGAAACCGACCGGGCCGCGGATGAAAATCATGAGGCAGGAAACGACGCCCCAGGTCACCATGAGCGCCGCAATCCAGCGCCTGACGCCGACTTTTTCGAGCAGCAGGTTGCTGGGAAGCTGGAAGAAGAAATAGCCGGCAAAGAACATTCCGGCGGCGCGGCCGTAGACGCGGTCGCTCAGGCCAAGCTGGTCCCGCATTTGCAGCACGCCGAAGCTGACGTTGATGCGGTCGAGGTAAGCGACTATATAAAGGAGGAAGAGAAACGGCATCAGCCGCCACATCAGTCGCGCGACGACGGCGGATTCGAGGCGATCCCGGTTCGTTGGCAAGTTCGTTCCGCGGCGGCAAGAGCGTCGGCAAGAGCGTGGTTAGAAACGGTTTGCCGAGTTCCGACTTGTCATCCGACTTGTCATCCCGAGCGGCGGTTCTGGCCGCGAAGGATCTGTGCAACTGGCCGCAAGATAAATTCTGGCGCGCATGGATTCTACGCCAAGCTGAGCTTTGTCAGTCCAAGCTTGTCAGTCCAAGCCTGGCTCGAATCTCAGTCACGATTTCTTCCGGTGGCGCGTCGATGTCGACCGTGACCGCCCCTTCAGGCTCTTCCAGATCGGCAAACTGGGCGGCCAGAATTTTCTCGTCGGCGAAATGTCCGTGACGCGAACGCAAGCGCCTGGCAATCAGTTCCGCGCTGCCCTTCAAATATACGAAACGCACTTCGGGATCAGATCCCAATCCCTGCCGATAGCTGCGCTTCAGGGCAGAACACGCCAGCACGACATTTTTGGCTGCCGCGGTCTTGCCCTCGCTGATCCAGGTTTCGATTTCCGTATGAAGCCGCTCCAGCCAGGGACGCCGATCGTCGTCGGTGAGCGGGATGCCGCGCCGCATTTTCTCCACGTTCGCCGGCGGATGAAAATCGTCAGCGTCGGCAAATTGCCATCCGAGTTGATCGGCCAGCAAGCGTCCGACGGTCGTCTTGCCCGCTCCGGTCACGCCCATCACGATCACAACCATGCGGGGAGGATTTTATCAACTCCATCCCGCAGAAAACGGACAATGAGTGGTACCGGGATTTTCGGCAATCATCGAAGAACTTGGGATTGGGATTGAATCTAGTCCATCGGTTACAGCCGCTCAAGGATTGCTACCTGCGGGCCGGTGGAGTTCCTGCTGGACCGAGGGCGGAAGATTGTCCAGGTGATTGAGAAAAGTGACCACTTGCCAGATCTCACTATCGGCCATGATATTTCCCCACGCTGGCATGGCCGAGCGGCGCACTCCGTTCTTAACGAGGTAGAAATCCTGGTTCTCGGGCAACCGGGGATGCGCCTGCATGAACTGCGGCGCCGGCGGATTGAAGGACGCCCCGTAATCGCTCGCCGGATTGTCAGGCCGGCCGTGGCAGTCGGCACACTTGTCGCGATACAAGCGGGCGCCGTCGAGCAGGTTGGCCTCGGTGGGCGCGATCGGATTCGGTTGTGGTGGGGCATGGCGTGCGGCCGAGGCATTCAGGGCGGTGGTGGCGAGCTGAGATTCGAGCCACGACGGCGTAAGATTCGCGCGCAGGTCGGCATAGCCGAGTCTCAGGTAAAGCCAGCCGCCGAACGTGAACACGATCAGGGTTGCGACAATTCCGGCCACGAAGTTTTTCATCCTGGCCCCCTGGTCGCATTATGCGCCTTTTCTCCGGCGCAATGCCTCACCAACGACGCGCGAAGCGTTTTGGGTGATGGGCGTTCGCACCAATTGAGACAGCCGGCTTTTCACTTCTTCGCGTACGTCTTCTCCTCGCCTGTGCGGCTATTGGTAACGGTGAACGATCCGTCGGCCTCGGCTGCGATCTTGAGATATTTGCCTTCGCAGTTTTCTTTTACGTTGGCGATGCGGTCGTCGGCAACATTGTGGTCGCGGTCGGATTCTTCCGCGTAATGAAGCTGCCAGAGATCTTCGAGGCCGGGAGAATCTTTCACGATCTGCCAGGCGGCGGGGCTGGATCCCTTGCGCGGCCCATTGTTGATGACGGCGACTCGCGGATGCAGGGCCCAGTCGAGCGCCTTCGCGTTTGAGATGTCCATGCCGTGATGCGTGACCAGAAAAAGATCGACTGTGCCGATCATATTGTTGGGACAGGCCAGTTCGAGTTCTTTTTTCTTGGTCAGATCGCCGAGATCGAGAAAGCGAAATTTTCCGTAGGTGATGAGAAGGCCGATGGAGCGGGCATTCTCGGTCTTATCCTCCGGCGCGGCGGGTTCGGAGGCGCAGTAGGGATTGGCCTCTCCGGCGCCGGGAAGCGGATCGGAAATGTGATCTCCCGCAGAAGTCAGCACGCGCACCTGGATGCCCTTGATGGGAAGTCCCCAGCCCGGCTTGACGACCACGCGGGCATGGCCGGCGATGGCTTTTTCGTAAGCGGCATAGTCGGTGCGCGTGACTTCGGAGTCTTCCAGATTCGGCCCGTGATCGACGAAGGTTCCGACCTTCATGCCGTCGACGAGCTGCGGCACGCCACCGACGTGGTCGCGGTGATAGTGGGTGATGAGAACGTAG
This sequence comes from Terriglobales bacterium, assembly GCA_035504195.1. Classification (GTDB taxonomy): domain Bacteria; phylum Acidobacteriota; class Terriglobia; order Terriglobales; family Acidobacteriaceae; genus Sulfotelmatobacter. Next base: position 280,119 of record DATJSG010000026.1, read on the forward strand.
TCAAGCTGCTTGATGCCGGCTTGATTGGCGGCAATCTTGATGCGGTCGGCGTCGCGGCCATCGTATCCCGGCCAGCCTGCGTCGATCAGGAGAGACTGTCCCGACGGGCTTACGACCAGCGTCGACTGCCCGCCTTCGACGTCAATGAAATAAATCTGTAATGGCTTTGCGGCGGCGGGAGCGGCGGCACAGGGCAAGCTGGGAGAAAAGACACAAACGCAGAGAGCGGCAAGCAGGAATTGACGCATGGCTCGGCACCTGATTCGGGAGATCTTGCCGAAGATTATGCCACGAGTGCAATGTGCTCGCGGGAGGATTCTTTCGATTTCAGACCGTGGGTTTCAGATTTCCTGTTTCTTACCTCCTCGGTCATCAGCGCTTCATTCCTTGCCACTGCTTCCTTGCCACTGCCAGTAAAACGTTAGGAGTGATCACTCCCACAGCGGGCGTCGAGATCCCGAGGCATTCGGGTTACCTGTCTGCGCCCTGGCTTTCGGATGTCCCAGTCTGTCCCTCACTCACGTGGGGAGGTTGCGGGGGTCGCGAGTTTCCTA